>CAWBBG010000016.1:0-200002 GCA_963787025.1 uncultured Chloroflexia bacterium
ACAGCTAGCGGTACCCCGACTAGTACGCCGAGGATGCCGATGACGATTCCCCGTCTCCTAGTCTGCGCTCCGGGGATAACGGCTCGCCGTCCTATGAGCCACACGAGTAGTGAGGCGATGGCCACCGCAAGCGCGTTGTTCCGTGAGCCATCCATCAGGGCGACGCTAGCGACCACGGCGACGCCCAGTACCGCGAAGACTCGCGCTCGGTACCAGCCCGCAGGGACGAAGAATGCCGGAGCGAGGAGCAAGAGCAGGAGGGCCGCATCGTGCCTGTTCCCCACCAGAGCCCGGGGAACGCAAGGCTCAATGGTGGCAGGATCCGGAAATGCGTCGAAGCGGCGAAAGTCAATGCAAGGCCTGCCCAGAGCACCAGAAGCATCAACCCGAGCAAGATGGCCAGGAGCCGCATGGTGGTGAGGACAGCGGATCTGACCCGCGCGTCCTGGAGTGCTCGCCGTGCGGTGTAGAGAGCACCTGCATACGAGAGACTCGTCACCGCGACGCGGAGCGACTCCCTCTGGTAGACCGAGAAGAGGGCGATCAGCGAGAACAGCCCGACCGACAGAAGGACGGCTCTATCGAGGGCGTCATTATCCCTTCCCACGCGGCTGGCGAAGTACGCGATGAGAGCTGCACCGACTACCGCGCCCACAGCCCGCACGCCCGCCGATTGTTCCCCAGCCGGCGTACCTCCAAGCAGGATGAAGTAGGCAAAGAGAATCGCTGCAGCCGGGCCACGCCAAGGCCACGTACCCACGAGGTGACGGGCGCTGGTCACCGCACTTTCACGCCGACGCCCAGATCCGGTCACCGAGGAGGCCCCTTACACGAGGTCGCGTGCCCACCTGTAGCCATCAACGCGTGTGCGGGCAGGGAGACGACCCCAAACGCCAGATGCGTCAACGCAGCGGGAGGACGATCGTGCCGCCGTTGTCGCCGCCCCTCAGGGAACCCGGGGTGAGGTTCACGTGGGGTGGACCCCCGAGAGGACCAACCGGGAAGTCAAAGATGGGCAGCTGCTGGCCGGCCAGCTTCATTCCGCCGCCAATGAGCAGCAGGACCAGCAGGAAGAGGAGCAGCGCCTTCATGGTGGCCTGATGCTACTTGCCCGGGGCAAGAGCCGGACGCGTCACGACGGCTTGTCCGCCTGCTCGGTAGTGGCCTCGGCGCGTCTCCTTCGACTGGTCCGCGGCGCGTGACGTCCGCGACTGGGCGCGCTTCAGGTAGAAGTAGCCAAAGACACGGCGACCGCGAGCAGAAGGACGACGTAGAAGAACTCGGCAGGCATGCTGCACCTCGTTGGCGTGGCCGCCTGGCGGGCGGCCGGAGGCGACATGATGGGCGACGGCATCCGTTCCGGCCATCACCCAAATGGGCCACTGGTGCGGTCGTGGCCGGTTTGGTGCTGTAATGGAGGCATGCAGGTCCGCCTGATGCTTCTCTTCGGTGTGATCGTCCAGCTGCTGGATGCCATCACCTTCACCCTGGGCATGGACCTGCACGGGATCCGCCTGGAGAGCAACGGCTTCGCGGTGCTCGCCTACCACTACGGTGGCGTGGACGGGGTGCTCCTGGCCAAGCTGGCGGTGATCCTTGGCGTGCTGGCCCTACTGGTCTGGTCCGCCCGCCGATTCCCGCGGCTGCTGGTCTGGGGCGCTGCCGCCACCACCGCCATTGGGCTGCTGGGCGTCCTGGCCAACATCGGCTCGCTGCTGATCCTGGCCGGCCGGGCGTAGGGCCGGCGACCGCCCGATATCGGCGCGCAGCCAGGGTGGCGCCCAGTAGGCGAGGGCCAGGCCCGCTGCCGCCACCGCCGACACCGCCCAGTCGCCAAGCGACCATCCGCTGAAGGCGATCGCCAGCGCCGCGGCCCACATCACCGCCACCACGCCCACCGCGGCCCGGGTGTGCGTCCGGGGCCGGCCCAGCATGAACAGGCTCACGATCGCGAGCACGGAGACCTGCAGTGCATCCATCAGACCGATCCTACCGCCGCCGCCGGTCCGTCACCAGACGACCGTGACGCCGCCGTGCTCCAGGGCGAAGGCTCGAATCCGCTCATCCTTGCTCACCAGCGGCACGCGCAGGTCGCGCGCGGTGGCGTAGATGAGCCGATCCGCCGGGTCGCCGTGGAACCCCTGCGGCGGCCAGGTGCCGGCATCGACGGCCGCCTCGGCGGACAGCGGCGCCAGCTGCACGTCCTCCGCGAGGAGGTCGCTCATCCAGGCGTAGAGATCGCGGTCGAGCTCGATCCGGCCCAGCCGCAGGAGCGTCGACGACTTCCCAGAACGAGATGGGGCTGACCAGGACCGGCAGCTCCCGGGCAATGGCGCGTCGGGCGTTGCGCGACAGGCGAGCGGGATCTCCCTTCCACCAGAGCAGGACGTGCGTGTCCAGCAGGACGCTCATCCCTCCGCGGACCAGGACTCATCCGTGCCGTAGTAGGCGGCATCCTCCGCCACATTCAGCTTCACCGATGCCTCGGTATCGCGAGGTGCCTCCGGCTGGTCCATGGGCACCACGCGGGCGATGGGGCGCCCATGCTTGGTCACGACCAGCGGCACCTTCGTGCGCTCGACGCGGTCCAGGAGCGCCAGGCACTCCGCCTTGAAGCGGCTGGCCATGATGGTGGTCTCTTCCATGATGACCACTGACTATAGTCACGGATCATCTCCACCGCAAGACCACACTGGACCTTGACGTGCCTATCATGGCCGATCATCATGGGCAGCCATCATGGATAAGCAGATCGTGACCGCCGGCGCGCTGCGAGCCAGGCTGGGGGAGATCCTGGACCGCGCGTCGGCGGGCGAGCGAATCGTCATCGAGCGCGACCACAGGCCCATTGCCGTGCTGGTCTCGCCGGAGGACGCGGCCCGGCTGGAGCCGGACGAGCAGGAGCGCATCGCCCGCAGCCTCGCCGCGCTGGATCGGCTGGACGCCCTGCGGGAACGCCTGAAGCGCGATCATCCGTGGCCTGCCAATGCCCCCGATGCGGTCACCGCCATTCGTGAGGACCGTGCGCGGGACGACGTGCCATGAGCGACTCGTCGGCCGGACCCCTGGTCATCGACGCGTCGGTTGGCGTCCCGTTCGTACACGACGAGCCGGCCTCCGCGGAGGTGTCCCGGCTGGTCCACGCGTTGCGACGAGCCGGCCGGCGGTTGATCGTGCCCCCGCTCTTCTGGCTGGAGGTGCTCAATGTCCTCGGCCGCCGCTACCGGCTGGGTCCGGACGTGCTGCTCGAGGCGCTCGCCGAGCTCGACGCCGCAGGCATCGAAACGGTGGAGCTCGAGCCGGCCGATGCTCCTGCTTGCCCTGGATGCGGTCGTCCGGCACGGTCTCACCGCCTACGACGCTGCCTACCTCGCCCTGGCCGAGGCTGCCGATGCCGACCTGCTCACCGCCGATGCCGCGCTCGCCGCGGCCGCCGGCTCGCGGGCACGCCTGGTGGGTCCGGGCCGCATCGGGGAGTCGCCTGCCCCCTACGCTGCCGGCTCCTGGACGGACTGGCCGGGCGCCGCCGCCTACCTCGCGGATCTGCGCGCCCGCGTCGCCGCGCCCTAGAACCCGTCTGCCGACCCCCGGCAGCTGCACGGCGCCAACCGCCGTGTCGAGATGCAGCCGTGCAGTCGTGCAACCGTGCACCTGTGCAGCACGAACGGGTGCTGACAACGCCCATGTGCCCGCATCCATCGGCTGCCCGCCTGCCCGGCCCGCTTTGACGGACACCCCGCCCGGGCGTACGCTCGATAGGTGACGCTGCAACTATCTACCGGGGCCCACCCCACACCGTGAGCAACTCCCGCCGTCAGCGCCTGGGGACCGCCTCAGGCGACCGCCTCCGCCTCCGCCTCCACCTCCGCCGCACGGTCCACCCCGGACCACGAGGGCGCCATTGCCGGGGCGGAGTATCGGCGCCATCGGCGCATCCACCGCGATCGCGGGCACATGCGTCCGCGCATCCTGCAGCTGCTTGCCACCGGTGGCAACGGGGGAGCCCAGGAGAGCTACACGGGCCTGCTCCTGCGCCTGGACCGCGCCCGCTACGACGTCCGTGCCCTCTCGCTCTCGCGCGGGTCGGCCGTGCAGCGCCTCCATCGGCTTGGCCTGCAGGTGGACGTGATCGACGAGACCGATGACGAGGCCGCCGTTCGCGAGCTGGCCGCCTACCTGCGCCGCAACGAGATCGACCTGGTCCACGCCCACATGTACCGCGCCGAGGTGGTGGGTACCCGCGCCGCCGTGGCCGCCGGCACGCCGGTGGTGACGGCCACCGTCCACTCCTCGCGTGTCCGCTCCCCGGAGGACGTGGCCACCCTGGCCCGGCTGACCCCGCTGATGGACCATCTCCTCATCCCCTCCGACTCCATCGCCGACAAGGTCCTCCAGGAAGGCCGCGTGGCGCCGTTCAGCATCGTCCCCAACGGCGTGGACCTCTCTCGGTTCGCGCTTCCCGCCCCGCCGTGCGGCCTGCGCGACGAGTACGGCATCCCGTGCACGGACGTCCTGCTGGGCGTGGTCGCCCGCCTGGAGGCGGAGAAGGGGCACCGCTTCCTCATCGAGGCCATGCCGGAGATCGTCGAGCGCGCACCGCGAACCTGGCTGGCCATCGTGGGGGAGGGCTCCCAGTGCGAGGAGCTTCGGGCCCAGGCGCGTGCCCTGCCGGAGCCGGCGCGGGACAGGATCATCTTCACCGGTCGTCGCGAGGACATCAGCGCCATCACCGCGGACCTCGACATCGCCGTCCTGCCCTCCCTGCGAGAGGCGCAGGGCATCTCCATCCTGGAGGCCATGGCGCGACGCAAGCCGGTGGTCGCCTCCGCTGTCGGCGGCATCCCCGAGGTGGTGGCCGATGGCGTCTCCGGCATCCTGGTCCCGCCGGAAACCCCCGCCGCCCTCGCCGATGCCGTGGTGACCCTGGCCCGCTCCCCGCGCCGGCGTCGCGAGATGGGCGAGGCCGGGTTTGCCGCCGTGGAGGCGCGCTTCAGCATTGATGCCATGGTCCGACGCATCCAGGCCATCTACGCCGAGGAGCTGGAGCGCGCAGGCGTCTCGGGCCCGCTCTCGTCGGTCCGCGCGCGCGATGCCGCGCAGGCGCACCGCCGCGGACGCGAGACGTCGGCCGTCGGATCGCGCCGCCCTGGAGGTCCCGCCGATCTAGCGGACTCCGTGCTCCCCGACCAACGGCACGAAGACCACCGGCTCCAGCGCCCGCCGGTCGAACGCGGAGCCGTGCCGCTCGACCAGGTTCAGCCACTGCTTCTCGCGCGGACCAACCGGGATCACCAGGCGACCGCCGTCCGGGGCCAGCTGGTCCATCAGCGGTTGCGGAATCTCCGGGCCCGCGGCGGTGACCAGGATGGCGTCGAAGGGCGCCTCGTCGGGGTACCCGCCGCTGCCGTCGCCGACGATCACCCGCACGTCGGGGTAGCCGGCGGCACGCAGCCGCTCCTCCGCCTGGGCGGCCAGCTCGGGGTGGCGCTCCACGCTGACGACCCGGGCTCCCAGCTCCGCCAGGACCGCGGCGCCGTAGCCGCTGCCCGTCCCGATCTCCAGGACCCGCGCGTCCCGCCAGCCGGCGGAAGGTCGTGCGTGGGCGGTCATGGTCGCCACCACGTAGGGCTGGGAGATGGTCTGCCCGGAGCCTATCCCCAGCGCCCGGTCCCCGTACGGGTCGTCCGATGCCACGAAGCGGTGACGCGGAACGGTGCGGAGCGCGCGCAGAAGCTCCGGATCGGTGAGGCCGCGTGCTGCGATCTGGTCGCGCACCATCTGCTCTCGCGCGCCCTGCCAGGGGTCGTCGGGAGCGGTGTCAGTGGCGCTGCCGGGCGGTCGTCGTGCCGGCAGCCATCGGCGCCAGCTCATGGGCGGGTGGGCGTATCGGCGGATTGCCGTTCGGCGTCAGTCGCCGCCCGAGCCGCCCGCCGCCGTCTCTGCGGTCGCTCGCCCGGAGCGCGAGCCGTCGCCATCGGTCCGACCGGAGCCGTCGTACATGCCCAGGGTGGCCGCATCGAGCAGGTCGTTCAGGAGGCGGTCCGCACGCTGCCGAAGCAGGCGCCGGGTCTGGATGCCGCTGCGCGGTGCCAGCAGCACGCCCACCGCCAGGCCAAGAAAGAAGAACCGGATCGCGACGCGAACGCGGCTGAACATTGGCGCGTGCTCCTCGTGTCGGGGGACTGGCCGTCAGGATACCACCGGGGTCGCGGAGCTCCGTCCCGGCCCCCGGGGCGCACGGAACCGGCGGGGTGGGCTACTCGCCCAGCCTGTACCGGCGCATCTTGGCGGCTACGGCGACGAGGATGGCACCAGCGACGGACCAACCGAACCGGAGGCCGCCGGTGCCACCGACCCGGACGGTGTGAACGTCGGTTCGGCGGTGGGGCTCGCGGTGAACAGGCTGGACGGGATGCCCAGGGCCGAGAAGAGCAGGACCAGTACGAAGATCGCGATCACGAGGATGACCCATGGACCGGCGATCCGGTCGCTCTTCGGTGGGAGGCTGCCCCGGTACCCCTCGCCGCGAAGCCCGGTCGCGACCTGCGGACCGCCGCGGCGCCGCGTGGGGCGCTCGGCACGGGTCCCGGTGTCGGCGGCGGCCGGCTCCTCGTCCTCCGGCTCCTCGTCCTCGGGCTCCTCGTCCTCCGGCTCCTCGTCCTCGAACGCGGCGTCCTCGGGCTCAGCTTCGGTATCTCGCCCCTCTTCCGCCGCGGACGCCGCGGGCTCGCCGGGCTCCTCCGGCGCAGCGTCCTGGGGCGCGTCGGCCGACGTTTCCGGCTCCTGCGCCTCGGATTCCGGGCGCGTGGGCTCCTCGGGATTCTCGGTGGTCATTCGGCCGCGAAGGGTAGCACGCGACCGCCGGTCGTGAAGGCCGCCGCGCTCATCGGGCGTTGCGCATGGCCGGGACGAAGACCGCCACCAGCGCTGCGACGGCGCACACCGCGCCGCCAATGCCCATCACGATCGCCGGTCCGTTGGCGGGGCCAAGGATCTGGGCGAGCCAGCCAGCCCCGGCCATGGAGGCGGCCATCACCCCGTACACCAGCGCCTGCCGGGTGGAGACCACCCGGCCCATGAGCCGCTGCGGCGTCCGCTGCTGGAAGAGGGTGATGTTGGGGATCAGGAAGACCATGTTCGTGGCACCCACCGCGAAGAAGAGCACCATCGCCCAGACGGGGTCGCGAACGAAGGCGGCGGCCACGAAGGCCAGTCCGAACGTGAAGAAGCCGATGATCGACATCGGTCCCTTCGGGAAGCGTTCCGCGACCCCCCCTATGAGCAACCCGCCCACGATGCTGCCCAGACCGATGGCGGCCATCAGCAGCGAGTAGTTGAAGGGGAACCCGATCCGCGAGCGGTCCAGGACGGTCTGCGCGTAGAGGAGGGAGCAGGCCACCTCGGCCCCCACCGCGATCTGGGAGAAGGCGCTCACCACCGTGTTGCTGAAGAGCTCCGCCTGGCGGCGCAGGAACAGCCAGCCGTCGACCATCTCCTGCCAGACGGCGCGAACGCTGAAGCGCGCCGCGACATGGTCTGAGGGACCCATGGACATGCTCCACAGCAGGAGCGCGGAGACCACGTACGTGGCGCTGTCCACCACGAAGGCCGCACTGATGAGCGACGCCAGCGCCGCCACCAGCAGGCCGGCGGCGGGATAGCCCAGCAGATCCGCCATGGTCTCGGTGAGCGTCACCGCGGAGTTGGCGGCCACCAGGTCTCGATCGTCGGCGACGAGCGGAATGATCGCCACCTTGGCGGGGCGGAAGACAAGGGTCACGGTGGCCACCGCGAAGGCAACGACGTAGACCCACACGATGTTGATGTCGATGACCACCGGCACCAGCAGCACCAGCCCGGCGCGCAGCACGTCGCAGACGATCATGGTCACCCGGCGATCCCAGCGGTCGGCGAAGGCACCGGCCAGCGGCCCCAGGACGACGTTGGGTGCGGCGGTCATGGCGAAGGTGATCCCCACCTCGAGCGCGTCGCCGCGGGTGGCGACCAGGAAGCCCAGCGCGACCTGGTGGAGTCGATCTCCGAAGACGCTGATCAGCTGGCCCACCCACAGGAGGGCGAAGTTCGCGTTGCGCGCCAGGCGCAGGTACGGGGACTGGGCGCGGCCGGCCGGCAGGGCGGCCTCCCCTCCCGTGCCCGCCATTGCCGGGGAGGGGAACCCCACCATGGGGACGCGCGCCGCCGCCCGGGGCGTGGCGAATGCACCGGCAAACGCGACGCCGGTCTGGAACTCGCCGCCGGCCGTGGGGCGCATGGGGCCGGACGGCAGGGCCACGCCGGCACGGACGGGGGCGTTGGTCCGGGTCATGGACGAGACGATGGCCCAGAAGATGCCCAGCGCCAGCAGCACGTCGCCAATGCTGACCACGTCGCGGAAGAGCGGTACCGGAAAGGGCACCACGTCGCCAAAGATCCCGCCCCGCTGCACGAAGTCCGCCAGCGAGGTGGCGCTCATCAGGAAGTGGAAGGGGTCCGTCCCCAGCTCTGCGGGCGTGAGGCCGGCCGCGTTGAGGGCGCCGGTCCAGACCGGCATCTGGCCCGCGTTGAGCAGGACCGCGACGGTGTTGAGGCCAATGCCCACCGCGGCGATCTGCAGTCCGGGGACACGCCAGTTGCCCCAGAGCCAGGCGAAGATCAGGACATAGGCGGCGATGAACGCGCCGCCGAGCGGCACGGAATCGTCGATGCCCCAGTTGCGGGCGAGGTAGGCGAGGATCCGCAGGCCCAGTGCCAGGCCAAGCAGCCAGAGCCAGCGGAGCCGCAGCTCTGCGAGACGAGGCAGCCCGCCGCCCGCCAGCGCTCCCACCACGAGCGCCAGCGCGATGGCGCTAAGGAACATCGTCCGAGGCCAGTGCCTGCCTCGGTGCGCTTCCTTGCTGGGCGGACGGCTCCGTGCTCATCCCCCGGTCTCTGGCTCCGGGGCGCCATGGGTCCGCGGATCGCCGGGCGCATCTTCGGGTGCTGCGTCGGGTGCGGCGATCCTGGCCGCGGGGGCACCCGATTCATCGGCCGCTCCCGGCTCGCTCGGCTGGTCGCGCGGATCGTCCGCATGCAGCATGGTCGGAAGCTCGCTGGAGTCTTCGGGTGGGCGATCCAGGATGTCGCGATCGAGGTTGACCAGGATGGGCACGATCTCGGGGTCGAACTGGATGCCGGAGAACTTCTCCAGCTCCGCCACCGCCTGCTCGTGCGAGAACGGCGTGAGCCGATACGGACGCGACGAGGTCATGGCCTCGTACGCGTCGGCGATGGTCAGGATCCGGGCGCCCAGGGGGATGTCCAGTGCCTCCATCCCGTCCGGGTAGCCGGAGCCGTTCACCCATTCGTGGTGGCTCTTGATGAGGGGCGCCTCCGGCTTGAGCTGATGCGCCGGCGCCACGATCTCGGCGCCAATGGTGGGATGCTGGTTCATCAGGCGGCGCTCGTGCTTGTCCAGCGGGCCGGGCTTGAGGAGCACGTTGTCGCGAATGCCAATCTTGCCCACGTCGTGGAGCAGGCCGGCCCACTTGATCTTCTCGATCTCCGCCTCGGGGAGCTTCATCACGCGGCACATGGCCTCCGCGATGTGGCTCACCCGCTGGGAGTGGCCGCGGGTGTACTTGTCGCGGGCGTCAACCGCGTTGGCCAGTGCACCGATGGTCTGCTCGAAGAGCTCGCGCGTCTCGACGTACCGGTGATAGGCAAGCCTCGTCGTGAAGAGTGGCAGCCAAGAAGAGAGGCTCGCCCACCAGCCGACCCCTTCAGGCAGGGTAAAGACCTCTGCCATAAGCCAGGCCAGCGGCACCAACGCGATGGTATTCGGTGCAATGATGCGAAGATCCTGCGCCCAGACAGATGTGAGCGAATGGCCGCTGCGCGCGCTGACCACAAGGGCAGCCATGAAGTGTATTAGGACGTTGTAGACGACTCCCGCGATCCAACCCGATCGAAGGTTAAGAGGCCCGCTCGCGCCGGCCTGTCCGAAGCGGGCCAAGAGCGCCCTCGAAGAACATGCCGCTCATTGCCGCGGTCCGGCAAGACATCTGGGCGTGGTTGTTGACAGTGCCGTACCAGGGCACTTCGCGGCAGCTTCGCGATATCGAAGGTCCCGTAGGGCTACGAAATCCGGCCGCCGGGGGCCCGCCGAGCAATGATGGTCGTAATTACTGTGGCGAGCCCAACCGAAACCGGGATGCCGGCAGGCAGCTGAATCGGCAAGGCGCTCGCCACGAGCGTGATTGCGATCCAGAAGACAAGGCCGACAAAGCCGCCGAGCTCCGGACGGATTGGGTAGACAACGATAGCCGCCGCCAGCGCGATGCCAGCAGCGGCTACCTGAGTGACGATTAGAAGACGAAGGTATCTAGTCATCCGGCACTCCGCGGCATTCGCCAGTGCCGGAGTCTACCATCGACTTCTACCAGAACCTGAGACTCGCGCCTCCAGCCAAAGCCAGTGCTACGAGGCCCAGGAGAGTGGCTAGAAGCGGTGGAAGGCGATAGATGAATCGCATCGCACCACCCACTCCTCTACCAGCCCTTGGCGTTCTCTCGTGCCATCAGAAGGTGCCCTCTTCCTTAGCTACGTACATAAAACCGACTATCCAAGTGTCGGACGGTCGGTTGCACTACATGCTCCCCGACTGGCCTAAGTGCCCACGTTCAGCGGCCGGATCTCAGCATCCTCAGCGTAGGCCATAAGTACTACGCGTCACCGGTACCATAGATCCTGGGGAGCATGAGGTCAAGACTGAATTCTCGAAGTTGGCCCGAAAGTCAACTTCTACTGCACTGGTGCCGCCACGAGTTCGTCGACGACGTTGATCAGAGCGTCCGACGGTTCAATCGCCTCCTCTTGGAGTCGGCCTATCAGGCGGCGCGCGACTCGCACTCCCCCTCCACGCGACGACCGCTTTCCGCGAGCGCCCGCGCGAGTGCGACGTGTGCGAGTTCGTCGTATTCGTCGAGCATCACGAGACATTCGGCGACGCGTGCTCGTGCGTCTGCGGATATGTCCGCACCCGCACTGAGAGGGAGTAGGGCACTGCGCAGCGAATGGTGAACGCGTTGACGCGGCCCGGTAGCCCAGTCGTCGTAGAGGCTCTCGTGGAGGAATTGTCCTCGAATGAGGCGCAAGGCCAGCCTTGCCCCAGCCCCCAGGTCATCCTCCAATTTCGAGGTGCCCAACTGGTGACTCAGTTCACTCCAGTCAACTCGCACGAGTTCAGGATTCAGCTCGACTGACTCTGTGGTCGAGCGGAGGTACGGCGGGCTAACCCCATCCCTAGAGGGAGGGTTGATCAATCGGCGCAACTGAAAGAGAGTCTGATTCAGGCTGTTAACCGCCGCTGGTGCGGGCGTATCGGGCCACAGCGCTTCCAGTATCGCGTCGCGGCTAACGGACTCGCCAAAGTGTGCGACCAAATAGCTAAGCAGGGCCTGCTCCCGGCGCTTCGAGACGCCAACCCCTGGACCGTCCCAATCCCCTCGTCGGGCAGTCAGTTTGCCGAACGATCTTACGAAGAGCCGAGCGGCGTGTTTGACGGTGAGCCGATAGCGGACTGAGACGAGCTCCGGAACGGTTGTGGTGGCGAAAAGATCCAGATCATTCGGGCCTGCCCAAGACTCGAGCGCAGCAATGGCTGCAGCTCGGTCTTCCGATTCTCCGATCCGACCGAGTCCACCGCTCAGCAGTTGCGTCGACCAAGTTCGGAAGTCCAGTCGGAGGAGGTCCGGCCACAAGGAGGGATCGATCCAGCGATGAGCGAAGGTGTCCGACTGGCAAGGCGGCGCACCCACTGGCTGGTCGCACCGGCCGCACGCAGACGCGTCACATCAGTCAGCGCCTCGCCGACTGCGGCACCGGCACCGGAGACTCCATGAGCTAAGGCAACGTGCCCGCCAATCAGCAAGGCTTCGCTAGCCATCAAGATCGCGCCTCTGGCGCGCCAATCTAGAGCTGCGGCGAGGGCATCCTCGCCGCAGCTCGGACTACATCTGCCCATTTCATGCGATACGGCAGCCAGCACCGCCTGGGTGTTGGGCGCCTGACGAGGATCCAAGTCGCGCTCCTTCAGGCGACGTGCGACCTCCGCAGCATCCGAATCTAGGTCCTCTCCCAAGAGCTTCGATTGCAGGTAGTGGCACAAGACCATTTCGGTGGAGGCGCCAAGATCCAGGCGCCCGAAGACGTGTCCCTCGAGCACGCGCACAGCTTGACTGAAGTCTCCAGCATTCATCCTGACCCGGGCAGCGCCACAACTGGCCTCTGCATGAACCCGCGGCCACTCGCGCGTTGCGGTCAGGGCTCTTAGCTGCGACCTCCGCTGCCCGGGCAGAGTCGCCGACCGCCAGCAGGCAGCACACTAGGTTGTAGTTGTCAGCGAAAGGATTGGATGGCGGCTGCGCCCAGAATTCAGCCGCTCGCTCCAAGGAGACAACTGCACGTTCAATCTCGCCCATCTCCAGCTGCAGGCAGCCGACGTTGTGTAGGCCAATTGCAGCGTAGTGTTCGAGCCCCAGCTGTGTTGCCTCAGCGGTCACTCTCATGACGGCCATGAGAACCTCATCGAGCTGGGAATGCAGCCACAACGACGTGATTGCGATGTTCCCTTCGAGCCGGAGCCGAAGTGCCCGGTCATCAGGCGGGGCAAGCGTGAGCCCTTCAGCAGCTGTCTTGTACGCGGTGTTGGGCCTTCCCCAGTGATGGAATATGGCGCTCTCTTTGACGAGGGCGAGCGCTTGCATGCGCCGGTCACCCTTGCGCGTGAAGAAGGTGCGCGCGCGCTCGAGCGCAGCAAGCGCTGCCTCGAACTCCCCTCGTATCCCGAGCGCCTCGCCGTGGAGGAGACTGAGGCGTGCGTTGTCCCGGATGGTCTTCTCCGGCAGCTCCTGGAGCCACTCGTCGACCATGCCCAGGCGTCCTTCGGCGACGACATCCTCCCCGTAGCGGGCGATCAGTCGTGCGGCCTGTCGCTGGAGCCCTGCCCGTAGGTAGTGGTAGATGGCTTCCGGCCACTGGGTCGAGGTCTCGTAGTACGACGCAGCGTGGATGTGGAGCCCCGACACCTCCGCATCGGTTCGCTCATCGCTGAGGCGCCGCTCCAGGAAGTCCCGGAAGAGACCGTGATATCGATACCGTGCCTCGTCGAGCCGGTACGTGAACAACCCTGCGTGCTCAAGCTGCAGGAGGCGACGCATCCCATCGTGGACGCCGGCGAGGCGCTCCGCGAGATCGGGAGTGATCTGCTGCAGGATCGAGGTCGACAGCAGGAAGTTGCGGGTCTCCTCCGTCTGCTGGTCCAGCACCTCCTCCGCGAGGAAGCTGAACAGGTCGGTGTCGGAACGGGCCGTGATGGATTCAATCAGCGCGCGGCGTTTCTCCGGCGTCTTGCGCTCCCGCAGCGAGACCTCCACGAGCTGCAGGCTCGCCGCCCACCCCTCCGTCCGCCGCTCGAGCTGGACCGCCTCATCGGGTGTGAGGGGGTCGCGGTACACGTCACGGAACAGCTCCGTGATCTCCGGCTCGGTCATGCGCAGCTCGGGAGTCCGCAGCTCTCCGTACCCGCCGTGCGTCTTGAACCGGGCGAACTGCAATTGCGGTTTGCCACGCGAGGCGAACACGAACCGGCAGGTGGGGGGAGCATCGCGAAGGATCTGGTTCCACAGGCCTCGAACCTCGGTCACAGAGGCGACGTACTGCCAGTCGTCGATGATGAAGGTGCACGGCTCGCGCAGACGCTCGTGCATCTCGGCAAGGAGGAAGGCGGTGACCCCCGGCCTCGAGGAGCCCGGCCCGCCCATCTGGCGCAGGATCGAGTGCGCCTTGCGGCCGAAGCCGGCGTGCCGCTGGCTGACCGCCTCGACCAGGTAGCTGATGTGCAGGGTCCAGTCCCGATCGTTTCGGTCGAGCTTGTACCAGTAGCAGGGGAAGTCAACCGTCTGCTCCCACTGCCAGAGCAGGGTGGTCTTGCCGTACCCGGCGCCAGCGGCGATCACCATGGCGCGGCACTCCCGGTGGTCATTCAGCCAGTCGAGGAGCCTGGGCCGCCGCAGCGTGGGAGTGACGAAGCGCGGCGAGATGACCTTGTTGTGAATGAGCGGGTAGGCGCTCTTGTACTCCTCCATCGCGATTCCCCGGGCGGGTAGGGTCGCTGATTGAGGTCACCCTCCCCCGGTGATCTCTCGACGCACGAACGGTAGCCGGATAGCGATTATCGGCGCATTACCGGGGCATGGGCTAGAGTGCGTCGCGAAGATGCGAGCCTTCATTGGTCTTGGCGGGAACCTGCCACAGACCCGGGACGTGCTTGGGAGGGCGGTCGCGGAGCTGCGCGGCATCGGCCTGGTGGTGCGCACCTCCTCGCTGTACGCCTCCGCGCCACGTGACCTCCCCGAACAGCCGGATTTCACCAACGCCGCGCTGGAGCTCCAGACGGAGCTGGAGCCGGAGGTGCTGCTGACGGCGCTGAAGCGGATCGAGCTCTCCCTGGGCCGCGACCCGCAGGGGATCCGCTATGGCCCGCGTCGTGATCGACCTGGACATCCTGGCCTTCGACGGCCGATGCGTGACCGATACCCGCCACGACCTCGTCGTGCCGCACCCCCGCCTGCACGAGCGGCGGTTTGCCCTGGAGCCGATGGCGGAGCTGCAACCCGATCTGCGTCCGTGGCGCGGCTGCGACGACGTGCGACGCGACGTGACCATTGCGGACCTCCTGCCGGCCGTCGCCGACCAGGACGTGCGCCGCGTGGCAGGTCCCGAGTGGGCCGATCCCGTCCCCGGTCGACCGGGGTAGGTGCCCGACCTGCGTGGCGCGACTGGTGCGCGCGCTAAGGGTGTCGGGGCGCGCATGTGCAGCCCATCGGTCGCTCATCCGTGCTCAGCTGACCGGCTCCTGCGCTGGCGACCTGCCGCTCGAGGGACTTACCGCGACCCGTGGTCGCGCCACGCAGGTCGGAGGGCCGTTGCCTGCGGCGGAGCGCGGTAACGCGACTGGTGGTCGCGCCACGCAGGTCGCGAGAGATACGCGGAGGGCTTGACTCTGCAGTAGCCAGAGGGTTCATGCTCCGCGCATGGACGAGCTCCTGGCGATAGGCCGGTTCGCGCGCCTCTCCGGCCTCTCGGTTGGCGCGCTGCGCCACTACGACGAGCTGGACCTGGTGCGGCCCGCCCGCGTGGACACGTTCACGGGGTATCGGTCCTACGCTCGCGACCAGCTGGAGCGGGCCAGGGCCATCCGCCGCCTGCGGGACCTGGAGCTCCCCATCGAGGAGATCCGGGTGGTCCTCGACGAGGATGACCCGGACCGGCGGCGAGCCCTCCTCGTCGTCCACTTCGACCGCGTGCAGGCCCGCACCTGGCGCCTGCAGCGCATCCTCCACGTCCTGTCCGAGATGACGCGCACGTCGCGAACCGAACCTGCGAAGGAGACCGAGCCGATGGCCGTCGAGCCGCCGATTCCCGCCGAGATCGACCCAGCCACCCGTCGCCGCCTGGCCGCGGGCCTCTTCAACCGCACCTGGGAGCTGCTGGAGCTGCCGGACAGGAACCCGCTCCAGGACGACGAGATGATCCACTGCGCGCACGCCTCGCGCTTCCACTGGGGCGAGGTGGGCGAGCCGGCGAACCTGGCGCGCGGGGAGTGGCAGTGCTCCCGCGTCTACGCCGTGCTTCGGCGCGCCGAGCCGTCAATGTGGCACGCGCGTCGCTGCCTCGCCATCTGCGAGGAGCACGGGATCGGGGACTGGGACATCGCCGCCGCCCAGGAGGCAATGGCGCGGGCGTCCCTGGTCGCCGGGGACGATGCCGCCGCACGCGAGTGGCTGGGGCGGGCGCGCGCATCGTGCGCCACGATCACCGACGAAGAGGATCGGAGGATCATCGAGTCCGACCTGGAGACCCTGGGTCTGGACTGAGCCTGGGTGATTGCGGCCTCATGGCAGGGCCGCGGGGTCGGAGGACCGAGGACCGGAGACCGAGGACCGGAGACCGAGGACCGGAGGACCGAAAGGCCTTAACGCTGGACCTGCGTGGCGCGACTGGTGCGCGCGCTAAGGGTGTCGGGGCGCGCATGTGCAGCCCATCGGTCACTCATCCGTGCTCAGCTGACCGGCTCCTGCGCCGATGGCCCGGCGCTGGAAGCACTTAACGCGACCCGTGGTCGCGCCACGCAGGTCGGAGGGCCGTTGCCGCGGCGGAGCGCGGTAACGCGACCCGTGGTCGCGCCACGCAGGTCGGAGGGCCGTTGCCGCGGCGGAGCGCGGTAACGCGACCCGTGGTCGCGCCACGCAGGTCGGAGGCCAGCACCCCTCGCGCCGGCACGAGGCCAGGGGCGGACCTGCAGGCCGACCTGCAGGCGGACCTACAGGCGGACCTTGGGCGGGGCGTGCTCGTCGAAGGTGTGCACCGTGTCGATGAACCGCACGATGCCGCGCTGGGCGGCCATCAGCAGCGAGTGGGTGCGTGCCCCGCCGCCGAAGAAGCGGACCCCGCGCAGGAGCTCGCCGTCGGTCACGCCGGTGGCGCAGAAGACGACATTCTCACCCGGCGCCAGGTCGTTGGTGAAGTAGACGCGATCCGTGTCGTCGACGTCCACGCCCATCCCGCGCGCCCGCTCCTTCTCCTCGTCGGAGCGCCAGGCGAACTTGGCCTGGATCTCGCCGCCCAGGCACTTGAGCGCGGCCGCGGTGAGCACGCCCTCCGGGGCCCCGCCGGTGCCCATCACGGCGTGGACGCCCGTGCCGGAGACGGCCACGCTGATTCCTGCCGTCAGGTCGCCATCGGAGATGAGCTTGATCCGGGCTCCGGTGGCGCGCACCTGGGCGATGAGCTCCTCGTGGCGCTCGCGCTCCAGGATCACGACCGTGATGTCCTCCACGTGGCGGCCCAGGCGCTCGGCGATGATGCCCAGCGTCGTCTCAACCGGGTCGTCGAGGTGGACATGCCCGGCGACCTGCGGCCCCACGATGAGCTTGCGCAGGTAGGTGTCCGGCGCGTGCATCAGCCCGCCGGGCTCCGCCGCGGCCAGGACCGCGGTGGCATTGGGCGAGCCGGTGGCGACCAGGTTGGTGCCCTCCAGCGGGTCGACCGCGATGTCGACGTGGGTCGCCGCTTCCGGGTTGCCGACCTTCTCGCCGATGTAGAGCATGGGCGCCTCGTCGCGCTCGCCCTCGCCGATGACGATGGTGCCGCTGATCTCCGATTCCTCCATGGCCTGCCGCATGGCCTCCACGGCGGCGTGGTCCGCTCCGTCCCGGTCGCCCCGGCCCATGAGGCGGGCCGCGGCGATGGCGCCGGCCTCTGTGGCGGCGACGGCCTCGACGCTGATCAGCTTGTCCATGTTCGGTCCTCCACGCTCGGTCCCGGCATGCGCGCCGGGGTGAGTGCCAGGGTCAGTGTCGGGGTCAGTGGCGGAAATGACGACGGCCGGTGAAGACCATGGCCATGTGGTGACGGTCGGCTACCTCGATGGCCATCTCGTCGCGGATGCTGCCCCCGGGCTGGATGATGGCGGTCACCCCGGCCTGGGCGGCAATCTGGATGCCATCCGGGAACGGGAAGTAGGCGTCCGAGGCCATGACCGAGAGCGGTGCGCGCTCGCCGGCCTTGCGCAGGGCGATCTCCACGCTCACCACCCGGGATGGCTGGCCGGCGCCCATACCGATCATGGAGTGCTTCTTGGCGAGGACCACCGCGTTGGAGCGGACGTGTCGCACCGCGCGCCAGGCGAAGAGCAGGTCCGTGAGCTCCTCCAGCGTGGGGCGCCGCTGGGTCACCACCTGGAGCTTGTTGCGATCCTCCTCCAGCGAGTCGAAGGTCTGGACCAGGATGCCGCCGCCGATGCGCTTGAAGTCGAATTTGCCGATGCCCAGATCCGGTCCATCCGAGTCGGCCGGGGGCACCTCGATGATCTCGAAGCCCTTCTTGGTGCGGAGCATCTCCAGCGCCTCCGGCGTGTAGCCGGGGGC
The DNA here is from genome assembly GCA_963787025.1 of uncultured Chloroflexia bacterium. Lineage (GTDB taxonomy): Bacteria > Chloroflexota > Limnocylindria > QHBO01 > QHBO01 > CAVXEH01. The sequence goes on from CAWBBG010000016.1 coordinate 17,967, forward strand.
CACGATGGCCTCGAAGAACCCGGGGCGGATGGCGCGGGCAGTGGCCTCGTCGATGGTCCGGTTGGCGCCGATGATCCCGCCGTAGGCCGAGACCGAGTCGCCCTCCAGTGCCGCACGGAACGCATCGGCCAGGTCGACGACGCTGGCGAGCCCGCAGGGATTGCCGTGCTTCACGACGCAGACGGTGGGTGTCTTGAAGTCGGATGCGATCTGCCAGGCCGCGTCGAGATCGAGCAGGTTGTTGAAGCTCAGGTCCTTGCCGGCAATCTGGTGGGCGCTGGAGATTGAGCCGCCCCGCTGTGCCGGGTCCGCGTAGAAGGCGCCCAGCTGGTGCGGATTCTCTCCGTACCGCAGGTCCGCGCGCTTCTCCACGACCAGCGTGAGCCGGCTGGGGAAGGGGGTCCCGGCCTGCAGGTTCAGGTAGCTGGCGATGTGCGCGTCGTAGGCGGCGGTCAGGGCGAAGGCTTCCGCCGCCAGCTTCTGGCGCGTCTCCGGGCTGACCGCACCAATGGTCTTCAGGTCGCGGAGCACCAGCGCGTACTGCGTGGGGTCGCTCACGGCGGCCACCCCGGGGAAGTTCTTGGCCGCGGCCCGCAGGAGTGCCACGCCGCCGATGTCGATCTGCTCGAGCGCCTGGTCGAGCGTCGTGCCGGCCTCGCGCGCGGTCCGTGCGAACGGGTACAGGTTGACCACCACGATGTCGATCTGGCCGATGCCGTGCTCCGCCAGCTGGGCGAGGTGGTCCGGCTGATCTCGGCGCGCCAGGAGGCCGGCGAAGATCGCGGGATGGAGCGTCTTCACGCGGCCACCAAGGATCTCCTGCGTATCGGTCAGCTCGGAGACCGAACCGACCTCGATGCCGTTCTCCTGCAGGTGGGAGCGTGTGCCGTCCGTGGCGAAGCATTCCACGCCCGCGTCAATCAGGCCGCGGGCCAGCTCGACGATGCCTTCGCGGTCGGAGACGGAGAGGAGTGCGCGCAACGACGGCCCTCGTGCTACGGCGGGGTGGCTGCGAGGCGCGGATTGTTGCGTCTCGGGGCATCGATTATAGCCGCGCCACCGGGCCCTTCCGTTGCCATCCTCTCGTCCGGGCGGGGTGGCGCGCCCGCAGGCTTGGGTATACTCCGCGCGCCATGGCGTTTCTCTTCGATCCCCTCACGCCCATCACCTATCCCGACCTGTTCACCCTGATGTGGGTCGCGGGCCTCCTGATCCTGGTGGGGTCCGTGGTCGTCTACAACCTCGCGCAGGCGCGATACCGCCGCTACCCGGCGATCCTCGCCCTCCACGAGTGGGTCTTCTGGCCAATCGCCATCGGCTGGGGAATCACGCCGCTCCTGGTCGTGATCCACGTGCCGCTCCTGCTCCTGCTCCTGCTCCTGCTTCCGTCCATGGGCATTGCCGCCTACGCCACCTTCATCCGCTTCCCGCCCATCATCGCCACGGCCAACGACGAGATCCGCCGCCGCCGCTACGTTCCGCCGCCCCGCCGTTCGGCCCGGGTGCGGCCACGTCCGACCCCGGCCGGCCGCCGGCGCCGCCACCGCTAGGGCCGGCGACACCTCCCGATCGGCTCCCGGCAGCGGGGTTGAACCTTCGCTGCTTGTCAGGCGTAGACTATATGTCCGCCCCAAGACACCCGCCCGATGCACACGGAAAGGGACCTCGTGCTCGGTTACATCGTGAGGCGAGTGTTGTGGATCGTCCCGGTCCTCCTCGCGGTCTCCGTCATCACCTTCGTCCTGATGCACGCCGCACCCGGCGGGCCATGGGACAAGGCCAAGCAGCTGCCCGCCTCCCAGATCGCGCGGCTCAACGAGATCTACGGCCTCGACCAGCCGGTCTGGCAGCAGTACCTGCACTGGGTGGGCGGACTCCTGCACGGAGACCTGGGACCGTCCTACAAGTACCTCGACCGCACGGTCGACGACATCGTCGCGGCCGGCATCTGGACCACGGTGCAGCTGGGCCTGATGGCCTTCGCTCTCTCGGTCATCGTGGGCATCCCGCTGGGGGTCATCGCGGCGTTGAACCACAACCGCTGGCCGGACTACGTGGCCACCTTCATCAGCGTGCTGGGGATCTGCACCCCCAGCTTCGTGGGCTCGATCGTGCTGCTCGTCATCTTCAGCGTCACCCTGCGCTGGTTCCCGACCTTCGGCTGGGACGACCCATCCCGCTGGGTGCTGCCCACCGTGGCGCTTGCCCTCTTCCCCATTGCCCAGATCGCGCGGTACACGCGGGCCAGCATGCTGGAGGTGACCCGCAAGGATTACGTGCGCACCGCGGAGAGCAAGGGGCTCAAGGAGCGCTCGGTGGTGGTCGTGCACATGATCCGCAACGCCATGATCCCGGTGATCACCATCCTGGGCCCCATCATGGCCTTCCTGATCACCGGCTCGTTCATCATCGAGACGATCTTCTCCATCCCCGGGATCGGACGTGACTACGTCACCAGCATCGGCCAGCGTGACTACGGCGTGATCATGGCCATGACCATGCTGTACGCCATCGTGATCGCGGTCATGAACCTGGTCGTGGACGTCCTGTACGCGTACATCGACCCGCGGATCCGCTACGCCTGAGCCGGCCGCGGCAGAGCCGGCCGCGGCAGAGCCGGCCGCGGCAGAGCCGGCCGCGCTAGAGCCGGCCGCGGTTGACAGGCGGCTGCGCCCCGCCATACTGGCCACTGGCGCCTGCTGGACCCGAACGGTTCGCCAGTTCTGGAGCGCCAGGAAGGAGAGCGTGATGTCCATGTCGGCCAGGGTCGTCGTCGTCGCGTCGCGCCCCCGGAGGATCGCCCGCTAGCGCCCTTCAGCCCCATCGGCTTTGGCGCTGGCCGTCCCATCCGGGACGGCCGTCTTGTTGGTCGAGACCGGTCGCGCGACGCCCCGTCGTCACCATCCCCAGCGACCGGAGATCCCTGTGTGAACCGTTCTGCTCGTCGTGGCCGTGCCATGCCTCGCGATCGCGATCGTGCGCTGCGCCAGCGCGCGACTTCGTTCCGCTGCGTGCACTGCCACGCCGATGTCCCGGGTGAGGCGCCCGGGACGCGGCATCGCAACCACTGCCCCGTGTGCCTGTGGAGCCGGCACGTCGACGACGCGCCCGGCGACCGGGCCGCAGACTGCGGCTCGTCGATGGAGCCCATCGCCATCACCGTGCGCGGCGACGGCGAGTGGGTAATCATCCACCGCTGCGCGGGCTGTGGCGTGCTGCATGCCAACCGGTGCGCCGGCGACGACAGCCCGCTGCTTCTCCTCCGTCTGGCGGTGAAGCCGCTGGCGCTGCCGCCGTTCCCGCTGGACCGGCTGGCCGGCATCTAGGGTCCGGGTGCGTCCCCCGTGGGCACGCCCGGACCGATCAGTGCCCGGGCCGATCAGCGCGCCCGATCCTTCAGGTAGCCCTTGCAGGCTCAGCCCGCGAGGGCCGCCTCGATCGCGGTGCGGATCGTGTCCCAGTCGTTCCCGGACAGCTTCGCGCCGTCGACGACCACGGTCGGGGTGGCGCTGATCCCCAGTCGCGTCGCATCCGCCTCCGACTCGGCCTGGATCTCACCGAAGAGGGTACGCGCCGCCTCCAGCTCCAGCCCGGCGTCGAACGTGGTGCGGTCCAGTCCCACCTTCGAGGCGATCTCCTTGAGGCGTGCCACGGCGAAGCTGCCCACGTTCTCGCCGAGCTGGTTGGCGAAGAGGTAGTCGTGGAATGGCCAGAACATGCCCTGCTGCTGGGCCAGCCGGGCGGCGACCGCGGCCCAGCGCGACTCGTCGCCCAGGAAAGCGAGATTGCGGTAGACGAACCGCACGTCGCCGGAGGCGACGTAGGCCGCGATGATCTGCGGCTCCACCTGCTCCGAGAAGCGGGCGCAGTACGGGCATTGGTAGTCCGCCCAGACCTCCACCGTCACGGGCGCGTCGGCGTTTCCCAGGGCGTGCCCGTCGGCGAGTGTCGTGGGGGTGAACGACGCGGGCGTCACCACGGGCGGCGGGGTGACCAGGGCACCGCCCGACTGGGCGGCGGACGGAGCCGGCGTGGTGCTTGCCGAAGCCGTGCCGGCGGCATCGCGACCGCCCAGGGCGCCGCTCACGGCGAGCGCCAGGAGCATGGCCGCGGCACCGGTCAGTGCGCCGGCCGCGAACAGGGCCAGCCGCGGGACCCGCTCCGAGGGCCGCTGCGGCGGCGTGTCGAGGGTCGAGGCAGTCTCTGCGTCGCGGGGCGGGAGCGGAGCCGCGGGCTGCGGCTCGAGCGTTGGTGTCTGCTCTTCGATGGGGTCCACTGATCGGGGTGCGCCTGCTGCGGAGTTCGCAGCCACCCTAGCCGTCCGACTCCGGGAGTCCCAAGGGCCGATCGGCCCACCCGCGGAGCGCCGGTGTCACAGGAGGGGCTCTGCCGGCGTCGGGCGGGCCCCCGAACCTCACGGCGCAGCGCCGAGCAGCGCGAGCGCACGGGCGAGCTGGGCATCGCCCGCGGCGGACAGCTGCGCGACGGTCATCCCCTTGAGCTGGTCGGGGAAGAGCGGATTGACGCTCGACGGCAGCGACACGGCCTGCGTCGGCACGATCCCGTGGTGCCAGATCTGCCGTCCTGACGGTGTCAGCCACTTCTGCGTTCCGATCCGCAGCGCCGAGCCGTCGGCCAGGTCGTACTGCAGGAGGACCGTGCCCGTGCCGAACGTGGTTGCGCCCACGATCGGCGCCCGACCGTGGTCCAGGAGCGCCCCGGCCACGATCTCGGCTGCTGAGGCCGTCGCGTGGTTGACCAGCACGACGAGCGGCAGGTTCGTGCGATGCGCGTCCGTCTTCACCTGGACCGGCGTCTTCGTTCCGCTGGCATCTTCGGAGATGTAGACGACGCCCGAAGCGATGAACTGGCTCGCCACGCCCACCGCCTCGTCCACGTAGCCGCCCGGATCGTCGCGCAGGTCGAGCACGATGGCGGTCGCGCCGGCGCTGGTCGCCGCATCGAGCGCAGAGCGCAGGGCGTCCGCCGCGCCGCGAGAGAACTCGAGGATATGGACGTCGGCGACGGTCCGTCCGGGGACCATGGCCCATGCCACCGCCGGCACGTCGACGCTGGCGCGCTCGACGCGGACCGTGCGCTCCGAACCGCTCCCGGCAGGAGCGACGACCAGGGTCACGCTCGACCCGGATGGGCCGCGAATGTGGACCGAGACGGTAGAGAGTGGCATCGCCTGCGTGTCGGTCCCGTCGATCGAGAGGATGCGGTCCCCGTGGACCAGCCCGGCGCGCTCTGCGGGCCCGCCCGGGAAGACGCTGACGATCACCGGCCGGCCGTCGCTGATGTCGACCACCACACCGATGCCGACGTAGGAGCCGGAGAGCGCCGCCTGCTCGGAGGCCAGTGCGTCCGGCGTAAGGAAGGTCGTATGGCCAATGTCCCCCACGGCCTGCGTCATCCCGCCGATGGCGCCGTATGCGATCTGGCGCCAGTCGAGGGTCGAGCTATCGACGTAATGCGCCTGGAGCAGGTCCCAGGCCTGCCCGACCAGCGCGAAGTCGCTGCCGCGAGCCGCGGCGGGAGCGCCGGGGCCCCACGGGACGAGGCCCGCGCGATCCGCGGCGACACCGCCCACGAACAGGGTGAGGGAGAGGACGACCGCAGCGACTGCGCCACCGAGCGGTCGAGACCGCCCGACGGCCGGGCGGTCGGGGTCCGGGGCCGGAGGGAGTGCTGCCATGGTCGATCGCCTCGCTGCATGTTCGATTCGGCCGGCACCTGGGCGGGGCGGCGGACCGGTGGTGCCCGGGGTCGGGTGGTGAGCGGCTAATCGCTTGCGGTTGGGGAAAGTGAGGGCTCAGCGCCGGACGTCTTCTCGAAGACGATGGCGCCGTCCCGTGCGTCGATCCGAACCGTGTCGCCGCCGTGGAACTCGCCGCCCAGGATGCGTCGGGCCAGCGGGTTCTCGATCTTGCGCTGGATGGCCCGGTGCAGGGGGCGCGCGCCGAAGGCCGGGTCGTAGCCCTCCTTCGCGATCAGGAGGCGCGCCGCATCGGTCACCTCCAGCGAGAGCTGCACCTCCTCCAGGCGCCGCTCCACGCCGGCCAGCAGGAGTCCCACGATCCGGGCCAGCTGCTCGTCGTCGAGCGGCCGGAAGACGATGATCTCGTCGACCCGGTTGAGGAACTCCGGCCGGAAATGATCGCGCAGCTGGAGCCGGACCGAATCGGCCGCGGCGTCGAAGGCGTCCGGGCCGCGCTCAGCCGCCTCCAGGAGCGTCACCGATCCGACGTTGCTGGTCATGATCACGACCGTGTTCTTGAAGTCCACGGTGCGGCCCTGCGAATCGGTCAGCCGGCCGTCGTCGAGGAGCTGGAGCAGGACGTTGAAGACGTCCGGGTGCGCCTTCTCGATCTCGTCGAAGAGGACCACCTGGTAGGGCCGGCGACGCACCGTCTCGGTGAGCTGGCCGCCCTCCTCGTAGCCGACGTAGCCGGGCGGCGCCCCGACCAGCCGCGAGGTGGAGAACTTCTCCATGTACTCGCTCATGTCGATGCGGACCAGGGCGTTCTCGTCGTCGAAGAGGAACTCGGCCAGCGCGCGAGCCAGCTCCGTCTTGCCCACCCCGGTGGGCCCCAGGAAGATGAAGGAGCCGATGGGCCGCCTGGGGTCCTTGAGCCCGGCGCGCGCCCGCCGGATGGCGTCCGAGACGGCCTCGACGGCCTGGTCCTGGCCGATGAGCCGCTCGTGGAGCCGCTCCTCCATCCTGAGCAGCTTCTCCGTCTCGCCCTCCATCAGGCGCGAGACCGGGACCCCGGTCCAGCGGGACACCACCTCGGCGATGTCGTCCGCGTCGACCTCCTCCTTGACGAGCAGGGTCCCGGAGGTCTTGAGCTCGCGGAACTGCTGCTCGTTGGCCGCGAGCTGCTGCTGGAGCTCGTTCGCTCGCCCGTAGCGCAGCTCCGCGGCCTTCGCGTAGTCCGCCGCGCGCTCCGCCGCCTCGATCTCCGGGGTCAGCTTCTCCAGCGCCTCGCGCGTCTCCCGGATGCTGGCCAGGACGGCCTTCTCCCGGTCCCACTGGGCCTTCATGGCGGTCGAGCGCTCGCGCAGGTCGGCGAGCTCCGACTCGAGCGCCGTGAGCCGCGTCTTGGAGGCCTCGTCCTTCTCCTTGCGGAGCGCCTCGCGCTCGATCTCGAGCTGCATCCGGCGCCGCTCCAGCTCGTCCAGCTCGGCGGGCATGGAGTCCATCTCCACCCGCAGCCGCGAGGCGGACTCGTCGACGAGGTCGATGGCCTTGTCCGGCAGGAAGCGCCCGGTGATGTAGCGATTGGAGAGGACCGCGGCGGCCACCAGCGCGGAGTCGGTGATCCGCACCCCGTGATGGACCTCGTAGCGCTCGCGCAGTCCCCGGAGGATGGAGATGGTGTCCTCGACGCCGGGCTGGTCGACGATGATCGGCTGGAAGCGCCGCTCCAGGGCGGCGTCCTTCTCGATGTTCTTGCGGTACTCGTCGAGGGTCGTGGCGCCAATGGCGTGCAGCTCGCCGCGGGCGAGCATGGGCTTGAGCAGGTTCGCCGCGTCCATGGCGCCCTCCGCGGCTCCGGCGCCCACCACGGTGTGCAGCTCGTCGATGAAGAGGATGATCTGGCCGGACGCCGCGGTGATCTCCTTGAGAACCGCCTTGAGCCGTTCCTCGAACTCCCCGCGGTACTTGGCACCGGCCACCAGGGCGCCCATGTCCAGGGCCACCACCTTCTTGTCGCGGAGCCCCTCGGGGATATCGCCGCGGACGATGCGCTGGGCGAGCCCTTCCACGATGGCCGTCTTGCCCACGCCCGGCTCTCCGATCAGCACGGGGTTGTTCTTGGTGCGGCGGCTGAGGACCTGGATGACGCGGCGGATCTCCTCGTCCCGGCCGATCACCGGATCCAGCAGCCCGCGGCGGGCGGCATCGGTCAGGTCGCGCCCGTACTTGTCGAGGGCCTCGTAGGTGGCCTCGGGATTGGGAGTGGTCACGCGCTGGGAACCTCGAATCTGTGCCAAAGCGTTGAGCACGGCCGTGGCGTCGACGCCGTGCGCCTTCAGGATGCGCTGGGCGCCGCTCCCGGCACGGTCCTCCAGCATGGCAAGCAGGAGGTGCTCGGTGGAGACGTAGTCGTCGTGCATGCGCTCCGCGATGGGATGCGCATCGGAGAGGACGCGCCGTGCCTCGTCCGACAGGGTCAGCTGCGCCGATGGTCCCCGCACGGTGGGAAGGGTCGCCAGCTCGGTGCGCAGCGCCTCGGCCACCTGCCGGGGATCGGCGCCCACCCGTTCGAGGACCGCCGGCACCACCCCATCCGGCTGGTCGACGAGCACCAGGAGCAGGTGAGAGACCTCCAGCTGGGGGTTGCCGCTCTCCTCCGCGCGCTGCTGGGCCTCTGCGATGGCCTCCTGGGCGCGCTGGGTGAACCGGTCGGTGCGCATGATCAGTGGGTCCGCTCGCGCTGACGAGGATCCGCCTGCGGGTGGCGCGCCAGCAGGGCGGTCACCTCCTCGCGGGTCTCGGCGTCGAGGTGGGGCAGCACGACGCGCACCCGCACGATCAGGTCACCGCGCCCGGCACTTCTTGCCCGGACGGGGAAGCCCCTTACCCGTCAGATGGATCTCCTGCCCGTTCTGGGTGTTGGGCCGGATGCGGAGCTTCAGCGATCCGGTGGGGATCGCCACCGGGATCTCCGCGCCGACCAGGGCCTCCGCCAGGGTGAGCGGCAGCTCCGTGACCAGGTCCGCACCGCGCCGCTCGAAGCGCGGGTCATCCTTCACGTGGACGGTGACATACAGGTCGCCGGCCGCCGCTCCGCCCCCGGCGCGCGGCCCCGCGCCGCGGAGCTTGATCCGGGCTCCATCGGTCACGCCCGGCGGAATGGTCACCTCGATCCGGCGGCCGTCCATGCTCACCATCCGCTTCGCCCCGCGGGCCACCTCTGCCAGGGAGACGTCGGTCTCGGCGTGGACGTCGGGGATGCGCGGCGCCGTGGTGCGCGTGGTCGCCCCTGGACGGCCGCGTCCGGATCCCGTGTTGCCGAACTCGAAGAGACGCTCGAAGCCACCCGCGTCGCTATGGGTGGTGCTCCCGCTCCCCGCGCCGGTATCGAAGGCGACCCCGCCCCCCTCGCCGAAGAAGGCCCGGAAGAAGTCGGAGAAGCCGCTCATCTCCTCCGGGGAGACGCGCCGGTACGTGAAGTGGCCGCCGCCGGGACCGGCCTGCTGACCAGCGAACGAGCCGCCGTCGAAGCCGCCGGCCCAGTTGCCCGCGCCGGGTTGCTCGTAGGCCTGCCAGTTCGCGCCAAGCTCGTCATACCGCTTGCGCTTCTCCGGGTCGGAGAGGACGGCATGGGCCTCGTTCGCGTCCTTGAACCGCTTCTCCGCGGTCTTGTCGTCGGGGTTCTTGTCGGGATGGAGCTGGCGTGCCAGACGGCGGTAGGCCTTCTTGATCTCGGCCTGCGTCGCCGTCTTGGGCACGCCCAGGACCTGGTAGTAGTCCTTGTACTCCATGCGCGATCGTCCGATCAGACCGCCTCAGGCGGAGGTCGCCGGAGGCTGGTCGACGGGATGCGACGGGGAGACGGGCACGCCCTTCTCCGCCGCCACCCGCCGGCGGGATGGCCGACGCACTGCCTTCTGCTGGCGAGCAGCCCGCTCGGACTTGATCCGTGACGCCGGCCGCGCGTGGTCGATCAGCGCCTCCGCCAGGACCTGATCCATGGACTCCACGGGGATGATCCGCAGCTGGCTCAGGACCTCCTCCGGGACGTCCACCAGGTCCTTCTCGTTCCGCTGCGGGATGAGCACCGTCTTCACGCCGGCGAGGTGCGCGGCGAGGAGCTTGCTCTTCAGCCCGCCAATGGGCAGGACCCGTCCGCGGAGGGTGATCTCCCCGGTCATGGCCAGGTCACGCCGCACCGGCTTGCCGGTGAGCAGGCTGGCGACGGCGGTGGCCATGGTGACCCCCGCCGAGGGCCCGTCCTTGGGGGTCGCCCCGGCCGGGACGTGGATGTGGATCGTCTCCGTGCCAAAGGAGGCGGGGTCGATCCCCAGCTCCTTGGCCCGGGCCCGGACGTAGCTCAGGCTCGCGCGAGCCGACTCCTGCATCACGCTGCCGAGCTGTCCGGTGAGAATGATCTCGTCCTTGCCCTGCATCCGGGTCGACTCGATCTGGACGATGTCGCCGCCCGCATCGGAGACGACCAGGCCGGTCGCCATCCCCACCTGGTCCTCGCTGTCGAGCTCGCCGTACTCGAACCGGGCGGGCCCCAGGTAGTCCTCGAGCTCGCCGGACTTGACGGTGACCTTCACCGAGCGGTCGTCGGCGACGCGCCGCGCCACCTTGCGCGCAACGTTGGCGATCTCGCGCTCGAGGTTCCGAACCCCGGCCTCCTTGGTGAAGGCCTGGATGAGCCGCACCAGCGCCGGCTCCTCGATCGTGAGCTGCCCGTCGGTGAGCCCGTGGGCCTCGAGCTGCTTGGGCACCAGGAAGCGCTGGGCGATGCGCAGCTTCTCGAGCTGGGTGTAGCCAGGCAGCTGGATCACCTCCATCCGGTCGCGAAGCGCCGGCGGGATGGTGTCGAGCATGTTGGCGGTGGCGATGAAGAGCACCTTGGACAGGTCGAACGGCACCTCCAGGTAGTTGTCCTGGAAGGTGAAGTTCTGCTCCGGATCCAGCACCTCCAGCAGCGCGGACGATGGGTCGCCGCGGAAGTCCATCCCGACCTTGTCGATCTCGTCGAGCATGAAGACCGGGTTGGCACTGCCGGCGGTCTTGACGTTCTGGATCACCCGACCGGGAAGGGCGCCGATGTACGTGCGCCGATGGCCGCGGATCTCCGCCTCGTCATGGATTCCGCCCAGGCTCATGCGAACGAACTTGCGGCCCATGGCGCGCGCGATGCTCCGTCCCAGCGAGGTCTTGCCGACGCCGGGCGGGCCCACGAAGAGCAGGATGGGGCTGCGGATCTTCTCCGCGAGCTTGCGGACTGCCATGTACTCGACGATCCGCTCCTTGGGCTTCTCCAGGCCGTAGTGGTCCTCGTTGAGGACCTTCTCCGCCTCGGCGAGGTCCAGGTTGTCGTCCGAATAGGCGCCCCACGGCAGGCTGACCAGCCAGTCGACGTAGGTGCGGATGACGCCCTGCTCGGGCGAGGCGGACGGGATGCGCGAGAGCCGGTCGACCTCCTTGATCGCCTTCTCCTTGACCTCGTCGGGCATGGCGGACTGCTCCACCCGCTCGCGCAGCTCGTTCGCCTCCGCGACCGAGGGGTCGTCCTCGCCCAGCTCCTTCTGGATGGCCTTGAGCTGCTCGCGGAGGATGTACTCGCGCTGGGTCTTGTCCATCTCGGACTTGACCTCGCTCTGGATCCGGCCCTTCAGCTCCAGCACCTCGATCTGCTTGGCGAGGAACTGGCTCACCATCCGGAGCCGATCCGGCACGTCGACCGTCTCGAGCAGCTGCTGACGCTGCTCGGTGCTCATCTCCGGGCTGTAGGCGACCATGTCGGCGAGCAGCCCGCCGTCGCTGATGTTGCGCGCGGCTACCGCCACCTCCGGCGGCACCGACGCCCCCGAGGTCACGTACTGCTCGATCTGCCCCTGGACGGAGGCCATCAGCGCCTCGACCTCGAGCGTCTTGGCGTGCACGTCGTCGATGACCTGGACCCGTGCCTCGAGGTGCGGGTCGACCTGGACCAGGTCCAGCAGACGGATGCGCTTCTGGCCCTGGACGATGGCTCGAATGGTCCCGTCCTGGAGGCGGATCACCTGTGCGATCTTGGCCAGGGTGCCGATGGCGTGGAGCTCCTCCGCGCTGTCGACCTCCTCCGTCTCCGAGCTGCGCTGGGTGATCAGCGCGATGGGCGTGCTGGACCGCACGGCCTGGTCCAGCGCCTTGACGCTGCGATCTCGGCCGACCTGCAGCGGCACGATCATCTCCGGGAAGATCACCGTGTCCCGCAGTGCCACCAGCGGCAGCACCTGGATCTGGTCGACGCTGCGCTCGACCTCGGTCTCGCGGTTCTCGGATTCCATGAATTGCTTAGTCCCTTCGGTCAAGGTCGTCCTGCTCAGGCAGGGTCGCCCTCGACATATCGCTCGACATCAGCCTCATCGAACAGGTCGTAGACGCGGATCTTGCCGAGCGCCTCGAGCTGAAGGATGACCTTGACGCCCGCCAGGTTGACCCCCTGGCGTTGGGTCAGGAAACGGATGATACGCACCCGTCGGATATCTGCCTCCGAATAGAGGCGGAGGTTGTTGCGCCGGTGCGGACAGAGGAGGCCCTCCTCCTCGTAGATCCGCAGGGTACGCGGGTGCACGCTCGCCAGCTCGGCGGCGATGCTGATGAAGTATCGCGGCCGCTGCGGGTCGCGCCAGGTGCTCATCCGGCACGTCCCAGGCCGAGGCCTGGCTCGCCGGTTGCATGGCGCGCCGCGGAGCACGGTGCTCACGCGGTCCCCGAACCATCCTCGAAGAGGCGGACCATTGCCTGCCGCAGGGTGATCGCGCCGCCAAGCAGATCGAATCTCGTCAGGTTTGCCATTGTGCTGTTCTTCCTCGAACCTTCTGCACGCGGAGCTCTTGTCTCGCACGGCGTGCAGGTGGTGCGTTGGGTACCCTAATCTCTGACAATACCGTTGTCAAGGATCCTGTCGCGTGCAGGGCAGGATGCCGATTGTTCCCGCCGGAATCGGCTCAGCGGGCCAACCGGCGTCGAACGGTTTCGAGGCGTGATCGAGTGCGCCGCAGCTCCCGCGGGGCGAGGCGCCGGCCACCGTATCGGACAAGCTGGTAGGCGAGGGCGAGCCGCTGGAAGGCACCGTCGGCCAGGCCCTCGCCTGCGATCCGGCGGGCATGCGCCGCAGGGGACTCGTGGGGACGGCGCGGCCAGCGCCCGTCGCGGTCGAGGGCATCGAGGGCGGACAGGTAGGCATCTTCCGGGTCCGCTGGGTTGCGCCGGCGGCGGGCACGACGTGCGGCAGGACGCGGCGCGGGCGGCTCCTCGCTCGGTATGACGATGCTGCGCTCCTCGAAGTCGCCTGCGGCCGCGATGGCGAGCGTCCGGCGCTCCTGCCAGCGCAGGTACACGATCAGGGCCAGCACGGCGATCTCGAGGAGAGCCAGCAGCACGACCACGGTGATGACCACGATGGTGGGGATGGGGGTGCTGGCCGGCAGGGGATCCCCGCCGAAATTGGGGAGCGTGATCTGGGGGAAGTTGATCTGCTGCGGCAGGAACGGTCGCAGCAGCTCCGTGGCGGCGGCGATCAGCACGATGAGCGGCGTGGTCGCCAGGATGGCGAGCAGGAAGAGGAGGCGAATGGGGCCGAAGAGGGTCGCCGCGAGCGCGGCCAGCGGCACGCCCAGGAGCACGGCCGCAGGGATGCCGATCACCAGTGAGGCGAGGCTGACGCCGGCCACCAGGGCGAGCCAGGCGCGGCTCTGCCGCCAATCGCTCCTGGTCGTGAGTCGCACCGCCTCGAGACGCGCCAGCCCAAGCGCGGCGAAGGCGCCGACGGCGAAGACCATGGTGCTCACGAAGGCGGCCGCCGTGAACGCGTCGCGCAACGCCCCGTCACTGGCCAGCGAACCCAGCAGCCATGGTGCCGCGAGCCCCGGCACGGCAAAGCGCAGGAGACGGTCCTGCGCCTCCTCGTCGTCCTCCACGGATGCGTGGATGCCGCCGCGAAAAACCGCCACCCCGGCCAGCCAGCCGGGCACGTGCAGCCCAAGGGCCACGGCCGTGTGCCCGTCGACCAGTGCAATGCGCACCGCGGGGTCCAGGAACCAGCCCGCGACGCCGCCGGCGAACGCGAGGAGCGGCAGGCCGGCCGCCTCGACCAGCCGGGAACGCCAGCGCCGGCGGCGGGCCCAGGCCATGCCCAGCCCGGCCAGCAGCGCCAGCTCAAGGACGCCCACCCGCGGCTGGTCGCCGGTTGCGACCTGGAGTGCGGCGTAGGTCACCGCCAGCCAGCCGCCCTCGGCGAGGGCCTGGAAGACGGGGAGCAGCCTAGCCGGCCAGGACGAGCGCATCGGCGGTCCTCCAGTCCGGGGCCAGGGTGCCGACTCGCGCCGTGAGGCCCACGTGGCGCGCCGCCGCGGCGTGGAGCCCGGCGTCCGGGCCCATGCAGACGATCTCCACCCCGTACCCGCTCCGCGCCAGCCGCCGCACCGCCGGGAGCCAGGAGCGAGGATCGCGGGCGGTCAGCGCCAGGATCGTGGTGCCGGGCGGGACGCGTCGCGTGACCCAGGTCAGGAGGCGCTCGTACGGGCTGGAGCTCACCGGTCCGATGCGCGCCAGGAGGGCACCGATCCGGATTGTCTGGCCGGAGGAGGCACCGGGGGCCAGGTACGCGGTGCGTTGCACCGTCCCGGTGAACGACGCGGCCGCGATGCCGCACGCGGCGCCGTCGGCGAGGAGGCGTCGGGACAGCGACCCTGCCGCCACGCACAGCGACTCGAAGGCGTCGTCGTCGTAGGTCATCTGCCAGTGCGGACCCTGGATGGTCTGCACGTCCAGGGCGATCAGCACCTCGCGGCCGCGCGCCGGCTCGAAGCGGCGGCTCACCGGTTCTCCGAGCCTGGCGGTCGCGCGCCAGTGGATCCGACGCAGGGAATCGCCCGGCTGGAAGGGGCGCACCCCTCCGAAGAGCGCCGGGTCGTGGATCAACCCCTGCCGTGCGCGCCGGTCCCCGATGGGCGCCAGGTCGTGGCCCGTGCTGCGGACGGGCGTGGTCCGGGGCGAGATCACCAGGGGGGCGGTCTCGTCGATCTCCGTCTCCGCGGCGTCACGGCCCAGGATGTCGCGGATCCGCAATCGGAACGGCCCGAACTCGTAGCTGCCGCGCCGGACCGCCTCCACGTGAAAATGGCGGACGACGCGCTCGTACCAGGTCAACGACCACGCGTTGAACAGGATCCTGCGGCCGTGCCGCTCCTGGTCGCGGTCGAGGTTCGGCTGCTCGCGGATGGCGATCCCGTCCGTGACCAGGTCATCGACGGCCACCCACGGGAGGGGCAGCGGCTTGCGATTCCAGATCGTGACGTCGAGGGGGACGACGTCGCCAACCACCGCCCGGCTCGCGCCCAGCGTTCGGCTGTACTCCACCCGGCGCACCCCGTAGCGCGTCCAGAGGCGCGTCAGCGTCCCGTAGACGAGGGTGATGGCTGCGATGAGCATCAGCCCCGGCACGCCGGTCAGCGCGCCGAGGACGGCGAAAACGACAGAGAGCGCGATCCAGGTGCTCACGTGCGTCAGGCGCTCGCCGAGGCTTCCTCCGCGAGCGGGACCGGCACCTCCGCGAGCACGTCGTCCACGACGGCGGGAACGGTCGCGCCGCGCAGCTCGCGGTCGACGTCGAGCAGGAGACGGTGATCCAGGACGGCGTGGGCGACCGAGCGAACGTCGTCCGGCAGCGCGAAGTCCCGCCCGGCGAGCAGCGCCCACCCCTGCGCGGCGCGATAGAGCGCGACCGACGAACGCGGGCTGGCACCCATCCGCAGGTCGGGGTGGCCGCGCGTTGCGCGCACCAGCGCCACCAGATAGCGCTCCACGTCTTCGCTGACCGTGATGGTGCGGGCGGTATCGCGGAGCGCACGCAGGGCGGCCGGATCGGCCACCGTCTCCACCGCATCCAGCGGCTCCGTCGCGTCGCGGTAGCGCCGCGCGATGCGCTGCTCGTCATCGGCCTCCGGGTAGCCCAGGTGGATCCGGACCAGGAATCGGTCGAGCTGGGCCTCCGGGAGCGAGAAGGTGCCCTCCAGCTCGATCGGGTTCTGGGTGGCGAGCACCAGGAACGGGTCCGGCAGGCCACGGGTCTCGCCCTCCGCGGAGACCTGGCGCTCCTGCATGGCTTCGAGGAGGGAGGACTGGGTGCGCGGCGTGGCCCGATTGATCTCGTCCACGAGCAGGATGTTGGTGAAGACCGGGCCGGGCACGAAGCGGAAGGTGCCCTGCTCGAGGATCGAGCTGCCCGTGACGTCGGTCGGCAGCAGGTCCGGGGTGCCCTGGACTCGGGCGAAGTCGAGCGAGAGGGCCCGCGCGAAGGCTCGCGCCAGGAGCGTCTTGCCCACGCCGGGGACGTCCTCGAGGAGGGCGTGCCCGTCCGCCAGGAGCGCGATGGCCATGAGCCGCAGCGGCTCGGTCGCGCCAATCACCGCCCGCTGCACCGCCTCGTCGAGCGCAGCGAAGAAGCGGGCGCCGGCAGGCGGGCGATCGGTCATGTCAGAAGGTACTCACGGTTGAGCGCTCGCGTTCACGATCCGCCAGGAGCGTGCGCCGATGTCGATCCCGCCGGGCAGCGGGACACTCGTCGCCCGCAGGTCCAGGGTGAGCACGGTCTGCTGTGGAACGGGCACCAGCTCCGTCCCGGCGATGAACCACAGGAAGGTGGATGGCCGTCGCTCGAACTTGACGATCTCGGCGACCGCGGTCGCCGCGTCGCCGTCCTGGGCGGTCACCGTGATGCGCAGGTTGCGCAGGAGGGTGCCCGGATCGTCGCATGCCGAGTCGGGGTCCTCACGGCACCGCGTCTCGAGGGTGGCGAGGGCTCCCAGGGCAGCCGTGGTCACGGTGGCCCGGTTCGTGGTCAGCGCGTCGGGGAGCACGCCCGCGGATGCCAGGTCCGGCCAGCGCGTCTCGAACCGGTCGAGCACGGCGGCGGGCGTGGCAGCCAGGCCACCCACCAGCCAGAAGGCGGTGCCCCACACGAGCAGCGGTACGCCCAGCCAGGCCAGGGCGGCCGCAGGTGATCTGACCGGGGTGGGACCGATGGCGCCCGCCGCCGCACGGGCGCGGTGGTAGGCGAGCGCGGCCTGGAGCGTCCACACAACCAGGAACGCGCAGCCGGCGAGGAACGGAATCAGGTAGGCGGTCGTCTCCGCGAGGCCGATGACCAGCCAGGCCACGATCAGCGCACCCAGCAGCTCCCCGACGAGCCATGCGGCCGCTGCGCGGGGACGGCCCAGTGCGAGGTCGCCCAGGCCCCACGCGAGCAGCGCACGCCGCAGGACGAGCCCGGCCGGCGCGGCGCCGGCATGCGGCGCCGCGGTCACTCGCCGATCAGCAGGGCGCGGAGCTCCGCCTCGCGCTGCGACGAGGTGACCGCCAGCACCCGGTCACCCGACGAGGAGGCGCGTCTCGGGCCGGGTGGGTACGGCACGGTCGTCACGCAGCAGGACCGCGATGGCGCTCCCCTCCGGCAGTGCCACGTCGCGCAGCTCGCTGCCGACGACCGGCGAGTCCGCGTCGAGCCGCGCCTCGACGATCTGAAGCTCGCCGCCTCCCAGCTCGGCCAGGTGGAGGAGGTCGTGGACCGGGATCTCGTGCTCGATGACGCCCAGGATGGTGCGGATGGGGCTCACCGTCTCGTCGATGGCCAGCTGCCGGAACAGCTTCTCGTGCTCGGGGTTGTTGACCCTGGCGATGGAGCGCGGCACGTTGAATCGCATCTTGGCGATCTGGCAGGCCGCCAGGTTGACGCCGTCGTCGCCGGTCACCGCGGCGATGACGTTTGCGCGGGCCATGCCGGCCTCCTCCTGGTAGCGGCCTTCGCAGCCGTCGTTGGCGACCACGATGCTCCCCAGCTCGTCCGCGATCTGGCGGGCTCGCGCCGGGTCCTTCTCGATGACCACCACCTCGTGGCCGGCGGCCAGGAGCTCGCGGGTCAGGTAATAGCCGACGTTGCCGCCGCCGATCACGACCACGTACATCGTCAGCGCTCCTCACCGGTGTCCGCGGATGCCGGTGCGATCGGGCGCAGCGCGCCCTCGTCGTCGATCGCGGCTCGCGCGATGGCGGCGGCCTGCGTCCCCGGTGTGGGTGCGCCCCGCAGCGGCTCCGCGGTCGGCGCCGCGACGGCGCCGCCGGTCGACTCGGGGCCATCGGTGGCGGCCCGGATCAGGGCGTCGGAGAGGAGGACGGTGCGGCAGATCGTCTCGAGCCCCAGGGATCGGTAGGCTTCCGCCCGCACCGGGTCGTTGACCTTGGCCAGGACCCGCGGGATGCCGAAGACGTGCTTGCCCATCTGGGCCGCCAGCGCGTTGCGGTTGTCACCCTCGGTGAGGGCCATGAACAGGTCCGCGAGCTCCGCACCCGCCTCGCGCAGGACGTCCTCGTCGCTCCCGCTGCCACGCACCGTCACACCCCCGAAGTTCGAGGGGAGGCGCAGGAAGGCGCGCTGGTCGCTGTCGATGACGGTCACGCTCTCGCCGAGCTTGTCGAGCTCCGCGGCGGTTCGCGCTCCCACCCGCCCGCAGCCGATGATCAGAATCTTCATGGCGTTCGCGCCAGGTCCTCCGTCTCCACGCGCAGGCACCAGACCGGTGCCGTCGAGTTGCGCATCACGTAGGGCACCGTGCGGCCGGCGTCCCAGGCCCCCCCGAATCGCTTCTTATAGCGTAGACCCATCACGATCAGGTCGGCTCCCCACTCCACGGCCTCGTCCACGATGGCCGCGCCCGCCGCCCGCGCCTGCACCACGCCGGTGCGCACCTGGACTTCGTGATCGGAGAGGAACGCCTCCGCGCGCCCCAGCACCTCGTCCGCGAACGCGACCGCCTGGGGGTCCTCCGCATCGAGCTGGTGGTCGAAGGGCACCTCGATGACGTGGAGGAGGGTGACCTCGCCGGGCATCCCCGCCACGAGCATGGTCGCGAGACGGAGCGCCGCGTCGTCGGCCTCCGTGCCGGCCATCGGGACCAGGATGCGCTGGAAGACGAGCAGGGGTTGCTGCTTCTCGGCTTTGCGGCGGAAGACCATGGCTCCGGTATCGTAGCGGCCCCCTAGCGGGCCGGCACCCGTATCACGGCCCCAACGGGGCACCACGCGAACACCGTGTGGTCCGCGCGCACCGCCAGATCGCCGGCGGAGCGGGGCGATGCGGCTGCGAACGGGCGGCGAAGGGTCATCGGCCCCAGGTCAGTCGCTCGCTGAGCCGCGGGGGCAGGCCCACCTCCCGCATCAGGCGCTGGGTCCGCCCGATGTCGTAGGCGACCCGGTGGAACTCCGCCGTCGCCGCACGATCGTCGAGCACCAGGAAGGAGCTGGCCGGGATCCCGTCGCGTGGCTGGCCGACGCTTCCGGGGTTCATCAGGGCGCGTCGCGCGTCGAGACGGACCGGCTCACCGGGTGTCGCCGGAATCGCCTCCACCCGACCGTCGGCGGCACGGAAGATGATCGGCAGGTGCGTGTGCCCGAAGATGCACAGCCACGTCTCGAAGGAGGCCAGGTTCGCCGCCGCGATCGCCGGTGAGGCGATGTACTCCCAGATGGGTTCGCGCGGCGAACCGTGGACCGCCGTCAGGTCCCCGCTGACCCGAACCTCGGGGAGCGTCGCGAGATAGGTCTTCGCGTTCGCATCGAGCTGGGTCGCGGTCCATTCGATCGCCGCCCGCGCGTCTGCGTTGAACTCCTCTGCAGTGATGCTGCCGATGGCCGCGGCGTCGTGGTTGCCGAGGACGGACCGGGCGCCCAGCTCCTGGAGGACCCGGACCACCTCGTTCGGCTGCGGGCCGTACCCGACGATGTCGCCGAGCACCCAGATTTCGTCGACCGGCGGCAGGTCGGCGCGCACGGCCTCGAGGGCCGCTAGGTTGCTGTGGATGTCCGAAAGGACGGCGATGCGCATGGGGCCGGACGAGTATAGCGACGGACCCGGCGCGCCTCAGCCGAGCGGATGGCGGCCCGGTTCTCCCGGCCGCCGCGGGTAGCGCGGCGGCGTCGGCCGATCCTTCACCGCGCGGACGAAGGTGTGACCCCCCAGCAGATCCGGACCACCGGGTACCCGCAGCGCGTGAAGGATCTCGACCTCGCCGCCGCCGAGCTCGCGCATCGCCCGGTTCCCGTCGCGGACCTCGTCGTCGGTCGCGGTGAGCGGACCCTTCCATGCGAGGAGGGCGCCCCCCGTCGCCAGGAGCGGCATCGCCAGCTCCGCGAGGACCGGCAGCCGGGCGCAGGCACGGGCCGTCACGAGCTGTGCTCGCTCACGGTGGCGGGGATTTCGCCCGAGCAGCTCGGCGCGCTCCGCGGCGACCTCCAGGTTCGGGAGCCCCAGCGCCGCGGCCGCCTCCCGCAGGAATGCGGCCTTCTTGCCGACGGAGTCGACCAGGAGCCACGCCACCTGCGGCCGGGCGATGGCCAGCGGGATGGCAGGGACGCCGCCGCCGGAGCCGAGGTCCACCGCGTTGTCGGGGTCGAGCGCGTCGAGGATGGGCAGCGCGGCCAGCGCGTCGAGCAGGTGGAGGCGCGCGACGGCCTCCGGCTCCACCACCCGGGTCAGGTTGACGTGCTGGTTCGCGGCCAGCAGCAGGCCCACGTAGCGCTCGAGCCGGTCCAGCGCCCCCGGCGCGAGCTGGATCCCGGGCGTGGCGAGAACGGCGAGGTCGGACTCCAGGATGGCGCGCGCACGCCGCGCCGCGGCCATCGGTTCTGGTCCGGACATGGAAATGCTCCCGCAGGCGGCCTTTCGGTTTTCCCGGGCGTCATCGGTGGGTGAGGCCGGCTTTCGCATCGGCTCCAACGACGCCCCGGTTACCGTACTCGGCCACCGGTGGAAGCAGGACCGCCATCCTGCGCCCTCGGGTGTGCGGCGACAACCGGGTTTTCCACAATCAGGCGCGGTCCATCCACGAATGTGGATAACCCGCCGCGGGGTATACTCCGGCCCGATGGCGCCGTACGCCCTTGTGGCAGCAATGACCGGGGACTCGTGGCGGCGACCCTGACCGACGCCACGCGGCCGCGCTTCGCCCACGCCAGTGAGGCGGAGCTGGCCCGGATCCTCGATTTCTACCGCGTTGACTGGCGGTACGAGCCGGACGTCTTTCCGATCACCTGGAACACCAGCGGCGCTGTCACCGAGTCCTTCGCACCCGATTTCTACCTCCCGGAGATCGACCTCTACGTCGAGCTCACCACGCTGAAGCAATCGCTCGTGCGCAAGAAGAACCGCAAGCTGCGTTCCATGCGGCTCCTCTATCCGGAGGTCCGCGTCAAGCTGCTGTACGCTCGCGACTTCAAGGCGCTGATGATCAAGTACGGACGGCACGACTTCATGGCCAAGGTCTTCGACGGCAACCTCCACAACGGCAGCGGTGCGGCTGCGCCCGCTCCACGCCCGGCGCCACGTGTGGCGGAGTCCGCCGCATGACCATCCACGACGACGTCTCCGAGGTGCTCCTCACCCGGGAGCAGATCGAGTCCCGCGTGGAGGAGCTTGGCCACGAGCTGGCCTCCGACTACGCGGATCGCCGGCCGGTGCTGGTCTCCGTGCTGAAAGGCTCCATCGTCTTTCTCGCCGACCTGGTCCGCGCCATGGAGATCCCCCTGGCGGTCGACCTCATGGAGCTGTCGAGCTACGGGGCCAGCACCGAGACGAGCGGCCAGGTGCGCATCCTCAAGGATCTGTCGGGGTCCATCAAGGACCGGGACGTGATCGTGGTCGAGGACATCATCGACACCGGTCTCACGTTGAACTACCTGCTCCGCTACCTGCATGATCGCGGCCCGGCCTCGGTGCGCATCTGCTGCCTTCTCGACAAGCCGGCCCGCCGCCTTGCCGACATCGAGATCGACTATCGAGGCTTCAGCATCCCGGACCGTTTCGTGGTGGGCTATGGCCTGGACTTCGACGAGCGGTACCGGAACCTGCCGTACATCGGCGTCCTGCGTCCATCGGTCTACGGCGGAGCCGAACCGGAGGCGTAGCCCATGGCCGAGGGGACCCGGCGCTTCCGCTTCTTCGTGCTGCTCGGGAGCCTGCTCATGATCGCCTCCGGTTTCCTCCCCTGGTGGCACGCCGGTGGCGACACCGTGAGCGGCGTTCAGCTGCCCGCCGCGACCGGCGTGGGGCTGGAGGGCGTTGGCCTCCTCATCTACGGCGCCGCGATCCTGGCACTCGTATTTCTCGACATCGGCTACATGCGCGGACGATGGGGCTTCATTCTCGATGCGCCGATCGCCTACCTGCTGCTCGGACTTGTCGCGGCCGGAGCCATCCTGTACCAGGGCTGGGAGCTGTGGTCGGTGGGCTACCTGCCCCTGCCGCAGCGCTCGCCCGGGCTGGCCGTGGCGGCGGTGGGGATCGCCACGCTGCTCTATGGCGCCGGGACCGGGTTCGGGACTCGCAGGGCCTGGTAGTGGCCCGGTCAGCCGGCCCGATCAGCCGGCCCCGATCAGCGGGCCGCCGGCAGGACCAGGGGGCTGATCACCAGCCAGCCCACGATGACCAGGACGATGATCGCGCCCAGGATGAGCATTGGCCGAACGTCCGGCCGGTAGTCGCGGGGTGGGCGAGGGGGCGGCGCCATTGGCCCGGCTGCGACTCAGATCTCGCCCAGGTAGGCCTGTCGCACCTGCTCGTTGGCGGCCAGGTTCTTCGCGGAGTCCGAGAGGATGATCGATCCGGTCTGGAGCACGTAGCCACGGTGCGCCACATTGAGCGCCATCAGGGCGTTCTGCTCCACGAGGAGCACCGTCGTGCCCTGCGAGTTGATGTCGGTGATGATCCGGAAGATCTGCTCCGTGAGGAGCGGCGAGAGCCCCATCGACGGCTCGTCGAGGAGCAGGACCGTGGGTCGCGCCATGAGCGCCCGGCCGATGGCGAGCATCTGCTGTTCGCCGCCGGACATGGTCCCGGCCTTCTGCGTGCGCCGCTCGCGGAGCCGCGGGAAGAGATCGTAGACGCGGGCCACGTCCTCCTCGATCGATGCGCCGCGGCGGCTGAAGGCGCCCATCTGGAGGTTCTCGTAGACGCTCATGCGGCTGAAGACCCGGCGCCCCTCCGGGGAGTGGGCAACGCCCAGCTTGACGACCTCGTGGGCGGGGAGGGACTGGATCTCCTTCCCGGCGAGCTTGACCGTGCCGATCCGCGGCTTGTGCGTGCCGCTGATGGCGCGCAGGGTCGTGCTCTTCCCGGCGCCGTTGGAGCCGATGAGGGTCACGATCTCGCCCCCGTTGACGTGCATCGTCACGCCCCTGAGCGCCTCGATGTTCCCGTAGAAGACGTGGAGGTCGTTGAGCTCCAGGAGTGGCTCCTGGCCGGAGGGATCCGCGGTCGCGCCGGTCGCCTGGGCGGGGGAGGTCGAGGGCTGGGTGGTCATGCGGTCGCCGCCTGCTTGCCGAGGTAGGCTTCGATGACCCGCGGGTTGGTCCGGATCTCCTCCGGGCTGCCCTCCGCGATCTTCTCGCCGTAGTCGAGAACCGTGATCCGTTCGCTGACGCCCATCACCACCTTCATGTCGTGCTCGATGAGAAGGATCGACAGCCCAAACTGATCGCGCAGATCCGAGATGAGCGTCGTCGTGCGTCCCGTCTCGGCCGGGTTCATGCCCGCCGTCGGCTCGTCGAGGAGCAGGAGCTTGGGGTCGCTCGCCAGGGCTCGCGCGATCTCCAGGCGACGCTGGTCGCCGTAGGGGAGGTTGCGCGCCCATTCCTCCTCGTAGCGCCGCGGCAGACCCACGATGTCGAGGAGCTCACGGGAGCGTGCCGCGGTAGCCGCTTCCTCGGTGCGGGTGGCGGGCGTGCGCACCACGGAGTCCCACCAGTGCGCATGCATCCGCACGTGGCGCCCGACCATCACGTTCTCCAGGGTCGTCATGTCACCGAAGAGCCGGATGTTCTGGAACGTGCGGGCCACGCCCAGCTCCACGATCTCGTGCGGCGTGAATCCCACCGTGCTGGTCCCGTCGAAGACGATGTCGCCGCTGGTGGGCTCCAGCATCCCGGTCAGCTGGTTGAAGAAGGTCGTCTTCCCGGCGCCGTTTGGCCCGATCAGCGACACGATGCTGCGGCGCGGAATGGCGAAGTCGACGTCCTTGTTGGCGACCAGGCCGCCGAAGCGCATGGTCACCTTCGAAGCGACGAGGATGTTGTCGCCGGGTTGTGTCGACTGGGTCATGACCTGTCTCCGAGCTGGGTCGCCGCCGTTCCGGTCTCGAGGACGAGGCCGGAGGCCGTCTTCTCCATCGATGGCGGCCTGGTCCCCCCGGGCGTGTCGGCGCCGGGGCCGCCCCCGCCATCGGTTCCCGGCGCACCGGCCGCGCCCTCCTCCTCGTGGAGCTCAGCGCGCCGGCTGCGGTTCGGGATGAGGCCCTCCGGCCTGAAGAGCATCATGGCCACCAGCACCGCTCCGAAGATGAGCAGCTGGTACTCCGCGAACTCGCGAAGCAGGCCCGGCAGCCCCACCAGCATGAAGGCACCCACGATCACGCCGGTGATGTTCCCCATGCCGCCGAGGATGATCAGGGCCAGCGCGTTGATGCTGATCAGGATGTCGAGGTTCTGCGGGAAGACGACACCGATCTTGGCCGCGTAGAAGGCGCCCGCAACGCTCCCGAAGACGGC
This sequence comes from uncultured Chloroflexia bacterium, assembly GCA_963787025.1. Lineage (GTDB taxonomy): Bacteria > Chloroflexota > Limnocylindria > QHBO01 > QHBO01 > CAVXEH01. Next base: position 42,298 of record CAWBBG010000016.1, read on the forward strand.
ACCCATGGAGAACGCCATCAGCTTGTAGACGGTGGTGTTGATGCCCGTTGCCTCGGCCACCGTCTCGTCTTCGCGCATGGCGGTCCATGCGCGGCCCACCCTCGAGTGTTGGAAGCTCCAGGCGACGATCGCGGCCAGGATGCAGGCCGCGAGGATTGGGTAGTAGATCTTCGTGGGCTCGCGGAAGACGATCCCGAACAGCTCGGGCGCCGGGATCTGCTGGATTCCCTGCGCGCCGCCGACGTAGGGGGTCATCCAGTCGGACAGGAAGATGATCCGTGCGATCTCTCCGAAGCCCAGGGTGACGATGGCGAGGTAGTCGCCGCGCAGGCGCAGGACCGGCGCGCCGATGATGACGCCGGTCAGACCCCCGATCACCATCACGATGGGCACCGCCAGCCAGAAGTTGAGCTCCGGATGGAACGCCGGCGAGGCCGGCGAGGTGAGCACGGCGATCGAGTAGATGCCCAGGGCGTAGAAGGCGACGTAGCCAAGGTCCAGCAGGCCGGCAAAGCCGACCACGATGTTGAGCCCGAGGCCGAGGAGGACGAAGAGCCCGACGTTGGTGATCACGTCTGAGAGGAAGACACCCAGGATGTTGGGGAGGATCAGGACGATCGCGGCCACGAGCAGGAAGGCGACGATCTTCGTCGTCTGGCGGCCCGCGCTGGGCAAGGCCGCGTACCCGGCCCGCACCTGCGTTCCACGGAGCATCCAGCCCGAGATCAGGGCGGCGGTCAGCGCGAAGAGCACGACTGTTCCGACGACCGTGAGCCCGTCGCTCTTGTAGATGATGTCCGCGAACCACTGCAGGGGCAGGTTCCGCAGGATCTGGGTCACGAACGTGTTCATCATCCCGAACAGGAGGACCACGAGGACGCCCCACACGCTCGCCCGGCGGACGACGCGCTGGGTCAGGTGCAGGCTCGCGGCCACGGCCCCCAGAAGCAGGCCGCCGCCCAGCTGCACCATGGTTCCGGGGATCGGATCCAGGAAGAAGCGAAGGTCGTTGACCAGCTTGGGCGTGGCGTGGATCAGCATGCCGTTCGGCTTGAGGACCAGGATGAAGACGCACAGGACGGCGAGCATGGCGCCGGTGGACAGCCCGGCGACCGCCCCGGCCAGCAGCGCCTGGAAGGGCGTCGGGCGATCCAGCCCTCCCGGCCGCAGCGGGCGGGCGGCCCAGTAGCCGGCGATCGCAACGCCGGCCAGGGGAAGCAGCTCACCCAGGGACAGGATGTCGGTCACGATCGGCCGGTTCTGGAAGCTGTCGACCAGGCCCACCAGGGACATGTGCCAGACCGCGAGCCCCGCAACGATGCCGACCCAGGCGGCTCTGCGCGCAAAGCGTCCGGTCATCAGGTGTTCTCCTTTCGACCCAGGATGCCACTGGGCCGGAAGATCAGGACCAGGACCAGCACGAGGAAGGCCACGACGTCCTTGAGCTGGTTCACCGACGGGATGTTGAAGCCGTCGAGGAGCAGGTACGGACCAACCGACTCGAGGACGCCGAGGAGCAGTCCGCCGAGCATGGCGCCGACGATGTTGCCGATGCCGCCCAGGACGGCCGCGGTGAATGCCTTGATGCCGGGCACGAAGCCCATGTAGTAGCCGACCTGGTTGAAGATCAGCGTGTAGAGGATGCCGGCGGCGCCCGCCAGCAGGCCGCCGATGGCGAAGGTCGTCAGGATCACGCGGTCGACGTCGATGCCCATCATGGCCGCGACGTCCTTGTTCTCGCTCACCGCCCGCATGGCACGCCCCGTCCTGGTGCGCTCGACGAACCAGTAGAGGCCGAGCATCATGGCGATGGCGCCGAAGACCACCACGATCCGGGAGTAGGAGATCTCGACCCCGAACAGGTTGATGCTGCCCTGGAACATCGGCCAGGTCGGGTAGGCCTTCACGCCGGCGCCGTAGAGGCCGCGGAAGGTGTTCTCCAGGAAGAGCGATGCACCGATTGCGGTGATCAGCGGTACGAGCCGCGGAGCGTTGCGCAGGGGCCGGTAGGCGACTCGCTCCAGGACCACGGCCACCAGGGCCGCGACGCCGCTCGAGATGAGCAGCACGATGATGAACGAGAGCAGCTCGTTCTGGGCCAGGAAGCCCGACTTCGCCATGGCCGCCGCCGCGAAGTACGGCGGTGTACGCGCCGGTCATGAACACGTCGCCGTGGGCGAAGTTGATCATGAACAGGATGCCGTAGACCAGCGTGTAGCCGAGGGCCAGGAGGGCGTAGATGGCACCCAGCGCCAGGCCGCCGACGGCGAGGGCCCCCCAGTCGTCGAGGGTGAAGCGTGCCCTTGCTGATCGTGGCATAGATGCCGACCACCGCGAAGATGATCACGCCCACGCGCAGGAGCGCCAGGACGATGGTCCACCCCGGACAGGTGCTCGTGCAGCCCGAGCAGCCTTCGCACCATCCTCATGCGTGCCCTCGTCTATCCACTGCCCCCACCGACACCGGCCGAGCCCAGGCCGGCGAAACGGGATGCGGGTGAGCCGAGAGCCGGCTCACCCGCATCGTCCTAGTTCAGGAGCGTCCAGCCGACCGGATTACGGCCAGATTCGCACGAACTTGCCGCCCTTGACCTGGACGACGGAGATCTTCGGGTCGGCGCAGTCGCCGTCCGTGTTGCACGTCAGGGTCCCGGTGATGCCCTTGTAGCCGCTGGTCGCAAGGAACGCGTCCTTGAGGGCGGTGCGCGGGATGTACAGGTTCCCCGACGAGTCCTTGATGCGCTACCTTCTCGATCGCGTCGAAGATCATGTCCGCCGCGTCATAGGCGTGCGCATGGAACACGGAGATCGGCGGCGGACTCGCCGGAGATCTCCTTGTACTTGGGGATGAAGGTTGACTCGTAGAAGGTGCCCGAGAAGTTCAGGTCCGGGCCGGACATGTACATCCCCTCGGCTGCCGCGCCGGCCGCCGACAGGAAGTCCGGGGTCTGGATGCCGTCGGCACCCGCGAGGATGGTGTTCTGCAGGCCCGGTGCCTGCTTCGCCTGCTGGGTGATGAGCGCGCCCTCGGCGACGAAGATCGGGTAGTACAGGAGCTGCGGGCTCTTGGTGCCGATCTTGGTCAGGACGGCGCTGAAGTCGGTCTGGCCGACGCTGATCGCTTCCTGGTCCGTGATCGTGCCGCTGCACTTCGACTTGAAGTTGTCGGCGAACACCTGCTGCAGCTGCTGCGCGTACGGGCTGCCGTCGTGGATGGTGGCGGCCGAGGTGACCTTCAGCACGGTGCAGGCGAACTCCGCCATGGCCGCGCCCTGGACCTTGTCGTTGTGCGCGGTGCGCGCGTAGAACGGCTGGTGGGTGGCCGGGTCGGTCAGCGACGGGGCCGTGTTCGACGGCGAGACGAGCAGGATGCCCGCCTGGCTGAGGATCTGAGCGGCCGGAACGCCGGCGCTCGAGCAGCTGGTGCCGACGACGGCAACGATGCTCGGATCGGCCTTGAGCTGGTTCGCCGCGGCGGTGCCGCCATCGGCGCTGCAGCCACCGTCCGTGTCGGTCTCCTTCACGTCATGGCCGTCGACCTGGCCACGGAGCGCGACCGCGACCTTGACGCCGTACTGGCTGTCGAGGCCGAGAGAGGAGTTGGCGCCGCTGATGGCGAGCGCGGTTCCGAGGTTGATGGGATCACTGGGGCCGTACTTGACGCAGCCGAACGGATCGGCGGCGCAAACGGCCGTAGGGTCCTGCCCCGATGATGCCGATCCTGCCCCCGAGCTGTTCGGCGCGGTGCTGCCGCCGCCGTTGTTGCTCGAGCAGGCGGCAAGGATGAGCAGCACAACCGTCAGGATGGCGCTCAGCCGAAAGAGTCTGTGCATCCGGTCTCCTCCAGGTGGCTCGGGAAGGCGCGTGCGCGCGGCCCGGGAAAGTGCCGCGCATGATAGCGGGGCCGCGCCGGCCAAAGCAAGCGGTATGCGCCTTTCTAAATGATAGCCGGGCGGCAACCTCTCCGTTCATCCTCGATCGACGGAGGTTGGTTCCGGGCCAAACGGCCCGACGTGCTATCCTTTGTCGGGTACGTCATGCAGCCTCTCCGCTGCGTTTCGCTCCCGAGAGGTGCCATGGAGGTATCTGTCCGAACCGCCCGACTGACCGACGTCGATGCCGCCGTGCGCGTTCTCGCGCAGGGCAGGGTCGACCGCGATGTGGGTGGAGACGACGCAGACCGCCTCCGCCATCTGCTCTTCGTTCCCGCGGCGACCGTCGTGGTCGCCCTCGCGGATCGCAGGCTGGTGGGCGTGGGGATCCTCTCGATCCGTCCCTCGGTGCGCTCCGGTCCGTTCGTCGGCGTTGTCGACGATCTGGGGACCGACGGCGTGGGGGCGGGGAGTGCCGCGGAGTCGCATGACGCCGCGCTTCGAGGCGAGGCGGCGAGCAGGATGCTCGATCAGCTCATCACCTCGGCGCGCAACAAGGGCTGTTCGCGCGTGGAGATCACCGATCCTCTCGCTTCTGCCGAACCGGCGCTGCTCGAGCACGCCGGATTCGAGCAGCGAGGGGCGCTCATGAGCCGCGCCATCGGTCTCATCGGCTGAACCGATCAGCCGGGCCGAAGGGCGCGCCGGGCCGGGACTCTCGCGCCAGCCATAGACCATTCACCAGGAGAAGCTCAGTTGAGCAAGAACGTGGCGCTCTTCATTGATGTCGCCAACATCTACTATGCCGCCCGCGGCCAGGACGTCGACGTCGACTACATCGCGCTGCTCAAGCACGCGACCAAGGGACGCGACCTGATCCGGGCGTATGCCTATTCCGGGCTCGACCCGGAGAACGAGAACCAGCGCAAGTTCCTCGACTTCCTGTCGAAGAACGGCTACAAGGTCGTCCACAAGGACATCCGCAAGTTTGGTGACGGGCGCGTCAAGGCGAACCTGGACATCGAGCTGGTCGTGGATCTCTTCCGCCTGCAGGACCGGATGGACATCGCCGTCATCGTCTCCGGTGACGGGGACTTCGCGTCCGCAATCCGTGCGCTCCAGGACGTTGGGGTTCGTTGCGAGGTGATCAGCTTCCGGCCCAACACCTCGTCCGACCTGATCGCGGTGGCCGACGAGTTCACCGACATCATGAAGATCATCGGGATCGGGCGCGCCAAGAACAGCCGGCGGCTGAGCATGCCGGAGATGCCGGCCAAGGAGATGAGCCCCGAGTTCGGGTTCCGCGAGGCGTCTCGCGGTGTGGCCGCTGCGGCCCTTGCCGCCCTCCGCGAGGGAGAGAAGCCAGCCCGCGCACCACGCCGCCGCTCAGGCTCGACCACGGAGACACCGGTGGTGGCCGAGGCGGAGGAGACCGCTGCCGCAGCGAGCCCGGAGAGCCCGCAGGAATCCGGCGATGGCGACGGTTCCCACCGACGCCGTCGGCGACGGGGCGGCCGCGGCCGGGGCCGTGGCCGACGCGCGGCGGAGCAGACGACCACCGAGGCTCCGGAGGCGTCCGAGACGCCGGGAACCGGGGAGATCGGCTGGGAGGAGTTCGACGACGTCTCCGAGCTGACCGACCTGGGTGAGCCCGGTGACGAGCGGGAGTTCGCATTCACGGAGGCCGACCCGGAGACGCTCGCTGCCCTGGGCATGGCGTCCGGCGGGGATGTGCGGACCGAGACGGCGGACGAGGCCGGCGGAACCGAGCGCGAGAGCGCGCCGCCGGCGGAGGGGAGCGCGGCACCCAGGCGGCGCGGCAGCCGCGGTGGCCGCGGCGGTCGCCGCGTGAGCAACGCCGCCGACGAGACGGCGGGCGGAGAGGCGACGGAGTCGGGCGCCATCGAGGCCGCGGGTGACGCGACGTCGGCCAACAAGCCGACCCGCCGCGGGCGCACGCGCAAGGCGGCAGAGGCACCAGCACCCGAGGCTGCGGCCGCGGAGGAAACCGCGGCGGATCCGAAGCCGACCCGGCGCGGGCGCACGCGCAAGGCGGCTGAGGCCGGGGCATCGGGCACGCCGGCCGGGACGGCTGGGACGGCTGACGCGGCCGCCTCGGAGCGGCCCAAGACGACGACGCGCGCCAGAACCACCCGCACGCGACGCACTGCGGCCGCCGGATCCGGCGAGCCGGAGACGTCCGGGTCGCCGGACGACGACGAGGGGATCTGGCAGCGTTTCCGCTCAGCTCGCGGAGGATCTCGCAGAACCAGCTAGCGCCTTCCCTGATCGAGGGCAGATGACTGAGGCCGGCCCGCGGGCCGGCCTCAGTCGTTACGAGCGGCGCCCGGCTCAGTCGGCGGTCTGCTCCTCGTGAGGGGTTGCCTCTGCAGAGCCTGCTTCGGGCTGTGTCGCCTCCGGGCTCACGCCGTTCCCGGCCTCGGCGACCGGGATGGCTGCCTCCCGCGCGGGTTGCTGAAACAGCGGGGACCACTCCCCGGCACCCTCGGCTGCCTCCCTGGCGCGGCTCGCGATCCGGTCCCGGGTCTCACGGCCCGGTCGTGGTGCCGTCAGGATCGCCACCAGGGCGCCCGCGATCGCGCCGACCACGACCCCAAGGAAGAAGGTTCGCCAATGGCGCTCCTCCCGTCGCTGGAGTCCCAGCCTGATCCTGGCCTGATCGACCAGCTCCCGGGAGACCGGCACGGCGCTGCCGGCGGCGCCGAGCGCGATCGCCCGCTTGCGCCATGTGCCAAGGAGGGCGGGGCGCAGCTGCGAAGCCCAGGTCTCCCGGCTCCAGTGCACGGCGTCGCGCCGCATCTGGTCCGCCGCTTTCGCCGCCTCCTCGCGTCGCGGGCCTGTCTCGCGCCAGGCTTCCGACGCCGCCTCTGACGCCCGCTCTGCGACGGTGGTCGCGGATTCGGCGATTGCTGTCGCCATCTCCTTGCCGCGGGCCGCGACCTGCTCGCGAACCGTGGACTCGAGCGCCCGGTCGACAAGGGACTTCATTGCCGTCGTGAGCTCGTCGGCGTTCCGAGTCGACACGCTCGCCATGGGACACCTCCTCATCTGCGTTCATCCTGTCCCGTAGCAAGGAGTATGCCACCGGACCCGCCATCCGGCGATGTGCCACCTGGTCCGTGGGGTGGCGCCCCGTCGGGCCGCCGTATTACGGGCGGACTCGGGTGCCGGCCGGCCGCCAGCGGGGCGTACCCGGGCAGCCCGACGGAGCACGTCGCGGCAGCATGGGGGACCGCACCTCACCGGTGGGTTACTCCCCGATTACCGGCGCTCCGGCCGGCGCTCCCGGCTGTCCCGACGACGCGCGGCGCTCGGCGGTGCCCGAAACCTATACTCGGGCCATGCTCGCGCCACCGCCCGCGCCCGGCTTTCGCAGCCTGGGCCAGGGAACCGCTCGGACCATTGCGCTGAATGCCGCGTCAAGCGGCCGGCTGAGCCGGACCTTCCTGGTGCACGGCCCGGCGGGCGCCGGCAAGGGGGCCTTCGTCGAGGATCTGCTGGCGCTCCTGTTCTGCAACGCCGCGGACGGAACCGACCGACCCTGCAATGCCTGCGACGGATGCCGCAGGGCGCGATCACGGAGCCACCCCGATCTCGTGCAGGGCTCGCCCGAACGGTGGCGCGAGCTGCGGGGGACCGGCGAGAGCGTGGTCGCGGCTGCCCGGCGCTGGCTGGGCGAGGCCGCCGGCGCGCCCATCGCCGGCGCACGCCGGGTGGTCCTGATTGACGGAGCGGACCGCGCCAGCGAGCAGATCCAGAATGCCCTGCTCAAGGCGCTCGAGGAGCCGGGCGATCGCCATGTCTTCATCCTCGTCGCGGACGAGCCCAGCCGGTTGCTGCCCACGATCCGCTCGCGCTGCCAGCCGCTCCGCGTGGGGCCGGTTCCGCGTCGCGAGCTCACGGCCTGGCTGATGCGGGAGCGGCAGATCCGGGAGCCGGATGCGGAGGCCCTGGCGAGGATCGCGGGCGGGCTCGCCGGACGGGCGCTCGCCTACGCGTCCGACCGCGCGACGTGGGACTGGCGGATGCGCGTGCAGCGCGAGCTCCTGGGCCTGATCGAGGCGGGGAGGGCAGATCGCCTGGCGTCTGCGCGCGAACTGCTCGATGACGCGACCCGACGGAGCGCAGACCCGGGACCGGGCGGCGAGGACCCGCCGGCCGGTGCGGACGACGACGGTGCGCCGCCACGCACACCTGCGGCGCTGCAGCGCGTGGGGGCCACGGCGCTGGTCGACGTCTGGCTGGCCCTGTCACGCGACCTGGTCGTCGTGGCCGCCGGGCGGCCGGAGAGCGCTGCCGCCCAGGAGCTCCTTCCGGACCTGATGGCTGCCGGTGGCCGGGTTGACATCGCGGGGCTTGCGGACTTCATCGGGCTGCTCGAGCGGATCCACGCCGGCCTCGCCCAGAATGCGTCGCCGCGCCTGGCGCTCGACGTGGCCATGCTGGCCTGGCCCACCCCGCGAGCCGCATGAGCGAGCCGGTTTCGCCCCGTCGGCGCATGCGCGCCCGCGTCTCCGGCCGTGTCCAGGGTGTCGGATTCCGCTGGTGGACGCTGCGCCAGGCCGAGTCGCTGGGGCTGGTCGGGTGGGTGGTGAACCGCGAGGATGAGCGAAGCGTTGAGCTCCTTGCGGAGGGGATCCCGGAGGCCCTCGACCTCCTCGAGCGGCTCCTGCACCAGGGTCCGCCGGGCGCCTGGGTCGACAGCGTGGAGGTCTCGCGCGAGGCGGCCTCCGGCGAGTTCACGCGATTCTCGATCAGCCGCTCCTGAGGTGACGACGAGATGAACACACGTGCCATCGGCTGCATCCTCGCCGGATCCATCGTCTTCATCCTGATCGGGATTCTGGGGCTGAATCTCGCGAGCAGCCGGGTGGGCTGCCCATCCGGCATCCGATGGCAGGAGCTGACCTATGCGCCGGAGGGCACGCCGCGGCCCAGCCCGGTGGTCGGCGAGGGGACGCCGGTCAAGCTGGGGAGCACCTTCATCGGCCTGGCGACCAGGAGCGTCTACGGGCCACCGGGTTCCGTGGCCGTGGCGTCCGGGGCGGACCGGCCGGCGGTGATCGCCCTCGACTGCGGCGATGGCACCTTCCAGACCTACACGGACACCGGAGCCGTGACGGTCCCGTCACCCAGCGTGGCGGCCGGCGGGTGACCGGGCAACCGCGTGCCATCGTCTGCGCGGGAGCCGCGTCGTGTGCCGCTCAGCGCTCCGGGCCGAAGAGCCGGTCGTGGGTCGCGAGCGCGAAGCGGTCCGTCATCCCGGCGACGTAGTCGGTCACGTGCACGACGAGCGGTGCATCGCCCTCCAGGAAGCTCTGCGGCATCTCCCCGGGATGCTCGAGGTGGTAGTCGACGAGGTCACGGATCACCCGTACCGCGTCCTCCTGGAGGTGGCGCTGGGCACCGCCGAGGTACACGCGAGCGAACATGAAGTCGCGCAGCTCATGCATGACGGCCAGCGTCTCGGGGTCCATCTCGACGCGGCCCACCGCCAGGCTGCGAGCGATCACCGCGTCGATCATTTCGCCGATCCAGCCGCGCCCGGGCTCGCCGAACCGCCGGCGAACGGCCGTGGGGAAATCGGCCGGGAAGAGGACACCGGCCCGGATGGCATCCAGCGCATCGTGGGACAGGTAGGCGATGCGGTCGGCGTAGCGCACGCAGTACGCCTCCTGGGTGGCGGGGGGCGGCTCGATCTTCCATGAGTGGGCGCGGATCCCGTCGCGCACCTCCCAGCTCAGGTTGAGGTCCTCGAGCGCCTCGAACACGCGGACGCTCTGGGCGGCGTGGTGCCAGCCGTCGGGCGGGAAGTACGGGCTGAGCGCCGCTTCGCCGGTGTGCCCGAACGGCGTGTGCCCCACGTCGTGTCCCATGGCGATCGCCTCGGCCAGGGGCTCGTTCAGTGTCAGCGCGGCGGCCAGCGCGCGCGCGATCTGGGCGACCTGCAGGGTGTGGGTCAGGCGGGTGACGTAGTGGTCGCCCTCGGGGTGGATGAAGACCTGGGTCTTGTGCTTCAGGCGGCGGAACGCCTTGGCGTGGATGATCCGGTCGCGGTCCCGCTCGAACGGGGTCCGGAACTCGTCGGGCGGCTCGGGGCGGACGCGTCCGCGGCTGGCAGTGGAGCGCATGGCGGCCGGGGCGAGCCGCTCCTCCTCCGCCTCCCTGGCGGCGCGATCGCGACGGATGAGCCCCGAACGGGGAACGGGCATGGACCGATGATGCCCCAAGTCCCGGTGCTATGCTTGCGCGCTTTGGCGAACCGACCTCCCGCCCGATCGTTGTTCGCGGACCGCGCCCCGGCCTCCGCGCCGCCGCGGCGGCACGCCATGGCCATCGGCCAGGCGCTGCTCGTCACCTTCCTGTGGTCGACCTCCTGGGTCTTCATCAAGATCGGGCTCGAGGACCTGCACCTCGCTCCCATCTCGTTCGCGGGGCTGCGGTATGCCCTGGCCGCGGCCATCCTGCTGCCGTTCGGGATCACCGCGCTGCGACGGAGCGCCGGAGCCGTCGACCGCCGGCTGGCGCTGCGAGTCGCCGCCTACGGCCTGCTCTTCGTGGCCATCACCCAGGGTGCCCAGTTCGCGGCGCTGGCACTCCTTCCGGCCACCGCGGTGTCGCTCGTCCTGTCGGCGACCCCGCTCGGCGTGGCGGCCATTGCCCTGGGACGGCGCGAGGAGCCACCCACGAGGCTGCAGCTGCTGGGCGTCGCTCTGCTCGTGGTGGGCGCGGTCTTCTATTTCGGGCTGTTCACCGTCACGACGGACCGCCTGCTCGGGCTGAGCGTCGCCCTGGTCTGCCTCGTGGGTGCGGCCGTGTCCGCCCACCTGGGCCGGACGCTGGCGCGCGATGCCATCGCTCGGCTGGGCGGGCCGCTGGGGCTGACGGCGACGAGCATGGGCGTCGGTGCCGTTGCCCTGCTGGCCACGGGATTGGTCATCGAGGGCTGGCCGGTGCTTGACATGCGGGCGTTGGCGATCGTGGCCTGGCTGGCAGCCGTGAACACGGCCTTTGCGTTCACCCTCTGGAATCACACCCTCCGCACCCTGACCGCCGTCGAGTCGAGCGTGGTCAACAACACGATGACGATCCAGATCGCGATCCTGGCCGTCATCTTCCTGGGGGAGCGCCTGGGGACGCTGCAGATCGTCGGCCTGGTCCTGGCGGCAACCGGCGCGGCCGTGGTCCAGCTGGCGCCGATCCTCGGTCGGGCACGAACCCCCGGCGTGGGTGCCGGCGGGACCTGAGCCCGGTCTCAGACGGCCTCGGCCAGCTCCGGCTGCTCGATGAATTCGCCCTGGATCCTGGCCCCCGAACCCTCGATGATCCGCTTGCGCAGCCAGCCCGAGACGGTGTCGACCAGGATCGTGATCCCGATGACCACGATGAGCGCCGTGCCCGTCAGGCGGAATCGGTTGAACACGATCGTCTGCTGGACAAGGAACCCGATGCCGCCGGCCCCCACCACCCCGAGCACCGCGGAAGCGCGGATGTTGATCTCGAAGCGGTAGAGCCAGAAGGCCACGATCTCCGGCATGACCTGGGGCAGCACGCCCCAGCGCTGGACCTGCAGGGCGCGGGCGCCGGTGGCGCGCGCCGCCTCCACCGGCCCGCCATCGATTCCCTCCACCACCTCTGCGGTCAGCTTGCCGAGGGTGCCGACCGAGTGCAGGCCCAGGGCCAGGGCGCCGGCCACCGGCCCCAGCCCGGCGATGGGGATGAAGATGACGACCGCCAGGACCAGCTCCGGGAATGCGCGGATACCGTTGAGCACCTGGCGCATGACGTTGGAGACGAGCCCGCTCGAGACGTTCTTGGCGCCGAAGAATCCGAGCGGCAGCGAGATGACCGCGCCGATGACGGTGCCGATCCAGGCCATCTCGAGCGACTCCAGCATGGCCCGCAGCGCATTGGGCAGGTAGCTCCAGTCCGGTCCGGATTCCAGGTACATCAGGTAGAAGACGTGGCCGAGGCCACCGGGGAGCTCGACGATCTTGGCCGGATCGAACTGGAGCGTGACCAGCGCCCAGACCAGGAGGACGCCCAGGGCCAGAAGGGACGCGTTGCGTTTCGCCGGCGACGGTCGGGTGGGGCGCGCGGTGGCTGCGGCCGCCGTCATACCAGCCTCCGACGCAGGGTGATCGAGATGAGCTCGATGACGAACACGAAGACGAACAGCTCGACGACGATCACCGACACGTTGCTGAAGTTGAAGAACTTGTACTCGCGCAGCAGGATGCGCCCGATGCCGCCGGCGCCAACGATGCCAAGCACCGTCGAGGCGCGGATGTTGAGCTCGAATGTGTAGAGCGAGTAGGCGACGTAGTTCGGCAGCACCTGCGGGAGCACCGCCCAGCGCACGGTCTGCAGGCGGTTCCCGCCCGCAGCGCGCGAGGCCTCGATGGGCCCCACGTCGATCCCGTCGACCGTCTCCGACTGCAGCTTGGCGACCACCCCGATGTTGAAGAGGACCAGGGCGGCGATCCCGGGCAGCGGTCCGATCCCCACCGCGGAAACGAAGATGAGGGCGTAGAGGAAATCCGGGATGGCGCGGACGACGCTGAGGACGGCCCGATCGGCCACGTACGTCGGCGTGTTCGGCGCCGTGACGCGCGACGCCAGGAAGGCGACGGGCAGGGCGACGGAGCAGCCAATGGCGGAGGCCAGCACCGCCATGCGGAACGTCTCCAGCATGGGGTCCACGGTCTTCGGCAGGAACGCCCAGTTGGGGCGAAGCAGATCCCCGAGGATTCCGAGTCCGTTGGCGATGTCCTCGAGGATCTTGCCGGGATCGAGCCCGATCCCGAACTGCTTGCTGGTGGCGACCCACGAGATGGCGAGAAAAGCGACGAGGCCAATGGGAACGACGAAGGACGGCCGGGGCCTGGCCGGCCGGACGTTCTCCTGGCCGGCTGTCACGCTCACAGCGCGACCGCAGCCGGAGCGGTGGCCTCCCCCAGGACGTCCTCGGCCGTCAGGGAGCGGCCATAGATGTCGCGGAACACATCCTCGTTCGCCTCGGCGCCGGTGCCGTCGTAGACCAGCTCCCCGGCCCGCAGGCCAACGATGCGCTCCCCGTAGACCTTGGCCAGGTCCAGGAAGTGCAGGTTCACGACGGTCGTGATCCCCAGCTCGCGGTTGATGCGCTGCAGGTCGCGCATCACCAGATGGCCCGTGGGCGGGTCCAGGCTGGCGACCGGCTCATCGGCGAGGAGGATCCTTGGGTCCTGGGCAAGGGCCCGCGCGATGCCCACGCGTTGCTGCTGCCCGCCGGAGAGGTTGGAGGCCCGGACGTAGGCCTTCTCCACGATACCCACGCGCTCCAGCGCGCGCATCGCGATCTCCACGTCCCCCGGCTTGTACCAGCCGACGAGCGAGCGGAAGGTGCCGGTGTTGTGCAGGCGTCCCATCAGGACGTTGTTGAGGACGGTCGTGCGCTTCACGAGGTTGAAGGTCTGGAAGATCATCCCGATCCGCGAGCGCAGCTGGCGCAGCTGCTTGGTGCTCGCCTTCCTGACGCTCACGCCGTCGACGATGACGTCGCCCTGCGTGGGCGGTACCAGCCCATTGATGGCGCGGATCAGTGTGGACTTTCCGGCGCCCGAGAGCCCAACGATGATCATCAGCTGGCCGTCGGGGATCTCGAGCGTCAGGTTCTTGAGGGCATGGACGCCCCCCGGGTAGGTGATGGACGCGTTCTCGAAGCGGATCATCGCGTGAAATGGAGAGGGGCGAGCCCTCGGGGGCCCGCCCCTCGGCGGCGTCTAGCCGGTGTAGCCGAGCTTCTGGACCGCATCCCGAATGAGCTGCAGCCCAGACAGGTCGGGGTCGGAGAAGTCGGTGATCTGGTAGATGTCGTTGAGGGTTTTCTTGCCCGCGTCGGTCTTGGCGTAGTCGAGCAGTGCCTGCTTGATGGACGCCTTCAGCGAATCGGGCAGGGTTCCGGCGACGGCGATGCCGTCGTTCGGGATCTCAGGCCCGTAGGCAAACACCACGTCATTGGTCTTCATGTCGCAGTCGGTGGTCGTGCTGGGGCGGGCGTCGTCGAAGCTGACGCCCACCTCCGCCTGCTTTTCGCAGACTGCGATGACGGACGCGTTATGGCCCCCGGCGAAGAGCGCGGTGATGTCGCTGTCGAGGTTGAAGCCGGCGTTGACCAGCTGGGTGGCCGGGAAGATGTATCCCGAGGACGAGGTCTCCTCGACGAAGGAGATGGTCGTGCCCTTGGTGATGTTGGCGAGGGCATCGGCCCCGATCGGCCCCTTGGGCGTATCGGAGTTGGCCCGGTCGGTCCCGTTGCAGTTGAGGAAGGTGAGGTCGTTGCCGTTGGAGTCCTTGCGCGTGTTCTCCACGGGCGCGGAATCGGTGCAGTACTTGTCCGGGTTGTTCGTGAAGAACTGGGTGTGATAGGTGTTGCTGCCGAACCGAACGGACTGCAGGATCACCTCGGCGCCGGCCTGGTCGATGGCCTGGACCATGCCGTACGGCGGAAGGGCAGCGATCTGGGCCTGCCCGGTCTTCATGGCCGTGACCATGCCCGTGTAGTCGCTCGACACGTAGCCGGTGGTCGGGATGCCGAGCTGCTGGGTGAGGTAGTCCGCGAGCGGCTTGATGGTGTCGACCAGGGCCTGGGCGTCGGTCGATGGCACGAAGCCGATGACCAGGCTGGTGGGCATGGGCACCTCGGTCGGCGTCGCCGCCGCGGTCTCGCTGGCCATGGCGGATGCCGATGCCGAAGCACCGGAGTTCGAGCTGCAAGCGCCCAGCACGAGGCCAAGCACCGCGAGCACGGCGAAGGGACGGAAGGGCTTCATGTCCTCCTCCATGTTCCGCGGGCTTCCCCCGCGGGGCGTCTGCTCGACCGGTCCGCAGGGTCGCGGTCCTGATGGGCATAAGGGCGCTGCGCCGAGCGCGGGCATGATAGCCGTCTCGCGGACCATCCGGGGAGGTCCATTGCGCACGTAATAGTGGGGGCCATCCGGCGTGGACCGTGGTGGCTGGCGCGCCGGACAGGATTCGAACCTGCGACCTTCGGCTCCGGAGGCCGACGCTCTATCCACTGAGCTACCGGCGCCAGTTCCCGGGTGGGTGGCCATGGTACCCGACCGACGAGGGCCATGCCGCGGCGCGTTCGGGCATAAGCGAAGGCCCCTCCGAAGAGGGGCCTTCATTGCTGCCGGATTCGCTAACCGCAAGGGCATCTTTCACGAGCGGTTTCCCGCTCTACCCTTACCCAAACCTACCCATGACCTTGCGACCAGTGGTGAATCGCTGTGCGAACAGCGTCCGCAGGATAGACCGTCTGTTCGCAAAGGGTCAATGGTTTGAGATTAAGAATCCTTTACAACGCAAACAGTTTCGGGCTCAGCTGGCGGTCGGCAACCCGCTCCCTGCCTGGATCGTGACGGAGTCGATGATCACCGGGTCGAGCGGGACACCCCGCTGCCCGTTGGTGGGCACCTGGCCGATGGTGTCGACCACGTCGGTCCCTGCGACCACCTTGCCGAAGATTGTGTACGAGCGGGCGAGCTGGCTGTTGAGATCTGCCAGGTCGATGAAGAACTGGCTCCCGTTCGAGTCCGCCTGCCCCGTGTTGGCCATGGCCACCACGTACGGGTCGTAGTTGAGGCCGTTCGCCGGCGGCTCGATGGCGAACCCGTACCCGGGTCCGCCGGTCCCCAGACCGTTGAAGTCGTTGTGGTTGGCCTTGGTCTGCGGGTCTCCTGCCTGGGCCACGAAGCCGGCGAGGACGCGATGGAAGTCGATCCCCGCGTAGAAGCCGCAGCGGGCCAGGGCCACGAAGTTGGCCGTGGCGATCGGTGCCTTGTCGCCGTAGAGGGTGATCGTGAACTCGCCCTTGTTCGTCTTGACCACCGCGCTCCCGGCGTCCGCGAGGATCTGGGGTGCCTGGTCTGCGCTCGGGGCGCCGGACGGGCAGCCGCTCGCGGCCGGGGAGCCTCCGCCGGGGCTGTTCGAGCAGGCGACGACGAGCAGGGCCACGGCCAGCAGCCCGGCGAGGGCCGGCAGCCGTCCTCGCCCGATCACGACTCGAGCCCCGGGAAGAGACGACGGGCGTAGCTGACCGGCATGGTTCCTCCGTAGAGCAGGGTGTCGTGGAAGCGCTTGAGGCGAAAGTCCGCGCCCTCCGCGCGCTCGACGTCGGCGCGCAGGCGGTCGATGAGATGCCGCCCGAACAGGTAGCTGAGCTGGTACGTGGGGGTCGAGGTATAGCGCTTCACCTCGGCAAGCGCCGCGGGGCGCTCGAAACCGGTGTTCGCAACGAGCAGGTCGACCGCCTCGTCGAAACCGATCTCGCCCCGATGCAGCTTGACGTCCAGGATGATGCGCGTCGCCCGCCAGATGGCGTCGGTGTGGACGATGTAGCGCTGGGCCGGCGAGGTCGCGAATCCGTGCTCGCGCACCATCCGTTCGCAGTAGAACGCCCAGCCCTCCACGAACTCGGCGGCGGAGGCGGTGAGTCGCACCGGGCTGGGGTTGGTGTTGGCCGCGGAGAGCTGGAGGTGATGTCCGGGATAGGCCTCGTGGACGGAGGTGTTGGCGATGGAGGCGTGGTTGTGCTCGCGCATCATGCCCGGCTCGGACGGCGGGGTGACCACGTACGTCCCGGTCGCGTCGGGGTCGAAGCGCGGCGGGTCGTAGTACGCGGCGAACGGGATCAGGTGGCGCAGGTAGGCGGGTGTCTCGACCACCACCAGGCGGTCGTCGGCGGGCAGCGTGGCGAGATCGTGCTCGATGACGAAGCGCCGCGCCGCGGCCATCGTCCGCCGGTACGCGTCGAGGGCCTCGGCGAAGGTGGCGGGGTGGTCGTTCTTGACGAGGTCCGCGACCTCGCCGGGCGTGAGGGTGGGGTCGATCTCGGAGCAGACCGCGTCGCGTGCCGCCGTCTCGTCGGCCAGGATCTGCTCGCCCACGGCCAGGATCTCGTCGCCGTCGGCCATGAGCTCGCGCAGGCGGACGATCTCCTCGAAATCCTCCGTGCCGGCGCGCCAGTCCGCGTTTGCCCGGGGAAGGAGCTCGGTGCGCAGCCAGCCATCGTGGGCCTCGAGCGCCGCACGGGTGGAGCCGATGGCACGCTCCAGCCGGTCGACGAGCGGCTCGGGGCACCGCTCCGATCGCGCAGCGGCGAGGATGGTGTCGAGAAAGCCCGGCAGCGCCGCCCCGCTCTCGAGGTCGATCTGCAGCCAGAGGGCCACGGGATTCAGCAGGCGGGCTCGCGTCTCGTCGAAGAGGCGGGGGCGGCCTCGAGCCGCTCTGAGATCCGCTCGACTCGCTCCGGGAGCGGGGCGAAGTCGCGCGAGAAGAGCGGGAACAGGGCGTCGCCGATGATTTCGGCCGCGTTCGACCGACCGGCCCAGCTGCGGCGGACGGTCAGCTCATGGATCGCAAGGCGGCACTCGTGAATCAGCAGGTCGCGGTCCAGGGCGCGCGCAGGTGACAGCTCGGTGGCATCGAAGCGCTCCATCTCGGCGCTGGTGGCCAGCCAGAAGGCGGACTCCTCCTCGACCCCCTCGACCGAGCCGACCGGCAGCCGCCCGTCGTGCTCGTGGACGCCCAGGAAGGTGGCCAGAGTCGGCTGGAGGCGCAGGCGGGACCGGAACCAGCGGTCGATAGCGCGATCGAAACGCGCATCGGCATCTGCAGTCGGCAACGTCATGGGAGGCAGAGCCTAGCATCTGGGCGCTCACCACGGCGCCGTGCCCCAGGCTCATTGGTGCCACGCGCGGGCGTCCCCTACAATGCGGCGGACCTGTGTCCCGAGCCGGCAAGCCCATCCGGCGTTCGGAGCCGTCCCCGACAGCGCCCCAGGAGGCCCAACGCTCCCGTGGTCACCAAGAAGGCCGACAAGCCCGCCGCCCGCGAGGATCGCCGCCGCGGCCGCGCATCCGCGCTCAACGCGCCACAGCGTCGCGTGCACGCCCTCGCGCCGGAGCACATTGGCGAGCTGGGCTCGGTGGCTGCCCTCGCGATGGCGGTCCTGGGCCTGGCAGTCGTCATCGTGGGTCTGGCGCTCATCGTGATGGGCATCACCATCGGTGGGCGCTATTCCACCAGCGGGAGCCTGCCTCCGAACATCGGCCAGCTGGGCCAGCTCCCCCTCTTCGGCGGGATCGGGCTGACCGTGCTCGGCGTGGTCCTGGTCGCCGCCCCGGTGGCGCTGCTGGCCGACGTGCGTCGCGCCCGGGTGGTGACGGTGGTCCTGGCGCTGCTTGCCGGCGCGCTGTCGGTAGGCGGTCTCCTGCTGGTGATCCCCCGCCCGTCCTCGGACCCGATCCTCACCGCGACGCTGGGCGTCGTCGCGCTGCTCTTCGGTGCATCGGCGCTGATCCTGGCCCGCCCGGGTCACTGAACGGCGGCCGGCGGGGGCGCCTGCACATGGCACGCGCGGCACGCCTGTCCCGCCTTCTCTTGCTCGCCGGGGGCGGGATTCTGCTCGCGGCCGGCGCCGCCGTCGCTGCAGCGGGGATTGCACTCCCGGAACGTGTGCACGCACTCCTGCCCCAGGTGGCGGTCGACACCCCGGCGATCGGCGGTGCAATGGTGGCGCTGGGCGTCGGGGTCGGAGTCGCGGGCCTGACCGAGGTGCTCGTCGGTCTGGCACTCGGCCGAAGAGACTGGGCGTCTGCCGCGGGGGTTGTCGCGCTTGGCCTGCTGGCGATGCTGCTTCTCGCGCTGGCCGCGACGATCCTGACCGAGATCGCAGCGGGTGCGGCCGCCTGGCTGCTCGCACCGGCCGGGGTCCTGGTCGCCATCGCGGGGGTGCATGGTGCCGCTGCCTGGCGCCTCGCCGCGGCGTCCTTTCCCCGATCCGGGGGCTCCAGGGGTCCGGGTTAGAAGGCCGTGAATCGGTGTGCTACACTCCCGCGGCTCCGGGGCCCGTGGTGTAGTGGCCAAACATGCCAGCCTGTCACGTTGGAGATCGCCGGTTCGAATCCGGTCGGGCCCGCCAGCCGCTCCCGCCGCTCCCGCCGCTCAGTCACCCCGCTCGGCGCGTGCACGCGGCCACGTTCTCATTGGCGCGCCGGCGGTAGTCCGACGTCCTCATCGTCAGTGTCGAGCGCGATCTTGGCCAGGCGCGCGCGATGCCGCTCCAGGATCGCGGCACAGGCCTCTTCGACGTCATCGGTCAGGGTCAGCAGCTCGAGATCCTCGTCCCTGATCTTGTCCTGGTCGAGCGGCTGGTTGCGCAGCCAGCGCAGGAGGCCGCTCCAGTAGTCGCGGCCGAAGAGGACGACCGGGAAGTGCTCGATCTTGCCGGTCTGGATGAGGGTCAGCGACTCGAAGAGCTCGTCCAGCGTGCCGAAGCCGCCGGGGAAGATGCAGAAGGCCTCCGCGTACTTCACGAACATGGTCTTGCGCACGAAGAAGTAGCGGAACTGCGTCCCGAGGTCGACGTACGGGTTGAGGTCCTGCTCGAACGGGAGCTCGACATTGCAGCCGATGGAGAGGCCGCCGGCCTCCTGGGCGCCGCGGTTGGCGGCCTCCATGATCCCGGGGCCGCCGCCGGTGATGATCGCGAAACCCTCGCCAACCAGGCGACGCGCGAGCTTGCGTGCCAGGCGGTACGAGGGATCGCTGCGGCGGACGCGCGCCGAGCCGAAGACGGTGACCGCCGGTCCCACGTTGGCCAGGACGTCGAACCCTTCGACGAACTCTCCCAGGATCCGGAGCGCGCGCCAGGTGTCGGTGTCGAGGAAAGGAGCGTGCTCCCGGCGCTGAAGAAATCGCTCGTCCTCCGTTGGCCGGCGCGCGGCTCCGCTCCTGGTTGTCGCGCCGCCTCGCCGCCCGGGTCCGCTCTGTGCCATGGTCAGCTCTGCCTCCTGCGATGTCCCCGACTCGGGCGACGATGGTCCTGCCCCCGGCTGGTCCTCGACAGCCGGGCGGGAGTTGCGCTACGGTGCTCGTGACATCCTGCGCGCAGTGCCCCACCCCCTGACAGCCGCGCGCGAGACGCGTGATGAACCCCGTATCCAGCGAGGATTCTATTGCCGGACCTCCTGCGGCGCGTCGCCGTGCGGACCGTCGTCTTCGCCATCGCGATGGCCATGATCGTGCCCCTCAGCGCGCGATCCGCCTCGCCCGTGCGGCCGGAGACACAACGGTTGCTGGATGCTGCGGTGAACAGTCGGCTCTCTGCGATGGACCGCGGGGCCGCCGGCCGTGCCGCATCGGCAGCGCTCAGCCTGCAGGAGATTGGTGCTCCGGTCGCGGTCGAGCAGCTCATTCCGGTGCCTTTCCCGACGCCCGGCACGGCGCGCGCGCAGGTCAGCTATCGCACGCTGGCGCCGCCACGGCCCGCGGTCCAGATCGTGTCCACGCCAACGGGCGGCACGGTGGTCAGCGGAAAGGCGACGTGGTACTGCTGCACCGCGGGATGGCGCGGCGTCGCGGTGGTGGCGCTTCCCGGTGCCTTCGGCGGTCACTACGATGCGCCGCCAGCCAGCCGCTACGTCACCGTCTGCGCGGACCGCTGCGTTCGTCTCCCCGTCGCGGACTACTGCAACTGCTACTGGGGAACGAGCAACCAGAAGGTGGCGGATCTCTCGCCCGAGGCGTGGGCGGCGGTGACCGACAAGAGCCGCTCTGCCGGCGTGGTGGCCGTTACCATCCATTGGTGACGGGGTCGCAATGACTCCACGGGGGCTGCGGGGGCACTTGTGCTCGGGGTAGGGGCCACGAGGTCATCGGTGGCATCGGCGCAATGATCCATCCGGTCCGGGTAGGGCACGTGGTGCTCAAGGTGCGCGACCTCGACCGGTCGCTCGCCTTCTATCGCGACCTGCTGGGCTTCACCGTGGCCGGCGAGATGAGCAACGTGATGATCTTCCTGACCGCCACCGGCGAGAACCACCACGACCTGGCGCTGCTGCGGATGGGCGACCAGGCCCCCTCCCCGCTGCCGTCGGCCGTGGGCCTCTACCACGTGGCGATCCAGCTCCCGGACATGGCGGCCCTGCGTGAGGCACACGATCTGCTGCGCGACGGCGGTCTGCTGCGAGGTGCCGTCGACCACGGCGTGACCCGCTCCATCTACACCGCCGATCCCGACGGGAACGAGATCGAGCTGTACTGCGATGCCCCGCGCGCCGAGTGGGAGGGCCGCGTGGGCGAGGTGCTCACCACGCGTCCCCTGCACTTCGACTGATCCCGCCTGCGGAGGCAGGCGTCTCGTCAGTGCGTGAAGGCGTAGGCCAGGACGGTCACCACCAGTGCCACGCCCACGATCACCACCAGGACCCGTGCGATCCACGGGTTCCGGCGCTCGGGATAGGGCTGGTACGGACGGCCCCGCTTGCGGCGCGTCACGACCGCCACTCGCGTCGCAGGAGGAACGGCGTGGTCAGCGCCTCGCGCGAGCTCACCGATCGCAGCTGGTTGCGGACGCGCTTCAGCAGCTTGCCGTGGTACGACCCGTCGCCGTACGGCTCGTGGAGGCGGGCGACGTCCCAGTCGTGGGTGCCCGCCAGCGAGGACGGAGGAAGGTATCGGTCCAGGATGGCCTTGGCCTCGTCGATCGCCACGAAGCGCCGTTCGCGGCGTCCGTTGTCGAGGACGGTGAGCAGGTCCGCGAAGCTGACGTCGACGTCGGCAACCAGGGTCGAGATGCGCTCCATGGTCCCCGGCATCCGCTCGGGCCGGAAGAGGCCGCACAGGAGGACCTTGCGCTCGTCGGTCGCGAGGCCGGCGAGCGCCTCCCTGATGTTCGGCACGCCGGTGTCCGAAGACGCCACGGGCACGGCGTAGTCGTAGAGATGGACCATCATCGGCCGATAGGGTACTGCCGCGGCACGTGCCGGGGGTCCGGTACACTCGCCGCCAACGCTCAACTGATCCTACGGAGGTACCGCTGCTGTGCTGCTCGAGGGCAAGCGACTGCTCATCACCGGCGTGCTGACCGACGACAGCATGGCGTTCGCCATCGCCCGCGTGGCCCAGGAAGCCGGTGCGGAGGTGGTGCTCACCGGCTTCGGGCGTGGCAAGTCCCTGACGGATCGGGTGGCCCGTCGCCTCCCGACCACGCCGGACGTGCTGGAGCTCGACGTGAACCGGCAGGAGGACATCGAGGCGGTGGGTGCCGAGCTGATGCGCCGATGGGGCGCGTCGACGGGGTCGTGCACGCCATTGGCTTCGCGCCGCAGGACGCGCTGGGCGGCAACTTCCTCAACACACCCTGGGAGAGCGTCGCGACCGCGTTCCAGACCAGCGCCTACTCTCTCAAGGCCCTGGCGGCAGGTCTGCTGGAACCGCTCAAGGTGGCGGGGGCCGACGGCGGCGCCTCCGTGATCAGCCTGGACTTTGACGCGCGGTTCGCCTGGCCCATCTACGACTGGATGGGGGTCGCCAAGGCCGGGCTCGAATCGGTGACCCGCTACCTGGCCCGCGACCTTGGCCCGTTCGGGATCCGGGTCAACACCATCTCGGCGGGGCCGGTGCGGACCATGGCCGGCAAGTCGATCCCCGGCTTCGATCAGATTTCCAACACGTGGCTGAGGCGGGCGCCGCTTGGCTGGGACATGACCGATGCCACTCCCGTGGGCCAGATGGCGGCCTTCCTGCTCTCACCGTGGTCGGCTATGACCACCGGGGAGATGATCCACGTCGACGGCGGCTACCACGCCATGGGAACCGACGTCTTCGACGACCGGTAGCCGCGCGCCGAGCGCGGCGTCCGTCAGGCGCGAGCCGGACCCCCCGGCTGGTACATGAGGTTGACGGAGAGCGTCGCGCTTCCCAGCAGCCGGTCTCCCTCGCGAAGCTCGACTTCGTGGCGGCCCAGCTCCCGGACCTCGAGCCCGTTGAGGTCGGCCACGATGTTGGCGGTGGCGGTGCCCTCCGGGACCTCCATGTGGAGCTGCGGCTGCCGCTCGAGAAGGGGGGCCCCGCGTGGGGAGACGACCTGGAGGGTGAGGTCATGGATCCCAGGCTCCGCGTCCAGGACGGCCACGATGAAGAGTCGCGGGTGGACGGCCGGAAGCCGGGCAACGTTGATCTGGCCGAAGATGCCGATGGCGCTGATCTTCCCGTCCTGGCCGGTGAGGGCATGGTCGCAGAGGAGGAGCGTTCTCAGGCTGAGGTTTGCCACGAGACCAGTCTACGCGCCCGGGGCCACGCCGCCGCTCATCCCGCGTCGGTCGTTGCGTCTGGCGCGACGTAGAGGTCCGGGTCGAGAAGCCAGGCGATCTCGCCGCTGGCCGGGTCGGGCACGCCCGGAAACTCGATGCAGGCCAGGGATCCGGGGCGAAGCCTGACGGAGGTCGCACCGGTGAGCAGCTCCACGGCGGAGCCCAGGTCGGGCTGGTGGCCGACGAAGAGGACGCGCCGGGCATCCGGATGTGCCGCCATGGCCTGCGCGAAGTCGGGCCAGCTCGCGCCGGGCAGCAGGCGATCGTCGACGACCGGGGGACGTCGGATGCCCACCGCCTCGCAGAGGAGCTGGGCGGTCTCCAGCGCGCGCGGCAGCGGCGAGCTGATCACCACCGCCGGGCGCAGGTTCAGCCGTCGCCACAGCGGTCCGGCGTGGCGGAGCGCCGTCGCACCCTCGTGCGTGAGCCGCCGCCCCCCGTCGTCGCCGCCGCGCGCCTCCTCCGCACGTCCGTGGCGGAGGAAGTAGAGGATCAAGCGAGCACCCCGCCGCGCTCGCCGGCATGGCCGACCGCGAGCCCGCGGGCGTGCCCGGTGCGGTCCACGCGGATCGCGTGGCCGACCGTCCTGCCGATCTTGGGGAAGGTGATGCTGAGGACCCCGTTGCCGAACGCCACGTTGGCGTGCGCCGCATCGACGGCGCACGGCAGCCGGATGCTGCGCGCGTAGGGGCCGTAGCTCCACTCGCGTCGGAGATACGCGATGCGTTCCTGGCCCGGCCCGTGCTCGTCGGCGCTGAGCGTGAGCCGGCCGTCGTCGGTGACCTCCACGGCGATGTCCTCCGGCGCAACGCCCGGCATCGGCGCGATGATCATCAGCTCGCGGTCGTTCTCGTACAGGTTGATGGGGATGGCGGTCGCATCGGTCATGGGCTGACCCTCGTCGCTCCTCGGGACACGTGGAGACCCGGGTGCCGGTTCTCGGTTCGTGTCCGTCTCCATCGTCGCGTGCGCGACCGCCCGCGTCCAGTGGCGATCGGCGCGTTTGGGCGGGACCTTCTCCCCGTCACCCGTCCCCGCGGGCGGCTCGAGCCGGGGCGAGCGCGTCGAGCGCGTCGAGCTGCGCCTTGAGACCGGCCAGCGGACCGCCGCGCAGCCCAACACGCATCGCCAGGAACGCGAGCGGTGCCAGCAGCCAGAGGAGCCGACCCCAGCCGTGGAGCGCGATCTCCGCCTCGTAGCGGACGGTCGTCCCGCTGCCGGCGGGCGCCAGGGTCACCTCGTCCCAGCCGTCGAACGTCCGTCCGCCGGTGCCCACCAGCCGGACGCGACGCGGCGGATCGAGCTCCACGATGCGATAGTCGAGGCGGATCGGACGACCCAGCACCCGGCCCACGATGCGGTACCGGGTCCCGACCCTCGGGGCGCCCTCATCGAGCGTCTCGGCGCGAACGACAAACGGGTCCCACTCGACGATGCGCGAGAAGTCCGCCAGGTAGGCGAAGGCCGTGGCGGGATCGGCGCTGGTGTCGAAGGTGGTTCCGAGCTGCACGGGTTCCTCTGTCGCAGGGCGCTCAGTCGGGGAACGCCTCCGGGCCGCGCTCGGACAGCTCGCGCGCCGCCGCCTCCGCGTCCTCGGGCGGCAGCCAGCTGTACGGGTAGCGATCGTCGTCGAGCGCCACCGCCTGCTCGGTCAGGTGCAGCGGATGGAAGGTGTCGATCATCACCGCCAGCTCCTCGGTTGCCTCCTTGCCGATGGAGGCCTCCACGGTGCCCGGATGCGGACCATGCGGGATCCCGGCGGGGTGGAGGGTGAAGGAGCTGGTGTCGACTCCGCGGCGGCTCATGAAGTTGCCGGCGACGTAGTAGATCACTTCGTCCGAGTTGATGTTGCTGTGGTTGTAGGGGGCCGGGATGGCGAGCGGGTGGTAGTCGAACTTGCGCGGCACGAAGCTGCAGATGACGAAGTTGCGTGGCTGGAAGGTGAGGTGCACCGGCGGCGGCTGGTGGACCCGTCCGGTGATCGGCTCGAAGTCGCCGATGTTGAAGGCGAAGGGCCACAGATGGCCGTCCCAGCCCACCAGGTCGAACGGGTGATGGCGATAGTGGTACGCCGTCAGGCGACCACGCGTCTTGATCTCCACCACGAAATCGCCCGTTTCCAGGATGGGCGCCATCTCGTCCGGCGGCCGAATGTCCCGCTCGCAGTAGGGGGAGTGCTCCAGGAGCTGGCCGTACTCGTTGCGGTAGCGGCGGGGCGGCTCGATCTCCGACGGGCATTCAAGCCAGAGCATCCGCTGCGGGTCGCCGCCGGGGATGAGGCGGTAGATGGTGCCGATGGGGATCACCAGGTAGTCGCCCGGGCCGTAGGCGATTGGCCCGAAGATCGTCTCCAGCGTCCCGCTTCCCTCGTGCACGAAGTACATCTCGTCCGCCTCGCCGTTGCGGTAGAAGCGCTCCATGGGCTCGGCCGGCCGCACGACGCCGAAGGTGACGTCGGCGTTCGTGAAGAGCGGGATGCGTCCGTCGATGGCGGTGCCCCGCGGTTCAACATCCTTCGTGTTCACCAGGTGGTGCCGATGGGGCCCGTCCCGGTCTGCCGTCGCTGTCTCGACGGCCACCTCGGCGACCTTCTCGACCTGGTGGGTCTGGGTTGGTGGGGTGTGGTGGTAGAGCAGGCTGGCCCGACCGGCAAAGCCCTCCACGCCGAAGAGCTCCTCCGCGTACAGCGCGCCGTCCGGCTTGCGGAACTGGGTGTGCCGCTTGTGCGGCACCTGGCCGCGCTGGACGTAGAACACGCGCTCTCTGCCTCTCGATAGGGTCGCTGCATTGTACCGGCGGTGTCGGGAGGGCGACGTTCCTGGCGTCCGATTCGCGCTACCGGATCCGCTGGACGCTCACCAGTATGTCTGACACACGAACCCGACGGACCCGATCGGGCCCGCACCGCAAGAGAGGTATTGGACAATGGAACGCGCGGCAGAGGGCCACACCCTGACCATCGGAGACCAGCGGGTGGCCATGGCAATCTCCGATCCGAAGGTCGAGGCACGGCTTCGGGAGCGGATCGGAAAGGGAACCAAGGGAGCCATCGCGGTGCGCCTGGCGGCGTCCGAGGGTTCGGACGTCGAAGGGCACGCCTTCCAGATGCAGCAATCGGTCGCGCTCAACCTGCAGCTGGGCGAGGACGACACCGAGGGGCACGCTATCAGCCTCCACTTCCCGACTGCAGCGGAGGCGGACCGGTTCCGCCGCAACCTGATCGCGGCGGGCGTACTGGCCGGAACCCTGGTCGTCGGCTCCGCGGGAGCGATCGCCATCAGCAGCCAGCCCGCGGCGACCAACGTGAGCGCACCGGTGCAGGCGTCGCAGGTCTACGAGCGACCGGCGGGCCGTGGCTTCCTGCAGGGAGCGGACATCGCGGCGCCGGAGGCCGGCGCACCGGCCGCCGTCTCGCAGGCAGCCACCGGGACGGATTCCGTGACCGGGCAGCCGGTTCGCACCGGGCTGCAGCAGGGCGTCGACCTTGGAACGGCGGCCGCTGCGGGAACGTCGGCGAACACCGCGACGGGGATCGATCCGGCCACCGGCAAGCCCTGGCAGAGCGGGTTCCAGGAGCGCGCGGACAGCGGCACGCCGTCCGGACTCTCCGGCACCCAGTCGGCGGAACGGCCCGCCGGCAGCGGACCACTGCAGGGTGTCGACCGCTAGACGCCACCACCACCGATGGAACGGCCGGCCCCCCGGGGCCGGCCGTTCGGCTAGGTCGGGCGACGCTCGTTGTCGGCGACCGCCGCCAGGATGGCCTTCACCTCGAACGGGGTGAGCCCCGGGTGCTTTGAGAGGATCAGGGCCACGAGGGCGGTGATGTGGGGGGCAGCGAACGAGTTCCCCGTGGCCACCGTCAGCCCGTTGTCACGCCAGGCGACCGGTACGTCCACGCCCCACGCTCCGAACTCCACGGGCGGGGACGGGTTGTAGTAGAAGCGCCACGGATCCTGCTCCGCGTGCGCCGCCACGCTGATAACCGAGCTGAAGAGTGACGGGTAGCTGGGCCCGGCCACGTTGTTCGCTGCGCTGACCAGGACGACGTGGTTGAAATACGCCTCGTCGGCGAGCTGGTGGAAGACGGGGAAGAGTGCGTCGCTCTTGCTCGACAGGCTGAGGTTGGCCACCTGGACCGGCCGCTGGATCGCCTTCTGGAGAGCCTCCGCGAAGGCGGCGCCCTTGCCCTTCAGATCCGCACCCAGGACGCGGATCGAGACGATATCGACCTCGGGTGCCAGCCCGGCGATGATCCCGGCGCAGGCGGTTCCGTGCCCGAACAGGTCGCCCTCGGTATCGTCCCCAACGACCTCCGCCTCGCCGTCGTGCAGCGTCACCGCCCAGCTCTCCACGAGGCGTCCGCGAACCGCTGGGTGGCTGCCTTCGACGCCGGAGTCGATGATGGCGACGCTCACGCCCGCCCCGGTTGCGCCGCCCCAGGCCCACTCGCGGTCGATGGCGTTCAGCGCCGGCAGGCGCGTGAGCCGATCGCGTTGCTGTGGTTCGAAGGGCTCCGACCAGGCGGGCAGCTCCTCCGCGGTCGGCATCGGCTCAGCCCCGGAAGCCGTGCCCGCGGTGGGACCGGTGCTCGGCCACGACGCGCAGGATGTCGCCAACCAGGTCCAGCTCGTTCTCGCCGAGGTCGCGGAGGTGGCTGACCTGGTCGGCGAGCGTCCAGAACGGGGAGCCGTCCCCGACGTCGAGGTCGGCCGCCACGGCGCTCACGATTGCCTCGATCTGCTCCGACGGC
Organism: uncultured Chloroflexia bacterium; assembly: GCA_963787025.1. GTDB lineage: Bacteria > Chloroflexota > Limnocylindria > QHBO01 > QHBO01 > CAVXEH01. The sequence goes on from CAWBBG010000016.1 coordinate 70,086, forward strand.
ATCTCCGGGCCGACCTGGCGCAGGGCGGCAGCCAACAGGGTGGGCAGGTCACGCTGGATGCGGGTGGCTGCGATCGCCTCGCCCGCCTGGTTGGCAAAGACGGCCAGGAGCTCCATGTCCCGCATCGTGAACGTGGGCGTCGAGTGCTTGTCGAGGACCTGGAGGACCCCCACCGTCTCCTCTCCGGCCATGAGCGGAACCGCGGCGATGGACCGCGGCACGTAGCCGGTGCGCTCGGCAGCGGCCCGGTCGAACCGCGGATCGGCAGACACGTCCGAGAGCGCCAGCGACTCCCCGGTGGAGAAGACATACCCGGCGATCCCGTGCGTGGGAGCGACGGACATCCCGACCGCCCCGGCGCCGTGCGGTCCGGCGGCGACGCGGAACTCCAGGCGTTCTGGATCGCTCTCGAAGAGAGCGATGGAGGCTGCCTCCGCCTCGAACAGGCGGACCGTGGCGTCGACGATCGACTGCAGCAGCTGCTGCTCGGAGTGCGGCTGGAAGCGGCCGGCCACGGCACCACGCCGCGCCGCTTCCCGGATGGTCAGCAGCGCGGCGTGGAGGACTGGGTCCGTGGAGCCCTGGAGGCGCTCCATCGGTCAGTTCGCGAGCAGGATGCTATCGGTCGCCGGAGGGCGCGTCGTCCTCCTCGGTCGCGCCCGAGGTGTGAACGCCCGAGGTGTGAACGCCCGAGGTGTGAACGCCCGAGGTGTGAACGCCCGAGGTGTGAACGCCCGAGGTGTGAACGCCCTTGGCGGTCTGCATGTGACCCTGGGTGTCGTCTTCCTCAGTCGCGCCCGAGGTGTGAACGCCCGAGGTGTGAACGCCCGAGGTCTGGACGCCGGAGGTGTGGACACCCGAGGTGTGCACACCGCTGGTATGGACGCCCTTGGCGGTCTGCATATGTCCCGCGGTGTCGTCTTCGCTCTGCTGGATGTCGCTCTTCTGGACTTCGTCGCCTGGTCGCTGGTCTGCCATTTTGGGTCGCCTCCTGCTCGGTGCGATTCGTATTCGTCAGATCATGTGAGCTGATCGATGCAGGCAGCGTACCCCGGCGCCGCAAGTGCGCTGCAGCGAGCCCGTGACAGCCGGGTTGTCAATTTGCCGACAGGCGTCAGCGTTCGGCGCGCTCGGCCAGCGCCTCGGGATCCATCACCACGAGCGAGTCGCGTTCGAGGCGCACCAGGCCGTCGGCGATGAGGCTGCCGAGCAGCTTGTTCACGCTCTGCCGCGTCCCGCCGATCATGGCTGCCAGGTCCGACTGGGTATACGGCCAGTCAAGGCTCACCTCTCCGCTGCCGGAGGGCGCCTTTTCGTGGGCGAGCTGTGCCAGCCTGTGCGCCAGCCGACCGGCCAGGTCCAGGAAGTGCAGCTCCTCGACGTGGCCGGTGAGGCGTCGAAGCTCGCGCACCAGCGCGGCGAGGAGCGCGTCCCGCAGCTGGTCGTGGGCGTTCACCAGCTCCAGGAAGACGCTGCGCGAGAGGGCGAGCGTCTCGGTGGGCTCGACCGCGGTGGCGGTCGCAGATCGGGGCTGGCTGTCCAGGAGGGCCAGCTCGCCAAAGAAGTCCGGGGGTTGCAGGGTGGCGATGATCGCCTCGTCCCCCTCCGCCGAGGGCAGCACGATCTTGACCGACCCCGACGCGATGATATGGAGCGTGTCGCCGGCATCGCCCTGGTGGAAGATCACCTCGTTGCGTCGGAAGCGACGCAGGCGCAGGCGCCCTGCGAGCGTGCGCAGGAGGTCGATGTCGCAGCCGATGAACAGCGGGCACCGGCCGAGGCTCTCGGTGGCGAAGCGGTCATCGGTCATGTGAACGCGCGCATCCCTCGTGCCTGTCTCGGGCGGTAGCCGGACAATCGGTGCCCCAGCAGTGTACCGGGGCCGTCGTGGGCGGCGGGGGGATCGGTACACAGCCGCGCGTGCGGGAAGAGACTCGACCGCCGCGGGATCGCCTCTCTGCGCGGGCTGACCGCGTCGGGCCCCTAGTCCGCACCCGCGGTGAGGATCTCGGCCAGCAGCGCGGGGTCCACGTTTCCCCCGGAGAGAATGATGACCCGCGCGTCATCGCCGGCCGGTTGGGGAACGTGCCCGGACAGGTGGGCAGCCATGGCCGCCGCTCCCGATGGCTCGACCACGAGCCGGGCCCGGGTCGCCAGGAGGCTCATGGCGCTGCGCAGCTCGGCGTCGGTGACGGTGACAATCTCGTCGACCAGGGCGCGGATGTGGGCGAAGGGGAGTGCGCCGAGGGCGCTGACCCGCAGGCCGTCCGCGATGGTGCGGCTCGTGCGCTCCGGGGCCCAGGAGACGATCTCGCCGCGCTCCAGCGACTCGCGCGCGTCGGCGGCGTCCTCGGGCTCCACCCCGACCACCCGAGCCCCCGGTGCCAGCGCGTGGATGGCCGCCGCGACGCCCGCGATGAGCCCTCCGCCGCCGACGGGGACCAGCACGCTGGTCACCTCCGGCCGGTCCTCCGCGATCTCCAGCCCTGCGGTGCCCTGGCCGGCGATGATCTCCGCGTCGTCGAAGGGCGGGATGATGGCGTAGCCGTGCTCCGCGGCGAGCTCGTGGGCGATCCGGCGACGCTCGTCCGATCCCGGACCGCTCCGCACGATGCGGGCGCCGTCCCGCTCGACGCCGGCCACCTTCACGGCGGGGGCGTTCTCCGGCATCACGATCACCGCCGGGACTCCCAGCAGCCGCGCAGAGCGGGCCACCGCCTGGGCGTGATTTCCCGAGGAGTAGGTCACGACCCCGGCGGCGAGCGCCTCCGGCGAGAGGCTCGTCAGCTTGGCGTAGGCGCCACGCATCTTGAAGGCGCCGACGGGCTGGAGGCTCTCCGGCTTGAGCTCAGTGCGGTCGTCCCAGCGCAGAAGCGGGGTGCGGACCGCGACCCCGGCGATCCGCTGCGCAGCGGATCGAATGCGGTCGAGGTCGACGAGCTCGCCGTGGGCCGTCACGCCCGTCCGCCGTTGCGCTCGCGCAGGAGATCCAGCTGATCCGCGTGCTCCTCCAGGTGCCCGACCACGAAGTCCTCGACGATCTGGGGCATCGTCATCTCGCCGAGCGTCGGATGCGCGCCGAGCGCCTCCCAGTCCGATGCCGACAGCGCGTCGAGCTGGTCGGCGACGGCCGCGACCTCGCGGCGGACGCGATCCAGCAGCGCCGCCGGGTCCGCGTGGCGATCACGCTCGATGGCGGCGATGCGCTCCGCATCGGACTTGGTGCGCCCGAAGCGGATGGGCCGGCGCGACCGGCCGGGCTCCGTGGCCTGGTCCGTCCAGCCGTCCACGACATGCTGGACCTGGGCTGCCCAGTACGGCGGGAACTCCGCGAGGTGGGCCCAGACCTGGCCCGCCTCCCAGCGCTCCTGGCCACCCGGGTCGGGATCCGTCAGGCCGGCCGGCGCGCCCAGCGCCGCGTGCGCCTCCAGACGCGCCCGGACGGCACGCATCCGTTCCCGGTAGCCGGTGGGCGTCCCCGGGGACGGACGGCGGGTCATTGGGTGCTCCGCTGTGCGGGTCGCTCGACGATGGGCGTCGTGAGGGTGCCCAGGCGCTCGATCGCCAGCGTCACGGTGTCACCCGGCTCCAGGTACCGCTTGAGCACCTCGTCGCGCACCTCGAGCAGGCAGCCGCTCCCCACCGTCCCCGAGCCGAGCAGCTCGCCGGGGCGGATGCGGACGTCCGCCGAGGCACGGGCCAGCATCTCGCCGAAGCTGAACTGCGCGCTCGACCAGGCCCCGTGGCTGATCTCCAGGCCGTTGACCAGCGCCTCCATCTGGAGGGCATAGCCCTTGCCGGCACGGACGTCTCGGAGCTCGTCAGGGGTCACCAGCCATGGACCGATGGTCGACGCGAAGTCCTTCCCCTTGGCGGGTCCCAGGCGCACCGTGGTCTCCTCGCGCTGGAGGTCGCGCGCGGACCAGTCGTTGAAGATGCAGTAGCCGCCGATGGCCTCCTCCGCCCGGTCCGGCTCGAGGTCCATGACCGGGGTGTCGACCAGGGCGGCGACCTCCAGCTCGTAGTCGAGCTCCTCGCTGCCCCGTGGCGCCCAGACCGGCTCGCCCGGTCCGCGAATCTCGCTGGTGTTGCCGAAATAGAAGATCGGGAGCCGGTACCACGCCTCCGGCACCGTACCGCCGCGCCGCTCCCACATCGTCTTCACGTGGCGCTCGAACGCGTAGAAGTCGCGGATCGCGGGGGGTCGCAGGATGGGCGGCCCGAAGTGGAGGTCGCCTGCGTGCAGGATCGCCTCGTCGTCCTCGCTTGCCGCCGCGTAGCTTTCCAGGATCTCGCGCAGCGTCTCCACGCGCAGGCCGCGCGCCAGGTGGTCATCCAGGGTCGTGACCGGCTGGCGAAAGAGCGGCGAGTTGTGCGGTCGCCGCGGGTCCTCCACGACCAGTCCCTGGCGCGCCTCCTCGAGGTCGAGCCAGCGGGTCCCATCGGCGTCGCGGGCGGCAGCCAGCCGCCAGGGCGTCCCGGCCGGGGCGTTGCGCTCGCGAACGTGGGCGATCTTCATGGAGCCCGAGTCTAGCGGCTCCGAACGGATTCGCCCGCCCGCCTAGAATCAGCCGTCGTGAAACGCATCGGCTTCCTCTCCTTCGGCCACTGGTCGGCGTCGCCGCACTCGCAGGTCCAGTCGGCGTCGGATGCCCTGCTGCAATCCATCGAGCTGGCCGTGGCCGCGGAGGAGCTCGGCGCCGATGGCGCCTACTTCCGCGTCCACCACTTCGCCCAGCAGCTCGCCTCGCCGTTCCCGCTCCTCGCCGCCATCGGCGCGCGGACCAGCCGGATCGAGATCGGGACCGCGGTGATCGACATGCGCTACGAGAACCCGCACTACATGGTCGAGGACGCGGGCGCCGCGGACGTCATCGCCGGCGGGCGCCTCCAGCTCGGGATCAGCCGCGGGTCGCCGGAGCAGGTGATCGACGGCTACCGCCACTTCGGGCACGCGCCACGCGAGGACGAGGATGACGGCGCGATGGCGCGCCGCACCACGGAGACGCTCCTGCGGCCTACTGTCCGGCGAGGGCTTCGCCGCGCCCAACCCGCGTCCGATGTTCCGCAACCCGCCGGGCCTGCTCCGCCTGGAGCCCTTCTCGCCGGGACTGCGCGAGCGGATCTGGTGGGGCTCCGCCACCAACGCCACCGCGGAATGGGCTGCGCGGCTGGGAATGAACATGCAGACCTCGACCCTGAAGTTCGACGAGGGCGGCCAGCCGCTGCACGTCCAGCAGGCGGAGCAGATCGCCGCCTTCCGCGCAGCCTGGCAGGCCGCCGGCCATCCAGCGCGAGCCCCGGACCTCGGTGAGCCGGAGCATCTTCCCGCTGGTCGACGATCGCGACCGCCGCTACTTCGGGCGCGGGCAGGAGGAGAGCGACCAGATCGGCTACCTCGACGAGACGACACGCGCCGTATTCGGACGCACCTACGCGGCGGAGCCGGACCGGCTCGTCGAGCTGCTGCGGCAGGACACGGCCATCGCGGCCGCCGACACGCTGCTCCTCACCGTCCCGAACCAGCTGGGCGTCGACTACAACGCCCACGTCCTCGAGGGCATCCTGCGATACGTGGCCCCCGCCCTCGGCTGGCGCTGAGACGTCCAGGCACTGACTCGCCGGCGACTGCCATGGCTGCGTCGCGCGTCTAGAGGTTCCCTCGCCGGGCCTGCTCGCGCTCGATCGCCTCGAAGAGGGCCTTGAAGTTGCCCACACCGAAGCCGCGCGAGCCGTGGCGCTCGATGATCTCGAAGAAGAACGTGGGGCGGTCCTGCACCGGTCGGGTGAAGATCTGGAGCAGGTAGCCCTCCTCATCGCGGTCCGCCTCGATGCCCAGCTCCTCGAGCGTCTCCATGGGCACCCCCACGTCGCCAACCCGCTCCGGGAGCGACTCGTAGTAGGCGTGCGGCATCCCCAGAAACTCGACCCCGCGGTCGCGCAGCGTCCGCACGGTCCCCACGATATCGGTGGTGCGCAGGGCGACGTGCTGCGTCCCCTCGTCGAGGTAGAAGTCGAGGAACTCCTGGATCTGGCTCTTCTTCTTGCCGGTGGCCGGCTCGTTGATGGGGAACTTGATCCTCCCGTTCCCGTTGGTCATCACCTTGCTCATCAGGGCCGAGTACTCGGTGTGGATCACCTTGTCGTCGTAGTGGATGAGCTGGCTGAAGCCCAGGACGTCACGGTAGAAGTCCACGAAGCGGTCCATGTCGCCCAGCTCCACGTTCCCGACGCAGTGGTCGACCTCGAGGAGCGACTGGCCGGTCGCCGCAGCGGGCGGACGCCGCACCTTGTGATAGCCGGGCGCGAAGGCGCCGTGGTAGTCGCTGCGATCGATGAAGCTGTGGATCACCTCGCCGTAGGTGTGGATCGCCGAGCGGCGGATGACGCCCTTCTGGCCCTTCAGCTCGGTCGGCTCCTGCGCCGAGCGGGCGCCGCGCTTCGTCGTCTCCTCCCAGGCGGAGGTCGCGTCCTCCACGGCGAAGGCGATGTCGTGGACGCCATCCCCGTGCTTGCGGACGTGCTCCGCGATCGCCGAGTCGGGGTTCAGGGCACCGGTGAAGACGAATCGGATGTCGTTCTGGACCATCACCCAGCTGGTGCGGTCGCGGACGCCCGTCTCAAGGCCCGCGTAGGCGACCGGGGTAAAGCCCCACAGCGCGCGGTAGTAGGCGGCCGCCTGCCTGGCGTTTCCAACCCAGAACTCGACGTGGTCGATTCCCTTGAGGGGCAGGAAATCCTGGGCCTCTTCGGCGGCGTTGGGGTTGACACGGGCGCCGGCCTGGTTGGCGGCGCCCCGGGTGATCAGATCGGTCATGTCGGTCGCGGACGGGCCTCCTGCGCGTACCTCGGGAGGCCCCGATTGTAGCGCTGCGACCGCCGCGGGCCGCGCGACGCCCGGGTCTCGCCGGTCGTCAGCCCGGACGGTTCTCGAGGTGCTCCGCGGTCGGTGCGGCCATCAGGGTCACCTCGATCATCTTGTCGACCGCCGCGGCGAGCTCCTCCGCGGAGAGGTAGGTCTCCTCGGGGCTCACCTCCTCGGACATCACGTCGCTGACGGTCAGCATGCAGGCTGCCTGGATTCCGGCCCGCGCGGCGAGGTAGAAGAGGGCCGATGCCTCCATCTCGAAGGCGAGCACACCGCGCTCGCGCCACTTCGTCGTGTAGTCCGGATCCGGGTTGTAGAAGACGTCGACCGACGCGATGAGACCCACCCGGACGGGGATGCCGGCGTCCTGCGCGGCGTGGTATAGCGCGTGGGTCAGGGCGAAATCCGCTGTCGGAGCGTAGGGATCGCCGTGAAGGTAGGTCCGCGTGGCCCCGTCGACCGGGCAGGAGGAGGAGGCGAGGACCAGGTCGCCGGTCCGAATTCCCGGCGCGATCCCGCCGCAGGTCCCGACCCGGATCAGCTGCCGGGCGCCCAGGCGGACCAGCTCCTCTGCCACGATCGAGAGGGACGGCGTGCCCATCCCCGTGGCCTGCACGCTCACCGGGCGGCCCCGGTAGGTGCCGGTCCAGCCGTGGAGGCCGCGGTTCTCGTTGACCATCCGCGTGTTCTCGATCCCGCCGTCGAAGCGTGCGGCGATGCGGCGGGCGCGGATCGGGTCACCGGGGAGCAGCACGAGCGGCGCGTAGTCGCCGGGCTCGGCGTGGAGATGGATCTGTGGCATGGCGCGAGGATACGTCAGCGGCAACGGCCAGCCGGTAGGATGGCCGCATGGTGCCCGCATCCGAATCCGGTTCCGCCTGGGCGGAGGAGCTCGAGTTCGCCATCGACCTGGCGCGACGCGCGGGTGTCGTGCTGCAGGCCGGATACGAGAATGTCGGGACGATCGAGCACAAGAGCCGGCGCGACGTCGTCACCGATGTCGACTTCCGGTCCGAGGAGCTGGTGCTCTCCGCCATCCGCGACCGGTACCCGCGTGACGCCATCCTCGCCGAGGAGTCCGGTCGTCACGCCGGCCGCCGCGATCGGCGCGATGACGAGGCCGGCGCCGACCAGGGACGCACGTGGGTCATCGACCCCCTCGACGGGACGGTGAACTACGCCAACGGCATCCCGGTCTACTGCGTGTCCATCGGCCTGGTGGCGAACGGGCACCCGGTCGTCGGCGTCGTGTTCGATCCCGCGCGGGACGACCTCTACACCGCCACTGCGGACGGTCCCGCACGTCTCAACGGCGAGCCGGCGCGGGCCTCAGGCAAGGCGTCCATCGGGGACTACGTCGTGAGCCTGGCGATCATCGGCCGCGGCGGGATCTGGCGGGAGCGACGGGTTGCGAAGCAGATCCGCATCGGCCGTCGCATGGGAAGCTCTGCGCTGGGGCTCGCCTACGTGGGATCGGGCCGCTTCGACGCCATGATCCAGAACGGCGGCCTCTCCCTGTGGGACGTGGCCGCGGCGGGACTGGTCGCGGAGCGGGCGGGCGCCACGGTGACGGACCTCGACGGGGGACCCTGGTGGGAGATGGATCGCCGATCGACGACGGTGAGCATCATCGCCGCCCCGCAGCCGCAGCACGGGGAGCTGGTTCGGCTGCTGCACCAGGTCGGCGCGTCGGTGCAGACCCGGCGACCCTAGCGCGGTCGCGGCTCAGCCGGCCAGGTCCGTCTCGCGGAGGACCGTGGCGAACATGGCCAGCGTGCGGGCCGTCGCGCCCCAGATCCGCTGCCCGGCGTAGCGGTACACGGCCACCTGCAGCGTCCACTCGCCGACCTCGACCGTCTCCTGGGTGACCGCGTCGGGCGCCAGCAGGCGGCGCAGCGGCAGCTCGACGACGGCCGCCACCTCCCCGGCCTCGGGGATGAGCCGCGGTCGCTCGGCGAGCGCCCCGACGAACGGTCGCAGCTCGAAGTTGCTGACCGGGATCCAGACCTCATCAAGCTGGCCCAGGATGGTGACCGCCTCGGGGACCAGGCCAATCTCCTCGCGGGCTTCGCGGAGAGCCGCCGCCTGCGGCCCGGCATCTCCCGGGTCGACCGCCCCGCCCGGAAGGGAGACTTCGCCGGCGTGCGCGCGGAGGTCAGGGTGGCGGACGGTGAGCGGAACGCTCAGCTCGCCGCCCTCACCGGGATAGATCGCGAGGAGCGTTGCGGCGGGCCGGGCCGGCGGGAATGTCGAGCGGTCGTACCGCGGCAGGCCGCCCCGCCCGGCGGGGTCGCGCGGCGAGAAGCGTGGATCGACCCGAATCGGTCGCTCCGCGCGGGCCAGCGCATCGGCGATCGCTTCCATCCACCCGGCTCGACCTCGTAGAATCGGCTCCATGACCTCCTCGATCCCGTCCGATCGCGACGAACGCGTGCGTGCGGCGATCCACCGCGCCCAGATCCTGGCCAACCGCACGCCGCACTTCACCACGCAGACGCGGCGTGAGGCAAATGCCGCGCTCGATACCCTGGCCCGCCAGCTGGGCCTGAACCAGGTGAACGCCGCCGAGTCCGCTGCGGCAATGGAGAAGCTCTTCCGGGCCCATGCCTCCCTGGTCTTCGGGCTGCTGCGGGACCAGGAATTCGCGGAGCGCTTCGCCCCGGCCCTCCGCCGGCTGGGCCTGCGCGGAATCACGCAGCGCCTCGACGAGGTCGCCAGCTCGGTGATGGCGGAACCGATTCCCGGGCCGACCGGCGGTCGTCAGCACCGCGATGACCTTCCCGCCGAGGAGCGAACCGACGCCGCCGGAGACCCGCTCCCGCCCCCGCCCGGGTACTACTGAGCCACCAGGGCAGCCACCAGTCGCGCGTCCGTGGGCGTGGAGCCCAGGCCCAGCCGCTCGCCGATCACCGCCGCCAGGGGCGGCTCCAGGTACGTCGAGGCCAGGGCCTCCCAGGCCGATGCCGCGAAGACCTCCTGCGGCGCACCGTCAAGCACCACCCTGCCGCTCCGCATCACGACGACGCGATCGAACGTCTCGGCCACGAAGCGCATGTCGTGGCTGATGACAACCAGGGTTCGCCCGGACGCATGGACCTGCTCGATGACGGATCGGACGCGGGCCACGCCGGTCTCGTCCTGGCCGGTCGTCGGCTCGTCGAGGACCAGGACCGGCGTGTCCATGGCCAGGATGGAGGCAAGCGCCAGGAGCTTGCGGCGTGACGAGCCCAGGTCGTACGGGTTCGTGCGCCCCTCGCCCTCCAGCCCGGCGGCGGCCAGCGCGCGCTCGACCGCGGTCTGCAGCGCGGCGCCACGGATCCCCAGGTTGCGCGGTCCGTACTCGACCTCGGCGCGCACGGAGCCGGCGAAGATCTGGCGGTCGGGATCCTGGAAGACGAGGCCGACGGTCCGTGCCAGGGCGGCCACCGTCAGGTTGGCCGCGTCGCGACCGTCCACCCGCACGCGGCCCTCGGTCGGCCGCAGCAGCCCGTCGAGGTGGCGGACGAGGGTGGACTTTCCGCTGCCGTTCTGCCCCACGATGGCCACCCGTTCGCCCTCGCCGATGCGCAGGCTGACCCCGTCGAGGGCGCGCACCCCGCTCTCGCGGTAGACGTGGGCGACCCCCTCCAGCTCGAGTGCGGGCATCAGGAGCGCCCCGCGGCGAGCGCGCGCTCGATGACGGGAACTTCCAGGCCGGCGGCCTCCGCGAGACGCCGGATGCGCACGGCCGACGGTGCGGCGACGCCCAGCTCCTTGAGGCGTGGATCGGCGAGGATCGTCGCGGCGTCGCCCTCCATTGCCATCCGGCCGTCGGCGAGCGCCACGACCCGGTCGCAGACGCTCGCCAGCAGGTCCGTCTTCTGCTCGGCGATGAGGATCGAGGCGCCGTCGGAGGCCAGGCGGCGGATCGCGTCCGAGACGAGCCGGCTGCCGGCCGGATCGAGCTGGGCGGTGGGCTCGTCCAGCACCAGGTGGCGCGGTGCGAGCGTCAGCAGGCCCGCGATGGCCACCAGCTGCTGCTGCCCCCCGGAAAGGTGCTCCGGGTCGCGGGAGGCGAGGTCGACGATCCCGAACGCTTCCAGCGCGGTCTCGGTGCGGCGCATCACCTCCCCTCGGGGGATTCCCAGGTTCATCGGCCCGAAGGCGACCTCCTCGTAGACGGTCGTGGCCACGCCGGAGAGCTGGGTCCCGGGGTTCTGGAAGCCGATGGCGATCTCGGTCGCCAGGGTGTGCATCGGGCGCTCCGCGATGTCCGCGCCGTCGAGCAGCACGCGCCCCGCGAGGCGACCGCCGATGGTCCGCGGGGCGAGGCCGCTCGCCACCAGGCAGAGGGTGGACTTGCCGGCCTCGCCGGCGCCCACCAGGCCCAGGACCTCTCCGTCGTGCAGCTCGAGGCTCACGTCGCGCAGCGCCGCGCGCAGCCCGCCCGCGTAGCGGTACGAGACAGCGTCCAGGGTGAGCATCAGGCACCCAACCCGCTCATGCGTGCGACCACGAGGAGCAGGAGCGCGACGACCAGTGCCCAGCGTGCCACGCGTTCCGCCGTGGTGTCGCCCGGCGACCAGAGCAGGGTGCGGCGTCCCGGACGCGTGAAGCCACGCGCCTCGAGCGCCATGGTCCGCTCCTCGACCTCCGCGATCGAGCCCAGGATCACCGGCCCCACCAGCGGGACGATGCCGCGCACCCGTCGCAGGATGCCGCCCTCCGTGTCGAGCCCGCGGGCCCGCTGCGCGGCGGTGATCTGGCGTGCCCGCTCGACCATGGCCGGGACGGTCTGGACCGACGCGTTCGCCACGAACGCGACCCGCGGGCGAGACCCCGCGCCGCTCGAGGTCGATCACCAGATCATGGGGCCGGGTGGTCAGGTAGAAGAGCGTGATCGCCCCGGCGATGGCCATGATCCGCAGGAGGATCTCCATCGCGAACGCCAACCCCTCGGCGGTCGCGGTGATCGGCCCCAGACGCACCAGGACCTGGTGCCCGCCCGGGAAGAAGAACAGGTTGATCAGCAGCGCCGAGATGGCGATGGGAAGGGAGAGGAGCAGCGACGTGCGCACGAGCTGCCCCAGGACCCGGGCAGCGATCGCGGGCGCCACGATCACCACCACCACCAGCACCAGCGGGCCCCAGATCCCGCCCAGCACCACCGCGGCGACGGCGGTGACCGTGGCCAGGGTCGCCTTGGTGAGCGGGTTCAGCCGATGGAACGCGCTGGGTTGCTCGGGGCGCAGGAACGCCGGGGCGGCACGCGGTGTCGGCGAGCTCGGTCAGCCGATGACCTCCACCTCGTTCGACCCGACCAGCCGCTCGCCCTGCGGGAAGCGGGCCTTGGTGCGCCGCGCCATGGCGTTAAGGATCAGGTAGACCGTGAAGAAGGTGATGAGCTTGTCGACCGGGTCCGAGAGGAGCCCCTGCTGGAAGGTCGCGGCCTGGATGTCCGAGCCCGCCTGGCGGAAGGCGGCAACCAGGAAGTCCGTGCCGGCGCCGGTCACGCCGCTGAAGAGGTTGGCGGCGATGGGCGCGCTGATGAGCGCGGCGACCACGCCGGTCAGCACCCCCGCCACGACGACGTAGGCCACCGTCAGGTCGCGGCGCAGGAAGAGCAGCGCCACGAACCCGACGATGGCGCCCACGAAGAGGACGGCCACCAGCCAGCCCAGGATGACGAAGACGGCGTCGACGCTCTGCTGGTCGCCGAAGAAGGCGATTCCGGTCCCGTAGAAGCGCGATGTAGGCGTAGTAGGCCAGGCCGCCGACGATCGCGATGCGCGACCACGCGCGCCAATCGCCAGCTCACCGATCGAGCGGTTCGGGCGCGGCCGCATCCAGCCCAGGCGGCCGAAGAGGCCCGCGAGCAGGCCGATCACCGCCGCCACGATGGCGAACGCGGCCGAGGCGCTGCCCTGGAAGGGCGGCGGCACGACGTAGGTCCACAGGATGTTTGCCAGGAAGCCGGTGAGCGCCCCCGGGATCGGGCCCGGCCAGGACGCCCACCAGGATGGTGCCGATGGAGTCGAGGTAGACCGGGATCTTCAGGGCCGCGGCGACGGTCTGGCCCAGGATGATGTTGATGGCGATCGCCAGCGGCATGAGGACGATGGTCCGCGTGTCGAACTGGCTCGCGATGGAGTCCAGGCGCCCGGTCTGCAGGTACTCGATGCCTGCGTAGACGACGAAGCCCACGGCCAGCGCGATGGCCGTGACCAGGGCCCAGTTGTTCGCTGTTGTCGCCGCTGAAGGTCCCGGCCAGCAGGATCCCGGCGTAGGCGACCACTGCGAACGCGACGATTGCGGACAGGATCCGGAGCCAACGTTGTGACACGGTAAGAGCCTCCGCTACGGTCGGTGCGTCCTCCTACTCCGCGGCTCCCGCAGGCGCGCGCGAGCCGCGAGAGCAGCTCGGCCTTCATGCCGGCGGGGTCGATCGCCGTGGCGATAGTAACCGGCGGACGGTCTGCCGCATCCGCCCGGAACAGGCTGCCGGCAATGGACGGGTCCTCGCTCGTATCGCAGGCGAGCCGTTCCGTCACCGATTCAGTCACCAGGTCGGGACGGAGCAGCGACGCGATGAGCGTGACCGGATCATGCAGGTAGCAGCCGTCGATCCCGTCGACGCGGCGATGGAAGCCCACGTAGAAGCGGATCGCGTCACGCACGATCCCGGCCAGGTGCGTGTCCGGCAGGGCGCGCAGGTCGTCCATGGTGAAGACCACGTCCTGCGTGGCGTCCAGCGGGAAGATGCGGTCGATGCCCCCGCGCTCCAGGCACAGCTCCGCCGCCTCGGGGTCGACGCAGGCGTTCCACTCACCGGTCTCGGTGGTGTTGCCGCGGTCTTCCAGCGTGCCGCCCATCCAGACGACCTCGCGAAGCCCGCCAGCGAGGTCCACGCCCTCGCTTGCGGCCGCCCCGAGGTTGGTGAGCGGGCCCAGCGCCACGACGGTCACCTCGCCCGGGTGCCGCTCGACGTGCGCAGCCAGGTACCGCGAGGCGGGGATGGCGGTGTACTCCGTGGTGCCCAGCGCTCGGTCCTCGCCGCGCATCTCGACGTAGCCGGTCCCGGTGGGGCCGTGGGTCTCGTAGGCGGTGCGCAGCCTGCGGACCAGGGGCCGTGCCGCGCCGATGCTGACCGGGACGTCGCCGCGGCCCACCAGGTGCAGGATCTTGCCGGTGTTGCGAGCGACGTGCTGGAGCTCGACGTTGCCGGCGACGCAGGTGACGCCGCGCAGGTTCAGCTCCGGGGCGGTGGCGGCGATCAGGAGCGCCACCATGTCGTCGATGCCGGTGTCCACGTCGAGGATCACCGGGCGGGGCGGCGGGGTGGGCGCAGCACTCCCGTCGGGCGCGGCAACCTGCTCGAGACCCTCCATCGGCATCAATCCTACCGACTCGGCCAACCGCCGGCGCGGCCGACCTTGGATTCGACCGGCCTCCCCAGCCGCGCCGCGATGAAGCGGGCGGCCTCGAGGATGCGATCCAGGTCGACGCCGTGGCGGATCCCCTCCCGGTCGAGGAGGTAGACGAGGTCCTCGGTGGCCAGGTTGCCGGCGCTCCCCGGCGCGAAGGGCGAACCGCCCGTCCCGCCCGTCGAGGCGTCGAAGGCACGGCAGCCAAGGTCCAGCGCGGTCACCACGTTTGCCAGCGCGGTGCCCCGGGTGTCGTGCAGGTGCAGCGCCGACGGTTGCCGCCTCGACTCCGGCGTCGGCCAGCGCCCCAAGCACGCGCCGAACGTCGGTGGGACCCGCGGCGCCCACCGTGTCGCTGATGGCCAGCTCGTCCACGCCCAAGCTCCAGGAGCCGATGGCTGACGTCGACCACGGCCCGCTCGCCGCACCTCGCCCTCGTAGGGGCAGCCGAAGGCGGTGCTCAGGTAGGCGCGCACCCACCACCCGCGCTCGCCGCGCCGCGGCGACCGCCGGCGCGAAGGCGGCGAGCGACTGCGTCGATGCTCATGTTGATGTTGTGCTGCGCGTAGGACTCGGTGGCCGCGGTGAAGACGCAGATGGCATCGACCTCGGCGGCGATCGGCGCGCTCGAGGCCGCGCGCGTTGGGGACCAGCGTCGGGTAGCGAACGCCGGGGCGCCGCTCGAGGCGCGCCATGAGCTCGTCGGCGTCGGCGAGCTGGGGAACCGCGTCGCGGGGACACGAAGCTGGTCGCCTCGATCTCGCGCAGCCCGGCATCGGCGAGCAGGTCGCAGAAGCGAAGCTTGTCGTCGATCCCGACCGGGGTCGCCTCCGCCTGGAGGCCGTCCCGCGGGCCCGACCTCGTAGATGCGGACCTCCGCGCGGCTCACCGTTCCGTCCTCATCGGCGCATCGTAGGCGGTGACCTCCGCGAGCGGGTCGCCGCGCTGCACCTGGTCGCCGTCGCGCGACGGCGATCCGCGTCACCGTTCCGGCCAGCGGGCGTGCCGACCGAGTGCTCCATCTTCATCGCCTCGATCACCACGACCGCCGCGTGCTCGGCCGACCGCGGCCCCCTCCGTGGCGCGAATCGCGATGACGCGACCCGGCATGGGTGCGGTGAGGGTGGCGCGACCCTCCGCCGGCGGCCGCGTGTCGCACCGCCTCTTCGACGGTGGGCGGCGGCGCGAGCCTGATCTCCACGGACTGGCCCTCGACGTCGACGTGCGCCGTTCCGGCGGAGACCGCCACGGCGGGTTCCCGGTCGTCCAGCGGCGCCAGCTCGAGCACGCTGCTCCTCGTTGTCCGACGCCAGCCACACCGCCGCCGGCGCGTTCGTGCGCCATCCCCCGGCCCACGGATCCGTGCCCGAGGCGCGCTCGGCGAGGAGCGCCCGCCCGGCCGCCCTCCACGCCGGCCCGCGCGGGACCGGCGGAGCCGGGAGCGCGAGCTCGGCCAGCGTGTCGGTGCGCATCTGTCCATCGCGCAGGACGGGCTGATCCGCGAGCCAGCGCAGGAATCGGAGGTTGGTTCGCACGCCGAGGATGTGCGTCGAGGCCAGCGCCTTCCGCAGCCGCTCGAGCGCCTCGGCGCGGTCCCGGCCGTGGGCGACCACCTTGGCCAGCATCGGGTCGAACCGGTCCGTCACCTCGTCTCCTGCGCGAACGCCCGCGTCGACGCGGATCCCGTCGCCGGACGGCCAGGCGATGCGCCAGGAGCCGGCCCGTGGCGGGCAGGAAGCCCGCCTCCGCATCCTCGGCGTAGATCCGGACCTCGATGGCATGGCCAATGCTGCCGGACCTCGTGCCTGCGTGACGGGCAGCGCGAGGCCGTCCGCGATCCGGAGCTGGTCCGCCACCAGGTCGCGCCCGGTCACCGCCTCGGTGACCGGGTGCTCCACCTGGAGCCGGGTGTTCATCTCCAGGAAGAAGAACTCGTCGCCGTCCGCCAGCAGGAACTCGACCGTGCCCGGCACCCACGTAGCCCACGTCCGCCGCGAGGCGGAGGGCGGCGGCACCCATGCGCTCCCGCACCGGAGGTGTGAGCGCGGGACCGGGCGACTCCTCGACGATCTTCTGGTTCCGGCGCTGCGTGCTGCAGTCGCGCTCGCCCAGGTGGATCCCGTGCCCGTGGCCGTCGAAGAGGACCTGGATCTCCACGTGCCGCGGGCCCACCAGGTAGCGCTCCAGGATCAGCCGAGTCATCGCCGAACGCCCGCGTCGCCTCGCGCCGCGCCGCGGCGATCGCATCCGGCAGGTCCGCGGGGCGGCGGACGACGCGCATCCCCTTGCCGCCGCCGCCCGGCCGAGGGCTTGACGAGCAGGGGGTAGCCGATGCGCTCGGCCTCGGCGAGGAGCACCGCGTCCGTCCTGCGCCGCTCCGTCGTAGCCGGGCAGGGTGGGGACGCCCAGGCGTGCCGCGCGCCGGCGCGCGGCCGCCTTGTCGCCCATCGCCTCGATGGCGTCCGGGGGCGGGCCGATCCAGGTGAGGCCGGCCGCGACGACCGCGGCGGCGAAGGCGGCGTTCTCCGCGAGGAAGCCGTACCCGGGATGGAGCCGCCGAAGCGCCGGCAGCCCGCGCCACGTCGATGAGCGCCTCCCCGTCGAGGTATCCGGGGATATCGCGCGACCTCGTCCATGCCGTCGGGCGGTCGCTCGCCGGGCAGGTGGACGCCCACCGTTCGCATGCCCAGGCGCCGGGCGGTCCGCGCGATGCGCACCGCGATCTCGCCTCGGTTGGCGACGAGGATGGAGCGGATCGGGCCCGGGGTCGGGGGACGCGAAGCGCCGGACCGAATGGCTTCCGGCGCTGCCACTCGCGACAGCGACGAACGCGACACGCGCACGCGCCCGCCGACGCGGGTCGCGGGCAGCCGGCCGTCCGCGATCCAGCGCTGGACCGTGCGCGGCGTGACGCCCAGCGCCTCCGCCACCTCGCGCGGGGTCAGCAGCTCCTCGGCCACGTCGCGATTGTCGCACCGGGCGAACCCCGCCCGCGTGGCAGCTGCCGGGGCTATCCTCGCCAGGAGGCGGGACGCTTCTCGAGGAAGGCGCTGAGGCCCTCCTGGCCCTCCGTCCGACACGCGCTGCCGGGCGGCGATGCCGACCACGAGCGAGCGCGCCGCCCCGGCGTCCCGACCCCGCAGCTCGGCGATCACCGCCTTGGCCCTGCGGGCGGCCGTGGGCCCTGCGCTCAGCAGCTCGGCGATCACCGTCTCTGTCCGTGCATCGAGGGCCGCCTCGTCCGCGAAGACCTCGTGCACGAGGCCGATGGAGACCGCCCGCTCCGCCCCGAACCGCTCGCCGGTGGGGAAGAGCGCACGCGCCTGCGACTCGCCGATCTTGGTCACCACGAACGGTGCGATGACCGCGGGGAGGATCCCGAGCTTCGTCTCGGTGAACCCGAACCGGGTGTCGGCGGTGGCCAGCACGATGTCCGAGACGGCGCAGAGCCCCATCCCGCCGCCGAGCGCGGCCCCGTGGACCCGGGCCACGACCGGGACCGGGCACCGGTCGATGGTGGCCATCAGGTCGTGGAGCCGCGCGGCATCGGCCTCGTTCTCGTCGAGGCTCAGGCCCAGTGCGGCCTTCTGCCAGGCGATGTCGGCCCCGGCGGAGAAGCTGCGCCCGTCACCGGCCAGCACCACGGCGCGCAGGCGCTCCGCCGGCTCGGCTGCCAGGTCGGCGAAGGTGGCGGCCAGCGACCCGATGAGCTCGGCGTTGAAGGCGTTGCGCACCTCGGGACGCGCAAGGGTGACGCGGGCGACCACCCCGCCCGGACCGGTGCGCTCGACGCGGAGGCCGAAGCGATCGCTCATCTCGCCTCCCGCCGGTAGAACGGCTCCGCGATGCCCCGGACGCTGGTCAGGAGCGGCTCCTCGAGCCAGACCACGTCGGTCCCGTCGGGGACGTCGACGGTGGCCGAGGCGTCCTGATCGCCGACGAGACCGAGGAGCAGCCGCCGGACGCCGTCGCTCTCCGCCTCGACCAGGTACGCGCGCTCGACCGAGGAGGTCGCGCAGATCACGGGCAAGGGTCGACTCGAGCGCGAGGGCCTCGGTGCCGGGAAGGCGCAGGGCGAGCGACGAGCGACGGGTGGTCGGGAAGAGCGATGCGTCGGATCCGGGCAGGTGGCCGGCGGCCAGTGCCGCCACCTCGTCGGCGGTGAACTCGTAGGGGATGGGACCGGCCGGGTCCAGGATCGCCGGCAGCCCGTTGGAGGCGAGGTTCGCGAAGGCGATGCGCGCCGGGATGGGAAGGTTGGCGGTGCCGATGCGGGGACCAGGCGGCGAGCGCGGCGACGGAGCCGAACAGGACGTTGACCGGGTTGCCGGACCCGTCCCGGGCCAGCATCACGCTGATCTCCACCTCCTCGTCGTCGTTCACCGCGGATGTCGAGCGCGGCCTTCGCCTCGTCGCCATGGCTGGGCGGTACCGGCAGCAGGACGGTCCCGCTCATCAGGGTGCGGTAGAACTCGGCGAGCGCGCCGCGTCGCCATCGCCGCGCCCTGGGCGTCGCGCGCCGCGCGCATGGCGCTCGAACAGGCTCGGCCGCGCTCGTCTCCAGGGAGCCCGGTCGGGCGTGGACCGGTCGTGCGAGCCGGGCTGCGGTCGCTCGATGGCTCGTCGCTCACGGCACGAGCGTACCGGATCGGGCTCCGCGACGGTGGGCCGGCCGGTGCTAGCATCGGGCCATGGCCTCCGGGATCGATCATCTGGTCGTCGCCGTCTCGGATCTCGACACGGCCGCCGAGGCGCTGGAGACGCGCGTGGGACTGGCGCTGACCGGCGGCGGGCGGCACGAGGGTGCCGGCACGGCGAACCGGATCGCGTTCCTCGCGGACGGTGCCTACCTGGAGCTCATCGCGGTGGAGGACCGTGAAGCTGCCGGCGAGCTGGCCGGTCGGGACGGGCGACCCTCGACTGCCCTTGACGGGTCGGGCGGCGGGCTGGCTGCGTTCGCCCTGCTCGACGATCGCCTCGAGGCGACCGTGCCGGAGCTGCAGGCCAACGGGAGCACCATCGGGCCCGTCACAGCATGGCACGCGCCGCCGCTCCGACGGCGACGTCGTCGAGTGGTGGACCGCCGCGCCGGAACGGATCGGGCTCGACGGCGTCCCCTTCCTGATCCATCATGCCTACGCCGGAGCCGAGTGGGGCGCGGAGGCCCTCGCCGACCGGCGGCACTTCCGCCATCCCGTCGGCGGCCCGGCCGTCCTGCTCCGCCTCGACATCGCAACCCCGGACCCGCCCGCGCTGGCAGCCCGCTACGGGCGTGAGCTGGGGATCGAGTTCTGGGCGGTGGCCGACCTCGCGGTCTGCACGGTGGGACGGCACACGATCCGCCTCGTGCCGCGCCGCGAGATGGAGGTCCCGGCCATCGTGGTCCTCGGCGCGGCCGTCGATGCCCCGCGCTCCGCGACGATGCTGGGGCTCCGCTTCGACGTGGAGCCGGCCGAGGTGACGGCGGTTCTCGCCGGCGGCTGACGCCTTGACCGGCTGGTCACAATCGGCCGATGGGCCCCGATCAGACGGTCGAGCGAAGGATCGTCAGCGTTCTGTTCGGAGACATCGTCGGGTTCACGCCGCTCGGTGAGCGGCTGGATGCCGAGGACGTCGCCACCGTCCAGGACGCCTACTTCGCCACGGTCCGCGAGATCGTGGCGCGCTACGGCGGTCGCGTCGAGAAGTTCATCGGCGATGCGGCCATGGCGGTCTTCGGACTGCCGCGCACCCGCGACGACGACGCGCAGCGCGCGGTCCGGGCCGGGCTCGCCCTGGTGGCCGCGGTCGAGCAGCTGGGGCCTCGCCTGGGTCTCGACGAGGCGGCCCTCCAGCTGCGGGTGGGCGTCAACACCGGCGAGGTGGTCGCCGTGATGGGCGGCCCGGACGACTGGCGGATCACCGGCGACACGGTCAACACCGCGGCCCGCTTCCAGACGGCCGCTCCGCCCGGCGGCGTGCTCGTCGGCGAGGCCACCGCCCTCAGCGTCGCCGATGCGATCGAGCTCGTGGAGACCGGCCCGCTCACGCTGAAGGGGAAGGCGGAGGCGGTCCGTGGCTGGATCGCGACGGGGATTCTGCCGGCGCGCTCCCGGGAGCGCGCCATGGGCCGCCTGACCGCGCCCATGCTGGGCAGGGAAGCGGAGCTCGCCACCCTCGTCCGGGCCATCACCGCCGCAGGGAGCACCCAGCGGCGCATCCTGGTCGTCGCTCCGCCGGGGGTCGGCAAGAGCCGCCTCGTCCACGAGCTGGCGTCCGACGAGCGTCACGGCGCGCGCCTGCTGCGCGCCCAGGTCCGCCCGGAGGCGGACGCCCCCTTCACCGCGATTGCCCGGCTCGCCCGCGAAGCGCTCGTCGCGGCCGGGTGGCGGGCGGAGGATCCGGCGGGGGCGGAACAGGCGCAGCGCTCGCCGGCCTCGTCGGAGATCGCAGAGCTCCTGGCGCGCGCGGGCGCGCCGGCCGGCAGGGCGGAGGTCGTTGCCGCGGAGCTCGGCCGGCTGTTCGATCCGTCCGGCGAACCGGACACGTCCGACCCGGGGGGCCGTGAACGCCGGTTCGACGCCTGGACCGAGGCGCTCGACAGGCTGGCAGGGAAGCGAACGTCCGCCTGGCTGCTCGAGGATCTGCACTGGGCGGGCCCTGACCTGCTCGCGTTCCTGGATCGCGTGCACGCCACGCCGAATCCGTACGGACGGGTCGTGATCGGCACGGCACGCCCGTCCCTGCTGGAGCGCGAGCCCGCCTGGTGCGGGCCGCGCGAGGCGGCGGGGATCGAGCGCCTGGACCTGGCCCCGCTCGATCCGGGCGAGGCGGATGCGCTGGTCCGGGCACTGGTGGGAGCGGCGCTTCCCGCGCCGCTGGTGGAGCGCATCGCCTGGCGGTCGGATGGCAACCCGCTCTTCATCGAGGAGCTGCTGCGGACCTGGGTCAGCGTGGGGATCCTCTCGCAGGACGCAGACGGCGGCTGGCACCTGGACGAGGAGACCGCAGCCGGCGTCGAGCTGCCGACCACCGTCCAGGCAATCTACGCGGCCCAGATCGACGACCTGCCGCCCGACGCCCGTCGGCTGGCCAGGCACGCCTCGGTCGCCGGCCGGGCATTCCCGGGGATGGCGCTCGACGCGCTGGAGGCCGGCGACCTCGAGTCGGTGGAGCGGCTTCGGGTTCGGGCCCTGGTCGAGGGGCCGGCGGAGGCTGAGCTCGGCCCCAGCTATCGCTACCGCCACGTCCTGCTCCGGGACGCGGGGTACGCGACCCTCGCCCGGGCCGAGCGATCCCGGCTGCACGCACGGCTGGCAACCTGGATGGAGCGTGCGGCCGGACCGCGAGTCGACCGGGTGGCGGAGGCCATCGCGCGGCAGTACCTCGCAGCGCTCCGCGAGCTGCCGGCGCTCGCCCCGCCGGGATCCGGACCCGACCGCGCCACCCTGGCCGCCACGACGGCGGACTGGCTCGAGCGCGCCGCGGTGACCGCGCTCGCCGGGGGCGCGCCGCGATCAGCCCGCGAGCTGATCGACGAGGCGCTGCAGCTGACGGATCCGGCGGCGGACCTGGAGCGGGCCCGCCGTCGCGCGCTGGCCGGGGACGCGACCGCCTTCAGCGGGGACATGGACGTCGCCGTCGCGGCGTACCGGGAGGCCGCCGACGCGTACGCGGCGCTGGCCGCCTCGGCGGAGGATGCCACGAGCCGCGCTGCGGCCCGATCGGGTCATGCGTCGGCGATCCTGGCCCAGGGGACGCTCCTGATCGAACAGCTGCAGTTCAAGGCGGCCCGGGCGCTCGCCGAGCGCACCCTCGAGGCGATCGGCGCGGATGACGATCTCGCCTCTGCCCGTCTGCACTTCCTGCATGCATGGGCGCGGATCGCGTACCGGTCCGGGCCGGAGGTGCTGCCCGACCTCGAGGCGGCGATGCGCGGCGCCGAGCGCGGGCATGACGATCGCCTGCGGCTCGAGACCATGCACCTGCTCCAGGCGATGCGCATCGAGCAGGGTGACGTGTCCCCCGCGGAGGCGCTGCGCGGGTACGAGGAGATCGCCGCGCTTGCGGAGCGGACCGGCAACGTGCGGCGGGCGATCGCCGCCCTCCGGGTGCGCGGCCTGATGGTGGTCGACACCGATCCGGCCGGGGGCCTGCCATGGGTCGACCGCGCCGCGGCGCTGGCTGCAGCCCACGGGATGCAGGAGGAGGTCGCCTGGTGCGGCTACGCCCGGACCGAGCTGGGGCTCGTCAGCGGTGACTGGGACTCCGCGCTCGAGCACGGCCTCGTCGCACTCGACATCGCGGAACCGAACGCGTACCACCGGCCGCTGGTGCGCACCTGGTTCGCCCTCAGCCCCATCGTCCTGGCTCGCGGTCGCGTGGACCTCCTGGAGCGCGCGAAGGCCTGGTTTGACCCGCACCGCGCCACCTTTCCCGATTCGCCGTACGGGCGTTTCATGAACACCGCCGTCGAACTGCGCTTCGCAGCGGCGGGCCTGACGGAGCCGTTCGTCCCCGACGAGGGGCTCTTCGACGCATGGGAGGAGGCGCCGGGGTCCGCCTCGTGGCAGGCGGCTACGGAGACCATCGTCAGCGCCTGGATCCACGGTGGCCGTCCCGACCTCGCCGAGCAGGCCCTTGCCGCGATCCGGCGCTGGGAGACGCACCCGTTCACCACGACCCTCGCGCGCGGTGTCGCCGACGTCCTGGAGGGCCGGCTGCGTCTCACCCGCGCCGATGCACTCGGAGCCCGGGCGCTCGCCGAGCGCGCACTGGCAGTCTTCGCCGACCCGCCCGTGCCGTGGGGTGTCCTCCTCGCGCGCCAAGTGCTGGGAGCCGCGGTTGCAGAGGCCCCGGAGGTCTCCGATGCCGAGCGAGGGGCGGCCCTGGCGGACCTTGGGGCTGCCGAGATTGCGCTGGGCATCGGGTCGCCGGAGAGACCCTGACCGGTCGAGGGCCGACCCCGGTGACCAGAATGCGGCCGTCTACATCCGGAAGACGCCGAAGCGCGTCTCTCCGATCCCGGCGTTCAGCGCCGCGCTGATGCCCATGGCCAGCACGCGGCGGGTGTCGAGCGGATCGATGACGCCGTCGTCCCAGAGGCGCGCCGTGGAGTAATAGGGCGAGCCGGCGCGGTCATACTCGGCCAGGATCGGTGCCTCGAAGGCGTCCCGGTCCGCATCGGCGTGGAAGCCTCCGCGCACCGTCGAAAGCACCCGTGCCGCCTGCTGGCCGCCCATGACGCTGATCCGCGCATTGGGCCACATCCACAGCTGCCGCGGCGAGTAGGCACGTCCGGCCATGCCGTAGTTCCCCGCGCCGAACGACCCGCCGATGATCACCGTGAACTTGGGTACCGCCGTGGTGGCCACCGCGGTCACCAGCTTGGCTCCGTCCTTCGCGATCCCGCCCGCCTCGTACTCGCGCCCGACCATGAAGCCGGTGATGTTCTGCAGGAACACGAGAGGGATGCGGCGCTGGCTGGCGAGCTCCACGAAGTGGGCACCCTTGAGCGCGGACGAGCTGAAGAGGATCCCGTTGCTGGCCAGGATCCCGACCGGGTAGCCCTCAAGGTGCGCGAACCCGCAGACCAGGGTCTCCCCGTAGCGCTCCTTGAACTCGTGGAACTCGCTGCGGTCGACGAGCCGGGCGATCACCTCGCGAACGTCGTACGACTGGCGCGCATCGGCCGGGATGACGCCGTAGAGGTCGTCCGGGTTGACCGATGGCGGCGCCGGCGAGCGGCGCTCCCACGGCGACTGCGGCCGGTGCCAGGCCAGGTTGCGGACGATGGAGCGGCCGATGGCCAGGGCGTGCTCATCGTCGAGGGCATAGTGGTCGGCGACGCCGCTGGTGACGGTGTGGACCTCCGCGCCGCCGAGCTCCTCCGCGGTCACGATCTCGCCGGTCGCGGCCTGGACCAGCGGCGGTCCGCCGAGGAAGATGGTCCCCGTGCCCCGGACGATCACCGTCTCGTCGCTCATGGCCGGGACGTAGGCGCCGCCCGCGGTGCAGCTGCCCATCACCAGGGCGATCTGCGGCACGCCCCGCGCGGAGAGCTGGGCCTGGTTGTAGAAGATCCGCCCGAAGTGGTCCCGATCCGGAAAGACCTCGTCCTGCATCGACAGGTAGGCGCCTCCGGAGTCGACGAGGTAGAGGCACGGCAGCCGGTTCTCGAGGGCGATCTCCTGCGCGCGCAGGTGCTTCTTCACGGTCAGCGGGAAGTAGCTGCCGCCCTTGACCGTCGCGTCGTTGGCCACGATCACGCACTCGACCCCCTCCACGACGCCGATGCCGGTGACGATCCCGGCGCCGGGTGCCTCGTCGCCGTACAGCCCGTTGGCTGCCAGCGGCGATAGCTCGAGGAAGGCGCTCCCGGGATCCACGAGCCGATCGATCCGATCGCGGACGGGCAGCTTGCCGCGCTCCCGGTGCCGGGCGATGCTCCGCTCGCCGCCTCCGGCTCCGCCCGCGGCCAGGGTGCGGGTTCGGGCCTGCAGCTCGTCCACGAGCGCACGCATTGCGCCGCGGTTGGCGGCGAACGCGTCCGATCCCGGGTCGATGGCCGTGCCGAGCAGGGTCATGGCCGAATTATGGCCGCCGCGGGGTGGCGGCGCCGCCCTCGCGGCGGCGCGCCTGGCTCGGCTGGTTCGGGGCGGGGCGCGCCCCGAACCTCAGGCCAGGGTCACCAGGGGGATGATCTGCCTCACGTGTGCGGTGTTGACGATGACCACGCTGACGACATGCTCGAAGGGAGGCTCGCCGGTATGGAGCAGGTAGGCATCGGTGAGCGGCAGCCAGCGCTGGCTGCGCAGGAGCAGATCGGGGCCCACCTCCGCCCCGGGGGGAGGTGCAGGTTTCCGGTGACGCTGAACGGTCCGGCGGAGAGGGCCACCCGCCGCAGCCGTCGGTGGAGACGGAGCTGCCGGCTCGCGCGCCACTCGGGCGGCATGGCCAGGATGATCCGGTCGGTCGCCAGCGCCTGCCACTCGCCGTTGCCGGCGTCGGGGTCGCCGACGGCGGAGGGTTCGCCCGCGGCGACAGCTCCGTCGATCGGTCCCGGGCTGGGGTGCCAGAGGTGCAGCTCGTCCTGCCCGTTGAGCAGATCGGTGACGCGCTGGCCGTTGGCGGCGATCCACCCCACGATCCGCGCATCGGCGGTGTACAGCTCGACCGGAGCGAGGTCGGTGGCGAGCGCAATGGCCGACGAGCCGGACGTCGCGGCGGCGCCCGTCCCCCGGCGCCAGTTCCAGAAAGTCACAGATGCCTCCGTAGCAGACGGACGAACCGCTGGCAGCCGCGGCTCGTGATGCAACCCTACCGGTCAAGACGCGAGACCTCCATGCGCCGACAGTACTAGCGGCATGGTCCGGTGCCGCCACGCACCGAAGGGGTGGCGCCGGGCAGCGGGGTGGAGTACAACAGGACGCATGAGACACAGCCTTCGCGTAACCATCGCCGCCCTGGCCCTGCTGCTCCTCGTGGCAGGAACCGCATATGCGACCCATTCGACCGTGGCGGACGAGCAGCGCGCGCCGGTCGCCGCCTCGCACGAGCCATCGAGCCCAGAGGCGGATGCCAGCGAGTCACCGGCAGAGCAGCCCGAGACCAAGGCTGTCCCCGACGCCACCGACGGTGGTGCGCAGCTGACCGATGATCATGCGAGCGCCCTGGTGGACCTTCTGAAGGCGCAGGGCATCGACGCGACGACGGATGAGCTCAAGACGCTCGCGGCGACCTACGGCGTGGGCGGGGCGGTACGCCTCGAGACCTGGGCCGCGGCGACCGGCAAGACGGTCGACGAGCTGATCTCGATGTACGACGCATCCGGCGTGGGCTGGGGAGCCTTCGCGAAGCAGCTCGAGCAGGGAGACAGCTCGCTGAGCCTCTCCCCGGGCATCGGCTGGATCATGGGACACGGGCACGGCCACGCGGGTTCGCACGCGGGCGCGGCGCCCGGCCAGGCCAAGAAGAGCAGCTGACCACGGGCGCGTGGCCGGGCTCCGCCGGCCATGATCAGCATTGACGACTTCGATCGCGTCGAGATGCGGGTGGGTCGCATCCTCGAGGCGCTGCCCTTTCGGGAGGCACGCAAGCCGTCCTACCGGCTGCGGATCGACTTCGGTCCCGAGCTTGGTGAGCGCGTCAGCTCGGCCCAGCTGACCCGGACCTACCCGGATCCTGCGGCCCTGGTGGGCCGGCAGGTCGTCGCGCTCGTGAACGTGCCGCCGCGCCGCATCGCGGGCCTGGCGAGCGAGGTCCTGGTGCTGGGCGCCATGGGGGAGGGCGACGATGCCGGCGAGGTCTGGCTCCTGGCACCGGCTCCTGGGGCTCCGGATGGCACCCGCATCGGCTAGGTTCCTCTCGACGGCCTGATCCGGCGTCGCGCCCTCCTCGTAGACACGGGTACAACCCATGCATTCCCGAGGAGGGACCGATTCCAATGCACCTTCCCCTGCGGCGCCTCGTCCTGGGCGCCACCGCCGTCGTCGTGGCACTGGCGCTCGCTGCGCCGGCCGCCGCCGCCGACAACGCGATGGTCCGCGTGATCCATGCCTCACCCGACGCGCCCAACGTGGACGTCTGGGTCGACGGCACCAAGGTCCTGACCGATGTGCCCTACCAGGCCGTCAGTGACTACCTCAACGTGCCTGCCGGCGACCACAACCTCAAGGTCACTCCGACGGGCACCACCTCGGCCGTGATCGATGCCGATGTCACGCTCGATGCCGGCACCGCCTACACCGTCGCCGCCATCAACCCGGTGGCCAGCATCTCGGCCGCTGTGCTGGTCGATGACCGGACCCCGGTGCCCGGCAAGGCGAGGCTGCGGGTCTTCCACGCCTCGTCGAACGCGCCGGCCTCGGTCGATGTCGCCCTCGCGGGCGGATCGGTCCTCGTGCCGGGTCTCGAGTACGGCAAGGCGAGCGGCTACCTGACGGTCGACCCGGGCAGCTACGACCTCGAGATCCGCGCCGCGGGTGACAGCGCTGCCGCGCTGGCGCTGACCGCCAGCCTGGGTGCCGGACAGAACGTGACCGCCATCGCGCTCGACGACGGGGACGGTGTGAAGGTCATCACCACCCCGGACGCCCTGGCCATGGCAGACACCGCGACCGAGCCCGCGGGCACGCGTGGCGTCGCACCCATGGTGCTCCTGGGCCTTGTCCTGGTGACGCTCGCCGGGATCCTTGCCGGACGGCGCCTTCGGACGGTCCGCATCGAGCGCTGATCCTGTCCTCCCTGCAATCCGCGGGCCGTCGCCTCCGAGGCGGCGGCCCGCTCGCATGTCTGCCCGTTCGGCTCCGCAGCCCGGTTCGGGCTACCATCGGAGTCGCATGAGCACGCTTGGAGCCATGGTCGGAGAGCCGCCCGACGGGATGCCCGACCCGAACCTCGTCCCGCCGCAGATCGCCCGCGCGGGCGACCCATTTGCCCGCCTGCGGCTGGTCCATTTCCTCTCGCGCCTGCAGCGCAACACGACGCATCAGCTCCGGGACGTGGTGGCCGCCCTGAACGCTGTCTTCCTCGACTGGTCCTTCGCTGAGAAGGTGGTCCTCGCCGAACTCGTTCAGCTCCAGGCGGACTGGTCCATCTCCTTCCACGGCGACGATCGCATCGTCCTGGATCGGAACGAGCGGGGGCACACGCTGCTGATGGTCGACTCGACCCGCATGACGCCGTTCCTCGTGGCCCAGGCGCGACGGGCGGCCGACGCCTGCGACGAGGAGCTGCGGCGCTTCACGCTGGGGGACGGCGTCACCACCGACAACTGAGGTCAGACCCGGTCCGAGCCCCCGGCCTGACCCATCGCCGGCTGCGGCTCTGCGCCGGGCCGGGCGGTCGCAATCGGCTTGGTGGCTGGCACCTCGCCCTCGGTCACCACCGGCACGGGCACGCGTCGCTGCCGTGGCCGGAAGGGCGAGGATTCGGCGACGACCGGACCGGCGGTCTCGGCCAGGTCGCCGGACCGGTACGCATCCCAGACGGCCATCACCGTATCGCGGTGGGGCCGGATCCGGCAGTGCTCGTCGCGGTTGGCCATCTCGTCGCAGTAGCCGAGCGGCACGCACTTGGGTGCCAGGAATGAGCCGAAGAAGGGGGAAACGCGGAAGATCTCGTGGCGGATCTGCTTGAAGAGCTGGCGGATCTCCCACTGGGCCATGGTGCACAGCCGCAGCCCGGACATGTGGATCAGCTGCCGGAGGTTCACGGTCATGACCAGGTTGGTCTGCATGGCGTTCGGGAAGATGAAGCGCGCGTCCTCCGCGGGCACCTCCGCCTGCAGCAGCTGCCCGTACAGGTCCAGGTTGTCGTCGATGGCGGCCTGGAAGCGACCCGCGAGGTCGTCGGGCAGCTCGCCTTTGGCGATGCTGTCGGGCACGGTGTAGTTGTCGCGCTGCTTGAAGCTGACGTACCGCTGCGACTGCTGGTCGAAGGCCGTGCCGGCCCGATGGCGGACCAGCTGGTGGGTGAGCGTGCGTGTCACACCGCTGATGGCAAAGGTGAAGTTGACATGCTCGATGGTCGAGCCGTGACCGGACTCCATCACCTTGCGCACCAGGTTCTGCTGCTTCTCGTCGGCGACCTGGCGGCTCACCGCCTTGTCCCAGATCCTGTCGGGGAGCTGCTCGGAGTAGCAGGTCCGGCAGGCGGTGTAGATGATCGGCAGGTAGTACTCCTCGACGATCTCGCGCGTGGGGAAGATCAGCTTCGCGGAGAGGGCGGGGGCGGTCGGCGGCATCGCCGGACGATACCATGCCGCCGCTGGATGAATCAGGGGCTTATCCACAAGATGTAGTGGTCTTCGACAGGGCGATGTGCACATCTTGTGCATAACCGCCGAATGGCGAGGTGAGTCTCGGGCGGCGGCCGGGGTCAGGCCGGCTGGTCGTCTCGCTCGAACTCTGCGCGATCCGCGCGGTCGCCTTCGGACCCCGGGGGTCCTGCCGCCGCCCGGCGCTCGTCGAGGCGGGCGAGTCCGTGCTGGCGGTCGAACGCGATCCGGTTTTCGCCGGCGGCACGGGCCGAGGTGAGCGCCTCCTCGCAGCGACCCAGGAGCTCGTCGTCGCTGCTCACGTCCGCCCCCGGGCGGACCACGGTGATCCCGATCGAGACTGCCATGACGACGGAGCCCCCGTTGGTCTGGACGGGGCGCGCGATCAGCCGGGTGCGGACCGCATCGGCGAAGACGGTGGCGCCCCGTTCGTCGGTGTGGGGCAGGATGGCCAGGAAGGTGTCGCCGGTCAGGCGACCGATGGCGTCCGCCGCGCGGATCCGGGCCCGCAGGCGCAGCGCGAGCTCGGCGAGGACCGCGTCACCGATCCTCAGCCCGCGCGACCGGTTGAGGTTGGCAAGCCCATCGAGGTGCACGAGGACCAGGGCCATGGGGTGTGCGTAGCGGCGAGCCTCGGCGGCCTCCGCTTGCAGCCGGTCCAGGATCGCGCCCCGCGAGGCGACCCGGGTCGCGGGATCGGTCTGCACCATCTCCTCGAGCTCGTCGCGCTGCAGGGAGATCGTCTGGCGGGCGGCCAGCAGCTCCGCAATCGTGCTGCGGAGCTCGCGCTCCAGGCTCTCGACCTCGGCCGACAGCTCGTTCGCGGGCGGGGCGGGCAGGGCCGGCACCGGCGCGCCTGCCATCGGGGCCTCAGGGAGCTCGCGATCGCCCCGCGCGGTAATCAGCCAGAGGCACATGCCGGTGAGCGCGGCCGCGAGCGCGAGCAGGCCCGGCAGGACGTCGGCGGTTCCCGGGCGGGCCGCGGCGAGGACTGCACCGCCGCTCGCCAAACCGCCGACCCAGCCCACCCGACCGAGGTTGCCTGACGCGAATGCCGCGGCAACGGCCACAGCCGCGACCGCCGAGCCAACCGTGGTGATGGCCACCGTCGCGGAGCCGAGCTGGGCCTCCAGGAGGAGGCCCAGGAGGGGTGCAATCTCCACCCAGGCGAAGACGCCCACGACGGCCGCCGTGCGGGTCCGGACGCCGCGCAGGGGGAGCGGACCGACAAGGCTGGCGGCGACGAGCGGCGCTGCCGTTGCGAGCAGCCCGAGCCCGATCACCGTCTGCGGTGCGTCCCGTGATGCGGCCGAGCCCTGGAGCGCAATCGTGCCGGCCGCCGCGGCCAGGGCTCCGGCCGCAGCCGCGTCGAGGATGCGCGCGAGCGACCCCTCACCGCGCATCGCGGTGGCGACGGCGACCAGCGCCGCGCCGGCGCCGACGACGGCCGCCAGTGCGCCCGCCACCGGGACGAGCCACGCGGTCGCGGTCGACGGATCGGTGCCGAGCACCAGCGGATCGAAGATGCGCAGCCCCAGGAAGGCAAGCACGGGCACGCCCAGCCAGGCCAGGAGGCGGGCGGCGCGGGCCACGGTCGAAGCTGAAACGCTGTCGGTCATGGGCATCGGTGGTGCGGGACTGCACCGCGAGTCTGTGATGGGGCCCGAGGGGACGGCAATAGTACGAACGGAGCCAGACCCCGCGGCGGGGAAGCGAGGGCGGCTGGCTATACTCGCCGCCGTGACCACCCCCCGCGGCCGCTCCGCTCCAAGGGGCGCCGCCCATCCGGGCGTTGCCGTCATGAGCCGGCGCCGGTTCCTGGAGCTCACGGACCGCCTCGTCGCGGATGGAGAGCGGCTCGTCGCGGATCCTGATTGGAACCTCTTCCGGCTCTGGCTGCTCAACTCGGACGAGCTGCTCGAGCGGGTCTGGGGGCGCATGGACCGCTACCATCTCGCCTGGCTGAACGTGGGTCGCGACTCGGCGCCACCCGGATCGGCGCTCGACGATGCCGGCACCCGGCGCTTCGTGGCGGAGGTGGCGAGCGCCAAGCTGGCCGTCCTGCGTACGATGAGAGAGTCCGTGGCGCGCCGGGGCTGGACCTCCCTCGGCGACGACCCCGAGCCGGCCGACGACCTGACAGAGGATCACCCGTGACCGATCGACCCGACGCGCTGACCGGCGGCCTGGCGGCCGTCTTCGCCCACCCCGACGACGAGAGCTTCGGGTGTGCCGGGGCGCTGGCCCTGGCACACGACGCCGGCCGGCCCACGCGCCTGCTGGTCGCGACCCGCGGCGAGGCTGGGACGCCGGACGGCACGGAGGGCGATCCGAGCTTCGGGGAGCTGCGCGAGCGGGAGCTGGTCTGCGCGGCGCAGGCGATCGGCCTCGACGAGGTGACGATCCTGGACGGCTACGCGGACGGCGCCGTCGCCGATGCGCCCTTCAGCCGTCTCGTTGACGACATCGCCTCCTGGCTCGCGACGCGGCAGCCGGACGCGATCATCACCTTCGGCAGCCATGGCATCACCGGCCACCCCGATCACGTGGTCGTGGGCAGCGCCACCCGGTGGGCGGTCGAACGACTGGCCGAGACGGGCACGGCGCCGAACGCGATCTACGTCGTCTCACCGGTCTTTGGGCCTGCTCCCAACCGGTTCGACCTTTCGCCGGAAGAGCAGGGAGCCTCGCACCGAATCGAGGTCACCGCGGTCGCGGAGCGCAAGGTGCGTGCCCTCGAGTGCCATGCCTCACAGGCGGACACCGTGGAGCAGATCATCGCGCTGCGAGCCGCCATCGAAGCAGGGGGTCCGATCTACGAGGGCTACACCCGGGTCCGCCCCGTGGTCCGCCTCCCGCACCCCGTCTTCGACCCGAAGCTCCTCTGACGGATCCGGACCCGCATCGAGGCCGCATCGCGCATCGCTGCTAGACTGCACGCATGTCCATCGACGCCAACCTCGGCAAGGTCGACGAGGTGATGACCGCGCTCTACGAAATCTACGATCCGGAGATCGGGATGAGCATCGTCGATCTCGACCTGATCAAGAACGTGGAGATCGGCTCCGGCGATCAGCCGACCGAGATCAAGATGGTCCTCACCACGCCGTTCTGCCCGTGGGCCGGCGACCTGATCGCCACCGTCAAGCAGCGCGCCGAAGAGGTGGTCGGACCGCCCGTCAAGGTCACCCTCCTGGCGGATCGGTGGGAGCCGCCTCCCGGCCTCTTCTAGGAGCGCGCTCGACGGCGCGACCCGCTCGAACGGCTAGGATGCATCGATGCGGATCTACACCCGGAAGGGAGACACCGGCACCACCGGGCTGCTCTACGGTGGCGATCGGATCTCGAAGGCCGATCCCCGCACGGAGGCCTACGGCACCACCGACGAAGCCGTCTCCGTCCTCGGCCTGGCGCGCGCGGCCCTCGGTCCGGGAACGGACAAGGTCTCCGGCGACCTCGCGGAGCTGATCGTCCGCCTCCAGCGCGAGCTCTTCGTGGTGGGAGCCGAGCTCGCGACGCACCCCGACCGGCGGTCCCGGCTCGAGGCCGGGCGGACGCTCGTGACGCCGGAGATGGTCACCGGCCTCGAGGAGCAGATCGACGCCCTGGAGTCGCACTACCCGCTTCCCGCCGAGTTCGTGATCCCCGGGGAGTCCCTGGCCGGCGCGGCCCTGGACATCGCTCGGTCCGTGACGCGGCGGGCGGAACGCGATTGCGTGGCGCTCGCGGAGGCGGGAAGCCTGCCGAAGGGCTCCAGTGTGCTGGCCTACCTGAACCGCCTCGCCGATCTCCTCTTCGTGATGGCGCGCGCCGCCGACGGCGGCTACCGGGCGGTGCGCACCGACTGAGCTGAGGGGAGCACGGCCGCAACCCGCGTGATCGCCCGCGACAAGATCGACGACGAAGTGATGGGACCCCCCGGCCACCGCGCCCAGCAGGGAACGGGTCGTCGGGTTCGTGGACCGGGCCGCGGGCGGCGACCGCCTCGGCTGGCCGTCGCGGTGGCCCCGGCGGAGATCGGGCCGGTCGGCCCTGACGGGCAGGGACGAGGGGCCCGCGCCATCGGTCCGGGAGCGGGTGCTACGATCGGCGGAGATGACGACCACCATCCCCACCGACGGCCCCGCCGGGCTCCCGCGCGGCCGAACGGCACCCCTGGATCCCATCGAGGCCGATCGGCTCTTCCGGCACGGCGTGGCACTCTTCAACGGCGCCCGTTACTGGCACGCGCACGAGGCATGGGAAACCCTCTGGCGCGCCGCCCCCGATGCGGAGCGCGCCTTCTTCCAGGGCCTCATCCAGGTGGCTGCCGGCCTGCTGCACCTCCAGCGACGGAACATGCGCGGCGCCCGGCTCAAGCTGGGCGAGGGGGTCGCCAAGCTGCGACCCTACCAGCCGGTCCACCATGGCATCTTCGTCAACGAGCTGATCGGGCGCGCGGACCGCGTCCAGGCCGAGCTGAACGCAGGGCAGACGCCCTACCTCATCTCCCCGGTGATCCGCTTCGCGGACGCCGACAGAGCGGACTGGAGCCGCTGAGCCGATGGCCCAGGATCCGCCCGTGACGGGTGGGAGCCCCGAGGAATACCGCATGGAGCATGACTCCATGGGGGAGGTTCGGGTTCCGTCCCGCGCCAAGTGGCGTGCACAGACCCAGCGCGCCGTCGAGAACTTCCCGATCTCCGGCCAGCGCCTGGAGCATGCGCACATCGCCGCCCTGGCGCGCATCAAGGAGGCCGCGGCGCGGGTGAACGCCCGCCTCGGGGTGGTGCCGACGAACATAGCCGAGGCGATCACCGCCGCCGCGGCCGAGGTCGCGGACGGACGGTGGGACGCGGAGTTCCCCATCGACGTCTTCCAGACCGGCTCGGGCACCAGCTCGAACATGAACATGAACGAGGTGATCGCGACCCTGGCCACCGAACGCCTCGGCTCGCCGGTCCACCCGAACGACCACGTCAATGCCAGCCAGTCGAGCAACGACGTCTTCCCGTCGTCGATGCACATCGCTGCCGCGAGCGCGGTGGTGGGCGAGCTGGTGCCCGCGCTGGAGCACCTGGCGGAGGCGCTGGAGGGCAAGGCAGACGAGTTCGCCGAGGTGGTGAAGTCCGGTCGCACCCACCTCATGGACGCCACGCCCGTGACCCTGGGCCAGGAGTTCGGGGGCTACGCGGCACAGGTCCGGATGGGGATCGAACGGCTCAACGCCTCCCTTCCGAGGGTCGTGGAGCTGCCGCTGGGCGGCACCGCGGTGGGCACCGGCATCAACACCCCGCCCGGGTTCGCGGCGGCGGTGATCACCGAGCTGCGCGAGATGACCGGCCTCTCGCTGACCGAGGCGCGCAACCACTTCGAGGCCCAGGGCGCGCGCGACGCGCTCGTCGAGCTCTCAGGGCAGCTGCGCACGATCGCCGTTGGCCTCAACAAGATCGCGAACGACATCCGCTGGATGGGATCGGGCCCGCGTGCGGGCCTGGCGGAGATCCACCTTCCCGACCTCCAGCCCGGGTCCTCGATCATGCCCGGCAAGGTGAACCCGGTGCTCGCCGAGGCCATGACCCAGGTTGTCGCGCAGGTCGTGGGCAACGATGCGGCGATCGCCTGGGGCGGGGCGGCGGGCAACTTCGAGCTCAACGTCTTCCTCCCCCTCATCGCCCGCAACCTGCTGGAGTCGATCCGCCTGCTGACCACCACGAGCCGGCTCTTCGCAGACCGGCTGGTGGTGGGGATCACCGCCGACGTCGCGCGGGCGCGCGCCTTCGCGGAAGGCTCACCGTCCATCGTCACGCCGCTGAACAAGTACATCGGCTACGAGGAGGCGGCAAAGGTCGCCAAGCAGGCGCTCGCGGAGGGCCGGACGATCCGGGAGGTGGTCATCGCGCGCGGCTACGTCCGCGACGGCAAGCTGACCGAGGCCCAGCTCGACGAGGCGCTCGACGTCCTGCGCATGACCCATCCATAGGCGCTCGCGGCCAGGCCGGCGGCACAGAAACGCCGGCCCCAGAGGGAGCCGGCGATTCTGCTGATCCACCGTGGCGGGAGTGCCACTACTTCAGCCCCGTAACTAACTACGAAACAATAGAACCCGCCTCGGTGTCTCTTCAGTTGTGGACGAATCGTGCCGACCCGGCGGGTCGCCCGACAGGGGCGAATGTCCCAGCGGCGCAGGGATTCCGCGGCGAGCCGGCCAGTGCACCGGTCCTCAGGAGCCGCGGCCAAGGACGGCGATACAATCTGTGACGCGCCATCGGCGCCTCATCCGCAGCACGAGTCCGGCCCGCACGTCCGTTCGGGTCGCCGCTGAACCACCAGGAGGCAGATCGCCGTGTCCAGCACCGCCACGACCACCTACCGCAACCTCATCGGCGGCAAGTGGGTCGACGCCCGATCGGGGGCCACATTCACGAGCACCAGCCCCGCGAACCACGAGGAGGCCATCGGGGAGTTCCCGGCCTCGGGCCCTGCGGACGTCGACGACGCGGTCACCGCTGCCAAGGCGGCCTTCGGGGCGTGGAGCCTCATGCCGGCGCCGAAGCGCGGGGAGATCCTGTTCCGGGTCGCCCGTCTGCTCGCCGAGCACAAGGAGGAGCTGGCCAGGCTCATGACCCGCGAGATGGGCAAGGTCCTCCCGGAGGCGCGCGGCGACGTCCAGGAGGCGATCGACGTGGCGTACTACATGGCCGGCGAGGGCCGGCGCATGTTCGGGACGACCGTCCCGTCGGAGATGCCTGACAAGTTCGCCATGGCGATCCGGCGGCCGATCGGCGTCGTAGGGCTGATCACGCCGTGGAACTTCCCGGTGGCGATCCCCGGCTGGAAGCTTTTCCCGGCCCTGATCTGCGGCAACACCGTGGTCATGAAGCCGGCTTCGGACACGCCGGCCTGCGTGGTCCGCTTCGCGGAGCTGCTCATGGAGGGTGGCATCCCGGACGGCGTGGTGAACGTGGTCACCGGTTCCGGGGCCGACGTCGGCCATGCCATCGTCGAGCACCCGGACGTGCGGGTCATCTCCTTCACCGGGCACACGGAGACGGGGATCGACATCAGCACCCGCGCGGCGAAGACGCTCAAGCGGGTGAGCCTGGAGCTGGGCGGCAAGAACCCCATCGTGGTCTGGGAGGACGCGGACCTGCCGCTGGCTCTCGACAGCGTGGTGTGGAGCTCGTTCGGCACATCCGGGCAGCGCTGCACGGCGGCATCTCGGCTCATCGTCCACCGTGCCGTGCACGACGAGTTCGTGGACATGCTGCGCAAGCGGGTCGCTGCCCTGGTCCTTGGTGACGGCCTCGACCCCAAGACCGATGTCGGCCCGGTCATCAACGAGCGCGCCGTCGAGCGAATCGCCGGCTACATGGAGATCGGGCGGCGCGAGGCGGACCTGGTCATCGGGGGCAACCCGGCCCGCAGCGGGACGCTGGCGAGGGGCAGCTTCTTCGAGCCCACCATCTTCACCGAGGTCAGGCCCGATGCGCGCATCGCGCAGGAGGAGATCTTCGGCCCGGTTACCTCGGTCATCCCGGTCGAGACCTGGGAGGAGACCGTGGACATCGTCAACTCGGTGAAGTACGGCCTGTCGACGTCGATGTTCACCCGGGACGTCAACCTGGCCTTCCGCAGCATCCGGGACTTCGACTCGGGGCTCGGGTACGTGAACCACGGCACCATCGGCGCCGAGGCGCACCTACCCTTCGGCGGGACCAAGGCAACCGGGAACGGTCACCGCGAGGTGGGGCAGACGGCGCTCGACTTCTTCAGCGAGTGGAAGAGCGTCTACATCGACTATTCGGGCAAGCTCCAGCGGGCGCAGATCGACACGACCTTCATCGACGAGGCCTGATCCGCGGCGCCTTCGGCGAAGCCGACGACAGGCGGTCATCGGCGTCGGACCGTGGGGTTCTGGCGTCGCCGGCGGGGGCTTTGACCGCGCCCCCGGCGCATGACAGCATGGACCGCGAATGGACCTCCCCTACTTCCCGCTGCACGCGGTCCTCTTCCCGCACCTGCCGCTTCCGCTCCACGTCTTCGAGGAGCGGTACCGGGTCATGGCGCGCGACATCATGACCGCCGGCTCACCGTTCGACGGCCGCTTCGTGGTGTCCATGATCACTGACGGCCCGGAGGTCGCGGAGGGGCGCGCGGAGGCGATGGCCACCCGGGCCCGCTCGGTCGGGACCATCGCGGAGGTGCGCTCAGCCGACCAGCTCCCCGACGGACGGTGGATCCTGCTGGTCGTCGGCGTGGCCCGCGCCTCGCTGGGTCGCGTGCGCCGCGACGGCCCCTACCCGATCGTCGAGGCCACGCCGCTGCCGGAGGTGGCCGGCGACGGGGCCGAGCGCCTCCTCCCTGCGGTCCAGGAGGCACTCGACGGGTACCTCGCGACGGTGAAACGATTCGTGGCCGCGACTGCGTCCATACAGGAGACGCAGCAGGAGTCGATCGACGTGGCTGCTTCCCTCGATGCCGTGCTCAAGCCGATCCGCCTCCCGGAGGAGGCGCTCGCCGCCAGCTACGCGGTGGGTGGCGTTCTCCAGGTGGAGCTGACCCGCAAGCAGCACCTGCTCGAGCTCCCGGACGCGGCCAGCCGTCTGCGCGCGGAGCTGGAGCTCCTGCGGCGGGAGTCCCGGCTGCTCGCGGACGGCGCCATGCCGCCCATCGCGCCCGCTGAGCTCCGTTACCACCCGAACTGACGAGACCCCCATGAACGTCCCCGCCGGCCGCCTGGCCGCCGTCCTCCTTTCGCTGCTCCTTCTTGCCGCGTGCAGCTCTTCGGGGCCGAGCGCCTCTCCGTCCACGGCGACCACCCCGGCCGCCGCCGGCTCACCCGCGGCGAGCGGCACCTCGACCGGGATGCCATCCCCCGGCGGCGAGACGACCGCGTCCCCCACGGCCACAATCGCCGTGACGCTCTACACGGTCGTCGCGGGCGACACGCTGTACTCCATCTCGCGGCGCTTCGTCACCACGGTGGAGCAGCTCCAGGCCTGGAACGCGGAGCGTTACCCGACCCTGGTGCGTGATCCCGCCACGCTCAGCGTCGGCTGGCAGCTCATCGTCGCCGGTGAGCCGGGCATAACGCCCATCCCGACACCGACCCTGGCTCCCACGGCGGCGCCGACCGCCGCACCGGTCGGCAGCGTCTGCCATGCGGGCAACCGGGTCGCCGCCAGCCCTGCGGGGGTCTACCAGCGCGTGCCGAATGCCGGCGCAGAGGTCGCGCTGACCTTCGACATGGGCGGCCGGCTCGATCCGGCGCTGGACATCCTCGCTTTCCTCGTCGCGAACCACGTCTGCGCAACACTCTTCCCCACCGGCGCCATGAGCGACACGACGACCGGCCAGAAGGTGCTGGCCGTCATCCGTGCTCATCCGGAGCTCTTCGAGGTGGGCAACCACACCATGCACCACTGCGACCTGGTCCATGGCGGCCTCGGGTCGCCCACGACCGCGCCGTGCAAGACGGATGGTCGCCCCTCGACGGACTTCGTGCGAGCGGAGCTGACCGATGCCGCCGCGATCCTGGCCGCGGGTACCGGCCAGCAGCCGGTCCCCTACTGGCGACCGCCCTACGGGACGTACGACCAGACCCTGCTGAACGTCGCGGCCGGGGTCGGTTACACCAAGACCATGCTCTGGGACGTCGACACGATCGACTGGAAGCCAATCTCGGAGGGCGGCCCCACCGCCCAGCAGATCGCGAGCAAGGTCGTCACCAAGGCGGGAAGCGGCTCCATCGTGCTCATGCATCTCGGTGGCTACGAGACACTCGCCGCGTTGCGGCTCATGGTGCCGGGGCTGCGCGAGCGCGGCTTCCTGCTGACCTCCATCTCGGACCTGTTCGACGGGACCTGAGCGCGGATCGGCGACCCCGCCGCAGCGAACCGGTCGGTGGGCTAGGCTGGTACGAGCCAAACCGCCCAGCGAGGAGATGATCGATGACCGAAGACCAGGGCACCCGGACCGAGCAGTTCCGGGTCAGCGGCGATGAGCTGCTCGCCAAGGTTCGCGAGCTCGTGCACGAAGGCAACGTGCGGCGGATCATCATCCGCAACGATCAGGGCCGCACGCTCGTGGAGCTGCCCCTCACCGTCGGGGTGATCGGCGCCGCATTGCTGCCAGTACTGGCCGCCGTCGGGGCCATCGCGGCGATCGCCACAGACTGCGAGCTCGTGGTGGAGCGTCGGACCGAGACCTAGTCCCGCTCGCCTCGCCCGGTTGGTAGGAGGGCTGACCCGTCGTGTCGCGGCGGGCCCGCTCCATCACCCCAGCTCCTCGTCCGGGAGCGGTGGCTCCTGCAGACGCCTTCGGCGCGGCGCCGCGAGCGGCCAGGGGCGGCGCCCCCGGGGAACGGAGATCCCAGCCAGGCTCCGCAGCCGGGCGAGGATCTGGCGCCGGGTCATGGGCGCCGCCGCACTGACCGTCAGTGACCGGTCCCGATGCCGGGAGTCATCGTCCCCGCGCACCAGGGCCGCGAGCCGCTCGTGCACGGTCCCGGGCCCTGTGATGTCGAGCGCGTCAAAGGGGTCGAGCCGGTCGGCCACGGTCCGCAGGAAGTGTGCGAGATGTTCGAGGCGTCGGCCCTCGCCATCGCTGCGTGGCGCGACCCCGCCGCCGTGCGCGATCGTCGGATTGTGCATGACGTGACCCGTCGAGCGGCGGTGCACGGGAACGTCGCTCTGAATATGGGTCACGCTCGTCACCGTCCCGTCCCAGCGCGCGAGGATCGCCGCGCGGGAATCGATCCAGATCACGGTCCGAGGTTGCTCCGTCGCGGGGGTCGTCACCACCTGCAGGGTCATGCGACACACCCTCCCAAGGCATGCACCACGCGCGTGCCGGGATCCGGCGCGCCGGAGGTGCCTGCACCCAAGAGCCTGGCCGAGCGCCCCGGACTGAGCCAGTGCCCTCAGTCACGTGCCCCGATGCGAAAGGGCCCGTGACCGCCGGGACCCGCCACGGACCGGCGGTGCGCCTCGAGGTCGCTCAGCTGGACGGGGTGTCCCACCAGATGGTCGCCACCGCGCGCCGCCCGACCGCCGGTCCGCTCGTCAGCTCGCCGGCCTCGACCAGGCGGGCGAGCACCTCGGCCACCTCCGGCTCGCGCTCGGGCGCGAGACACAGGTTGCGGCGCGCCCGGGTGGCGGCGACATCGATGGCCCCCGGTTCGACGGGGCGCTCCCAGCGGACGACCGCGGGTGCCAGGCCCAGCGCCCGCAGCGCAGCCACGGCGTCGTCGACGGTGGGACGCTCCGGCCGGGTGATGCCGTGGAAGTGCAGCCAGAGCGGGTTCGTCCAGGCCAGCGGATGCCGGAGCGAGAGCTCCAGGACCACGCGCCGACGGGCGTGGGCCGCCAGCGCCGTCGCGAAGGGCGCGATGTCCGGCACGTCGTACAGCACGTGGTGGCAGGTGACCACGTCATGGACCGGGATCGCCTCGGCCAGCTCCGGCCAGCGTCCCGGTATCACCTGCGCCTCGACAGCCGCGTCGCGCGCTTCGGCGAGGAGCGCGTCGAGGAGCGGAGTGCTGCGGTCGATGCCCGTGAGCCGCGTCAGCCGCGATGCGAGCGCCAGGCCCGCCGCTCCCGCCCCGGCACCGACGTCGAGCACCGTTCCGCGGCCGCCCGGAAGCGCCGCGAGCGCCTCGAGCGCGACGGCGCGCGATCGGTCGTCAACGGCTTGCGGCTCCCGTGCGGCTGCGGCCGCGGCGTGGGCACGCTCGCGGTACACGGCCCCGCCCATGGCCCAGGGATCATCCTGAGCCGCCGCGAGCAGGTCGTCGGGTATCGCCCACTGCCCGAGTGCGACGGACCAGGCGCCAAGCGGGTCGGGACGCGGAGCAGCCGGCGGCGCCGGGCTCATGCCTCCGTCATCCGCTCGGCGCCGTGCATGCTCAGCCGGCGAGGCCGACGTCCAGCGCGGCGTCGAAGACCGCGACTGCCGCGTCCACCGCGGCGTCGTCGACGACCAGGGGCGGGCAGAAGCGGAGCGTCGACTCGCCGCATTCGAGCGTCAGCAGCCCTCGCTGGAAGGCGGCGTGCTCGACCGCGGCCGCCTGCTCATGGGTGGCGAACTCGACCCCGACCATGAGGCCGATGCCGCGGATGTCGCGCACCTGCTCGCGTGGCTGGGCGATCCGTCGCAGGCCGGCCATGAGACGCTCGCCCATTGCCGAGGCGTTGGGCAGCAGCCCGTCCTCGAGGACGTCGAGGGTTGCCATGGCGGCCGCCGCACAGATCGGGTTCCCCGCGAACGTCGAGCCGTGCGCACCGGGCGGCCAGGTCCACACGGAGTCGCGCGCGATGAACCCGCCGATCGGCATGCCGGAGGCGATCCCCTTGGCGGTGGTGACGATATCGGGCTCCACGTCGGCGTGCTCGATGGCCCACCACTTCCCGGTGCGCCCCATCCCGGACTGGATCTCATCGGCGACCAGCAGGATGCCGTACTCGTCGCAGATCTCGCGCAGCCCGCGGAGGAACGACGCGGGCGCCGGGAAGTAGCCGCCCTCTCCCTGGATCGGCTCCACGAAGATGGCCGCGACATCGGTGGGTGCCATCACCCGCCCGAAGATCGAGCGGCGCAGGACCTCGAGCTCCGCGGTCCCATCGCCGCCGCTATGGTCCCGCCAGGCGCGGACGCGAGGGTACGGCGCGTGCTCCACCATGGGCAGCAGGGGACCGAACCCGGCTCGCTGCTTGATCTTCGAGTTCGTGAGTGACAGGGCACCCATGGTGCGCCCGTGGAACGCGCCTTCGAAGGCGATGATCCCGGTCCGATGGGTGTGGTACCGCGCCAGCTTGATGGCTCCCTCGACCGCCTCGGTCCCCGAGTTGGTCAGGAAGACGCGCGCTCGCTCCCGGAACGGCGCAATGGCGGCCAGGCGTTCGCTGAGCTCCATGTAGCGGGGCTCGTAGAAGTCCGTGGCGGCGATGTGGATGAGCCGGTCGGCCTGCTCCTTGATGGCGGCGACCACCGCGGGGTGGCCATGGCCGGTGGATGCCACCGCGATCCCCGCGGCGAAGTCCAGGTAGCGATTGCCGTCGACGTCGGTGATCACGTAGCCGCGGCCCGTATCCGCGACGAGGGGGTAGGCACGGGTGAGCGAGGGGCTCACCACCGCTGCATCGCGCGCGATAACCGCTCGGGCCCGGGGCCCGGGAATCTCGGTGACGATGTGGGGAGCGCTCGGAATCGTGGCAGCCGCGGGCGAGGCATCGGATTGGGTGGTCATGGAACGGGACTCCGGATCGGAGTGGCGCGTCCTGCCCGCGCCCCTGGCTAAGAGCGTGGCTATCGTACCAACGCCGGGGTCCGGCGACCACCCCGCCCGCACACCGGACCGGGGACCGTCGCGGCATCGGTCCCTTCAGGATGTCGCGCGGACGGCCTCTCCCACCAGCGCGGGCCCGCGGTAGACAAGGCCCGTCCAGAGCTGGACCAGGTCGGCGCCGGCCTCGACCGCCGCCGCCGCGTCCCGTCCTGAGCTGATGCCGCCGGAGGCGATCAGCACGGCGTCAGATCCGATCTGCACGCGCGCCACTGCGAGCATCTCCAGGGTGCGGGGGAGGAGTGGTCGCCCGGAGAGCCCGCCGGCCTGGTCGCGCAGCGATGTCGGCGCCAGCAGGCCCCGCCGCGCGATGCTCGTGTTGCCCAGGATGAGGCCGGCGGCACCGGCCGTCATGGCCGCCTCCGCGAGCGCGCCGAACGTGTCGTCGTCGAGGTCGGGCGCGAGCTTGACCAGGATCGGCACTTCGATGGGAAGCGCACGTGCCGAGCTCGCCAGGGCGTCGAGCAGCGCCGAAAGCGTCGCGACCGATTGCATGGCGCGCAGGCCCGGGGTGTTGGGCGACGAGATGTTGACCGCGACGTAGTCGGCCAGCGGCGCAGCAACGCGGAACGCCGCAACGTAGTCGTCGACGGCCGCCGCCTCCGGCGTCTCCTTGCCGCGGCCGATGTTGATCCCCACCGCGAACCCAGCCGGCAGCGCACCTCGCGATGCGGCCACCCGCGTGACGAGGGCGGCGACGCCGGCGTTGTTGAATCCCATCCGGTTGACGAGCGCCTCGTCCGCGGCCAGGCGGAAGAGCCGTGGACGCGCGTTGCCCGGCTGCCCGTCCGGCGTGACCGTCCCCACCTCCGCGAACCCGAGCCCAAGGGCGGCCCAGCCGCGCAGGGCTCGCGCGTCCTTGTCGAGGCCGGCACCGATGCCGACCCGGT
Organism: uncultured Chloroflexia bacterium; assembly: GCA_963787025.1. Taxonomy (GTDB): domain Bacteria; phylum Chloroflexota; class Limnocylindria; order QHBO01; family QHBO01; genus CAVXEH01. The sequence goes on from CAWBBG010000016.1 coordinate 113,329, forward strand.
TGCGGACGGTGATGCCCGCCACCGAGAGCGGCGCCCGGCGGGGCGGAGTGCCTGCCGCCAGGTGCAGGAGCGCACGACCCGCCCGACGGTCGGCGACGCGCGCCAGCGCGCCGAGCGTGGTGTCGTGGATCCGTTCGGGGTCCAGATGGAAGAGGAGCGGCCGCGCGGCGCGGTAGACGGCCAGGCTGCCCGCGCTCGCCAGCATCGCTCTATCCGCGCGGTGCGACGCGGATGCCGGTCACGCGGACGGCGGCTCGCCGATCACCGTCTGCGACTGCTCGCGCATGAACTGGGCGACGTAGTAGGGGCCCAGTCCGTTCTTGCCCGAGCTTCCGGAGCCCTTCCAGCCGCCGAAGGACTGGATCCCCGGCCAGGCCCCGGTCGTCGCGCCGGCTCGCCGGTTGACGTAGACCACGCCCGCCTGGATGCCATCGAGGAAGCGGCGGACCTCCGCCTCGTCGGTGCTGAAGATCCCGGCGGTCAGACCATAGGCCGTTGCCGTTCGCCTCCGTGATCGCCTCGTCGAGCGAGTCGACGATGCCCACCACCAGGAGCGGAACGAAAGCTCGTCCCGGAAGAGGCGATGGCTCACCGGGAGGCCGGAGACGACCGTCGGCGTCGGGAAGTACCCGCGGCTCGCATCGCCGTCGCGGAGCACCTCGCCGCCAATCTCGATGGTCCCGCCGTCGCGGCGCGCCTCCTCGACCGCCTCCGTGAACTTGGCGAGGGCGCGCTCGTTGATCACCGGGCCCATCCAGTTCTCGCGGCGAGTCGGGTCGCCCACGCTGATTCCCTTTGTCTTCTCGACCAGCGCGTCGAGGAAGGGACGCGCGACGGATCGCTCCACGTATACGCGGCTCGCGGCGCTGCACTTCTGGCCGTCGTAGCCGAAGGCCGAGCGCATGCACCCCTCCGCGGCGATCTCGAGGTCCGCGCTGGCCGTCACGATGGCGGGATTCTTGCCCCCCATCTCGGTGATGATCGGTCGCGGATAGTCGCGCGTGAAGTTCTTGTAGAGGCGCATGCCGACCGCGTACGAGCCGGTGAAGACGAGGCCGTCGATGCCCGGGTTCTCCTCGAGCTCCGCCCCGACCGATTCGCCCGGTCCGGTCACCAGGTTCACCACGCCGGCCGGGACGCCCGCCTCGCGCAGCACCTCGACGTACTTGTAGGCGAGGAGCGGCGCGTCGGACGAAGGCTTCATCACCACCGTGTTGCCGGCGATCAGCGCGCCGGCCGCGGGGCCGCCGGAGAGGGCCATGGGGAAGTTGAACGGGCTGATCACCGCCCACACGCCGTGCGGCTTGAGGATGCTGCGGGTGTGCTCGGCCGGCGAGAGCGAGCCCATGGGCTGGTCGTAGCCGCCGTTGCGCTCCATGATGTCGGAGTAGTAGCGCAGCAGATCCGCCGTCTCCTCGACGTCACCCAGCGCCTCGAGCCGGTTCTTGCCGACCTCGATAGCCATCAGGGCGGCGAACTCGAACTGACGCGCGCTGATGACGTCGGCCGCCTTGCGCAGGATCGCGATCCGTCGCCGCCACCCCAGGTCGCGCCAGTCCGGGAAGGCGCTGCGCGCGGCGGCCACCGCATCGCGCACGTCCTGCCGGGTGCCGACCGGGAATCGGCTGACCACCACATCGGTGTCGATGGGCGAACGGTCGTCGAAGGTCTTCGTGCCGGCACGACGCTCGTCGCCGATCAGCATCGGGTAGGTCTGCCCGAGCTGCGTTCTCGCCGATTCGACGGCTCGATCGAACGCAGACTGGAGCTCCTCGTTGTCCGCGGAGAGCGTTGCATAGGTGATCTTCATCCGCGGCGTGGCGTTGGTGGCCATGGTGCTCCTGCTGCCTCCTTCGGGTGCGCTCGGCGCTCGCGACGGCGGGCGCGGCGACATCGGTCTCGGGCGGGCCGGATGGGTACCGGCATTATGGCGCCGACAGGTTGCCGGGCAGGCCGAGAGCCAGGCTCCGGGGGGAGAAGAGCCTGGCCCTCGACGCGGTCATCGTACATTGGGGCGCCGTAGCCCTGCAACACGGATCCTGCCGGGATTTGCGGTCAAATGCTGCGGAGTCCGGCGATGTGTTGCTCGGACGCCACGATCGAGCTCAGCGAGCCCTGTGGTAGAGGCCCAGCTTGAGCTCCAGGCTGGTCCGGTGGGGGCCCATCAGGATAGGCTCGTCCGCGGTCCCCGTAGAGGCGGGGGAGAAGCTCGTTGGCCGTCTCCTCGTCCTGCAGGTCCAGCCGGGCATGGACGACCTTGATCTTGAACCCGTTGCGCAGCCACCAGCCGGTCCGGCGTTGCGTCGCCTCGAGCGCGTGCGCCACCACCTCGGGCTCGAGGAGGGTGGCCACGTCGTCGCGCCCGTAGTAGCCGATCACGATCAGGCGGCCGCCGGGCCGCAGCACCCGCATCGCCTCGGCGATGGCCGGCAGCGACGCGTCATCCGGCTCGATCATGCCGGAGAGCACCACGTCAACGGCGCCGTCCCGCAGGGGCAGAGCGGTGGGCGAGCCCTCGACGATCCGGATGTTGGGCTGGTGTGACTCGCCGGCACGGCGGCGCGCCTCCTCGAGCAGACGCGGGTCGGACTCGATCCCATAGGTCCGCCCGGTGTGTCGTGCCAGGAGCATGGGGTAGTGCCCGATCCCGGTGCCCACGTCCGCGATCCGGCGCCCGGAGAGGGGCGTGATCCGTTCCAGCGCGGCAAGCACCTTGCGCCCGGGGTCGATCGCGTCGCCGAGACGCCGATGGAGCTCGGGATCGGGATCGGTCCAGGGAGGCAGGATGGCGAACATTCGGGCGGCCCTCGAGATGCTACGGGACCGAGACGCGCGTCTCGGCGGGACCTCCCTCGTCGGAGGTGAGGAGTGCCTCACCCGCGAGGAACTGCAGGTCGAACGCGACGGGTCCTGGGGCGCGTCGCGTGACGATGATGGGGATGGTAAGGCTGGCGCCCGGATCAAGTGGCCCCCAGCCGAGCGAGGTCGTGCCCGCCGGCTCCCCCAGCTCGCCCGGGCCGATGACCCATTTCGTCCAGGGCTGGACCAGCGCGTCAGTCAGGCGGCGGGCCGATGGAGCGAACGGCGCCAGGAACAGCGTTGCATCGAGCGCGGTCGGCCAGCGGAGAACGATCTCGGTCACGCGCGTGTCGCTGAGGTTGGTGACCTTGACGGTGATGGTCCCGTTTCCGTCGTCGGGGACCTGCGGCGTGACGCTGTAGCTCACCCGGCGGACATCCCGATGGGGCGGCAGGGCGAGCGAGAGGGGCGGCTCGGGGGTGGCGGTCGGGATCGCCTTGGTGCTCGCCGGCGAGGCCGTTGGGCTTGCCGGCTGCGTGCGGGTCGGGACGGGCTGTGGGGTTGGGGGTGGACACCGTGCAGGCGGCCAGGGCCAGCGTGGCGAGCAGCCCGGCAGCGACCCGTGTGGGGCGTCCGCGCGCGCCGAAGCGTCCCTGGTCAGCCACGGGGCGGCTGCAGCTCGGTGAGTCGGTTGCGGATGGCGAAGGCCGCCGCCTGGGCCCGGCTGGCGAGTCCCAGCTTGGCGAGGATGTTCGAGCACGTAGTTGCGCACCGTCTTCTCGGCGAGGTCCATGGCGTCGGCGATCTGGCGGTTCGACTCGCCGTCCGCGACGTGGGCCAGGACCCGGCGCTCTTGCTCGGTCAGCTCGCCGAACGCGCCGGACTCCTCCGCGTGGGTCACGTGCCGCACGCGGTCGAGGACCGCCGCGGTGACCGCGGGATCCAGCAGCGATCGGCCGGCGGCAACGGTGCGGATCGCGTCCAGCAGCTCCCCGGAGCCGATGCGCTTGAGGATGTAGCCGGAAGCGCCCGCCGCGATGGACTCGAAGACCGCCTCCTCGTCCGCGTACGAGGTCAGCATGATCACCGGCGATTCCCGGCAGCTCGCCGGTGATTGTCCGGCAGGCGTCGGTCCCGCTGCCGTTGGGCATGCGGATGTCCATCACCACCACGTCGGGGCGGAGGATGCGCGCCAGGCGGACCGCCTCGTCGCCGGAGTCCGCCTCGCCCACCACGCGGAACCGATCCTGCCGGTCGAGGAGCGCGGCGAGCCCGATGCGGACGACCTCGTGGTCGTCCGCGATCAGGATGCGGATCGGCGGGGCGCCGGTCGCGACGGAGGGTGGGCTCGTCATCGGTCTCCTGCGTGCCTTGGGTGGTCGGCCCGGGCCGAGCGGGATCACCGGCTTCGGCGGCCGTCCCGACGGGCATGGTAAGCGAGACGGCGGCTCCCCGTCCGGGGAGCCCCTCGAGCTGGATCGTGGCGCCCAGGATCTCCGCGCGGCGGCGGAGGTTCTCGAGGCCCTGCGTCGCCGCCCTGCCGGCCGCGCCGGGTCGCCTGGGCCGGGTCGTAGCCGACCCCGTCGTCGCGGATCTCGAGCGTGAGCGCGCGGCCGGCGAACCCAGGCGCGACCCGGACGTGACGCGCCCGCGCGTGACGCAGCACGTTGCTGAACGCCTCGTGGACGATCTGGCGCAGCTGCTCGGCCTGCTCGGGGCTGAGCGGCGAGCCGGCCGTCGCCGGTGACGCGTCAGCTCCACCGAGACGAGCGTGTTGGCGCGCAGCTCGTCGGCGACGCTCGACACGATCTCCTCGGGGTCGAGCGACTCGAGGCTGGCGGAGCGCAGGTCGAAGATGTACGCCCGCAGGTCGCCGCACGATCCGGTTCAGCTCGCCCATGGCGATGCGAAGGCTCCCGCGCGGGCCGAAGGCGGGCGGGCGGGCGTCCTCCGCCGCCGGAGGCGGTGACGGCGCCAGGGGAGGCCCGATGGCCTCGGCCTCCTCGAGGTGCAGACCCACGGCGTAGATGGACTGGATGATGCCGTCGTGCAGATCCCGGCCGATCCGCTCGCGCTCGCGAAGCAGCAGCTCTCGGCGGCGGGCATCGGCCAGTGCGCGGTCGGTCTCCTGCTCGAAGAGCTCGCGGAGGCGGATGACCGCAATCGCGATCGCCAGGCCGGCGAAGGAGCGGAGCACCTCGATCGGCACGCCCAGCGTGGCGACCACGTGCTGCGAGTTGAGGACGGAGCCGGGCAGGAACGGCACCGGCATGCCGATGGCACCGCCCACGATCGCCGTAGACGCCCAGGGCCACCACGGCGAGGCGCAGCGACGTGCCCGACCGGCGGGCCGCAGCGCCGGACCCAGCGCGGCGCGCGTTGCGGGTGAGGCCCACCATGGCGGCCACCGACCCCGGGATGGCGAGCATGTAGCGGGCCATCACGTCGCCGACCGCAAGCGGCGCGCCGACGGCGTGCCAGGCTCGTCGCCGATCCGGTCCCGCCTCGAGCCAGGGCGCCGCGTCGATGGCGAAGGTCTTGGCGACGCTGGCCGAGACCGCGACGGTACCCACCGCCCAGAGACCCAGGGCCAGCGACGGAACCACCCGCAGCCACGGCAGCGCGGGGCGCGCGCGTGCACCAGCGCCGTGCGAGGCGCAGTGCCCAGGGGTCCGGCGCGCTCGGCCGCCAGCAGGAGCTCCGCCCCGAACTGGAGAAGCAGCGCGAAGCTGGCGGCCTTGAGAACGAGCTGGGCGACGAGCAGCGCTCGATCAGCGCGGCGGGCAGGTAGCCGCTCTGCAGCGGGATGAACAGGTAGCCCCACTCGACGAACCCGTGGACGAAGGCGAACGCCGCCAGCCAGGGCAGGGGGCCGCGCCAGGGCAAGCGAGCTGCGTCGGCGGCTCTGGAGCGCGATCGCCAGGCCCATGCACGAAGAAGACCTCTCCGTAGACGGTCAGGACGATGATGCGGTTCGTCTGAAACAGCCCGGCGAGCCAGTCCACGTACGGCATCTTAGGCGGCGCGGTACCATCCTTCGCCGATGGCACCCCAACCCGACACCGAGACTCCGGAGCCCGACGCCGAGCGGACGCCCATCGGCGTCCTCCTGTGGTTCGCCTGGGCGTTGATCCTCCTGGGACTGACCGGCATCCTGCTGCCGAAGATCATCGGCTTCGTCGACTTCAGCGAGAAGGCGCCGTTCTCGATCCTCGGCATCTTCATGATGGCCGAGATCGCCGTCCTGATCTTCGGCATCACGGTCGCCCTCCAGCGCAAGCGGATTGCCTGGCGATTCGCCATCGGCATCGCGCTTCTGGCGGCGCCCATCCTGGCCGGGCTGCCGCCCGCCCTGCTCTACTTCGACGCCCGTGCGGCGTCCGGCTGGTACACGCTCTTCGTGCCGATCGGGCTGGTCATCAGCCTGGTCCTGGTGATCGGCCTGCTGCGACCGGGTGCCCGCGCGTACTTCAACGAGGACTGAGCCCGCTCCCGCGAGCTGGCCGGGGCGCGCACCTATAATCGCCCGGTGAAGCTGCTCGCCTTCGCGCCTCGCTCGGTTCGCGAGGGCACACCCGCCGATCCCACGCGCATCGGCGTCGTCACGCCCGTCGGGATCCACGACCTGACCGCCGTGGGCATCGCCGACATGGCGTCGGCGATCGGCGCCGGCCCCGACCGGCTGCGCTCCATCGCCGATGATCTCGAGGCCGGCGGCGGGACGACCATCGACCCGGACTCGGTCACGCCCCGCGCACCCCTGGCCCGACCCGGCAAGATCGTGTGCATCGGCCTCAACTACCGCGACCACTGCCGGGAGCAGGGGATCGAGCCGCCGGCCTGGCCGCGGCTCTTCGCGAAGTTCGCGAACGCGGTGAACGATCCGGGCGGCGTCATCGTCCGCCCGATCGCCACGGAGAAGCTCGACCTCGAGTGCGAGCTCGGGGTCGTGATGGGGCGGACGGCCTCGCACGTGAGCGCGGGCGAGGCGCTCGAGGCGGTCTTCGGCTACACCATCCTCAACGACATCACCATGCGTGACCTGCAGACGGAGGACCGCCAGTGGCTGCGTGCCAAGGGGAGCGACGGGTTCGCGCCCATGGGGCCGGTCCTGGTCACCCGTGACGAGATCCGCGACCCGCAGGCGATCCGGCTGCGTTCGTCGGTCAACGGCGAGACGTGGCAGGACTCGTCCACCGCGGAGATGGTCTTCGACGTCCGGACCCTCATCGCCTTCGTCTCGCGCTTCATCCGCCTGGAGCCCGGCGACGTCATCTCGACCGGCACCCCGGCCGGCGTCGGGCACTTTCAGCGTCCACCGCGCTACCTTTCCGGTGGGGACGCGGTGCGCTGCGAGATCGAGGGGATCGGGGTCCTCGACAACACGGTGATCGACGAGACGCCGCGCACCCCTGATCATGCCGCCGCGGCAGGGGTCGGGCTCGCGGTGGGAGCGGGAGTGAAACCATGACCGGCACGACGAGCGAGGTGGGCACGCGCACCATGCGGGCCCTGGCCAAGACACGCCCTGAACCCGGTGCGGAACTGATCGAGTGCGAGGTCCCGGCCCCTGGCCCGGGCGAGGTCCTCCTCAAGATGGTCGCTGCCTCGATCTGTGGGACGGACTACCACCTTTACGCCTGGGATCCCTGGGCCCGCGAGATCCTCAAGCCGCCGACCATCCTGGGCCACGAGCTGGCAGGCGTCGTGGCCGCCATGGGTGCCGGGGTCACCCGCGTGAAGGAGGGCGACCTGGTCGGGGTCGAGAGCCACATCGTGTGCTGGGAGTGCGCACAGTGCCGGCGGGGCGAGATGCACCTGTGCCGCGATCTCAAGGTGATCGGCGCACACGTGGATGGCGGCTTCGCGGAGTACGTGGTCATCCCGCAGGAGAACGCGATCGAGAGCAACGGCCTCGACCCGGCGGTGGTGGCGCTCCAGGAGCCCATGGGCAACGCGGTACACGCGGCCTTCGCCGAACCCATCGAGGGCAAGAGCGTTGCCGTCACCGGCTGCGGCCCCATCGGCCTGTGCTCGGTGGGGATCGCCAAGGCGGCCGGCGCCTCGCTGGTCGTGGCCACCGACACGGAACCCTACCGGCTGGAGCTGGCTCGCCAGATGGGCGCGGACCTGGCCCTGGATGCGCGCGACCCCGAGACCGTGGGCCGCATCCTCGACGCCACCGGCGGGGACGGGGTGGAGGTGGTCCTGGAGATGAGCGGCGCCGCACCGGCGCTGAACCAGGCGCTCGAGTTCATCACCCGTGGCGGACGGATCAGCCTGCTGGGTATCTTCGCCACCCCGGTGAGCGTGGACCTCTCCGACCTGTTCATCCAGAAGGGGCTGCGCCTGTACGGGATCTACGGCCGGAGGATCTACGACACCTGGGAGCGCACGCAGGACCTGCTCCGCTCCGGGCGCTTCGACCCGAGCCCCATCCTCACCCACCGTTTCGACCTCGCCGACTGGCAGCAGGGCTTCGACCTGATCGCCTCGCGGCACGCCGGGAAGGTCGTGCTGCTGCCCTGAGCGTGGCCCCGGACGATCCGCCCGGCCGAGGTCCGGGCGGATAATGGACCAGGAACGCACGCACCCGCACATTGGAGAGAAGCACGTGGCCGACACCCCTGCGAGCGCCGTCTCAGCCCGCTCTCGCGATCCGCTCGCCTTCCTGGAGGCCGAGATCGACGACCTGAAGGCAAAGGGAATCTTCCGGCGCCTTCGCGTCGTCCAGAGCGAGCAGCGCAGCCGCTGCGTGATCGACGGCCGGGAGGTGATCACCCTCTCGAGCAACAACTACCTGGGCCTCACCACCCATCCGAAGCTGCGCGAGGCGGCGATCCGGGCCATCGAGCAGTACGGGGCGGGGTCTGGCGCCGTCCGCACCATCGCGGGCACCATGAGCCTGCACGAGGAGCTCGAGGCGCGACTGGCCACGTTCAAGCACACCGAGGCGGTCCTCACCTTCCAGTCCGGCTTCACGGCCAACACCGGCGTCATCCCGGTGCTGGCCCCCGAGGGCGCGGTGATCGTCTCCGATGCCCTGAACCACGCCAGCATCATCGACGGGATCCGGCTCACCAAGGCGGAGCGCAAGATCTTTCCCGCACGCCGACATGGACGGCCTGCGGCAGGCACTGCGCGAGGTCCGCGCGGCGCCGGGGGGTGCGGATCGCACGGTGCTGGTCCTGACCGATGGCGTCTTCAGCATGGACGGCGACATCGCGAACCTGCCGGGGATCGTCGAGGCGGCGGAGGAGGCAGGCGCCATCGTCTTCGTCGACGACGCGCACGCCTCGGGCGTGCTGGGAAGGAACGGGCGGGGATCGGTCGACCATTTCGACCTGCACGGTCGGGTCCACGTCCAGGTGGGGACCCTCTCCAAGGCGATCGGGGTGCTGGGCGGATACGTCGCCGGCTCGGCGAACCTGCGGACGATCCTGGAGCATCGCGCCAGGCCCTTCCTGTTCTCGACCTCGCACCCGCCGGCCGTCGCCGCTGCCTGCATCGCGGCCATCGACGTGCTCGAGACCGAGCCGGAGCTGATCGATCGGCTCTGGGAGAACGCCCGCTTCTTCAAGGCGGGCCTGGAGCGCCTGGGATTCGACACCGGCCATTCGGAGACGCCCATCACCCCGGTGATCGTCGGCAAGGGGGCGCTGGCCATGAAGCTCTCCGACCGCCTCTTCGAGGAGGGCGTCTTCGCGCAGGGGATCGGCTTCCCAACGGTGCCGGAGGACAAGAGCCGGGTGCGGACCATCGTGACCGCCGAGCACAGCAGGGACGAGCTGCAGACCTGCCTGGATGCCTTCGAGCAGGTCGGGCGCGAGCTGGCGATCATCTAGCCCGAAGGGACCGTTGTCCTCCGGCACCAGTCCCACTGGTCGCGACCCCGCCCGGATGGTACGGTTGCGCCGCGCGTGCGTGACGCTCCCCCCATAGCAGAGGTGCCCGTTCCGGCTGATGCGTGAACGACCCCTGGACCTGATCCTGGCCCGGCCCGTCGGCCGTGCCAGGGTGCACGCCGACGCCGGCGCCGCGTGGGCCGATTCCGGGGCCGCGTCGAACTTCAACGCCCTGGCCGCTGCAGCGGCCGCTGGCGACGTGACCGCCGTCGGCCGTCTCTACGACGAGCTGGTGGGCCCCATCTATCGCTACATCGCCCTGCGGGTCCGTCGCCGCGAGGATGCGGAGGACCTGACCCAGCTGGTCTTCGAGCGGATCGTTGGCGGGCTGCCCCGCTACCACCAGAACGGCCGTCCCTTCAGCGCCTGGGCCTTCCGCATCGCGCGCAACGCGGTGATCGACCACGTCCGTCGTGATCGGCCGACCGAGCCGCTGGGCCCCGCCCACGACCACGCCGACGGCCTGGAGGTCGAGGCGATCAGCTTGCGTGGCGAGCAGATCCGCGAGCTACGGCAGGCGATCGGGCTGCTGACTCCCGACCAGCGGGAGGCGCTCACCCTGCGCTTCGTCGCCGGACTGTCCGCCGAGGAGGCGGCGCATGTCATGGGGCGTCGTGCGGGGACCATCCGTGGTCTCACCTTCCGCGCCATCAACGCGCTGCGACGTCACATGGTGGAGCCCGAGCCCGCTTCGTCGGAGGTCGAGCCGTGAGCCTGCTGGATGCGCCGATGGCGCTTCTCGACCGCGTCCTCGCCCGATCCTCGTCCCGGGTCCACCCCGAGGATCCGGTGGCCCGCATGGTCGCCCGGACGACCGGCCGCCTGCGGCCCGCCCGCGCCTATCGGCGCCGGCTGCGCGGTCACGTCATGAACCAGTACGTCGCGGTCCGCGAGGGCCTCACACCGGCAGCGCCCCGGCGCCGGGAGATGGGTCGCATCGGGCGCTCGGTGCTCGTCGCCTCCCTGGGCCTCGCCCTCTCGGTGACCGCCGTGGGCGCGGCATCCCGGGACGCGCTCCCCGGCGACGCTCTCTACCCGGTCAAGCGGCAGCTCGAGGAGGTGCGGCTGGACATCGCACCAGCGTGGGCGCGACCTGCGCTGGTCGCCATGGCCCTCGACGAACGCCTCGCCGAGGTGGAGCAGCTCGCCCGCGACGGGCGGTGGGATCGCGTGGGGGCTGCCTCCGCCGACGTCGAGGCTGCCGCGGCTGCACTGGGAGCACTCTCAGATGCAATTCCGCAGCAGCAGCAGGACGCGCTCACGCATCACGCGCAGGTGCTCGGCGCCTTGCTGTTGAACGCACCGGACGCCGCCAAGCCCGGCCTCGAGCATGCCCTGGCGGCATCGGACAAGGCCGCCGCTGTGGCCGCCGCGCACGGCGGCGGAGCTCACGGTTCCGCGGGCGTTCCCGGGCAGAACGGCAGCGCAGGGACCCGCGAGCCGGCGTCGCCCGCGCCGGGTAAGTCGCCCAAGCCGGCGCCGTCCACGAAGCCGGGCGCCACGCCCGCCACGCCATCGAGCCCGTCGGCCCATTGATCCGCTGCGCCCAGCTGAGGGCCCGCCGCGGGACCTGCCGGACGATACCGCTGCTCGCGTAGCCGGATAAGCCGCCCGCCCCCGAGAGCCGGACACTGGCGCGGGTCATCCCTGGCTGCCCGGTCTCGCACATGGCGCCGTTCCCGTCGATTCGGGACCACCGTGGATGCTGCCCGCCGCGCCCACAGCACGCCCACAGCACGCCCACAGCACGCCCACAACAGAAGACGGGGTAGAGGCGAACCTCTACCCCGTCCCTGCCAGGGGGGCTGGTGCCATACCGAGGACCGGCCGTGCGGCCGGCCCCCGGTTCTAACTGACTAGCGGCGGCGTCGCACCGCCTTCACGTTGACCAGGGTCAGGGTACCCAGCGAGCCGAGGAGCACGAGCACCAGCAGCTCGACCGGGATCTGGATGGGCTCACCGTTCTGGCTCAGCACCAGGGCGGTGTTCGGCACCGATGCGCTGGGCGTCGGCGTCGCCGCCTGGACCTGCTCCGAGGTCACGCGGACCCCGTCGGTGCCCGTGTCCTTCGGCGTCTGATCGGAGCCGATGCTCGCCACGTTGACGATCGGTCCCGTCTCAGGCGCGTTGGAGTCCACGGTGGTCACGAACGACACGCTGCCGCTCGCGTCAAGGTTGGCGAACGTCCAGGTGATCGTCCGCGTCCCTGCGTCGTACGTTCCGCCGTTGCCGGCGCTGACGAAGGTCAGGTAGTCCGGCAGCGGGTCGCTGATCACCGCGTTGGTGACCGGTCCGTTGGTGAGCGTGTAGGTCAGCGTCCAGGTGACCTGGGCGCCGTCCGGCGTCACCGACTTCAGCGAGCCGTCCGCGTTGAAGACGAAGTGAACCTCGTCGACGCTCGCGGCCTTGTCGATCACCAGCTCCGGCACGCGGACGGTGACGTCCGACACGTCCGTGCACTCGGCACCGATCGTCTCGGTGTCGGGGCACTGCGTGTTCGGGCTGGTCACGACCACCACGTTCTCCAGAACCTGGCCGTCCGTGTCAGCAGCGCTGACCTTGGCCTGGTAGGTGAGCTCCGTCATCCCATCCAGGCTGGCGAACTGCCAGGTGATGGTCCGATCGACGCTGCTCCAGGTGCCGCCGTTGCTGATGCTGGTCGGATCGTCCAGGCCAGCCGGCAGGGTGTCGATGACCTCCGCGTTCAGCGCCGGGCCGTCGGAGACGGTGACGGTGAGCGTGTAGGTCACGGTCGTGCCGGGCAGCACGGACGAGATCTGGTCGTTGACCTTCTGGATCCGGATGACCGGGCACGTCACGTCGATCGACGCGGATGCCTGGACATCTTCGTTGTTGCCCGCGCTCGCGGTCGCCAGGTTGTCCAGCGTGCCGCAGTCCTCGCGGGTCGTGGGCGCGGTGACGGTCACGTGCGCCGGCGAGTTGGCCTTGGTCGTCACCCCCAGGTCACCGAAGTCGCAGTGGAGGGTGCCGCTCGAGATCGAGCAGTCCGCGCTGTCATCGGTCCAGGCGAGTCCGCCCGGCAGGGGATCGTTCAGGGTCACGTTGGTTGCGGTGCCGGGGCCTGTGTTCCAGACCACGATGGTGAAGCTCGCGCTGTCACCGCCGTTGATCGAGCTATTGGCTGCGGTCTTGGCGATGTTCAGGCCGGGGCACTCAACGATGGTCGAGGCGTCCTTGGAGTCGGACCCGTCGTTGCTGGTGGTGACCGATGCGTGGTTGTCGTAGGTCGCGCAGTTGGTCTTGTCGGTCGCCGCCGTGATGTGGACCTTCAGGCTGGCGCCTGAGGCCAACGTGATCGGCTGCCCGTCAAGGACCAGCTGCTGGCTGCCAGCGACACCAGTGATCTTGAACGACGCGTAGTCGAACTTCGAGGTGTCGATGGACCAGGTCACCGGCGTCAGAGCGTTGCCGCCCGGCAGGGAGTCGGTCAGGGTCACGCCCTTGGCCTCGCCCGCGCCGGTGTTGCTGATCGTGACGGTGAATCCGATGGGATCACCCGCGCTCACGCTGGCCGCATCGGCGGTCTTGGTGAGCCCGATGGATGGGCAGAGCACCTCGGTCGAGGCGTCCGCTGAGGCGGACCCGTCGTTGGAGGTGGTGACCGATGCGTGGTTGTTGTAGACCTTGCAGCTGTCCTTGGTCGTGTCGCTCACGACGTGGACGCTGGTGCTGCTGTTGGCGTCCAGGGTGGTCGGCGTGTAGACCAGGCTCTGGTTGGGAGCCGAGCCACCGATCGACCAGCCGGCCGACGCCGGATCGATGCTCCAGTCGATGCCCGTGCCACCCGGCAGGGAGTCGGTGAAGCTGAGGCCCTTGGCCTGGCCGTCGCCGGTGTTGCTGATCGTGACGGTGAATCCGATGGGATCACCCGCGCTCACGCTGGCCGCATCGGCGGTCTTGGTGAGCCCGATGGATGGGCAGAGCACCTCGGTCGAGGCGTCCGCTGAGGCGGACCCGTCGTTGGAGGTGGTGACCGATGCGTGGTTGTTGTAGACCTTGCAGCTGTCCTTGGTCGTGTCGCTCACGACGTGGACGCTGGTGCTGCTGTTGGCGTCCAGGGTGGTCGGCGTGTAGACCAGGCTCTGGTTGGGAGCCGAGCCACCGATCGACCAGCCGGCCGACGCCGGATCGATGCTCCAGTCGATGCCCGTGCCACCCGGCAGGGAGTCGGTGAAGCTGAGGCCCTTGGCCTGGCCGTCGCCGGTGTTGCTGATCGTGACGGTGAATCCGATGGGATCACCCGCGCTCACGCTGGCCGCATCGGCGGTCTTGGTGAGCCCGATGGATGGGCAGAGCACCTCGGTCGAGGCGTCCGCTGAGGCGGACCCGTCGTTGGAGGTGGTGACCGATGCGTGGTTGTTGTAGACCTTGCAGCTGTCCTTGGTCGTGTCGCTCACGACGTGGACGCTGGTGCTGCTGTTGGCGTCCAGGGTGGTCGGCGTGTAGACCAGGCTCTGGTTGGGAGCCGAGCCACCGATCGACCAGCCGGCCGACGCCGGATCGATGCTCCAGTCGATGCCCGTGCCACCCGGCAGGGAGTCGGTGAAGCTGAGGCCCTTGGCCTGGCCGTCGCCGGTGTTGCTGATCGTGACGGTGAATCCGATGGGATCACCCGCGCTCACGCTGGCCGCATCGGCGGTCTTGGTGAGCCCGATGGATGGGCAGAGCACCTCGGTCGAGGCGTCCGCTGAGGCGGACCCGTCGTTGGAGGTGGTGACCGATGCGTGGTTGTTGTAGACCTTGCAGCTGTCCTTGGTCGTGTCGCTCACGACGTGGACGCTGGTGCTGCTGTTGGCGTCCAGGGTGGTCGGCGTGTAGACCAGGCTCTGGTTGGGAGCCGAGCCACCGATCGACCAGCCGGCCGACGCCGGATCGATGCTCCAGTCGATGCCCGTGCCACCCGGCAGGGAGTCGGTGAAGCTGAGGCCCTTGGCCTGGCCGTCGCCGGTGTTGCTGATCGTGACGGTGAATCCGATGGGATCACCCGCGCTCACGCTGGCCGCATCGGCGGTCTTGGTGAGCCCGATGTGGGCGGGCTTCACCTCGAAGCACTCGCTCCCATGGTTGGTATGCGAGGCAGCGAGGTACTTCGAACCCTCCGCGGGCGTGTACTCCGCGCGGAAGCAGTACCAGCCGGCGGCATCGGCCTGATAGGCGTCAGAGGTTGCCTCGCCGTTGCTGATGGTCTTGGTGGTGCCGACCTGGGTGCCACCGCTTGTGCAGGCCGTGGCGCTCTGGTCAGGGCCGCAGAGGAAGAAGTCAACGGTGCCTTCCACGGCGCCCTTGGAGCCCGACAGGGTAGCGGTGTCGGTGACTGAGTCACCAACGCTCACCGAGGCGTCGGAGACCTGGGTCGCGATGGTCGGCGGTGCGCAGAAGGAGAAGTTGCCGAGGACGAAGTCCGACAGGGTCGACGTCGTCTCCTGCGAAGAACGCGTCTCGGCCATGAAGCTCGAGAAGCAGCCCGTGTCGAGGCCCAGGGCCGTCAGGTCGATGCCGCCCTCGTAGAGCGCGCCGGCGCCCTGCTTGGTGACGTCCTTGACGACCTTGATCGGCGCGGCCGGGAAGACGTTCGCCGTGCCCGATTTTGGCGTGTACGGCCACGGGGAGTTCTCGTCCTGGGTGTTGGTGATCGCACAGGCGTCCTGGCTGGTGCCGTCGCACTCGCCGCCGGTGGACAGCAGGGTCAGCGCCCCGTTGTGCCACCAGTAGACGGTCGCCTCGCCCTGCGAGCCGCCGTTGACAAAGTCGATGACGACGAGGATGTCGCCTTCGGCGTGCTGACCCGAGAACTTGAAGCCACCTTGCGAAGACGTATTCGTCTTCGCGATGTCGTTCTTGAAGAACCAGAACCCGGCGGTCGCATCACCAGAGATGCTGTACCGGTCGAGGCCGAAGTAGCCGACCGTGTGGCCGTTCGTCGCCGTGTAGGAGGCGGCGAAGGCGTTCTCGATGTCGTCCTTGTCCTGCACCGACGTCGAAGTGGTCTGGTTCCAGAGCCAGCTCGACAAGTCAATGGTGTCCTTGGTGGAGCCACCGGTCAGGATGTCATCGCCCGCGCCCGTGATGTCGGTGGCGAAGACGACGTTGTTCGCGCCGGAGCTCGAGTAGGGGGGACCGTTGCGATCCGCATAGACCTGGTCCCAATCGTGGCCGGTGCCGGCGTAGGCGTTCCCGTCGAGCTCGAAGGTCGATCGAGTCACCCACGTAGGCGAGGGCCGTCTGTGGGCCGGTCAGCAGGGTCTGTGCCGCTGGCGCCAGCGGCCCGAGGACAACGTTGAAGATGAGTGCGAAGGCTACGGGGATTGACCGGAATGGATTCAGTCGAAGTTGCGAGGTAGTCATCTATGGATGCCCCCTTGGCATCTGCGGTCGCTGCCTACGACCGATCTTGGTTTCTACCGATAGACGGCTCGGTTACCTCATCGCCGGGTCAGTCGAGGCCGGGTGGGATCGCTTCCGACCTGGACCGGGGGGACGACGAGGGCAGTTGCCGTCGACCCGATCGCTGATGACCCGTCTTGTGTTCCTCCGAACCGCTCCCCCTAGAGCCGCTCGGTCCACCTCTGGGATTGCCTGCCGCAGCCGATCGCGGATTCTTAGGCGGCCCCACCTGTCAGGGCAGGAAGGCGAGTATACGAAGAGGTACCGGTACTTTGGTACCCCCAACTTTCCCGGGTTTTCGTGGTCTTGTGGGGTCTGGTGCGCTTGCCCGGGTCGATAGCGTTGATCGCGCGCACCGGTGGTCCCTGGGACCATCGACCCATGCGAAAGCCCCCGGCCTTGCGACCGGGGGCATTCGGGTGTACGACCGGCTGTGCGCGGTTTACCGCTCGCGAGCGATCCGCACGTTCACCACGGCCAGGGCCGAGATGCCGAGGACCAGGATCAGCGCGAAGAGGAGCGTGCCTGTCGGGGTCGACGGATCACTGCCGAAGGCGGTGTTCGGGGTGCTCGCCTGCGGGCTTCCGGTGGCAGCCAGGACCGAACCCTCGGGGGTCGGCGTCGGCGTTGCGGCCAAAACCGAACTCTCGGGCGTTGCCGTCGGGGTTGCCGTCGGGGTTGCCGTCGGGGTTGCCGTCGGGGTTGCCGTCGGGGTTGCCGTCGGGGTTGCCGTCGGGGTTGCCGTCGGGGTTGCCGTCGGGGTTGCCGTCGGGGTTGCCGTCGGGGTTGCCGTCGGGGTTGCCGTCGGGGTTGCCGTCGGGGTTGCCGTCGGGGTTGCCGTCGGCGACTCGGCCTCAGTGCAGTTGAGCGAGTTCGTCTTGCTCGTCGTGACCGAGGTCGAATCGGACTCAGTCGCCACGACGCCCAGGATGCCTCCGGTGGACACGGTGAACGCGCTCGTCACGTTGACGGCGATGTCAAGCGTCCCGCTGCCGCTCAAGCCGGTCGGGAAGTTGACGACGCCGTAGTTCGACTCGACGGCTGCGATGTACCCGCTGTCGTCTCCACCGGAATTGCCGTTGATGGCGCCCTGGTTGGGCGAGAGGTAGACCACGATCGATGCGCCCGCCGGCAGATTGGCACTGCTGTAGTCGAGCTTGAACGAGAAGCTCGAGGCGGAGTCGTTCGCGGAGCAGAACAGGATGCCGTTCTGCTCGAAGGAGAATGTGCCGCTCCCGCCCATCAGATCGGAGTAAGGGCCATTGGTCGGGTGGCCGTTGTCGCCGGCGGTGAATGCCGCGGCGGTGTTGGGCCGGATAGCGAAGACCACTGACAGCGTCAACGCTGCCATGGCCGCGATCGCCAGGACCGCACGCGGAGTGCGGCCGGTCAAGGATGTTGCTCGATTGTTCACAGCCGGAAACCTCTATGAGAACGATGGATCCGCCGGCGGCTATCGCCGGACCCCCTGGTGGAATTAGAGGATACCGGAAGGGTCCGGGGGTGCCTAGTACCCCGGTACCCCCAAACGGTTGGGATTGGGTGGGTTAGGGGTGGTGCATCCCCCGAAGTGGTGCGCTCCGACAACGGAGGTCCCGGTACGGCGTGGTACCGGAGTACCGGTGGGAGGTCAGCCCGTCCGGCCGCGCGCCTCGAGCAGGACCACCTGGGTCTCGGACGGGAGGTTCGAGTGGGTCACCACGGCCTTCGGCTGTCGCGCGGCGTCGGCCGCTCCGATCTCGTGGAGGAACTTGTCGACCTCAAGAAGGTCCGTGGACCCGCCGTCGACCTGGTAATGCATGGGGATCACGATGTGCGGACTGATCTGGGAGACCACCTCGGCCGCCTCGGCGGGGGAGACGGTGAACACGCCGCCAGCCGGCACCAGGAGGACGTCGACCGGCCCAAGCTCCGCCAGCTGCTCCTCGGTGAGCAGGTGTCCGAGATCCCCCAGGTGGCAGATGTGGACGCCGTCCACCTCGATCACGAACGCCACGTTCTCGCCCCGCTGGGCGCCGCGCTCGCCGTCATGGAAGGTCCGGACGCCCGTGACCAGCAGGTCGTGGAACTCGTACTCGCCGGGTCGGGTGAGCGTCAGGCCGGCGGTCATGGAGCGCGTGTAGGCGTGGTCGGCGTGGCCGTGCGACATGGTCAGCAGGTCGACGTCGTGCTTGCCGGCAACGAATCCGGTCGCCGGCGGGCAGGGGTCGCAGATGACCGTCGCCTCGCGGCCCTTCAGGCGGAAGCAGGCGCGGCCGTACCAGGTGATCTCCATGGGTCTCCAGATGGTAGCCGATGCTGCCGTGGTTCCGATGCCCGCGGGGCGCGGGCCCGGATTTCCGGAGATAGCACGAGCGCCGGTGCCCGCCCAATGACACCGGCGCTCGAAGGAGGGAGGGTGGAGGTAGAAACCCGTCTGGATCTCCAACTCGCAGGATGAACAGTAGGAGCGGCACGTGAATCCCAAACACCCGGCAACATAAAGAAACGTGAATCTTCACGGGGTGCCCGGTGCTCGCGGGTTGCGCCCCGGGCCGTGCGACAATGCCGCCGGATGTCCCCGCTCTCCCGGCGCGTCGCCGCAGCCACCACCGCTCTGCTCATCGTCGCGATCATCGTGGTGCTCGCCCTGCGCGGCATGGGCGTCGAGCTCGCCGTTGGTCCGCTCGCCTCGACCGCCGTGCAGGGCTCCGCGTCGCCCAGCCCCACGCCGGTCACGTCCGCCGCGCCAGCCGCGAGCCCGAGCCAGGACGCGAGCGCGGTCTTGGCTGCCATCGAGGATCAGGTCCGCGCCCTGCGCGGGCTGCCGGCACCGTCCATCGGCCCGCCGGAGGTCATCAGCCGCGCCCAGCTGGAGCAGGAGCTGCGGGCGCAGTTCGATCGCCAGTACCCAGCCGAGCGCCGGACCGCCGACAACGTGACGCTGCAGGCCATGGGCCTCCTCACGCCGGACCAGGACTTCGCGACGCTGCAGCTCCAGCTGCTCACCGGCCAGGTCATTGGCTTCTACGACGATCAGAAGAAACGGATGGTGGTGGTCAGCGACAGCGGCGTCGGGCCGGAGGCGAAGGTGACCTACGCACACGAGTACACGCATGCGCTCCAGGACGCGGCTTTCGGCCTGGGGACGCTGCAGCTCGACGCGGCCGGCCAGGACGACCGTGACCTCGCCCGCCTCTCCCTGGTCGAAGGCGACGCCACGACGACCATGCTCCTGTGGGCGATCGACCACATGACCCCCCAGGAGCTGCTGGGAGTCAGCCAGGTCCCGGTGCCCGACATCTCCGGCGTGCCCGCGTGGATGGTGCAGCAGCTGGAGCTGCCGTACACCGCTGGAGCGCAGTTCGTGAGCCGCCTGTATGCATCCGGTGGATGGTCGGCGGTCGACGCCGCCTTCCAATCTCCGCCAGACTCGACCGAGCAGATCATCGACTACGCCAAGTACGTCGCCGGCGAGCAGCCGGTGACGGTGGCGGCGCCGGCCCTGGCTGCTGCCCTGGGGGCCGGCTGGA
Source organism: uncultured Chloroflexia bacterium (assembly GCA_963787025.1). Taxonomy (GTDB): domain Bacteria; phylum Chloroflexota; class Limnocylindria; order QHBO01; family QHBO01; genus CAVXEH01. The sequence goes on from CAWBBG010000016.1 coordinate 132,950, forward strand.
CCGATGAGCCCGCCGACACCTGGGGTGAGGCGATGACCTCCATCTGGCTCCAGGCCCTGGGTGTGAAGCCGGACTACGCGCAGAACGCCGCCGAGGGCTGGGGTGGCGACCGGATGGTGGCGGCGTCCGGGCCCGACGGCGCGGTGGCCGTCGCCCTGCACTTCGCGTGGGACACGCCGGGCGACGCGAACCAGTTCGCCGGCTTCTACCGGCAGGCGCAGGAGTCGCTGACCATGCCAAGCGCCATCGTGGCGCTGTCCGACCACGAGACCCTCGTGGTGCAGGGCTCGACCCAGGCGGTCGTGGACCGGGCCGTCGCCGCCCTGCGCTGACGCCCCGGGGGGCCTACATCGACTCCGGCGCAGAGATCCCCATCAGGGTCAGCCCGTTGGCGAGCACCAGGCGCGTCGCGTCCACGAGCGCGAGGCGGGCCGCGGAGAGATCGGCCTCGGTCGGGTCGCTGCTCAGCACCCGGCAGTCGCGATAGAACTGCGAATAGAGCGAAGCCACCTCGTAGCAGTACTTCGGCAGCTCGTGGGTCTCGCGCCGCGCGGCGGCCTCGGCCACGATGTCGGGGAGGCGCAGGAGCTCGCGGATGAGCGCCTGTTCGGCGGGATGGCGCAGGAGCTCCGCGGCTCGCTCGGTCGACTGCCGCAACCCCTGGTCGGGCGCGTTGCGCAGGATGGAGCTGCAGCGCGCGTGAGCGTACTGGACGTAGTAGACCGGGTTCTCGTTGCTCTGCCGCTTGGCCAGCTCGATGTCGAAGTCGATTCCGGTGCTGGCCGCCCGTGATCCGAAGAACCAGCGTGCCGCGTCGGGACCGATCTCTGCCAGCAGCTCGTCGAGCGACACGAACTCGCCGGCTCGCTTGCTCATCGAGGCCTCGACCCCGTCGCGCACGAAGCGCACCCAGGCGATGAGGATCACCGCCACCCGCTCCGCGTCGTAGCCCATGGCGGTGGCCGCGTTGCGAAGCCGCTTCACGGTGCCGTGGTGGTCCGCGCCCCACAGGTAGATCAGCTCGTCGAAGCCGCGGCTGAACTTCTCGGCGACGTAGCCGATGTCCGAGGCGAAGTAGGTCGGCTGTCCGTTGGAGCGGTACACGACCCGATCCTTGTCGTCGCCGAAGGCGGTGGACGCGAACCAGGTGGCACCGTCGGCCTCGTAGACGTGCCCCGCGGCTTTCAGGCGCTCGACACCGCGCTCCACCCAGCCCTCGTCGTGGAGCGAGCCCTCGCCCTTCCACACGTCGAAGCGGACCCCGAGCCGCTCCAGGCTGGCCTCGATTCCGGCGCGCACCCGCTCGGACGCCCACCGACCCAGGATCCAGCCGGCATCGGCGCCCTCGCCATTGGCCTCCGCCCAGGTCTCGTCCGGGAGGGCGGCCGCGAGGTCGGGGACGTAGGCGCCGTGGTACCCGTCCTCGGGGATCGGCTCACGACGCCGGATGGCCAGCACCGAGAGGCCCAGGTTGCGCACCTGGCCGCCGAAGTCGTTGAAGTAGTACTCGCGGGTGACACGGTGACCGGCGCCCTCGAGCACCCGGCACAGCAGGTCGCCCACGAAGGCGCCGCGCGCATTGCCCACCGTGAGCGGTCCGGTCGGGTTCGCGCTCACGAACTCGACGTTGATCGCCATCGGCGCATCGGCGGGGGTGCGGCCGTAGGCCGCGCCGGCACCGAGGATTTCGCTCACCTGCGCGGCCACCCAGGCCGGGTCCAGGCGGACGTTGATGAAGCCCGGGGCGGCGACCGCCGCGGTTCCCATGCCGTCGGGAAGCTCCAGCGCGTCGATCAGCGCCGAGGCGATCTTCATGGGAGCCATGCGCGCCACAGGAGCGAGCTGCATGGCGGCGTTGGTCGCGTAGTCCCCGTGCTCCGGGCGCGCGGGCCGCTCGATGGTGACCTCCGGGAGGATCGCCTCTTCGGCGTTCGGCAGCGCGCCGGATTCGATCGCCCGGCGGCGTGCGTCGAGGAACGCGCCGCGCAGGGTGTGGAGGACGGTGCTCCCGGCGGTGCTCATGGGCGGCGAATGCTAGCCGCCCTATCGGTCACGGGCCAGCCGGAGCTCGAGCGCCTGGTCGGGGGAGAACTCGCGCAGGCGCAGGGCATCACTGGCGACCTCCAGCAGCGACCCGGTGGGCGCCAGCCCCACCAGCTCGCAGTGGTCGACGTCCGTCCCGGCTTCGCGCGCCAGCCGGCGGACCTCCCGAACCGCGGCCGCGATCCCGGTCCGCTCCCAGTCGACCAGGTTCATGCTGACCTGCGCGTAGCTGCGTTCGCCGGGGTTCTCGAGCAGAAGACCCATGGCCTGCACGGCAGGCAGGCCACCCGACGACTCGCGGATGGCATGCGCGATCCGCTTGGCGATGGCGACATCGTCCGTGGCGAGGTTCACGTTGAAGGCGATGAGCGGTTTGCGGGCACCCACCGCCACCGCTCCGCCCTTGGGATGGAGGCGCGCCGGACCGTAGTCCGGATCGCGGTCGGGGTTCACGCCGATCTCGGCCTTGAGTCCCTCGTACTGGCCGCGGCGGACGTCGGCCAGTCGCCGCCGCTCGGGGCGCAGGGCCGCCTCGCCGTACAGGTAGACGGGAAGGTCATACGTCTTCGCGATCAGCTCGCCGAAGCGGCGGGCGAGGTCCACGCACTCGGAGAGGCGTGTGGTGCCCAGCGGCACGAACGGGATGACGTCCACGGCACCGATGCGCGGGTGCGCCCCGGTGTGGACCGTCATGTCGATCAGCTCCAGTGCACGACCGACGGCCGCCGTTGCGGCCTTCACCACCGGTTCGGCGTTGCCCGCAAAGGTCACCACGCTGCGGTTGTGGGTCTCGTCCCGGGAGTAGTCGAGGAGCGTCACGCCGTCGATCTGGCCGACGGCGCGGGTGATCTCCTCGAGCACCGCCGGGCGACGGCCCTCGGAGAAGTTGGGGACGCATTCGATCAGGCTGGGCACGGCGCGATAGTACCGCGACCGGCGGCCCACGACCCGGTGCTACGCTCAGCCCATGGCCGGCACGCTCCACGTGGTCGCGCTTCCCATCGGCAATCTTGCCGACGTGACGCTGCGCGCACTCGAGGTGCTGCGCAGCGTGGACCTGGTGGCGGCGGAGGATACGCGGCACTTCGCGACGCTGGCCCGCGCCCACGCGATCCGGAGCCGTGCCATCTCGCTTCACGAGCACAACGAGGCCCAGCGGATCCCCGAGCTCCTGGAGCGCCTGGCCGATGGCGCCGCGGTCGCGCTGGTCAGCGACGCCGGCACGCCCCTGGTGAGCGACCCCGGCTTCCGCCTGGTGCGCGCGGCGATCGACGCCGGCATCCGGGTCACCAGCATCCCCGGTCCTTCCGCGGTCACCACCGCACTCGCCGCCGCCGGCCTCCCCCCGCAGCCCTTCCGCTTCTGCGGGTTCCCTCCTCGCGCGGCCGGCCCGCGTCGTGCCTTCTGGGCGGCGCTCCGCGACGAGCCCGCGACGCTCCTCTGCTTCGAGGCGCCGCACCGGCTGGCCGCCTCCCTCGCGGACGCGCAGGCGGCGCTCGGCGAGCGCGCCGCGTGCCTGGCCCGCAACCTGACCAAGCCCCACGAGCGCTACCAGCGCGGCACGTTGGGCGAGCTGGCAGCCGCGCTCGCCGTGGAGGGGACGGTGCGGGGCGAATGCACCATCGTGGTGGCGGGATCCGGCAACGCGGAAACAGGCGACCGCGAGCGACGCGCGGCCGACGCAGCCCGGATCCTCCTCGACGAGGGCGCGCCGCCACGGGCCGTGGTCGCCGTGCTGACTTCCGTCCTGGGCGTTCCGCGCCGGCGCGCCTACGACCTGGCCCATCGCGGATCCGCGGGCGGAGAGCGGCGCCCGTGAGCGTGGCCCAGCCCGATCGGGTGGCGAGCATGGTCAGCGCCTCTCCCCGCTACCGGGAGGTGGACGCGGCGCTCGTCCGGCGACTCGCGGACGAGGAGGCGTCGCGCGCCAGCGGTGAGGCGGACGCGGTCAAGCGGGTGAAGCGCCGCCTCCGCCAGGCCGTGACCGCCTATGGTCCCGCCGCGCCCGCGAGCGCCCGCGAGCTGGCACGCCTCCGCGCGGCCTGGGACGGCGACCACGGGAGCCATGCGTTTCGGGATGCCTGCGCGGTGCTCCTCCGGCGCCACGCATCGACGCGTGAGCGCCTGCCGCACCTGGAAGGGTTCTTCCCCGCGATCTGGGAGACGACCGGTGGACCGCCGCGCAGCCTTGTGGACCTCGGCTGCGGCCGGGGTCCCGTTGCGCTGCCCTGGATGGGGCTCGACGCAGACGCCCGATACCTCGGCGTGGACGTCGACGGCGCGCAGCTCGCCCTCGTCGACGCGTTCCTCTCGCTCGTCGGCCAGCCGCACGCGGTCGAGGCCGCCGACCTGGCCGTCCCCGGCTGGCAAGGGGAGCCGGTCGAGACGGCCCTGCTGCTCAAGCTGCTCCCGCTGCTGGACCGTCGCAGTCCCGCCGCGGCGCACAGGCTCCTCGTCGGGCTCCGCGCGCGGCACGCGGTCGTCAGCTTCCCGGTCCGCTCGCTGGGCGGGCGTGGCAAGGGCATGGAGGGCACCTACCGCGAGCGCCTGGAGACGCTGGTTCGCGGCCTGGGCCCGCGCGTCACCGGCGTGGCGGAGGCATCGGTCCCGAACGAGCTGGTCTTCGTGCTGACCCTGGCGGCGGAGCCGGCGTCCGATGCCTGACCCGCTGGAGACGCGCCGGGGGACCCTGGCCGTTCCGACCTTCCTGCCGGACGCCACGCGAGCCGGCGTACGCGGGCTGACCGGCCAGGATCTGCTCGCGGTCGGCGTGGAGGCCGTGGTCGTCAATGCCTTCCACCTCCTGCGCAGGCCGGGCGCCCGGGTGATCCAGGGCGGGGGCGGGATCCACGCCTTCATGGGCTGGGACGGTCCGGTGCTCAGCGACTCCGGCGGGTTCCAGGTCTGGTCGCTCATTCGCCAGGACCCGGCGCGCGGCGTGATCCGCGAGCACGAGGTGATCTTCCGTGAGCCCGAGACCCGCCAGAAATGGATCCTGACGCCCGAGCGCGTGATCCAGCTCCAGTTCCAGCTCGGCAGCGACATCGCGGTCTGTCTGGACGACTGCACCGATGCGGAGGCTCCCGTCGTCGAGCAGGAGCGCAGCGTGGAACGGACCGTCGCCTGGGCCCGTCGCTCGCGCGAGGCGTTCGACCGGCTGGCCGCCGATCTGCGGGCCGACACGGTGAAGCCTCGCCTCTTCGCCGTGGTGCAGGGCGGGGCCGACGAGACGCTGCGCCGCCAGTGCGCAACGGCGCTCGCGGCGATCGGCTTCGATGGGTACGGGTTCGGCGGCTGGCCGCTGGCCGCGGACAGCACGCTGCTCACCGACCCGCTGCGCTGGGTCGCGGAGTCGCTGCCGTCGTCGGTGCCGAAGCATGCGTTGGGTATCGGCCGGCCGGACCACCTGGTCAGCGCGTTCGCCCTCGGGTACTCCCTGTTCGACTGCGCGCTTCCCACCCGGGATGCCCGGCACGGCCGCCTCTACGTCTTCCGCCCCGGGTTCCCCGCGGAGCTGCCGCGGCCGGGTACCGCCTTCTTCCGGGCGATCCGCATCCACGACGCGCGCTACCGGGTCGACCATGCGCCCCTGGAGGATGGCTGCGACTGTCCGACCTGCGCCCGACACAGCCGCGCTTACCTCCATCACCTGTTCAAGGTGGGCGATGCCTCCGCGGAGCGGCTCGCCACGCTCCACAACCTCCGCTTCTACGTTCGCCTCACGACGGCCCTGCGCCGGGAGGCGCCGGCGCCGGGCTGACGGTCAGCGCACCGGCGTCATGCTTCGCCGGCGGCCGCCTGGCGGGGATCGTCCCGGCCTATGGGGTCCGGATTTCGCCCGCGCGCTCGCGCGAGCCGCTCTGCGAGGAGCTGGAGCGGGATGGCCGTGGACAGGATCGCCTCGATCACCGGCGAAAGGCGGTTGGCCTCGGGCGCGTCGAGGCGCCCCGCCGGGGTCAGTCCGGCGGGAATCTGCGGCCCGACCCGGGGCGCCAGGATCGCCGCTGCCGGCATGCCGAGTGCGGCTGCGGCGCGCAGGACCGCCCGCGCGCGCTCCCGGACCGGATCCCCGGCGGGCTCGGCATCGGTCAGGATCAGGACCAGGCCGGTCCGCTCGTCGCATGCGGCCAGGTGCCCGTGACGGACCGTCTCCAGCTGGAGCGCCCGGGCCGGAAGGCCTACCCCCTCCTCGATCTTGAGCGCCAGCTCGCGGGCGGCGGGCTCGTCCCGGCCGGTCCCGACCGTCACGACTCGATCCACGCCGGAGAGGGCTGCCGCCATCACCTCGGCGCCGCTCGCCTGCCCGGCGGAGGCCTGCAGCAGACCGCGAACGCTGTCCGCGTCGAGATGCGGACCGCGCAGCCGCGATGCCACGACCCCCGCGGCCACGATGGGCGACAGGTAGCCGACGGTGTGGCACCAGCTCTGGTCCTGCTCGCCGGTCTGGATCACGACCTCCGCCAGGCGCGCCCCGGGCGAGCGGTCGCTCACCGAGATCAGCGCTCGCGACACGTGCTCGGGCCGGACGGCGCGCAGCGCCTGGTTGGTGGCCCAGGTCCCGCCCTCGTGGCTGATGGCGATGAGGGCGCCCTCCGCGACGGGGCGGCGGAGCACGTCGAGTGCCTGCCGTGAGCCCACCAGCCACTGCTCGCCGGGCTCGAGTGCATCGGCCAGCAGCCACGCGGCGGCCATGGCGGCGTGCTCGCTGGTCCCGCAGCCGGTGGTGACCACCGGGCGCCCGCGCCGGACGGCGTCGTGGATCATGCCCGCGACCTTGTCCACCGCGCGCGCCCCGCTCCCCGAGGAGAGCCGCCGGACGACGCGCTCGGCCGCGGCCGGCTCGGCCGCGATCATCTCCGTCATCAGGTACGGCGGGCCGTCCCGCAGGGGCGGCATCGTCGAGCCGGCCCACGGGTCCGGCGCGCCGGGGAGCGGCGCCTCGGGGTCGAACGCGGGCGGGGCGGTCACCCCTCGCTGCTCCTAGTCCTGCTCGAGCATGGGGATCCGGACGCCGCGCTCGCGGGCCACTTCGATCGCCCGCTCGTAGCCCGCGTCGGCGTGGCGCATGACCCCGGTGCCGGGATCCGTGGTCAGGACGCGCTCCAGCCGCGCGGCTGCCGCGTCGGTGCCATCGGCCACGATGACCATCCCGGCGTGGAGCGAGTAGCCGATGCCGACCCCGCCGCCGTGGTGGACGCTCACCCAGGTCGCGCCCGCGGCGGTGTTCAGCAGGGCGTTGAGGATGGGCCAGTCGGCAATGGCATCCGAGCCGTCGCGCATCCCCTCCGTCTCGCGGAAGGGGCTGGCCACCGATCCGGCGTCGAGGTGGTCGCGGCCGATGACGATGGGCGCGGCCAGCTCCCCGGAGCGGACCATCTCGTTGATCCGCAGCCCGGCCTTCGCGCGCTCCCCGTAGCCGAGCCAGCAGATGCGGGCCGGCAGGCCCTGGAAGGGGACCTTCTCCTCCGCGAGGCGCAGCCATCGGTGCAGGCTGGCGTCGTCGGGGAAAAGCTCCATGAGGGCGGCATCGGTCTTGAGGATGTCGTCCGGCTCGCCGGAGAGCGCGGCCCAGCGGAAGGGACCCTTCCCTTCGCTGAAGAGCGGCCGGATGAAGGCGGGCACGAATCCCGGGAAGTCGAAGGCGTTCTCCACGCCCGCCTCGGCCGCCTGGGCGCGGATGTTGTTCCCGTAGTCGAAGGTCACCGCGCCTCCGGCCTGGAAGGCGAGCATGGCCCGCACGTGGTCGGCAATGGATGCCATGGACTTCGCCAGGTAGGCGTCCGGGTCGGACTCGCGCAGGGCCACCGCGGCCTCGAACGCCATCCCGCCCGGGACGTAGCCGTTGAGCGGGTCGTGGGCGCTGGTCTGGTCCGTGACGAGGTCCGGCTTCCAGCCGCGCCGGACGAGCTCCGGCTCGACGTCGGCGGCGTTGGCCACCAGGGCGATGGAGCGCGCCTCGCGCGCGCTGCGCCATCGGTCCACCTTCGCCACCGCCTCGTCGAGATCGGTCGTCACCTCGTCGACATAGCCGGACCCATGGCGCCGCTCCGCCCGGGCCGGGTCGACCTCGATGGCCAGCACCGCTCCCCCGTTCATGGTCACCGCCAGGGGCTGGGCGCCGCCCATCCCGCCCAGGCCGGCGGTCAGGGTGGCCGTGCCGGCCAGCGTGCCGTTGAAGTGCTGGCGCGCGGCCTCCGCGAAGGTCTCGTAGGTGCCCTGGATGATCCCCTGGGTGGCGATGTAGATCCACGAACCGGCGGTCATCTGGCCGTACATCGTCAGTCCGGCGCGCTCGAGCTCGCGGAACTGCTCCCAGGTCGCCCAGTGGGGGACCAGCAGGGCGTTGGCGATCAGGACCCTCGGCGCGTCGGGGGTGGTGCGGAAGACGCCGACCGGCTTGCCGGACTGGACCAGGAGGGTCTCGTCGTTTTCCAGGCGGCGCAGCTCCCGGACGATGGCGTCGAACGCCTCCCAGCTGCGCGCGGCACGGCCGGTCCCGCCGTACACGATGAGGTGGTCGGGATCCTCCGCCACGTCGGGGTCCAGGTTGTTCATGAGCATCCGCAGCGCCGCCTCCTGCTGCCAGCCCTTGCAGGAGAGGGTGGTGCCGCGCGGGGCGTGGACAGGGCGCGGTCCCGAGACGCGAGCGGTGGTGGTCATGGCGCCGATGGTACGCCGCGTGGCTACGGGAGCGAACCGGCGTGGATCAGCGACATTGGCCGGGAGAACGTCGCCTCCGCAGGCGAGTCCTGCCCCACGATGACGAGCCGGTCGCCGGTCCAGGCCATGCCGATGGCGGACATCAGGTGGCCGGTGGCGACCTGGGTCGGACCCGACCAGGACCGCAGGTCCGGGGATGTCCAGAGCAGGACATCCTGCGACCCGGTGTCCGATAGATGCTCACCCACGATCGCGTAGCCGCCGTCCGTGCGGACGATGTCCACCGGGAAGCTCATCGATGAGTCCACGACCTGCATCGACCAGTTCGTTCCGTCCGCCGACGTCCACACCTCGGGCACCGTCTCCAGGCCGTGGCCGGGCTGCGAGACGTAGCCCAGGATCGCGAAGCCGTCCGGGCCGACGATGATCCGGCGGACGGAGGCATTCCCGTCGACCGGCGGGAGCGTCCGTTCGGTCCAGGTCGCACCATCGTCGTCGCTGGTCAGGACCAGGGTGTTCGTGCCACGGAAGCCGATGGCGACGATTCGCGAGCCGTTGCTCGCCACGCCATCCAGGCCGCCGTCATCCGTTCCCGGGATCGTGCGGTGGCTCCAGGTGTGCCCGTCCGGCGAGCTGAAGAGCAGGGCCTCGCTCGTGGATACCGGTCCGCCAGGCGGGTTGCAGGTGTAGCCGACGGCGAGGAACCCCGAAGCAGTAGTGGTCAGGTCGGTGATCTGTCCGCAGATCGACGATGTCGACAGGGGTCCAACGGCCTCCGTCCACGACCCGGTGCCGTCGGTCGACCACCAGATCTCCGGGATGGCGTAGTCGATCGCGTAGCGCGTCCCGGCCGCGACCAGCAGGCCGCTGGACGGTGCAATCCGTTGAATCTGGTAGTTCCCCAGGGATTCCTCTCCTTGGAGGTGCCCCGTCTCCGCCCAGGCACCGTTCGCCCCAAGGACCCACACGACGCCCTCCGAGGGACGGTTCCCCGCCACCATCACCTGCCCGCCCACCACGCTCACCGTCGATGCCTGATCAGGCCCGTCTTGGGTGGGCGGTTGCCCAAAGAGCTTGTAGGACCAGCCATCGGCGAGGGCCAGCGGTGCGGGCGTGGGAGGGGGCTCCGCGGTTCCTGCCGGTTCCGTTGGTGCGACGGTCGAGGAAGAAGAGGGCGTGGCCGAAAGAGACGGGTTCGGCGTGCTCGCGTAGACCGGGGTGCCCAGCAGAAGACCGCCCTGGCAGCTCTCCAGCGGACCGCAGGCCGCGATGCCCACGAACTGCCCCTTCCACCACGACAGGCCGGCGATGCCGGCCCCGCCCGGAACCTGCAGCTGCCGGGCGTCCCCGCCGGCAGGGAACAGCACCGTCTGGGGTGCGAAGGTGGTGACGCCCGGGTCGTACCCCGTCCCGACCACGCCACCGGGACCGGCGGCGAGCGAGTCGATCGCGAGATACGCAGCGGTGCCCGGTGCGACCGCCGCCGCAGTCCAGGCCGCCCCATCCACCGAGCGCCAGAGGCGCCCGGCGGAGTCACCCGCGACGAATCCGTCGGCGGTGGCGGCTACGGAGAGGAGGATGGCTCCCGCCGGCGAGGTGGCGAACGTTGCGGCGGCCCAATGCGTCCCGTCCTGTGACCACCAGGCAGCCGGGGCAAGGGAGCTCGGCGTGCCCGACACGCCGGCGTGCCCGCCAACCAGGACCATCGTCGAACCATGCGCCGCGAATGCCGCGATGTTCGCCCCGCCCATCGATGCGGGCCCAGGGACCGCCGTCCAGGTGCTTCCATCCGCGGAGGTCCACAGCCTGGGCGCGAAGGTGGTGTCCGTGGCCGCGCCGCTGGCGAGGCCCGCCGCGAGGAATCCTCCGGACCAGCCGCCGATCACCGACCCTGCGCCATCCAGCCGCTGCTGAGGCAGGTGCGTCCACGTCGCGCCGGAGTCCGTCGAGCGGAAGAGCGCCCGGCCGTCGCTGCCGAGCGCCACGCCCACGCCGTTGGACCAGGCGATCTTGGCCAGGCCGATGCCCTGCATGCCTGCCGGACCGATGCCCGCAGTGTCGATCGTGGCTGCCGTGAACGCGACGCCGTCGTCCGAGTACCAGGCGGCGACGCTGCTCTCCCCGCTAGGCCCGGCCCCGAGGACGACGATCCGATCGCCGACCACGGATAGGTTCGACAGGAAGGCAGGCCCGGGCGGGAATGGCGTGACCTCCCAGGTCACATCCGTCATGACGGCCGTCCCGGCGGATGCCGATGGACGCGGCGTCGGTGAGCCGACGCCGCGGCTGCTGAGCAGCCACTGGGTCACCATCGCCCCGATGAGGATACCGACCACCAGGGTCACGGCGGTCGGCGCCAGCATCAGCTGCCAGCGGCGGCGCCCCGGGGCGGTTGCCAGGGGCGGAACGGGCGCAGCGGGTGCGCTCCGCTCCAGCGCCTCGAGTGCCTCGCGCAGCGGCTGATCTGCCGGGTTGCGCTCGCTCATCGGCGCACCCCCTGGTCAGCCAGCGCCAGCCGCAGCCGGGTCTTCGCAGATGAGACCCAGGACGCGACCGTTCCGGCCGGGACCTCGAGCATCGCGGCGACCTCTGCCTGGGTGTAGCCGTCCAGAACGTTGAGCAGCAGCGCGGCCCGCACCTGTGGACGCAGCTCGCCGAGCGCCCGCCACAGGTCGACCCGTTCGGCGGCAAGCCAGGCGGGGGCGGCCGCGTCAGGCGCGGCCGTGCGCCATCGATCCCGCAGGCGCCTCCGGCGCAGGTGGTTGAAGGCCAGCCGCAGGCCGATGGTGTGCAGCCACGCCCGCTCGTCGCGTCCGTCGAAGCGCTCCCATGCCCGGTACGCGCGGAGGTAGGCGTCCTGTGCCACGTCTTCCGCCTCCTCCGCGTCGTGCAGCACCAGCGTCAGCCGCCGGACGAGTCCGGGATAGTGACGGTCGACCGCGGCGGCGAACTCCTCCGGTTCCATCCGGGCCGGCCCTCCCATATCACTCCCCTCACCCGATACAACACGCAACCGGCCCACATTCTTGAGCCGATAGCGGCGCTCGCGCGAGGCAGGGCGGGGAGGGATCCCCTGCGAAGGAGTCAGCGCTCCCGGCGGACCTCCATCGGCTCACGCGCCACGACCCAGGCCAGCCCGGCCACGATCGCGATGAGCACCGCGGAGAGAAACGCCACCAGCCAGCCCTGCGGCAGGACGCCGCCGTCGCGCAGCGCTCCCGTCAGGTTGTCCGCCGCAGCGCCGGCCATGATGAGGCCCATCGCGAACGCGAAGCCGATGGCCAGCCGCCGGGCCTCCTCGGCCACCGCGGGCAGGGCGAGCAGGATGACCGTCGCGAGCAGTGCGGCCATGGGGATCATCGAGATGGTGCCGCCCAGCAGGTCGTCGCTGAAGGTCCCGAATCGCGCGGTGATCCATGCCACGGTGGCCTGCGTCCAGGCCAGCAGGGCGACGGCGCAGGCCGCGGCCAGGGCCGTCTTCATCCAGGTGGTCGACATCGGTTCCCCCTCCTCGAGCGGCGTCTGGTCAACCAGACGCATCGGCGGTGCCAGTTGTTGCGCTCAGTCGTCCCCGAACGGGTTCGGCCGCTCCGGGCGCTCCGGCAACCGGAAGAGGTCATCCTCCGTGGGTCCCTTGGGCATCGGCAAGGGCCACTCGTCCCCCTCGTCGGGTGGCGGAGTCTTCGCCAGCAGGTCGTTCCAGCCCACCTCCGCCCCCGATCCGGTCAGGTCGCGCCGCATGACCGGGTAGCGATCGTCGCCGGCCGCGTGGACGAAGCCGTGCCCGAGGTAGATCGATGCCGGCCCTGCCGATGGCGACCAGGCGTCACCCATCCCCTCCGGGTACGACTCCACGGCGGTGATCCCGCGGCGGTCGAGCTCCTCGCAGACCATCTCCAGCAGGCTTCCGGCGGTCGTCTCGCGATCCGGCTCCGAAGCGGGCACCTGGAGGCAGGTGATGACCCAGGGCGCTGGTGACCCGGGCAGGTCGGGATACCGCTCGCGGATGGCCTGCGCGCGGGGGTACGCAGAGAGCGGCCCGAACTGCGCCCAGCCCACGGCCGTGCCACCCGCGGCATCCGGCCGCCAGGCGAGCATCCCGTAGGCGCCCGCGAGCTTCTCACCGGAAAGGAGCCGGTTGCGCTTGAGGCTGGCACGCGCCCGGGCGTCGGTCGCGTCCTCGGCAGGCGCCTCTCGCTTCCCGTCGATCCGCTCCCAGTAGTCGCAGGTCTGGCAGCGCGCGCCGGGTCGGGCGGGCGCGGGAATGGAGTCGAAGGAGACCGCGTCGACCAGGGTGAACGTCAGTGACTGCGCCGCCATCGGCTCAACCCATGCCGCCGGCAGCCGTGTCGGCGGCGGCCAGCAGGTCGCCATCGACCACCAGCTCGCGGATGGCTTCGATGTCCGGGGCCGGCGACCGGTCCTCGGCGAGGTGCGCCACGACACTGCGAACCGTGGCATGGGCGGCCGCCACACCGACGCCGGGGCGCAGCGGGGCCCGGAAGTCCAGCCCCTGCGCCGCACAGAGCGCCTCGATGGAGAGCACCGTCTGCGCCCGATCGAGGACCGTGCGCAGGTTGAGCGCGGCGGTGGCCCCCATGCTGACGTGGTCCTCCTGGTCGGCCGAGGTGGGGATGGTGTCGACGGACGAGGGGTGTGCCAGGGTCTGCAGCTCGTTCACCAGGGCCGCGGCGGTGTACTGGGTGATCATCAGGCCGCTGCCGAGGCCCGGATGCTCGGAGAGGAAGGCCGGCAGCCCCCCGGAGTGATGCCCGTCGACCAGGCGCGCGGTGCGCCGCTCCGAGATGGAGGCCAGCTCGATCACCGCGGTCTTGGCATAGTCGAGCACCAGGGCCAGCGGCTCGCCGTGGAAGTTGCCGCCCGAGATGACGCGGCCCTCAGGGGCTTCATCCGAGGGAGGGAAGACCAGCGGGTTGTCGGTGGCGCTGTTGATCTCCACGGCCAGGACCCGCTCGAGCTGGTCGAGAGCGTCCCGCACCGCGCCATGGACCTGCGGCATGCAGCGCAGGCTGTAGGCGTCCTGCACCCGGTGCGGCGAGTCGCGGTGACCCGCGCCGATCTGGCTTCCCGCCAGCACGGCGCAGAGGTGCGCCGCGGAGGCCTGCTGCCCGGGGTGCGGCCTCGCCGCGATGAGCGCCTCCTCGAAGGCGGCATCCGGTCCCCTCCATGGCCTCCAGGCTCATGGCGCCGATGACGTCCGCGGTCCGCGCCAGCTGCCGTGCGTCGTGGAGCGCGAGGCAGCCGATGCCCGCCATCAGCTGTGTCCCGTTCAGCAGCGCCAGCCCTTCCTTGGCCTGCAACGCGAGCGGCTCGAGGCCCGCGGCCGCGAGCGCCTCGTCGCCGCGCATGACGCGACCTTCGACCGTCGCCGATCCCTCGCCGATGAGCACCAGGGCCAGGTGCGCGAGCGGCGCGAGGTCGCCGGAGGCGCCCACGCTGCCCGCGGGAGGGCACCACCGGGTGCACTCCCGCGTTGAGCATCTCGCACAGCAGCTCCGCGACCTCCGGCCGGGCGCCGGAGAGTCCCACCGCCAACGTGGCGGCGCGGAGGGCCAGCATGGCCCGCACGACATCGGCCGGCAGCGGGTCGCCCACGCCCGCGGCGTGCGAGCGGACCAGGTTGCGCTGGAGCTGCGCGGTCTGCGCCGGCTCGATGCGCACATCGGCGAGGTCGCCGAACCCGGTCGTCACGCCGTAGACCGTGCGGCTCTCGGCGACGGCGCGCTCGATCACCGCCCGCGAGGCGACCATGCGCCTGCGCGCGTCGGGTGCCAGCTGTACCGGCCGTCCGTCGCGGGCCACGGAGACGACCTCCGGTGACGCGCAGGTCGCGTCCGTCGAGCGTGCAGCGGGGATCGGGTCGGACCGGTCGGTGGGCGGCATGGCCGCACCTATACTACGCACCGTGCGTCGCCTCCCGGACCCGACCAGCCGCCTGCTGCGTCAGCGCCGACGGCAGGGAGCGGCTGGGGGGTGCCGTTCCCAGCCCCGCAGCGGCCTTCCTGCTGACGCTCATCGCTCTGCCCAGCCTCTTCTGGCTCATCGCGCTCAAGCGCACGACCGAGTACACCGAGCCGGAGAAGTGGTTGATGGCCACCGTCGTGCCCCGCCATCCACAACTGGGTCCAGGCCAACGCGGAACCGATCGACATCGCCCTGTCGGCGATCAGCGCGCTGGGCTCCGGGTGGTTCGTGGCCCTGGGCTTCGCGGCGGTGGGCCTGCTGGCGCTGGCGAAGGGCCGGCGCGACCTCGCGCTGCTGCTCGCCTTCGGGACGCTGGCCTTTCCCATCGAGTGGAGCCTGAAGTACTTCACCGCCATCCCGGTCATCAACGCGACGCAGCTGGTGGAACGCCCTCTTCAACGTGAACAACATCGGCCTCGACGACATCGCGGACTTCCCCGCCGGGCATGCCCTGCGTGCCGTCGTCTTCTACGGGCTCATCGCCTTCTGCATCGCGCGCCTCTCGTCCGATCGGCGCCAGGGGATGACCGCCTACGCGTGGCGCTGGTCCTGATCGGTGCCATCAGCCTGATCCGGCTCTACCTGGGCGCCCATTACCCCATGGATCTGCTGGGCGGCTGGATGGCCGGGGCCGCGCTCCTCTCGGTCCTCGTCAGCGTCCACGTCCTCGGCGTCGACGAGCGGATCCGGCGCGGGCACGCCGCCGCTGGCCGCGCGGGAAGGCGGATGGCGGACCGCGGTCGGCCGTGCCGCTCCACCCGCCGGACGCCGACGACGAGGCCGAGCTGACCCGTGCTGGAGTTCATCGACCGGGTCGTCATCCCGTTCTTCCTGTCGCTGTACGACGCGGTGGGCTACGTCGGGGTGGCGGTCGCCATTGGCCTCGAGACGTTCGTCCCCATCATCCCGTCGGAGGTGATCGTGCCCATGGCGGGCTGGAAGGTGAGCCAGTCCGCCGTTGACCCCTCCGTCCTCGAGCCGCTGACCCACGCGCCGTGGAACTGGATCGCGGTGCTCCTCATCGCCACCGCCGGCGCCGTGGCGGGCTCCTTGGCCGGCTACCTGATCGGGCCTGGGGCGGCCGGCCGCTGCTGGACCGCTGGGGCCGCTACGTCCATATCCATCCCGACGACCTCGACCGCGCCGATGCCTGGTTCGCCCGCTACGGCGACTGGGCCGTCTTCTTCGGCCGCCTGGTTCCCCTGGTGCGCGCGCTCATCAACTACCCGGCCGGCATCGCCCGCATGCCGGTCGGGCCGCTTCCTCCTCTTCAGCGCCCTGGGCTCGCTGCCGTGGAACGCCGCGCTGCTGCTGGGCGGCTACCTGCTGGGTGAGAACTACCGGACCCTGTACGACGCGATCCGCCCATACGAGCTCGTGATCTACGCGCTGGTGGTGGTCGGGATCGCCTGGGTGATCTGGCGATGGCTGCGCGGCGGGGCGCGCGGCGAGCCCGGTCCGACCCCGTCCTGAGCGTGGATGCGGACGGATCGCGCAGAATGCGGCGGTGACTGTCTCCGAGCCGACCATCCTGGCCATCGATCTGGGCACCAGCGAGACCAAGGCGGGGCTGCTTGCCCGCGACGGCCGGCTGCTCGCGGTCGCGCGCGTGCCGCATCCCCTCGACCTGGAGGCGGCGAGCGGTCGGGCGGAGCAGGATCCGGAGCGCTGGTGGGCGGCGCTTCGCGCAGCGACGGCGCGTCTCCGCCCCGCGCTGCGCGCTCGGGTCGTCGCGATCTGCTGTGTCGGGCAGGGCCCGACCCTGGTGGTGCCGATGCCGCGGGCCGCGCCATGCGGCCGGCGATCACCTGGATGGACCGCCGGCCCGCGGGCCAGGCCGGGGCGCTCGCAGCCGCCACCGGCATGAGCGGCTGGGGCCTGGGATCCTTCCGGCGGCCCGCTGGGTCGAGCTCAACGATCCGCAGGCGGCGTCGCAAACGCGCTGGTACCTGAACGCCTGGGAATGGGCCGCGCTGCGGATGACCGGTCGGGCGGCCACGACGCGGGCCCCCGGCCAGCAGCTCCCCGACCCCGAGCGCGCGGCGGCGGCGGGGTTGGCTGGCGAGCGCCTCCCCGCGGTGCTGGAGACGGGCACGACGGTCGGGGAGCTCACCGCCGCCGCCGCCGCCGAGCTCGGGCTCGGCCCGGGACGCCGGTGATCGCCGGCACGGTCGACTCCTTCGCGAGCTTCCACGGCGCGGGCCTGGTCGATCCCGGCGACGCCGTGGACACCGGTGGCACCTCGGGCGGCCTGGCCGTCTACTGGGACTCGCCGCCCATCGTCCCGGATGCGTGGGTCGCCGCCGCGCCGCTCCCCGGCAGATGGCTGGTCGGCGGTGCAATGACCGCCACCGGCCGCTCGCTCGACTGGCTGGCGGACAGCGTGGTGGGCGGGCGAGCCGGGGTCGCCACCCTGCTCCGCGAGGCGGCACGGGTCCCGGCCGGCTCCCAGGGCCTCGTCTTCCTGCCGTACCTCGCCGGCGAGCGCTCGCCACTGTGGGATCCGCTGGCACGTGGCGCGTTCGTTGGTCTGACCCTCTCCCACGGGCGGGCGCACCTCGCACGCGCCGTGCTGGAGGCCGGCGCGCTCGCGCTGCGGCATGTCGCCGCTCCGATCCGCGCGGCCGGAATTTGGATCGACGAGCTGCGGATCACCGGCGGGACGGCGCGGGGCGACACCTGGAACCAGATCAAGGCCGACGTGCTGGACGTCCCGGTGGCGATCCCCGCGGTTCGGGAGACGTCGCTGGTGGGGGCGGCCGTGCTGGGGGCCCGCGGCCTGGGCCTGTACGGCGGGCTGCGGGAGGCGATCGAGGCGATGGTCCGCATCGACCATCGGCTCCAGCCTGACGAGCGGCACCGCGCGACCTACGACGCGCTCTTCGACGTGTACGTGGGGCTGTGGCCCGCCATCCGGCCCTACGCCCATCGGCTCGGCGACCTGCCCGCCGCGACCTGAGCCCGCCGCGCTTCTCGAGGTCGGCCCCGGCGGGTGCTAGACTGCGGGGGCTTTCGGGGCAGGGTGCGATTCCCGACCGGTGGTAGGGGTCCTGCGAGGCAGGATCGAGCCCACGAGCGGCTTGGTGCAATGCATCGAGTGTCAGCAGATCCGAAGCGCGGCAGACGGCCGCGCGACCGGAGCCGACGGTACAGTCCGGATGAGAGAGAGCAGTATCCGCTGCGCCGCGCGCGCCGCGGATACCGTGGTCGACGCCCCGAGGCGAACGAAAGGAGCCTCCGGACGGGATCACGCACGCGGGTGGGACAGGCCGATGCGACGGTCTCGGATACGCCCGCCATTCGCCCCGCACCTCCCGCCGTATCGATGGTGGACGTCACCTGCATCTATCGGCGCGGGACGGCCCAGCGCGCCGCGCTCGCCGGGGTCTCCATGGAGGTGGCGAACGGCGAGTTCGTGGCGATCATCGGCCCCAACGGGACAGGCAAGAGCACCCTCCTGCGGCTCGTCTCCGGCCTGCTGACGCCGGACCAGGGCTCCATCAGCGTTGCGGGCGAGCCGGTCTCCGGCCCCGGGCCGCGGGTGGGCCTCGTCTTCCAGGAGCCTCGCCTGCTGCCGTGGCGGACGACGCTGGACAACGTGGCGTTTCCGCTGGAGCTCGCGGGCTGGACTCGCGAGGCGCGTCGCTCGAGAGCGTCGGAGCTGCTCCGCCTGGTCGGCCTGCGAGATGCCGGTCACCTTCGGCCGCACGAGCTTTCGGGCGGGATGCGGCAGCGGGCGTCGATTGCCCGCGCGCTCATCCTGGAGCCGGCGGTGCTGCTCCTCGACGAGCCGTTCAGCGCGCTCGACGCGCTGACCCGCGAACGCTTCAACCTTCAGCTGCGCGCCCTGTGGCGGAAGACCGGCGCGACGGTGGTGCTGGTCACCCATTCCATCTCGGAGGCCGTGCTGCTCGCCGACCGGGTCGTGGTCCTGACCGGTCATCCGGGGCGGGTCGCGGCCGTGGTGACGGTCGACCGGGAGACGGGATCGGGGACCGCCGGCCCGGTCGCTGGCGGCCCGGTCGCTGGCGGCGACGCGGCCGCGATCAGCGCCGTTCGCGCGGCGCTCGGGAGCGACGCCTCCCTCACCGCGACCGGGGAGGACGGCTGGTGAGCACCCGCCGGCTGCTGCGCGACGTCGCACCGGTGGTCCTGGCGGCCGCGATCTTCCTCCTGGGGTGGAAGCTCCTGGTCGTGGTTGCGGCCTATCCGGCGTTCGTCCTTCCCGCGCCGGAGGTGGTCGCAAAGCGCCTGGTCATCGCCTGGACCGACGGGACCATGGAGCCGCACGCGGCGGCGACCGCGCTGGAGGTCGTGATCGGGTTCACGGTCGGATCGAGCCTGGCCCTCGGCGCCGGCTACCTGCTCGCTCGATCCCGCGTGGCCGATCGTCTCCTCTCCCCGTACCTGGTGGCCGCGCAGGCGACCCCGATCCTTGCGCTCGCGCCCCTGATCGCACTCTGGTTCGGTACCGGACTTCTCTCGAAGGTCATCATCTGCGCCCTCATCGTGTTCTTCCCGGTCGCGGTCTCCGCCATGGTCGCCGTGCGATCCGTCGACCGGCAGCTGATCGAGATGGCGAGCTCGTTCCGCGCCTCGCACCGGCAGGTGCTCACCACCGTGGAGATCCCGGGCGCCCTGCCCGTCGTGTTCGGGGGGATTCGCGTGGGAGCCACGTTGGCGGTGGTCGGCGCGATCATCGCCGAGTGGGCCGGCGGCGAGCATGGCCTGGGCGTGCTCATCAACCTTGCGCGGGGCAGCCTCTTCGACACCCCGCTGCTGTTCGCCACCCTGT
The DNA here is from genome assembly GCA_963787025.1 of uncultured Chloroflexia bacterium. Classification (GTDB taxonomy): domain Bacteria; phylum Chloroflexota; class Limnocylindria; order QHBO01; family QHBO01; genus CAVXEH01. The sequence continues at coordinate 152,433 of CAWBBG010000016.1, forward strand.
TCACCATCGCCGGCCTGGGGGTCGGCTTTTACCTGTTGATCGTGCTCGTCGAACGCTGGCTGGTCGGCGTTCGCAGCTGATGGCACCGTCCAGACGTTCGAGGAGGCAGTAGATGATCGGAGCCGCATCGGCACAGCAAGGGGGTCGGGGGCGCCGTGGAGCGGTGCTCGCGATTGGCATCATCATGGGGCTGAGCGCGGCCTGCCAGGGGCAGGCGACCGGGCCGGCGGGTACGTCGCCATCCGGCTCGGCGTCGGCCGCGCCGACCCCGCTGGTCGTCGGGCTCGGGTATATCCCGAGCGTGCAGTTCGCTCCCTTCTATCTCGCCCAGCAGGCGGGCTACTACCGGGACGCGGGGCTGGCGGTCACCTTCCAGAACAAGATCGATCCGGACCTCATCACCCTGGTCGGGCAGGGAGCGGTCGACATCGGCATAGCCGACGGAACGAGCGTGATCCCCGCGGTGAGCCAGGGGATCCCGATCCGCTACGTGACGACCATCTACGCCCAGTTCCCGAACATCGTCTACGCGGAGACGTCGAGCGGCATACGGACCGCCGCCGACCTGCGGGGGAGGACGATCGGCACGCCCGGGAAATACGGAAGCGGCTGGATCATGCTCGAGGCCCTGCTCGCCTCCGCGGGCATGACCCCGTCGGACGTTGACGTCCGCCTGTATCCCGATTTCGGCCAGGGCACCGCGCTGGCGCAGGGAGCCGTGGATGCCGCCACCGGCTTTTCGAACAATGAGCCGGTCGTGCTGCAGCGGTCGGGGACCCCGGTCACCGTCCTCCACGCAGACGCGTCCGTGCCGTTGCCGGGGAACGGGCTGATCGCCTCCACCGGGACCATCGCCGCGAAGCACGCCGCGCTGGCGGCATTCGTGGCCGCCACGCTCAAGGCGATGGACGCCGTCAGGGCCGATCCGGCGAAGGGCCTGGCCGCCTCGGTGGCGCTGGTGCCCGACCTCGGCAAGGACCAGGCCATGCAGCGCGCGATCCTGGACGCGACCATCGCGACCTGGACCAGCGACTACGTCGTCGCTCACGGGTACGGGGCCATCGATCGGGCGGCATGGCAGGCCACCGTGTCGTTCATGGCGAAGCTCCCTGACGGCCCGATCTCGGGCACGCCGCCGACGGTCGATCAGCTCGTGGACGAGAGCCTGCTTCCCGGCTGAGCCTACCTGGCGCCGCGCAGTCGCTCCGCGACGTCGAGGGTCTGACGGAGCAGCATCATGGTGGTGATGGGCCCGACTCCGCCGGGGACGGGGGAGAGCGCGGCCGCCACCTCCTGCACCTCGGGGGCCACGTCCCCGCAGACGGTTCCGTCGAGGGTGTTGATCCCGCAGTCGATGACCACCGACTCCGACGAGACCATCTCGCGGGTGATGAGCGCGGGCGAGCCGGCGGCCACGATCAGGATCTCGGCCTGGCGGGTCAGGGTCGCGAGGTCGCGCGTGGCGCGATGGCAGACGGTGATGGTCGCGTCCGCGGTGAGCAGCAGCGCGGCAACGGGTCGTCCGACCACGGGAGAGCGCCCGACCACGACGACGTGCCGGCCGGCAACGCCGATGTCGAACGCTCGCAGCAGCTCCATGACCGCCAGGGCGGTGGCCGGTGCCAGCGCCGGCTCGCCGCGCGCGAGGCGGCCGGCGCTCACCGAGGTGGCTCCGTCCACGTCCTTCGCCGGTTCGATGGCGTCGAGGAGGGCGCTCGCCTCGAAGCGGGACGGGACCGGTTGCGTGACGAGGATGCCGGCCACCGCGCTGTCGGCGCCCAGGGTGGAGATCCGTGCCGCCAGCGACGGGGTATCGGCGTCCGATTCCGGCGTGACGATGACGGGTTCGACGCCGATTCCGATGGCAGCCCGGGACACGCCGGCGGCATAGATGGCCGAGGGGCCGTCCGCGTCGAAGCGCACGATTGCGAGCTTCGGCGGGCCGCCGCCGCGAGCGACGAGCGAGGCGACCCGTTGCCTGGCGTCTGTGCGCAGGGCGGCCGCAACGGGCCGGCCTTCGAGCAGGCGGGCGCTCATGCCTGCGCGGTCCTCACCCGAGGCGTGCCGCGACGCTCGACAGCGCGCTGGCTTCCACGTCGTCGGCGGCCGCCTCCAGGCGCGCAATCTCCTCCGGGGCGCTGGCGCTGACGGCCGCGTCGGCCGGCAGGTAGGGCAGGTTGATACGGACGTTGAGGATGGCGCCGCGCACCGCGGCAGACGCGAGCTGGGCCGCGACGCCGGCGTCGCTGGCTGCATTCGGGTTGCCGATGGGGGCGATCCGGTCAGCGAGGCGCAGCACCTCGGCGGCGGTCCGCGCGGTCTCCAGCGGCACCGTGGCGGCCACCACGAACGCGGCTGCCATGGCAGCCTTGCGCACGCCTTTCTGCTCGTCCGTCTCCCTGGGCAGGCGGCGGGCGCGCATCACCGCGTCGTAGGCGTCCGAATCGCGCTCCGCGAGCTCGAGCAGCCGGTCACGCAGCGCCGTCGCCTCGCTGCCGATCGCCTGGACCTCGGACTCGAGCGTCTGGTCGCCCGCTCTTCCCGTCGTCAGCGCGGCGACCATGGAGACCAGGGACGCGCCCAGGGCGCCGGCGATGGCGGCTGCGCTGCCGCCCCCGGGAACGGGTGCCGAGCTGGAGAGAGCGCCGCGCCAGCTCCCGGACGGACTGCTCGGTGAGTCCGGGATTGGGGTCGCGCCCGGGAATGCTCCGTCATGGGTTACCTCGCTCCGGGGCCCGACGGCACGCGCCGATGCGGATTGAAGGCGTGCGCGGGCCTAGGCGGCCGGACGCTCCTCCTCGAGGGCGTCGAGGAACCAGCCTGCGAATTCCTGCATCCCAGCTGAGCACGGCGCGTCCGCGGGAGACGTCGAGGTCCAGGGTCAGGCGGGGGCCGCGATCGACCGGGTAGGCATGACGCTCATCGCGCACGCCTCTCAGAGCGGTGACGGCGACCTGCGCCCCTCCCCACGCGATGCTGGTGGGTCGCGCGCTGTCGCGGTCCCAATGGACCCGGGCGGGAATCGGTGCGTGGCCGAAGCATGGCAGTGCCTCCTCCGCTTCTTGACCTGCTCCGGCACTGAACAGGCGTTCGATTGGGGACCGATGCGTACGAACGGGCGTTCTATTCGTCAACCCCGTCGGCTGGGTGGCGTAACTGCCGGAGCGGCCGGGCCGCTCGCCGAAGTCGAAGCGGCGCTCCGGCCGATCGCGGAGGAGACGAGCGCGCGTGATGGCCCGCTCGCCGAAGCGCTCGCGGACGGCATCGATGGAGGCAGCCAGGCGATCCGTTCGGTCCGGGGCATCGAAGAGGGTGAGCTGCTGGCGGGTAGGCGATGGCGGTGAGACCGATGAGGCGGACGGCGCGACCCTTCTAGAGGGTGCGGTGAGGAGGGACGCCTGCCGTCGCCAGCTCCTGGACCGTCTGCTGGGTCAGCCGTGGCTGCGGTGTCGCCTCCGGGGAATGGTCCGTCATCCGTCTCCTCGCTGGGGCGCGGCCGCCCGGACAGGGGCTGCCAGTTGCGCCGCGACCGATTGTAGGGTCGCGAACGGCAGCCCTGCGAGGGATCAGGCGGCGCGCACCTCGTCGAGCGCCTCGAGGAACCAGCGTCGGTGGCGGGCATCCCAACTGAGCACCGCCCGGCCGCGCGGCGTGTCCACGTCGAGCGTGAGCCGCGGCCCGCAATCGGTCCGGTAGGCGTGGCGCTCGTCGCGAACAGCACGCAGTCCGGTAACCGGCAGGCGTGATTCGCCCCATGCGATGCTGGTGGGCCGCCCGCTGTCGCGGTCCCAGCGGACCCGAGCCGGAATCGGTGCGGTGGTGATAGCCATTGTCCGTGCCTCCTGAGCGCTTCGGGGCCTGCTCCGGCACTGAACAGGCGTTCGATTCAGGCAGGCATCATACGAACGGGTGTTCTATTCGTCAAGTCTTCCGGTGCCTGGGTGGCGCCCGGAGCGGCCCGGCCGTTCCCCGAAGTCGAAGCGGCGGGTGGGCCGATCCCGCAGCAGCCGAGCGCGCGTGATGGCGCCCTCGCCGAACCGTTCGCGTACCGCGTCAATGGAAGCCGCCAGCCTGTCGGTCCTGTCCGGCGCGTCGAAGAGGGTGAGCTGCTGGGCGGAGGTGAGGCCGATGGCGGTCAGGCCGATGAGCCGAACCCCGCGACCGGTGACCAGCGTGCGGTCCAGCAGGGCGACGCCGGCCGTGTAGAGCGCCTCGCTGTCGCGCACGCCACGCCCAAGCGGCATCTGCCGGGTCAACGTCTCGAACCCTTCGTAGCGGAGCTTGAGCTGGACGGCACTCGCAGCGAGATGGTGCCGGCGCAGCCGGGACGCGACCGAATCCGCGAGGTCAAGCAGGGTGGCGTCGAGGCGGCCGCGATCGATCACGTCGCGGTCGAAGGTGTGCTCGTGGCCGATGCTCTTGGGCGCCTGGAGCGGCACGACCTCCGAGGTGTCGATCCCGCGCGCGCGGGCCGCCAGGTCCGCGCCGTGCTGGCCGAAGCGGCGGCGCAGCGTCGTCTCCGGAAGGGCGGCGAGCTGGCCGATGGTCGTCACCCCGAAATCGCGGAGCGCCTCCTGTGCGCGCGGACCCACGCCCCACAGCCGGCTCACGGGCAGCGGCGCAAGGAAGGTCGCCTCCTCGCCGGCCACGACCACGACGAGCGCATCCGGCTTGCGCAGATCGGATGCGACCTTGGCGCACAGCTTGTTCGTGGCGACACCCACGCTCACCACCAGTCCAACCTCGGTGCGGACCCGATCCTTGACCGAACGGGCGATGGCCTGCCCGTCGCCAAATGCCGCGGCGCTCGCGGTCACGTCGAGGAAGGCTTCGTCCAGGCTGATCGGTTCGACCAGGGGCGTGTAGGAGGCGAAGATCCCCATGACACCCTCACTCAGCTCGCGGTACCGCTCGGGACGACCGGGCAGGAAGACGCATTCCGGGCAGAGACGCGCCGCGGTCCGCAGCGGCATGGCGGAGTGGACCCCGAAGCGCCGTGCCTCGTACGAGGCCGCGCTCACGACGCCGCGCGCGGCGGGGTCGCCCCCCACGACGACAGGTTTCCCGCGCAGGCCCGGGTCGTCGAGCATCTCGACCGATGCGTAGAAGGCGTCGAGGTCGGCGTGGAGGATGGTCCGCATCGGTCAATCCGGTGCGCGGCGGTGGACGAAGAGATCGGGTGCAGGAGGCGGCGCGCCCGGATGTGCCGTCCGCGGGTCGGTCCGGGTGCCCTGCCTGAGGGTCACGCAGCGCGGCGCCATGGCGCGCGGCGGGTCAGCCCAGCTTGCGAATGACGCCGACGACCTTGCCCTGGATCTGGACCTCGGCCGCGTAGATGGGCTCCATCTCGCTGTTGGCGGGCTGCAGCCGGATCCGATCCGCCTCGCGGAAGAAGCGCTTGAGGGTGACCCCGTTGTCCTCGAGCAGGGCGACCACGATGTCGCCATCCCGCGCCGTCGCCTGGGGCTGCACGATGACGTAGTCCCCGTCGTCGATGAGCGCGTCGATCATGCTCTTGCCGCGCACGCGGAGCACGTACGAGCCATCGCGAGCCTCGATCGAACGGGGGACGTCGAGCGACTCCGCAGCGTCCGAGTAGGCCTCGATGGGCTGACCGGCGGCGATCTCGCCCAGGACCGGCAGGCTCACCACGTCGCGCTCGACCGGCATCCGGAACGGCGTGACCCGCGCCGTGGAGCGCGCCGTGCGCTTCCCTTCGCCGCGATGGGTCAGGCGCAGTGCCCGAGAGCTGTGGGTGCCCCGTTCGAGGAGCCCGTCGCGTTCCAGGGCGATGAGGTGGTGGTGCACGGCTGAGGTCGACGCAAGGCCCACGGCGTCCGCGATCTCCCGAACCGACGGGGGATAGCCGCGCTCGGCAACGGTGTGTGCGATGCACTCGAGGATCTTCTGCCGACGGTCGACGTCGTGCCTGGTCACGCCTGAGCGCCCTCCGCTGCGCTGCGGGTTCGCGCCGACCCTAGCAGAACAGGTGTTCTATCGTCAAGCGGGATGGCGGCGGCACCGGTCGCTTCGAGCGCCTCTGCTAGAATCGGCGCCCCACCGACCACCGGAGGCCCCTCCCGCCGTGAATCGTTCCGGCCGCTGGCGTTACGTGCGTCTCGCACAGCTCATCTGGAAGCTCCCCGCCTACGCGCGCGTGGTGTGGGGCATGCTGCGCGATCGGCGGACGCCCCTCTATCTCAAGGTCCTCCTCGGGGCGGCGCTGGCGTACCTCGTCACGCCGCTCGACCTGATCCCGGACGCTCTGCCCCTCATCGGCCAGGCGGACGACCTCACGGTCCTGCTTCTCGTGCTGGACCTGTTCCTGGCCAACGCCCCGCGCGAGGTTCGCGAAGAGCACTGGGAGCGCGCGCGCGCAGGCACCGCGCAGCTGGACCGCGACCTCGCACGTCTGCGTCTGTTGCTGGGCGATCGCTATGACCGGATCCGGGACACCCTCCCGGAGCTCCTGGAGCGGTACGGCGACCTCCGCGAGCCGGTCGCGCTCCGCGAGGCGCTGGCCCGCTGGCGGACCCAGCGCCTCGCCGCCGACGGGTCCGGGACCCGAGCGCCGGTCGAGGTCGTACCCGCACGAGACCCCGCGCTGAACTGACGCCATCCACCGCGCCGGCCCGAACGGGCGGGCGCAGCAACGAGGTACCGACAAGCATCATGAAGGTGATCCTGAAGCACGACGTGAAGGGCCTGGGCCGCGAGGGCGACGTCAAGGAGGTGAAGGACGGCTACGCCCGGAACTTCCTGATCCCCAACGGGGCGGCCGTCGTTGCCGACACCGGGGCCATGAAGAACTGGGAGCGGCATCGGACCGAGCGCGAGGAGCGCGACCGGGCCATCCGTGCAGAGGCCGAGGCGACCGCGGAGCGGCTTCGCGACCTGCGTCTCGAGATCGCCGTGAAGGCGGGCGAGAAGAACCGGCTTTTCGGATCGGTGACGAACCGCGAGATCTCGGACCTGCTGGCGAAGGAGGGGATCGAGGTCGATCGGCACCAGATCGCGCTGCACGAGCCCATCAAGACCGTCGGCGAGCACCGGGTCACGGTGCACCTGTCGACCGGCATCGACCCGCAGGTCGTCGTCATCGTCACGCCGCAGCACTGACCCGGGGTCGGCGCCAGTCCACAAGACGGGTGGCCGTACGCGGAGCCGATCGTGGCGCCGCAGGCCCACCGCGGGCGGCGGGAGGTGGTGGCCGCTGCCAGGCGTGACAGCCTAGGTGTCACGGCCGCGTGCTCTCCTGCCCGCAGCACCGCCCGTGCGCCGGAGGCAGGCATGTCCACAGGTTGTCCCCAGCGAAGATCGCGAATCGTGGGTAACTCCGTGCACAACTCCTGCGCAGTGCGGCGGGTTGCCGGTACGGTGCGCTGGCCCGTCCATCGGCTCCTCCGTCAGATCCAGCAGGTCGCCATGAACCCCCGTCCCATCCTTCCGAGCGCATGAGCATCGACAAGCTGGCTCCGCAGGCCATCGACGCCGAGCAGAGCGTCCTGGGCGCCATCCTCATCGACGCGGACGCGATCCTGAAGGTCGCCGACTTCCTGCGCCCCGTGGACTTCTATCGCCAGCAGCACGGCGACATCTACGAGGCGATGGTGGCCCTGCACGGCCAGCGGGAGCCGCTCGACCTGGTGACGGTCGGGGACGAGCTGGCGCGTCGCGAGCGCCTGGATGGCATCGGTGGCCCCGCGTACCTGGCGGGCCTCATGAACGGCGTCCCGACCGCCGTCCACGTCGAGCACTACGCCAGGATCGTCGAGCGCAAGTCGGTGCTCCGGAACCTGATCGCCGCGGCAGGCCGGATCGCCGCGGTCGGCTACGAGGAGGCCAACGACACCGCGGTCGCCATCGACCGGGCGGAGTCGATCCTCTTCGAGATCAGCCAGCGGCGGACCCAGGGCGGCTTCGAACCGCTCTCCACCCTGCTCGGACAGGCATACGACCGACTCGAGTACCTCCACGAGCATCGGGGCCAGCTCCTGGGTATCCCGTCCGGCCTCTCGCAGCTCGACACGCTCCTCGGAGGGTTCCAGCCGTCCGACCTGATCATCCTTGCCGCACGCCCCAGCGTGGGGAAGACGAGCATGGCCCTCAACATCGCCCAGCACGCCTCCGTGCGCGAGGCCAAGAAGGTGGCGGTCTTCAGCCTCGAGATGAGCAAGGAGCAGCTCTCGCTGCGGCTCCTCTCCGCAGAGACCGGGATCAACCCGCGTCCGCTCCAGACCGGGTTCATGGAGGAGACGGACTGGAGCAAGATCGCCACGGTCATGAACGACATGGCCACCGCGCCGATGTGGATCGACGACTCGCCGGCGCTCTCCGTCATGGAGCTGCGGACCAAGGCCCGGCGCCTCGAGGCGGAGCAGCACGGCCTGGACCTGATCATCGTCGACTACCTGCAGCTGATGCAGGCCAGCGTCCAGAGCCGCGAGCCGAACCGGGTCCAGGAGGTGAGCGAGATCAGCCGCGGCCTGAAGCAGCTCGCCCGCGAGCTCAAGGTGCCGGTCATCGCCCTGTCGCAGCTCTCCCGGGGCGTGGAGCAGCGCGGGTCCGCGGAGCCCCGGCTCTCCGACCTGCGGGAGTCCGGCTCCATCGAGCAGGATGCGGATGTGGTGATCTTCCTGTACCGCGACGGCGAGCAGAACGCGGACAGCGAGGTCGAGCTGGTGAAGGCGAAGATCGCCAAGCACCGCAACGGGCCGATCGGCGAGGTGCCGCTCCAGTTCCGGAAGTCGACGACCCGGTTCTTCACCGTCGTGCGCGAGGAATCCGTCGCCCCGTTCGCCTGAGCCCGCACCGACCCGTGCCTTCCCACGAGACTTACGCACCGATCCCACGCAGGCCAGACCCTGTACATACGCTTGAACCCGCGTGTATAGTCGGCGGCTGAACGTCCGGCCCACGCTCACCCCGAGTCGTCCCGATCCCGCAGCACAGGCGCTCACGCGATCAGCACTGGCCCGAGGAACAGACGGAACCGTCCGCAGCCAGGCCGAGGCGCGCGCACAGGAGGCTAGGGAAAGGGTGTACGCCGACAAGACCGTCCGCTGCCGAGACTGCGGGATGGACTTCGTCTTCAGCGCCGGCGAGCAGAAGTTCTACGCCGAGAAGGGGCTGGTCAATGAGCCCCAGCGCTGTCAGAGCTGCCGCGCGGTGGCCAAGCAGAACCGCGCACTGGGGATCAGCAGCGGAGGCGGGGGGCAGCGCGAGATGCATGCCGCCGTCTGCGCCGAGTGCGGTGGGCAGGCGCTCGTGCCGTTCCTGCCGCGGAACGACCGCCCCGTCTACTGCAGCAGCTGCTTCGACAAGGTGCGCGCCCGGGCCTGAGCGAGCACGACCGGCAGGGCCGGTCACAGGGATACGGAACGCCGCCCCATCCCGGGGCGGCGTTCGTTCGTCCGGACGATGGCGTGGGCCGGCGCGCCCGCGCCCCGGTACCATAGGCGCGGCTTCGCAACCCCCACCCGCACGCCGGAGGTCTGTGCCCACGCATGTCCGTCATCGCCGTCGTTGGTGCCCAGTGGGGCGATGAGGGCAAGGGCAGGGTCGTCGACTACCTTGCCGCCGACGCGCAGCTCGTCATCCGCTACGGAGGCGGGAACAACGCCGGCCACACGGTGGTCAACCGGCACGGCCACTTCAAGCTCCACCTGATCCCCTCCGGGATCTTCTACCCCGGTACCAGGAACCTGCTGGGCAACGGCCTGGTGATCAACCCGCCCGCGCTGCTGGGCGAGATGGACGGCCTCGCGGCTGCCGGGTTCGACTGCACGAACCTGTTGATCGCCGACCGCGCGCACCTGGTGATGCCGTGGCACGTCCTGCTCGACCAGCTGGAGGAGCGTGAGCGGGGCGCGGCCCGGCTGGGGACCACCTCGCGCGGTATCGGGCCGGCCTACGTCGACAAGGTTGCCCGCCGAGGCATCCGGGTCGTGGACCTGCTGGAACCCGACGAATTCCGGCGCGCGCTCCGCACGAGCCTCGAGCGGGTCCGCCGCACCATCGGCGACTACTACCGGGCCGGCGGCCCGGACGACGACCTGGCGGGTCTCATCGCCGAGGCGACCGACGAGGAGGCGATCGCGGCCAGCTATCTCGCGGCCGCCGAACGCCTCGCGCCGCACGTGGTCGACGGTCGGGCCGTGGTCACCGAGGCGCTGGACGCGGGCCAGCGCATTCTGCTCGAGGGCCAGCTGGGCACCATGCGGGACCTGGACTGGGGCGTCTACCCGTACGTCACCAGCTCCTCGCCGATCCCCGGCGGGGCGAGCCTGGGGGCGGGGCTGCCCGCGGTGCGCATCGACCGGGTTCTGGGCGTGGCGAAGGCCTACACGACCGCGGTCGGCGCCGGGCCCCTGCCCACGGAGCTCGACGATGCGGACGGTGTCGCGCTCCGCGATCGGGGCGTCGAATACGGGACCTCCACGGGGCGTCCCCGCCGCTGCGGCTGGTACGACGCCGTGGCCGTCCGCTTCTCGGTCGGGCTGGCCGGTTACTCGAGCATCGCCCTCACCAAGCTCGACGTCCTCGACGGGTTCGAGCGGATCCGGATCTGCACCGCGTACCGTGATCCCGCCACGGGCCGGAGCTGGGAGACGGTGCCGGCCTCGGCATCGGTCTATGGGCGGCTGGAGCCGGTCTACGAGGAGCTGCCGGGCTGGCAGGCGGATTGCACCGCCGCACGCTCATGGGCGGAGCTGCCGGCCGAGGCCCGGGCCTACGTCGAGCGCCTCGAGGCGCTGGCCGGGGTGCCGGTGAGCCACGTCTCCGTCGGCCCGGAGCGTGAGCAGATGATCGTCCGCGACTGAACGCTCCCGGACGGCGGCAGAGCGGGCACGTGCGCATCACGGGAGGCAGTGTTGAAGATCGGGATCATCGTCCCGCAGGGATGGACGGGTGAATACGACGGGTGGAAGCCGGCGCGGGCCTGGGCTCGCACCGTCTCCGTGGCGCAGCAGGCGGAGGCGCTGGGGTTCGAGTCCGCCTGGCTCTTCGACCACTTCCACACCGTCCCGCGGCCGACCGACGAGCTGACCTTCGAGGCCTTCACCGCGCTGTCCGCGCTGGCCGCCCTCACCGATCGCATCCGGCTGGGCCACGTGGTGATCTGCAACGGGTACCGGAACCCGGCGCTCGTGGCGAAGATGATCGCGACGATGGACGTCATCGCAGGGGGACGCATGGAGCTGGGGATCGGCGCGGGCTGGAAGCGCGACGAGTGGCGCGCCTACGGGTACGGGTTCCCGGAGACGCGCGAGCGGCTGGCGATGCTCCGCGACGGCCTCGAGGTGGTCCACGCCATGCTCGCCCCGGGACGAACGGTCCATGCCACCTACACCGGCGAGCATGCCTCCGTGCAGGACGCGATCAACCTGCCCAAGGGGCTCCAGGAGCCGCGGATCCCGATCATGGTGGGCGGCAACGGGCCCAACGTGACCTGGCGCCTGGCGGCGCGCTACGCCGATGAGCTCAACCTCGACGGCCTCTCCCCGGACGAGCTCCGTGAGGCGCTCCCCACGGTCCGGGCCCGATGCGAGGAGATCGACCGCGACCCCGAATCGCTGCGCATCAGCGTCCACGCCTGGTGGGGAACCGATGCCTGGCGGGACCCCGGTCCCGCGCGGCAGGCGCTGCTGCGCGCGTACGCCGACCTGGGCGTCAGCCGGATGATGGGCCTGCTGCAGGCCTCGGCCGAGACCGATGATGCGCTGGACGCGCTCGCGGCGGATGCCGCCGCGGCGGGGATCGAGCTGGCCGTCTGAGCGACCGGCGTCCGCGCGGCTCGTGCCGCCGGACCGCGCGGCTCGTGCCGCCGGACCGCGCGGCTCGTGTCCTATACTTCCGCAAAGGCGCACACGGACAGGTTCGTGCACCCGATTCGAGCAGTTCTCATTCCAGGCGACGACCCCAGGCCCGCGCGGCTGCTGCCGACCGCGGGCGTTTTCATACCCCGTGGCGCAGGCAGGGCGAGGAGGCACGATTGATCGAACAGCGGGGCACCGTGCGGGGTGCGTCCGAGACGCGCCTGCGACGCGCATACGGCTTCGAGGAGGTCGCCCTGGTTCCCGGCGCCGTCACCGTGGACCCGGCCGAGGTCGATCTGGCGGTGGAGGTCGCGGGCAGGCGGCTCGAGATCCCCTTCATCGCCGCGGCCATGGACGCGGTGGCCGATGCGGATTTCGCGGTGCGCATGACAACCGCCGGGGGCGTGGCCTTCATCAACCTCGAGGGGCTCTACACGCGCTACGAGGATGCGGCACCCATCATCGAGCGGGTGGTCGCAGCCGACTCGGGCCAGGCCGCGGCACGGATCCTTGCCGACGCCTACGCCGCGCCGGTCCGCGATGAGCTGATCGTGGCGGTGATCGCCCGGGTCAAGGCCCAGGGTGGCGTCGCGGCGGTCGCCACCACCCCGGCGTCCGCCTGGCACCACGCCGAGCTCGCCGCCGATGCCGGGGCTGATCTCTTCCTTGTCCAGTCGCAGGTCTCCAGCGCCCGCCACATCTCCACCTCGGGTCGGGTCCTCTCCCTGGCCGACCTCACCGGTGGCCTGCGCATGCCGGTCCTGGTGGGCAACACGGTGAGCGGTGACGCCGCCTACCAGCTCATGCACCAGGGCGCGGCCGCGATCCTGGTCGGCGTGGGGCCCGGGGCGGCATGCACCACCCGTGAGGTGCTGGGGATCGGCGTCCCGCAGGTGAGCGCCACCCTCGAGGTCGCCGCAGCCCGGGATCGCTACGCGCAGGAGACGGGGCGCTACGTGCCCGTCATCACCGACGGTGGAATGAAGACCGGGGGTGACATCGCCAAGGCGATCGCCTCCGGAGCCGATGCGGTCATGCTGGGGTCGCCCTTCGCCGGCGCGCTCGAAGCGCCGGGCCGCGGCTTCAACTGGGGCATGGCCGCCCCGTCGCCCACCCTGCCGCGCGGGACACGGATCCGCATCGGTGAGCGGCTGCCGCTCGACCAGATCCTGTTCGGACCGTCGACCACGACCCATGGGACGCAGAACCTGGTGGGCGCCCTGCGACAGTCGATGGCATCACTGGGAGCCCGGACGATCCGGGAGATGCACGACGTGGAGATGGTCGATTGCCCCGGCCATCGCCACCGAGGGCAAGTCATGGCAGCTGGCCGGCCGCGAGTAGGCGAACCGATGGCCGCACCCTGGGCCGAGGTCGGAGATCGGGTCTTCGTGCGCCGCTATCGCACCTGGAATGGCAAGCCGTTCGACCAGAACGCCGGCGCCATCCTCGGGGTCGACGGCGTGGTGGTGATCGACACGCGCGCCAGCCACCGGCTTGCGGATGAGCTTCGCGACGATCTCCGCGCGCTGACCCGGCAGCCGATCGCCGCGGTGGTCAACACCCACCATCACTGGGACCACACCTGGGGCAATGCGCGGTTCGCCTCCGTGCCGACCTGGGGGCATGCGCGCTGCGCGGAGCGGGTGGTGGCGGACTCGGATGAGACTCGACGCCAGATCCTCGTCGACGACCCGGGTCTGGCCGAGGAGCTGGGCGAGGTGGTCTTCACGCCGCCGGCGCACTCGCTCACCGACGCCGCAACGCTGGACCTGGGGGATCGGCAGATCGAGCTGCGCTTCCTGGGCCGCGGCCACACCGACAACGACATCGTGGTGGCGGTGCCGGACGCCGCGGTGCTCTTCGCCGGGGACCTCCTGGAGAATGGCGCGGCTCCGTCCTTCGGTGACGGCTTCCCGGTGGCCTGGGCCGCCACCGCCCTGCGCCTGTCGACGCTCGTCACCGGGTCGGTGGTCCCGGGCCACGGGAGTGTCGGCGACCGCGGCTTCGCCGACCGCCAGGCCTCGGATCTTGCCGCCCTGTCGGGCCTGGGACGGACGCTGGTGGAGGGACGGGTGGACGAGGACGAGGCGATCCGACGCTCGCCGTTCCCCGCGGGACCGACCCGCATCGCGCTGGAGCGGATCCGCCTGGAGCTCGCGGGCGTCGCCGGATGAGCAAGGATCGCGGCAGGACCGTCCACGGGGAGCCGGCGAACGCCGGGCACCGCGTGCTGGCCCCGGACGACGCCGAAGTCGAGGCGTACCTCGAGACGGCACTCAACGCCCCGCCCCCCTCCCGCATCGAAGAGATCCCGCCGGAGCCGGACACCGTGATCGTCCTGGACTTCGGGTCGCAGTACGCGCAGCTCATCGCCCGCCGGGTTCGCGAGCTCCACGTCTACTCCGAGCTCCTGCCGCACGACACGCCGTGGGCGGAGATCGAGCGCCGGAAGCCGAAGGCGATCATCCTGTCGGGCGGGCCGGCATCGGTCTACGACGAAGGCGCTCCGCAGGCGGACCCCACCCTGTGGGCCGGGCGGATCCCGGTCCTGGGGATCTGCTACGGGCTGCAGCTGATGGCGCTCCACCTGGGCGGCGAGGTCGCTCCCGCCACCCGCCGGGAGTACGGACCGGCATCGGTCACCATCACGCAGGAGGATGGGCTTTTCACCGGCGTCGAGCACGAGCAGCCGGTGTGGATGAGCCACGGGGACTCGATCCTGCGGCCGCCGGAAGGATTCCACGCCACGGCGCAGACGGACTCGACCCCGTACGCGGGGCTCGCCGATCCGGCCCGCAACCTGTACGGCATCCAGTTCCACCCCGAGGTGGTGCACACCCCCGCCGGGCGGGAGATCCTGCGCAACTTCGTGGTGGGCATCGCCGGCGCGCGACCGACCTGGACCTCGGCCGGCTTCATCGAGCAGACCGTGGCCGAGGTGCGCGGGCGGGTCGGCGACGGGAAGGTGATCTGCGCGCTCTCCGGGGGCGTGGACTCCGCCGTGGCCGCGACGCTCGTCCATCGTGCCATCGGCGACCAGCTGACCTGCATCTACGTCGACCACGGCCTCATGCGCAAGCGTGAGTCCGAGCTCCTGCGCGAGACGTTCGCGCAGAGCCTGGGGATGAACCTGGTGATGGTCGATGCCCGTGAGCGCTTCCTGCGGCGGCTGGCCGGCGTCACCGATCCCGAGGAGAAGCGCCGGATCATCGGCGACGAGTTCATCCGTGTCTTCGAGGAGGAGGCCGCGGGGATGGGCCAGATCGATTTCCTGGTGCAGGGCACGCTCTACCCCGATGTCATCGAGTCCACGACCGCCGAGACCAAGGCCGCCGCGAAGATCAAGACCCACCACAACGTGGGCGGCCTGCCCGCCGACCTGCGGTTCAGCCTGATCGAGCCCCTCCGCTACCTCTTCAAGGACGAGGTGCGCCGGGTGGGCATCGAGCTGGGGTTGCCCGATGCCATGGTCCAGCGGCAGCCCTTCCCGGGTCCGGGGCTGGCGATCCGGATCATCGGCGAGGTGACGGCCGAGCGGCTCGACACGCTCCGCGAGGCGGACTGGATCGTGATCGACGAGATCAAGGGCGCGAACCTGTATCGGTCACTGTGGCAGTCGTTCGCGATCCTGACCCCGGTCCAGACGGTGGGCGTGATGGGCGACGGGCGAACCTACGCCAACGTCGTGGCCATCCGCGCCGTGACCTCCGACGACGGGATGACCGCGGACTGGGCCCGGCTGCCCTACGAGGTGCTGGGCCGCATCAGCTCCCGGATCGTGAACGAGGTGCCGGGGGTCAACCGCGTGGTCTACGACATCAGCTCCAAGCCCCCCGCCACCATCGAGTGGGAGTAGGCGGTGCCACGATGCGGATGAACGGCCTGCGGCGGGCGCGCCGGGTACCTCCCCAGCGCCCGGCGCATCGAGAACGACTAGCATTCCCCTGATGTCCAGCTGGTTCGACCGCCTCTTCGAAGAGCTCCAACGCCGTCAGCAGGAGCAGGACGCCCGCCGAGAGGGCCGCCCCCACCCACCCCGCGGCAACGGTCCGACGCCGGGAGTCGGGGCAGACGGTCCGGACCCTGACGAGGGGGCGCCGACGCCGCTTCGCGGACGCGGAACCCGCCGCCCCGGCGGCGGCGGCCGTCCGGGAGGGACGCGGCCGGGTGGCGCCGGCGGCGGACCGTTCGCCGGCCCGTGGGCCGGCACGGACTGGAGCGAATGGGGCGACTGGAGCCGCTATCGGCGCTGGATCCTGATCGGGCTGGGGTTGGTCGCCTTGATCGTCCTGCTGGCGCTCGCCGGCGGCGCGGTCGACCTGCTCTCCGACCTGCAATGGTTCAACGCCCTGGGTCTGTCGGGCGTCTTCAGCACCCGTCTCGTCGCGCAGATCGGCTTCTTCGTGCTGGGCTACTTCTTCTTCGCGATTCCGGCGGTGGTCTCGATCCTCGTGGCGCGCCGCATCGCACCGCGCGTCCCCATTCGCCGCGTGGCCGCGGTCGAGCTGCCGGACCTGTCGCGGCCGATCACCATCGCCCTGGCGGGGGTGGCGCTCCTCATGGCGCTGGTCAGCGCCGCGGCGTGGAGCGGCGAGTGGCAGCAGATCCTGCTCTTCCTCAACGGTGGCAGCTTCGGCGCCAACGATCCGCACTTCGGGCATGACATCGGGTTCTACATCTTCGGCCTGCCCTTCTGGCGCTTCCTGCAGGCCTGGGGCGTGGGCTCGCTGGTCGCGATCCTGCTGCTGACCGGCGGTACCTACGCCGCTGGCGCCGCGCGCTGGCAGCTGCGGCTCACGCGACCGGTGCGTGCCCACCTCGCCATCCTGGGTGCCGCGCTGCTGGTGGTCACCGCTGCCGGCTACCAGCTGGATATCGCCGAGCTCAGCTACTCGACCCGCGGCATGGGCGCCGGGCTGGTCGGCGCCAGCTACACGGACCTCCACGCCCAGCAGCCCGCCTTCGTGATCCTCACCGTGGTGGCGGTGATCGCCGCCCTGCTGGTGCTGGCCAACACCTGGTTCCGCACCCTGTGGCTGCTGGGCATCGCCTCGGCCGGCTGGATCGTCCTCTCCGTGCTGGTCGGCGGGATCTACCCCGCATTCGTCCAGAACATCCAGGTCACGCCCAACGAGCTCTCGCTGGAGCGACCCCAGATTGCAGCCAACATCGGCGCCACCCAGAAGGCGTTCGCGCTCGACACCATCACCCAGAAGACCTTCACCGGGACCCAGACACCCACCCGCGCCCTCTTCACCGACAACGCCAAGACGCTCCAGAACGTCCGGCTCTGGGACTACCGGCCCCTGCTCGACACCATCAGCCAGACGCAGAACCTGCGCAGCTACTACCAGTTCCAGGACGTGGACATCGACCGGTACCAGCTCAACGGCACGGAGCGCCAGGTGATGATCTCCGGGCGCGAGCTGTCATCGTCGGCGGGACAGACCTGGACCAACGGGCATCTCTTCTTCACCCACGGCTACGGGATCGTCGCCGTCCCGGTCAACGCAGTCACACCAGAGGGGCAGCCGGACTATCTGGTCAGCGGCATCAACCAGAAGGGGCAGCTCCCGGTGGGCCAGCCCCGCATCTATTTCGGCACGGCGGAGAGCAGCTACGTCGTCACCGGAACCCAGACCGCGGAGTTCGACTACCCGGTGGGCGCCGATCAGAACGCGACGACCACCTGGAAGGGGACCACCGGCGTCGGTGTCGGCGGCTTCTTCAACCGGCTCCTCTATGCCCTGAAGTTCGGCGACTTCAACCTGCTGATCAGCAACCAGCTGACCGATAGCTCGCAGATCCTCTACCGGCGCACGCTGCAGGAGCGGGTCCAGGCCATCGCCCCGTTCCTCACCTACGACCGCGACCCGTACCTGGTCACCGCCGAGGGGAAGCTGCTCTGGATCTGGGACGCCTACACCACGTCGAGCCGGTACCCCGACGCCCAGCCGCTGAACGGCAGCCTCTTCCCTGGCCAGAACTACGTGCGCAACAGTGTCAAGGTGGTGATCGACGCCTACGACGGCTCCGTGCGGTTCTACATCGCCGATCCGAGCGATCCCATCGTCAACGCCTGGGCCAAGATCTTCCCCGGCCTGTTCCAGCCGCTCGACGCCATGAGCGCGGAGCTGCGGGCGCACCTGCGCTACCCCGAGGACCTGTTCACCGCGCAGAACGAGCAGTACCAGCTCTACCACGTCAGCGCCAACGATTCGGGAGCGGAGACCCTGTACTCCAAGCAGGACCGCTGGGCGCTCGCCACCCAGGGGAACGACGTCTCGGGGCAGTCCCAGGTCGTGGAGCCCTACTACGTGATCATGAAGCTCCCGGGCGAGAAGGACGCGGAGTTCGTCCTTATCCAGCCCATGGTCACCGCCGGGCGCAACAACATGATCGCCTGGGTCGCGGCGCGCATGGATCCGGGGGTCTACGGGGAGCGCATCGCGTTCCGCTTCCCGCCCGACACGAGCACGTTCGGGCCCGCCCAGATCCAGTCGCGCATCAACCAGGACAGCACCGTCTCCGCGCAGTTCACCCTCTGGTCCCAGGCGGGCTCGAGCGTGGTGCGCGGCAACCTGCTGGTCCTGCCCATGGGTGACTCCATCATCTACGTCGAGCCCATCTTCCTGAAGTCCACGTCGACCTCACAGCCGGAGTTCAAGCGGGTGATCCTGGCGACGCAGAGCAAGGTCGCTTTCGCCGATACGCTCGACCAGGCCCTCTCGCAGATCCTTGGCGAGGCCTCGGTGCCGCCGCCCGAGGGTGGAGGCGGAGGCGGCACCGGCGGCGGCGGCCTCCCCGCGGACGCCCCGGGCCTGGTGGCCCAGGCGCGCCAGCTCTACGCCGACGCCCAGACGGCCCTGAAGGCCGGCGACCTGGGCACGTACCAGTCGAAGATCGACCAGATGAACCAGGTCCTCGATGCGCTGGCCCGGCTGGTCGGAACGCCGGCGCCCTCGCCGAGCGCATCGCCCGGGGCATCGACGGCGCCCTCCGCGTCACCGTAGCCGGGGGCATGGGCGGCCTCGAGATCCTGGTCCTGGGCGGAGGCGGGCGTGAGCACGCGCTTGCCTGGCGGCTGGCCCGCGATGAGGCGGTCTCCCGCGTCCGCATCGCGCCCGGCAACGGAGGGACCCCCGCGGTCGCGGAGCACGTGCCCGACCTCGACCCGACGGACCCCGTGGCGGTGGCTCGCCACGCCTCGCGGGAGCGGTACGACCTGGTGGTGGTGGGCCCGGAAGCTCCCCTGGCATCAGGCGTCGGCGATGCGCTGCAGCAGGCGTCCATCCCGGTCTTCGGTCCCACGCGCGGCGCCGCCCGCCTCGAGACCTCAAAGGCATATGCCAAGCAGCAGATGGACCGGGCAGGGATCGCCACCGCTGCCTGGCGGACCTGCACGACCCTCGACGAGGCCCTGGCGCACGCTCGAGCGCTCGACGCCCAGGGTCGCCGGATCGTGGTCAAGGCGGACTGGCTGGCCGCGGGCAAGGGGGTCGTGGTCCCCGAGGACCTCGCCGCGACCGAGGCCGCGATCCACGACCTCCTGCAGGACGCGAGGCCCGGCGCCCAGCTCGTCCTGGAAGAGCGCCTGGCCGGGCGCGAGGTCTCAGTCTTCGCGCTGGTGAGCGGCACCGAGGTCCTTCCCCTGGGGGCCGCCTGTGACTACAAGCGGCTCGAGGACGGGGATGCCGGACCGAACACCGGCGGAATGGGCGCCTACGGCCCGGTTCCTTGGTTCGGCCCCGAGGCGATCGATCGGGTGGTGGCCTCCGTCTTCGAGCCCATCGCCTGGCTGCAGGCTCGCGACGGGCACCCGTACCGTGGCGTGCTCTACGCCGGGCTGATGGTCACCGAGTCGGGCCCCGCGGTGCTCGAGTTCAACGCGCGCTTCGGCGACCCGGAGGCACAGGTCCTGCTGCCCCTGCTCGACGGCGATCTCGCGGGTGCCCTGCTTGGTGCGGCGACCGGCGACCGGGCCGCCATGGCGGGGTCGGTCGGTCTCCGTTCGGGCTCCGCGGTGGGCGTCGTCGTCGCATCGGAGGGCTATCCGGACCGGCCGATCACCGGGCGGCCGATCACCGGCGCGGACCCCTCCACGCCGGCCGACGATGGGTCGCTCCTGTGCTTCCACGCCGGCACCCGCCGTGCCGACGGCGGGTACGCCTCGTCCGGCGGCCGCGTGGTCACCTTCGTCGGGCGCGGCAGTGACATCGGCGCCGCGCGCGAGGCGGCGTACCGCGGCGTCGCCGGATGCGCGCTCGAGGGAGCGCGGCATCGCACCGACATCGCCGCCCGCGAGGTGGCCGCGCCATCGGCGCAGGGAGGACCTGTCGCGGGCTAGCTAGTCCGTGGCGTCCCCGTGGGTCGGCGGGCTCGCTGGCGCGTCGCCGAGGATGGCCACGATCCGCTGCTCCAGGGCGAGGATCCGCTCCTCGAGCGCGACGACGTGCCTGAGGATCTCGCGGTTCCCCTCGAGGAGGTCAACGTTCTGCCCCTCCTCCAGGTCGGCCTCGGCGGCCGCGTGCTCCAGCGTCAGCCGGTCACGCTGGGCCGACCGGTTGCCGGCCAGCAGGATGAGCGGGGCGGCGTACGCGGCCTGGGTCGAGAAGGCCAGGTTGAGGAGGATGAACGGGTACGGGTCGAAGTGAAAGAGGAGGTAGACGTTCCCGCTGATCCAGACCAGCACGATCACCGTCTGCAGGATGATGAAGCGCCAGCTGCCCATGAAGCTGGTCACCGCGTCGGCGATCCTGGGACCGAGCGGCGCATTGTCGATCATGACCTGGTTCACCGGATGCCGGTGGCGGCTCCGGTGCGACCGGCCGGGGGAGTGGCTCACGGCGCGAATCCTCACGTGCTCAGATCCGGATCACAGCGAGCCCGGGACGGGACGGGCCGATCCGCGCGTCATCGTAGTGGCTATCCTTAGCACCGATGGCCCCGGCTCCCCTCGTCGCCGTGATCTGCGGCTCTCGCTCCGACCTCCCGACCCTGCGCGGTTGCTTCGATGCGCTGGACGGGTACGGGATCGCGTGGGAGGCGAGCGTCATCAGCGCCCACCGCCAGCCGGAGTCGCTCGCCGCCTACGTTCGCGAGGCGGAAGGTTCCGGGGTCCGGGTCTTCATCGCGGCGGCCGGGCTCGCGGCGCACCTGCCCGGCGTCCTGGCCTCGATGACCGCGCTTCCCGTGATCGGCGTGCCGCTCGACGGCGGTGCCCTGGGTGGGGCCGATGCCCTCTACGCGGTGGTCCAGATGCCGCCCGGTGTTCCGGTGGCGACCGTTGCCATCGGATCCGCGGGCGCGAAGAACGCGGCGCACCTTGCCGCACGCATCCTGGCCCTGGGCGATCCAGCGCTTGCCGAGCAGGTGGCGAGCTTCCGCGAGGAGCAGGCCCGCCGGGCCGAGCTGCGCATCGACCCGCGCGCGGGGTGAGCGTGGAGAGGATGCATCCCGGGTGATCGACCGGTACGCGCTCCCGGAGCTGCGCCACGTGTTCGGCGAGCGGCGCAAGCTCGAGCTCTGGCTCCGCATCGAGCTCCTGGCGGTCGAGGCGCTCCACGACGCCGGCATCGTTCCCGCGGACGACTGGGAGCGGATCCGGCTCGCGACGGCCGACGGGGCCGTCGACCCCGAGCGGGCGCACGAGATCGAGCGCGAGAGCCAGCACGATGTCATCGCCTTCCTCCGCTCCGTCACCGAGCGCATGGGCGTCCGAGGGCCGCTGGCTCCACTACGGCCTCACCAGCTCTGACGTGCTCGACACCGCCACGGCGGTGCAGCTGCGGGACGCGGCGGCCGTGGTCGAGACAGAGCTCGCCCGGCTGGTCGAGGTGGTGCACCGCCTCGCGCTCCAGTACCGGTCCACGCCCATGGTCGGCCGGTCGCACGGGATCCATGCCGAGCCGATCACCTTCGGGTTCAAGGTCGCAGGCTGGTACGCGGAGCTGCTCCGGGACGCGGAGCGTCTCACCCGGGCGCGAGAGGGGATCGCGGTGGGCAAGATCTCCGGCGCGGTCGGCTCCCACGCGAACGTCAGCGGTGCGGTCGAGGCGTTCGTGCTCGATGCACTCGGCCTGCGTGCCGACCCGGCCGCGACCCAGGTCGTCAGCCGCGACCGGCACGCGGAGCTGTTCACCACGCTGGCCATCCTGGGCGGGACGCTGGAGCGGATCGCGGTCGAGATCCGGCACCTGCAGCGCACCGAGGTCGGCGAGGCCTTCGAGCCCTTCGGCGCCGGCCAGCAGGGATCGTCGGCGATGCCGCACAAGCGCAACCCCGTCCTGGCCGAACGGGTGACCGGTCTCGCCCGCCTGCTGCGCGCGGATGCCCTCGTCGCGCTCGAGAACATGGCGCTCTGGCACGAGCGCGACATCAGCCACAGCTCGACGGAGCGGTTCGTGTTCGAGCGCGCCCTGGGGGTCTCGGCCTACGCGACGCGGACCATGGCTCACATCCTCGACGGTCTCGAGGTGGACGCCGATCGCATGCTCGCCAATCTCCGCCTCCTGGATGGCATGGTGTACTCCGAGGCGCTCCTGCTGCGGATGATCGCCAATGGCGCGGATCGGCAGGTCGCCTACCGGCTGGTCCAGGGAGCCGCGAAGCAGGCCTGGTCGGGCGACCGCCCGTTCCGCGATGTCCTGGAGAACGACGCAGGGATCGCCGAGTGGCTGACCAGGGACGAGATTGCGGAGGCGATGGACCTGGACCACCACCTGGACGGGATCGCGACCACCTATCGCGCCCTGGGCCTGGAGGGGTCCGACGGCTAGCCAAGCCTTGCACCACGACCGGCCGGGAGCCGGCGGCGGTGCGCCCGGCGCGGGATGGGGGCGTGGCGCCGTCACCGCGGCTGCAGTAGCGGCCGAACGCGCGGAGCTCTGGGCGCCCGGCGGCCTCGCGTCACTCGCCTTCCTGGGATGGGCCCCGTTCCTCCTCGCCGTGGTCCGGATCCCCAGCGCCGGCGACCTCGCCTTCTTCGGCGCCAATCTCGCCAGCTCGCCCAGCTATCCATTGAACGTCGTCCTGCTGCTTGCCTCCGCCGGGCTCGTCCTGGTGGCCGCCTCGATCCTGGTCGCCAGCGGCGAGGCGGCCCTGCTGCGTGGCATCGACCGGGTCCTCGGACGGCCGGCCTCCGGCCGCTCCATGGACGATGCGGCGGTCCGCCTGTGGGTGATCCAGGTCGTCGCTGCCCTGCCGGCCCTGGCGGCCCTGGCCCTGAGCCTGGCCAGGATCGCGGCAGTTGCCCCGGGCGAATACCAGTCACCGGACATCGGCGGTTCGTTGGCGATCCGCATCGCGCTGGACGCGTGGCCCCAGCTGGGCGTCACGGGTGTCGCCGTGGTTGTCGGGATCGCCGTCGGCGCAGCGGCCCAGCGCGCCGCGGTGGGGGTGCCGCACCGGTCACTGGCTGGTGCCCTCATCGAGGGGGTCCGGGCGCTCCTGCGGCACCCGGCACGTCGCCTGGGCCTGGCGGTCGCGACGCTCGCCGTCCTGCTCGGCTGGCTGGGCGCGACCTGGTTCGTCCTCTCCATGCTCTGGCAGCCGATCGGGCGGGCGATGGCGGCCGGACGGCTCGTGGACGCCGGCATGCCCGTCCTGCTGGTAGGCTTCGTGGCGATCTGGCTGTGCCTGGTCGCGGCCGGCGGGGCGGTGCACGGATGGGCATCGGCCTGGTGGTCGCTTGAGCTCGCAGATCCCGTCCCGACGCCGCCTCGAACGCTGGACGGATCATCGGAGGAGATGGATCGTCGGTGGAGCTGATCTTCAACCCCTCGCTCAGTGCGGGTGCCCAGCTTGAGCTCGCGCTCCGCCTCACCGTCGGGCTGGGGCTCGGCGCGATCATCGGCTTCGAGCGCGAGATGCACCGCCAGCCGGCGGGCTTCCGCACCCACAGCCTCGTCGCACTGGGCGCCTCCCTCTTCGCGGTCATCTCCGCGTACGGCTTCCACGGTGAGTCCACCGACCCGACGCGCATCGCGGCCCAGGTCGTGTCCGGCATCGGCTTCATCGGCGCCGGGACCATCCTCCAGTACCGCGGCCACATCCGGGGTCTCACCACGGCGGCGTCGCTCTGGGCGGTCGCCGCGGTGGGCATGGCGACGGGTGCCGGCCTCTACGTCCTGGCCGTGGTGGGGACGCTCCTCATTCTCGTCGTGCTCGCCGTGCTCGACCGGGTCGAGGCGCTGGCCCGTCGCCGGCTCGCCATCGGCCCCTACGGCTACGACATCGCCGAGGGAAAGCCGCCGCACCTCGGCGCTCCAGCCGATTCGGAAGGTGAAACGGAGGACATGCCATGACCATGCTCCGCTCCGCGGTGGAGGGCGTCGAGCGCATCCACTCGGGCAAGGTGCGCGAGACGTACCGGGTCGACGACGAGCGCCTGCTCCTGGTCGCCACTGACCGACTCTCCGCGTTCGACGTCGTCTTCGACCAGCCGATCCCCGACAAGGGGCGGGTCCTGACCATGCTCTCTGCCTACTGGTTCGGGCTGCTGGCGCCGCTTGGCCGGACGCACTTCCTCTCCGCCGATGCCGCCGACATGCCACCCGGAGCCCGAACGCCGGAGCTGAAGGGGCGGACGATGCTCGTCCGCCGCGCCGAGCGGATCGACGCCGAATGCGTGGTCCGCGGCTATCTCGCCGGATCGGGCTGGGCGGAGTACCGGCGCACCGGCGCGGTCGCCGGCCATCACCTGCCGCCGGGACTGCGCGAGGCGGACCGCCTGCCGGAGCCCATCTTCACGCCGTCGACGAAGGCCGAGGTCGGCCACGACGAGACGATCACCCGCGAGCAGCTGGCCGACATGGTAGGCGCGGATCTCGCCCGCCAGCTGGAGGAGCGGGCTCTTGCCGTCTACCGCGCCGGAGCTGAGCGCGCAGAGGCGGTGGGCCTGATCCTGGCCGACACGAAGTTCGAGTTCGGCTGGATCGATGGCGAGCTGGCGCTCATCGACGAGGTCCTCACGCCGGACTCGAGCCGGTTCTGGGACGTGGACCAGTACCGTCCCGGGGCGAGCCCGCCCTCGTTCGACAAGCAGTTCGTGCGCGACTTCGCCGCCGCCTCCGGCTGGAACAAGGAGCCGCCCGCGCCGACGCTTCCCGACGAGGTGATTCGCGGTACCCGGGATCGCTACGTGACCGCCTACGAGCGGGTCACCGGCATGCCGTGGCACGCATTGGAGCCGGCCGGCTAGTGCGCTGGATGGCGGAGGTCCACGTCCAGCTCCGGCCGGGGATCGCCGACCCGGAGGGCCTCACCATCGCCGGCGGCCTGCGCGCCCTGGGCTTCGAGACGGTCCACGACGTTCGTCACGGGAAGCTCCTGCGGGTCACCTTCGACGCACCGGACGTCAACGCTGCGCGCCGGGCGGTGGAGGCCATGTGCCGCCGTCTCCTTGCGAACCCGGTGATGGAGATCGCCACCTTCGAGCTCCGTGCCATGGGTGAGCCGGTGGAGGAGTCCCGCCTGGCATGAGCGCTCCCCGCGTCGCGGTGACCGTCTTTCCCGGCACCTGGTCGGAGCGCGACTTCGCCCATGTCGCCGGCATCCTCGGCTGGGAGGCACGGCTCGTGTGGCACACGGAGACCGAGCTCGGTGACGTCGATGCGGTGGTCCTGCCGGGAGGCTTCGCCCATGGCGATCATCTGCGAACGGGCGCCATCGCCCGCTTCAGCCCGGTCATGGCCGCGGTCGAGGCCTTCGCGGCGCGGGGCGGTCCGGTGATCGGCTCGTGCAACGGGTTCCAGATCCTGTGCGAGGCCGGCCTGCTGCCGGGCGTGCTCCTGCGGAATGATCACCTCGAGTTCCGCTGCGACTGGCAGTGGCTGCGAGCCGAGGCGCCGGTCGGCTGCCCGGCCTGGCTGGGCGACCTGGTGGACGGCGAGCTGATCCGGCTCCCGATCTCGCACGGCGAGGGGCGCTACTACGCGGATGACCGTACGCTCGATGCACTCGAGTCATCCGGGCGCGTGGCCCTGCGCTACACCGATGACGCAGGACACACCACCGCGGACGGGAATCCGAACGGCTCGTCGCGGGCCATCGCCGGGATCACGAACGAACGAGGCAACGTCCTGGGCCTGATGCCGCACCCGGAGCGAGCGGCCGAGGCGGAGGTGGGCGGCGTCGACGGTCTGCGGCTCTTCCGATCCCTTGACGCGTGGCTCGTGGCGCAGCCTGCGGCCGGCGAGCGTCGGCTATGATCGGTTGGTCCCGGAGCGCTCGAAGCGGAGGCTAGCCAGATGCAGAACGACGAGCGGGACCGCGAGCCCGTGATCGGGCAGCCCGACTCCGATTCCGATGAAGCGGCGCCGACCCCGCGCGACGGCGAGGGCGTGATGCCGGAAGCGGACGGGGCGTCGCCGGCGGGCGATGCTGCCGAGGACCAGCGCTCTGTGGAGGAGTTCGAGACCGCTCCGCCCGGCGCGCCCGAGCCGTTCGCCCCGAGCGCCGAGATGGCGCCGCCGACGGCGTTGGTGCCCGACGAGGGTGCGGATCCGATCGCAGGACGACCGCCGAGCGAGGCCGAGGCCTATCCAGCCCCGACGGCTCCCGCCGGGGCGGAGCCGCCCGCCGCTCCCGCGCATTCCGTGCCGGCCACGCCGCCGGCCGGGGAGAGCACGCAGTGCCCGCGTTGCGGAACGGAGAATCGACCGGGCGTGGCCTTCTGTCGCAACTGCGGGCAGCGGCTGGTCGCCGCCGGCGTGGCGACCACCGTGCAGCGCCCCTCGGTCCCGGAGGGAACGCAGCAGTGTCCGCGCTGCGGGACGCACAACCGGGCCGGGGTCGCCTTCTGCCAGAACTGCGGCGCCAACCTCCGCGTGGCGGCGGTCCCGGCGTCCGGAGATGCCCCGCTCCCCGCATCTGCTTCGACATCAACCACCGACGTCCGGGCCGTCCCGCGCGGGGGCGCCGTGCTGGGGCCGATCGTCCTGCTGGTGGGTGCCATCGGCCTGGCGACCGCCTGGCTGCTGCCGTTCGCCTACGGCGGCGGCTCGCTCTGGGACCGCAGCTTCGGGGCGTCGGGCGGGTATGGCATCGCCTTCTGGAGCGGGTACGCGGGCGTCGGCGGCGGCATCGTCGACAAGGCCTACTTCGGCTTCGGCGCGGCCGTCCCGATTCTGATCGCGCTGCTCGCGGTGCTCGCCGTCGCCGGTTTCCTGCGGGCCGCCCCGGGTCAGCTTCAGTGGGCGGGGATCGTTCTCGCCGTGGCTGTGGGGCCTGGGGCTGATTGCGTGCTTCCTCGTCGTGGAGGTGGTCGGCGGCTGGAACGGTGACCTGGTCGAGCTCCTGCGCGGCCTGACCCCGGGCGGAATCATCTTCCTTCTCGCGTCGCTCATCGTGCTGATCGGCGGTGCGACACGAATGGCCAGAGGCTGATCCGGTGACCCGTGTCTGCGCCCACTGCGGCACCGAGGTCGATGGGGACGCCCTGTTCTGCCCCACCTGCGGCGAGCCGCTCGGGACGGCCGCGGGGCCTGAGCTGCCCCCCGCGCCGGACTGGCCGGATCTGCCACCGCGACCGCTGCCGGAACCCGAGGGGCCGGTCGAGTCCGACACCGACGCGCGGCCCCCCGCGGACGTCGCCAAGGGCCGCGGGGCCGTCGAGCCACCGGTTGTCCCGGTCCCGCCGGTCGAGGAGATTGAGCCATCGGAATCCCCGCCGCCCGCGCCACCGCCTGCGACGCATAGCTGGGAGCAGCCGGTCAGCGAGCAGCCGGTTCCTCCCTGGCGCCGCGGGGCAGCGGTCCGCGCCGCCGAGGCGCAGCCCGCTGAACCGGAACCCGCTGAACCGGAACCCGTACCGGGCGTTGAGCCGGCCCCGCCGCCCTCCGATTCGCTGAACCGCGCAGGTCCGCCCGCGCGCCCGCAGCCGGCAGGCGTGTTCCGGGTGCCCACCCTTCTCTCCGACTGGTGCGCGGGGGCCGGTGCCGCGGTGGCAGTGCTGGCCATGCTCCTGCCGTGGAGGCTGGGCGGTCCCTACACGAGCGGGTGGGGGTTGGCCAGCGGCGTGAACCTGCTCTTCACGATCATCCTGCTCGCCCTCCTGGCGGTCGTCTTCCTGCCGGACATCCTGCCTCCTGTCCCGCGGCGGGCGCTGCTGGTTCTGGCCGTGGGGCTGGTGGGTGTCGGGATGGGCCTCGACCGGCTCGGGCTGCCGGTGACCGGCGTGGGCGGGATCCTCTTCCTCATCGCCTCGTTGGGGATCGCCGCCGGCGGGGCCATCGCCCAGCTGGGCTACGATCGCGCCGTCGGGGGACCGCAAGCCTGACCGTGACCGCAGACCCTGCGCCGGACCAATCGGGTCCGCCCATCCCGGACCAGCTCCAGGGGCTGACCGCTGACGAGTATCGGGCGGTCGTGCGCCTCATCGGCCGGGCGCCGAACCCGGTCGAGCTTGGGATGTTCGGCGCCATGTGGAGCGAGCACTGTGCCTACAAGCACTCGCGCGCGCTCCTCGGATCGCTGCCCACGGAGGGGGAGCGCGTGCTGGTGGGCCCGGGCGAGAACGCCGGGGCCCTCGACATCGGCGACGGTCTCGCGGTCGTCTTCAAGGTCGAATCGCACAACCACCCCAGCGCCGTGGAGCCCTACCAGGGGGCGGCGACCGGGGTGGGCGGAATCATCCGCGACATCTTCACCATGGGGGCCAGGCCCATCGCGCTCCTCAACGGGCTGCGCTTCGGTCCTCTCGACCCCGCCGAGGATGCGTCAGGGCGAACCGACCTGTTCGCCGCGACCCGCAACCGCTACCTGCTGGATGGGGTGGTGGGCGGCATCGCGGGTTACGGCAACTGCATCGGGATCCCCGACGTGGGCGGCGAGCTCTTCTTCGACGCGAGCTACAACGGGAACCCGCTGGTGAACGCGCTCTGCCTGGGGATCGCGCGCCACGACGAGATCACCCTCGCCCGTGCCGCCGGACCGGGCAACGCGCTCCTCCTGGTCGGAGCGGACACCGGGCGCGACGGGATCGCCGGGGCAAGCTTCGCCAGCGCTGCGCTGGGCGCGGATCGCGAGGAGCGGCGTCCTGCGGTCCAGGTCGGCAACCCGTTCCTCGAGAAGCTGCTGATGGAGGCCTGCCTCGAGCTGTCCACGTCGGACGCCGTGATCGCCATGCAGGACCTGGGCGCCGCCGGCCTGACCTGCGCCCTCGCCGAGGTCTCCGCCCGCGGGGCATGCGGCGCCGACGTCGACCTCGACCTCGTTCCACGTCGAGAGGAGGGGATGTCCCCCTACGAGGTCCTGCTCTCGGAGTCACAGGAGCGGATGCTGCTGGTGGTCCGGGCCGGTCGCGAGGCGGAGGTGGCCGCCGTCTTCGCAAGGTACGACCTGCACGCCGTGACCATCGGGCGGGTGATCGAAGAGCCGATCGTGCGCGCCCGTGCCGCGGGCGCCGTGGTCTGCGCCGTCTCCGGATCCGCGCTCGCCGACGAGGCGCCGCGCTACGTTCTGCCTTCTGCGCCGCCCGACGACCTTGCCGAGCGACGGGCCGCGTCGCTGGACGCCCTCGCCGGGGAGCCGGTCGGACCCGAGACGCTGACGGAGCTGCTGGGTGGGGCAAACGCGCGCAGCCGCAAGGCGGTCTGGCGCCGATACGACCACATGAACGGCACGAACACCCTGGTCGGACCCGATGCCGGCGACGCGGCCCTGCTGCGGATCAAGGGCACCCGCCGGGCGATCGCCGTGGCGCTCGACGGTCCGGGTCGCCTGGGCGTGCTGGACCCGCGGCTGGCGGCGATCGCCGCCGTCCTCGAGAGCGCCGCGAACGTCGCCTGCTCCGGCGCGACGCCCATCGGCGTGACGAACTGCCTCAACCTGGGGTCGCCGGAGCCGCCGCCGGGCTACTGGCGCCTGGCGGAGACGGTGGCCGGGTTGGGCGCCGCATGCCGCGGGCTGGGTGTGCCCATCGTGTCCGGCAACGTCTCGCTCTACAACGAGACCGTGGACGGCCCCATCATTCCGGCGCCCCTGGTCGGCATGATCGGGCTCCTCGAGGATCGGTCACTGGCGGTGCCCATGCGCTGGACCGACGGCGACGAGATCTGGCTGCTGGGCGCCCCGGGATGGGAGCCGGCCGCGCTCGCTGCGTCGGAGCTTGCCTGGCGCAGGGGCGTCTTCGGCGGCACTCCCACCCTTGACCTGTCCGCGGCCGTGGAGACGATCCGGCTGCAGGTGCGGCTGGCCACGGCGCGCCTGGTGTCGGGTGCGCACGACCTGTCGACCGGTGGGCTGGGCGTGGCCCTGGCACGCATGGCGCTCGCGTCCGCGGTCGGGGCCCAGGTTCGCCTGTCGGACGACGCGGCCACCTGGCCCGTCGCAGCGCTCTTCGGCGAGCGGCCGGGGCGCTTCCTGGTGGCAACCCGGCAGGGCGCGGCCATCGCGGACGCCGCCCGGGAGGCGGGCGTCGCGGCGCGAGTCATCGGGCGTGCCGGGGGCTCCGCGCTCCACCTCGAGATCGACGGGGCCACGGCAGCCTGGTCGATCGAGGAGCTGGCGAGAGCCTGGCGGCAGGGCTTCTGAGCCCCGGAGGTCAGCCCTCGCGCGCCGGCGGAACCCGAGGGCGGCGGCGCACAGGTTGATCGGGCCCGGTGGGCGGCTCGGGATCGTCGGACCCCAGGCCCATCCCCCGCAGGATCGGATCGTCTGCGGCGCGTATCCGCCCGCGCCGAACGGTGCGGGCGGCCATGGCTGCTGCAGCGGCACGGGCAAGGACCTCCGCGGGATCCTCACGCTTCGAGCCCCGCCGCTCGCGGGCAGAAGTCTCGGCGGCGGCCAACGCAACCAGCTCGTCATGGATGTCGCGGCGCTGTCGGCCGAGGAGCATGAAGAAGACGCCGAATGCCGCGATGGCCGCAACGCCGATCAGCGTCAGGAGCAAGGTCTGCGATCGGTCGCCGGGGAGGGTTGCAGCAGGTCCCGCTGCGGCGCCTGCCACGGCGCTGCCACCGGGGCTCGTCACGGGGGCGCGCTCGGCAGGGGTGCCGCCGGGCGCGGACGAGGCACGCGGAGCCGTATCGCCCGGAGTCGTTGACGCGGACGTGACCTGCGGAGCGCCGGTCGCGGCGGCGACCGTTCCGCCGCCGGACCCTGACGCGGGAGCCGGGGTTGGCGCCACGCCGGTCGCGCTGGACGGCGCGGCGACCGCCGCTGTCGCGGTCGGCGCGGGGTCTCCGGCGGTTGCGCTGGGATACGGCTCGACCAGCAGGTTCGCGGACGCGAGGGGCGGCGCGGAGAAGATCGGCATGGAGCTCGCAGCCGGCGATGCGGTTGCCGTCGCCGTGGGGCTGGCGGGCGCGATGGGGCTGCTGGACCCGGCGCCGGACACCGTCAGCGGCGCCCAGATGAGCGCCGCGAGGGTACCGAGCACGAGGGTGGCCACCAGACGCCGCATCATCCGGCGGCCTCGCGCACGTTCGGGGCGCGTTGGCTTGCGCGCCGGTTTCGCCGATTGGACCGGACCGCTGCGGCCGGCGCCGTATCGTGTTCGCCGGGCTGACCGCTCGGTGGGTCGCCGTGATCGTGGCCATGGTCGTCAGGCGCACCGCCGGCGCCGAGCAGCCGGGCCGCGGCGCGGGGATCCAGCCGCTCCAACCCGTCACGCGCACGCTCATGCAGGCGATACACCTCCTCGAGTCCGTCCGCCGGGACGCCCGTGGCGAAGAGGTCGCAGAACGTGTCGACCACCTCCGGGTCGAACTGGGTGCCGGCGTTCTGCCGCAGCTCGTCCAGGGCCTGCTGGTGGGAGAGCGCCCCCTTGTACGGGCGCTTGTGGACCATGGCGTGGTAGGCATCCGCCACGGCCACGATCCGCGCGCCAAGCGGAATCTCCTGGCCGCGCAGGCCATGCGGATAGCCCGTTCCGTTGAAGCGCTCGTGGTGATGGAGCACCACCGGGATCGCCTCGCGCAGCCCAGTGGCCTGCTCGAGGATCACCTGCCCGATGCGTGGGTGCTCGCCGATGGCCTGCCACTCACCCTCCGACAGGGTGGAGGTCTTGTCCAGGATCTCGGGTGGGACCGCCAGCTTGCCGAGGTCGTGGAGCAGCGCTGCGATGCGGACACGCTCGATCTCCTCGTGCGGAAGGCCCAGCTCCAGGGCGATCCCGGTCGCCAGCGAAGCGATCATGTCGGATGGCCGACCACGGTGATGGGGTTGTGGGGCGAGCACCGAGGCGAGGGCCTCGGTGGCCATGTCGTTTGCCCACCGGCCGATCGCGGTGGCCGCGCCCCGTCGATCCGGGGAGATCGGCGCGCGGCGGACCGGCGCGTTCTCGTCCAGCTCGCGGTAGCGGTAGCAGCGGTTTCGACCCAGCGACTTTGCGGCATACATGGCGGCGTCGGCCTGGTCGACCAGGGCATCGACCTGCAGCATGCTGCCGCGTCCCCCCGCGACGCCGATGCTGATGGTGACCTCGACGCGCTGCTGGTGGGCGATGACCAGGGGCGTCTGCGCCACGAGGTTGCGCACCCGCTCCGCCATCTCAAAGGCCTCGTCGGGTTCCGTCTCGGGCAGGATCAGCATGAACTCCTCGCCGCCGTAGCGCCCGAACAGGTCCGATGGGCGCACCGTGTCGGCGATGATGCCGGCCACCTGCCGAAGGACCGCGTCACCGCTGTTATGGCCGTACGTGTCGTTGACCGGCTTGAACCGGTCGAGGTCGATGAACGCGACCGAGAGTGGCTTGTAGTGGCGAACCGCGCGCTCGACCTCCGCGACCAGGGTGGTGAGCAGTGTCTCCCGGTTCGCGACACCCGTGAGGCGGTCGTGCGTTGCGCGCGCCTCGACCTGGAGGAAGGCGCCGGCGGTTGCGTTGAAGGCGCGCGCCAGGCGGCGTTCGGCGGGGATGCCGCTTTCGCGAAGGACAACCGGCGCGTCGTCGGCAACGGTCGCTTCCAGGGCGCGTGCGATCCGGTTCAGGCGCCAGCCCATGTAGCTCCACGCGGCGAGGGCCATGAAGGTCATGCCGGCGACCGCGGCGGTGGCGACAAGGGTGTAGATGAAGGTCCGCGACACGCCGGCCACTCCGCTGACGGTGGCGGTGGTCGCGAGCACAATGCCCGCGCACAGGGTCACCGCAAGTGGAGCGAGAAAGCCGAGCGCTCGAACCAATCGCAGCATGGGTCCCTCGTCTGGAGAGATGCATTCGGGAAGTTTCCTCACCAGCAGCATGCTCTGCCGGGTACCGTGGCCGCCATGGGCCGATGGTCCCGCGGTGCCGCGCCGCACCGAGCACCCAGGCGCTCATCCGGGCCCGGTGGGGTCCGATGCAGTACCCGGGGGGTACCTGCGGCTCGCTGCCACGGTGGTCGAGGACCGGGCGAGCGGGCCCTGCGCCCGCGACGCTCGGCCGGTATCATGCCGAGCGTGCCCCGATCCCGCCGCGAACAGTGAACGACGCGCGACGGAGTGGTCCGCCCGTCGCACGATCCGAGGCCGGCGTGCACCCTGAGCGACACTCTCCAGTCAGGGAGCTCCCGGTCCTGCCCGTCGGAGGCTACCTCCCGCACGGACCCCGCGAGGAGTGCGGGGTGACCGGCATCTGGGCGCCGGGCCAGCCAGTGGCGCGCCTGACCTACCTGGGTCTCCACGCCCTGCAGCACCGCGGCCAGGAGTCGGCCGGGATCGCGACCACCGACGGCTCCGGCCTCCACCTGCACAAGCGCCTGGGGCTGGTGAGCCAGGTCTTCGATCGCGAGACGATCGAGGCGCTCGAACAGGGCCGCGATCGCGGCGGCGAGCCGGTCGCGGTCGCGGCCATCGGCCACACGCGGTACTCGACCACCGGTTCGAACACGCTGCCGAACGTGCAGCCGGTGCATGCGCATGGCGACCTGGGTGAGCTGATGCTCGGCCACAACGGAAACCTCACGAACGCCACCTGGCTCCGCGACGAGCTGTCCGAGCAGGGGGTCGATTTCGTGACGGCGTCGGACACGGAGGTGCTGGCCCGGTTCATCGCCCACGCGCCGGGGCGCACCTGGGCCCAACGCGTCGCCCGCGTCTTCCACCGCGCGACCGGCGCCTTCACCTTCACCATGTTGACCGAGTCCGCCCTGGTCGTCGCCCGTGACCCGGTCGGATTCCGGCCGCTGGCCCTGGGCCGCCTGCCGGCGCCCGACGGTGGCGTGGCCGGATGGGCGGTCGCCTCCGAGAGTGCGGCGCTCGACGCCATGGGCGCGCAGTTCGTCCGTGACGTCGAAGCCGGCGAGATCCTGACCATCGACGCCGATGGGGTGCGTTCCGAGCGTCCGGTGGTCCACGGCAGCGGCGAGCATCTCTGCGTCTTCGAGTTCGTGTACCTCGCCCGGCCGGACAGCGTGATCGGCGGACGGCTCCTCTACGAGGCCCGCATGCGGATGGGCCGCGAGCTGGCGCGCGAGCAGCCGACGCAGGCGGACCTCGTCATCGCCGTCCCGGACTCCGCGATCCCGGCCGCCATCGGCTATGCGGAGGAGGCGGGGCTCCCGTACCGCGAGGGGCTCATCAAGAACCGGTACGTGGGCCGCACCTTCATCCAGCCTGCGCAGCAGTCTCGCGACGAGGCGGTGCGCATGAAGTACAACCCGCTGCCCGAGGTGGTGCGCGACAAGCGGGTGGTCATGGTCGACGACTCGATCGTGCGCGGCACGACCACGGGCCCCACCGTGGCGATGCTCCGGCGCGCCGGGGCCCGCGAGGTCCACGTACGGATCCACTCTCCCCAGATGGCCTACTCGTGCTACATGGGCGTCGACACCGGACGTCGGTCCGACCTCATCGCGGCCACACATGACGTCGACGGGATCCGGCGCGCGATCGGCGCAGACTCGCTCGGCTATCTCTCGCGGGACGGGCTGCTCGCCGCGGTCGGCGGCGAGACGTCGCGGTTCTGCACCGCCTGCTTCGACGGGCGATATCCGACCGATGTGCCGATGGAGCTCGACAAGTTCGCGCTCGAGCGCGGCTAGGGACGCAGAGAGGAGGCGGGTCGATGGCACGCTCATACCGGGAGGCCGGGGTCGACATCGACGAGGCACGCCGCGCGGTCGAGCTGATCGGGCGGGCGGCGGCGTCGACGGCCACGCCGGGCGTCATGGCCGCCATCGGCGGCTTCGGATCGCTCTTCCGCCTGGACCTCGGGCGCTGGCAGGACCCGATCCTGGTCGCCTCCACCGATGGCGTGGGCACCAAGCTCAAGATCGCCGTGGCGCTCGACCGGCACGGCACCGTGGGCGAGGACCTGGTCAACCACTGCGTGAACGATGTGGCGGTGCAGGGAGCCGATCCGCTCTTCTTCCTTGACTACCTGGGCGTGGGCCGGCTGCGCGCGGAGCAGGCTGCTGAGCTGGTGGAGGGGATGGCACGCGCCTGCCGTGCCAACGGAGTCGCGCTGGTGGGCGGCGAGACGGCCGAGCTCCCGGACCTCTACCGCGAGGGCGAGTACGACCTTGCGGGGTTCGTGGTCGGGGTGGTGGCGGCAGCGGACCTCATCGACGGCAGCGCGGTTCGTGCCGGCGACGTGCTCCTGGGGCTGCCATCGACCGGGCTCCACACCAACGGCTACTCGCTGGCGCGCCGGCTCTTCGACGAGGCCGACTTGCGGCGCACCGCGCCCGGTCTGGAAGGGACCATCGGTGAGGCACTGCTGGCCCCGCACCGTTCCTACCTCGGGGAGCTGCGGGCGGTGCGCGCCGCGCTCCGGGACGTCGGCGGGGAGATCCTCGCCTGCGCTCATATCACCGGCGGTGGCTGGGTGGACAACATCCCCCGCACGCTCCCGGCCCGCCTGGGCGTCGAGGTCGAAGCCGGCAGCTGGCCGGTGCCGCGCATCTTCAGCCTCATCCAGCAGCGCGGCGACGTGCCCGACGAGGAGATGGTGCGCACCTTCAACCTGGGCATCGGGATGACCCTGGTGGTCCGCGAGACGCAGGCGGAGACCGCCATGCGCGCGTTGCCCGAGGCATGCCGGGTGGGACGCGTCGTGACCGTCGAGCCCGGGTCTTCGCGCGTCACCTTCGTCTGACGACGGCAGATGCGGCTGGGAGTCCTCGTCTCCGGGCGCGGGTCGAACCTCGAGGCGGTGCTCGCCGCGGTGGCGGCCGGCGAGCTGGCGGAGATTGATCCGGTGCTCGTCATCTCGAACCGCCCGGGTGTCCGGGCGCTGGAGGTGGCGGCGCGACACGGCGTCCCGGCACGGGTCTTCGCACGACGGGCGTTTCCCGACGCCGAGCGCCGCGACATGGCCATCGGTCGGGCCCTCGCCGAGGCTGGATGCGAGCAGGTGCTGCTGGCCGGCTATGACCAGCTGCTGCGCGCGTCGTACTTCGCCGCCTACCCCGGCGACACGATCAACATCCACCCCAGCCTCCTGCCGCGCCACGGTGGCCGGGGGATGATGGGCATGGCGGTCCACGAGGCGGTGCTGGCGGCCGGGGACCGGGAGACCGGCGTCACGATTCACGCGGTGACGCCGGATCTCGACGCCGGGCCGATCCTGGCCCGCGAGGTGGTGGCGGTCGTGCCGACCGACGACCCCGCGACGCTGGCGAGCCGCGTGCTGGAGGTCGAGCATCGGCTCCTGGTTTCGACCCTGCGCACCCTTGCCGCCGGAGCGTCCATCGGGGGAGCATCTGCTAGGATGTCCGCCGTGCCGCGCGGCCGACGCGCGGGCGGACGCACCTGAAAGGGCCACAGCCCCATGCCGCAAGGCCTTCCGGATCCCGGAAAACTCTGGAACGACTTCATCACCAACCCGCTCGTCCAGCTCGCCGGACAGCTGATCGTCATCTACGTCGTTCTGCTGTGGCTGGGGATCGCGTACTGGTCCTTCCGCGACATGCAGGCGCGGACAGAGAACCCGATCCTCCCGTACTTCGCGGCAGCCCTGATCATCTTCTTCACCCCGCTGCTCTTCCTGTTCGCGGTGGTGCTGTACCTGATCGTCCGGCCGCGGGAGACGCTGGCCGAGGTCTACGAGCGGTCGCTCTCCGAGGAGACGCTCCTGGCCGAGGTCGAGAGGAACCGCCTCTGCCCCACCTGTCGCCAGCACGTCGACGCCGATTGGCTTGTCTGTCCCAACTGCCGCACTCGTCTGCACCGGGTATGCCCCGCGTGCAAGCACCTGGCGGAGCCGGACTGGTCCATCTGCGCGTTCTGTGGCACGGAGCTCGATCGCGCGGAGCGACCCCTGGTGCGCCCGGCGCCACAGGCCCTGACAACGGAACGTCTCACGTCCCCGGAGGTCGCGCCGGACTCCGGCGCCCTGGGCCGCGCCACGCACAGCTGACGGGCGCGTGACCATCGCGGGACCGCCCGAGCAGCCGGGACCGCCCGAGCAGCCGGACCCATTTCGCTCCGCCCTGCCGCCTACGCCGGAGGACGGCAGCGCGCGCGTCTCGCCATCTACGGGGAGCGGCATCCCGGGCCGGACCCGTCCCCTCTTCGAGGAGCTGCCTCCCGGACCTCGCACCTGGCCGGGGTGGGTCGCCATCGCACTCGGGATCGGGGCCCTGCTTCCGGCCCTGGTGAGCGCATCCGCGTACCTGGCCGGCACCGAGGGTGGATCGTTCAACGCGGCGGCAGCGGGCATCACGGCGCTCGCCGGGCTGGTCCTGGTGGTGGGCGGGCTGGTCTGGCTGGCCGTCGCCGGGCTCCTTCGGCGCCGCGTGCTGGGACCCGACCGATACCGCGGAGCGTCCGTCGTGGGGCTGCTCGCGATCGTGGTGATCGGTGGAAACCTCGCCGCGCTCCCGATCCTGCTTCTCCTCCTGGGTGGCGATTCCAACCGTCTCAACGATCCGTTCGTGGTCACCGTGGAGCTGCTCCTCACGCCCGCGAGCTTCCTCGTCGTCTACGCGCTCTTCATCGCCCTGCCGCGCGCCCTGCCGGGGGTACAGGTCTGGGCCGGCGTGGAGAGCGTCCGGCGGCTGCTCCTGGGGATCGGCCTGGGGATCGGGGTCTGGCTGGTCCTTGGCCTGCTGAGCGCGCTCGTCAACGTGGTGGTGCAGGCCATCTCCGGACGGCCACTGGGCGGGGAGCAGACGGTCGCCGGCCTGGCGGAGCAGATCCCGTTCGTATCGGCGGTGCTCACCGTGGCGATCCTGGCGCCGTTCGCCGAGGAGCTCTTCTTTCGCGGGGCCGTCCTCAACGCGTGGGAGCGGGAGTACGGGACCAATCGCGCGATCATCGGCTCATCCCTGCTCTTCGCCCTGGTGCACATCGTGGGCGGGACGCCGCTCGCCGTGGCACAGGTCTTCCTCCTGGGCCTTGTGCTGGCCAGTGTCTACGTGCGCACCAGGAGCCTCGCGACGACGGTGGGCCTGCACGCCGCCTTCAACCTCGCCTCGGTGGTCACGCTCTTTCTCGCGCGATGATGCCCGTCGTCCGAGCGGCGGAACGCTGCGGTGGGCGAGCGTGAACCCCGCGGTAAGCGGCCGGTAGCGCGCCGCCGGCCACACTGGCCGCATGACGGTTCCCGCCACAGCTCACGGCAGGCCGCGCGCCGTGCCGTCCCTGGGAATCGCAGGGGTCACCGTGCTCGGCGACGCTGAGCTCCTCTCCGTCGCGCTGGCCCGACCGTTATCGGCGGCCGCGGACCTCCTCGAGCGGATGGAGGGCACGGCCGGCGTGGTCGCAGCCAGTCCCGTGGAGCTTGCCCGGGCCGGACTTCCCCCACGCCGAGCCGGCGCCTTCGCCAGCGCCTGCGAGCTCACACGACGCGCCATCAGCGCCCCACCCGTGGAGCGCTGGGTCATCCGGCGTCCCGCCGACCTGGCGGAGCGCCTGCTTCCCGGGATGGGGCTGCTCGAGCGCGAGGAGCTGCGGGTGGCGGTGCTGAACACGAAGAACGCGGTCACCGCGCTGCGGACCGTCTACGCCGGCAGCCTGGCCGGCTCCCCGGTGCGTGTCGGCGAGGTGTTCCGCGAAGCGGTGCGACGCAACGGCGCCGCCGTGGTGGTCGCGCACAACCACCCGTCCGGCGACCCGACCCCCTCGAGCGAGGACCTGCGCATCACGGAGGAGCTGGCCGAGGCCGGCCGGCTGCTGGACATCAGCCTCCTGGATCACCTCGTCATCGCGCGGGGGCGCTGGATCAGCCTCCGTGCCCTCGGGGTCCTGTAGCCCCGCTACCACAATTGGCCGCGGTCCCCCATCATGGCGCCAAGCGATCGGATCGGCTGGGCACGACGCGGCCCCGTGGCACGCCCCGCCGATCGCCAGGAGGGATCGTCAGTGGCCAAGGATGACGGACCGCAGATCCGTCAGCGATCGAGCTTCTGGAGCGACCAGCTTCCGCTGGCGCTCAGCGCCCTGCTGGTCGTCGCCGGGATCGTGGTGGTGATGGCGGTGCTCCTGCGGCCGGCCGCATCCGGGACGCCCCCTACCGCGCTGGCGAGCCGGTCGGCCGCCCCTTCGACCGGGACCGGCACCCCGCTGCCGTCAGCGACGGAGACCAGGCCCGCGTTGACGCCAACGGAGAGCCCCTCGCCGGCGGCCACGCCGCGCGTCGTGGCCACGACGGCCGTGGACCTGACCTGGCGCTCCGTCGACTTCCTGGCGGGTACCTCGAGCGACTCCGCGTCGCAGACCGTCGCCGTCTCCGGTCTGGCGCACGGGCCCGGCGGCTACATCGCCGTCGGTCAGATCGTGGACGGCTTCCTGACCGAGACCGGCGCGACCGGGCCGATCCACCCGGCGATCTGGACCTCTGCCGACGGAGCTTCCTGGGCGCTCGCGGACGCCGGTGCCCTCGGCGATGCGGTCCCCGTGGGGGTCGCGGCGACCGACACGAGCATCCTTATCCTCGCCAACTCCCCGGAGGCCACCCTCATCCTCCGCTCGCCGGGGGATGGCACGTGGGTCCCCGTCACGCCCGCCGACGCCCGGATCCAGCGCATCGCGGCGGCCGGGCCGGGCTTCGTGGCCATCGGCATGCGGGTCTCGACCAACCGGCAGGCCATCTGGACCAGCGTCGACGGCTCTGCCTGGGACCGTACCTGGGATTCGGACGTGGAGATCGGCGAGTCCCTCAACACCATCGCTGGACGGCCGGACGGATCGGTGGTCGTGGGGGGGACGCAGTTCGGACTCTCGGGCGGCGTGCAGGCTGCCGCCGTGGTCTCGCCGGACGGGCGCAGCTGGACGCGGGTCAATGCGGCGGGGCTGCCCGGGTCGATGGGCTTCGACGCCATCGGCATCGGCGCGGACGGTGCCTGGTACGGCGCCGGCTTCGATGGTGCACGTGGCGGGATCGGTGTCTGGCGATCCGAGGACGGGACCACCTGGCGGCAGACCAGCTTCGGCTCCGCCCAGGAGACCGAGCGGCCGGGCGACACGGGCAGCGCCACCGCCGTCTTCGGCTTCAATGGACGGACCTTCGTCCTCGCCTACACCTCGTGCTGCGGCGATCCCCCGCAGCGCGCGCTGGTGAGCGCCGATGGCAGGACCTGGGCACGGGCCGACCGTTCGTCGGCCGTGCGCGCGGCGGAGCTGACGGCCCTTCTCGTCGAGCCGAGCCGCGTGCTCGCCGTGGGCGGGTTGAACCGCGCCGCCGGGGTCTGGCTGGCGACCCCGGCGTCCGACAACGGCGTTGAGTTCCTGACCGAGCTGGCCCGGCCGGTGCAGGCCGACGTGTGCGGAAGCGGGGGCGAGCTGCGGCTGCAAGTGACGGTGGTCCGCGACGGGGTGGTGACGCGGATCCGGCTCGTGCGCCTCGACGAGTCCAGCGCGGAGCTCAGCGGCGTGATCTGGCCATACGGCTGGCAGGTCGCCGACGGCCCGCCGCTCACGATCAGCGACGCAGCCGGTACCGTGGTCCTGCGCGAAGGCGACGAGCTGACCCTCGCGGGCGGACGGACGACCGGTGCCAGCTACCACGTCTGCGATCTGAACGGGCAGTCCGCCTGGAACGGCTGACGCTCGGTGCGGCGCGTCGCGGCGCGGGGCGTCGTGTTCGGGCGCGTCAGGAGGCGACAACGACCCGGTAGATCCCACCGCCCTTCACGTCCGCGATGTAGATCTCGCCGTTCCCGTCAACGCCGAAGGCGCTGATCTGCAGACCCGATGCGAGAACCGGCTTGGGGGTGATGGTTCCCTCGTCGACCTGGAGGGTGAAGACGGTGCCGGAGCAGTAGTCGCCGAAGACGTACACGCCGTCGAGCGTCGGCTGAGCCGCGCCGCGATACACGGACCCGCCGATGATGCCGCACCCGGCGTCGTGCCCGTACTCCGCAATCGGCATCACGTACGGCCGCTGGTCGCAGGACCCGGTGTAACAGTGACGTCCTTCCATGACGTTCCACCCGTAGTTCTCGCCCCCGGTCGAGTCACCGGGCTGGCGGTCCACCTCCTCCCAGGAGCCCTGTCCCACGTCGCCGATGTACAGGTCGCCGTTCGCCGGGTCGAAGCTGAAGCGCCAGGGGTTTCGAAGCCCGTACGCCCAGATCTCCGGAACCCCGCCGCCCGGGTCCGAACCGCCGGCGGCGAACGGGTTGGTGGCCGGGATCGCGTACGCCTTTCCCGCGGCGTGCGGTGCATCCACGTCGATGCGCAGGATCTTGCCCAGGAGCACCGCCAGGTTCTGCCCGTTGCCCAGGGGGTCCCCACCGGATCCACCGTCTCCGGTGCCGATGTACAGGTCGCCACCCGGGCCGAACGCGAGCTGGCCGCCGTTGTGGTTTGCGAATGGCTGGGGGATGACCAGGAGGACCCGCTCGCTCGCCGGATCGGCGCGGTCGGCCGTCGCCGTGAGCTCGCTCACCACGGTGGCGCCATCGGGCCTGCGGGTGTAGTCGACGTAGACCCGGGGGTCGCTGGGGAACCCCGGGTGGAAGGCGAGGCCGAGGAGGCCGCGTTCGCCGCCGGAGACGATCCGATCGCGCAGATCGAGGAAGGGATCCGGGCGGACCGAACCGTCGGTACCAACGATCCGCACCGTGCCCGCCTGCTCGTCGACGAACAGGCGGCCGGTTCCGTCGCCGGCGTTGGTGATCCCGACGGGATGGTCCAGGCCGGTCGCGACCGGCTCCAGCGCCAGGTGGTCCGGCCCGGCCGGCAGGGGCGGGTTCGTGGAACCCCCGGGCGGCACCGTTTCGTGGGGTGGCGTGGCGACCGGTGACGGCGCCGGGCTGCGGGAAGGGGTCAGCGCCTGACAGGCGGCAAGCAGCAGCACCAGCACCGCCGCGAGCCTGCGCGCGAACCGCTTCGAGCTACCCATGCTGGACTGCAGCCTACCGCGGTCGGCGCCGGCGGGTGCGGCGGGTGCGGCGGGTGCGGCGGGTGCCTGACCATCTTCGCGGGATGGGGTAGGGTTGGAGGGAACGATGACGACCACGCGAACCAGCCTTCGGCGCACCGCCGCACAGGCGCGTCGGATCCAATTGCCAGTCGAGGCCGGTCCCGAGCCGCCGGCCGGAGCGGTCGGAACGCGCCGCACGATCATCATCGAGCGCGTCTCACCCGAGCTCGACGGTGGAAGTCACCCGGTGAAGCGGGTGGTCGGCGACCGCCTGCTGGTCACCGCGGACATCTTCGCCGACGGGCACGACCTGCTCGATGCCGCGCTCATGCTGCGTCCGCAGGCCGGCGGCGGGTGGATCGAGGCTCCGATGCGGCCGGTCGAGAACGACCGCTGGTCCGGAAGCCTGCCGCTGGATGCCATCGGCCGCCACGTGTACACCGTCGAGGCCTGGCGCGACGCCTGGGCCTCGCTGCGCGACGCGATCATCAAGAAGGTCGATGCCGGGGTGGGGGTGGCGACCGAGCTAGCCGAAGCCAGGCCTCTCCTCGAGGCCGCCCGGGACCGCGCCAGGGCGTCAGGCGCGGAGGCGGATGCCCGGACGATCGGATCGGCGCACGAGCGCATGCGGCGCGCGCGCAGCGAGCGGACGGGCGCCGCCGCGGTCATCGGGGAGGAGCTAATGGCCGCGATGCGCCGCCACCCGGACCGCTCGTGGGCCACCCGCTACGCGCCGGAGCTCCCGCTGATGGTGGATCGCGAGCGGGCACGGACCGGCGCCTGGTATGAGCTCTTCCCGCGCTCGCAGGGAAAGCGAGCCGGACGGGCGACCACCCTGCGCGGTGCGGAGTGGCGCCTGCCCGATATCGCGGCCATGGGCTTCGACGTCGTGTACCTCCCCCCCGTCCACCCCATCGGTCGCATCAACCGCAAGGGGCGCAACAACTCCCTCGAGGCCGGACCGCACGATCCCGGCTCCCCATGGGCCATCGGCTCCGCGGATGGGGGCCACACCGACGTCGCACCCGAGCTGGGTGGCCTCGCGGAATTCGAGCACTTCCGCCGCGCGGTCGAGGAGCAGGGGATGGAGCTGGCCCTGGACATCGCCCTGCAGGCCGCCCCGGACCACCCGTTCGTGACGTCGCACCCCGAGTGGTTCCGGCATGCCCCGGACGGGACCATCAAGCACGCGGAGAATCCGCCGAAGAAATACCAGGACATCTATCCCATCGACTTCTACGGGGCCGACGCGACGGCGCGCGAGGCGCTGTGGCGTGAATGGCTCGGGGTCATCCAGACCTGGATCGGGCGGGGCGTGCGGATCTTTCGCATTGACAACCCGCACACCAAGCCGGTGCCCTTCTGGGGCTGGCTGATCGGTGAGGTGCAGCGTACGCACCCCGAGGTGGTCTTCCTCTCGGAGGCGTTCACCCGGCCGGCAATGATGCGCGCCCTTGCCAAGGTCGGCTTCACCCAGTCCTACACCTACTTCACCTGGCGGGAGAGCGCCTGGGAGCTGCGCGAGTACCTGACCGAGCTGACCCAGTCCGAGATGCGCGAGTACTTCCGCGGGAACCTGTTCACCAACACCCCGGACATCAACCCGCACCACTTCGACCACGGACGGCCCCACTTCGAGGTGCGCGCCGTGCTGGCTGCGACCCTCTCGAGCAGCTGGGGGATCTACTCCGGCTTCGAGCTGTGCGAGTCGAAGCGCTTTGGCGATCGCGAGGAGTACGCGGACAGCGAGAAGTACGAGATCCGGGTTCGCGACTGGAACGCCCCGGGCAACATCAAGGAGCTGATCACCACCCTGAACCGACTCCGGGCCGAGCAGCCGGCGCTCCGCGCCTACGAGCACCTCCGTTTCGAGGGGGTGACCGGCGACCGCGTGCTCTTCTACCGCAAGGCGCTGCCTGACGGGGAGCCGGATCCGCTGACCGGGTATCCCTACGGATGGCGCGCCGCCGTCTTCGTCGTCGTGAACGTCGACCCGCGGGCGACCGCGACCGCGATGCTGCACCCGGACCTGCCCGCGATCGGTATCGGCTGGGACGACCCCTACCGGATCACAGACCTGGTCACCGGCGAGTCCGTCCCCGAACGCGGCGCCGATGTGCCCGTGGAGCTGACCCCCGAGCGACCGTTCCGCATCTTCACCATCTCCCCCCGTTGAGGAGGCCGAGCGACAGATGAGCACCACCGCGCCCCGCCGCTCCCCCGCGCCCCCACCGCTCCCCGAGGA
Source organism: uncultured Chloroflexia bacterium (assembly GCA_963787025.1). Classification (GTDB taxonomy): domain Bacteria; phylum Chloroflexota; class Limnocylindria; order QHBO01; family QHBO01; genus CAVXEH01. The sequence goes on from CAWBBG010000016.1 coordinate 196,729, forward strand.
CCCGACCTGGTACCAGGACGCGATCATCTACGAGATGCACGTCAAGGCCTTCTCCGACTCGAACGGGGATGGCAACGGCGACTTCGCCGGCCTGGTCGAGAAGCTCGACTACATCGCGGACCTGGGCGTGACGGCCATCTGGCTGCTGCCCTTCTACCCTTCGCCGCTCCGTGACGACGGCTACGACATCAGTGACTACATGGGCGTGCACGCCGACTACGGGACCCTCCGCCAGTTCCGAAGCTTCGTCCGGGAGGCGCACCGGCGCGGGCTGCGCGTGATCACCGAGCTGGTGGTGAACCACACCAGCGACCAGCACCCGTGGTTCGCCGAGTCACGAGCCAACCCCACCGGGCCCAAGCGGGACTGGTACGTCTGGTCGGACAACGCCGAGCCCTACGCGGACGCCCGAATCATCTTCACCGACACGGAGAGCTCGAACTGGGCATGGGACAACGAGCGGCGGGCGTACTACTGGCATCGGTTCTTCAGCCATCAGCCGGACCTGAACTGGGAGAACCAGCAGGTCTTCCGGGCGATCCTGCGGGTGATGCGCTTCTGGCTCGACCTGGGCGTGGACGGACTTCGCCTGGACGCGGTCCCGTACCTGATCGAGCGCGACGGGACGAACTGCGAGAACCTGCCGGAGACGCATGAAGTCCTGCGGCGCCTGCGGGTGGCCATGGACGAGCGGCACCCCGGCCGGATGCTCCTGGCGGAGGCGAACCAGTGGCCGCCGGACGTCCGGCCCTACTTCGGTGACGGTGACGAGTGCCAGATGGCGTTCCACTTCCCGCTGATGCCGCGGATCTGGATCGCGCTGCGCAAGGAGGACTCCTGGCCGATCATCGACATCATGGAGCAGACGCCGGCGATTCCCGAGAGCTGCCAGTGGGCGCTCTTCCTGCGGAACCACGACGAGCTGACCCTGGAGATGGTCACCGACGACGAGCGCGACTACATGTGGAGCGAGTACGCCATCGACCCGCGCATGCGGCTGAACCTGGGGATCCGCCGCCGCCTGGCGCCACTCGTCGACAACAGCCGCCGGCGAATCGAGCTGCTCACCTCGCTGCTGCTCAGCCTGCACGGCACGCCCATCATCTATTACGGCGACGAGATCGGTATGGGGGACAACGTCCACCTCGGTGACCGAAACGGCGTTCGGACCCCCATGCAGTGGAGCGGCGACCGCAACGCCGGCTTCTCGCGGGCGGACGTCCACGCCCTCTACGCCCCCCTCGTCGCGGACCCGGTGTACGGCTACCAGGCGGTGAACGTCGAGGCCCAGCAGCGGGTGCCCGGCTCGCTCCTCAACTGGATGAAGCGGATCATCCGCGTCCGCAAGGCGTATCCCGTCTTCGGGCGCGGGACGCAGACCTTCCTCCGCCCGGATAACCATCGCGTTCTCGCCTACCTGCGAGAGCATGAGGAGGTCACGCTGCTGTGCGTGGCCAACCTGTCGCGCTTCGCGCAGTACGTGGAGCTGGACCTGCGCCAGTTCAACGGGCGGGTCCCGGTCGAGCTGATCGGCCGGGTCCACTTCCCCAAGATCGGCGAGCTGCCCTACCTCCTCACCCTGGGACCCCACGACTTCCTGTGGTTCGAGCTGACCTCCTGACCGATGCCGCGGCGCTCCTGCGGCCCGGCTGGCTGGCCGCGCAGCGCTGGTTCGGCGCTCGCGACCGGTCGATCACCGGCGTCTCACTGGCCGATGCGGCTCCGCTGCCCCGCCCTGACCGGGCGAGCGACGGATGGCTGCTTGTGCTGGTGGCCGCCTTCGCCGATGGCGGTACCCGTACCTACCTGGTGCCGGCCGTGGGGACCGCCGGCGAGCCCCTGCGCGAGCCCGCCGACGGCGACGGCGCCTGGAGCGCGATCACGGCCGCGATCGCCGCGGGCTCGACGCTGCGGGGTGAGACGGGAGGCTTCCGCTGCGAGGCGCTCCCCGCGCTGGACACGCTCGTGGCCGGTGGCCCGGACGCCGTGGCCCGGTTGCCGGAGCGCCGGGTGGGGGTCGAGCAGTCGAACACCTCCGCGACCGTGGGCGACCGGCTCATCCTGAAGGTCTACCGGCGGCTCGAGGCGGGGGAGAACCCGGAGATCGAGGTTGGCACCTTCCTCGAGTCGGTGGGCTGTCCGGTCACGCCACGCATGGCCGGTGCCGTGCGCTATCTCGGGTCCGACGGGAGCATCGCCGCTGCCGCCATGCTCCAGGAGCGCGTGGCGACCTCCGGCGACGCCTGGGCCCACCTCCTGGGCCAGCTCGGAGGCGCGGACGGCGGCCCGCGGGCGGCGATCGAGTCTGCCGGGGCGATCGGGACGGTGACCGCGCGTCTGCACGCCTCGCTCGCCGCACGCCCGCTCGACGCCTCGTTCCCCGTGCGTGCCGCCACGGCCGGGGAGACGAGGGCGCTCCTGGCCGGCGCCGTCGCACAGCTGGACGCGGCCCTGGCAGCGACCGCCGGGGAGGACCGCGCGCGACTGACCGTGCTCGCACCGCGGATCCGGGAGCGGCTCGAGGCCGCCTTCGGTGCGGCGCGGGTCGGCCGCGTCACCCGCATCCACGGCGACTACCACCTGGGACAGCTGCTGCGCACCCCGGACGGATTCATGGTGATCGACTTCGAGGGCGAGCCGGCGCGTCCGCTCGCCGAGCGGCGCCTCCCGCAGCCGCCGGAGCGCGACGTGGCCGGGATGCTGCGCTCGTTCGACTACGCGGTCCGCACCGCCGCGCGCGGATCTTCCCCACCGGCGCTCGACGCCAACGCCTGGCTTTCACAGGCACGCGCGGCATTCCTGGACCGGTATGCGGCGTCGGCGCCATCGACGCCGGACGCCGACCTTCTCGCCGCGCTCGAGCTCGACAAGGCCTGCTACGAGGTGCGCTACGAGGCGGCGAACCGGCCGGGGTGGAGCTGGCTGCCGCTCGACGCTCTCGCCCGTCTCGCGTGAGACCACCTATGCTTGGTGGCTCATGAGCCGTTCGCCGACGTCCGCCGGGCCGCGAACCGGTCGGCCGCGCTCCGCAGCCCCCGCGCTCTGGGGCGGCGCGCCCCATCCCCTGGGCGTCACCTGGGACGGGTCGGGCGTGAACGTTGCCATCTTCAGCGAGCACGCGTCCGGCATCGACCTGTGCCTCTTCGACGAGGCGGGCCACGAGGAGCGGATCCGCCTCCGCGAGCGCACCGACCTGATCTGGCACGGGTACCTGCCAGGCATCGGGCCGGGCCAGCGTTATGGCTTCCGGGTCCATGGTCCGTACGCCCCTGAC
>CAWBBG010000017.1:0-42095 GCA_963787025.1 uncultured Chloroflexia bacterium
TCGCGGCCACGGTCTGGACCGGGGATCCGGCGCGCGGCCATCGGGTCGCGCAGCGCATCCGCAGCGGCACGGTGGGGATCAACACCCCCTTCGCAGCCTTCCCCGGCGTCCCGTTCGGCGGGTTCAAGGAGTCGGGATACGGACGCGAGATGAGCGTGGATGCCATGGACCTCTACACGGAGACCAAGGCGGTCCTGGTGGGCACCGGCGCCAAGCCCATCAATCCGTTCGGGGTCTGAGCACCGTACCCCGGACATGCCGACCATTCGGGCCCGCGGCTGGGTCGATGCTCCCATCGAGCGGGTGTTCGCCTTCTTCGACGATCCGGGAAACCTGGGTCGGCTGACGCCGCCGCCGGCGCGGGTGCGGCTGGTCGCCGTGGAGCCTGCCCCGCCGCGTCCCGGCTCCCTGCTGGAGTTTCGGTACGGCATCGGTTCCTGGACGCCCCTCGCGTGGCAGGTGCGCCTGGTGGAGCGCGTGGAGAACGCGCGCTTCGCGGACACCTCCCTCTCTGGGCCGATGGCGCGCTTCGACCACGTCCACACCTTCACGCCGGGCAGGCGCGGGACCTGGGTCAGCGACGAGGTCAGCTTTCATGTCGGGCCGGGCGGGCCCGCCGGCGCGCTGCTGGATCTGGTCGCCGGCTGGAGCATGCGCGCGGTGTTCGTGTACCGGCACGCTCTGACGCGAATCCTCCTGGCGCGCGGCTGACGCCGGCGCTTGCACCGGTGCCGGGCTCGCGCGTACCGTGCCCACTCCAATGTCCGGCTCGCTGGCTGCCTGGTTCTCCCGGTTCCCCGAAGGGTGGTGGGGCTACCACTGGGCGCCGCCGGAGCCGATGAGCGCCGTCGAGATCGTTTCCAGCGGCAGCCTCGACGCACGGCTGATGGCCACCCTGTGGGCAGTGGTCGCCCGCCGTCGTGGTGTGATGCTGGCCAGCGAGGCCCCGCAGGCAGGCAAGACCACGACGCTCTCGTCGCTCGTCGACTTCCTGCCGAACGGCACGGTGGGGATCTTCCTCCGTGGCTGGCGCGGCGACTTCAGCTGGACCGACGAGTACGGCCCCGACCGCACGTACCTGCTCGTCAACGAGATGAGCGACCACCTGCCCATCTACGTCTGGGGCCGCAACGCGCGCGGTGCGCTGGAGCTGGCCGGGCGGGGCTACGGCCTGGGAGCCACGATGCACGCCGATTCCCTCGACGAGGCGTTGGCCGCCCTGCGCGACGGGGTCGGCGCGACGGATCCGGACCTGGCCGGCCTGACCATCTACCTGCAGTTCTCCGCGTACCGCACACCGGCGGGGATGTACCGCCGCTGCGAGGGGGCGTGGCATCTCCGCCTGGGCACGGACGGGCGCCTTGCTCCGGTGCGCCTGGCCACCATGGACGGTCCGCGCTCGCCGCAGCTCACCGGTGCCCAGCGTCTGCCGACGCCGCCCGTCCTTCCCGACGACGGCGGCCGCGCCGGCCTCCCCTTCGTGCATGATCCTGCCGCCTACGCGATCCTGGCCGCCAGCCTGGACGCCGATCCCGCGGCCTTCGAGGCCGAGCTCGCGGCGCGGTCCGCCTTCCTCACCCGGCTGGCGGACCGTGGCGTCTGTGACCCGCCAGCGGTCGCGGAAGCGCTCTCGGAGTACCCTGACCGCGCCGGGGCCGTGCCCCCGCCGAACCAAGCATCCTCGCGACCCGATCCCAGCGATTCCGAAGGAGCCTCCGCATGACCCATCCCGCCGCCACCACCCTTGGTGAGCTGCGCGAGTCCGGCTGGCGCAGCCGCAGCGTCAAGGGCGAGATGCGCGCCAACCTGCTCGACCGAATCCGTCGCGGCGAGCCGCTCCTGCCGGGGATCATGGGATACGACGAGACGGTTCTGCCCCAGATCGAGAACGCGATCCTGGCCGGCCAGGATGTCATCCTCCTGGGGGAACGCGGGCAGGCCAAGAGCCGCATCGCGCGTGCCCTGGTGGGCCTCCTGGACGAGTGGATCCCCGCCGTTGCCGGGGCCGAGCTGCACGACGATCCGCTCCATCCCATCTCCCCGTTCGCGGTGGCGGCGGTCGCCGAGCAGGGTGACTCGACGCCCATCCGCTGGATCGTCCGCGAGGATCGCTACGCCGAGAAGCTCGCCACACCGGACATCAGCATCGCCGACCTCATCGGCGAGGTGGACCCGGTGAAGGTCGCGGAGGGTCGCTACCTCTCCGACGAGCTGACGATCCACTACGGCCTGCTGCCCCGGACCCACCGTGGCATCTTCACCATCAACGAGCTGCCCGATCTCGCGGAACGGATCCAGGTGGGGCTCCTCAACGTGATGGAGGAGCGCGACGTCCAGATCCGCGGCTACCGGATCCGCCTGGAGCTGGACCTGTTCGTGATCGCCAGCGCCAACCCGGAGGACTACACCAGCCGCGGCCGGATCATCACACCGCTCAAGGACCGCTTTGGCGCGCAGATCCGGACCCACTACCCCGAGGACGCGGCGACCGAGATCGCCATCATGGACCAGGAGGCGAGCACGCCGGCGGAGGAGGCCGGGGGTGTCGCGGTCCACGTCCCGGGCTTCATGAAGGAGATCGTTGCGGAGCTGTCGCAGCTGGCCCGCCGTTCATCGGACGTGAGCCAGCGATCCGGCGTCTCCGTGCGGGTCACCATCGCGAACGCCGAGACGCTCTCCGCCGCGGCGCTCAAGCGTGCCGTCCGGCTGGGAGAGGCGACCGCCGCGCCGCGGATCAGCGACCTGCCCGCGGTCGTGGCCTCGACCGCGGGGAAGATCGAGCTCGAGACCCTGGGCGACGAGGAGCGGGAGGACCGCGTCGTCGAGAAGCTCCTGGCGCGGTCCACGGTCAACGTCTTCAACCGGCACTTCGCGCTGTCCGAGATGACGCCGCTCATCGAGCGCTTCGAGGCCGGCGCCGCCGCCGAGGTGGGGGAGTACGTCCCGTCGAGCACCCATGGCGCGCTGGTCGAGGAGATCCCCGAGCTGCGCCGGGCCATCGGCCGCCTCGAGGTGGGGGAGGCTCCGGCATCGGTCGCAAGCGGCGTGGAGTTCGTCCTCGAGGGCCTGCACCTCAACCGCCGGCTCAACAAGGACCGGCGGGCCGGCGGCGTCCGCTACGCGCGCTGACCCCGTGGTGCGCTGCCCGGCCAACAAGGGGCGGACAGCGCTCCTCATGTTAGCCCTTCGGCTCACTCGCGGTCCCTACTCGCCGGTGGGTTTCTCTCTCACCGTGCCGAGGACGGCGCTCACGACCCAAGCCCACAGGAGACCGGCCGGGAGGAACAGGATGAGGCCGGGGAGTACCAGACCGGCGAGCGCCAGCAACGCTGCCTGAAGAGGCAGGAATGGCGCAGCCGCGATGCCGCTACTCATCGTCAGGCGCCACGTGGTCCACACGAATACCCATGCAACGTAGAGGGCGACGAGCGTCAGCACGCCGGTAAGCGCTGCTGCGAACAGACCGTTCCCTCTGCGATGAGCTGCTCGAGCCCCGAGCATTCCGGCAGTGGTGATTAGTCCAGCCATGATGGCAGGGGTCAGCCACCCCGGTCCGTCCAGAAAGGCCAGCCCCAGCAGTTGGTAGACGGTCGCCAGCGTTGGACCCGCAATCCCACTGAAGACTGCCATGGCCCCCACAACCAGCATCGCGTCCACCAAGGCCGCTACGCCGCCAACGATCCACGGTCGCTGCCGCTCTGCCAGGCTGTCCGCACCAGCCGCGCCACTCACCACAGGTATGCGTACCATGACAGGAGGCCGGCATCGCAGCCATAGTCGTAGGTGTATGCCCCGCCGCTCGCCGTACCATCCACGTGCGCGAAGAGGGTGATCGGATGGTATTCGATCCAGGTCCCTCCGCAGAAGGGTTGGTTATAGAAGGTGTCGTAGGTTGAGAGATAGGCCCACGTGGGATCGTGATACAGATACGGACCCTGGTGATTCGTCTCACTCCAGCCGTCTCGAGAGAACCACGTGCGTGAGTCCCAGGACGAGACAATAGAAAGGATATGGCTGCCGTCGTACCTCCAGTCCAAGTTCTCCTGAACGCGAGTCAACTGGATGTAGAGAGGGTCCCGCCAGATCACGTAGTAATGTGCCAACCGCTCCTCGGTCGCGGCCGGAGACGCCGGGCTCCCACTTCCTCCTGGATACGGGACACTCGATGATGTGGAGTATTGCGGACTCGACACGTCCGCTGGGAGCGCAGCGAGCGTGCCAACAAGCACCTCTTGCTGACATGTCGCTTCATTCACTGCCAACTCGACGGCCCCGCGTGGCGGCCCGTCGGGCTCCCGTGTCAGCGTGAAATGGCCATCACATCGGCCGTCAGCTGCGCGCGCTCCGTCCACGACAACGGTGGTCGACGTCGCGAAATCCATCACCGATGCGGCGCCTTCGAATGAAACCCAATCGCCGCCCGTTGCGGCCTGAGCCATGGGGATCATGGTCGTGGCGAGCAGAAGCCCTGCCAAGCAAGACACGCTCAGGCGAGTTCCATGACGAGCGCCCCCCGACATTCCTCCCCTTCCCTCCCCTAGCAGCAACCTTGCCCGAGCCTACTGCGATGGTTGCTAAATGGCAAGCAGTTGCCGAGGCATCGCTGCACGCGAACCGGACGCGTGTTCGTGGACTGCGGCGCGGACGTCTGTCACGCTAGCGTGGTGAGCCTGTACCGATACTCCCGCTGGGACGGGAGCCAGCAGCTCCCGGCCTTCGACGCCGACGACGTGCTGCGCGCCCTGAGCGAGGACGTCCTGGCCGAGGGCGACGTGCGGCGCGCCCTGCAGCGCCTCATGCAGCGCGGGATGCGCGGTACCCGCGGCGGCGACATCCCCGGCCTGCGCCGCATCATGGAGCAGCTGCGCCAGCGGCGGCGCGAGGAGCTGGAGCGCTCGAACCTGGGGGGCGTGCTGGGCGAGATCGAGCAACGGCTGCAGGACATCGTGGAAACCGAGCGCGCCGGGATCCAGCGGCGGCTCGGCGAGGCGGAGCAGGCGGCGCTCGACGCGCCACCGGGTGATCAGCAGGACCAGGCCCGCATGGCGGCGCAGGTGCTGCGCCGTGCGGCCCAGCAGCGCACGGACCGCCTCGACGCGCTGCCCCCCGGCGTGGCGGGACGGCTCAACGGGCTGCGCGACTACGAGTTCATGGACCCGGGCGCCCGCGACGCCTTCAACGCCCTGACGGACGAGCTGCGCCAGCAGATGCTGCAGACCTATTTCCAGGGCATGAAGGAAGGCGTCAGCAAGGTCACGCCGGAGGACCTCGACGGGGTGCGGGCCATGGTCCGCGACCTGAACCAGCTCCTGGAGAAGCATGCCAGCGGGGCGGACACGCGGGCCGACTTCGACGCATTCATGGCCCAGCACGGCCGCTTCTTCCCGCCGGGGATCGAGAGTGTCGACCAGCTCATCGACCACCTTCACCGCCAGGCGTCGCAGATGGCCTCCCTCCTGGCGTCGATGTCCCCCGAGATGCGGGCGGAGCTGTCGCAGATGATGGACGACCTGCTGCGCGACGACCGGCTGCGCTGGGACATGGCGCGGCTCGCCGGGAACCTGCAGTCGCTGCGGCCGGACCGTCCGTTCGGCGAGCCGTACCCGTTCGACGGCTCGGAGGAGCTGGGCCTGCCCGAGGCGCTGGCGGCCATCGACCGCCAGCAGCGCTACGACGCCATGGAGGAGCAGCTCGCCGCCGCCCGCGACCCCGACGGCCTGTCACGGATCGACGAGGAGCTGTTGCGTGACCTTGGTGGCGCGGAATCCGCGGAGGACCTGGCCCAGCTGCGGGAGCTGACCCGCTCCCTGGAGGAGGCCGGCTACCTCACCCGGGACGGCGGACGCCTGGAGCTCACCCCAAGGGCGGCGCGGCGCATGGGCACCCAGGCCCTGGCCGACATCTTCAGCCGCCTCCGTCGCGAGACGCTCGGCGGCCATGCCCTGCCAAGCCCGGGGCACGGCGGCGAGCGGACGGACGAGACCAAGCCGTACGAGTTCGGCGACCCCTTCGCGGTCGACATCAACCGCACCCTGTTCAATGCCATGGCCCGCTCCGGGCCCGGGCTGCCGGTCGCCATCGGCCCGGACGACTTCGAGGTCCATCGCTCGGAGGAGACCACGGTCTCGAGCACGGTCCTGCTCCTGGACATGAGCCGCTCCATGCTGCTGCGCGGCTGCTCCACGGCCGCCAAGCGGGTGGCCATGGCGCTGCACACCCTGATCAGCACCAAGTACCCGCGCGACCGGCTGTACGTGGTGGGCTTCGCCTACTACGCCCGCCAGATCCCGCCGGAGGCCATCGCCACCCTCTCGCCCTACGAGTTCGAGTACGGCACCAACCTGCAGCACGCCCTGATCATCGCCCGCGGCCTGCTGGGCCGGCGCGGCGGGAACAAGGAGATCGTGGTCATCACCGACGGCGAGCCCACCGCGCACATCGCCAACGGCCAGGTCGAGTTCGCCTATCCGCCCACCATCCGGACCATGCAGTCCACCCTCCGCGAGGTGGGCCGATGCACCCGCGAGGGGATCGTCATCAACACGTTCATGCTGGAGCGTTCCCGCTACCTGTCCGACTTCGTGGACCTCATGAGCCGCATCAACCGCGGCCGGGCGTTCTACGTCGAGCCGGAGCACCTGGGCGAGTACGTGCTGGTCGACTACGTCAGCAAGAAGACCAAGCGCGTCGCCTGATCGTCGATCCGCGGATCAGGAAAGGGGCTTGGCGACCATGTCGAAGACGATGACGGCCGTCGCAGCCGCCGTGTACCAGTAGAGCAGCTTCCCCGCTGCGGCTGAGCCGATGATGGCCAGCTCCGTCGAATGCGCGGTCCCCGCCGGCACGGCCGACACGGTGTGGGCCAGCGAGCCACGCCACCGCCTTCCGACGGTCACCTGGAGGACCATCACGCTGACAAAGATCAGGTAGGCAATCACGAGCCAGGGCGCCAGCAGGTTGAAACCAATGGCGGTGGCCGCGAGCAGCCCGAATAGGGCGCCGAGAACGAACAACGCCCCGATGAAGCGGTCGAAGACGGCCATCCGCGCCAGGAAGGCCCGCGTGGCGAGCACGTCGCCGCTGGCCGCCAGTCGGTCGAACACGAGCGACGGGCCGAGCGCCAGCGTGACGGCCGTGATCATGGTGCTGATGTGGAGGAACTTGAAGACGATGCCGAACTCCATGCTGCCCTTTCTTGAGTACAGTGGCACTGTATCGAATCGAATGCTACTGTAGCGGCATGGCCGAATCCGTCAAGCCCCGGCGTCGGTATCGCTCCCCGTTGCGCGACCGGCAGGCGCAACGGACCCGGGATGGGATCCTGGATGCCGCCGTGCGGTTGCTTGAGCAGGACGGCTACGCCGCGGCGACTCTCCGGCGCATCGCCGACGCGGCGGGCGTGTCCGTGGAGACCGTCTACGCCGTGTTCGGGTCGAAGGCGGCGCTGCTCGTTGCGGTGGGCGGGCGCAACCTGAACCGCGCCTTCGAGCTGATCCCGGGCGGAGGTGTGAACTCGATTCTCCACGCGCAGGATCTGGACGCCCAGCTCGAGGCGTTCGGTGCCCTGGCGCCAGCCGTGATGGGTCCCAACTGGGCCATCATGGAAGCGATGCGGAGCGGCGCCGCCGGCGATCCCGAGCTCGCGGAGGCCTATCGCGCCGCATCCGACGGCCGCCGCGGCTGGATGCGTCAGTTCGTCGAGGCGTGGTCGGCTGCGGGCCTCCTCCGCGCCGGCCTGGACCCCACCGCGGCGACCGACATCCTGTGGACCCTCACTTCGCCGGACCTGTATCGGCTTCTCGTCGTCGAATTGGGCTGGGCCCCTTCCCGGTACGCCGCATGGCTCTCGCAGGCCGCGCGGGACCTTGTCCTGGGCTGACGCAGGCGGGGCCTGCGACAATCGGGGATGATGGACTCTCGACCCGTGATCGAGCTCCATTCGATCACCAAGCGCTACGGCCGCACGCTCGCCCTGGACGGGCTGGACCTGTCCGTCGCCGCGGGCGAGGTCTTTGGGCTGCTCGGGGCGAACGGGGCCGGCAAGACGACCGCGGTGAAGATCGTCCTGGGCCTGACGCACGCCTCGGGTGGCGGCGGGACGCTCCTGGGCAGACCCTTCGGCGATCCGGCGGCCCGTCGATCGGTGGGCTATCTCCCGGAGCTGTTTCGGTACCAGGCATGGCTCACTGGGCGGGAGGTCCTGCGCCTGCATGCCCGTCTCGCCGGCCTGCCGCCCGCCATCCGGGATTCCGAGATCGCCGGCGCCCTCGCGACGGCCGATCTCGCGGCGCGCGCCGACAGCCGGGTCGCAACCTATTCAAAGGGCATGCAGCAACGCCTTGGGCTGGCGGTCGCTTTGCTGGGACATCCTGCCCTGGTCGTGCTCGACGAGCCCTCGACGGCGCTCGATCCACTCGGCCGTCATGAGCTGCGCGGCATCATCCGCGGCCTCCGCGAACAGGGAACGTCGGTGCTGCTCAACTCGCACCAGCTCAGCGAGCTTGAGCAGGTCTGCGACCGCGTGGCGATCATGGATCGCGGGCGGCTCCTGGCGCAGGGGACCCTTGCCGAGCTGCTCCGCCCTGGCGGCGTGCGGATCCGGGTCACGGGCCTGTCGCCGGCGGGCCGCGCGGCGCTCGACGCCCACGGGCCGGTCGAGCGCGATGGCGCCTGGCTCGTCATCGGCGGGGTCGACGAGTCATTGGTGCCGGGGATCGTCGATGCGCTCGTGGCCGACGGCGCCCGCCTGTATGGGATCGAGCTCCTGCAGCCGAGCCTAGAGGATCGCTTCCGTGAGCTGCTTCGGAGCCCCGAATGATGATGCGTGAGATCTGGACCATCGCCACGGTCACCCTCCGCGAGGGCGTCCGCCGCCGTCTGCTGCCTGCTCTCGCCGGCCTCTCGCTGGTGGCCGTGCTGCTCACCGCCTGGGGCTACGTCCAGCTGCCGCACCTCGCCGATGGCGGCGGCCCGCCGCTGACCGCCACCCAGCTCCAGACCCTCGCCTCGCAGCTCCTGATCCTGGTGATGTTCATGTTCAGCTTCGTGCTGGCACTCGCCGCCGTCTTCGCCGCGGCACCGTCGGTGGCGGGCGAGCTGGAGAGCGGCGAGGCGCTGGCCATCCTGGCCCGGCCCGTGGGTCGTCGCTCGGTCCTGCTCGGCAAGTGGCTGGCGCTCGCCATCGTCGTGACGATCTACGCCATGCTCGCCACGGCGTGCGAATTCCTCGCCGTCTCGGCCGCCACGGGGTACGTTCCGCCACACCCCGTCGAGGCGGCGATCTACCTCGCGGCGGTCGGCCTCGTCACCCTCACCGTTGCCATCGCGCTGAGCACCCGTCTCGCACCGGTGACCACCGGGATCGTCGCCATGCTGCTCTTCGGCCTCGCGTGGCTGGCCGGCGTGGTGGGCGGCATCGGCTCCGCCTTCAACGACCCGGTCACCATCCAGATCGGCACCGTGTCGCGCTTCATCCTGCCCACCGACGGGTTGTGGCGGGGTGCGATCTTCAGCCTCGAACCGGCCACGGTGCTCGTCGGTGGCGCGATCGCCGGGCCACAGATCGCGGCATTCCCGTTCTATGCTGCGGCGCCCCCGGCGCTCGGGTACCTTGGATGGTGCATCGTCTGGGTCGCGGGCATGCTCGCCCTCGCGGTCGCCAGCTTCGAGCGGCGCGACCTGTGATCGTCGATCGGGGGTTGCTTGCAGCACGAAGGGCACGGGTGAGGTGACCAGACCCCTGAAGGTGGGGATCCAGCTTCCCGAGGTCGAGCGCGTGGTTCCGTGGTCGGAGCTGCGCAGCATGGCGCGAACGGCGGAGGAGATCGGCCTGGACAGCCTCTGGGTCGGCGACCACCTCCTGTACCGATACGCCGATGGAGAGGCTCGCGGGCCCTGGGAGGCATGGTCGCTGCTGGCCGCCTTGGCCGCGGTGACCTCACGGGTCGAGATTGGTCCCCTGGTCGCCTGCGTCAGCTTCCACAACCCCGCGGTGCTGGCCAAGATGGCGACCGCCGTCGATGCCGTCTCAGACGGCAGGCTGATCCTGGGCCTGGGGGCCGGGTGGAACGAGACGGAGTATCGTGCCTTCGGCCTGCCGTTCGACCATCGCGTGAGCCGATTCGCCGACGCCTTCGCCATCATCCGCGGGCTCGTGCGCGACGGTCGTGTCGACTACCACGGGCAGTACCACTCGGCCCCGGACTGCGAGCTTCGACCGCCGCCCCATCGGCCCGGCGGCCCTCCGCTCATGGTGGGATCCATCGGCGAGCGGATGCTGGCGTTGACCCTGCCCTGGGTCGACTCCTGGAACGCGTGGTACACGTGGTTCGGCAACACGCCGGAGGGCTATCGATCGCTGCGCGAGACGGTCGACGCGGCCTGCCGGACCGCCTCGCGCGACCCGGCCGAGGTGGAGCGCACCATCGCCCTGCTGGTCCGGCTTCCGGGCGCCACCGGGCGGCCGGTGGGCGACGTCACGGATCCGCAGCCGGACCCGATCGACGGGAGCCCCGGGGTGCTGGCAACCACTCTGCGGGCGTTTGCCGCCGAGGGTGTCGGTCACGTGCAGCTGGTCCTGGACCCGATCACCGTCGAGAGCATCCGCGCCCTGGCGCCCGCGCTCGCGCTCCTGGACGCCTGAGGGAGGCCGCCGACGGGCTGCTATCCTGCCGGGCGTGGATCCTGAGCTTGCGCCGCTGCCGATCGGCCATGCCGGCCGCCTCGAGGCGGTGGGCCTGACCAACGCCACGGGGAACCACGCCCTGCTCGTCCGGCAGGACGAGGCGCCGCGCGCCCTGATCACCGCGGCGACGGGCAGCGCCGAACGGGAGCGTCTGGTGGTGGTCCCCCTCGACGACGATGTGGAGCTCCACGTCGACGGCGACGCCCTTGCCGTCTGGCTGGCGGAGGGATCGATGGCGCCATCGACCGGTGCGCGGGTACCCGCCTGGGCGAATGCCATCGGCTACATGCTCATCTTTATCGTGTTCGCCTTCGTGGTGTTGGGCGGCGCGACCTTCTTTGCGTGGCTCCTGGATCTGCTGGGAGCCGGCCGATGAGCGGCATGCACCCGCCCAGCACGGGCCTCACCGCCTCGCGCATCACCCTGGAGTTCGGCTCCACCGCGGATTTCGCCAGCGCGTTCGAACGGGCCCTGGCCCGCGGCGGCGAACGCGGCGCATCGATCGTGGCCTACCTGGACCGGGGAGACATGGCGATCCACATCCCCCGCGAGGACGGGCCATCCTGGAACACGGTGCCGCTCGTCCACCTCCAAGGTGGTGAGGAGCCGACCCCGGCCGACTGGGCCGTGGCGAACGCGATCCTGGAGAAGCTCGAGCGGTATCGGTAGCCGTGGGGACCCGCTTCGAGCGCGGCGCGGGCGCCGGCACCCAGCACATCTCCGACGAGGAGCGGCGCTGGCTCCGCTCGATGATGGGTCGCTTCGCGACGGGGGTCACCGTGGTCGCCGCACGCCACGGACCCTTGCTGGCCGGGATGACCGCCAACGCCATCAGCAGCATCAGCATCGACCCTCCGCTGATGATGGCCAGCCTCAACCGCACCAGCGATACGCACGAGGCGATCATCGAGAGCCACTCGTTCGCCGTCAGCGTCCTGGGTGCCGATCAGCGACCGCTGGCCGAGTGCTTCGCCAAGCCGGTGACCGAGGCGAAGCTGCGCCGCTTCTGCGACGCACCGTGGCACGAGGCGGAGACGGGTTCGCCCATCCTGGACGGCGCCATCGCCTACTTCGACTGCCGGCTCGTGGCGCGCCACGACGGTGGCGACCACACGATCTTCATTGGTGAGATCGTGGCGGCGGGCTTCGAGGAGGAGGCGGCTCCGCTCCTCTACTACGCCTCGCGTTACCGGCGCCTCGCGCCGGACGAGCCGTCCGCGCATCCGGAGCCAGCGTGATCGGTTGGGGGCTGAACCCCGCCATGGCCTGGGATCGCCTGGAGCCGCCGCAGCGGGCCGGCGACGTGGCCCGGCGAACGCCGCTCGTGGTCCGGCCGCTGCGGCGCCGCAGCGTCGACGAGCTGCTGGTGGTGGACGACGACCTGCCGCAGGCCGACGGCGCGACCCTCTTCTGGCTTGCGCGTGACGGCGCCCGCTGGGTCGCCTGGGCTGCGCTGCTGCGCGACGCGGAGGCGATACCGTGGATCGTCTCGGCGCCCGCGGTTCGCCTGGTGCGTCCCGATCCCGCGCTGCTCCGGCTCCTGGGCGCAGACGCGGCAGGGGTTGGTGTCGAGGGCGATCCGCGACCCGTGGAACCCATGCCGCGTCAGCTGTCCTGCATCTGCCGGGAGACGAGCGCGGAGTCCGTCTACCGCGCCGCTGAGGCCGGCTGGACCAGCGTTGACGCCGTGAAGCGGCGCGCCGGCGCGGTCTTCGGGGAGTGCCAGGGACGGCGCTGCGAGTCCCGGATCGCCGGCTGGCTGGACCTGGTCGAGGATCAATTTCAGGCGCACATCACGCCGCGCCCGCCACTCGTTCCGGTGCCCGCCTCCGTGTTGGCCGCCTTCGCGGACGCCTGACGTCCGCCGCGGATCAGGCGACCGGGCCTCGTACCACGCAGGGACCGGATGCGGACCCGTATCGAGTTGCAGCAGGCTTCTCGATGATCCGCGGAGCATACGTTTCGGCCCACCCGGGCTGTCAACGGCTCGAGCGTCCCCGAGCTCCAGCGCCGGCGGAGGCAACGGTGCCGTTCGTCCCGGCTTGGTAGACTCCGGCTGCCGTCCCAATCGCAGTCGCAGGAGCCGCATGGATTTCGCCCTGTCAGCCGAGCACGAGGAGATCCGTCGCACCGTTCGCGACTTCGCCGAGGGGCGGATCGCCCCCGTCGCCGACGAGCTCGAGCGCCGCGGAGAGTTCCCGCACGAGATCATCCGCGAGGCGGCAGGCCTGGGGCTCCTGGGGGTCCCGTATCCGGAATCGGTGGGCGGGACCGGGCTCGACGCCCTTGCCTACGCGATCACCGTCGAGGAGCTGTCGCGGGTCTCCGGCAGCGTTGGGATCATCGTCAGTGCGCACACCAGCCTTGGCTGCAACCCGCTCTACCTGGCCGGCACCGATGCCCAGAAGGAGCGTTACCTGCGCCCCCTCGCCTCCGGCGAGAAGATCGGGGCCTACGGGCTGACCGAGTCGGGTGCCGGCAGCGACTCGCGCGGGACGCGGACCCGGGCCCGCCGCGACGGCGACAGCTGGATCCTCGATGGCAGCAAGCGGTTCATCACCAACGCCGGAGTCGCCTCCACGTACATCGTGACTGCGGTCACCGACCGCGAGACGAGCTCGGGGAAGATCAGCGCCTTCATCGTCCCCGACGACACGCCCGGATTCTCCATCGGCCGCATGGAGGAGAAGATGGGCCTCCATGCCAGCAACACCGGCGAGCTGCTCTTCGAGGCGTGCCGCATTCCCGCCGAGAATCTGCTGGGCGAGGAGGGGGAGGGCGACAAGCTCTTCCTCAAGACGCTCGACGGGGGCCGGATCGGGATCGGCGCCATGGCCCTGGGGCTGGCGCAGGCCGCCTACGAGGCGGCATCGGCCTACTCGAAGGAGCGTGAGCAGTTCGGGCGGCCCATTGCGTCCTTCCAGGGCGTGGGCTTCATGATCGCCGACATGGCCACCGAGATCGACGCGGCCCGCCTCATGGTCTACCGCGCCGCGTGGCTCAAGGACCAGGGCCGGCCCTACTCCACGGAGGCCGCCATGGCCAAGCTCTTCGCGTCGGAGGTCTCGCAGCGCGTGACGAACGCCGCGGTCCAGGTTCACGGCGGCTACGGCTACATCAGCGAGTACAAGGTCGAGCGCTACCTGCGCGACGCGAAGCTGACCGAGATCGGGGAGGGGACCAGCCAGATCCAGCGCATGGTCATCGCCCGCAACCTGCTGGGCATCCGTCCCTGGTAGCGGCCTCGGACTGCGGGCCGGCGTTCCGCGTCGCCCGATCGGGCCGGTGTTCCGGTGGCCAGAACCTAACGTCGCCGATGGCGCTCGGATAGGCCCTTCACCGACGCTGCGTTACGCCAGCCATGCCACGCCGTCGGCCCCGGCCCCGTTCCGGTGCGCTCCCCGACAGTACGTTTCAGCCAGCCGAACACGAGGCGCCAGGATGTCGGTGGCCGGCGCGGATCGCGATGTTGCGTTCGAGCCAGCCGAACACTCGCCGGGCTCAGGTCTCGTCGCGACCCTCCCGGCGGTCGTGGAACGCGACGAACGGATCGAGGCTGGCGGGATTCGCGAGCGACCCGCGCGACGCCGCGACCTCGGCAGGGGTCCCGGACAGGATCCGCTTGACCGGGACCTCCAGCTTCTTTCCGGAGAGCGTGCGTGGCACGCCGGGCACCTCCACGATCCGGTCCGGCACGTGGCGCGGCGACAGCGAGCGTCGGAGCTCGGCACCGATGCGCGCGCGCAGGGCGTCGTCGAGCGCGGCGCCCGGTCGCAGCGCAACGAACAGGATCAGCTCATCGCGCTCCTCGAGGTGGACGACGATGGCGTCGGCGATCTCCGGCATCCCCTCCACGATGGCGTAGAACTCGGCGGTACCGATCCGCACACCGCCGCGGTTGAGCGTGGCGTCGGAACGGCCGCTGATCACGCAGCTGCCCCGCTCGGTGATGGTTACCCAGTCGCCGTGGCGCCAGGCACCGGGAAAGAGCGAGAAGTAGGCCTCTCGGTACCGGCCTCCGTGGGGATCGTTCCAGAATCCAACGGGCATCGACGGCATGGGCGCGGTCACCACCAGCTCGCCCTCCTCACCCATGAGCGGCCGCCCGTCGGGGTCGAAGGCCTCGACCCGGCAGCCCAGCATCCGGCAGCTGATCTCGCCCTCCCAGACGGGGACCAGCGGGCTGGCGCCCACGAACGCGGTGCACACGTCCGTGCCGCCGCTCACGCTCGCCAGCTGCAGATCGGAGCCGATGGCGTCGTACACGTACCGGAACCCCTCCGCCGGCAGCGGTGCCCCGGTCGAGCCGATGCTGCGCAACGCGCTCAGGTCGACCGCTTCGCCGGGCCGGAGCCCCTCCTTGCGGCAGGCCAGCAGGAACGGCGCGCTGGTGCCGAAGCAGGTGATCCCCAGCTCCGCGGCCATCCGCCACAGGGCCATCAGGTCGGGATGGGCCGGGCTGCCGTCGTACAGGACGATGGTCGAACCCACGGCAAGTGCCGAAACGAGGTAGTTCCACATCATCCAGCCGGTGGTGCTGAACCAGAAGAAGCGGTCTTCCGGCCCCAGGTCATGGTGCAGCGCGAGGATCTTGAGGTGCTCCAGCAGGATCCCGCCGTGCCCGTGGACGATCGGCTTGGGCAGCCCGGTCGTGCCGGAGCAGTAGAGCAGGTACAGCGGGTGGTCGAAGGGGACCGGCTCGAAGTCCAGCGTCCCGGGCTCGGCCACGAGATCGGCCCAGGTGATCGCGTCGGGAATGGCGGTGCCGTCGGCCAGGTAGGGGAGCACAACGGTGGCCCGAAGGCTCGGCAGGGCCTCGCGGATGGCGGCCACCTCATTGGTCCGGTCCACCGCGCGCTCACCGTAGCGATAGCCGTCAATGGTGAGCAGCACGCTCGGCTCGATCTGGCCAAGGCGGTCGATGACGCTGCGCGTCCCGAACTCCGGCGCGCACGATGACCAGATGGCGCCGATGGAGGCGCAGGCCAGCAGGCCGATGACCGCCTCCGGCACATTGGGCAGGTAGGCGGCCACCCGATCACCGCGACGCACTCCCAGGCGCAGGAGACCGGCGCGGGCCCGGGCCACGCCATCCCGCAGGTCGGCAGCGGTCAGCTGCATCTCCCCGCGGGACTGGGATCGGGCCACGATGACGACGTCGTCGTCACCACGACCGGGCAGTCGCAGCGCGTGCTCCGCCCAGTTCAGGGTGGCGCCGGGGAACCAGCGAGTTCCCGGCATGGTCGGGTGCTCCAGGACGCGCTCGGCCGGCGTCTCGAAGCGGACCTCGAAATGGTCGGCGATTGCGGACCAGAAGCCGGCGAGGTCGTCCGTCGACCAGCGCCACAGCGCGTCGTAATCGTCGAAGCGCAGGCCGCGCGCATCGCCCAGCCAGTCCATGAACTCGCCGACGCGGGTCGTGTGGCGCGCATCGGCGGGCGGTCTCCACAGGACGGCGGGATCGGCCATGCCCGCATCATGCCAGACGCTCCGAACGGGCGGTATGCTGCGGCGACGATGGTGCCGATCCCGAGCCGAGCGGGCCGTCGCGACGCCGGCCGTCGCCCGATCGCCGCTGTCGCGGCGGTGCTGACGGCGCTGCTCCTGGTGGCGGTCACTCCCGCCGTGCGCGCCGATGACCCGGTGCACGCGGTTCCCGACGAGCCCGGCGTCACGATCGTCGACGGGGTCGTCTACGGTGCGCTGAGCGCGGACGTGGACGGCGACGGGGTCGCCGGGAGATGGTCACCATCGCCCAGTCGCAGTGCGAACGGGGCCCAGCTGGCGGTGGCGCTGTGGCGCGAGGCGGCGGACGGCAGCTGGTTCACCACCGGCCAGGCGCCGCTGCGGCGCAAGGTGAGCCCCGATGAGCGACTCTCGGCGGTGCCGCATCCGGATGCGCAGGGCATCCTCGGCGGTGGGCCCGGACGACGCGGCGCGGCTCCTCGCCTGGCACGATGGCGCGCGCACGGACGTGCTCGTCGCGGTCAACTCAGGGAGCGGTTTCAGCGACGCGCCGCCCTGCTGCCTCACGATCTACCGGGTCTCGGAGAATCCGCTGAGCGGCGCCGGTGCTCGCCATGGTCGTCGGACACCGGGCGCGGTGCCCAGGACGCCTTCGCGGCCGATCTCGACGGCGACGGGACCGAGGAGCTGGTGGTGCTGGAGCCCGCGGCCCCCGCGACGCCTTCCGCAGATGCGGGTGACGGTGCTGCGCTGGGACGGCCGCCAGTTCACCAATGGTCGAGGGCGGCCAGCTCGGTGATGGTCAGCGAGGACGATCCGCTGAGCGTGGCGGTATCGATCATCGGCGAACTCGGACGGCATGCCCGGCGTCGAGATCGGACTGGTCGGAGAGGCGGTGTCGGGGGAGGCGAGTGCACGGGGTCGCCCTGGCGTCTGACCCGGATCGCGATGCGTGACGCCGAGCGGTGGTCCAGGAATCGGTCTGTCTGTCCGCGCAGGGCACGCCGATCGCCGTGCCCGATGCGCTGGCGGGCGGGGGACGGCCATCCTGTATGGCGACGACGAAACGCCAGTGACCACCATCGGCTGGCCCGCGGGATCGCCCGCCGACGTCGTATCGGTTTCGTCGTTCGCGCGCCGCGGACGTCCGCTCGCCGTGCTTGGGCGGCGCGTCGAACCGTGGGTCGTCCTGCGCCGCACGGCATCGGGCAAGCCGGTCCTCGAGCTGGACCGTCCGGACCTGTCGCTCACGAGCGCCCGCGGTGTGGCCATCTCGCCGCTGCCGCGCTCTTCGTGGATTCGCCCCTGACCCCGTACGTGGGTCCGTGGCCAGCCACCTCGCGTGGCGCCGGCTGGGTTCCTCTTCGCCGGCACGCTCCTGGAGCCCGTCGCAGACGGCTTCCCGAACTCCAGCCAGGTCGCGATGCTCGCTGGCGCGGCGCCCGTGGGAATCGTGGGGGGAAACGGCGCGGACATGGTGCTGCTTCGCTCGCCCGGTCTGGGCGAGCTGTCCAGCCTACGGCGATGGACCCGGCGGCGGACCGCTCCGAGGCGCACGTCGCGATCCCGGCCGTGGCTCGATCGCCCGCTCACGTCGGTGATGACACCTGAGTCGGGAGGCGGTGTCCTGACCCCGGTGCTGCGTCGACGCCATTGCCGATCCTGCCGCTGCCGCCGGCGATGACCGGGCCATCCTGGCGGAATCGCGCACGTTCTGGTCGAGGTGGATGCCCCCGTCGGGGACGCTGGCGCTTACGGTGGCAAGCGGTTCGCGGGCAGCTGGCGGTACTGGGTGACGACCTCCCCGGGCAACGGCCGCTGGTCAGCGCCACCGGGCCCCCGTTCAGGCTCACGGTCACCGCGCCATCGGCGGCGGGCGGGCATTTCCCCGCCGACGTGTTCCTTGTGACGCCGGCCGGGCACGGGTACCGGGCCAGCTTCTCCGTGCGGGTGGTGACCGTCCGGCCCGCACTCAGCGCCGAGGCCGGCTTCTTCTCGCTGGGCCTGGACACGACCGTCAACGGCACCACCGATCCGGCATCACGAGTCGTGGTCGACGGCGCCGAGGTGCCCGTGGCTGCGGACGGCTCGTTCCGCGCGTCGGTGCCCGCCGGGCCGCTTCCGCGCGACGTGACGGTGATCGCCACCGACCCCTTCGGGCACACGGCCACCAGGCAGGTGAGCGTTCTCGCCCCGCTGGACTATCGGCGGCTGCCCTGGATCCCCATCATCGCGGCGCTGACCGTGGCGGCCGGCGCGGTGCTCTTCCTGCGCGCCCCGCGCCCGGGTGGGCATCCGATCGGCGAATCGATCGACGAGGGCGTCGTCGAGGAGGTAGATCCGGACTGAGCCTTTCGAGGCAGCCCGGAAGGACCACTCTGTCGCCGCGGGACCCGATGCTATAGTCGGCGCGCTTTGAGCCCCGGGTGATCCGCGCTGCCATGGACGACCTCGACCGCAACATCGAGCGCCAGATGCGCTCCCAGGAGCGGCAGCTGGTCGCGGTTCGGCTGGCGCTCGCCGCGCTGGCCGCGGTGGTCGTGGGCGCCTTCCGGGACTTCCTGCCGGACGCCCCCGCCCTCCTGGTCCTGCTGGGCGTGGTGGCCGTCTACTCCCTCGCCATCCTGTGGCTGATCGAGCGATTCCCCGCGCGCGAGGTGGGGATCGTGGCCACCGCGCTCGACATGGTCGCCGTCACGGTCGCCGTCTACATCCAGCCCGGCGCCATCGATGCCTACCTCTTCTACGGCCTGGTGGTGCTGGGAGCCGCCGTGCGATTCGGCCTTGGCGCATCGGTCTGGTCCTCGCTGGTCTGCGTCTTCCTGTACGCGGTCGTCGTGATCCTGGGAACGGATCCGTCCGACGCCGTCCGTTCGCTGCTTCCCGTGCGGATCGCCTACCTGCTCGGCATCGGTCTGGCTGCCGGCATATTCGCGCGCGTGGTGCTGGGTCGGGCCCAGGAGGTGGCCGGGCTTCAGCTGCGGCTGGCGGAGGAGGAGCGGGAGCGGAGTCGCTCGCGCGAGGAGGCGGTGCTCTCCCAGCTCGCCCACGACTTCGGTGCGTCGCTGGAGCGCGACTCGACGGTTCGCACCATCGTCCGCAGCACGGGTGAGCTGGTCGGCGACATCGCCGAGCTGTGGCTCGTGAGTGGCGACCTCGACACGCTGCGCCTGGCGGACGTCGAGGGACGCGATGACCGTCTCTGCGACGCGGCGCGCCTGCACGCGGAGGAGCGCACACCCCGGATGGGTGAAGGGGTCGTGGGTCGGGCCGCGGCGACAGCTTCGACGGTCCTGGTCGGCCCGGATCCGGCACCGGTTCCGGACACAGGCGATCCGGACGGGATCGGGGTGCTGGGCCTGCACTCGATGCTCGCGGTGCCCATCGTCGGTCGCGGTCGAGTGCGCGGCGTCCTCGTGGCGGCCAGTGTCGGCGGTGCCCCGGTGGGGGAGGGCGAACGCCGGCTTGCCGAGGCGATCGCCGAGCGTGCCGGTCCCGCGCTGGAGAACGCCGCCCTCTGGGCGGACCTCCAGGAACAGGTCGTCCGCGAGCAGGAGGCGCGGCGGGTCAAGGATGACTTCCTCTCCATCGTCAGCCATGAGCTGCGCACCCCGCTCACCTCGATCACGGGCTACGCGCAGCTCCTCGAGCGACGGCTGCGCGACCACGCGGACGGCTCGCGGGAGATCGACCAGGTGCGAATCATCCGCGAGCAGACCGGACGGATGCGGCGCCTGGTGGAGGATCTGCTCGACGTGAGCCGCATCGACCGTCGCGGCGGCGTCACGGTGGAGTCCGAGCCGTTCGACCTGGCGGCCGAGCTCCAGGCCGTCGCCACCCGAATGCGCCGTGCCGATGGCGGGCGCGTCGTCGAAGTGACCGTGCCCGACACGCTGAGCATCGAGGCCGATCGCGACCGGATCGGCCAGGTTCTCACCAACCTGGCCGACAACGCCGCGAAGTACTCGCCGCCGGACGAGCCGATCTCGATCAGCGCCCGCCGGGACGGGGAGGAGGTCGAGATCCGGGTCGCCGACCGGGGGATCGGCATCCCGGAGGATCTGCGGGAGCGTGTCTTCGACCTCTTCGTCCAGGCGGACGGCGATGCCACGCGACGTCGATTCGGCGGTCTGGGACTGGGCCTCTACATCTCGCGGGGCATCGTGGAGGCCCACGGCGGCGGGATCCGCGTCGAGGGAAACGACGCCGCGGGTCGCGGCACGGTGGTGGTTGTGCGGCTGCCGGTGAAGGCCCGCCCCCAGCCCGCCCTTCCGACAACGAACCCCGGTGAGCCGCCGCCGTTCGTCGTGCGTCGCGGGAACGGCTGACCAGGCTGGCTGACCGGGCTGGCTGACCGGGCCGGGCCTCCATTTCGGGCACGAGGCCGGGGCGCGGTACACTCAGCCACATGCCCCTGGTGCGTCCCTTTTCCGCGATTGGCTACGCCCTGGACCGATACGGATCAGGACGGATCCCGGACCGTGTTCGCCAGCCGGCAGAGGAGTCGGACCATCCGGGACGCGTCGCCGACGTGAGCGACCTGGTCTGTCCTCCCTACGACGTCATCTCGCCCGAGCAGCAGCGCGCGCTCGAGGCGCGCGATCCCCACAACGCGGTCCACCTCGAGCTGTCGAGCGCCCCCGATCCCCACGCCGCCGCGGGTGCCGCCCTGGCGACCTGGCAGGCGGACGGGTTCCTGGGCCGGCCGGCGGAGCCGGGCTTCTACTACTACGGCCACGCCCGCGCGGACGCTCCCGATGCCCCGGCCGTCCACGGGATCCTGGCCCGTGTCCAGCTGGAGCCGTACGGAGACGGCGTGCGGGCCCACGAGCACACCATGCCCGGCCCCAAGGCGGATCGGCTGGCCCTCCTCCGCGCCACCCAGACGCAGCTCTCACCCATCCTGGCCCTCTATTTCGACCGATCCGAGCGCTATACACACGTCATGGACCGTGCCTGGAGCGACGAGTGGCGCGCCCGCGACTCCGACGGGCTGCTGCACACCCTGGCCGTCGTCGAGCCCGACGACCGGATGAGCGGCTACCTCTCCCGGCAGCGGCTGTTCATCGCGGACGGGCACCATCGGTACGAAACCGCCCTCGCCCGCCAGGCGGAGGTCCGCGCCGATCACCGCTTCGCCGGGGCGCCGGCGGGCGCCCTGGGCGCGGACTGGGTCATGATGGTGCTGGTCAATGCCGAGCTCGAGGAGCTGCAGATCCAGGCCACCCATCGGCTCGTCCGCGCCGTCGACGCTAATGCGCTGCGATCGCTGGCTGGCGCCCCTGACCCACTCTTCCAGGCGATTCCGGCGGCCCCGTCCTCCCTGGCGGAGCGCCTGGCCCAGGCCGATGGCGACGAGACCGCGGTCTTCGGGCTGGTGCTTCCCGGCGACGAGGGATTCCTGCTGGTCGCCGATCCCGACGCGCTGCGTGACCGCATGCGCCGCGAGGCGGTGAGCACGGCCGTCCAGCGTCTGGACGCCGCGGCGCTGAACGCCGCGATCCTCGCCGACCGGCTGGGCCTGGACCCGGTCGCGGAGGCCGGTGATCGCATCCTCTACACTAAGGAGCCCGCCGATGCGCTGGCGCGCGTTCGCTCCGGAGCTGTTCAGGCCGCCTTCCTGATGCGCCCCACCAGCCTGGAGCAGCTCGCCGCGGTGGCCATCGCGGGGGACGTGATGCCGCAGAAGTCGACGTACTTCTACCCGAAGCTGCTGACCGGCCTCGCTTTCTATTCGCTGGAGGACGAGTAACCCCGCATGGTCCAGGCGATCAAGCGCGACGAGGTGTTCATCGAGCCGGAGGGGATCTACATGGAGACCCACCAGCCGGAGCGCCGATCCCGCAAGCCTCCGCTCCTCCTCGTGCACGGAGCGCTCACCGGCTCCTGGCTCTGGTCGAGCTTTGCCGCCTACTTCGCGGAGCGCGGCTGGGAGGCCCACGCCATGAATCTCCGCGGCCACTACACCAGTGACCTGGCGGAGCTGGGCAGCACCTCCATGCGCGACTACGCGGACGACGTCGGTGTCGCCATCCGCCAGCTGGGGCGTCCACCGGTCGTGATTGGATGGGGAATCGGTGCGCTCGCCGCACTGCTGTACGCGGAGCGGCACCAGGTCCTCGGCCTGGTACTGCTTGCGCCGTCGCCGCCGGCCGCCGCGCTCCCGCGCCGCGCCGACGCGCACGAGCTCACGACCGTCCCGGACGTCTACGGCGCGGAGTGGTGGGGCTGGATCGCGCCGCTCGAGCGGCTCCGCTCCTGGCTGCCCGACCTCGACGAGGCGGAGCTCTCGAAGATGCAGGAGATGCTGGCCGGCTCGCGCGAGTCCGGCAGCGCGCGCCGCGAGCGGATGATGGGCGTGGAGATCGACCCCGCGCGGATCACGGTCCCCACCCTGGTCATCGGTGCCGGCCTGGACGACGTGATCCACCCCTCCGAGGCGCGCCTCACCGCGGATCTGCTGGGTGCCACCTACGAGTACGTGCCGGCGGCCAGCCACTTCGGGCTGGTGATGGGCAGCGGCACCTGGCCGCAACGTGGCCGGCAGCGTGCTCGGCTGGCTCGAGGAGCGCCGCCACGCCATGAACGCCGTCCTCGCTGCCACCCGCTGAGCTGACCAGGCCCGTGGTGTCGCACGACGAGCTTCGCGTCCAGGTGCTGCGCCTCCTCGACGGCGTGGACGCCCACATGCCGTTCGAGGCGGCGATGGCCGACTTCCCGGCCGAAGCCATGAACACCCGCCCGCCCAACGTGGAGTACACGCCCTGGCACCTGGTCGAGCACCTGCGGCTCACCCAGCGCGACATGCTCGAGTACGTGACCGATGCCGACTACCGCCCGCGGGAATGGCCACGTGACTACTGGCCGGCGGCGGATGCCACGGCCACGCCAGAGGACTGGGCTGCATCGGTCTCCGGGTTCCTGGAGGACAGGGCCGCGCTGCGGGCGCTCGTGGCCGATCCGGGCAGCGACCTGCTGGCGCCGCTGCCGCTGACGCCGGGGAAGTCACTGCTGCGGGCGGTGCGGATCATCGGCGACCACAACGCGTACCACGTGGGTGAGCTGGCGATCCTGCGCCAGGTGATGGGGACCTGGGGACCCGGGCACCGCTGAAGCCTGCCGAGGGATCTGCGCGCCGTCGCCTTGCGCCTGGGCCCCGTTCCCTGACCTGCGTGGCGCGCCCACCGCGCGCGTTAAGTCCGTCGGGCAGCGGGCCGACCCTCCGCCGGCCAGCCGCTGAGCGTGACATCGGCCGATGAGACGGAGGCGACGGCGTCGCGAGCCACTTAGCGCGCGCAGCAGTCGCGTGGCGCAGGTCGGTGGCCGGCGAGCGGCTTAGGTGAAGGTGAGCTTCGTCACCATCAGGAAGACGATTACCACCACCAGGAACGACAGGAGCATCCCGCCGCGGGCGACCTTCTGGCTGAGCGCGGCGATATGCGGCGGCGGTCCGGCGGGGGCACCCTCCGGCGGCGGTCCGGCGGCCGTGAGCTCGTGCAGCGCAGCGGCGAACTGTGCCACCGCCGGGTTCTGGACGGCGATCGCGTAGGTCAGCGCGATCACGTAGAGCACGATGGCTATGGCCAGCCACGGCGTGGTGGGGTTGATCCCGGCCACGATGATCATGGCCACCCCGGTGATGGGCATGGTCAGGGCCAGCGGCAGCACCATGCGCTTCTCGATCGCCTCGGAGACGTCAACGGCAAACGCGCCGTGCTGGGGGTTGCGCGCGCCCAGGCTGCCGATGATGGGCATCGCGTAGGTTGGGCCGAACGCCACGATGGCGGTGATGACGTGGATGAAGAGCAGCACGCCAAGAAGGGGACTCACGGACGGGGGCACCTCGAAGCTCGGTTAACGACGGCGCGCAGCGTACACGGTCGGAGATGGGAGTATCGAGGCGAATGGCACAGGTCACGGCCGAGGCCGGTGTTGAGGGTTCCGGCGGGCGCTTGTTATACTCCCGGCCGTCCCCATCGCGACCTCGCGAGGGACCGCCGTGCCGCATTCGTCTAGAGGCCTAGGACACCGCCCTCTCAAGGCGGAGATCACCGGTTCGAATCCGGTATGCGGTACCAAATTCGCCGGATTCGGCCCGATCTCGAGCTCGGATCGGGCTTCTTCTCGAGCTGAATTCGGGCCGAGGAACCCTTAGAGGAACCCGTATCGCGGCTCTGCGGTCCGTCTGCGGCGGCGCCAGCCTCGTCGTCCAGCCACAGCGCCGGCTCCTCCGGCTCCTCGGCCGAGGCATCGTCCGACGCATCCACCGCCGAGCGGCCCAGCAGCGCGTCGAGGCGACCCATAACCTCGCTCTGCATGGTCGGCATGGCATGGCTGTATCGATCGAGGGTGATGGCCACGTCCTTGTGACCCATCAGCGACCTCCGGCGCCAGTTCCCCGCGATCGGTCGCCGGCGCGGGTGTTCAGCGCCGAGCCCCGGGCTCCGGGTGCTCCGTGGCGAGATCTCGGAGTCGCTGCAGGGCGTTGCTCCACAGGGCCTCGTACCGGACGACCCATGGACCGAACGCTGCTGTGAGCCCATCCTGATCGATCCGGTAGCGCTGGTGCCGGCCCTCCTTCTGGGCGACGACCAGCCTGGCGGCCCGGAGTCTCATGAGGTGCTTGGAGATGCCTGAAGACACAAGGTCGGGGAATTCGGCGGCGAGCTCGCCGACGGTGAGGCTGCCTCGCTCCAAGAGGAGGTCGAGCATGCGGCGACGCGTCGGGTCCGCGAGGGCTTGGAACGGATCCGATTCGTCAGCCACGCTCCAACACCACGTCCGCCAGACGCTGCAGCAGCTGATGCCGATCAACGCCGCGCTCGTACGCTTCCCGCGTTGCCTGCCAGCCCGAGGTTCCAATGCCGGCGAAGCCATCGTGCGTCAGCGTGACATCGGTCCCGTCACCCTCCGCGCGAAGCGCGATCACCAACCGGCCGGGATGCCGCCACTCGGAACCCTCTTCCATCCACGACAGCACCAGGCGACCTTCGGGGACGACCTCCAGCACGACACCGCTGATCGACTCGGGTCCATCGGCACCGGGGATGCGATAGGCCCCGCCTTCCTGAAGATCGATGCTAATCGTCGGCGCCAGCCACCGCCGCAACGCGCGCTCTGACGCGAACTGCTTCCAGACCACGCTCGGTGAACGGGGGATGTGAATCGATCGGGTGACCTGGGGCATGTCGGCACTCCTAACGCATGACCAGTTGGTAATACGTTACGATAGGGTAATGCATCGTATGCGTCAAGCGACGATCAAACCCGTTGAATCCCGGGTTGGAGCGGCAGGGCCAGCTCGACCCGTGTACACCCTGGGGCTGAGCACCGCCAGGCTAGGCTGACATCACCGCATCATGATGCTAGAATGCGGCAATGACGAAGGTGCGGACGACGCTGACGGTGGAGGCCGAGGTCCTGCGCGCGGTGAAGGTCCGCGCCGCGCGGACCGGCAAGGGTGACAGCCAGGTCATCGAGGACGCGCTGCGCCGGGATCTGGGTCTCGACCTGCTTGATCGGCTGTGGACCCGCAACCAGTTGAGCGAGGAGGAGGCTACCGCGCTCGCCGTGGATGCCCAGCACGCGGTCCGCCGGCAGCGCCGGTAGCCGGCGGTGCGCGCCGTCCTCGACGTCAACGTCCTCATCTCGGGCATCCTCTCGCCGACCGGGACTCCGGCTCGCCTGCTGCTCGCCTGGCAGGCAGGCGCGTTTGAGCTGCTGGTCTCGCCCGCGCTGCTCGATGAACTGCGGCGGGCGCTCGCATACCCGAAGCTCCGGCGACTGATCCCGGAGGCCGAAGCGGAGGCCTTTGTGGCCTGGCTTGCCGAGGCAGCCACCCTGGCGCGTGACCCTGGCGGTCCTCCGCCGGTCGATTCGCCCGACCCCGGCGACGCCTACCTTCTCGCGTTGGCCGCGGCCCACGAAGCGATGCTCGTGTCGGGCGATCGCCATCTGCTGGGCCTGGCCGATGGCTTCCCGGTTCGCGTGCCCGCAAGCTTCCTGTCGAAACTCGATGAGCGGTGACAGGACGGGCGCCGGTCCCCGATCTGAACCCTTATGGCTCCTGTCTCATGCGTCTCATGTGTCTCATGCGTGTACTGCGTGAACGCGGCCGAGACGCATGAGACGGTTCACCAGGAATCCGGTATGCGGTGCCAATCAGCCCCGGCAGGGCGCCGCACCCCACGGATAGGAACGGTGCAAGCCCACTCACCGTCGTCAGGGAACTCGACCTCTTGTGCGAACCGCGGTATCGCGGTATCGTGGTGCCTCGAACGCACAAGGGAGCCCATCCGATGACGATTCGCGCGCGGACGCTCCGCCTAACGGCGGAAGAGGCCGAGACGCTAGAGGCGATTGCCGGCGTTGATGAGGTGTCGGTCAATGAGGAGATTCGGCGGGCCATCACGGCCCACATCGAGGCGCGCCGTCGCGATGCCGACTTCCGGAGGCGGCTCGAGGCCAGCATCGACCGTAATAGGGAGATCCTTGAGCGCCTTGCGCGGTGACCGCCTACCTCGAGCTGGCAGACTACCTCCTCATCGCCGAGCGCGTGCTCGGGCTTCCCGCCGAAGCGATAGCAGACTTCAACCGGATCGGACTGGCCGAGTCGGCCCTGGCCGCGCCGCAGGCCGCCTTTGGCGGTGTTGAGGCCTACCCCGACTTCGCGACCAAGGCCGCCGTCCTCTGCTGGCACTTGGTGAAGAACCACCCGCTACCCGATGGCAACAAGCGCTGCGCTTTCCTGGCCACCGTGGAGTTCGTCGAGCGCAACGGCCGAACCTGGCTGAAGGCGCCGGGCGACCCGGGCGAGACCGACAGGATCATTCGCGCCACCGCCAGCGGCGAGTTGAGCGAAGCCGACGTCCGCGACTGGATCGCGGCGCGTTGCGGGTGAATCCCGCCGTTGCCGGTACGCTGCAATCGATGTACTGGACCCACCGCCGCCAGCGGCTGGCACAGCTCATAGGAGCGCGCCCTGGCTGTTGACACGGACCATATAGTCATGAACTGAACCGTATCGTGGCCACCCACGGTACGGGGTGCCCGATGAGCGCCGTGACCGCCGCGATCCATGCACCGAGCTCGGGACTGGAGATCCATGGCCGAAGCCACTGCCGGCACTATGCGCGCGTACAACCAGCTGCGCGCGAAGCAGGCCGACGAAACACGCGTCCGGATTCTCGAGGCGACCTTGCGGGTCATGGCTCGCGGCGTCGCGAGCGTGTCGATTCCAGTGGTCGCGCGCGAGGCGGGTGTGTCGATCCCGACGATCCACCGCCACTGCGGAACGAAGCAGGCTCTCCTGGCCGCGGTGTATCTCCATGCCGCAAGCCGCGCCGCCCCAGGCGAGTTCGCCCTGCCACGAACGCTCGACGAGCTTCGGGACGGTGTGCGTGCGATGTTCGAAGGCCTCGACTCCGCTGACGATCTCGCCCGTGCGGCGATGGCAAGCCCGGCGGCAGCCGAAGCACGGCGCATGGGCATGCCCGCGCGGCTCGAGATCAATCGCCGCCTGGCCGATGCGATCGCCCCGAACCTTGCCCGGCCAGATCGGGCCCGGATCGCGCGCGTCCTCACCATCCTTATCTCCTCGTCGGCCCTGCGCTTGTGGCGCGATCACCTTGGCTCATCGGTCGAGGAGGCGGCCGACGACATCGAATTCGTGATCCACGCGGCGGTGGCCGCCGGCGCAAGGAACGAACGATGACCTCGCCCGCGGTTCGGAGGCTCAGCGAGGTGCGCATGGCCGATGTCAGCGAGGTGGGAGGAAAGGCAGGTGGCCTCGGCGACCTGCTTGCGGAGGGTGTCCGCGTCCCTGACGGGGTGGTTCTCACCGCTGGCGCCACCCGGATGACGGCCGACGAGCGCCGGTCGCTCCTGCAGCAGGCCGCCAGCGCTCTGGGCGGGGGTCGGTTCGCGGTGCGCTCGAGCGGCGTCGCCGAGGACGGCAACGAGCGCTCCTACGCCGGCATGTACGAGACGGTCCTCGACGTGCCCGCCGAAGGGCTCGAGGCAGCCATCGACCGCGTCCTGGCCAGTGCCGGCTCCGCGCGCGCATCGGAGTATGGGCCGGCGCTCAACGGGCGGATGGCGGTGATCATCCAGCGCATGGTGCAGCCGGCCGCGGCCGGCGTCGCTCTCACCGCCGATCCGATTGCCGGAGATCGGCGAACGTGCGTGGTGACCGCGGTGCGAGGAACCGGGGAGCGACTGGTATCCGGCGGGGCCTTGGGCGACGAATGGATCATCCGCGACAACGCTGCTACCTCACGACGCCTTCCAGAACGGGCCATCGATGCTCGCCAGGCAACCCAGGTGGCGACGGAAGCCCGGCGCATCGCCGATGCCCGCGGAGTCCCACAGGACATCGAGTGGGCGATCGACTCCGACGGCGCGCTCTGGATCGTCCAGGCTCGACCGATGACCGCGCTGCCGCCCGATGTCTCCTGGGACCCGCCTGTGCCCGGCGCCTACACGCGTGCCTTCCGGTTCGGCGAGTGGATCTCGGAACCAGTGACGCCGCTCTTCGAGTCCTGGCTGCTGACCGCCATGGAGGACCGCATGCACGCTCTTCTCGACGAGCTGCTGGGAGAGCGAGATCCGCGGCCCTACCACGTCGTGGTCAACGGCTGGTACTACTACTCGCTCAACTGGATGTCGGTCGCCGTCTTCATTCGCAACGCGCCGCGCATGTTGCGCTGTCTGATCCGCTCTCCACGCACCGTCGCCGCGCTGTTTCCCCCGACGGTGCGCCACAGCGTCCCGATCCTCGAGCGGGCGTGGCGCGACGACCTGCTGCCGCGCTACCGGGCGGCGGTGGCGTCTGCGGAAGCTCGCGTCGACACCGTGCCGATCGCGGAGCTTCCGGGACTCATCGACGAGCTGGCAGGCCTTGCCGGCGAGTACTTCACCTCGATCGCCGCCCTGGCGGGTGGTGCGTTCAAGATCGAGATCAACCTGGCGCGCTTCTATCGTCGGCACCTCGCCGGTTCACTTGGCGGCAGCCACCTCCCGCTCGTGGCGGGCTTCAAGCTGCCCGCCGAGTCGGGACGGCATGCCGTCGTGTCGCTCGATTGGTGGTACGAATCCGCTCCGATCCCCGAACGACCCGCAAGTCGGTACGCTCAAGTGGCCGCGGCACGGCGGGCGGCCGAGGACGCGGCGTTTCGGGTCCTGGCCGCGAAACCGCGCCGCCTCCGCGCCTTCCGTCGCCTGCTCGCAGACACGCAGCACCTCGCGGCAGTGCGCGAGGAGCAGGTGCCCGACCTGACCATCGCCTGGCCGGTCATGCGGCGCGCGGTGCTGCGCATCGGGGAATCGCTGGCCGCGAGCGGGATGATCCAGGCGCCTGACGACGTCTTCTTCTTGACCCGTGCCGAAGCGCTCGCCGGGATCGGTCAAGGGCGCGTGGCGCCAGTCGACGTGGCTGCCCGCCGCGCGACCCGGGACGAGCAGGCGAAGCTCGTGGCCCCCCTCATCGTCGGGCGGATGAGCCGGACGGTGCGGGCGGTGTGGGAGCCGCTGCCGCGGTTCGCGGGCGCCGTTCCGTCGGACACCGCGCTCGTATCGGGCACGCCGGCATCGGCTGGTCGGGCCACGGGCCCGGTCCGCGTGATTCGAGGCCCGCACGAATTCGGCGAGCTCCAGCCCGGGGAGATCCTGGTGGCGCCGATCACGGCCCCGGCGTGGACGCCGCTCTTCACCCGTGCCGCTGCCGTCGTGACCGACGTCGGGAGCATGGCGTCGCATGCGTCGATCATCGCCCGCGAGTACGGCATCCCTGCGATCGTCGGCTGTGGCGACGCCACCGTCCGCCTGCGAGATGGAATGCAGGTCACGGTCGACGGCAGCACGGGCAACGTCGAGCCCGGGTGAGGTGTCACACGTGGCGCCGGGCCCGGCGCCGCCACGACAAGGATGACCTTTGACCTGGTCCTGGCTTGCCGGCGGCCTTCACGAGCTCCCTTCGAGGTGACGCTGCGCTTCGCGCCCGACGGTGACGGGACGAGGGTCGAGGTCCAGTCGTCGTTCAACCTTACCGGCGTCATGCGGCTCATCGGTCCGCTCTTCATCGGCTCCTACGAGCGCGGCTGGGAGCGCGGTCTGGCCAACCTGAAGCGGATGATGGAGGCCGGCGAGCTGTGAGCGTGGATCGCGGGGTAGACAGGTATTCATTCTTGAGTCGGCAAAGGTCCGGTTGTGTTTCGGTGGATGACTCCCCATGGTGGTGAGCACGGGCTCACGCCGCCGAAGCCATTGGTGACGCCACTCGGTCTTCGCGGGTGTCGAAATGCGACGGTTGGTCTCCTCACCGATCACCGGCCTGACGATGCGGACACGTCTTCGCGGCGCCAGGTTGCCCGCCTGGGCGGTCATCCTCACCACGCTCGCCATCGGCGCTCTCGCCGTCGCGCCGATCGTCCGCGCGCTTGGTCCATCGCAGATCAACCTCGGCACCGCCGCGCCATTTGCGGTCCTGGCCGGCTCAACGGTGACCAGCACCGGGGCGACGGTGATCACCGGCAACCTGGGGCTCTCCCCGGGCACCTCCGTGACTGGGTTCCCGCCCGGAACGGTGAGCGGGACCATCTATGTGGATACCCCTGGTGTCGCCGCGCAGGCCAAGACCGATCTCGACACGGCATATGCCGAGGCACTGGCTCTGACGGCAGACCAAACCCTCGACCTGACTCTGGCTCTGGACGGTCAGACCCTCGCCGGTGGCGTCTACACCTCCGGGGGAGTCATCCTGAATCTCGCTGGCACGCTGACCCTTGATGGCGGCGGCGACCCGACTTCGGTGTGGGTCTTCCAGGCCACGTCGAGCCTGATCACCGCCACGTCGAGCGAGGTGAAGCTCATTAACGGCGCCAGCGCCAGCAATGTCTTCTGGCAGGTCACCAGCTCTGCCACCCTCGGATTGGACTCCATCATGGTCGGGACGATCATGGCCTATGCCTCCATCACCATGGACGACAACGTCACGCTCACCGGTCGTGCCCTGGCCCGCACTGCCGCGGTGACTCTCATCAATGACAGGATCGACGCGTCGACCCCGACCCCAACACCCACCCCGCGCCGTCGCCGACACCGACACCGACCCCCACCCCGGTCCCGACACCGACCCCGACCCTAACCCCGGTCCCACGCCTACTCCGACCCCGGTCCCGACACCGACCCTAACCCCGGTCCCCACGCCTACTCCGACCCCGGTCCCGACACCGACCCTAACCCCGGTCCCCACGCCTACTCCGACCCCCACGGCTATCCCGACGGCTATCCCGACCGCCGTCCCTGCGCCAGCCGCCACGGCTATCCCGACGGCTATCCCGACCGCCGTCCCTGCGCCAGCCGTCACGGCTATCCCGACGGCTATCCCGACCGCCGTCCCTGCGCCAACCGTCACGGCTGACCCGACAGCCACGCCCAGTTCGACTCCCGCGATGACCGCCACGGCCACACCGAACGCTTCGCCTGGTGTGCCCGACACGAGCACCATCGGCCCCCGGGCTCCCGTGGCTTTCAGCGACTCCGCAATCCTGATCTGGGCTGGATTGGCGCTTCTCAGCGTGGCGTCGCTGACCGCGGTGCCCGCACGGCGAAACAGCTGATCTGACGCGCGAGGCCATCGACCATCGGCCGTCGGCGCGCGGGACGTCCTTGGCGATCCGTGGTAGCCGGGCATCCGCCTGGCGTGCACGACGGCCCTGCGGCGTCTGCCGCGCATCCCACGCGCGTCGACCCGGGCATCCGCGCACACCGTTGATCCCACCACCTGTGGCGAATCGGCCTAAGGTAGACACCTTCGATGCGCACGAGGTCTTTGAGCAGATGCGGATGGCCGACCTCCAGCGGGGATGGCCCGTACTCGGCAACGACGGGCAGCGCCTGGGTACCGTGCGTGACGTCACGCAGAACTACCTGATCACCTCGCGCGGCGCCCTTGCCACGCCGCTCTACGTTCCCGCCTCGGCGATCGCCAACGTCGAGCGGGACGCGGTGCACCTCAATCTCGCGAAGAACGAGGCCGAGCAGATGGGCTGGGAGGAAGCTCCTCGCGAGCCGGATCCCGCGGACGAGACCGACAGCACGGATCTGCTGCATCGTCACGTCTGAGCGACCGCGCGCAGCGCGAGGGAATGTCGTGAACGGTCCCCGTCTTCTCCTGGCCGGCTGTTCGGCTAGTCGCTGGCCGGCGCCCCGGCTGCATCCTCCGGGCCGGGCTCGACGTCCGGCGGCGGGATCGCGGCAGGACCCTGGCCCGAAGGGCTTGGCTCTGCCGCCGCGCTTCGGTCCCCGCGAGAGTCGAACTGCTGCGCGACGCCGAGATCCAGCAGCTGCAGCTGCCGATCGATCGCGGGGTGCCGGAAGCTCGGGGCCACCTCCTTGAGATCGAGGAGCAGATAGCGGAGCCTGCGAGCGACCTGGATTGAGCCTGCGCCGTACTGCCGGATCTCGTCGAGAGCCAGTGAGACGTAGTCGTCCCAGTCGGGACGAGGCAGTCGCAGCAGGGCCGGGCCGTCCCCCGCCAGCCGAACTGGCGAGGCAAAGCCACGTCTGGCGAGCCGTCGAAGGAGGTCGTGAAGCTCGTCGAGCGCCTGGACGGCGGTGGTTGGATCGTTCGTCCCCGAAGAGAGGGCGCGCTCGGCAATGTCAACGATCTGCCGGAAGCCGAACGCCGCATCCTGGGTCATCGTTCGCTCCGGACCGGTCTGGATGGCACCCGCCAGTGCGGCGAGTGGCAGATCCCCTTGCTCCTCGTCGGGTCCCGCGGGCAAGCGCCACGCGCGAAGGACGGGCGCTCCGGTCGGTACGAAATCGCCCACCATCCGCAGCAGCTCGATCGACACGCCATGCTTCTCGGCGAGCCTGACCATGGCTCCGTCGTCGATCGCGGTGATCACCCCGGGTGCGCGGTCGAGGGTCACGACCGCGTCCGGGTCCCGTTTCGGCAACCGCGGCTCAGGCTCCGTTGGCTGATCCCCGGTGCCCTCTGGATAGAGCCGGGTGATGGCGTTCCGCGTCTCATCGGCCACGCTGCGCAGCACGGTCGTCGCGCGGATGGCCTGTGCCATGTGGTGGATGTAGAGCACAAAGAACCCGACAGAGGCGATGAGCAGGAGGTACGCCACACTGACCGCGATGGCCGGCACGAACGGCGAACCGTCCGCGGGCGATCGGACCTCGCGCAGGACGAGCAGCGCGTAAAGGAACGTGGCGATGAACAGGCCCAGCACGGTCTGGTTTACGCGATCTCGGAGGAAGGTTCGCATGACGCGTGGCGAGAGCTGGTTGCTCGCCAGCTGGAGAACCAGCATCGTCACCGTGTACACGAGGCCGGTGAACGTCAGCATCGCCGCGGCGATGGTCGAGAGCACCAGGCGGGCACTGTCCGGCCCGCCCGCGAAGAGGATCCCGGCCAGCGGCCTGGCCACCGAGCGATCCAGCAGGCGATCGAGTGGAACCAGCACGAGCGCCGCGGCAATGGCGCCGATGACGAAAAGCCCGGGAATGAACCACAGGCGTGATCGAAGCCGATCGAGAAATGCGGCGAGACGCACAGACATTGGTGTCAGCTCCGAACCTGGCTGCGGCGGGGCCAAGGGTAGCGCACACGCCAACGGCCCCACCTGAGTGGATGTGTGCTCGGCGGCGGCCGCGGCGATCGGGTCAGTACAGGCTCGGGAAGCGCGGCGCCAGGATCGGCGCCAGATCGACTGTCGTGTGCGCCTGCAGAACCTTGAGCAGCGAGCGGGTGGAGCCGATCCCGTATTGGTACGCGGCCACGTAGTCGCGGATCGCCTGCCAGTAGGCATCGGTGCCCATGGCCTTGCGCACCTGGTCCAGCAGGAGCGATCCCTGCACGTAGATGTCCTCGAAGTAGCAGGCCGAGCTGTATCGGTAGATGGACAGGTCCAGGCGCGCAGTGGCGCAGTTGCTCGACCGCCACAGGCCCGACGCGGTGCGGGCGAGGTGGTCGGCGGCCGCCTCGTCGGCGAAGGGCTGGTTCGCCTGGTCGGAGCCCGCGATCCCGTAGAACCACTGGTGTGCGGTCTCGTGGTAAACGAGCCAGTGCAGCTGGCGACCCGAGAGTCCGCCGGGAATCCAGATGATCTGCGGGCCTTCCATGCCGTAGCCGCCCGCGCTCTCGGCAACGCTGAAGGTCGCGTAGGGATAGGCGCCCGCCAGCGCGCCCTCGCGGGCGAGGGCATCGGCCGCGTAGCCCATGATCGTGGCCGTGGGGTAGCCCGGCAGCGCATAGACCTGCACCGTGGCCGACCCAACCTTCTGTGAGGTGACCGTGTACGACGGGCTGGCGGCGATGACGAAGTCACGGACGTTGGTCGCCTCGAAGACCTGGGTCAGGCCGCTCTCCGACACCTGTTCCCCGGTCGCGGCGATGACCAGCGGCCGGTCCGTGGTGATCGTCACTCGCACGTGCGGGCTCGAGGCGGTGATGAACGGGTCGCCGTAGTTCGGGCGGTCGAACCCGCGGGCGAGGCTGATCCAGGGGATCCATCGGTACGCCTCGATCACCCCGTTCGTCCGCGTGAAGAGCCAGTTCGAGCCGGCCAGGTCGGCGCGGAGGGTGGCCGTGAGGCCGAGGTGGACGGTGACGGCCGCGCCATCGGCAAGGATGCCGCCCAGGGGAACCAGGATGGTCTGATCCGCCACCTGCGCGGCCGATGGAGCGCCGTCGACGGTGACGGTCCCGAGCCGGAGCGCACCGACCCTGGCGGTGACCGTGTTGAGCTCGATCCGGTTGACGGGGCCACCGGATGCGTTGCGGACCTCGATGGTCTCGTCCAGGCTCACCGCGCGGCTGGCGTAGCCGATGGTGGCCGTGACGTCGTAGGTGGCGACGAGCGCGATGCTCGTGCGATCCACGGATCCGGGTGTCACGGGCGGCGGCGTCGGGGAGGGGCTGGGAGTGGGAGTTGGTGCTGGCGTCGGGGAGGGGCTCGGGGTGCCTGTCGGGCTGGGGGACGAGGTGGCGGTGGGTGCGGTCGAGCCCGATGCGAGCGACGGCGTCGCAGTCAGGGACGGCTGCCCGCAGCCGGTTGCTGCCAGGAGCATGGCGCCCACGGCGAGGATGCGGATGCAGTACCGCATGACGCCATGGTCGTCGGTCGGGTGCCGGGC
The DNA here is from genome assembly GCA_963787025.1 of uncultured Chloroflexia bacterium. Classification (GTDB taxonomy): domain Bacteria; phylum Chloroflexota; class Limnocylindria; order QHBO01; family QHBO01; genus CAVXEH01. The sequence continues at coordinate 35,300 of CAWBBG010000017.1, forward strand.
CTCAAGGGTCGAATGGAGGGATCCCGATCCAGATGGTCATCATCAGGTTCCTCCGGTGCGGTCGCGGTCACCGGGCGGTCGTGCCTCCGGTGGGTCCGGTGCCTCCGGTGCGTCCGATGCATCCGGCACATTCGGGACCTCGTCCCCTGCGGATTCCGCAACCTCGCCGACCAGCGCATCGATCTCGTCGAGCTGCTCCTGGGCCCCAAGGATTGTCAGCCGATCACCGGCCTCGATCCGCGTCTCGGGTCCGGGCCGGAACGAGCTGTCGCCCCGCCGCAGCGCCACGGGAAGGCAGAACGCGGGCCAGCGCAGCTCGCCGATGGTGCGTCCGGCAAGCGGCGAGCCCGCGCCCACTGCGAGGTCCACGATCCGGTAGTCGCGCAGCCTCCCTGCCAGCCCGCTGGACCGAGGAGGCGCCGACGCCGATGCCGTGGCGGATATCGTGCGCGCATCGGCCCCTTCCGCCGCGGCCACCTGCTTGCCCACTTCCTGCGCGTACGAACGCAGGACGTCCCGGTGGGTCAGCCAGCCGATGATGCGGCCGCCATCGGCCGTCACCACCGGAAGGCCGGAGACCTCCTGGCGCATGAGCAGGACAAGCGCCTGCTCCAGGGACTCGTCGGGTGTCAGGGTGGGCAGGCGCTGGGCGAGGCTTCCGGCGGTCGCGTGCAGCGCGTTCTCGCGCATCCCGCCCTCGACCTGCTGCGCGGTCACAACCCCGCGGTAGCTCCCCGACTCGTCCACCACGGGCAGGGTCTCGCGTCCATCGCTCACGAAGCGGTCCACGAACTCGCCGATGGTCAGGTCCGCGGGCACCCCGGCCGGGACGCGCTGCATCGCCTGACCCACGGTCAGCACCTCCATGAAGTTCGCCGGGCGCCCGCGCAGGATGTCGATGCCGCGTCGCCGGAGCTTCAGGGTGTAGATCGTGTCATCGGTCATGACGGCGGAGAGGCCGGCCGCCAGCACGATCGCGAGCATGAGCGGCAGGATGATTCGGTAGTCGCCGGTCAGCTCGAACATGATCAGAACCGACGTGATGGGCGCCCGCGCCGCGGCCGCGAAGACCGCCCCCATTCCCACCAGCGCATACGCGCCCGGCGCGCCGGCGATGCCCGGTGCCAGCTGGCCCGCCACCTCTCCGAACGCCATCCCCAGCATCCCGCCCATGAAGAGCGACGGAGCGAAGACGCCGCCCGAGCCGCCTATGGCGATGGTCAGGCTGGTCGCGGCGATCTTCCCGACCATCAGGAGGGCGAGGAGGGGGAGCACGTATCCGCCGTGCACCGCGCTCTCCAGCGCCTGGTAGCCCACGCCGTAGAGCTGGGGAAGCGCCAGGAGCAGGAGACCCAGCAACAAGCCGCCGACCGCTGGCCGCAGCCATTCCGGCCGTCCCTGCCAGAGGCGGTCGGCAAGGTCTTCAGCCCCGTACAGGCTGCGGACGAAGACGAGACCCACGCCGGCCGCGACCACGCCCAGCAGGGCGAAGAGCGGGTACTGCCAGGCGGACGTGATCTCGAATGCCGGCAGCGGCAGGAACGAGGAGGTGCCGAACGCGGCACGGCTGATGACGTCGGCGATCACCGAGGCGAGGACCACCACGCCGAACGAGCGCACCTCGAAGTCGCGCAGGATGAGCTCCAGTGCGAAGAAGACGCCGGCGATGGGCGCGTTGAACGTGGCGCTGATGCCGCCGGCCGCACCGCAGGCGACGAGCAGCCGGAGGTTCGTCTCGCTCAGGCGCAGCACCTGGCCGAAGGCCGAGCCCAGCGCCGACCCGATCTGGACGATGGGCCCTTCGCGTCCCACTGACCCCCCTGCGCCAAGGCAGACGGCCGAGGCCACGGACTTGATGACCGCCACCCGCGGCCGGATGCGTCCGCCCTCCTGGGCCACGGCCAGCATGACCTCCGGGACGCCGTGCCCGCGCGCCTCGCGGGCGAACCAGTCGATGAGCGGGCCGTAGAGCAGGCCGCCCAGGACTGGCACGGCCACGATGAACCATGGTCCCAGGCCGGGGAGATTCGGGTTGGGCGCCCCGCCCGACCCGCTGTAGTCACGTACCCCGGTGAAGAGGATGGTGCATCCGGCGATGAGCTCCCGGAAGATGACCGCACCGATGCCGGCTCCGACGCCGGTGAGCAGGGCCAGACCGACGAGGCCCGGCGGGCTGCTGCGCAGCCAGTCGTAGACGCGGGTGAATGTCGGGGCGGGCAGCCCGACCGTGCGCCGACGCCCGCCTCGGGCTTTCCTGGCGGGGCTCTTCGGTGAGGACGAGGGCTGCATCCCCGGCATGCCGACGGTGGAAGCCAGCACGATGCATGCCCCATGACATCAGGTGTAGCGCGTCTCAAGTGTACGCCGCGCTCGTGCCTCGCCGATGTCCGCCCCGGTCGGGCGCTCCGGCTAGCTCGTCGTGCCCAGGGGGGTCTCGAGCCCGTCCGAATCGCGGAAGCGAGCCTGGATGCCCCAGTGGGATGGCCGCAGCGCGTCGAGCGGCACGGGACGGAGCGTCATGCTGCTCCTACCGCCGGACACGCCGCGGAGTTCAGAACCGCCGTCAGGCGGTCGCCATCGGCGTTTCCACCGTCGCCGGGCGCGCCTGCAGCCGCAGGCTGTGGGTCACGACGCCGACGAAGATCGACAGACCCAGCACGGGGGTGATGACCGCGAAGAGGCCGGTGGCGTCGAAAAGGATCGCGACGGTGAAGGCGGTCACCGCGAGGTTGATGCCCCAGAACACCACGTGGTCCGCCCAGGGCCCCACGGCGCGCCGGTCGCGGTTGAGGTCGCAGAGCATCCCGAACAGGATGTTGGTCACTCCGCCCACGAAGGCGGGGTGCGCGGCCGCGGCGATCAGGTTCTCCGGGATCTCGTCGGCCGACGCGTAGACCCCGGCGATGAACGAACCGATGATGTAGATGAAGATCCCGAAGAAGACCAGCGTGAACGGGATGGCGATGGCGAAGTGCCGCGCGGATCCGGCCTCCACCCATCCCGGCGCCACGATGCGCCGCCCGACCAGGGTGATGAGCAGGACGAATGCCGCGAGGTCCAGGGGGATGTAGAGGATGGCGGTCTGGAATGAGCCGGCCAGCAGGGACAGGGCGATGATCACGCCGCCGCCGAAGAAGAGCCACACCATCCATGTGCCGCGCCGGGTGCGGTCGTTACCGCGCAGCCCCAGGTAGGCCAGGGACATGGCGACCAGGATCAGGTATGCGCTGACCTGCGTCTCCGCGTGGGCGCCGATCGGGTCGCCGGGCAGCACGCTGGTGTTGGTGGCGTACTGGATCTGGAGCGTGACGCCAAGCGCTGAGCCCACGACCAGCACCACCAGGCCGACCAGGGCTCCCAGCTGGGGCGTCGTGAGGTTCCGGTAGCCGATACGGAGCGCCGTGGCCACCAGCCAGGCGACGAAGAGGACGATGCCAAGGAGCAGGAAGACGCCGGAGACCGCCTTGAAGGGGAGGTTGGCACTCCACCAGGCGGCAATGTAGACCGGCACGCCGATGACCAGGATCACGGCGGTCCAGGTCACGAACCGATCGCCCGACGTGCGCGGCTCGTGCCCACCGTAGAGCCACAGGACGCTGGCCACGATCCCCAGCGTGATCCAGCCGATGGTGCCCGAATGGAGGTGGGTCAGCACCTGGTTGCGGTCCGTGAAGTCAATGATGCCCAGCCCGCGGGCCATGCCGAAGCCGATGGTGACCAGGAAGACGAGCATGGCCGTCTGGAAGAGCCAGCGCACCTCCCGGCCGTAGCGCAGCGAGTCCATGGATCCCTCCTCCGTGCTCGGTGGACCGCTGCACCGTGCGCTCGCATGGGTCCGTGCCGACAGGGGCGGCAGTCCCGGTCAGGGGCGGAATCCCGGGTCGCGACGCCGGGGCTTGTGTTCGGTGCCTGTGCGCCTAAACTTGACGGCTCCGCGACCCCATCGCCCAGGACCGATGCACACCACCCAGGCCATCACCGCGTTGCGCACCGCCCGCACCGAGCTGGCTGCCGTTGGCGTTCTCGGGCTCGCCGTGCTCATGCTCTCGGTGGCGGTCCTCTTCACCGGGTACCGGATGGCCGTCCCGACCGACGGGGGAGCGGGCGGATACGTCACCGCGGGCTGGACTGCTGCGGGGCTGGAGGTCGCCTCCACGCGTGCGGTCAGCCCGCTGCAGGCGGGGGACGTGGTGACCGCGGTCAACGGTGTCCCGCTGGCAGGGTGGCTCTCCGGGGCGGCCGGGGTCGCGCGACCCGCGCCCCGTCCCGGCGACACGGTGACCTACACCGTCCTGCGCGACGGGGAGCCGGTGACCCTGGACGTTCCCCTGGCGGCGTATCCGCTCGGGGACGTGCTCCTGGCCAACTGGGGCACCCTGCTCTGGCTGGGCCTCATGGTGCTCGTGGCCGCATACCTCTTCCTGCGGCGGCCCAACGAGGCGGCGACCCGTGTCCTGCTCGTGCTCAGCGCGGCGATCCTGGGGAGCACCGTCCCGTGGATGCTCTCCGTCGGTCCGGTCGACCTGGTGGCCGGGTCCACCGGGCCGGTCCTCTACCTGGCCGGCGCGTACCTGCTCTACGCGGTCTTCTGGGCTGGGCTGCTCCACTTCGTGCTTGTCTTCCCGCGGCCGTTTGCCGCCGGCGCCGGCCAGCGGCGCCTGGTGCTCGCCGCCTACGTTGGTCTCTTCGGCTCGCAGGCGGCCTGGATAGCCGGGACGTTTCCTGCGGCGCCGAACGCGGTCGCCTGGATCGGCTCCTGGAGCGTGAGCCAGCTGGTCCTGATGCCGGCCGTGCTGCTCGCTGTCATTGGGTTGACGTATGCGCAATGGCGCCGATCCGAGGCTGACGAGCGACTGCGGCTTCGCTCCGTGGTTGCGGCATCGAGCATCTCGGCCGCGCTCTCGCTGATCGGCTGGTATCTGCCCTCGGCGCTCGCTGGCGAGCCCGTCCTCCCGTGGAGCGCGGTGGGCGTGGCCGGCCTGCCGTTCCCGCTCGCGCTGGCGCTGACGGTCCGACGCGGGCGCCTCTTCGGGATCGAGACGATCCTGCACCGCTCGCTCGTCTACGGGGCCCTGACCGCCGGCGTCATCCTGGTCTACGGCGTGTGCTTCGTGCTCCTGTCCAGCGTGGTGCCGGGCAACGGCCTCTATGGGATCACGCTCCTCGCGGCCGGCGCCGCCGCGCTGGTCGCGCTCCCCCTGCGCGACGTCCTGCAGCGAGCGGTGCGCCGGATGCTCTACGGCGACCGCGACGAGCCGGCGCGGGCCATCAGCCGCCTCGCCGAGCGGCTGGAGGCGTCGTTGGACCCGGAGGCAGTGCTGCCCATGGTGGCTGAGACGGTGGCCGGTGCCCTGCGCCTGCCCTACGCGGCGATCGAGCTGCGGCGCGACGGCGACGCCGTGCCGGCGGCGGCGCACGGTGCGCCGGTCGGCACGGTCGAGCGGCTGCCGCTGACGCACCGCGGCGAGGAGATCGGCTGGCTGGCCTTCGCGCATCGGGCCCCGGACGAGGAATTCAGCCCCGCGGATCACGCCCTGCTCGCGGAGCTCGCCCACCAGGCCGGGGCGGCCGCGTACGCGGTGCGATTGACCCGCGACCTCCAGCGCTCCCGCCTGCAGCTGGTCAGCACCCGCGAGGAGGAGCGGCGCCGGCTCCGTCGCGACCTGCACGACGGGTTGGGCCCGACCCTGGCCGGAACGCTCCTGAAGCTCGAGGTCGCGCGGGGCCGCCCCGCGGACGAGCTGGAGCCGATCCTGGACGCCCTGGCGGCCGACACCCGGCGCGCGCTCGAGGACGTGCGGCGACTCGCCTACGGGCTGCGTCCACCGGTCCTCGACCAGCTAGGCCTGGTGGGGACCCTGCGGCAGGAGGCGGCCGGACTCTCCACCGGGACGTTGCACGTCGAGGTTGCGGCGCCGGAGCCGGTGCCGGACCTGGCGGCCGCGGTCGAGGTGGCCGCCTACCGCATCGGCTCGGAGGCGCTGGCGAACGTCGCCCGCCATGCCGGGGCGACGCGTGCCTGGGTGGCGCTGCGGTGCACAGGCGACATGCTCGAGCTTACCGTCGAGGACGATGGGCAGGGAATGCCCGGCGCGCCGCGCATCGGCGTCGGGGTCACCTCCATGCGCGAGCGGGCGGAGGAGCTGGGCGGCGAGCTGCGCGTTGAACAGTCGCGCCGCGGCGGCGTGGCGGTCATTGCCCGACTGCCGCACCCGGTCGCCACCGAAGGGTCCGCCGGTGGCTGAGGCGACCGCTCCGGTCCTGCGTGTCCTTCTCGCCGAGGATCACCCGGTCTACCGCGACGGGCTGCGGGCGCTCCTCGATCCCCCCCGGGAATCAGCTGCGCGGGCGAGGCGCGGGACGGCGACGAGGCGCTTGCCATGGCCGAGTCCTCCAGCCGGACGTGATCCTGATGGACATCCAGCTCCCCCGGGCGCAACGGGATCGAGGCCACCCGTGCGATCCTCCGCGCCCGGCCGCGGACGGCGATTCTCATGCTGACCATGTTCTACTACGACGAGTCGCTCTTCAGCGCCATGCAGGCCGGTGCCCGTGGGTACCTGCTGAAGGACGTCCAGGGCGCCGACCTGCTGCGAAGGACACGGTGGGTCACGGCGGCGCGGGTCCTTCGGACCCGGCGTCGCGCGGCGGATCTCCGCGTTCTTCGCCGCCGGCTCGTCGGGCGCGCGAGCGCGCCCCTTCCCCGAGCTGACGGACCGCGAGCGCCAGGTCCTCGAACGGATCGCGCGGGGCGAAAAAAACGCGATCATCGCCGGCCGCCTGGGCCTCAGCCTCA
>CAWBBG010000018.1:0-20539 GCA_963787025.1 uncultured Chloroflexia bacterium
AGGAGGGCGCCGAAGTTCATCGGGTCCTGGAGGTGCTCACCCAGCAGGAGAAAGGGTGGGTGGCCGCGCGCCTCGGCCCGGGCAAGCATCTCGGCAATCTCGGCCCAGCGCCGCTCGGCGACCTCCAGGAGCAGGCCCTGGTGGCCCTCGAAGCCCGCGAGACGCGCCAGGCGGTCGCCGGGGACGGTCTCGATTGGCACGCCGGCGGTCCGGGCGTCGGCCAGGATCCCGCGCAGCTCCGGGCTCGGGCGCGCGCTCGACGACACCAGGAGCCGGCGCGCCGGCCGGCCGGCCGCCAGCGCCTCCGCCACCGGACGCCGCCCTCCGATGCGCTCGGTCACCTCACTTGTCGGTCAGGTGTGCTCGTCGGAGCGCATCGTGGGTCCTGACGATGCGCTCCGGATGGGCGGCGGTGAGGGTCACGGCCCCGCACTGCTCGCACATGGTTGCGTCGACATCGGTGTCGATCTGCTTGCCGCCGAAACGGTAGGCGAACTTGGCGTTACCCAGGACCGGGAACGCGAGCCCGCCCTTGAGGAGGGCGCCCCCGCGCCGTGTGCAGGCCGTTTCCGCGCCGGGCGCCGGCGCTGACGGCTCCTTAGGCGGGGTCGTGGGCCAGGACCTCGCGTGCGATGGCGCTGTCGGTGACGAGCGCGCTGACCAGGCCGCCTCGGAGGGCGGCCTTCACCGCCCGGGCCTTGTGCAGACCCGTCGCGATGCCGATCACCAGCGGGATGCGGCGCAGCTGGTCGAGGTCGAGCCCGATGATGCGGTCCATGGCGCTCGCCGGGCAGGCCCGCCCCGCGTCGTCGTAGATGCGACCGCAGATGTCTCCAACGGCCGGAGCCGCCTCGATCTCCTCCAGCTCGGCCCGTGTCAGGTACGTGTCGTTGAAAAGCAGGGCGGATGACCCCTGCCCCGCGGCGCCGATCCCCACGACGGCGATGTCCGCATTGGCTGCGCGACTCAGGACGGCGGCGATGTCCTGCTCATCGACCAGCGCCTGGGCGAGCTCCGCGGATTCGACGATCCACGGCGCGTGCAGGCGATCGTGCGGGGCGTCCAGGCTCTTGGCAGCCTCCGCGACGAGCTCGCCGCTCAGGATCTCCGAAGGCGCGGTGCTCAGCCCCCCGAACATCTGGACCACGTGGCCGGCCTCTGCCCGGCCGGGCGCATCCCCTCGACGACCGCGCGCACTCCGCGTCCCCACGACAGGGCCAGGGTGCTCGTCCGGTCCACCAGCTCTGCGAGGAGCGCGGCGGCCACCTGGCCCGCCTGTCGGAGCACGACCTCCGGCGACTGCACCCCGGTGGCGACCACCAGGCAGCGCGCCAGCCCGAACCGCTCGCGGAGCGCCGCCTCCAGCGCCGCGTCGCGCTGGATGTCGCGCCGACGTGGATCTCGACGATCCCCAGGTCGCGGGCCCGCCGCAGCAGACGCGAGACATAGGAGCGCGAGATCCGGTGGCGAGCGCGATGGCGTCCTGGTTCTGGCCGTTGACGTAGTAGTCCTCGGCGATGCTGGCCAGGACCTCCGCGTCCTCCGGCGAGACGGGACGGGCGCGAACGACGCTGGTCACTTGTTGATGATCCCGGCCAGCGCCCCGACCTCGCCCGCGAGGTGCACCATCTTGCGGAACGTGCGTCGCGGAAGGCTGCGCACGAAGGCCAGGGGCCGGCTCCGCGCCTCCCGGGCGAGCTTCACCGGCTTGGCGACAACACGTCCCGGGAAGCTGAGCAGGTAGCGCTGGCGCAGCCAGCGGTGGCTCACGTCCCAGCGATGCCCGCAGGTCTCGCACTCCATCCGATGGAGAAGCCCGGCGACGTAGTGGACCTCGTGGCGAGTCTCCTGCCCGCAGTTGGGACAGTCGAGCACCACGCCGACCACCGTCACGCCGTGAGAGATGAGCTCAGACACGGGGGTCAGAGCCCCCAGGCTCACAGCGTCCGCGCGTCCGCTCAGCTGCTCAGCGATCAGCTCGGCGCGGAGAAGGTCGTCGGAGGTCGTGATCTTGATGTTCCGCGCGTGGTCCGGCCACGACCGAGACCGGGTGCCCGGCGCGCTCCACCACGGCCGAGGTGTCGTCCACGAACCCCTCCTCCGCCGCGCGGCGATGCGCGTCGAGGACGAGCTCGCGTCAAACGCCTGCGGGGTCTGGGCCACCCACAGGTTGTCCTCGCGGTCGACGACTTCGCCGGATGGGTCCGCGCTGACGATGTGCTCGTTGGCAGGAATGGCCAAGATCGCGGCGCCGGTGCGCTGCGCCTCGGCGGTCACGGCCTCGATGCGGTCCGGCGTGGCGAACGGGCGCACCGCATCGTGGACCAGCACCGTCTCGATGGTGCCATCGGCGATCTCATCCTCCAGGGCGAGCAGTCCGTAGACTCTCGACTCGTGGCGGGAGGAGCCGCCGGTGACGATCTTGCGGACCTTGCGCAGCCGCGCCTCGTCCACGACGGTGGCGCAGGCGGCCCGGGCTCGACCTCGGCACAGACGAGCACGACGGTGTCCACGATGGGGTCGTGTTCGAACGTCTCGAGCGTGCGGCCCAGGATCGACTTGCCGCCCACGGGGAGGAAGACCTTGTTCGTGGGCGAGGCCATGCGGCGGCCACCACCTGCGGCCAGCACCACTGCCGCGACGCGACGCTTCCCCATTGACACAACCCTGCACCTTTGTGCTTGGGTCTGGAAGATACCACCGAACCATCGCTTGTACGAGAGGGTCCCCTGATCCGGGATCTTGTCCCGCTCCGTCCGGGACGCGTTAGCGGTGGGACCGTTCTGGGTCCGTCCGATCAGGCCGGACGGCGGTGCCCCCTCCGGGGATGGCCACGAGCCTGCGTTCGAGGGCCATCTCCGCGAAGCCGGGCATCCGCGTGGGTGGCGATGGGGACGTTGTAGGGGTGTCCCTCCGCCAGGTGGACCGTGATGCCAGCCCTGCGGGCCAGCTCGAGCTCCTGGCTGATCGGCCAGTCGTTGGCGATCGCCGCGTCCAGCGCCGCCTCGAGGGTCGCGCGCTCGAAGACCCACGGGGTCTGGGCCGCGTGGAGCGTTTCGCGCGGCACGGTGGTCACCACGCGGCCATTGACCACGCGCTTGATGCTGCTGAACACGGGAAGGGCGGTGACGATGGCCTCGTGGCCGCGCCACTCTCCGAGGAGGCGGCGGATACCGGCCGGCGAGACGAGCGGACGGTCCGGATCCTGGATGAGGACCGAGGCGGAATCTCCGGCCACCGCGAGCCCGGCACGGATCGCCTGCCAGCGGGTGCCGGCCGTCTCGACCACGTGCAGACCCAGCGCGCCGGGGTTCTCGATCGCGGAAAGGCAGGCGCGGGCGCCATCTCCCTCGACCGCCAGGACGATGGGACCGATCTCGGCGATGGCGCGCAGGGCGCGGACCGTGCCGTCGAGGACGGAGCGCCCGGCGATCGTCAGCCGGGCGACCGAATCGGTGCGCTGGATGGGGATGACCGCCACGCTGCGGTCGATCCGTTGCTGAGCCACGAAGGCTGAATCTCTCCTGGTTGGGCTTTGGGGCGCGCAGCCAGCACCCCGGGTTCGATTGGCCATGCTAGCAGAAAGTTGCCGGACAACGTGCGTGTCCGCAATAGCAGATTTTTCCTCAGGCGGCGCCGATGGCGTCCTCAGCGCGGCCGGGGCTCTCCTGCCTGGAGGCTCGCAGACAGCCAGGACGGCGCCTCCAGCAGCCGCTTCAGCGTCGCGAGGTATTCCGCGCCCGGGGCTCCGTCAATGACCCGGTGGTCGCAGGTGAGGGTGAGGTGCACGGTGGGTCTCCACCGCCACGCCGTTCTCGATGGGAACCACCCGCTGCGCAATGCGGCCGATGGCCAGGATCGCGACCTGCGGCGGGTTCAGGAGCGGGGTGAAGTGGTCGATCCCCGCCTCGCCGAGGCTGGTGATCGTGAAGCTCCCGCCGCTCACCTCGTCGAGCCGCAGCTTGCCGTCGCGCGCGCGGGTCACCAGCTCGCGGATACGCGGATCGGCCTGGAGCACCGAAAGCCGGTCGGCGTCGCGCAGGACGGGGACGATGAGCCCGGCCGGGCGGGCCACCGCGATCCCCAGGTCGACGCCGGGACGGGTCTCGATCACGCCATCCTCGAACGTGCTGTTGACCAGCGGGTGGTCACGGATCGCGCGCGCGGCCGCCACGGCGAAGATGGCGCTGAACGAGATGGCCGCGCCCTGGATGCTCCGGTCGCGGAGCCGGACGAGCTCCGCCGACCCGGGCCTCCACGGTCAGGCTGATCTGCGGCACTGCCCCGGCGCGGGTCATGCGCTCCGCGATGGCGCGCCGGGTCTGGGTCGAGCACCGCGCGGGTGATGCCCTCGGCGCGAGGCGCCATGAGGGGGGACATCCGCCGGCTAAGTCGAGGTGCGCTCGGCGCCGAGGAGCGGCGGCTGCAGATGTTGCCGAAAGGACCGTGGGGGCCCGTGCCTCCACCGCAGCCTGCAGGATCGCCTGGGTGACCCGCCCGCCGGCGCCGACAAGCGAGCCCAGGTCGATCCCGGCCTCACGGGCGCGGCGGCGGATCGCCGGCGTGGCCCGGACCCGGGTACCGCCGAGCGGCGGTGCCTCGTCCTGGACGGAGACCGAGGCCGCGGCGCTCGTGCCGTTCTCGCTGCTCGGTGCGGCCGGCTTCTGCAGCGGGGACAGGCGAGGGGGGGCGCCGGGGCAGCCGAGCGGACTGTCTCCGCCTCGGCCTCGTTGGCGGCGATGGTGGCAATCGGTACCGTCACCGGCACCACGTCGCCGGGCTGGTAGCGCAGGCCGCACAGGATGCCGCCCACGGTGGCCTCGACCTCCATGTTGACCTTGTCGGTCTCGACCTCGGCGACCGGCTCGCCCTCCTCGATGCGATCCCCATCGTCGCGCAGCCAGCGCACCAGGACCGCCGAGTCCATGTCCATGTTGAACTTGGGGAGGATCAGCTCGACGCTCACGCGCGCACCTCGACCAGGTTCCGCACTGCGGCGACGATGTCCTCCTCCTGTGGGACGGTGCAGCGCTCGAGGTTCTTGTTGTACGGGATGGGGACCGGCTGGCCGGCGAGCCGCCGGATCGGCGCCTCGAGGTACTCGAAGGCCGGGCTCTCGGTGATGGCCGCCGAGATCTCCGCGCCGATGCCGCCGTTCTTCACCGCCTCGTGGACCACCAGGCAGCGCCCGGTGCGCGCCACCGACTCGGCCAGGGTCGGCACGTCGAGCGGGGCCAGTGTCCGCGGGTCGACGACCTCGATCTCGATCCCGTCGGCGGCCAGCTGCTCGGCGGCGGCCAGCGCCCGCGGGACCATGATCTGGGTGGCGATCACCGTCGCGTCGCGCCCGGGCCGCTTGATGTCGGCCTTGCCCAGCGGCACCACGTGCTCGCCATCGGGCACCTCGCCCTTGGTCCGGTAGAGGAAGCTTGTGCTCCACGAAGATCACCGGGTTCGGGTCGCGAATCGAGGCGGTCAGCAGGCCCTTGGCGTCGGCCGGAGTCGAGGGCGCCACTGACCTTGAGCCCGGGGATGTGGGTGAACAGCGCCTCGAGGCTCTGCGAGTGCTGCGCCGCGGCGCCGGTGCCGGAACCGGCCGGGCCGCGCACCACCATGGGCACCGACACCGTTCCGCCAAACATGTAGCGGATCTTGGCCGCCTGGTTGATGAAGCTGGTCCATGGCCAGCAGGACGAAATCGAAGAACTGGAACTCCGCGATGGGGCGCATGCCACCCAGTGCAGCCCCGATCGCCGCGCCGGCGATGGCCGCCTCGCTGATGGGCGTATCGCGAATCCGCTCCTCGCCGAACTCGGCGAGCATGCCGTCAGTCACGCCAAAGGTGCCGCCGTACACGCCGATGTCCTCGCCCAGGATGAAGACCCGCTCGTCGGCGAGCATCTCCTCGCGCAACGCGGCTCGCACCGCCTGCGCGAACGTCATCTCGGTCATTCGGCGTACACCCCCTCCAGGAGGTCCTCGCAGCGCGGCTCGGGCTGGGCCTCCGCCCAGGTCACGGCCGCCTCGATCTCGTCATGGGCCCGCTGCTCGGCAGCAGCCGTCTGTGCAGCATCCGCGATGCCCGCCTTCTCCAGCCGCGCGGCGAAGCGCGGGATGGGATCCCGGGCACGCCACTCGGCGATCTCGTCGCGCGTTCGGTACAGGTTCCGGTCACTCTTCGAACGGCCGCGGTAGCGGTAGGTCACCGCCTCCACCAGCCAGGGCCCTTCGCCGGCACGGATCGAGGCCGCCGCCTCGCGCACGGCGCTCAGGACCGCCACGACGTCATTGCCGTCCACGCGCAGGCTCGGCATGCCGTAGGCCACCGCGTGCTCGGCAGGACTCCGCCGCATGGCATGCGTCGCGGCCATGGACATCCCGTACTGGTTGTTCTCGCCGAACAGGCACACCACCTGCAGGTGCGGCCAAACCAGCGCCAGTTCAGCGACTCGTGGAAGCCGCCCTGGTTCACCGCCCCATCGCCGAAGATCGACAGCACCAGGGCGTCCAGCCCCCGCAGCTTGGCGGCGAGCCCAAGGCCGGCGGCGATGGGGACCCCCGCCACCCACGATGCCGTTCGCGCCAAGGTTGCCGACGGTGACGTCGGCGATGTGCATGGAGCCGCCCCGGCCACGTCCGTAGCCGGCCTGGCGGCCCAGGAGCTCGGCGATCATCCGGTCCGCCTTGGCGCCCTTGGCCATGGCGTGCCCGTGGCCGCGGTGGTGGCTCAGCAGGAAGTCGTCGTCGCGCAGGGCGAGCGACCAGCCGGCCGGCACCGCCTCCTGCCCGATGGACAGGTGCATGGTCCCGTGCACGCGGCCCAGGCTGTACAGCTCCTCGACCTTCTCTTCCAGCTTGCGGATCCGCCACATCATCTCGAGCGTGGCGAGCAGGCGATCCGCGGGAAATTCGCGCAGGACGGCGGTCGCCGTGGCGTCGTCGACCGGCTCGACCTCGACGGTCTCCGGCTCGACGGTCACGGCAGCCGCACCACGCGAGCGGGGCTCGTGCCCGTCGCCCCGGTTGTTCGCGTCTGTCATGGGTCCTCTCTGGTTCGCGTTCCCGGAGCCCCGCGCCGGGGTGCCCTGGGCGGGCCCCGGGGGCCTGTCACTGGTCATCGGTCCATAAGCCGCCTCAGACGGCGGCGTCCTGCTCCTCCTGGCGCATGCGAAGCTTGTAGAGCAGGGTCGATTCATTGGGCTCGACCTGCGAGCGGCGGATGGGTTCGCCCATCTTCACGTCCGCCGTGAGCGTGGCGCCCTCGGCGATGCCCGCGGGCAGCAGGTCCTCGTCCTGGGCGACATCGGCGCGCTCGGCGAGGCTGTAGAACGTGTAGCCGCCCATCTTGTCCAGCTTCTCGCCGGCCTTCATATCCTTCTTGGCGATGGTGATGGCCTCGCCCACCGGCACCGGACCCGGGGCGATGGTCGCCTCGTGGTAGATCGCCGCGGTGGCCACCGTGATGGCGGTCTCCAGGCTGGTCAGGTGGTACGGGCGGAAGAGGACCCAGTACGGCCCGGAGCCCATCGACAGGTAGCGCATCTCGTCCGCGACGATGGGGCTCTCCGTCTCTATCACGCAGAAGACGCCGGGGGCCACGCCGAGGGCGTAGTCGACCACGCCCTTGCGGTCGAGGATCCCGCCCTCGTCCTTGGGGCAGAAGAGCTTGGGAAGGTCCGCCACGGATGCCTTGGGCCCGTGCATGCCGCGCAGGTCGGGCACCAGGCCGGTGGCATTGGCCAGGCAGGTCATCTCGACGGCGGTCTTGGTGCCGTCCACGAAGCCGGAGAGCATCCAGGGGTTCGCGCCGATCTTCTTCGCGCGCTCCGCCTGGCTGTCCGGGGTTGCGGCCCGGTCGAGCGGGTTGTTCTTGCCCTTGCCGGCGCACACCACGCCGAAGCCCAGGGTTCGGGCGAACTCGACGAGCTCCTTGGCCGGAGCGTACTCGTCGCCGGCCGAGGTGGAATAGATGACGCCCTTCTCGTCGGCCATGCGCTTCAGCGCCCGGCCCACCGTGACGTCCGCCTCGACGTTGAGCATGACCACGTGCTGGCCGGCGCGGATGCCGGCATCGGCCACGATGGCGCCCACCTCCGGGACACCGGTGGCGTCCACCACGGCCTCGTTGCCCGGCACGCTGGCCAGCAGCTCGGCGGAGCGGGTCACGATCTTGCGGCCGGCCGCGCGCGCCCGTTCGGCGGCGGCCAGGTCGTCGACGGTGACGACATCAGAGTCCGGCACTCCGGAGGATCGGTACGCGGCACTGGCACGGTCGAGATCGATATCGGCGATGCCGGTCACGTCGAACCATGGCAGGGGCGCCATCTGGGAGACCAGCCCGGTCCCCATCTGCCCCGCTCCCACGATGCCCAGCGTGACGGGGCGACCGGCCTCCGCACGTTCGAGCAGCTTCTCATAAAGGGACATCGTCACTCCGCCTTCCCTGGTGGGCCAGCAATCTCGATCTCGTCGCCGATCTGAAGGGCAGCGAGCGGCTTGGCCTCGATGCACACGTCGCCGAGCATCTCCGGCTCGGTGAGGCCGTTGGCCTTCACTACGAGGTGCCCGAGGTTCGCGAGGTTCTCGTTGGCGACGTCCCCGACCGCAAGGACGTCGTAGTGCGCTGCACCCATCCGGAGCGTGTCTCCGGGGGCCACGGTCGCCAGGTTGATGGTCGCTTCGTGGAGGATGCTGAACTCCGCCAGCTCGTCAGGCGCCCCGGCCTGGAAGAAGACGAGGATTCCGGCTGCCCGGAACTCTTCTACGTGCTCGCCGATGGCGACCACCGTCGACCGGAGCTTGACCTGGCGATTCACACATCACTCCACTGGCTTGATGTTCTCTTCCTTGACGCCTGAGACGAACACGTCCTCCGTGATGAACATCATCAGCGGGCCGGCCGGGCTCGTGGGGTGGACGTCAATGGTTGGAACCTTCTTCATGGGGTACACCCCGACGCGGGCCGTGCCACCACAGTCGATGACACAGCACGCCATCTGGTTGAACTCCACCTTGGACTTGAAGCCGTCGAAAGGGATGCCGCCTGTCATTTCGGCAATCTTCTGGGCGACGGGATGGATCCCGCCCCCCGTGATCGACACAACGTACTCACGACCGGGCTTTGGACGGATGGTCAGCGGCCCACCCCAGCCGCGACCGCCCCTCTCCACCAGGACTGCACGATAGGTCTTGGATTCCGTGTCACTCATGCGGCATCTCCATCGTCATGGTTCGACTGATGCCCGGCCTTACGATGAATAGAGGCCGAAGCTTGCGAAGTACGCGATCACCACCGCCAATGGCCCGGTGATTTGACGGGAGAAGAGTACCGCCGGAACACCGACCTCGACCGTCTCGGGCTCGGCCTCTCCGAGGGCCAGGCCCACGGGGATGAAGTCGCAGCCGACCTGCGAGTTGATCGCGAAGAGCGCCGGCAGGGCCAGCGACGGCGCGATCGAGCCGCTCGCGATGAGGGTTGCGCCCAGCAAGGTACCGATGATCTGGGCCATCACCGCGCCCGGACCGAGCAGCGGCGAAAGGATGGGGATGCCGCCGATGGCGCCCAGCACCACCAGGCCCGGCAGCGAGCCGGCCAAACCGGAGATGTGCTCTGCCACCCAGTTGCCGACACCGGTGTAGGTGATCAGGCCGATGACGAAGGCGATGAAGCACATGAACGGCAGGATGTTGCGGATCACCTGGTCCACGCTCTGCCGCCCGGACTGGTACAGGGTGCCAACCACGACACCTGCGCCCTTGCCAATGCTGACGAGGACGCCTGTAAGGGATTCCATCGTTCAGTCTCCTCGCCTACGCCGTCGCCGGCTCAGAAGTGACATCTGCGGCCGACTGCTTCGCCTTCTCGCGGTTGATCAGCCATCCCGTGATGTACTCGGTCGTGACGCCACGGATGTAGATCACGACAAGACCCACGAGGGCGTACCTCACGGCAAGCGGGGTGAGGTCGAGACCGAGGTCGGTGATGCCGGTGGCGATGCCCAGCCAGACGAAGATCTCGCCCGGGTTGATGTGGGGGAAGAGACCCAGCGGCGGATGGACATAGGAAACCGCCGAAATCGTAGAAGGCTGGCTTGAGCTTCTCCGGGAACCAGCGGCCCTGGGTGTAGGCCATGGGGTTCGTCAGGAAGAAGACCGCCAGGAAGGGCGCCACGATGTACCGCAGCGGGTGTCGGTCAGCGAAGGTCGCGCGGGCGGCGCGACCCCGTTAATACGATCCTCGCCGACAAGCGCGGTGAACGCTATACGGCGGTCATCAGCACCAGCAGGGTCGGGAGGATTCCGGTGATGAGGCCCAACGGTCGCACCGCCGCAGTGAAGATCCCGATGAAGCCCTTCGCGAGCCAACGAGTTGATCCATCCCCTCCGGTTTCGGCCGTTCGGAATAAACCGGTCAGCCAGGTGATCTCAAGCCTGCTGAGCGATCGGCGCACCTCCCTCCCCCGTACGGCGCGACGCCCGATCCTCTCTGATCGTGGCCACGGCCTGGCACAGTGCGTCGCGCAGGGGCCTGTCGAAGTCGGCAACCGCCGGAGTCTCGCAAAGGCGCTCGTACGGGAGCCCGGGCAGCCCGGGGAGTGGCTTGGACGCCGAGAGACTGGTCAGGCCGCGAAGCGATTCCGCGGCGACCACTCGGTCGTCCCGACCAACGGAGATGATGGCAAACACCCTGCTCCGCAGACGACCCCGGCCCAGTCCGACGGCAACCGTGCCATTCCGGCGCATATCGGCGATACGGTGGGAGAACTCGATCGCCTGCCGGTAGGAGAGGACGAGCTGGACGATCCAGGCCACGATGATCAGGCCCCCCAGGATCCACAGCTCAGGCACAGGCATTCACCGTCGGACACGCCTCCGATCCATTGACACATCTTATCACATTTGTGACTGGCAGTGCCGTTGGTGCCGAATTGTCGGTGAGTATGGGACGCGCGCTGGTCCCGTGTCAATAGTTGATGACAATATGCTTCGCGACGGAGGGCCTGACCGGAATCGGCGCGAACGGTGCTCAGGCGCGACCGGAAGCAAGAACCGCAACGGCATGGGCCGCAATGCCCTCACCGGCGGTGAGGCCCAGGCCGTCGGTGGTCGTGGCCTTGACGCTGATCCGCCCAGGCGCAACTCCGGCCAGCTCGGCGATGCGCGCCTCCATGGCCCCGCGGACCGGGGCCAGCGCCGGTCGCGCGGCGACCACCACGAGGTCCGCGTGCTCCAGGCGGAATCCCGCGTCGGCCACCCGGGCCATGGCGTCGCGGAGCAGCTCCCCGGAATCGATCCCCGCCCATCGCGGGTCGTCCGAGGGAAACAGGGCACCGATGTCGCCGAGGTGCGCCGCTCCCAGCACGGCATCGACCAGCGCGTGGAGGACGACGTCGCCGTCGGAGTGGCCGGCCAGCCCGCGAGGCTCGTCTGGGAACGCCAACCCGCCCAGGCGCAGCAGCCTGCCGGCCTCGAGGCGGTGGGCATCGAAGCCGATGCCGGCACGCTGTCCGGCAAAGACGGCGGGGGGTGCCAGCCCGGCCGGCGTCCTCGACCGGTGGACCGCGGCCGCTTCCTGGACCACGAGGACGGCATCCTCCGGCAGGCCCGCGTCGACGAGTACGGTGAACCCGGCACGGACCGCGTCGCTGCGCGTTCCCGGGCCCGCCGCGACCAGCATGCATCGGGGCTGCACCTCGGGCGGGAGCGCCGAGCGGAATCGGTCCGCATCGTCGTCGCGCACCACGATGGCGCATCGGTCCAGGCCGGGCACGGCCAGCAGCCCGTCCAGGCTCCAGCGCCAGGCCGGACGACCCGCGACATCGGCCCACGCGGACCCATCACCCGCGGATGCGGTCGCGAGAAGGATGCCCGCCAACGCGCCCATGCGGCTGTGCGCGCTCAGTCCCGGTTGGGCGCGACGGGCTCGTGGCCACTCGACGTGGCCGGGCGTCCGCGGCTGGTGCGCGCGCCGCCCGCCGGACGGGGGGCCGGCGGGGTCTCGCTCGCGCCGTCGCGCGGCTGGGCGAAGATCATGCGGCCCGCGACGGTCTGGAGCACGCGCGTCACTGAGATGGGAACATCGGTATCGATCATGCGGCTGCCACCTTCGACCACGATCATGGTCCCGTCCTCGAGGTAGCCCACGCCCTGTCCGGGCTCCTTGCCCTCCTGGATGATCCGCACCGTGAGCTCCTCGCCCGGATGGAGCACCGCCTTGACGGCGTTGGCCAGCTCGTTGATGTTCAGGACCCGGATGCCCTGCAGCTCCGCGACCCGGTTCAGGTTGAAGTCGTTGGTCAGGATCGCCGCGTCGTTGTCGCGCGCAAAGGCGACGAGCTTGGCGTCGACATCGGCGATCTCGGGGTAGGTGGCCTCGGTGACCTCGATCGGGGTGATCGAGTCCTTCTGGAGGGCGGTCAGCATCTCGAGCCCACGACGGCCACGGTTGCGGCGCATGGTGTCCGAGGAGTCGGCGATCCGCTGAAGCTCGTCGAGCACGAAGCGCGGGACGACCAGGTTGCCCAGGATGAATCCCGTTCGGCCGATGTCCACGATCCGGCCGTCGATCACGGCGCTCGTGTCGACGACCACGTTCCGCGCATGCGTCCGGCGCCGATGACCCGGCAGAAGGCCAGCGACGGCGGGCAGGAGCACCTCCCGTTTGAAGAGAGTCGCAGCCAGCATCACGGCCGCAAGGAGCACGGAGATCAGGGGCGGCAGGACGGAGCCGGCGACACCGCCGAGCTCCGAGAGCGGAACGCCCAGCAGGAGGCCCATCATCAGGCCGACCACGATGGAGACGACACCGAGCGCGTACTCGCCGGCGCCAGCCTCCGCGAGCTGGGCGACCGCCCAGCGCGTCGGGTACACGGTCACGTACGGGATGGCCAGGTACCCGAACAACAGGCAGGCCACCACGAAGGCGGTGAGGAATGCCGGCCGGTTGCTCTGGTCGAGCAGGCCCTCGGCGTGTCGAAGGAGCACGACACCGAGCGCAAGCCCGCCGATCGTCCCGAGCAGGGCGCCGAGGAGCTGGATGAGACGTGTCATTCGATTGATGAGTGCGGATTGATGATGTGCTCGATCGCCGGCGGCGGATGAAAGCAGATGAACCGATGAACTGAACCGATGATGGCGCTGCCGAGACGAGCGACCCGCCGAAGCGGGCGGCAACCGTAGCATCCGGGGTGCGCGCAGGCAACCACCGTTTTCCCCAAAGTCGCTAGGGCTCCAGCGCCCTCCGCAACGCGTCGCGAAGGTCAGCGGCCTGCTCGATGCCGCTCGGCAAGCTGCCGTCGGCCGCCAGCCCACCTCGTGCCGGACCGGTGATCAGCCGGTCGAACCCCAGGCGCTCGGCCTCCGCCAGGCGGCGCTCGGGACGGGAGACCGGGCGCAGGCGCCCGGAGAGCGCGAGCTCCGCGGCCAGGACGGTGCCGGAACGGACCGCACGCTCGCGCAGGGACGAGGCGAGCGCCGCCGCCACCGCCAGATCCGCCGCGGGCTCCTCGATCCGGAGCCCGCCGGCCACGTTGACGTAGACGTCGTGGCCGGTCAGGTTCAGCCCCGCGTGACGCGCCAGCACCGCGATCAGCATCAGCACCCGGTTGGTGTCGATGCCGGTCGTCGCTCGCCGCGGCGAGCCGTAGCCGGCCGGAGCCACCAGGGCCTGGATCTCGACGGCGAGGGGCCGCGTCCCTTCCAGTGCAATCGTCACCGCGCTCCCGGCGACCGGTGGCTGCTCGGACTCGAGGAAGAACCTGGAGGCATCGGGGACCTCGACCAGACCGTCGCCGCGCATCTCGAGCACGCCCACTTCATCGGTCGAGCCGAACCGGTTCTTGGCCGCCCGGATCAGCCGGGTGGTGCCCAGCCGCTCGCCCTCCAGGTAGACGACCGCGTCGACGAGATGCTCCAGGGTCCGCGGCCCGGCCACCGTCCCTTCCTTGGTGACATGCCCCACCAGGGCGACGCAGGTGGCGCTCCGCTTCGCCACCTCGGCGAGGCGCATCGCGACCTCGCGGACCTGGCCCACGCTGCCCGCGGGACCGCCGAGCTCTGCGCTGGCGAGCGTCTGGACACTGTCGACCACCGCGAGCGCCGGTGCGGCGGCGGTGATCGCCTCGACCGCGGTCTCGAGCTCCGTGGTGGCCAGCAGAGAGACACCGTCCACGACCGCACCCACGCGTTCGGCGCGGCCCCGGACCTGGCGCGTCGACTCTTCGCCGGTCACGTACAGGGTGTTCGAACCGGCCGCCGCCAGTCGCGCGGCGAGCTGGAGCAGGAGCGTGGACTTGCCGATGCCGGGGTCCCCGCCGAAGAGCACGATGGATCCTGGCACCAGCCCGCCGCCGAGGACGCGGTCGACCTCGCCGATGCCGCTCGCCAGGCGATCCGCCTCGGCGCTCGAGACAGCACCGATGGGCTCGACCGCGGCCGCGCCCGGCCCGGGGCCCGGTCGCTCGCGGCGCCGCGCCGGTCCGGACGGCATCACCGTCTCGACCAGGGTGTTCCAGGCCTCACAGCTGGGGCACTGTCCTGCCCACTTCGGCGAGGTCGAGCCACACTGCTGGCAGACGTAGACGGAACGGGTTGGCACGCGATGGAGAACTCCGGCGGGACGTGAGAGAACCGGGGGAAGCAACCCCCGGTTCTATCGTCGCAGATCGCCCGTTATGGCGAGCGTATCGCCCGCTTATCCGGCGGTGACCGCCTGCTTCTTGCGTCCCGGGGCGGACGGCTTGGCCTTCTCGATCGAGAGCGTGCCGTCCTCGGCGACATCGATCTGAATCGTGTCGCCGGCCTCGAAGGTGGCCATCAGCATCCGCTCCGCAAGCGGATCCTCGATCTGGTTCTGGATCTCGCGACGGAGCGGTCGAGCGCCGAAAGCCTGGTCGTAGCCCTTGACGATGATTGCGTCCTTGGCGGCATCGGTCACCAGCAGCTCCATCTGCTGACCGGCGAGCTGTGCCGTCACGCGCTCCAGCAGCAGATCCACGATCTCACGGATCTCCTCCCGGGTGAGCTGGCGGAAGACGACCGTCGCGTCGATCCGGTTCAGGAACTCGGGGCGGAAGACGTTCTTCAGCTCGCCGAGGACCTTCTCCTTCATCCGCTCGTACGCGGCGGATGCCTCCGCCTCGACCGTCGCACCCGTGCCGCGGAAGCCGATCGACTTGTCATGCTGCAGCTGGGGTGCGCCCACGTTGCTGGTCATGATGATGATCGTGTTTCGGAAGTCGACCCGGCGGCCCTTGGCATCGGTCAGGTGCCCGTCCTCCAGGATCTGGAGCAGGATGTTGAAGACCTCCGGGTGTGCCTTCTCGATCTCGTCGAGGAGGACCACGCTGTAGCTCTTGCGACGGACTGCCTCGGTCAGCTGTCCGCCCTCGTCGAAGCCCACGTAGCCCGGCGGGGCGCCCACCAGTCGCGAGACGTTGTGCCGCTCCATGAACTCGCTCATGTCGATCTTGATCAGCGCGTCCTCGCTGCCGAACATGAACTCCGCGAGTGCTCGGGCCAGCTCGGTCTTCCCGACGCCGGTGGGACCCATGAAGATGAAGGAGCCGATGGGCCGCTTGGGGTCCTTCAGCCCGGCGCGGGCACGCCGGACGGCCTTGGAGACGGTCTCGATCGCCTCCTGCTGACCCACGACCCGCTTGTGCAGCGCCTCCTCCATGTGGAGCAGCCGCTCCTTCTCCTCCTGGGAGATGCGCACCACGGGGATCCCGGTCCACATGCTGACGACCTGGGCGATGTCCTCCTCGGTGACGACCGGCGTCTCCTTGGCGACCTCCTCGTGCCATTCGGCGCGCAGGGCCTCCACGTGCTCCTTGGCCTTCGCCTCCTCGTCGCGCAGCCGGGCCGCTCCCTCGTAATCCTGGTTGCCGATCGCCTCGTCCTTCTGACGAGTGACCTCCTCCAGCTCGCGCTGGGCCTCCTTGATCGACGGCGGAGCCGATGAGCTGCGCAGGCGCACCCGCGACCCGGCCTCGTCGATCAGGTCGATCGCCTTGTCCGGCAGTGCGCGATCCGCGACGTAGCGCACGGAGAGGTCGACGGCGGCGCGGATCGCCTCGTCGCTCATCTTCACCCGGTGGTGCTCCTCGTACCGGGAGCGGATCCCGAAGAGGATCGCGATCGCCTCGTCAACGGTTGGCTCTTCGACCATCACGGGCTGGAAGCGACGCTCCAGTGCGGCGTCCTTCTCGATGTACTTGCGGTACTCGTCGAGCGTCGTGGCCCCGATGCATTGCAGCTCACCGCGGGAGAGCGGCGGCTTGAGGATGTTCGCGGCGTCGATGGCGCCCTCGGCGGCACCGGCGCCCACAAGGGTGTGCAGCTCGTCGATGAAGAGCACGTTGTCGCTGCTGCTGCGGAGCTCCTCGATGATCTTCTTGAGGCGCTCCTCGAACTCGCCGCGGTACTTGGTGCCGGCAACCAGCGAGCCGATGTCCAGGGTCAGGACCCGCTTGTCCATGAGCGTCTCCGGCACGTCGCCGTTCACGATCCGGTGCGCGAGCCCCTCGGCGATGGCGGTCTTGCCGACCCCCGGTTCCCCAATGAGCGCCGGGTTGTTCTTCGTCCGCCGGCTCAGGATCTGGATGACGCGCTCGATCTCCTTCTCCCGTCCGATGACCGGATCGAGCTTGCCTGAGCGGGCCGCGTCGGTGAGGTTGATGCCCAGCTGGTCGAGGGTTGGCGTCTTCGAGGGCCGCTTCGTCTCCTGCGCAGGCGTCACGCTGCTGCTCTGCGAGAGCACGTGGATCACCTGGTGGCGGACCTTGTCGAGGTTGACGCCCAGCGACTCCAGGACGCCCGCCGCGATCCCCTCGCCCTCGCGAACGAGCCCCAGCAGCAGGTGCTCCGTGCCGATGTAGTTGTGCCCGAGCCGGCGGGCCTCGTCGATGGCCAGCTCGATGACGCGCTTGGCGCGCGGAGTGAGACCCACCTCGCCCACGACGGGCCGGTCACCGCGGCCGATGATGAACTCGACCGCCGTACGGACCTTCGACAGCTCGACGTTCATGTTCTCCAGGACGCGCGCCGCAACGCCCTCCCCCTCGCGAACGAGTCCGAGAAGGAGATGCTCGGTACCGATGTAGTTGTGATTGAAGCGCTGGGCCTCGTCCTGGGCGAGGGTCAGCACCTTTCTCGCTCGATCGGTGAACTTGTCGAATCGGTCCATGGTCGCGTCCTTGGTGCTTGCGTCGGACGGGCCGGGTGCCCGCCAACGCTTGGTTGCAGTGTACGGCACCACCCGCGCGTGGTGCTCCAATAGGTACTTCGGTTCTGCGTCCTTGGTTCGCGCGGCACGCCGGCCAGCACTGTCGGGGAAAGCCAGAGGCGGCCCCGCCATGCGGGCCCGCCTCCTGCCGTGTGACGGTGCGTCCGGGTCGCGGACGCGAGTCGGTCCTAGGCCTTCTCCTCCACGGGCTCCTCGGCCTTGGGGCTCCTCGGCGGGCGTCTCTTCGGCCTTGGGCTCTTCGGCCTTGGGCTCCTCGGCGGGCGTCTCTTCGGCCTTGGGCTCTTCGGCCTTGGGCTCTTCGGCCTTGGGCTCTTCGGCCTTGGGCTCTTCGGCCTTGGGCTCTTCGGCCTTGGGGCTCTTCGGCCTTGGGCTCCTCGGCCTTGGGCTCTTCGGCCTTGGGCTCTTCGGCCTTGGGCTCCTCGGCCTTGGGCTCCTCGGCGGGCGTCTCTTCGGCCTTGGGCTCTTCGGCCTTGGCCTCGCGTTCCTCCTGGCTGGCACGGAACTGGGCAAGGAGCCCGGACTCCGCGAAGGCCGCCGCCATCGTGTTGTCGATCCCCTCGTCCG
Organism: uncultured Chloroflexia bacterium; assembly: GCA_963787025.1. Lineage (GTDB taxonomy): Bacteria > Chloroflexota > Limnocylindria > QHBO01 > QHBO01 > CAVXEH01. The sequence goes on from CAWBBG010000018.1 coordinate 17,810, forward strand.
GTTCGCGAATCGCGTCCTCAGGACGGTACTCTCGATCGCGACGATCGCGGCGATCGCGGCGCGGCGGGCGATCCACGCGCTGGGCCGGGGCGGTCATCGGTTCCGGTGCACGGTCATCGGCCTGCTTGAGGCTGAGACCCAGCCGGTGGCGCTCAGAGTCCAGGCTGATGATCTTGAGGCGAACGGTCTCCCCCTCCTTGACCACGTCGCCCGGGTGCGCAACACGCTGGTTCGACAGCTCGCTGATGTGGATGAGACCCTCGAGCCCTTCCTCGACGCGCACGAACGCGCCGAAGTTCACCAGCTTGGTGACGGCGCCCTCGATGAGGTCACCGATGGCGTACTTGGCGACGGACTCCTGCCACGGGTCGGGCTGCAGCCGACGGATCGACAGGCTGATTCGGCCACGCTCGTGGTTGATGTCGATGACCTCTGCCTCGACCTCGTCGCCGATGGAGTGAGCCGTCTCCGGGTTGTTGACCTTGTTCCAGGACAACTCCGACTTGTGCACCAGCCCGTCGATGCCGCCGAGGTCCACGAAGACGCCGAACGGGGCGATGCTCCGGACGGTGCCCTTCACCTGCTGGCCCACCTGGAGGCTGCTGAACAGCTCGTCGCGCTTTTCGCGGCGCTCCTCGTACAGGGCGACCTTCTCGGACAGGATCAGGCGGTTCGCCTTGCGGTTGACCTCGAGGATCTTGAGTCGCAGCGTGCGCCCAACGAAGGGCTGCAGCTTCTCGGCGATCTCCTGGGCTGCGTCGCGCGGCTGCTCGTCGCGCGGCCGGCGCGGGAAGTCGACGATCTGGCTGATCGGCACGAAGCCGCGCACGCCGAGATCGACGATGAGCCCGCCCTTGTTGTGGTCGATGACCCGGGCCTCGACGATCTCGCCCGCGTCGAAGCGCTCCTGCATCGCGCGCCACTTGCGCTCGAGCCCGGCGCGGCGCAGCGAGAGCACCGCGTGGCCCTCCGGCGACTCCGGCTGGAGGACGTAGACGAGCACCTCGTCGCCGATCTTGATCTCCGGCCGGGACTCGTCGCTGTCGCGACCACGGCGATTGATCAGCTCGCGGTTGGAGACGACACCTTCGCTCTTGCCACCAAAGTCGACCAGGATCTCGTCCGGGTCGATGCGGACGACCGTGCCTTCGACCACGTCGCCGTGCTTGGGGCTCTTCATCTCGACATCCGGCATGTCGAGAAGCTCCGCCATGGTGGTCGGCTCGTGCACTGGCGCGGCGACCTCGGCCACCGGTTCGGCAGCCTCGGCGGCCGGAGCCTCCCCGGACGACGCCGTATCCTCGGCGACGGTCGCCGCGGCCTCCTCGGCGACGGTCGGCGCGGCCTCCTCGGCGGGAGCCGGTGCTTCCGCGACCACCTCTGTCGTCACCGGTTCGGCACCCGCCGGCGCCTCCTCCGGGCCCGCAACATCGGTCTCGGTCGCGTCCGACGGCGCCTCTGCTGCGGGTGCCGGTGCCTCGGGGGCATCGGTCTGAGCCGATTCCGCTGCCGGTGCCTCGGGGGCATCCGTCTGAGCCGATTCCGCTGCGCTCGGCGCCGCCGTTGACTCCTCCGTCACTGGCTCTGGCGCGGCGGCCTCCACGTCGGGATCCTTCGGCTCGGGCTGGTTCGTCTCTTCAGTCAAGTGTGGGTGCTCCTGTCCAAACAAAGTCCCCGCAGCACAAACGCCCTCCCGTGCATTGGAGGGCGCTTCGAACGCTCAAATCGGTAGAAGGCTGCCTGTCTGTTCGGACTGGTGCTCCTCTTTTCCTCGAGCTGTGCTCGACGCTCAACCGCGCACGGCGCTATGAGGTTGTCTGCTGCAGAGCCGGCGTAGCATACCATACGGTCAATGGGGTCCCTTCGTGCCTGAGCTGCCCGACCTGACCGTCGTCGCCGAGGAGCTCGCACGCCGGATCACCGGCCGCATCGTGGCCCAGGTGTCCACTCCCGCCCCCATCCTGGTGCGGGCCACGCCCTCCGAGCTCGCCACCCTGGTTGGCATGACCGCCGGTGCGGCTCGACGGCGGGGGAAGTTCCTCCTCCTGCCCTTCGCGCGAGCCGGCGACCCGCAGCGAATTCTGGCCACGAACCCGATGCTCGCCGGGCGCTTCTGGCTCGTGGAAGGCGGGCGCGAGCGCGTGCGCGCGCGTACGGGACTGCGCCTTGAATTCACCGACGGCTCCGAGCTGCGCTACGTCGACCGCGAGATGCTCGGCAAGCTCTACCTCGTGCCGCCCGATGCCCTGGACAGCATCCCCGGCTGGAGCGAGATGGGGCCCGACGCCGACGACCCGGAGCTCACGCCAGATGCGTTCCGCCGGCGGATTCGCCGGCACCCCGGAGCACTGAAGCCCCTCCTGCGCAATCCACGCTTCGTGGCTGGCATCGGCAACGCCTACTCGGACGAGATCCTCTGGGAGGCACGCCTGGCACCCTCCCGCCGCCGGAGCACGTTGCGCGACGAGGATGTCGACCGCCTGTACGAGGCGATGCGCCGGGTCCTTGATGATGCGACGCTTCGGCTGCGCAGCCTCGTGCCACCCCAGATCGAGACCCAGCACCGCGAGTTCCTCAAGGTGCACCTGCGCGGCGGGGAGCCGTGCCCGCGCTGCGGCCACGAGCTGCGCCAGGTCGGCGGGAGCGAGGCTACGACCTTCTGCCGGACATGCCAGCCCCCGTTCTGACGACGGGACCACCACGGGCGGCCGGTCAGGGAATGATCAAGAT
>CAWBBG010000019.1:0-83516 GCA_963787025.1 uncultured Chloroflexia bacterium
CGGTGCAACGAGTGGACCGTGGAGCATCGACGCATGACTGCCACCCTCGCCACGCCTTCCGCCCCTGCCCCCGAGGCCGCGCCGGAGCTCCCGTACGGACCGGCCATGGCCCGGATGCTCCCGCGGATGCACCGGTCCTTCCTCTTCGTGAACCGATGGCTCGTGGTTCCCGCCCTGCGCGCCGGGCTTGGGCAGCTCTTCTCGAACCTGGTCACCGGTTCGCTGATGGTCCTGCGGACACGGGGACGCCGCAGCGGCCTGTGGCGAGACGCACCGCTGGGCTACGTCATCCGCGACGGCGCCGTGTACTGCTGCGCGGGTTTCGGCCGGACGACGCAATGGCTGCGCAACATCGAGGCCGATGCACGCGTGGAGGTCCTGCTGCCGGCGTCGGCCGTGACCGGCAGCGCCGAGGAGGTGACCGATCCGTCGGAGTGGGCACCGGCCATGCGTGCCCTGCTAACGAGCATGGGACCGATTGGTCGCTGGACCGCGGGCGACGTGCGGGACATGAGCGACGAGGAGCTTCGCGCACACAGTTCCGGCGTTCCGCTCGTCCGGGTGCGGGTCACCGGGCTCGCCAGCGGGCCCTTCGACCCGGGCGGGTCGGGGTGGATCGTGGTGAACGGGACGTTCGCTCTTGCCGCGGCGGCGTGGGTTGTGCGACGGCTTCGGCGGCGGACGAGGGCGCGAGACGAACGCTGCGCCTAGCATGGCGCCATGATCGACGTCGACCCCGGGCTGCCCGCCGTCCAGGACTACTACCCCGACGACGTGGCGCACTGCTACGGCTGCGGACGGCTCAACGAGCACGGCCACCGGTTCCGCACGCGGGCCGTCGGTGACGGCACGGTCACCGAGTTCATGCCGGACGCAGCGCTCACCGCGCTGCCCGGCCTCGTGTACGGCGGGCTGATTGCCAGTCTCCTCGACTGCCACTCGACCGGATCCGCGGCGGTCTTCGCCCTCGCACGCGAGGGCGTCCCCATCGGCGCCGGGGAAGCGCCGCGCTTCGTGACCCGGCATCTGGCGGTGGACTACCTCGCGCCCACGCCCATGGGGCCGCTGCGCGCGGTGGGACGCTTGGTGGAGGCGACCGACCGCAAGGTGATCGTGGAGAGTGACCTGGAGGCCGATGGCGCCGTGACCGCGAAGGCCCGCGCCGTCCTGATCCGCATCGATCCGGCGGCGGGCGCTCCGGCCGGGGTTCCCGGCTAGAATCCGCGTCTGGGCCGACGTAGCTCAACGGTAGAGCAGCGGTTTTGTAAACCGCCGGTTGTGGGTTCGACTCCCTCCGTCGGCTCCAGCGTTCGAGCGCGACTGTCCTGCCACGCGCCGTGCCGACGGACGTGGATCCCGGCACCCAACGGATGCCGGGAAGTCCACTACTTCTTCTTCTTGTCGCCTGGCTTGGTGCCGCCCTTCGGCTTCTTGCCGCCGCTCTTCGAGCCGGGTCCCTTGTCGGGCATGTCACGCGCCTCATAGATGGGCTTGGTGGGCGAGACGGTACACCCGCACGCAACGGCGCACCATCTCCCGTGCGCGTCTCGGCATGCCTCCTCTGCCTTTGCTCCGCTCACAGCGTCGGGAACCCAGCACCGTGCGCGTTGCGGCGGCGCCCGGCAGTTCGACGCGCGAGACGCGGGTCAGGCCAAAGCGAGACCGTTCAGCGCAGAGGACGCTTGCGGCAGCGTCGCGCAGGAGCCGATCCAACTAGACTCCGATGAACCGCTGGAGAGAGCACCGATGTTTCGGTTCCGCGCGCCCGACGACATCGGGCACGAGTTTCGCTTGACCGTCGAGCTCGAAGAGAGTGGCACCCGACGGCCGCAACGGGCGGAGATCATCGGCAAGCTGCTCGCGATCGAGCCCGCCGGCTATCGATTCGAGGTGCTTGGTCCCTGGCTCGACGAAGACAGTGGGCGGCCCTGGTATGACGAGACCCGGTCGCCGACGCCCGCTGGCGGAATGCTCATCGTCGAGCAGCAGATCCTCGCGGCCGAACCGATCTAGCGCGGCGCGCCTACCGGTTCGCGATGACGGGTACCCGCCGATGTCGCAGCAGGAGCCACACCATGCTGCCGCCGATGACATAGCCGCTGCCCTGGATGACGAGGAGGGCCACCACGGGCGCGACCTCGCCGGCGATCCCGGCCACGATGGCGCCCGCCAGGGAGCCCACCGCGGAGACGGCGCTCAGCGTTCCCACCACGCGACCACGGTGCGTGTCGGCGCTGAACACCTGCTGGAGGGTCATCCGGGCGGCTCCCATCGCCGCGCCGGGCACGCCCACGATCGTGATCACCACCAGTGCCGGCCAGATGTGCGGGTAGATCGCCGGATAGGTGAAGAGGCCCAGGTCGATGATCCCGAACAGCAGCGCACCGGTGTAGAGGAGCCGCACCGGGTCGATGCGCGCCCCGAAGCGACCGATCACCATCGCCCCGGCGAGCCCGCCGATCGCCTGGGCCGAGAGGAGCGCACCGTACCCGAAGGCGTCCGAGTGCAGGGCCTCCTCGACCCATGGCACGAAGAGCGTGATGGTCAGGCCCTCGCCGACGGCGGTGATCACCATGAACACCAGCAGCGCGCGCAGGACCCGCGAGGAGAGGATGACCCCCAGCCCGTCCCGCCACTCGCCGAGGAGGCGGCCCCAGGCGCTGAGCGCCTGCGCCTCCACCGATTCCCCGTCCGGCCGCTGCGCGCGCGCCGGCGGCTGGTAGCGGATCAGGGCGATGAGCGCGGCGGAGGCGAGGAACGAGACGCCGTCCAGGATGGCGACCATGGTCAGGCCGCCCACGGCCACCACGATGCCCGCGATGGCCGGACCGATGAGCCGCGAGAGGTGCCGGCTGACGCCGGTGAGCGCGTTGGCCGTCACCAGCTGCTCCTCGCCGCCCTCGAGGATGTTCGGCACGATGGCGACCTCGGCCGGCGTGAAGAGCTGCTCCACGGCGCTCTGGCTGAACAGGACCACGTACGCGATCCACACCCCCAGCACCTGGAGGCCCAGCAGCGGGACGAGCAGCAGGGCCAGGATGATGTTCACCGCCACCATCAGGCGACGGCGCTCCCATCGGTCCACATAGACCCCGGCGACCGAGCCGAACAGGATGGAGGGGACCAGGAAGGCGACGGGCACCCCGGCGATGGCCAGTGTCGACCCGGTCAGGCGGTAGATCTCGACCGGCAGGCCCACGATGAGGAACCAGTCGCCGGTCATCGAGATCAGGCCGCCCAACCAGAGGAGCGCGAAGTTACGCTGGCGGAGGACCTGGAGCATCGGACGGATTATGCGGTGATGGCCGAGGGGTAGGCTTGACCGATGGAGGAGACATGGTGAATGACGCGGGCCGCATCGAGCGGCGCGAGCGCTGGAACGCACGCCATCGGGAACGGGAGATCGAATCCGAGGGGCCGGACGAAACGCTGGTTGCCCAGGTGTCGTCGCTGCAGCCGGGACGCGCCCTCGACGTGGCCTGCGGGAGCGGCACCAACGCGGTCTGGCTGGCCGGCGCGGGCTGGCGCGTGATGGGCGTGGACTGGTCGGGGGTGGCGCTCGAGAAGGCACGCACGCGCGCGGCAGGCGCAGGCGTCCAGGTCGAGTGGGTCGAGGCGGATCTCCTCGCCTGGACGCCACCGCCGGGGGCGTTCGACCTCGTCACTGCCCTCTATCTCCACCTCGCACCGGACGAGCGGCGGGTCGTGTATTCGGCGATCGCCCGGGCGGTGGCCCCGGGCGGACGGCTGCTGGTCATTGGGCACGACCGGCAGCACCAGGGACAGGGGCCCGACCCCGAGCGGCTCTTCACCGCCGCCGAGCTCGGCACCGAGATCCAGGACGCCGTGCCCGGGATGGTCATCGAGGAGGCGCTCGTCCAGCGCCGGGGCGCCGGCGAGGGGCCGGGCTCCGTCGACGCGATCCTGCGCATGGCCCGGCCCCCGGCCGGTTGAGGGGGTGCCGGGCGTTCGCTATACTCGCGCCCGGTCGGCATGGTGCGCGCCGTGCCGACTGTCGTGTCCGTGGGTAGGTTGAGCAGGTGGTGAGCTCTGCTGACTGTAGATCAGCCGTCGAGAGACTGTGGGGGTTCGATTCCCTCCCTGCCCACCAGCACAAGACACTCTGCCCGCGACATGGCACAATCGGCACGGCGCGCCCACGTAGCTCAGTTGGCAGAGCACTTCCTTGGTAAGGAAGAGGTCTCCGGTTCGAGCCCGGACGTGGGCTCCATCTCCCGCACCGAGTACCCGTCTGAGATTTACGGAAGATTACGCATGGTTGCGGGAATTGGCCGCTGCCTGCCAGAATCTGCCGGCTGTCCGGGCGTTTCCCCTTCCTGTCACCGAGCACGACTCAGACGGTTTCTGGCACTCGAGATGGACCCCTGCTTTCCCGCGGCGCGGGAACCCTCGACGTGCTCCGCGGCCCGACGGGACTCGAGGTGAGGAAGACGTGAGCGATCCGATCCCGGACGTGGGCTCCGCGATGGCGTGGAGCGCTGGTGTGCAGAGTTCGAAAGGGCACTCCCTCCGATGAATCCGAACGTGGTTCTCCCGTTCCTGTCGTCCTCCCTCAGCTTCATCTTCGCGATCATGGTGGGCGACCAGTGGCTGCGACGGCGCCAGCCGTACCAGCTGGTCTGGACCATCGGCCTGCTCTGGTACGGGATCAGCGCCGGAACGGAGTTCCTGGGCGGGTTCCTGGGCTGGAGCGAGCCGCTCTACCGGACCTGGTACCTGATCGGCGCCATCTACGTCGCGGGCTGGCTCGGACTGGGGACCGTCTTCCTGCTCTCGCGCACCCGGTTCGGGTTCGCGTTCGCCTTCTCCGTCCTCCTGGCGGGGCTCTTCACCTACCTGACCGACGTGAAGTACCACTACGCGAACTCCGGCTCTGCGCCGCTCATCTACTTCGGGGTTGCCCTGCTGGCCGCCGCGGTCATCACCTACCTGACCATCCGTCGCGACGAGCGATGGGCCACCGTGGCCGCCATCGTGATGACCGGCGGCAGTTTCGTGGCGCTGGTCATGATGCTCACCGTCAAGCTGCCCGCCCCCGGTTTCGCCCTGGATCCCGCCACCGGGATCCCCACCGGGGAGCTGCTCCCCGGCTACCTGCGCCTGCTGACCCCGTTCTTCAACATCACCGGCGCCTTCGCGCTGAGCTTCGGTGCGCTGTACAGCGCCTACGTGTTCATGCCCAAGCTGCGCGTCATCCGGTACTCGCTGCGAAACCAGTCTGCCGTGGGGCTGGCGGGCAACCTGCTGCTGATGCCCGTCGCGATCGTGGTGAACTTCCTCGTGTCGCTGCCCGGCGCGGTGTTCGCCCTGTTCACCGGCCGCCTGTCGAGCCGCGTGCCGGCGACCATCCTGATCGCCATCGGCGCCATCATCCCGGCCATCACCAGCGGTGCGAACCGTTTCGGCGCCACGAGCGGATTCTTCGTCGGTGAGTTCCTGGGCGTGCTCTTCATCTTCCTGGGCTTCCTGGTGAGCATCGAGGTCTTCAGCGACGTGCGCCTGCCGTTCACTCGCGTGGTCCTGCTTCGCCGCGACCGGCCCGTGACGGGAGAGGTGGTGGCCGGGGGCGAGGGAGCGGCCGCGAGTCCGCGTTGACACGGGGGTCCCTCAACCATAGAATCACGAGGCTTTCCCCGAGGTGACCGGCCCTAGAGTCCCGTGTCCGCCAGGGGGTTGATAAGAAGGACCAAGCGGACGTGGCCAAGGCCGAAAACCGACCCGTGATCGCACTGGCGTGCACCACCTGCAAGGAGCGCACGTACAGCACGCGGAAGAACAAGAAGAATGACCCGGGGCGCCTGGAGCTGAACAAGTACTGCCCGCGCTGCCGGCAGCACACCCTGCACCGGGAGACGAAGTAGCGCACCGACATCTGCGGAGCCGCGCTGCCGGTAGGGGTGTAGCTCAACTGGTAGAGCACTGGTCTCCAAAACCAGCGGTTGCAGGTTCGAGTCCTGTCGCCCCTGCCAGACCATCCGGCGCCTCCGCGACCATCAGACCAAGCACGCACGAAGAGCCGAACGAACCGTGATCCAGGGAATGCGCACATACGTCGAAGAGAGCTGGGCAGAGCTGAGGAAGGTCTCCTGGCCGGACCGCCAGACGGTGGTCAACCTGACGCTGATCGTCATCGCTGTCAGCGTCGCCGTGGGCGCCTACATCGCGATCCTGGACCAGGTCATGCACTTCGCGCTCACGCAGGTGTTCAAGTGAGCGACAAGGAGACTCGCCGGAAGGCGGTCGCGACCGAGCCCAAGCCCGCCGAAGCCCCCGAGGCCGAGGCCCCCGAGGCTGCCGAGGGCGCCGAGGCGGCCGGCGCTTCCGAGGCCGAGAGCCAGGAGAACGAGGCCCGCCAGGCGGCGCGCCTCTCCCGCGAGGCACCCCGCGTGGGCGACATGCCCGCGGACGAGCGCTCTCGCAAGCTGTGGTACGTGATCCACACCTACTCCGGCTACGAGAACAAGGTGAAGGCCAACCTCGAGCACCGCATCGAGTCGATGGGTGTCGAGGACCAGATCTTCCAGGTGCTCGTCCCCATGGAAGAAGAGATCGAGATCAAGAACGGCCAGCGGCAGACCGTGAACAAGAAGGTCTTCCCCGGCTACGTCCTGGTCGAGATGGTGATGAGCGACGAGAGCTGGTACGTCGTCCGCAACACCCCCGGCGTGACGAGCTTCGTGGGCTCGGGCAACCGGCCCACCCCGCTCGACGAGACCGAGGTCAAGAAGATCCTCAAGCAGATGGGGGTCGAGACGCCGAAGTTCAAGGTCCAGTTCACCAAGGGCCAGAGCGTGCGCGTCAACGACGGTCCGTTCGCTGAGTTCATCGGCACCGTCGACGAGGTGAACCCGGAGCGGAACAAGGTCAAGGTGCTGGTCAGCATCTTCGGCCGCGAGACGCCGGTCGAGCTCGACTTCCTGCAGATCGAGAAGCTGTAGACCACAGACCCATGGCGGCCCGCCGGCCGTCCAGCAGCGAGAGGGAGGGGCGCGAACCGCCCCGATTGGACCTCGGAGGTACTTGAATGGCGAAGAAGGTTCGCGCGATCCTCAAGGTGCAGGCACCCGCCGGCAAGGCGACCGCCGCACCGCCCGTGGGCCCGGCCCTGGGCCAGCACGGGATCAACATCATGGAGTTCATCAAGGCGTTCAACGAGCGCACGGCGAGCCAGGCCGGCTACGTCGTTCCCGCGGAGATCACCGTCTTCGAGGACCGCTCGTTCACCTTCGTGACCAAGGCGCCGCTGGCCGCAGCGCTGCTCAAGCGTGCGGCGGGGGTCGAGTCCGGCTCCGCGGAGCCGAACCGCGACAAGGTGGGCACCGTCTCCCAGGCGCAGCTTCGCGAGATCGCCGAGGCGAAGATGGCCGATCTCAACGCGAACGACATCGAGCACGCGATGCGGATCATCGCCGGGACAGCCCGCAGCATGGGCATCGAGGTGACCGACCGATGACGAAGCACGGACGCAAGTACCGCGAGGCCGCGCAGCTCGTCGAGCCCGAGCGCCGCTATCCCATCGACGAGGCCGCGGCGCTCCTGCCGCGAGTCTCCATCACGAAGTTCGACTCGACCGTGGAGGTGCACCTGCGCCTGGGAGTGGATCCCCGTCACGCGGACCAGCTCGTGCGCGGGACGGTGGTCCTGCCCCACGGGACCGGTCGCCAGGTCCGGGTCATCGTCTTCGCCCAGGGCGAGAAGGCCCAGGAGGCGCTCCGGGCGGGCGCTGACGAGGTGGGCGCCGACGACCTGGTGAAGCGCGTCGACGACGGCTGGTTCGAATTCGACATCGCCGTGGCCACGCCGGACATGATGGGTGCCGTGGGGCGCCTGGGGAGAAAGCTGGGCCCGCGCGGCCTGATGCCGAACCCGAAGTCCGGCACCGTGACCTTCGACATCGAGCGTGCCGTGGGCGAGGTGAAGTCCGGGCGAGTCGAGTTCAAGGTCGATCGGGCCGGGATCGTCCACGTGCCGGTGGGCAAGGCAAGCTTCACGCCGGACCAGCTCAGCGCGAACATCGCGGCGCTCGTCGACGCGGTGAACCGCGCCAAGCCATCCGGGGCGAAGGGCACCTACCTGCGCAGCCTGACGGTGGCGCCGACCATGGGGCCCGGCGTCAGGGTCGACATTCCATCGGCGCTTGCTGCGGCGATGCCGTAGCGGACCTTCACGGGGCCGCGGCGTCAGCCGCGGTCCCGCACGGTTGCCCGGTATCCGTGGAGCGGGTACCATCAGCGCCCGCAATCGAAGACAGCCAGAGACAGCGATGCGTCCCGGGTGAGATCCCCGGACCAATTGCCGGCCCACGTCGAGGTCGGCGGCACGCCAAGGCACGCGAATGGACCACATCGGTCCCGGTCCGCTTCACGCGGTCCTGCAGTGCCAAGGCGCGCAGGGCCCTTTTCATGTCCGGGAGGTGGACCAGGAGTACCGATGCCGAATGAATCCAAGCGCCAGGCCGTCAGCGCGCTCGCGGAGATGCTCCGCGGGAGCTCTGCCATGGCCGTGGCCGACTACCGGGGCCTTTCGGTCTCGGACATGCAGGTCGTGCGCCGATCGCTCCGCGCCAATGGCGTCGAGCTGCACGTCGCGAAGAACCGCCTGCTGAAGATCGCCGCCGACGAGGTGGGCCTCGAGGAGCTCAAGCCCATGCTGGCCGGCCCCACCGCGCTGGCCACCATCTCGGGCGACGAGGTGACCCTGGCCAGGGCGCTGCAGGAGGCGTTCCGACCGTATCGCGGCGTGACCCTGCGCGGCGGTCTCCTGGGCACCAGCGCGATCGACGGCTCCGGGCTCTCCCGGCTGGCGTCACTGCCGAGCCGCGAGGTGCTGCTCAGTCAGCTCGCGGGCGGGATGGCCGCCCCGATCTCGGGCATGGCGAGCGTGCTCGCCGCGAACCTGCGGAACCTCGTCGGCGTGCTGAGTGCCGTCGCGGACAAGAAGCGAACGAGCGAGGGCGGCAGCGCCGCCTGACGAGAAGGAGAAGTCAGACCCATGGCAACCAAGACCCTGAGCAGGGACGACATCCTCGAGGCAATCGACGGTATGACCGTCCTGGAGCTCTCCGAACTGGTGAAGGCGTTCGAGGAGCGCTACGGCGTGACCGCTGCCGCCCCGGTGGCGGTCGCCGCGGCGCCGGCCGCCGGTGACGGGGCCGCGGCCGCAGTCGAGGAGCAGACCGAGTTCGACGCGGTCCTCACCGAGGTCGGCGCGAACAAGATCCTCGTGATCAAGGCGGTCCGCGAGCTGACCGGCCTGGGCCTCAAGGAGGCGAAGGACCTCGTCGACGCGGCGCCGAAGTCGGTCAAGGAGGGCGTCGCCAAGGAGGAGGCCGAGCAGGTCAAGGAGAAGCTGGCCGAGGCCGGCGCGACGGTCGAGATCAAGTAGCCGTCCGTCCGCCACTGCGACGTCGGGGCCGGTCCCATTGCGGGGCCGGCCCCGCTGCATGTGCTACGTCGGCGATGATGGCGAGATGGCACGGGTGCGGATCCCCGAGTCCCTGGGCTGGTGGCGTGACCAGCCGGGCGGCGCCGAATGGCTGGCGCGGCTGCCGTCCATCGTGGCGGCCTGCGCTGAGCGCTGGACCCTGGACCTCGCCGAGCCACTTCCGGAGGGGTCCATTTCGCTGGTCGTGCCCGGTCGGCGCGCCGACGGCGCGCCGACGGTCCTCAAGGTCAACTTCCCCGACGCGGAGTCCGAGCAGGAGGGCGCGGCCCTGCTGACCTGGAAGGGCGACGGTGCCGCGCGTCTCCTCGCCGAGGCGCCCGAGCATCGTGCGCTGCTCATCGAGCGGCTCGTTCCGGGCAGGCAGCTATGGGATGAACCGGATGAGATCCGCGCGAACGAGGTCGCTGCAACGGTGCTGCGGCGGCTGTGGCGCCCGCTGACGGCTGCCGCCCCGTTCCGGTGGCTGGGGGACGTCGCGCACCAATGGCACGGGGTCCTGCCCGAGCGCTGGGAGCGGTGGGGGCGTCCCTTCGACCGCGAGCTCGTCGACGAAGCGCTGCGCTGGATCGACCGGCTCGTGCCGTCCATGCCGGACCCGGTTCTCGTCCACCAGGACGTTCACGGGGGCAACCTGCTGTACGACGAGCAGCGGGGGTGGCTTGCCATCGATCCGAAGCCGCTGGCGGGGGAGCCCGCCTTCGACACCGCATCCCTCCTGCGAGACCGTCGCGGGACGTTGATGGCGGATCCGGCGGCGGGTGCCCGCGTCCGGGCCAGGCTGGACCAGCTCGCCGCGCTGCTCGAGCTCGACCGCGAGCGGATGCGCGGCTGGGGCATCGTCCACGCCCTGGCCTGGTGTGACGACGGCGGGCGCTGTGACGCGAGCATGGTCGCCTGCGCCCGCTGGCTCGCGGAGGCCTGATCAGATGCGGCGCTTGACCCCGCCCGGACCGGGGTCCGGGTAGTCTCCCTTCAACCAGCCGATCGCGACACCCAGGCGGTTTCGTGCCTCGTGGAGCGCACCGGCCGGCACGCTGGTGATGGCCACGCGGGGGACCACCGCCCCGCGGGCGATCTGGAGCTGCTCCGCCTCGGCCGGCCAGATGCGCATGAACTCATCGATGCGTGCCTCGAGGGTGCGGGCGGAGGGCAGCCCGATGACGAGGATCTCGTCACCGCCGTCGCGAACCACGAGGGCATCGGGGATGCGCCGGAGCGACTCTGCGTAGAGCCGCAGCGCTCGGTCGCCGGCCACCTGGCCGTGCTGAGTGTTGAACTTGCCGAACCCGGCGAGATCAATGAATGCGAACTCCACCGGGAGCTGCGACAGCTCCGGCAGGCCGCCCACCGCCATTGCGAGCTCGTCGAAGAAGGCGATGGTGGCCAGCCCCGTCAATCGGTCCCGCACCGCCGGAGCCACGTGGGGCCACGCGAAGCGCTGCGTGAACGGGCCGGTGGCTCGCCGTATCCAGTCGACGACCGACGCGGTGAGCCACGGGACCTCCGGTCCCAGGGCGCGCCACCATCCCGCCGGTTCCTGGTGGCGCGCGAGGAATCGGATCGTGGGCCCCGGATCGAAGGTCGGGTCGAGCGCGGTCAGCAGCTCGGCGGCGGCCAGCGTGGTGAGCACGTCGCGCGGCTGGTCGCCATCCTGCCAGCCGCCGTCGGGCCGCCGCATTGCCTTGGTGAAGGCGTAGAGACCGGGCAGGACCCGCGGGTAGGTCCCCGTCCGCCAGAGCCCGAGCGCAAGGTGGGCCGAGGCGGAGGTGAGTGGTTCACCGAAGAACGGGAAGCGGCGGCCCTGGACGGCCCCGTCGCGGACCGCCATCCGGCCGTAGCGATTGGCGAGTGCCTGGACCAGGTCCCGCAGATGGGCCATGGCCAGCGGATGCGCGGTGAGCTGTGAGATCGCGAAGGTGTCGCGCCACGGGTCCTCGGCCGCGATCCACTCCGCCACGTCATCCTCCGCGACGGGAATGGAGCGCCTGAGGAGCGCGGTGGCGCGTGCCGCGAGCTCCGGGTCGGAGCCCAGCGCCACCTCCGACCACAGCTGGAAGTGGACGGCGATCAGGGCCGGCGCCATGATGCGGGCTGCGTACTGGGTGGGGTTGCTGTCGTACCAGAATCCCTCTCGCGGATGCCAGTTCGCGCGACGGCCTTCGTAGGCCGGATCGCCGATCTCGGCCTTGAACCCCAGGATCCACGGGTAGCGCCGCCAGCTGTGACGATCCGCGATCTGTTCGCGGCGCGACAGGTATCCGAGCAAGGGCGCGATGGCTGTGCGGTTGCCGATGGCGCGCATCGCCAGGAGCGAGGCCGCGAGCATGGGATCGGCAACCGCCAGGGTGTCGTTGGCGTGGCGGCTGAGCGCCGATTCGGCGCGGGCGATGATCGAAAGCGTTCCGCCGCGAAACTCGCCTGGACTCAGCACGGCTCCCCTCGTATGGAACGGACGACTCTGCGCCGCGGTACCGGCCCAAGCGTCCCACACCGAGGGGGCCCGGGCCATGGCTCTCCGGTACCGGGTCGCGTTTTGGCCCAGGCGTCTGCGGCACCGCCGTTTTCGCGCATGGTACGCAGGTACCACTCCGCGGCTATGGGGTACCGGTTGGCGGCGCACGGGCGAGCGCGGAAGGAGCCCGCGAGCGATCGGCTCAGGACCGGCTCAGGACCGGCTCAGGACCGGCTCAGACGGGCTCGTAGGCCAGGTACTCGGGTTGCCAGATCGAAGCGTCCAGGGCCGCCTCGATGGCGTCGTCGTCCATCACGCGACCGTAGCCAGACTCCGCGAGGGTCCGGATGGTCGTGGCGGCAATGGCGCGTGCCACCGACCGCAGCTCGCTGATGGCCGGATAGAGGGCGCCCGCTTCCAGGCGTGCCTCGGGTGTGAGGCTGGCCAGCACCCTTGCCGCGGCGCGGAAGACCGCGTTCGGCAGCTGTGTCGCCTCCCCCACGATGGCCCCCAGGCCCACCCCGGGGAAGATGAAGACGTTGTTCGCCTGCCCGATCTCGCGGATCTGGCCGTCGAGCTCGACCGGCGGGAACGGGGATCCGGTGGCGACGACGGCGCGTCCATCGGTCCAGGCCAGGAGCTGCGTCGGCGTCGCCTCCACCTTTGCCGTCGGGTTCGACATGGCCAGGATGATCGGGTGGTCCGCGCCTGCGGCCATGGCCCGGATCGACGCCTCGTCGAAGGTCCCAGCCACCGCCGTTGCGCCGATGAGAACCGTGGGCCGCATGGCCTCGATCACCCGCTGCAGGCCGAACGGTCCGTTGCCGGTCAGCCCGAAGTGGTCCATCGATTCGGCGTCCATGGCCAGAGATGCCTTGTCGCGATCGACGCCGGCGCGTCCCACGTGGATGAGCCCGTGCGAGTCGAGGACGGCGATCGCCCGGCCGATATCCGGCGCCGGGACGCCGGAAGCGCGCAGCTCCGCGACCAGCAGCTCCGCCATGCCCATGCCTGCAGCCCCGGCTCCCAGCAGGACGAAGCGCTGGTCGGCGATCCCACGCTGAAGATGACGCAGCCCTGCCAGCACGCCGGCCAGTGCAACGGCGGCCGTGCCCTGGATGTCGTCGTTGAAGCATGGCGTCCGCCATCGGTATCGGCGCAGCAGGCTGAGCGCGGTGTGCTGCTTGAAGTCCTCCCACTGGATGATGGCGTTGGGGAATACGCGCTGGACCGCAAGGACGAAGTCCTCGATCACCAGGTCGTAGGAGAGGCCGCGCAGCCGTGGATGGCGCCAGCCGACGTACGCCGGGTCTTCCAGGAGCTTCGGGTTGTCCGTCCCCACGTCGAGGGAGACCGGCAGGGTCGCGGCGGGGTGGATGCCCGCAGCCGCGCTGTAGAGCGCGAGCTTGCCGATGGGAATCCCCATGCCCCCGGCGCCCTGGTCACCAAGGCCAAGGATCCGCTCGTTGTCGGTGACCACGATGAGCCGGATATCCGGACGCCCCACGTTCTGCAGGATGCAGTCGATGTCGCGATCGTCGGGGGTGATCCAGATGCCGCGCGAGCGGCGCAGGATGTGGCTGAAGCGCTCGCACGCCTGCCCCACGGTGGGGGTGTAGACGATGGGCAGGAACTCTTCCAGGTTCTCGATGAGGACCCGGTCGAAGAGCGTCTCGTTGCGGTCCTGGAGCGCCGCAAGGCCGATGTACTGCTCGAGCGGGTCTCCCTTGGCCCGCAGGTGCTCGATCTCCAGGGCGACCTGCTCGTCGATGGTCTTGACGTGGGGCGGCATCAGCCCGCGCAGGCCGAACGTCTGGCGCTCCGCCTCGCTGAACGCCAGGTCCTTGTTCAGGAGCGGCTGCGCGAGCAGCGCCAGGCCGCGAAGCGAGACCGGGACCGGTTCAGTACCGGTGATCAGCGCCTGGAGCACATCCGGAGATAGTCCCTGCATGGGTGTCACTCTCGTCGTTGCCACGGGCGCAGAGTAGTGCCAAACCGCCCGCGGCGGGCGCGCCAATCGGTCCCCCTGTCACCTCATTTCGCGGCGCTCGCGTGGGCAACCGTGCCGCGGGCGAGGCGCACGCTCTTGAACCTGGGTCGCGGGCCACTCTTGTTCGTCCGAGTCGAGTTCGTCCATCGAGCCTTGCGACCGGCGACGCAATGCCCGGCCGCCGGTTGGCTCGCCACGCGAGCCGGGAGACCGCCGAGACACGGCTCGGCCGTGCGTTCGTGCGCGAAACGAGCCGGGCGACCGGCGAGGGCTGCGTTCGGTCGTCACAGCGTTCGTCTGGCGAACCAACGGGTGGGGACGTTGGGGCTACCATCGGTCACCGAACCAAACGGGCCGCTGCGGTGTCATACCGGTGAAGGGGAGGGTCAGGCCCTGGACGATCTCGTGACTCGTGCTCGGCAAGGCGACTCCACGGCATTCGAGCAGCTGGCCATGCACCACGTCACCAACCTGTACCGCATCGCGACCGCCATGGTGGGGGCAGCCGATGCCCACGACGTGACCCAGGAGACCCTGGTGGCCGCCTGGCGCCAGCTGCCGCGCCTGCGCGACTCTGCCCGCTTCGAGGCCTGGCTGCGCCAGATCTGCGTGAACCGATGTCGCAACGAGCTCCGTCGTCGTGCTCGGCATCCGGAGTCGACCAATCTCCTGGCGGACGGCTTCGAGGCCGATGGCGGCTCGTCCACGGATCCCGCCTCGGTTGACCGGAGGCTCGCCGTCTCGGACGCCCTTGGGGTGCTGCCGGCCACCCAGCGCGCCGTGATCGTCCTCCACTACCTCGTGGGTCTGCCGCTGCGCGAGGTGGCCGCCACGCTGGCCATCCCGGAGGGGACCGTGAAGTCACGCCTTAACGCCGCGCTGGTCCAGCTGCGCGCGGAGTTCCCGGAGGGAGAGGCATGACCACCGGACGCCACGACCTGCCACGGGCAGTCCGCGATCAGCTCGAGCGGGCGCAGCGGGCGATGCCGCCGGTCGATCTGCTGGACACCGCCATGACCGAGGTGCGGAGCACGTCGCAGGCCCGGGTCTGGCCTGCGTGGCTGCGTGGCTCGCTCCTGGGGCTGGGTGCCGCCGCGGCCCTGTTGCTCGTGGCCGTGCTCCTCGGCGGGTCGCTGTCCGGCCCAGCAATCCTGTCCGGCTCCGGCAACCCGAGCGCGTCCGGCCAGGGGCAAAGCGCGGCCGTGGAGCAGGACGGGTTCCGTCTCGAGCTGCGCACCGACAAGCAGACCTACACCACGGACGAACCGATCACGATCGCAGCCACGCTGACGTACATCGGTCCCGAAAACAGCGTCGCCGTCTATCACGGCGACCCCATGGTCACGTTCGACCTTGCGGAGCTATCCGGGAGGCGCGAGATGGGGGGCGTCGTGCACGACGTGTGCCGCCAGACCGTCCTGACGAAGGGCAAACCCATCGCGATCGCCTACACCAAGAGCGCCGGCTGGACCGGCGAGGACCCGAACGCGGCCTTCTACCAAGGGTGGATGCAGGACCCGCTCCTGCACCTGCCCGCGGGTTCCTGGAACGTCGTGGTCGCCGGCGATTTCGCGACTGGCGACTGCGGCCCGGTCATTCCCGTGCAGGTCACGCTGGAGATCACTGTCGGACCGACATCGGCGTTGACCTCTCCCCCCGCGAGTCAGGCGTCACCGACGGACACGGCCCAGGCGAAATGCGAGCAGATGACCGAGCCGCGGCACTACACCCTTGTCGGCTGGGTAGACGGGAAGCTCGAGCTCCTGGCCTCGCAGTTCGCGAGTTGTGACTCAACCTATGGGCTCGTCGTGCTCGACCCGACCACCGGGACGGCTGGGCCGCTCCTGCCTTTGACCGAGCAGGTGGCATCCGGCGGGATCGCCACTGACGGGAGCTCCGTGGCGATTGTCACCCAGGGCGGTTCCAGCGGCGGCGGGCTCGTCATCGACACAGTGGGCCACCAGCACCTGCTCGCCTGGCCGGCGGGTCTCGGGGACGCGTGGTTCCCGCAGGTGGTGCCGATGCCGGCAGGCGGGTACCTCGCAGTCGGCGCTGAGAGCCTCGTGACCATTGCCAGCGACGGCAGTGCGATCCGCACGCAGCCGATTCCGGCTGGTTACGTCGTCGTTGCGCCGACCTCCGACCCACACCGCTTCATCCTGGCGACCGTCGATGACGCGAACCATGAGTACGGACTGTCGGTCCGGGCACCGTTCACGGCCTACCTCTGGACGATCGGTTCAAGCAGCGCCACGAAGGTGGCGGGATCGGTTGGGGAGGTGGCGACTGCCACGAACGCACTGGCGTACCTGATGCTCGTCGACCAGGCCAACACAAACGATCCATGGAGCTGGGCCGTGCTGGACGGCACCGGTCGGGCGATCCCAATGGAACCCCAGCCCGCCGGCTACGGAACCCTGTCGCCAGACGGCAGCCTCTTCGTCATGGGGCTCGACGGGCCAACGGAGGCGGACTACCGGACCCTTGTCGTCGACGTCGCCAGCGGCAAGACGCTGGTGACGCTGGAGGGCAGAGGGGCCGTCTCATGGAATGGTCACACGGCCGCCCTGGTGCTCCGTCCCTCGTCAGGAGCCGGCGACGAGCTGGTGATCGTCGGGCCGAGCGGCGACATGCAGACGGTGCCCTTGCCGCAGCCCTAGCGGGAGCGGAGCCGGTGAGAGCCCGTATCGATCCCGCCGCTGGTTTCTGCCCCAGCTAGCACTACGACGACGGAACCGCCCGCGGATCGTCAGAAGGGCACTCCAATTGACCAGCCGTCGACAGAGGGCGGGCGACGCCGCGTTCGTGGTCAGAGTGCTAGCCAGGCTGGAAGATGACCGCGAACGGTGAGCCCCTAGGCGGGTTCTACCGGTGCCGCGAGGGATTGCGCGATGTGGCGAGCCCACTCCCGGATGGTGGCCGGGTCTCGGAAGTCCCCGTACGGAGCGTGGACGGCACGGACGATGATCCGCTCGCCCATGCCCAGCTTGTTGCGATCGAGCGCCCCGACCAGGAGCCGGTGCTCGCGCGCGCCCGTGGCCGCCATCATCTCCGGCAAATCGACCGGGTCCTCCGTGGACTTGGGCGTGACGCCCAGCGGGCCGGAGCTGAAGAGCCAGACCGGCCGCCTGCGCAGCTCATCGGCGTGGAGCGCGACGAAGTCCTTCGCCTCGCTCATCCACTTGCCCACGTAGACCGCACTGCCGAGCACGACTCCGTCGTAACCCTCCAGGGTGGCGACGTCGGTGATGACGCGTGACTCTGCCGCGATCCCCTGCGCCGTCAGCTCGGTCGCGATGGCCTGCGCGATCTCGGTGGTGGCGCCGTGCTTGCTGGCCGCGGTGACCAGGACCCTCATGGATCGCCTCCTCGTGCCGCGCCGCCCGTGCGACGGTGTGGATTGAATCCGGCCGGCGGACAGCTCTGCAGCAACCGGCGGCCGGACTGCTGTCGATGCTCGCGTGGCTACCGGACACGGCCTAGGGCCATCCGGCCCGGGGTGATGGTGCGCCGGTCCTGTCCGGGCTGTTCCTGCCCCGCTACTCGCTGATGTCCGCGCGATGGAAGATCGCGACGGCGGCGAGGAGGAAGACGGACGCCCAGCCGATGCCCACCAGCACCAGCCAGATCGTCGCCGGCGTGCCGGCGGGAAGCGCCTGCGTCGAGCCGTCGAACGGGAGCTGCACCGGGTGAGCGGCGGATCGCGCGGACTGCAGGAGGAGCTGAAGATCCGACGATGGCAGGAGGCGGATCGCGGTGGCGACCGCATCGGTCTGCGTCGCCCAGCGCGAGACGGCAATGTTCTCGACCAGGAAGTAGGCGAACGCCAGGATGAGCGCGATCCCGCTGTTGCGGAAGAGGACGGTCAGGAGCGAGGCGAGGCCAATCACCACCATCGCGAACAGGAAGAGGCTGCCCAGGAGTGCTGCGAAACCCGCCGCATCGATCGCCTGACCGCTGGGGAGATCAACCCCGACCGTCACAGCGATGAACGGCATGATGGAGCCGATGATCACGACCGTCGCCGGCAGGAGCACGGCGAGCACCGCCATTGCGCCGATCCGCACGGCCAGGAACGCGCGCCGGTTGCTCGAGGCGACCAGGGAGGTCCGCACGGTCCCGTAGACGAACTCGGCGGCAATGGTCCCCGCGGTGGCGAACGCAATCAGCGCGAGCACGAAGATCTGGCCGGACTGGAGCACCATCAGCAGGCTCTGCGGGAAGGCGAACTGCGCCCGCTCGGCGGCCATCTGGGCCAGCACCTCGGCGGGGACCGGCTGCGTCGGGTCGAAGCCGAAGTGGCTGTCGATGCTGCCCAGCGGACCCCAGTAGCTGATGGTGGCCAGCGCGGCCAGGGCGGCGAGCACGAACCACAGGTCCTTCCTACGTCGAAGGCGCAGCCACTCGGCCCGGATCAGGCCGCTCACGACGACGCCTCCGGGGGCACGGCATGCTCGCCGGTGAGCTCAAGGTAGATCTGCTCCAGGGAGGGCCGACGGAGCGCGACCTCGGCAGGGTAGAGGCCCGCATCGGCCAGGTGGCGAATCGTCGCGCTGCCGTCGGATTGGCCATCGACCTCGATGGTGGCGACCTGGGTCGGACGGGCCGTCAGGCCGGCGCCCCGCAGCACCTCCAGCGCCGCGTCTCGCTCGGCGGGCGCCGCAAAGCGAACGACGAGATGCTCCCGGGCGGCGAAGAGATCGCTGGTTGCTCCCTGCGTCACGATCCGCCCCCTGGAGATCACCGCCAGCTGCGTGCAGACCTGCTCTGCTTCGTTGAGGAGGTGCGTCGAGAGGAAGACGGTCGTGTCGTCGTGCGCGAGCCCGGTGATCAGGTTGCGGACGTCCACCGTGCCCTCCGGATCGAGGCCGGAGGTGGGCTCGTCGAGGATGATGATGGGTGGCGCATCGAGCATCGCCAGGCCAATCCCCAGACGCTGCCGCATCCCCGTGGAGAAGCCGCCCACCTTGCGACGGGCGACGTCCGCGAGCCCCACCCGCTCCAGCGCGGTGCGGCAGGCGGCGGGGGCGGTGGACTCGGGCGTGCCGCGCGCAGCGGCGAAGACGCGCAGGTTCTCGAACGCGGACAGGTACGGGTAGAAGGCCGGGCGCTCCACGAGCGCCCCGACCTGCGCCAGGACGGATGCTCCTGGATGGACCGCCTCACCCAGGATCCGTGCCTCGCCGTCCGTGGGGCGGACCAGTGCCAGGAGCAGGCGGATGGTGGTCGTCTTGCCCGACCCGTTGGGACCCAGGAACCCGAACACCGAGCCACGGGGGACCGCGAGGTCCAGGTCGTCGAGGGCCCGGACGGTCCCGAAATGCTTCGTCAGGCCCTGCGTCGCGATGACCGGATCCGTCACCGGCTCAATGACCGCCGCCCCGTTTGCCACGTCGCTCCCTCGTGTGGACGACCGGATCGTCCGGACCCGCATTGTGCCCGAGCCACGCAAGGGCATCGGCTGCGGCTGTGCGCGGCTACTCCGTGGCAGGAACCTGCGGTCGTCGGGGGACCAGGCGGGTCGCCAGCGCCAGGAGGAAGACGGCCGTCTCCACCAGCACGATCGTCGCGCCGGTGGCTGCGTTGGCCCAGTAGCTGACGTAGAGGCCGACGACCGGCGCCAGCAGGCCGATGAGCATCGCCACCGAGATGAGCCGTCCGAAGCTGCGCGTCACGAGCTGCGCGGTGGCCGCGGGCGTCACCAGCATCGCCACCACCAGGATGATGCCCACCGCCTGCAGGCTGACCACGATGGTCACCGCGATGAGCGCCAGGAGCAGGTAGTCCAGCTGCGCGACGGGAAGCCCGGAGGCGGCGGCGCCCAGCGGGTCGAAGGTCGTGTACAGCAGCTCCTTCCACAGGATCGCGACCACGGCGAGGGCGGCGGCGGCCAGGGCAAGGAGGGCAATGAGATCGCCGGTGCCGATGCCCAGCACCTCGCCGAAGAGGAAGCGCGAAGAGGTCGCCGACGTAGTTGGGGATCAGGCTGAAGAGGAAGATGCCCAGCGCGAACATGCCGGCGAAGAGCACGCCGATGGCGGTATCGGCGCGGAGGTGCCCGCGTCGGGTGACCCAGCCGATGGCCAGCGCGGTGGCCACCGCGGCTACCGCCGCGCCCAGGTAGAACGGCAGCTGGAGCATGTAGGCGACCACCACGCCGGGGAAGGCGGAGTGGCTCAACGCATCGCCCATGAAGGCCAGGCCGCGCAGGACCATGTAGGAGCCGATGACCGCGGTCACCACGCCAACGACCGCGGAGGCGAGCAGCGCCCGCAGGAAGAAGTCGTAGGCGAGCGGCTCGAGGATGGGCGTGAGCATCAGCGCTGGTCCTCGTGGAAGTGCCGCTCGTCGCCGCTTGCGGCGTCGTGATGGTGTGCGTCGTCCAGGACGACGGTCTGGCCGAGGACAAGCAGATGGCCACCGTAGGTCGCACTGAGCACGTCCGGATCCAGGACGAGGGACGAGGCGCCAACGGCGATCACCCGCCGGTTGAGGGCGACCACCATCCCGAAGTGCTCGGCCGCCGCGGCCAGGTCGTGGGTGGTGGCGATGGCGGTGCGGCCCAGCTTCGTCTCCGAGTCCAGCAGGGCCATGAGGTCCTCCTGGGTGGTGATGTCGACGCCGGTGACCGGCTCGTCGAGCAGGTACAGGTCGGGGGCCGCGGCGATGGCGCGGGCCAGGAAGGCGCGACGACGCTGGCCGCCCGAAAGGGCGCCGATCTGTGAGCGACGGCGGTCGGCCATCCCGACCCGCTCAAGCGCCGCCTCGACGGCGCGCCGGTCGTCCGACGTCGGGCGGCGCCAGGGGCCCAGGCGCGGGTATCGGCCCATCATCGCCACGTCCCAGACGCTGACCGGGAACGACCAGTCCACGAGCTCCGCCTGGGTCACGTACGCGATCCGCTTCGCCTCGCGTCCCGCGGGCTCGCCCAGCACCTCCACGACGCCGCTCCACGGATCGAGGAGCCCGGCAATCAGCTTGAGGAGGGTCGACTTGCCGCCCCCGTTTGGTCCGAAGATCGCGACCAGCGACCCGCGCGGGATCTCGAGCGTCACGTTCTCCAGCGCGCTGCGGTGGTCGTAGCCGGCGGAGACCCCCGCCAGACGAACGGCCAGTCGCGAGTCGCCGTGCGTCGCGTGGTCCTCGTGCGTCGCGTGGTCGCCGTGCGTCGCGTGGTCGCCGTGCGTCGCGTGGTCGGGGTGCTCGTGCTCGTGCGTCATCGGCTCAGCGCAGGGCCTCCACGATCTGCTGGGTGTCCCATCGGATGAGGGCCTCGTAGCTGGTGACCGGCGGATCGCCCAGCGATCCGTCGTACAGGTTCGCGACCACGTGCGCGCCCGTCTCCGCGGCGAGCTGGTCGGCGAGCTTGGTGGGGAACTGGGCTTCGCTGAAGATGGCCTTCACGTCGGCCGCGCGAATCGCGTCCACCAGCGCCGCGGTGTAGCGCGCGCTCGGCTCCTGGCCGGGTGCGGCGACTGCCACCCCCACGATCGTGATCCCGTACGCCCGGGCATAGTACGGGAAGGCATCGTGGTAGGTCACGATCCGGCGGTTCGCGTCGGGCACGCTCGCGATCTGCTCGCGGACCCACGTGTCCAACGACCGCAGCCGGGCCTGGTACGCAGCGTTCTGCGCGTCGTAGGCGCCGGCGTGCGCGGGGTCGGCGGACTTCAGGGCATCGGCGATGCGGTCGGCGTACATCTCCGCGTACGCCACGTCCATCCACAGGTGCGGGTTCTGCGTCGAAGCCTCGTCGCCCGGCAGCAGGGCCACGCCGGGCAGGTTCTCTCCCAGGCGGATCAGCGGCGTCCCGGGCTCGGCCGCGTTGCCCAGCGCCTTGCCCATCCAGTCGTCGAGCCCCAGCCCGTTCATGAACAGGAGCCGGGCCTGGGCGACGGTGCGCATGTCGGACGGCCGTGGTTCGAAGGTGTGGACATCGCCGTTCTTGGGGACGAGGCTGGTGACGTTGACCAGGTCGCCCCCGACGTTGCGGACCATGTCTGCGAAGACGGTCGTGGAGGCCACCACGATCAGGCGGCCGTCCGAGGCCGCAGGGGTGGCCCCGCAGCCAGCCAGTCCCGCCGCAACCAGCAGCGCCAGGCCGATGGCGACAAGTCCGCGGCGCGGGCGGCTCATGCCTGCCCCGCCTCTGCTGCCTGGCACGCTGCGCAGACCCCGAACAGCTCGAGCCGATGCCGCCCGATGCGGTACCCGGTCTGCGCCTCGGCGCGGTCGAGAATGGGGGAGAGTCCCAGGTCGCCAACCTCATCGGTCCTGCCGCAGCGTTCGCAGACGACATGGTGGTGATGCTCCGCGGGCTGGCAGGCGACGTAGGCGTGGCTGCCGTCCGGCAGGTCCACTCGCTCGACGAGGCCCAGCGAGGTCAGCAGCTCCAGCGACCGGAAGACGGTTGCCCGACCGGGCGCCGGCTGCAGGTCGCGGGCGGCGGACAGGAGCTCCTCCGCGGTGAAGTGGCCCGGCTGTGCTGCGATCACTTCGGCCATGGCGCGCCGGGCGACGGTCAACCGACGTCCGGCACCTGCCAGTGACTCAACGATCTCGCGACTGCGCACCACGGAACGGATCGTAATCCAGTTGAGACTCAGTCGCAACAGTGCACCGAACCCCGCGACCGGGCTCCATGGGCCGGACGGCACCTCACGGGGTGCCGTTTGGGAGGCGAGGGCCCGACCGGCGGTCCTCGTTGGCCTCACCCGGCCAGCGTATCCTCGTGGTTGGCAAGCAAGCTGCCTGGCCGCGTGACCGCGCGCCGGGATCCATACCAAAAGGGGCTGATCCGAAGATGACCACAGACACTGGGGTCCAGCGCGAACGGCCCGCCGACAAGGCGAGCGACATCCTGCGTGCCGGCTACCAGCCGCTCGCCGCCTTCTTCCGGCCTCGCGCCGTCGCCGTGGTGGGCGCCACCGAGAAGGCCGGCAGCGTGGGCCGCACCATCCTCACCAACCTCATCTCGTCGCCGTTCGGCGGCACCGTCTACCCGGTCAACCCCAAGCGGCCCAATGTGCTGGGGATACACAGCTACCCCGAGATTGGCGCCATTCCCGAGCAGGTGGACCTCGCCGTGATCGTCACGCCGCCGCCAACGGTTCCCGCCCTCATTGCCCAGTGCGGCGCGGCTGGCGTCCAGGCCGCGGTCGTCATCTCCGCCGGCTTCAAGGAGGTGGGCGCAGAGGGTGCCGAGCTGGAGCGCCAGGTCGTGGAGGAGGCGCGCAAGCACGGCGTCCGGGTCATCGGTCCCAACTGCCTGGGCGTGATGAGCCCGGTCACCGGCCTGAACGCGACGTTCGCCGCCGCCATGGCCCCCGTCGGCCACGTGGCCTTCGTCAGCCAGTCGGGCGCGCTCCTCACCGCGGTGCTCGACTGGAGCCGCCAGGAGAAGGTTGGCTTCTCCTCCATCACCTCGCTGGGCTCCATGGCCGATGTCGGCTGGGGCGACATGATCACCCATCTCGGCAGCGACCCGAACACCGAGGCGATCGTCATCTACATGGAGACGGTGGGCGACGCACGGACCTTCCTGTCCGCCGCCCGCGAAGTGGCCCTCACCAAGCCCATCATCGTCATGAAGCCGGGACGCACCGCCGAGGCGGCCCGAGCCGCCGCCTCCCACACCGGCTCGCTCGCCGGGTCGGACGAGGTGCTCGATGCCGCGTTCCGCCGTGCCGGCGTCCTCCGCGCGGAGCGCATCGACGACCTCTTCTACCTCGCCGAGGTCCTGGGCAAGCAGCCGCGACCCCAGGGGCGCCGGCTGATCATGGTGACCAACGCCGGCGGGCCCGGCGTCCTGGCCACCGACTCGCTGATCACCGGGGGCGGGGAGCTGACGGCTCTCACGCCGGAGACGATCGAGGCCCTCAACGGCGTGCTGCCGCCCACCTGGAGCCACGCAAATCCCATCGACATCATCGGCGACGCGCCGCCGGAGCGGTACGCCGCTGCCCTGGAGATCGCGGCGAAGGATCCTGGCTCGGACGGCCTGCTCGTGATCCTCACCCCACAGGCCATGACCGATCCGACGCGCACCGCGCAGCAGCTCGTACCGTTCGCCAAGAGCACCGGCAAGCCGGTGATGGCCAGCTGGATGGGCGGCCTGGAGGTCGAGGCCGGAACATCGATCCTGCGCGACGCCGGGATCGCCACCTTCCCGTATCCCGACAGCGCGACCCGGATGTTCAACGACCTGTGGCGCTACTCGGACGACCTGCGGGCCCTGTACCAGACGCCGTCGCTGCCGCGGGACGCGGAGAGCGCGCTCCATCGCGAGCACGCGCAGTCCATGGTGCGCGCCGCCTGCGAGGCGGGCCGCACCATCCTGCCCGAGTCGGAGTCGAAGGAGCTCCTGGCGACCTACGGCATCCCCATCACCCCCATGCGGATCGCGGAGTCCGAGGCCGACGCGGTGGCCGCCGCGGCCGACATCGGCTACCCGGTCGTCCTCAAGCTCTATTCGCACACGATCACCCACAAGACCGATGTCGGCGGTGTCCAGCTGAACCTGCACGATCCCGACGCGGTGCGCGCCGCCTTCGGGGCCATCCGCCAGGCGGTGGCCGAGCGTCGGGGAGCGGAGCATTTCGAAGGGGTCACCGTCCAGCCCATGGTCGAATGGAAGGGCTACGAGCTCATCGTGGGCAGCTCGATCGATGCCCAGTTCGGCCCGGTCCTTCTCTTTGGCCTGGGCGGCCAGCTGGTCGAGGTCTTCCGCGACCACGCCCTGGGTCTGCCGCCGCTCAACACGACGCTCGCGCGCCGGATGATGGAGCGGACCCGGATCTACACCGCGCTCAAGGGGGTTCGCGGCCGGGCCGCGGTGGACCTGGACGCGCTGGAGCAGCTCCTCGTGCGGTTCAGCCAGATGGTGGTGGAGCTGCCACGGATCGCGGAGGCGGAGATCAACCCGCTGCTGGCGTCCGAGGACGGCCTGCTGGCCCTCGACGCGCGGGTGATCCTCCACGCCCCGGAGATTCCGCGGGAGCAGCTTCCGCGTCCGGCCATCCGGCCGTATCCGCTCGAGTACGTGTCACCGTGGACCGCGGGCAGCGGCGAGACCTTCCACATCCGGCCCATCCGGCCGGAGGACGAGACCGCCATGGTCCAGTTCCATCGCGATCTCTCGGCGGACACGGTCTACTCGCGCTACTTCGCCGCGCTGGGTCTCGACCGGCGAATCGCGCACGACCGCCTGGTGCGGGTCTGCTTCGGCGACTACGAGCGGGAGCTTGCCCTCGTGGCGGAGCACGAGGACCCGGCGAGCGGCGAGCGCGAGATCGCCGCGGTCGGCCGTCTCTCGAAGACGAACTCGCCGGGAACCGCTGAGTTCGCAATCCTGGTCGCGGACCGGTTCCAGCACCACGGCCTCGGCGCGGAGCTGCTGCGCCGGCTCGTGGACGCAGGTCGGGACGAGAAGCTGGACAGGATCGTGGCGGAGATGCTTCCCACCAACGGGGCCATGATCCGGATCAGCGAGAAGCTGGGTTTCGCCATCAGCCGATCATCCGACGAGGTGACCGCAGAGCTGCGCCTGGGGTGACCGTCCGCTGGCCGGTCCTCACGGAACCGGTTGCCACCGGACGGCACGACGCAGAATCTGGCAGGCGTGCCGCGCATCGACGGCCATGCTGTCCGCGCCCAGCACTGAGGCGAGCGCGGGCTCCGCGAGGATGGCCGCTCCGCCGACGAGCACCCGGATGTCCGGGTCGTACCGTCGCAGGTCGTCGATCGTGTCGGCGGTGGCCTGCAAGGATTCGCGGCAGGTGACGGACAGGCCGATCAGCTGGGCACGGATGGTGTGTGCCGTCTCCAGCACGAGGGCGGGCGGGGCCGGGGGATGCACGACGGTCACGGACCATCCGTCCCAGCGCAGGAAGTCCGCGACCATTCGCAGCCCTGCATCATGGTGCCGTTCACCGACAGACGCGAGGACGACGGGGCCGAACCGATGCGGCGGCACGGAGACGAAGGCGCCGAACCGATCCAGCTCCGCCAGGACGACCGAGATGGCCCTGTGCGCCTGCTCCGGGGAGATCTCCCCGATGCGGGCGCGCTCGCCGATCAGCCGCAGGGACGGGGCGATGACGTCCAGGTAGGCGAAGCGGATCCCGACCCCGCGGCCCACGAGGCGGTGGCAGACGTCCGACGCCAGGCGCCGGTCGTCGGCGAGTGCGGCAGAGAGAAGCGCCATGGCCGCATCGGGCGGCGCCGGATTGCCCGGCGACCGTGGGGCTGCGGGCGGTTCTCGTGGTTGAGTGAGGGCAATCATGGTGCTACTCCGGGTGCGGGCCCCTGGCCTCGCGTGTGCTCAGGCGATCTTGATCTCGCGTTTGGCTGCCTTGGCGCGGCGCGTGGCAGGGGCCAACGGCGCGGCGCGTCCCGCGGATCCGGCCGTGTTGTTGGCGAAGGTGTCCGGAGTCGCGGGACGGCCGTAGAGGTAGCCCTGGCCGTAGCGCACGCCAAGCCCGCGGAGGGTTTCATGCTCCGCGACGGTTTCGACACCCTCGGCGATGATGCTGCAGTGGTTGGAGGTGGTGAAGTGCCTGAGGCCGGCAACCAGGCTTATGCGTGCCGGGTCGCTGTCGATTCCCGCGACCAGCCACCGATCCAGCTTCACGAATGCGGGCCGGAGCCTCACGAGATGATGCAGGCTGGCATACCCGGCGCCGATGTCGTCGACCGCAAGGCGGACCGTCGCACCAAGGCTGCCGAGGGCTGCGTTGAATGCCATGTAGTCCGCAACCGCCTCGTGCTCCGTCACTTCGACGACGAGCTCGCGGTCCGAACGGCCCAGCACGGCCGCAAGGTCTCCGCTGGCAATGATCAGCGTCGGGGAGGCATTCACGTTCAGCCAGGTTCCCGGTGGAAGACCTGCTCCAGCGACGATGGAGGCACGCAGCGTTGCCAGCTCGAGATCGGCCCCCATTCCAAGACGTGTTGCCTCGGCGAACCGGACGTCCGGCGCGACGCCATCGGTGAAGCGAGTGAGCGCCTCGAAGGCGACGGTCTGACCGCTCTCAATGTCGACGATTGGCTGGAAGAGGGGATGGAAGGCAGTGTCGGTGATCAGGCGCCGGATGCGACGCTGTGATCGGGCGCTGTCGGCTTGTTCTGCGAGGGGAGGTCCCATCAAGGCCCCCGCGATATCGGCGAACTCGACGAGTGCCGGGAGCATGGTCGCCAGAGGCTCGACGGTCTCCGGCACTGCGCTGCTGACGAACAGGAGGCCGATCAGCTTGTCCCCGTCGCGCACCGGGGCGTACGCGGTGGACTTGACGCCCAGTTGGCCGAACAGCTCGTTGTAGGGATGTTCGAGCTGGTCGTGCCACGCCTCGGTCCACGCGCCTTCCCTGGCCTGATTGCGCAGGTACGTGGTCCGGGTGCGTGACAGGGGATCGAGGAGGGGCCTGGGCTGACCGGCAACGGTGATTCCGTACGATGCTGCGCGACCGTTCGGTTCGAAGATGAAGAGGCCGGCAGTAGCCAGGGATGAAAGGCTCGCGACCTGGAGGCAGATGGCCTCGGCCGTCGCCTCGGGCGTCGCACGAGCGTCCATCGTCCGGATCGCGATCGCAACCAGGACTCGTTCGCGGAGCTGCTGTCGCGCGTGGTCTTCCAGGCGCCGCTCCGTGGTGACGTCGCGCTTGACCGCCACGTACCCGGTGATCGCACCCACGGAATCCAGCATCGGGGAGATGACTTCGTGTTCGACGAGGGGGGTGCCGTCCTTGCGGCGGTTGGTGAACTCGGCGGCCCAAGGCCCCCCCGCGGCCAGGGCTTTCCGCATGGCCTTGTACGAGGGGCGGGATTTCCCACCGTGGAGGATGCTGGACTTCTTGCCTACCACCTCGGCACGCGCGTACCCGGAGATCCGCTCGAAGGCGGGGTTGACGTACTCGATGAGGCCGTCGAGTCCGGTGATGACCA
The DNA here is from genome assembly GCA_963787025.1 of uncultured Chloroflexia bacterium. Classification (GTDB taxonomy): domain Bacteria; phylum Chloroflexota; class Limnocylindria; order QHBO01; family QHBO01; genus CAVXEH01. The sequence goes on from CAWBBG010000019.1 coordinate 27,849, forward strand.
CCGACTCGCCCGCGTACTCGACTGCCGCGCCAAGGCGTGCGAGGAGCGCCTCGCCGGCATGAGCTGCCGTGATATCGGTGCTGGTGTCGATGAAACCGGTGGCGGCCCCGGCGTCGTTGCGCATAAGGCCCGTGTGCGCCAGGACCCACACGCACTCCCCATCCTTGCGCCGGCCGGCCCGCTCGCCAACGAGGTCGACGCCTGCCGCGATCGCCTCGGACAATTCGCTCTGTCCATCCTGGGGCTCGCCGTAGATGACGAAGATAGAGTTGCCGAGCATCTCGGAGGCGTCATAGCCGAAGATGTGCGTCGCGCCATTGTTCCAGTGGGTGATTCGGCCCGAGAGGTCTGTGACGATGATCCCTCCGCGAATGTTCGCGAGGACGCTGGCCTGGATCCTGAGAAGCGCGTCCGAGTTGCGGTGAGCGGTCACATTGGCATCGACGCCCACGGACCGCGTCAGACCCCGGGCGTCACGCTCGACGACACGCGATTCCGCGGTGCTCGGGAGGTGGTTCAGTCGGGCCAGCTCGCGGTTCGAGTCTGAGGACTCAGCGGTGCCAGCGGGGTGCCTCGCGGGGCCCACTGTCCCGGGCGATCCCGGCGGAACGCCTCCGGATCGCCGGTACGCCTGCTCGGTCGTCGGTCTGCGTCTGGTTGCCATGACGATTGTTGGGCGGGGTGCCCTTCATCTTCACCTGTCGGCTGACCCTCAGCTATGGCAGCCGTTGCTGCAAGAACCCCCACACGGCTGAACGAGGCAAGAGAACGAGAGTTTCCCTCGCGAGAGTCGTTGTCATGCCCAAAAGGTCATACTCCGGGGCACGGCACCGGCTCTGCGCTCGCGTGCACGGACGGAGACAAGTATTTTGCGTTGACCCCCGGCACCAAAGCCGCCTCAGCAGGCGGCCCCCGGGATCAGCGCCGCGCGAGACGGCTCCGTCGGCTGATCACCGCAATGAGCCCGATGAGGGCCACGAATCCGCCGAGAACGGCCATGGAAAGGGTTCGACCCACCATGACCCTGCCGCCCTCCGCGACCTCGATCTGCCCGCCGAGGGCGAAGATCGCCAGGCCGCCCTTGCCGATGCGGATCCGCCGTCCGATGGCAAACCCGCTGCCCGCCTGCTCCATCTGGACAAGGCCGCCGGCGACCACCGCCTGCGCGCCACCCTGGGTGAGGGTGATGCTCTCGCCGGCCACCACGACCCCGGCCCCGCCCTGGCGCAGGTCGACGTCGCCGCCGGCGAAGATGCTGCGCGCCGCGCCGCGGGTCAGCGTCACGTCGTGGTTGGCCAGCACGGCGCCCACCACGGCGTTCCGCACGTCGACCTCGTAGCCGCGGACCAGCGCGGCCGCCGTCACCAAGGACCGGCGACGGTCGTGCTCCGCAAGCTCATCAGCCAGGAGGGTCTCCGCCTCCTGACCCAGTGTCTCTTCTTCGGCTTCCTTCTCCGCCTCCTCGAGCGTCTCGTCGGGGCGGAGCTCCTTCTCGACCATGTGCCTCTCTCCTGCGCGGATTGCGTGCGCCGATCATTCCCTGCTGTCGAGGCGGTGGCCAGTGCCGGTGGACCCCCGGGCCACCTGCCGCGCGACGCGAACCGGTCAATGGCCGAAGCGCATCAGGATCATGCAGGTGAAGATGACCACGAAGCCGCGCGGGGCACGCCAGGCGATCAGCCGGGCAACGGCATGGTGTACACGACGCACTCGCCTCGCAGCACCTCGGTGCCGTCCGCCCGTCGCGCGACGCACCGCAGCCGGGTGATGGGCTTGTCGGGCCGCGATTCGAGCACCTCTGCCTCAGCGGTGACGGTGTCGCCTATGAACACCGGTGCCGGATAGTCCCACTCCTGGTGGAGGAAGACACTGCCCGGCCCTGGCATCTCCATCGCCACCAGGGCGTTGAAAAGCCCGGTGGTGAGGCCGCCCTGCACGACGAGGCCGCCGAAGCGCGTGGCCGAGGCCAGGTCAGCGTCGAAGTGGATGGGATTGCGGTCGCCGGTGATCGTGGCGTAGGCCTCGACGTCTGCGGCGGTGATGGTGCGGGTCCACGTGGCGCGGTCGCCGACGGCTGGTGGCTGCCAGGCAGCGGGTGAGGCGTTCGTCATCGACCGATGATCCGCGCTCCGTCAATGCGCGTGTCGAGGAGGTCGGATCTCCCTCCACGCCGACCGCGAGTCGGTCGGCGGACGAACCGGCGCCGGTGTACGCTCCGGCAACCAGCGCCCATCATCCGAGGAGATCCGTTCGTGGCATCCACCTTCCAGCAGGAGTCCGCGGACGGACCGTTGCTCCTCGCCGACATCAGCGGGTACTCATCCTTTCTCCAGGACGTGGCCGATGCGCACCGTGACGACGCGTTCGCCGGTGGGGCGGTCCCCGAGGCGTATCGCATGATGTCCAGCCTCCTCGACGGCATCGTGGGCAAGGTCGTGCCGCCCTTCACGCTCGCCAAGCTGGAGGGAGACGCCGTGTTCGCCTTCGCCGCCGGCGGCGCCGATGTCCCGCACGGCCCGGCGCTTCTGGACTGCATCCGTGCCTGCTACGCGGACTTCCGCGAGCGGCTGGGGCAGGTCGGCGAGATCTGGAGCTGCACCTGCGCCGCCTGCTCCCGTGCCGGCGGCCTGGAGCTCAAGTTCATCCTCCACGCAGGCCCGTACGTGGTGCAGACGGTCGCCGGCAGCCGGGAGCTCATCGGCTCTGAGGTGATCGTGGCACATCGGCTTCTCAAAAACCGGGCGGCCGCACTGGTGGGCCACGGCGCTTATGCGCTTGTCACGGACGCGGCGATGACGCGTCTCGAGGTACCGCCCGATGACGGACAGCCGCTCACCGAGACGTATGCGCCCTATCCACCCATCAGCGCCTCGGTGTTCGCCCTGCGCTGACGCCGCCGTCGGAGATGGCGCCGCGGCACCGTGTCCGCTGAGGGAGTGGCCCGGAGCGGCGTCATCCGGGCCCCTGGCGCCCGCCCGACCCCGGATCACGCGCGGCGCGCCGATGCGTTCAGGTAGAGCCCCAGCACGCTGCCGAAGAAGACGGTGTGGGCGAAGAACTGGACGACGGGATTTGACTTGTCCGGGAACCAGACCCAGCCGGCGAGGTTGGCGATGACGTAGAAGTTGACGATCCAGAGCCCCAGTCCCAGCACGGCGGTCGCGATCAGCACCGATGCCGTCGAGGCAGTGAGGCTGGGGATTGATCGGAGAATCTGACAGCCGAACACTATCGCCACGCCATCCGAGTGCCGGGCGCGATTCTTCCAGGTACCGATCGAACAGCGTTCCGGCTAGCAGGGCGTGTCGGCGGTCCACCGCAGGATGTCACCCGGCTGACAGTCGAGGACGCGGCAGATGGCGTCCAGGGTGCTGAAGCGGATGGCTCGCGCGCGCCCGTTCTTCAGCACGGCGATGTTGGCCGGGGTGATGCCCACGGCGTTGGCGAAGTCGCCCACGGACATCTTGCGTCGGGCGAGCATGACGTCGAGTTCAACGATGACGGCCATCAGATCACCTCGTCCAGCTCGCTGCGGTCGGCAATCGCCGACTCGAGCAGGCCTCGCATGACGATCATGAGGAGCACGAACGCCAGCCCGCCGGCGAGGGTGGCAACCAGCCCAAGCAGAACGCCTGGCCCACCGACACGGACGAAGAAGAGCAGGTGGATCATGGTGCCTGCGCTCAGAACGGTGGCGACCGCCGCGCAGGCCGTGATGACGTCGACCCAGCGCAGGGCACGGCGGGTGAAGATGACCCCGCTGTTGACCAGGGACAGTAGCCGCCAGACGGCGAGCAGCGCCACCTGACTGCAGGCGATGGCGAGGATGCCGGCCACCGAGTACGGAACGACGAGGTACGCAAGTTCCGGGAAGATCCTCCCTTCCTCGGACCCGAATACGGGCAGGAGTACCTGTGCGAGCACGGATCCGAGCAGGAGGACGACGAGAGCGACACGGAGAAGCTGTCTCGCGAGCGTATGCATCTATCGAGTGTCGATTGGTTCCGCTCGAATGTCAATAGATCACCGAGCGGTCGCGTCGTTGTTGAGCCGCATCCGATGGGGCTGCGCCCAGGCGGAGGCACCAGCAGGAGCCGCCCGTCGCCAGGCACGCGATGCCGATTGTGTCGGATGACTCTTGTCGTGCCGCGGCGTCGAGGACAGTCTATGGGACTGTCTGGGGAGGGCCGCCGACTGCGGCCGTGGCGCCACCCAATGCCACGCCCGGCTCGCGCGCCTGCTCCCCGGGCAAAGGAGGTTGGCTGATGGCGCATGTGACTATCACCGAACACGTAGAGGCGCCGATCGAGCGCGTGTTCGAGATGTTCACCGATGTCAAGCGCTGGCCGGAGTGGATGCCGGGCGGTGTGGAGATCAAGGAGATCACCGGTCCGCTCGACAAGGCCGGAACGAAGGTCCATGAGGTCTCGCGGTTCCTGGGCCGGACCATGGAGAGCTGGGACGAGGTTGTCGAGGCAGAGCGGCCACGGCTGTGGAAGCTCAAGACCCAGAGCGGAGGCATGAAGGGTTCGGCGACGTATCGGCTGATCCCCGTCGGACAGGGCACCGACATCGTGGTCGAGGCCGACTACGAGCTGCCGGCGGGCTTCCTCGGCCACATTGCCGATCGCTTGTTCCTCGAGAAGGCGATGGAACGCCAGATGCGGCACGCCGGCGAGAACGTCAAGGCGCTCATCGAGGCAGAGGTACAGGTCCCTGCCTGATCGCTGACACGGTTGCGCAGACCTCGGCGGTGCGTGCCGCCGGGGTCGCGGCGCTTCCGGGGCCCCTACGGTAAAGGGCCATCCGAAGGCCGGCGCCGGATCTTCCAAGTACGCGAGTCCTGTGAAGCGCGGGCAGCCAAGAGCCTCACTGGTCAACGACGTCATGTGCGACACGATGCCCGAATGCCACCCGCTGGAACGTCTCCTATCATTCGGACTCGTGGTACGGCTTCGTGTCGTACTACGGCAGCACCCACTAGAGGCAGACTTCCCCCACCGGCACGGAGGAGAGGCAAGCGTTCAGCTCTGGCTGGGACCACACCTGATAGACGGTCCAGCCACCCACAACCAGGACAAACAGGAGCTGCACGACCAACACCACCAGGAGTGTCATGAACACACTGCGTGGCACCCGTGCGAACCGCGAACGTCCAGGACCCACCCGACTCCCCTCCGCCATCGCTGAGGCCGTTCGCAGCGACGGCACTGCGTGGCCCCATGATCCCGTGTACGGTCCGGCTACGCCAGAGGACAGAGGTCCCACGCGGAGCATGAGCCGCGCATCTGTACGCGGACGCTGGCTCCTCTTCTCGTAGCTCTGGCGGCCACGGGCAGTTAGCGATCCAGCAATGCGGTGGACACCGCGCCGGCAATCAGCTGACACCGCTCGGTGAGGAAGTGTCAGATGAGCACGGCGCCGAAGTGACACTTTTCAAGAGCTGCAAAGCGGCATCCAAGGGCCGGCACTCAATCTTCCAAGTACTGAGGTGCTACCTTCGTCCAGCACGGCGCCCGCCTGGTCGCGCTCTGGGCGGAGGCTGGCTCGAGTTCACTTGGCAGGCAGCGGTGCCCTCGGGACTGCGTGGGGCGGGACGGCTCTTGACGTACCTCGCAAAGCGAGGTACTACCTGACCGATGCTCCGCTCCCAGCTGCTCAAGGGCACGGTTCCGTTCCTCGTCCTCAGCGTCCTCGAGGACGGCGAGCTGTACGGATACGAGATCGCGCAGCGCATCCGCGAGCGCTCCGGCGCGTTCCTGAATCCCAGCGAGGGGACGCTGTACCCGACGCTGCACCGGCTGGAGCGCGAGGCGGCCGTGGCGGCCGAATGGCGCAGCGGAGAGCGCGGCCCGCGGCGCCGCTACTATCACCTGACCCCGGCCGGACAGCGTCGCCTGGCCGCGGCGCGCGATGAATGGGACGCCTTCAGCGGCATAGTCCGGGCGGTCTCGAGGCCCGCGGACTGATGGACGCGCGGGGGAGGTTCCTGGCGGAGGTCGAGTCGCGGCTGCCGCTGCCCGAGGACGTTCGGGGGGAGGTCCTCGAGGAGTTGGCGGCCCACCTCGCCGATGCGGTCGCTGACCTCGTCGCCCGTGGCGCGACGCCGGCGGAAGCGGAGGCGGAAGCGCGCTCACGGTTGGGACCGCCGGCGCTCCTGGCGCGCGAGCTGGCCCGCGCGCACCGGCCAGCGGGTCGGGTGCTGGCCGCCGCGGGGGCCGGGACCATTTCGGCCATCGGGACCGGGGCCATCGGAGCCGTGCTGGCGACTTTCTGCGTCATCGTCGGCGCGATGCTCGTGATGGCCCTCTTCCGAGCGGTGGCCAGCTGGATGGGCGTGACCTTCAGCATGAACTGGGCAGGTGGCTGGAATACCCTGCTCACCGCCATCGCCCTGGACGTCGGCGCGCTGCTCGCCGGCGCGGCCGCAGTCCGCGCCGCGGCGCTGGCGGGCTGGCGCACGATCGCTGAAGTCCGCGCGGCTGTCGCGCTCGTCGGCGGATCTGCCGTCGCCTGGATCGGGCTGGTGGTCCTCCATCAGGCACTGAACTGGGCAAGCGTCGCCGCGCTCTTGCTGGTGCCCGTCTCCTTCGCCGCCGGTACTCGCTTCGACCGATTGCAGCTTCCGAACCTCCGGATCGTGGTTATCGCGGTGTTGGTCGGCCTGCTCGCCACCATCGGCCTTGGACTGGCGACGTCGCAGGGCGATGGCGGAGGAGGAGCGCCGCAGCCATGGAACCCGTCCGTGGCCGGGGAGGTGATCGCGCCGTGGTGGCAGGACCCGGCCGCCGGCGGCTCAGTCTGGTTCAGCGAGGGGAGCGGAACCTCTCCGCAGGCAGGCGTGATCGACCTGCAGCTGACTGCAGGGAACGCTGCCCAGGTCGCGTACTTCCACGACTACCGCCTGGAGGCCTGGCGCAGCGAGTCGCCCGAAGTTGGCATGGGCTTCGTTCCCGGACAGCCAGCGCCATTCGCCGTCGCTCCCGCCACGCCCGGGGGTGACATCGTCACCGGGACGCTCCACTTCGACCGCACGCCGGGGATCGACTGGGCGCAGGTGGCGGTCACTGCAGTGGCGCCCGATGGCAAGCGGTATCTGCTGTCTGTGTCGGGGCCAAGCCCCACCGAGTTCCACGGCAGCGTCTGGGACTGGTTCGCGGCGGTCGTGCAGAACGCTGCACTGCCCCAGGCTCACGGCAAGTAGCCCCGAGACAAGCGCTCCGGCGCGTTCCCATGTCGAGACGAGTGCACTGAGGTGACACCGCTCGGTCAAGAAGTGCCACTTGAGCACGGCATCGAAGTGGCACCTTTACAGGGCCACTACCGCTGATTGGGCTCAGTTGACGAAGCGGAAATCGGTGCTACACTCACCGTTCGCGTGTCCGCGCCTCACCCTGCCCTTTTCACAGGAGTCCTGAATGGCTTTGGCCGAGTCAGCCAGCCAGTTTGAGCTGGCCCCGCGCCGTAAGAGTTTCTCCCACATTCCGGAGGTCCTCCCCCTCCCGAACCTGATCCAGACCCAGACCGAGTCCTTCGAGTGGTTCGTCACCCGCGGCCTCCGTGAGCTCCTTGACGAGATCACTCCGATCACCGACTTCACCGGCAAGAACCTCGAGCTGCACTTCCGCGAGTACTGGTTCGACGAGCCCAAGTTCTCCGAAGACGAGTGCCGCACCCGTGACCTGACCTACGCGCGTCCGCTCAAGGTCGAGGTCGACCTGATCGTCAAGGAGACGGACGAGGTCAAGCACAACGTCGTCTTCATGGGCGACTTCCCATGGATGACCGACCAGGGCACCTTCATCATCAACGGTGCCGAGCGGGTCGTCGTCAGCCAGCTGGTGCGGTCGCCGGGCGTGTACTACACCGGCTCCGAGGATCCGACCACCGGCCGGAAGCTGTTCGCCGCCAAGGTGATCCCGAACCGTGGCGCCTGGCTCGAGTTCGAGACCTCCAACAAGGACCTGCTCTCGGTCAAGGTCGACCGCAAGCGCAAGATCCCGGTCACCACCCTGCTGCGCGCCGTCGGATTCACCGATGACGGCGAGCTGACCGCCACCTTCGCGCCGGTCGACGACAACCCCGAGCACCCGTTCATCGCGCAGACCCTCGAGAAGGATCCGGCCGCCACGCAGGAGGAGGCCCTCATCGAGGTCTACAAGAAGCTGCGCCCGGGCGATCCGCCGACGGTCGACAACGCGCGCGCGCTCGTCAACAGCCTCTTCTTCAACTTCCGCCGATACGACCTGGCTCGCGTCGGGCGCTACAAGCTGAACAAGGCCCTGGGCGACACTGCGGCCAAGATGAAGATCACCCTCCCGCCCGAGGACGACGAGAACCGCGAGGCGCGGGTGATCAGCCGCGAGGACATCCTGGCCATCATCGGCAAGCTCGTCGAGCTCGACAACGGGCGCGGAGAGGCCGATGACATCGATCACCTGGGCAACCGGCGCATCCGCGCCAACGGCGAGCTGATCCAGAACCAGTTCCGGATCGGCCTGCTCCGCATGGAGCGTGTCGTGAAGGAGCGGATGACGATCACCGATGCCGACCAGGCGACGCCCAACTCGCTGATCAACATCCGCCCCGTGGTGGCGGCCATGAAGGAGTTCTTCGGCGGCAGCCAGCTCTCGCAGTTCATGGACCAGACCAACCCGTTGGCGGAGCTGACCAACAAGCGCCGCCTCTCCGCGCTGGGCCCGGGCGGCCTCTCGCGGGAGCGCGCCGGCTTCGACGTCCGCGACGTGCACCCGTCCCACTACGGCCGCATGTGCCCCATCGAGACGCCGGAGGGCCCGAACATCGGCCTCATCGGCTCGCTCGCCACGTACGGGCAGATCAACAAGTACGGCTTCATCGAGACGCCATACCGCAAGGTCCGCAAGACGGTCGGCTACCGCGACAAGCAGGCGGACGGCATCGGCGAGACCCTCGCCGAGGACCTGGTCCTCAAGGAGGGCGCCAAGCCGGCGGCCACGGCCGGAACGGTCATCGACGAGAAGCTGTGGGCGACCATCAAGGAGGCCAAGGTCGGGTCGGTTCGCATCCGCCCGGTGGTGACCGACGAGATCGAGTACCTCGATGCGGCTGCGGAGGAGAAGTTCCACATCGCCCAGGCCAACGCGGTCCTGGACGAGACGATGCACTTCGGCGAGGAGCGGGTCATGATCCGCTACCGCGACAAGTTCCAGATCGAGCCCGCCGAGGGCGTCGACTACATGGACGTCAGCCCCAAGCAGATCGTCTCGGTGGCGACCGCTCTCATCCCGTTCCTCGAGCACGACGACGCGAACCGCGCGCTGATGGGCTCGAACATGATGCGGCAGTCCGTCCCGCTCCTCCAGCCGGAGGCGCCGGTGGTGGGCACCGGGGTCGAGTTCCGCGCCGCGTTCGACTCCCAGCAGGTGGTGGTGGCGCGGGCCGCCGGCACCGTGGTGAGCGTGTCCGCGGACGCGATCCAGATCATGCGCGACGAGGGGAACGAGGTCGACACCTACCAGCTCAAGAAGTTCCTGCGCTCGAACCAGGGCACCTGCATCAACCATCGGCCGATCGTCGACGTGGGCGACCGGGTAGCGGTGGACCAGGTCCTCGCCGACTCGAGCAGCACGGACAACGGGGAGCTGGCCCTGGGCCAGAACATCCTGGTCGCCTTCCTCCCCTGGGAGGGAGGCAACTACGAGGACGCGATCGTCATCAGCGAGCGCCTCGTGAAGGACGACCTGTTCACCTCGATCCACATCGAGAAGCACGAGCTCGAGGCGCGGGACACCAAGCTGGGTCCCGAGGAGATCACGCGCGACATCCCGAACGTGGGCGAGGAGAGCCTGCACAACCTCGACGAGGACGGGATCATCTACGAGGGCGCCGAGGTCACCCCCGGCGACATCCTGGTCGGCAAGATCACGCCCAAGGGCGAGACGGAGCTGACCGCGGAAGAGCGACTTCTGCGCGCGATCTTCGGCGAGAAGGCGCGCGAGGTGAAGGACTCGTCCCTGCGCCTGCCCCACGGCGAGCGGGGGATCGTGGTCGACGTGCGGCAGTTCAGCCGCGACAACGGCGACGAGCTGCTCCCCGGCGTGAACCGCCTGGTCCGCGTCAGCGTGGCCCAGAAGCGGAAGATCGCGGTGGGCGACAAGATGGCCGGCCGCCACGGCAACAAGGGCGTGATCGCCAAGATCCTGCCCATGGAGGACATGCCGTTCATGCCGGACGGCACCCCGGTCGACATCGTCCTGAACCCGCTGGGCGTCCCGTCCCGGATGAACATCGGCCAGATCCTCGAGACACACCTGGGCTGGGCCATGAAGGTCCTGGGCCTGAAGGCCGCCACGCCGGTCTTCGACGGGGCGACCGAGGATCGAATCCGCAGTGAGCTGCGCGACGCCGGTCTGCCGGAGGACGGCAAGGCGATCCTGCACGACGGACGCACCGGCGAGCCGTTCGACCATCGCGTCACGGTCGGCTACATCTACATGCTCAAGCTCCACCACCTGGTGGAGGACAAGATCCACGCCCGCAGCACGGGCCCGTACAGCCTCATCACCCAGCAGCCGCTGGGTGGCAAGGCGCAGTTCGGGGGCCAGCGCTTCGGCGAGATGGAGGTCTGGGCGCTCGAAGCCTACGGCGCGGCCAACATCCTCCAGGAGCTCCTCACCGTGAAGTCCGACGACGTGGTCGGCCGCGTGCAGACGTACGAGGCCATCGTCAAGGGCGAGGAGATCCAGTCACCGGGCGTTCCCGAGTCGTTCAAGGTGCTCATCAAGGAGCTCCAGGCGCTCGGGCTGTCGGTCGAGATCCTGAACGAGAACGAGGAGGAGATCCGCTTCGTCGAGGACACCGGGAGCTATCCGCTGCCGGACCTTGGCGGCATCAACCTCCAGGGGTTTGAGGAATAGCCCGGGGAGCGGCGTCATGACGGCGCCGCGACCCGCAAACGCACACCAGGAATCCAATCCCTGCCGGGGCCCGGTCACCCCTGGCAAGCGCGCCAGACGCGGCGAGCAGCCGCAGGAGTCGTAAGCCGCTCATGCTGGAAGTCAACAACTTCGACGCGATCCGAATCGGCCTCGCGTCGCCCGAGCAGATCAAGGGCTGGTCATCCGGCGAGGTCACCAAGCCGGAGACGATCAACTACCGCACGCTCAAGCCGGAGAAGGACGGCCTCTTCGACGAGCGCATCTTCGGTCCCACCAAGGACTGGGAGTGCTACTGCGGGAAGTACAAGCGGATCCGATACAAGGGCATCATCTGCGACAAGTGCGGCGTGGAGGTGACCCGTAGCAAGGTCCGCCGCGAGCGGATGGGGCACATCAAGCTCGCCAGCCCGGTGAGCCACATCTGGTACTTCAAGGGCACCCCATCGCGGCTGGGCATCCTGCTGGACATCAGCCCCCGCAACCTGGAGCGGATCCTGTACTTCGCGATGTACGTCGTGACCCGCGTCGACGAGCACGAGCGCGAGAAGGCGCTGGCGCGGATCGACGAGGAGATGCAGTCGCGGATCTCCAGCGCCCAGGGCGTGGTCGACGCCAAGCGCGCCGAGCTGGAGGCCGCCATCGTCGACAAGAAGGCCGAGGTGGAGTCCGCCTACGAGGCCGATATCCGCCGCCACGACGAGCGCTTCGCGACCCGTTCCGAGGAGCTGGCCACCGCGGCGCAGGCGGTCGAGGCCGCGGTCAAGGCCGGCGGCAAGACGCTCGCCGAGGACATCGTCTTCGTCCCGACCGGCGAGGTGATGGGCCGCAGCGGCGACACCAGCAAGGACACCCTGGCCGCCCTGCGCAAGGGCGTGCAGGCTGAGGTCGACGCACTCGATGCAGAGGTCAAGGAGGCCAAGGCGCAGGCCGCGGAGAAGCGCGACCAGGCCCTGGGCGACCTGACCGGCGGGATCGACGAGGCCCTCGCCGCTGAGCGTGGCGAGGTGTCGCGGGAGACCGACGAGGCGCGCCTGTGGGCGCGCGGCGAGCGCCAGCAGATCGAGTCGATCAAGGTCATGCAGACCCTGACCGAGGGCGAGTACCGCTCCTACACCGAGCGCTTCGGCCGCCTCTTCGACGCCGGCATGGGCGCCGAGGCGGTGAAGAAGATCATCGAGCAGCTCAACCTGGACGAGCTGGCGCAGCGGCTCCACATCGACATGCGCCAGACCTCGGGCCAGCGCCGCAAGAAGGCGATCAAGCGCCTGCGCCTGATCGAGGCCTTCCGCAAGTCCGGGGCGCGTCCCGAGTGGATGATCCTGACCACGCTGCCGGTCATCCCGCCCGACCTGCGTCCCATGGTCCAGCTCGACGGCGGCCGCTTCGCCACGTCGGACCTCAACGACCTGTATCGGCGGGTGATCAACCGCAACAACCGCCTCTCCCGGCTCCTGGACCTGGAGGCCCCGGAGATCATCATCCGCAACGAGAAGCGGATGCTCCAGGAGGCGTGCGACGCGCTGATCGACAACGGGCGCCGCGGCCGCGCCATCGCGGGCACCGGCAACCATCGGCTCAAGAGCCTCTCGGACATGCTCAAGGGCAAGCAGGGCCGGTTCCGCCAGAACCTGCTCGGCAAGCGCGTGGACTACTCCGGCCGGTCCGTCATCGTGGTGGGCCCCGAGCTCAAGCTTCACCAGTGCGGTCTGCCCAAGAAGATGGCGCTCGAGCTCTTCAAGCCGTTCGTCATGCGCCAGCTGGTCGAGAAGGGCTTCGCCCACAACATCAAGAGCGCCAAGCGGATCGTGGAGCGCGTCCGGCCCGAGGTATGGGACGTGCTCGAGGAGGTGATCGCCGATCACCCGGTCCTGCTGAACCGCGCGCCGACCCTCCACCGGCTGGGCATCCAGGCCTTCATGCCGGTTCTCGTCGAGGGCTCGGCGATCCAGATCCATCCGCTGGTGTGCTTCGCCTTCAACGCGGACTTCGACGGTGACCAGATGGCGGTCCACGTGCCGCTCTCATCGGCCGCCCAGAAGGAGGCGAAGGAGCTGATGCTCTCCACGCAGAACCTTCTCTCCGCGGCCGATGGTTCGCCGGTGGTCTCGCCGACCCACGACATGGTGCTCGGCTGCTACTACCTGACGGTCAGCGGCGAGGAGCTGATCAACCCCGGTGACAAGCCCGCGGCGAAGTCGCCGCGCGCCTCCGCCCGGAAGGGGAAGGGCAAGGCCGCCGTGGCCGAGGAGAATGCCGAGGAGCGGATCAAGACCTTCGTCGACGACGCAGAGGTCTTCATGGCGCTCCAGGCCCGCTCGGTGGGCGTTCACGACCCGATCCGGGTCGAGACGCACGCCTGGGAGGGGGATCTCGAGACCGGCAGCTCGGTCCCGATGCTGCTGACCACCACGCCGGGCCGAGTCGTGTTCAACACGGTCCTGCCCGACAAGCTGCGCTTCCTCAACGAGACCATGGACCGCAAAGGCGCTCAAGGCGCTGATCGCGGACTGCCACCGACGGTTGGGTCCCGCGGCGACGACGGCCCTGGTCGACGGGATCAAGTCGGTCGGGTTCCACTACGCGACGGTGGCCGGCATCACCATCGGCATCGACGACGTGTCGATCCCGGTGCGCAAGAAGCAGCTCCTCGACGACGCGGATACCCACGTCACCGAGATCGAGCGCGAGTTCCGCCGCGGCTTCATCACCGAGGAGGAGCGCTACGACGCAGACCGTGGAGGTCTGGCGCGAGACGACCGACCTCGTCACCGAGCGAGATGCTCGACGGGCTGGACCGCGCCGGCTCGGTGTGGATGATCACCCACTCGGGCGCCCGCGGAAACGTGACCCAGGTCCACCAGCTGGCCGGGATGCGCGGCCTGATGGCCGACCCGTCGGGCCGGATCATCGACCTGCCCATCAAGTCCAACTTCCGCGAGGGGATGAGCGTGCTCGAGTACTTCATCTCGAGCCACGGTGCCCGCAAGGGCCTGGCCGACACCGCGCTGCGCACCGCGGACTCCGGGTACCTGACCCGGCGCCTGGTTGACGTCGCGCAGGACGTCATCACCCGCGAGGAGGACTGCGGCACCGACCTGGGGACGTGGATCACGGCCGACGAGTCCCAGCAGATCCCCGAGCCGTTCGGCGATCGGCTGATCGGCCGCATGGCCGCGATGCGACGTCGTCGACGAGGCGTCCGGCGAGACGATCGTGGTTCGCAACGACGAGATCGACGAGCGGGCCGTCGAGGCGATCCTGGCCGCGGGCATCGAGCGCGTGCAGCGTTCGGTCGCCGCTGACCTGTCAGGCGCGCCACGGCGTCTGCCGGATGTGCTACGGCCGCGACCTGGCGACCGGGGAGCTGGTCCGTCTGGGCCAGGCGGTGGGGATCATCGCCGCGCAATCGATCGGCGAGCCCGGCACGCAGCTCACCATGCGGACCTTCCACACCGGCGGCGTCGCCGGCGAGGACATCACCCAGGGCCTGCCGCGCGTCGAGGAGCTCTTCGAGGCGCGGATCCCCAAGGGCCAGGCGATCATGACCGAGATCGACGGGACGGCCGAGGTCGTGCACGGCGCCGACGAGTCGATCCGCGTGGTGCGTCACCCACCGCGACGCCTACGACCACGCCCATCAAGCTCACTCCCCAGCACGAAATCCTCGTCGTCGAACGGCGACGAGGTCGAGCGAGGGGCAGGTGCTCGCCGTCCTCGAGGCAGAGGACGAGCGCTCGGAGGTGAAGGCGCCGGCAGCCGGGCGGATCACGAAGAAGGGGAACACCCTCACCCTCCACTCGGAGGAGGTGGACACTCGCGAGTACCCGGTGCCGCACTTCGCGCGGCTGCGGGTGGACACCGGCGACGAGATCACCGCGGGCGATCCGATCACCGAGGGGTCGCTCAACCCCAAGGACCTGCTCGCCATCAAGGGCGTGGACACCGTCCAGCGCTTCCTGGTGGCCGAGGTCCAGAAGGTGTACCGCTCCCAGGGTGTGACGATCAACGACAAGCACGTCGAGATCATCGTCCGGCAGATGCTGCGCAAGGTCACCGTGGACAGCCCCGGCGACACGGAGCTGCTGCCGTCCGAGCTGATCGACCGCTTCGAGTTCGAGGAGACGAACAACCGGATCCTGGCCGAGGGCGGCGAGCCCGCCACGGCGCAGACCGTCCTGCTGGGCGTCACCAAGGCCAGCCTGAACACGAGCTCCTTCCTGGCCGCCGCCTCCTTCCAGGAGACGACGCGGGTGCTGACCGAGGCAGCCATCAATGGTGCCAAGGACCACCTGCTGGGCCTCAAGGAGAACGTGATCATCGGCAAGCTCATCCCGGCCGGGACGGGCGCCGAGGCGCGCGCACTGGCGGCCGCCCGGGCACGCGAGCTCCCGCCGGAGGAGGCCGAGGCGCTCCGCGAGCGCGAGGCGGCGATGAGCTTCCTGACCGGCGACGCCGACGCCGACGGCGACGGCGAGATCCAGGTCGAGGAGGCGGAGGCCGCAGCCGTGGAGGCGGGCGAGTCCGTCTCCGAGCTGATGGGCGCCGGGGACGACCCGGCCATCGAGGCGGAGGTCGAGGAGCAGGTCTTCGACGAGCTCCAGGCGGAGTCCGGCGAGGGCGAGGCAAAGGCCGCCGACGCGGAGCCCGAGGCGGAGTCGGCCAAGGAGTAGCCGCAGCGGGCGCCGATGGGCGCCGACACGCGATGCACGAGGGACGGGCCGCGCGCCCGTCCCTCGTCGTTCGTTCCGTGTCCACGGGGGGCGCACCGCAGGCGCGAGCCCGCCGTGCGTCGGTTGACACTCGATCGAGGCGACCCGTATACTCCGCCTTCGGTGTCCCGCCTGCGGGGCGCCTTCGTGTGTGCCCTTCCGGGCACCCTCCGTTGAGCAGAGTCCACCGCTCGGAATGCCCGGGATCAGTGCGCTCGTCGCGGGGGGCGGAATCGCCACGAATTGCTGCATACAGGTCGAACGCGAGGTTCTCGTTGCCAACGATCAGCCAGCTGGTCCGCAAGGGCCGGAAGCCGGCAATCAAGAAGGTGAAGGCGCCCGCCCTGCGGCGGACCTTCAACACGCTGAAGCAGACCACCTCCGAGGGGCGTGGCGCGCCGCAGCGGCGTGGAGTCTGCCTCCAGGTGATGACGCGCACCCCGAAGAAGCCGAACTCGGCGCTTCGGAAGGTCGCCCGCGTCCGCCTGACAAACCAGATGGAAGTCACCGCCTACATCCCCGGCATCGGGCACAACCTCCAGGAGCACTCCGTCGTCCTGGTCCGTGGGGGCCGGGTGAAGGATCTGCCCGCGGTGAAGTACCACGTCGTGCGCGGGACGCTCGATGCCGCCGGCGTCCGCGACCGCAGGCAGAGCCGCTCGAAGTACGGCGCGAAGGCACCGGGGAAGAGCTAGACCATGCCTCGACGTCCCACCATCGCGCGCAAGACCAAGTACGAGGAGCAGCTCGCCGGCACCGCGCTGACCATGAGCCAGCTCACCAGCAAGCTCATGCACGGCGGCAAGCGCCAGCTCGCCGCCCGCATCCTCGAGGACGCCATCGCGCGCTGCGAGAAGCAGACCGGGCGCTCGGGGGTCGAGGTGATGGAGCTCGCGCTGCGCAACGCCATGCCGCTCATCGAGGTCAAGCCCAAGCGGGTCGGTGGTTCCACGTACCAGATCCCGGTCGAGGTTCGCGCTGACCGTCGCGTCTCGCTCGGCATGCGCTGGCTGATCGAGGCGGCGCGCAAGCGGACGGGCCGCAGCATGGCGGACAAGCTCGCCGCGGAGTTCATGGACGCCAGCAACGGCGTCGGCGCGGCGGTGAAGCGTCGCGAGGACACCCACCGGATGGCGGAGGCCAACCGGGCCTTCAGCCACTTCAAGTGGTAGGCAGATGACCATGACCCAGGCCGCGGGGCGGCCCAGCAGCACGGGCGATCGCATCCCACTCGAGCGCACCCGGAACATCGGGGTCATTGCGCACATCGACGCGGGCAAGACGACCGTGTCCGAGCGGATCCTCTTCTACACCAAGAAGATCTACAAGATCGGAGAGGTGCACGAGGGCGCCGCGACGATGGACTGGATGGAGCAGGAGCAGGAGCGGGGGATCACCATCACCGCCGCTGCCACGACCTGCTACTGGAAGAATCACTGCATCAACTTGATTGACACGCCCGGGCACGTGGATTTCACGGTGGAGGTCGAGCGCAGCCTGCGGGTGCTCGACGGGGCGGTCGTCGTGTTCGACGGTGTCGCCGGTGTCGAGCCCCAGTCGGAGACGGTCTGGCGCCAGGCGGACAAGTACCGCGTGCCGCGCTTCTGCTTCGTGAACAAGCTCGACCGTACGGGCGCGGACTTCTGGCACGTGGTCGACATGATCAAGGACCGGCTGGGCGCCAACGCGGTTCCGCTGCAGCTGCCGATCGGCATCGAAGACACGTTCCGCGGCGTGATCGACCTCATCAACATGAAGGCCATCACCTACGGCGACGACCTGGGCGACCAGATCGACGTCGGCGAGATCCCTTCCGAGCTGGCCGCCGATGCGGCGAAGTGGCACGAGAAGCTCATCGAGTCGCTGGCGGACCTCGACGACGGGGTCGCGCACAGCTATCTCGAGGGCGAGGAGATCACGCCCGACCGGATCCTGGCCGTGCTTCGCGAGGCGACCCTCGCCTACCGGATCGTGCCGGTGCTGTGCGGCTCGGCGCTCAAGAACAAGGGCGTTCAGCCCATGCTCGACGCGGTCCTCGACTTCCTCCCCAGCCCTCTTGACGTGCTGCCGGTCCACGGGAAGGACCCGCGAAGCGGGGAGGACGCGGTCCGCCACACGGATGCGAACGAGCCCTTTGCGGCGCTCGCCTTCAAGATCGCCGCGGACCCCTACGTCGGGAAGCTCGCATTCTTCCGGGTGTACTCCGGGACGCTGAAGACGGGCTCGTACATCTACAACTCCTCGAAGGCGAACAAGGAGCGCGTCGGGCGCCTGCTCCGGCTCCACGCCAACCATCGCGAAGAGATCGAGCAGGTGAGCGCCGGCGACATCGCCGCCGCCGTGGGCCTGAAGAACACCTTCACCGGCGACACGCTGTGTGACGAGTCGAAGCCCATCGTCCTCGAGTCGATCACCTTCCCCGAGCCGGTCATCGAGCTGGCCGTGGAGCCCAAGACGAAGGCCGACCAGGACAAGATGGCGCTCGCCCTCCAACGTCTCGCGGAGGAGGACCCCACCTTCCGGGTGAGCACCGACCAGGAGAGCAGCCAGACCCGCATCGCAGGCATGGGCGAGCTGCATCTCGAGGTGATCGTCGACCGCATGATGCGGGAGTTCAAGGTGCAGGCCAATGTCGGTCGACCGCAGGTGTCGTACCGCGAGGCGATCCGCAAGGAGGCCGGCGCCGAGGGCCGATTCGTCCGCCAGACCGGCGGCAAGGGCCAGTACGGCCATGCCGTCATCACCCTGGAGCCGCTCGAGCGAGGCTCCGGGAACGTCTTCGAGAGCAAGATCGTCGGCGGCGCCGTGCCGCGCGAGTACTGGAAGGCCGTCGGCGAGGGGATCCGCGACGCATTCGCCGGCGGCATCATCGCCGGCTACCCGGTGATCGACGTCAAGGCGACCCTGGTGGACGGGTCGTACCACGAGGTCGACTCATCGGAGATGGCGTTCAAGATCGCCGGCAGCCTGGCCGCCAAGGCGGGCGTCCAGAAGGCCGGGCCGGTCATCCTGGAGCCGGTGATGAAGGTCGAGGTGACCACGCCCGAGGAGTTCATGGGCGACGTCATCGGTAATCTCAACAGCAAGCGGGGGCACATCGAGGGGATCGACGAGCGCGGGACGTCACGCGTCATTCGTGCGCTCGTCCCGCTCGCCGAGATGTTCGGCTATGCCACCGAGCTGCGCAGCATGACGCAGGGTCGGGCGGTGTACTCCATGGAGTTCGCCCGCTATGCCGAAGTCCCCAGCAGCATCGCCAAAGAGCTGATCGCGAAGTCCAAGAGCTAGCGACAACAAGGAGCGACGAAGGAAGCATCCATGGCAAAGCAGAAGTTCGACCGCAGCAAGCCGCACGTGAACGTGGGCACCATCGGTCACGTCGACCACGGCAAGACGACCCTGACGGCGGCGATCACGAAGTACCTGTCCATGTCCGGCGGGGCCGACTTCCGCGCCTTCGACTCGATCGACAACGCTCCGGAGGAGCGCCAGCGCGGCATCACCATCGCGATCGCGCACGTCGAGTACTCAGACCGCGAACCGGCACTACGCCCACGTCGACTGCCCGGGACACGCGGACTACATCAAGAACATGATCACCGGTGCCGCACAGATGGATGGCGCGATTCTCGTCGTGTCCGCCGCCGACGGCCCAATGCCGCAGACCCGCGAGCACATCATCCTGGCCCGCCAGGTCGAGGTGCCGGCGATCGTCGTGTACCTCAACAAGATCGACATGGTCGACGACGAGATGCTCATCGACCTCGTCGAGATGGAGGTGCGCGAGCTCCTCGGCAAGTACGAGTTCCCCGGCGACGACATTCCCGGTCATCCGCGGCTCGGCGCTCAAGGCGCTCGAGTCCTCGAGCACCGACCAGGACGCGCCGGAGTACGCCTCCATCAAGGAGCTGATGGAAGCGGTCGACAGCTACATCCCGACCCCGGTGCGCGACGTCGACAAGCCGTTCCTGATGCCGATCGAGGACGTCTTCGGCATCAAGGGCCGCGGCACGGTGGCCACCGGCCGCATCGAGCGCGGCATGGTCAAGACCGGCGAGACGGTCGAGCAGGTGGGCATCCACGACAAGAGCCGCCAGCTGGTGGTGACCGGCGTCGAGATGTTCAAGAAGACCCTCGACGAGGGGAAGGCCGGCGACAACGTCGGCCTGCTGCTGCGCGGCATCGAGCGCGACGAGATCGAGCGCGGCCAGGTCCTGGCCAAGCCCGGCAGCGTCAAGCCGGGCACCAAGTTCAAGGCGCAGGTCTCGTCCTCAGCAAGGAGGAGGGCGGCCGCCACACGCCGTTCTATGCCGGCTACCGGCCGCAGTTCTACCTTCGGACGACGGACATCACCGGCGCCATCGCGCTCCCCGAGGGCGTCGAGATGATCATGCCCGGTGACAACGTCAACATCGACGTGGAGCTGATCACCCCCATCGCCATCGAGCAGGGGCAGCGCTTCGCGATCCGCGAGGGCGGCCACACGGTCGGCGCCGGCGTGATCACGGAGGTGATCGCTAACGCATGGCCAAGCAGCGCATCCGCATCCGGCTCAAGGCGTACGACCACAAGCTGCTCGACCAGTCGGCCGAGCAGATCGTGGAGACGGCGCAGCGAACCGGTGCCGCCGTGGCGGGACCTGTCCCGCTGCCGACCCGGATCGAGAAGTTCACCGTCATCCGCGGGCCATTCGCGCACAAGGACGGGCGGGAGCAGTTCGAGATCCGGACGCACAAGCGCCTGATCGACATCATCGATCCGTCCACCAAGACGGTCGATGCGCTGATGCGGCTGTCGCTGGCAGCCGGCGTGGATATCGAGATCAAGATGTGATGCGTGGGCGACGCCTTTCGTGCGTCGCCCGCCCATCCGCCATCAGGAGGAAGCACAGACAGTGCCGGCAGGAATCATCGGGCGAAAGCTCGGCATGACGCGAATCTTCACCGAGGACGGCTCGGTCGTCCCGGTGAGCGTCATCGAGGCGACCCCGAACACCATGGCGCGGCTCCGGACCCCGGAGCAGGACGGCTATGCCGCCCTGCAGCTCGTCGCCGGCACCGCAAAGAAGGTGACGCGGCCGGTGGCCGGCCAGTTCAAGCACCTCGAGAAGGAGGCGGCCAAGCCGCGCGACGTCTCGCGAGTTCCGGGTCGACGCGCTGGAGGGCTACGAGGTCGGGCAGCGGCTCGACGTCTGGCTCTTCGAGGCCGGTGAGCTGGTCGACGTGACGGGCACCAGCAAGGGCAAGGGCTTCACGGGCACCATCGCGCGGCACCACTTCCGGCGCGGCCCCAAGACCCACGGCTCCACGAACATCCGGCAGCCCGGCTCGATCGGCGCCGGCACCACGCCGGGTCGCGTCTTCAATCGACACCAAGATGGGCGGCCACATGGGTGACGACCGGGTCACCGTCAAGAAGCTCAAGGTCGTGCGGGTCGATCCCGATCGGAACCTCATCCTGGTCAAGGGTGCGGTCCCGGGAGCGCGCAACGGCCTGCTGCTCGTGCAGAAGGCGAAGTGACGATGCCGCAGACCAAGATCATCAACGCGAAGGGGAAGGAGGCCGGCTCCGTCGAGCTCGCGGACTCCCTCTTCGGCGCGCCGGTCAACGAGGCGCTGATCCACCAGGCGGTCGTTGCGACAGCAGGCGCAGGGTCGCCTGGGTACGGCCGACACGCAGACGCGCGCCATGGTCGCCGGCGGCGGCCGCAAGCCGTGGCGCCAGAAGGGCACCGGCCGCGCGCGGCAGGGGAGCCGAACGTGCGCCGCATTGGCGCGGCGGCGGCGTGGTCTTCGGGCCGCACCCGCGCGACTACGACATAAGGATGCCCGCCAAGATGCGGCGCGCGGCGCTGCGCGGCGTGCTGACCGCCAAGCAGGCGGACGGCGCGCTGCGCGATCGTCGAGGCGATCGCCATCGACGAGCCGAAGACCCGCTCCTTCCTCGAGCTGCTCGACGCCTGGAAGGCCGAGGGCAAGGTGCTCCTGGTGCTGCCCGGAGCGGGACGCCGAACGTCGAGCGCTCCTGCGCCAACCTGCGCGAGGTGCGCGTGCTGCTTGCCGACAGCCTGAACGTGGTCGACCTGCTCGAGGCCGACACGATCGTCTTCACCCACGACGCGCTGACGCGAGCCACAGGAGGTGTACGCGTGACCAGCATCGTGCACGACATCCTGATCCGCCCGGTGATCAGCGAGAAGAGCGTCGCCGAGACCGAGCGCAACAACTACACGTTCGTGGTCGCGCGCGACGCGAACAAGTTCCAGATCAAGGCCGCCGTCGAAGCCGAGTTCAAGGTCGACGTCCTGGGTGTCCGGGTCCTGACCGTGAAGCCCAAGGAGAAGCGCCGCGGACGGCGCACTCCGGGCATGATTCCCGGCTGGCGGAAGGCGATCGTGACGATCGCCCCCGGCCAGAAGATCGAACTCTTCGAGGCCGTCTGAGATGCCACTTCGCAGCTACCGACCCACGAGCCCGGGCCGTCGCCAGATGACGCGCTCGACGTTCGAGGAGATCACCACCGACGCGCCCCACAAGCCGCTCACCGAGCGGCTGCAGAAGCACGCCGGTCGCAACCGCCAGGGCCGGATCACGGTCCGCCACCAGGGGAGCGGCCACAAGCGGCTCTACCGCGTGATCGACTGGAAGCGCGACAAGCCCGGCGTGCCGGCACGGATCGCCACGGTCGAGTACGACCCGAACCGGTCCGCGCGGATCGCCCTGCTCCACTACGCGGACGGCGAGAAGCGCTACATGCTCCTGCCGCATGGCCTGGGGGTCGGCAGACGTGGTGACATCAGGCCCGGAGGCCGAAGCGCTGCCGGGCAACGCCCTGACGCTGTCGCGCATTCCGCTGGGCACCCAGATCCACAACATCGAGCTCGTCGCCGGCCGTGGGGGCCAGATCGTGCGCTCCGCGGGAAGCAGCGCGCAGCTGCTCGCCAAGGAGGGCAGACCACGCCACCATCCGGCTCCCCTCCGGCGAGGTGCGCCGCGTTCGCGCGGCGTGCATGGCGACCATCGGCCAGGTCAGCAACCTCGACCACGGGAACCAGAACATCGGCAAGGCCGGCCGCGGCCGACACCTGGGCCGGCGCCCGCGAGGTTCGCGGATCGGCGATGAACCCGCGCGACCATCCGCACGGTGGTGGCGAGGGCAAGGCGTCGACCGGCATGCCACCCAAGACGCCGTGGGGCAAGCCGGCCATGGGCCTGCGCACCCGCGCCAAGGGCAACACGAGCAACAAGATGATCGTCCGCCGTCGGTACGGACGGGGTTAGGAGAGCGCGATGAGTCGTTCCGTCAAGAAGGGACCGTTCGTCGACGCGCGCCTGCTCGGCCGCATCGACGAGATGAACAAGCGCAACGAGCGCAAGGTGCTGAAGACCTGGTCGCGGGCGAGCGTGATCTTCCCGCAGATGATCGGTCACACCATCGCCGTCCACGACGGACGGCGTCACGTGCCGGTCTTCATCACCGAGAACATGGTCGGGCATCGGCTGGGCGAGTTCGCGTCCACGCGCACGTACCGTGGCCACGGCAAGGCCACCGAGCGCTCCTCGGCGCTGAAGTAGGAGCGAGCCGATGCAAGTGTCCGCCACCGCCAGGTACGTTCGCCTCAGCCCGCGCAAGGTGCGCCTGGTGACCGAGCTCATCATGGGCAAGCCCGTGGAGGAGGCCGCCGCCATCCTGCGCTTCCTTCCCAACGCCGCCGCGCGCGACGTGGCGAAGGTGCTCAAGAGCGCGACCGCCAATGCGGAGAACAACTTCAACCTGTCCGCCGATGAGCTCATCGTTGCACGAGCCGTGGCAGACGAGGGCCCCACGCTCAAGCGGTTCCGACCGCGGGCGCAGGGCCGGACTTTCCAGATCCTGAAGCGCACCAGCCACATCACGGTCGCCGTGGCTGACAAGGAGGCCTGATGGGGCACAAGGTTCACCCGTACGGCTTCCGGATCGGTGTGATCAAGCCGTGGCTGGCCAAGTGGTACGCGGATCGCGACTACGCCACGCTGCTGCAGGAAGACATGCGGATTCGGCAGCTCGTCGCAAAGCAGCTCTCGAACGCGAGCGTCAGCCAGGTCGAGATCGAGCGTGGCATCAACCACGTGACGGTCACCGTCCACTCCGCCAAGCCGGGCATCGTCATCGGCAAGGGTGGCGCGAACGTCGAGGCGCTTCGCACGAACGTCGGGCAAGCTCACCGAGAAGAAGGTCAAGCTCGAGATCAAGGAGGTCCTGCAGCCGGAGCTCGACGCGGTCCTCGTTGCGCAGAACGTGGCGGGGCAGCTTGAGCGGCGGATTGCCTTCCGCAAGGCCATCAAGCAGGCGATCCAGCGCTCGATCAAGGCCGGCGCCAAGGGCGTCAAGGTGCAGGTCTCCGGCCGCCTGGGCGGCTCGGAGATGAGCCGGACGGAGTGGGACCGCGAGGGTCGCATCCCGCTGGGGACCCTGCGTGCCGACATCAGCTACGGCATGGTCCACGCCCGCACCACCTACGGGCGGATCGGCGTGAAGGCCTGGATCTATCGCGGCGAGCAGCTCGGGGATCGCCCCGGCCTGGCGCGCACCGAGCCGCGGGAGCAGCGGCGCCCGCGCGGTGGTCGCGGCCGGGGTGGCGCTGCCTCCCAGCCGGCACCCGCAGCGGTGGCCGCCGGATCCGGGACGAGCGCTCCGACGCCGGCCGCCGAGGCCACGCCGCCACAGGGCAACACGCCGGCAAAGCCGGCCGAGGAGGCCTGAGCCGATGCTGATGCCAAAGCGCGTCAAGCACCGCAAGGTCCAGCGGGGTCGCAGAGCCGGACTGGCCAAGGGCGGCACCGAGGTCAGCTTCGGAGACTTCGGGCTGATGGCCGAGGAGGTCTGCTGGCTGACCAGCCGCCAGATCGAGGCGGCGCGGCGTGCCATGACGCACCATGTCAAGCGCGGTGGTCGGATCTGGATCCGGGTCTTCCCGGACAAGCCGGTCACCAAGAAGCCCGCGGAGGTCCGGATGGGCTCCGGGAAGGGCGCCCCCGACCATTGGGTCGCGGTCGTCAAGCCCGGGCGGGTGATGTTCGAGATGGCCGGGGTCCCGGAGCCGATCGCCCGCGAGGCGATGCGGCTCGCCAGCCACAAGCTGCCGATCTCGACGAAGTTCGTCGTCAAGGAGGGCTTCGAGCATGGACATCAGTGAGATCCGGGCTCTCTCTGACGCCGACCTGGAGGCGCAGCTGCTCGACGCGAAGCAGGAGCTGTGGAAGATCCGCTTCGATCTCGCCACGCGCCAGGAGAAGAACTACAGCAGGCTGCCGGCGACCCGCAAGCGGATCGCCCGCATCCTGACGGTGATGACCGAGCGCCGGCACGCGGCTGTCGCCGACGGCGTGGAGAAGGCCAGCTGATGCAGGGCAAGCGAAGAACGAAGGTCGGGCGCGTCGTGTCCGACAAGATGGACAAGACCGTTGTCGTGAGCGTCGAACGGCTCCGGCGGCACCCGATCTACAAGCGGGTGGTGCGCCTCTCGAGCAAGTTCAAGGCACACGACGAGGAGAACACGGCCCGGGTCGGCGACACCGTGCGCATCGAGGAGAGCCGCCCGCTCTCCCGCGACAAGCGCTGGACGGTGGTCGAGGTCGTGGCACGCGGCTCCAACGAGGAGCTGGTGGGCTAGATGATCCGTCAGTACACCAGGCTGCGCGTCGCCGACAACACCGGGGCGCGGACGCTGCATGTGCATCACGATCCTGGGCAGGTCGCGGCACCGACTCGGCCGAGGTCGGCGACGTCATCGTCGCCAGCGTCAAGCAGGCGCTCCCCAACTCGGGCGTGAAGAAGGGCGACGTCGTGCGGGCGGTGATCGTGCGCACGGCGAAGGAGTACGGGCGCCCCGACGGGAGCCACATCCGCTTCGACGAGAACGCGGCCGTCCTCATCAATCCCCAGGGCAACCCGCGCGGCACCCGGATCTTCGGCCCGGTCGCGCGGGAGCTCCGCGAGCGCAACTACATGAAGATCGTGTCGCTCGCGCCGGAGGTGCTCTAGATGGCAAACGTGAAGAAGGGCGACACGGTGCTCATCCTTGCCGGGAAGGACCGCGGCAAGCGAGGGACCGTCGAGCGGGTCGAGCGCACGAAGCGCGGCCTGGGCGTGGTGGTGCCCGGCGTGAACATGGCGAAGAAGCATCAGCGCCCGCGCAACCAGACCCAGCAGGCCGGCATCCTGGACATCCCCGTCGCGCTGCACATCAGCAACGTGATGGTCGTCTGCCCCAGCTGTGACAAGCCGACGCGCGTGGCGCATGCCCACGTGACCGCAGACGACAAGCGCCGGGTGCGGGTCTGCAAGAACTGCGGCGAGCAGATGGAGGTGCTCAAGTGAGCCCCGACGCAAAGACCCCGCGCACCCGAGCACGCGAAGGCGGAACGACCAAGCCGGCCGCGAAGGCGACGGCCAAGCCGGCCGCGAAGGCGGCAGCGCCGAAGGCGACGGCCAAGCCGGCCGCGAAGCCCGCTGCGCCGCGCACGGAAGACCGTAGCTACACCAAGCCGACCTACACGGGGCTGTGGCAGCGCTACCAGGACGAGGTGGTGCCCGCCCTCCAGCGCGAGTTCGGCTACGCCAACCCGATGCAGATCCCGCGGGTCGACAAGGTGATCGTGAACATCGGCCTGGGTGAGGCGATCCAGAACGCCAAGGCGATCGACGCGGCGGTCGGCGACCTGGCCACGATCACCGGCCAGAAGCCGATCGTGACCCGCGCACGCCGCTCCATCGCGCAGTTCCGTCTGCGGGCGGGGATGCCGATCGGCGCCAAGGTGACGCTCCGCGGCCAGCGCATGTACGACTTCCTGGAGCGCACGCTGAACCTGGCGCTACCGCGCATCCGCGACTTCCGCGGGATCCCGACCCGCAGCTTCGACGGCCGGGGCAATTTCAGCCTTGGCCTGCGGGAACAGCTCGTGTACCCGGAGGTCGACTACGACAAGATCGACCGCCTCCGTGGCCTCGAGGTGAGCATCGTCACCACCGCCCGCACCGACGAGGAGGGCCACAAGCTCCTCCAGTTGATGGGCATGCCGTTCCAGAGCGCCTGAGGGCGCACCGCAGACGGACCGCACAAGGAAGGATTCGGACCAGCCGCATGGCAAAGAAGTCAATGATCGCGAAGGCACAGCGCGAGCCACGGTTCTCCGCTCGGCAGCACAACCGCTGCTCGATCTGCGGACGGCCGCGCGGCTACATGCGCCGCTTCGGGATGTGCCGCATCTGCTTCCGGGAGCGGGCCCTCGAGGGGCTGCTGCCGGGAGTGACCAAGTCGAGCTGGTAACGACCGGCCCGATGTCGACGGCCGCCGGCGCGGCCACATCAGCGGAAGGCGCCTCCCACGCGTTCGAGCGTGACGCGAACCACCGCCGAGGAGTGACAAGAAGAGAACGATGAACACATCCGATCCGATCGCCGACATGCTGACGCGGATCCGCAACGCCAGCGCGGCGCGGCACAAGGACCTGACGCTCCCATCGTCGAAGGTGAAGCGCGAGATCGCGCGGATCCTCACCGAGGAGGGCTTCATCGAGTCGTGGGAGACCGCGTCCGAGGGCGTGCAGGAGACGCTCAGCGTGCGCCTGAAGTACGTCGAGGGCCGCACGCCGGTCGTCTCCGGGCTCAAGCGCATCAGCAAGCCGGGCCTCCGCGTCTACGCGCGCAAGACCGAGATTCCCCGTGTCCTCGGTGGGCTCGGGCTCGCCATCCTTTCGACCTCCCGCGGGATCATGACCGGGTCACAGGCCCGGAAACTGAACCTTGGCGGCGAGGTTCTGTGCTACGTCTGGTAGGGGAGCGAGCCATGTCACGAATCGGTCGCATGCCGATCCCGCTCCCGCAGGGCGTGGAGATCACCCAGCAGGGGAACCACCTCACGGTGAAGGGTCCGCTGGGCACCCTGGAGCGCACCCTGCACCCGGAAATGAAGCTCGAGCGCGACGACACGTCGCTGCGCATCGTGCGTCCCACGGATGAGCCGCGCCATCGCGCGCTGCACGGCCTGACCCGGACGCTGGTCGCCAACATGGTTACCGGGGTCACCACCGGATTCACCAAGAACCTCGAGATCTCTGGAGTTGGCTATCGTGCCCAGCTGCAGGGCGACAAGCTCGTTCTGGCGCTCGGGTACTCGCATCCGGTCGAGGTCACGCCGCCGGAGGGGATCCGCTTCTCGCTCGACACGCCCACCCGCCTGTCGGTGATCGGCGCGGACAAGGAGCTCGTTGGCCAGGTGGCCGCGGACATCCGATCGCGGCGGAAGCCGGAGCCATACAAGGGCAAGGGGATCCGGTATGCCGGGGAGCAGATCCTCCGCAAGGCCGGCAAGGCCGGCAAGGTCGGAGGGGCGTAGGACGTCATGATCACGAAGCCTTCACGCGGCGCACGGCGCCACAAGCGCCACGACCGGATCCGTCTCACGCTATCCGGCACGACGGAGCGGCCCCGCCTCTCTGTCTTCCGGAGTGCGAAATTCATCTATGCCCAGGTGGTGGACGACACCACCGGGCGAACCCTCGCCGCCGCATCGTCCCGGGAGGCCGGCCTCTCTGCCGGTTCCAGCAAGGTGGACGCGGCCCGCGCCGTCGGCAAGGCGGTCGCGGAACGTGCCAAGGCGGTCGGCGTCAGCGCGGTCGTTCTCGATCGCGGGGGCTACCAGTACCACGGGCGGGTTCGCTCGCTCGCCGAGGGCGCCCGCGAGGGCGGCCTCGACCTGTAGGGCGGAGGAACGCATGACGAGAATCGACCCGTCCAAGCTCAACCTTGACGAGAAGGTCGTCCAGATCAACCGCGTCGCGAAGGTCGTGAAGGGCGGTCGCCGCTTCAGCTTCAGCGCGGTCGTCGTCGTGGGCGACGGCAACGGCGTGGTGGGTGCCGGGCTAGGCAAGGCCGGCGAGGTGCCCGAGTCAATCCGCAAGGGCGTCGAGGACGCCAAGAAGCACCTGGTCCGGGTCCCGCTGGTGGGTGCCACCATCCCGCACGAGGTGTTCCGCCACTTCGGGGCCTCTCGCGTGCTGCTCAAGCCCGCCGCGGCGGGCACCGGCGTTCGCGCCGGCGGCTCCGTGCGCGCTGTCGTGGAGATGGCCGGCATTCGCGACCTGCTGTCGAAGACCATGGGCAGCACGAATCCGGTGAACGTCGTGCGGGCCACGATCGAGGGTCTCACCGCCCTGCGCTCGGCCGACACCATCGCCGCTGCGCGCGGCAAGACCGCCGAGGATCTGCTCGGCAAGAAGGGCGCGGAGGCTGCCCGTCGACCACACGAGGTCATCGAGCGGCCGGCACCCGTCTTCGGACGCGGAGGTGGCCGTGGCCGCTAAGGAAAGCGACACCGCGATGCTGCGGGTGACCTGGGTCCGGTCGACCATCGGCCACAAGGCCGGTGCGCGTGGCACCATCCAGGCGCTCGGCCTGCATCGGCTCAATCAGACCGTCCAGATCCCGGACACGCCCGTCAACCGCGGCATGATCCGGCGGGTGGCGTTCCTCCTCCAGGTCGAGGGGCCCGCCACAGAAGGGAATGCGGGGAAGTCATGAAGCTCCACGACCTCCACCCGGCGCCGGGCTCTCACAAGCCGCCGCGGCGCGTGGGCCGTGGCCACGGATCCGGTCGCGGGAAGACCGCCGGACGCGGCACGAAGGGACAGAAGTCCCGAGCCGGCGGCGGCATCCCGGCCTGGTTCGAGGGCGGCCAGACCCCGCTGCACGTCCGTACGCCGAAGCTGCACGGGTTCAAGAACCGCTTCCGGGTCGAGTACGCCCCGGTCAACCTGGCGAAGATCACCGCGGCCGAGAAGGGCACGCTCATCACGCCCGATGTGCTGGTCCATGACGGGCTGCTCCGCGACACGAAGCTCCCGCTCAAGATCCTCGGCAACGGGGACGCACCGAAGGGCGTGACCGTCCACGCCCACGCCTTCAGCCGGGTGGCGCTCGACAAGCTCGCGGCCGCGGGCAGCACGGCACAGCGCATCAGCTGGCCGGATGGCGCCCCGGTCGAGGATGTCGCAGCAGCCCCGGAACCCGAAGCCCCGGAGGCCACCGAAGCCGCAGAGGTCACCGAAGCCCCAGAGGTCGCCGCGGACGCCGAGCCCGCCGCTGAGCCCGCCACCGAGAACGAGAGCGAAAGCGAGTCCTAGGTGATCGAGTCCGCCGTCACCGCCTTCCGTGCGCCGGACATCCGGCGCAAGATCCTGTTCACGCTGGGGATCCTGCTGATCTTCCGGGTACTCACCAACGTCCCGGTGCCCAACGTGAACTCGACCCAGCTGGCCAACCTGTTCAACACGAACCAGCTGCTGGGTCTGCTGGACCTGTTCAGCGGAGGCGGCCTGGCGACGGCGTCGATCGTCGGCATGGGGGTGAACCCCTTCATCAACGCCAGCATCATCATGCAGCTCATGCAGGGCGTGATCCCCAGCTTGGGCGACCTGGCCCGCGAGGGTGAGTACGGGCGAAACAAGCTGAACCAGTACACCCGCCTGCTGACCGTGCCGCTGGCATTTGCCCAGGGCTACGGCTTCACCGTCCTGCTTCAGCAGGCAGGCGTGCTGCCGGTCTCCTCGTTCTTCAGCTTCCAAACCCTCTCGCTGCTGCTCAGCTTCACGGCCGGCACCATCCTGCTGATGTGGCTGGGTGAGCTGATCAGCGAGCGCGGCATCGGCAACGGCATCAGCTTCATCATCTTCGCCGGGATCGTGGGCCGCATCCCGCACCAGGCGGCGCCGGTCATCTCCGGACCGGATGGCTGGGCGCGAATCGTGCCGTTCATCATCATCGCCATCCTGGTCATCGCCGGGGTCGTGTGGGTCAACGAGGGTCAGCGGCGGATCCCGGTCCAGTACGCGAGCCGCGTGCGCGGCCGTCGCATGTACCAGGGCCAGACCCAGTACCTGCCGCTCAAGGTGACCATGGCCGGCGTCATCCCGATCATCTTCGCCATCAGCATCCTGCTCTTCCCGGCGCAGATCGCGGCCTACTTCACGACCAGCAGCATTGACTGGGTGAAGACCGTCGCGAACTGGGTCGCCACGAACCTCAACGGCAGCAACCTGTGGCTCTACGGCAGCCTGCTGTTCCTGCTCGTGGTCTTCTTCACCTACTTCTACACGGCGTTCCAGTTCCGGCCGGACCAGACCGCGGACTTTCTGCGCAAGAACGGCGGGTTCATCCCGGGCATCCGGCCGGGCAAACCCACGGAGGACTTCCT
Organism: uncultured Chloroflexia bacterium; assembly: GCA_963787025.1. Classification (GTDB taxonomy): domain Bacteria; phylum Chloroflexota; class Limnocylindria; order QHBO01; family QHBO01; genus CAVXEH01. The sequence continues at coordinate 58,709 of CAWBBG010000019.1, forward strand.
CCTGCGGGTGACGAACCGGATCACGCTGGGCGGCGCCGTCTTCCTCGGAGCCCTGGCCGTCTTGCCCTACCTGGTCAGCGCCGCGATCCCGGGTACACAATCGCTCCGCCTGGGCGGCACCAGCATCCTGATCGTGGTGAGCGTCGTGGTGGAGACCATGAAACAGCTCGAGGCGCAGATGATGATGCGTCGCTACGAGGGCTTCATCCGGTGACCGCTGCGGGTCCCGGCACGGGAAGGACGGCGCCCGCGCGCCGGATCATCCTGCTGGTCGGCGCCGTGGGCGCCGGCAAGGGGACCCAGGCCTCGATCCTGGCCGCGCGCCTGGGCCTGCTGCACCTGGCGAGCGGCGATCTCTTCCGCCGCGCCGCCCGGGATGGGACGGATCTGGGGAGGCGCGCGAGCGCCTACATGGACCGCGGCGAGCTGGTTCCGGACGACATCACCATCACGATGGTGATGGAGGCGCTACGTCAGCCGTCGGCTGAGCGCGGCGCCATCATGGACGGGTTCCCGCGCACTGTGGCACAGGCACAGGCCCTGGACTCCGGGCTCGCCGCCATGGGCGAGCGCATCGGCCGGCTCATCTTCATCGAGGTCCCCGTGGAGGAGCTGGTCGTTCGCGTCTCCGGCCGCTGGGTCTGCCCCACCGACGGGACCCCGTACCACGCCATCGCGGATCCGCCGAAGGTCCCGGGCATCTGCGACAAGGACGGCACGGCGCTGGTCCAGCGGGACGACGACCGGCCGGACGTGGTCCGGGCCCGCCTGGCGACACAGGTGCCACCGATGCTCGAGGTGGTCGCACATTACGAGCGGCAGGACGTCGTCGCGCGCATCGACGGGCGCGGCGCCGTCGAGGAGATCACGCAGCGCATCCTGGCGGTGCTCGACGCCGCCGCGGGGGACCGGGCGGTCCGTCACGAGGATGCCCGCTGACCGCATGGGCATCCCGTCGCGACCCCGCATGGTCACCATCAAGCGCCGCGAGGAGATCGAGACGATGCGGCATGCCGGCCGCATCCTGGCCGGGATCCTTGACGTGCTCCAGCAGGAGCTGCGCCCCGGCATCACCACCAGGGACCTGGACCGCATCGCCGAGCAGATGATCCGCGACGCCGACGCCGTTCCCTCGTTCCTGGGCTACCACGGCACGTACCCGGCCAGCATCTGCACCAGCATCAACGACGAGGTCGTCCACGGCATCCCCTCCCCGAAACGGAGGATCGAGGCGGCGGACGTCATCGGGATCGACATCGGCTGCATCTGGAACGGCTGGCACGCGGACTGTGCGCGGACCTGGTCCGTGGACGGCGCCTCGCCGAAGGTGCAGGAGCTGCTGGACGCCACCCGCCGGGGGATGGAGGCGGGGATTGCCGCCGCGATCCCCGGGAATCGGCTGGGTGACGTGGGCGCGGCCATCGAGGCGGTCGCCCACGAGCACGGCTACGGCGTGGTCCGCCCCTTCGTGGGTCATGGGATCGGCACGGAGATGCACGAGGAGCCGTCGGTTCCGAACTACGGTACCGCGGGCCGCGGCATGCTGATCCAGGCCGGGATGTGCTTCGCCATCGAGCCCATGTTCACGCTGGGATCCGGCGACGTCGCCGTCCTCGACGACGACTGGACCGTTGTCACCGTGGACGGCAGCCTGGCCGCCCACTTCGAGGAGACCATTGCCGTGACCGATCGCGGTCCGGACGTGCTGACGCGATGATGAAGCGCTGCTCCGCGGCCCCGTTGTGCCCCATCCGTACGGTGGTGTATACTCCCTTTTCCGTGGGTCGCCCCGTGCGGCGGCCTTTCGCTGTGTCCCACAGTACAAGCAACCAACAGCAGATCGAGGGTGCGTAGCGCTTGGCGAAGAAGGATGCGATCGAGGTCGAGGGTGAGGTGGTCACCCCGCTCCCGAACGCGATGTTCAAGGTGCGGCTGGAGAACGGGCACGAAGTGCTCGCTCACATCTCCGGCAAGCTCCGCCAGAACTTCATCCGCATCCTGCCAGGCGACACCGTCCGCGTCGAGCTGAGTCCCTATGACCTCACCCGGGGTCGCATCACGTACAGGATGAGATGAAGGTTTCTGCGTCCGTGAAGCCCCGCTGCGAGCGCTGCAAGGTGATCAAGCGTTCCGGCGTGGTGATGGTCATCTGCGTCATTCCCAAGCACAAGCAGCGACAGGGGTAGGAGAGCGAATGGCACGCATCTCTGGCGTCGACATCCCACGCGAGAAGCGCGTGGTGATCTCGCTCACCTACATCCACGGCATCGGGCCTTCCTCGTCGAAGAAGATCATCGAGAGTGCCGGCGTCTCCCCGGACACCCGCACCCGCGACCTGACCGAGGACGAGGTCAACCGCCTCCGCGAGGTCATCGACCGCCGCTACAAGGTCGAGGGCGACCTGCGGCGTGAGGTGAGCATGAACATCAAGCGGCTGATGGAGATCGGGTCGTACCGCGGCGTCCGCCATCGGCGCAACCTGCCCGTGCGCGGCCAGCGCACCAAGACGAACGCACGCCAGCGGCGCGGCGCTCGTCGGACGGTCGGCATCCGTCGCAAGACGTTGATTTCCCGAACAATCCGGCCTCATCGGTCTGACACCACAGGAGTTCCATGGCTGAGCGAAAGCGCGCGACGCGCGCCAAGAAGCGAGAACGGAAGAACGTCCCCGTCGGGCACGCGCACATCCAGTCGACGTTCAACAACACGATCGTGACCATCACGGACACGTCCGGGAACGTCATCAGCTGGGGCAGCGCGGGTCTGGCCGGCTTCAAGGGCTCTCGCAAGAGCACGCCGTTCGCCGCCTCACAGACCGCCGAAGGTGCCGCCAAGCGCGCCATGGAGCATGGCATGCGCCAGATCGAGGTCTTCGTGAAGGGCCCCGGGGCTGGACGTGAGCAGGCGATCCGTTCGCTGCAGTCCGCCGGCCTGGACGTGACCGCGATCACCGACGTGACCCCCATCCCACACAACGGTTGCCGCCCGCCGAAGCGGCGTCGGGTCTGAGAGGAGCGAACGCTAGATGGCACGCTACACCGACCCGGTCTGCCGCATCTGCCGACGAGAGGGCCTGAAGCTCTTCCTGAAGGGCAGCCGCTGCTACAGCAAGAAGTGCTCGTTCGAGCGCCGCTCCACTCCTCCGGGCATGTATGCCACCCGCCGCCGAAAGGTCAGCGAGTACGGCATGCAGCTTCGCGAGAAGCAGAAGGTGCGCAAGAGCTACTCCGTGATGGAGCGCCAGTTCCGCAACTACTTCGAGAAGGCATCGAAGCGCAAGGGCATGACCGGCGAGAACCTGCTTCGAATGCTCGAGATGCGCCTCGACAACGTCGTCTTCCGCATGGGCCTGGCCAGCAGCCGCGCCCAGGCGCGACAGCTGGTAACCCATGGACACTTCGCGGTCAACGGCCGGCCGACGAACATTCCCAGCTTCGGGACCAAGGTCGGAGACCGGGTCGAGGTGCGCGAGACGCGCCGTGGCCGCGAGCATTTCCAGACCACCGCAGAGACCATCAAGTCCGCGCAGATCCCCGAGTGGGTGAGCGTGGACGCGACGCAGCTTGCCGGGACCGTGCTGGCCGAGCCGGCCCGCGAGCAGATGCCGCTCGAATTCAACGAGCAGCTCGTCGTCGAGTACTACTCGCGATAGGAGCACGGACCAGACCGCATGATCGAGCTTGAGACGCCTCGCATCGACGAGGTCGAAACGACCGGCAACCTCTCCCGCTTCGAGGTGAACCCCCTGCGCGCCGGCTACGGGGTGACCCTTGGCAATGCCCTGCGCCGGGTGCTGCTGAACTCTCTGGAGGGCGCGGCAGTGACCTCGGTGCAGATCGCGGGCGTCTACCACGAGTTCAGCACCATCGACAACGTCAAGGAAGACGTCACACAGATCGTCCTGAACACGAAGAAGCTTCGCCTGCGCTCGTTCGCCCAGCACCCTGTCACGCTCAAGCTGATCAAGCGCGGCGCGGGCCCGGTGACGGCGACCGATATCACCGAATCCGCCGACGTCGAGATCATCAACCCCGACCTGGTCCTGCTCACGCTCGACAGTGACGCCGGATCCATCGAGATGGACCTGACCGTTGAGACGGGCGTCGGCTACCGGCCGGCGGAGCACACCGAGGACATGCCGATCGGCGTGATCCCGGTGGACGCCATCTTCTCGCCGGTGCGGCGCGTGAACTTCGCGGTGGAGAACACGCGCGTCGGCCAGATGACGAACTACGACAAGCTCTCCCTCGAGATCGAGACCGATGGGACGGCGAATCCCCAGGCCGCGCTCTCGCAGGCGGCCGAGATCCTCGTCCGTGAGTTCAGCCGCTTCGCCGACATCGGTCGGCGACCCGCCGAGGGCGACGACGAGATCACCACTCCGGTCGCGGCCAACCTGCTCGACACGCCCATCGAGGATCTCGACCTGCCCATGCGGGCCTACAACAGCCTGAAGCGCAACAACATCACCAAGGTCGGCCAGGTGCTGGCGCTCTCCGACGACGAGTTCCTGCGCATGCGGAACTTCGGCAAGAAGAGCCTCGACGAGCTGAAGGAGCGCCTGGCGCTTCGCGGGTTCATCGTCTCGGAGGCCGGGTCGGTGGATGAGTCGGACCTCCCCGGGTCCGCCGAGCTCGATGAGGCGGTCGCTGCCGAGCTGGACCGGGAGGCCTAGATGCCGCACCAGATCGCCGGTCGTCGCCTGGGACGTGCCGGCGACCACCGCAAGCACATGCTCGCGAACCTTGCCGTGGCGGTGATCCGCTATGAGAAGGTGAAGACCACCGAGGCCAAGGCCAAGGAGGTGCGCGGCATCGTGGACGGGCTGATCACCACCGCAAAGCGTGGCGACCTGTCGGCACGCCGGGCGCTGGCGGCGGACCTTCCGCACGAGCCGCTCATCGTCCAGAAGCTGATGGGCGAGCTGGCGGACAAGTACGCGGATCGGCCCAGCGGTTTCACGCGCATCCTCAAGATCGGTCCCCGGCTGGGAGATGCCGCGCCGATCGTGCTGATCGAGCTCGTCTAGGCGGGCCGGTCGGAAGAGACAATGCCCGCCACGCGGCGCCGATGCGCTCGGGCGGTGCTCGAATACGACGGGACTGCCTTCGCCGGATCCCAGTACCAGCCGGACGTCCGGACGGTGCAGGGGGAGCTGGAGGAGGCCCTTAACAGACTGACCGGCGAGCGGGTGCGTATCCGTCTCGCCGGGCGCACCGATGCCGGGGTGCACGCCACCGGCCAGGTCGCCGCCTTCTGCATCGCTCGCCGCTCACGTGGCGAGGGGTTCAGCTGGCGGGAGCTGCAGCGACGGTTGAATGCCGTTCTGCCGAATGACCTGGCGGTCCGCGCGCTCCGGGCCGCTCCGCCGGGGTTCGACCCGCGGCGGGAGGCCGTGGCACGGGTCTACCGCTACCGGATCAGGATCGGCGGGAAGCCACGGCCGCTCGACCGGCATCGGACGCTCGAGATCGGAGACCGGCCGAACGTGGCAGCGATGCGCGCCGCGGCGGCGGCGCTCCCCGGCCGTCGCGACTTCGCGGCGCTGGGGCGCGACGACCACGGCCGGACGGTGCGTCACCTGTCGGAGGTGGCCGTGCTCCGTCGCGGGGACCTCATCGAGATCCGCGTGACGGGAGACGCGTTCCTTCGGCGGATGGTGCGGAGCATCGTGGCGGTCCTCCTGGAGGTGGGTCGCGGTGGGCTCCCGCCGGAGGGAGTGGCCGGGCTCCTGGAAGCGCCATCGCGCGCTCTGCACGGCAGAGCAGCGCCGGCGCGGGGGCTCACGCTCGAGCGGGTCGTCTATGGGAACAGAAGTCGCGTACGCAGGAGCGGGCGCGAGTGGCAAGCAGAGGAGGAGCCCCGCGCCGGGCGAGGATCGGTCGGCGTTGGCTCAAGGGACTGAACGTGAAGACCTACGCAGTCAAGGCGAGCGAGATCGAGCGGCACTGGTGGGTGGTCGACGCGACCGACCAGACTCTCGGGCGGCTGGCGACGCGCATCGCCACGCTGCTTGAGGGAAAGCACAAGCCCACCTATTCGCCGCACCTGGACACCGGCGACCACGTGGTCGTCATCAACGCGGCGCGGATCAAGGTGACCGGCAACAAGCTGGTCGACAAGTCCTACTTCCGCCACTCGAACTACCCCGGTGGCCTCAAAGAGGAAAGCCTGGCGGCCGTCATGGCACGCAAGCCCGAGCTGGTCATCGAGCGTGCGGTGAAGGGGATGCTGCCGCAGAACCGGATTGGGCGGGCCATGTACCGCAAGCTGAAGGTCTACCCTGGCGCGGAGCATCCGCACCAGGCCCAGCAGCCCACCGCGGCCGAGCTGTGAGGATAATGAGCCGATGAGCACGAGCTATATCTACGGCACGGGGCGACGCAAGACGGCGATCGCCCGTGTCCGCCTGCTGCCCGGCGACGGTGGCATGGTGGTGAACGGGAAGGACGTCGAGGATTACTTCGGCCGCGGCCCGGCTCTCGCCATCATGCGGTCACCGTTCCGCGTGACCGACACGGAGGGACGCTACTCCGCCAGCATCCTGGTGAGCGGCGGCGGGCTCGCCGGTCAGGCGGGCGCCATCCGGCACGGCATCGCGCGCGCCCTGGTGAGCGCCCATCCGAACGCGCGCCCCGCGCTCCGCGAGGCGGGACTCCTCACGCGCGATCCGCGTGCGAAGGAGCGCAAGAAGTACGGCCTCAAGCGCGCGCGCAAGGCGCCGCAGTACACGAAGCGCTGATCCACCCCGGGGTCCCGGCGGGAGCGCCGGGGCCCTTTGGTATGATCGCGGACGACGCTGCAGGACCGGCCGCATTTGTGCTGAACGCGATCCGCGAGTTCTTCGACACCTACCTTCGGGGAAGCTGGACGTCGCTGGTCGACATCCTCCTCGTCGCGGTCGTCATCTACTTCCTCTTCATCCTGATCCGCGGTACGCGCGCGGTCCGGATCGTCATCGGCCTGTCCATCCTCTACCTGGTCTACCTCGGCGCACAGGCGCTGGACCTCAAGCTCCTCTCGACCCTGCTGCAGACGGGCGCCGTGGTCGGCCTCTTCGCCATCGTGGTCGTCTTCCAGCCGGAGCTGCGCCGCGCCCTCGAGCAGATTGGCCGGATGGGCTCGCTCAACCGCTTCTTCGTGTCGAGCGAGCTGGCCGCCGCGGAGAAGGTCGCCGGCCAGGTGAGCCGCGCCGCACGCCTCATCGCCGGTTCCCGGCACGGCGCGCTCATCGTCATCGAGCGCGACACGGGGCTCCACGACCTCGCGGCCGATTCCGGCGTCATCCTCAATGCGGACCTGCGTGCCGAGCTGCTTGTCACGATCTTCTACCGCGGGACGGCGCTGCACGACGGCGCGGTGATCATCTCCGAGGACCGCATCCTCGCTGCTGGCGTGCTCCTGCCGCTGAGCCAGAACGTGCTCGACTCCGAGCGGTACGGGACGCGGCATCGGGCAGCCATCGGGATCAGCGAGCAGACCGATGCGCTGATCGTGGTGGTGAGCGAGGAGACCGGCTCCATCAGCCTGGTCCTCCGGGGCCGGATCGAGCGCAACCTCACCGAGGAGCAGCTTCGGCGCCGGATCCTGAATCTGGTCCGGCCACAGACCCCGGCGCGCGCGATGCCCATCCTGCGGCGCACGCTCGAGGGCCGCTGGGGCCTGGGCAGCAAGGAGCCGAGCGGGCCGCTGGACCCCGACGAGCGAGTCGTGGCAGACGAGGGCCCTCGAACCAGGCGGCGGGTGGGGCTCCGTCGCGGGCGGACCGAACCTGGGGGCCCAACAAAGAAGACCGGTGACGCGGCAGCGCCGCCGGAACGGAAGACCGGTGACGCGGCAGCGCCGCCGGAACGGAAGACCGGTGACGCCACAGCGCCGGCGGAACGGAAGAGCTGATGAGCTGGATCGTCCGGAACTGGCAGCTGAAGCTGGGAGCACTGACCCTGGCGACCATCCTCTACACCGGGCTCGTCTTCAGTGGCTCGTTCACCGAGGCGCGCCTGGGCGGCGTGCCGATCGAGCGCATCAACCAGCCGAGTGGCGCCTACGTGATCACCCAGGACCTGGGCACCGTCGAGGTGCACTATCGCCGCTCGAGCGATGCCCCGGCGATCATCAACCAGAACAATTTCGCCGCCACCGTGGACCTCTCCAAGTACGACATGAGTCGGCCCGGCACGCCGCAGAGCCTGGCGATCTTCGTCAGCTCTCTGGCGAGCGGTGTGAGCATCCTGGACGCGACCCCCACCCAGGTAACCGTCACCCTCGACGTTCTCGCCTCCAAGCAGGTCGACGTCGTCGTCGACCACGGCCAGGTGCCCGATGGTCTCGAGCTCGGCACGGCCACCCTGAGCGTGACGTCGGTCCAGGCTCGTGGGCCGAGCTCATTCGTCGGCCAGGTGGCTCGCGCCGAGGCACGCGTGCAGATCGACGCCTCGGGGATCGATTTCCACAACCAGGTCGAGCTCCAACCGGTTGACGCCGCCGGCGTCGTCGTTCGCTCCGTGGAGCTGACGCCCGGGGTCGCGACCGTGGACATCCCGGTGGACCAGGTCGAAACCAACAAGACGGTGCCGGTCAACGTGGTCCTCAGCGGGGCACCCGCCGCCGGGTACATGATCGACCAGGTCGTCGCCGACCCGCTGACCGTCACCCTGCGCGGCACGCCCTCGGCGCTGGCCACCGTGAACGACGTGGCGACGGCGACGGTCTCCGTCGACGGGATCATTGCGGGCAAGAGCTTCACCGCCAAGGTGATCCTGCCCGCCGGGCTGCAGCTCACCGCGGGCTCGCCGGAATCGGTGACGATTCGCGTGGCGGTCACCGCGGAGCAGACGAGCCGCACCTTCCAGGTGGGCGTGACCTGCACGGGCGTCGCCGCCGGTGCGAGCTGCGCCCCGCAGTCGGGCCAGGTCGCGATGACGCTCTCCGGAACGCGGCCGGCACTGGCGGCCCTGGACATCGGGCAGATCACGCCGGTGCTCGACGTCTCGGGCCTCTCGCCGGGAAGCCATGACGTGACGCCCAGGGTGACGCTGCCCGACGGGATCACGCTCGTGTCGTTCTCCCCGGCGCAGGTGACCGTGATCATCTCGCAGCCGACCCCGACCCCGTCCCCGACCCCGGTACCCTGAGTGGCGCGTCTCTTCGGGACCGATGGCATCCGCGGCGTCGCGAACGTTGACCTGACCCCGACGCTGGCCCACGAGCTGGGACGGGCGGTCGGGTACCTGCTCACCGGCGATCGGCGCCGGGTGGTGATTGGGCAGGACACCCGGCGATCGGGCGACATGCTCGCAGCGGCCCTGGCGTCCGGCCTCGCGAGCATTGGCGCCGACGTCGTCGAGCTGGGCGTGGTCACCACTCCCTGCCTGGCCTTCGTGGCGGGCAGCGGCGACTTCGAGGCGGGCATCATGGTGAGCGCCTCGCACAACCCAGCCCCGGACAACGGCCTGAAGGTGCTCTCCGGCGGTCGAAAGATCGACGACGAAGCGGAGGTTCGGCTCGAATCACTCATCTTTCAGGCCGAGTCGCTTCCCGGTCCGGGAAACGATGGCCTGGGGCGCATCGTCCGTGACCCGGGACCGATCGATGCCTACCGTGCCCACCTGGTCGATGCGGCCGGGGACGCCTTCGCGGGGTTGCGCATCGCGGTCGATTGCGCGAACGGGTCGGCGAGCGCGATCGCACCTGACCTGTTCCGGAGCCTGGGGGCGGAGGTGGTTCCGCTCTTTGCCGAGCCGGATGGGACGAACATCAACGCCGGGTGCGGCAGCACCAACCCCGAGCCGATGGCCCGCATCGTCCGTGACCGGAAGCTCGACGTGGGGTTCGCCTTCGATGGCGATGCCGATCGGCTCATCGCCGCCGATGACCGGGGCGAGCTGGTCGACGGCGACACCATCATGGGCATCTGCGCCCTGGATCGCCTCGCGCAGGGCACCCTGCGCAACGATCTGCTGGTCGTCACCGTCATGAGCAACGGCGGCCTTGAGCGGGTGATCACCGCTGCCGGGGGACGGATCCTGCGAACGCCCGTGGGTGATCGACACGTGTTCGAGGCCATGCAGCGGGCGGATGCGGTGATGGGCGGAGAGCAGTCCGGACACATCATCTTCCGCGACCGTGCCACGACCGGCGACGGGCTGCTGACGGCCATCGAGCTGGTGCGCACCCTGCGATCCTGCGAGGGCGCGCGCCTCTCGGAGCTCGCCTCGCGAATTCCGAGGCTCCCGCAGGTGGTGATAAACTCAGCCGTCCGTCACAAGGATCAGTGGCAGGTGGATCCCGAGTTCGGGGCGGCCGTGACGAGGGCCACGGCGATGCTGCGGGGACGAGGACGGATACTGGTCCGACCGTCGGGGACAGAGCCCAAGATCCGGATCATGGTCGAGGGAGACGACCACGAGGAGATCAACGAGATCGCCCGCGAGCTCGCCCGGCTCGCGGAGGCGCGCCTGAACTGACCATCACCCACCACAGGAGGGCGACCCATGTGCGGCATCGTCGGCTACGTGGGGCCACGCGACGCTGCCCCCATCCTGCTCGAGGGGCTGCGACGCCTCGAGTACCGCGGCTATGACTCGGCCGGGATCGCGCTCGTCACCGACCAGGGCGAAGTGTTCATCGAGAAGAAGGCCGGCAAGCTCAGCAACCTCACCGATCACCTGAACGGCGGAGCCCCACACGGCCACCCCGGGATCGCCCACACCCGCTGGGCGACGCACGGGCGCCCCAACGATACGAACGCGCACCCGCACACCGACTGCACCGGTCGCCTGGCGCTGATCCACAACGGGATCATCGAGAACTACGCGGAGATCAAGGATCGGCTGCGCGCCGAAGGGCACCAGTTCCGCTCGGACACCGATACGGAGGTGCTGGCGCATCTCATCGAGTCCCGCTACGAGGGAGACCTGGTCGAGGCGGTCCGGCTTGCGCTGCGCGAGGTGCGTGGTGCCTACGCCATCGGGGTCATGCATCTCGACCACCCCGATCGGATCGTTGGCGCCCGGATGAACGTCCCGCTCATCGTGGGGCTGGGCGACGGCGAGGGGTTCCTGGCCAGTGACGTCCCCGCGATCCTGGAGCACACCAAGAACGTGGTGATCCTCCACGAGGGTGACCTCGCGGAGGTGACGCCCACCGGTGTTCGCATCCTCGATCTGGACGGCGAGACGGTCGAGCGAGAGGTGACCCATATCAAGTGGAGCCTCGCGGCGGCCGAGAAGAGCGGCTTCCCGCACTTCACCCTCAAGGAGATCTACGAGCAGCCGCACGCCATCCAGGAGGCGCTGAGGGGGCGGGTGTCCCCCAACGGCACGGTGCATCTCCCGGAGCTCGAGTTGATCGCCGCGCAGCTCGAGGCGGTCGAGCGCGTCTACGTCATCGGCTGCGGGACGGCGAACTACGCCAGCCAGGTCGGCGCTCAGCTGATCCAGGACTGGGCCGGCCTGCCGGCCGCGGCTCAGATCGGCTCCGAGATGCGCTACTCGCCGCCCCCGATCGACGAGCGGACCCTGGTCATCAGCGTCAGCCAGTCCGGCGAGACGGCGGACACGCTGGCGCCCACCCGGCTCGCCGCTGAGCGCGGGGCGACCGTCGTGGTCGTGACCAACGTCGTCGGATCCGCCCTGACCCGCGACGCCGCCGCGGTCTGCTACCTGCAGGCCGGGCCTGAGATCGCGGTCGCGAGCACCAAGGCATTCGTCACCCAGGTCCTGGTCCTGGAGATGATTGCCCTCCACATGGCACGTCTCCGCGGCCGGATGAGTCCGCACCAGATCCGCGCAATCGGCCAGGCGATGCGCGAGCTGCCCGGACACGCGGCGGAGACGCTCCGCCTCGCGCCCCAGATCAAGAAGATCGCGCGCCGATACGCAGCGGCGTCGAGCATGATGTTCATCGGGCGGGCCCTGGGATTCCCGATCGCCATGGAGGGGGCGCTGAAGCTCAAGGAGCTCAGCTACGTCCATGCCGAGGGTTACGCGGCCGGGGAGCTCAAGCACGGGCCCATTGCGCTCCTGGATGCCGACACGCCGCTGGTGGCGATCGTGACCCGCGGGGCAACGTACGACAAGGTTGTGAGCAACGTCGCCGAGGTGCGCGCTCGCGAGGCGCCGGTGATCGCTGTGGCGACCGAGGGTGACGACGAGATCGGCCGATACGCCCAGGACGTGATTGCCGTTCCGGAGACGATCGAGGCGCTCGCACCGATCATCGCGATCCTGCCGCTCCAGCTGCTCGCCTACGAGATCGCCGTGGCCCGAGGAACCGACGTCGACCAGCCGAGGAACCTCGCGAAGTCGGTCACCGTCGAGTAGTGAGCCGCCACGAGGTTGGGGTGGACCTGGTCGACATCGATAGGATCGTGTCGGTCCTGTACCGCTATCCGGATCGGTTTCGTCGGCGCATCCTCACGGACGCGGAGGATCGCTACTGCCGCGGCCGCCCCGAGCGGATCGCCGGGCGATGGGCCGCCAAGGAGGCGGTCAGCAAGGTCCTTGGCCTGGGCGTGCGGGGTGTCGGCTGGCGGGAGATCGAGATCCTGCCGAACCGCGCCGGCCAGCCGCAGGTGACCCTCCACGCGCGTGCCGCCGCCCGCGCGGGCACGCTGCAGCTCGCAGAGGTCACGGTCTCGATCTCCCACGAGCGCAGGATGGCGGTCGCCGTGGCGATCGCCGAACGAGAGCAGAGGGCGAGCTGATGGCGGTCGGGGAGATCACGCGCGCCTGGGTCGCCAAGCACCTTCCTGCGCGCCCGGCGCTGAGCCACAAGGGGACCTTCGGCCGGGTGCTGGTCGTCGCCGGATCGCTCGAGTTCGGCGGGGCCGCCATTCTCGCCGGGCTGGGCGCCGCGCGCAGCGGCGCGGGCCTCGTGAGCCTGGCGTTGCCGGAGACGCTCGCCATGCGCCTCATCGGCGAGGTGCCGGAGCTGACCATCGTCATCCTGCAGGAGGAGGCGGCGGGACTCGCCGGCCCGAACGGATGGCGGCGGCTGGTCGCCGAGACCCTCCAAAGCGAAGCGACCGTCATCGGCCCAGGTCTCGGTCGCCAGCCCTCCACGTTTCGCCGGACCCGGAACCTGGTCACGGAGCTCCGCACGCCCGCGGTGGTGGACGCTGACGGCCTCAACGCCCTGGCGGAGGGCGAGCGCTGGTGGCGTTCCGTGTCCACCCAGCTGGTGCTCACCCCGCACCCCGGTGAGTTCGCGCGCCTGACGCGAGCGCCGGAGATCGGCCGGCTCGCGGAGGACGATGGCTACCGGGTGGAGCGCGCGCGCGAGGCAGCCATCCTCTGGGGCCAGGTGGTGGTGCTCAAGGGTGCGCACACCGTCGTCGCCGACCCGGAGGGCAGCGTGGTCGTCTCCGAGGTTGCAACCCCGGCGCTGGCAACGGCAGGGAGCGGGGACGTGCTGGCCGGATCGATCGGCGCCTTCCTGGCATCCGGCTGCGGACCCGTGGCCGCCGCGATGCTGGGCGTGGCGATCCATGGGGCGGCCGGGCTCATCGCGGAGCACCGCATCGGACGCGCGGGCGTGATGGCCCGCGACATCGCGAACCTGCTGCCCGAGGCCATGGAGACATTCCGCGGGGGGAGCGTGTGAGCCCGCAGGCCGCCACGCAGGCGCGGAGCCTGCATCGGGCCTGGATCGAGATCGACCACGCGGCGATCGTCCACAACCTGCAGATCGTGCGACGGATCGCGGGGCCAGAGAAGCAGGTCATCGGCATCGTCAAGGCCAACGCCTACGGCCACGGCGACATCGAGGTGAGCCGCACGCTGCTCGACGCCGGAATCGAGCGCCTGGGCGTCGCGACCCTGGACGAGGGACTGCGGCTGCGAGCAGCAGGCATCGAGGTCCCCATCCTCGTCCTGTGGGGCCTGGGCGATCCGGAGGCAGAGGCGGCCTTCGGCGCGGACCTGGAGCCCATCGTCTACTCGGAGGCCGGCGTCTCGGTCGCGGAGGCCGGCGCCGCGGCCGCGGGCAGGCGCGGGGCGGTTCATCTCAAGATCGACACCGGTCTGGGGCGCCAGGGAGCGGAGCCCGCGGAGGCGGTCCGCCTGGCGCTGGCGATCGCGCGCAGCCCGCACTTGCGCCTGGCCGGCACCTTCAGCCACCTCGCCGTGCCGGGCGAGGATGCCGCGTACACGGAGGTGCAGGCGCTGCGCCTGGCACAGGTGCTCGACGCGGTCCGGTCGGCCGGCGTGGACCCCGGCCTGGTCCACATCTCGGCGAGCGGCGGCATCCTGGCGCAGGTCGGCGGCTTCGCCGACGCGGTCCGGCCCGGCCTGCTCCTCTATGGCATCGCCCCGGACTGGGCGACCGACCGGGACCTTGGCCTGCGTCCTGCCCTCTCGATCCATGCCCTGCCGCTGCGGCTCTTCGACCTGGCGGCTGGGGAGGCGATCGGCTATGGGCTGCGCTTTCGCGCCACGCGACCGACGCGGGTCGCGACGCTCGGAATCGGGTATGGGGATGGCTGGCCGCGGGTCCACGCCAACAACGGATGGGCGCTGGTCCACGGCGTCCGGGTTCCGGTGGTGGGAGGGATCAGCATGGACGGGTTGATGGTCGATATCGGTGCGGTCGATGGGGTAACCTACTCCGACGAGTTCGTCCTGATCGGTGCCCAGCACGGTGAGCAGATCACCGCCGCGGAAGTGGCCGCCGAGCGGAGGACGATCAGTTACGAAGTGACGACCGCCCTGCGAGACCGGCTCCCGAGGATCCACCTCCCGAATCGGTGAACGCAGGGTCGCACGAGCGGCCAACCCCATGGGACTGCCCATCGAGATCGAGATCTGGCGAGGGGAGATCGCCGAGCTGGAGGTCGACGCCATCGTCGTACCGGCCAACGAGAGCCTGTTCATGACCACCCCTGTCGCGGCAGCTGTAAAGCGGCTGGCCGGGGAGGAGGTCGAACGCGCCGCCGTTTCCCAGGGACCGATCCCGGCCGGGGGTGCGGTGGTGACCGGCGGGGGTCGGCTCGCCGCGCCGTACATCATCCACGCCGTCGCGGTTGGCCACGACCTGCGGGCGGAGACGGATCGCCTGCGCCGATCGGTCCGTGCGTCGCTTGAGGCCGCGGAGCACCTCTCCCTGCGGCGCATTGCGATGGCAGCGCTCGGGACGGAGCGGGGCGTCTTCCCCGCATCGGATTCTGCGGCGATCCTGCTTGACGAGATCGTCAGGTACGCAGATCGCGGGACCGGCTTCCCGGAGTCGGTGGTCATTGCCGTGACCCGTGCCGACGAGCTGAGGGACTACGTCTCGGCGCTCGATGCCTTCCGCTCCCGGACGCTCCGGATCCCACCCGTCGAGGGCCGATGAGCGGGGACGGGCCGACCCAGCTGACCGAGGCACTGCGCCGTCGCGGGCTCGCCGCACCCGCGCGCCTGCTCCTCGACGCGCATCGACCGCTGCGCCCGCTCCTCGCCGAAGCCGGCGCCTTCCTGGACCCCGTCCTGCGTCCGCTCCTCGGGCGGCGCTACACCATGCTGCAGGAGACTCTCGACGACTCCGATCGGTACGACGACCTCATCGAACGGCTGGACGATGCCGAACATCGGTGACCTGATCGGCCGCCTGATCGGCATCGTCGGCGACGCGATCGGATCATCGTCCGCGCGGCTGGGCCCGGCGGCGACCGCCACCGTCCTGCTGGTCCTCCTGGTGCTGCTGGCGCTCCTCGCCCGACCGGTGACCCGCTGGACGACCCGTGACCTGGGCCGGCTCGCCGCGCTGCCACGCGGCCTGGCCATCGCCGCCGAGGCGGGAGCCGGCGCCGCGGTGTCGCTGGGGACGGCCGGTGTTGCTCGCTCCGTGGCGGCGGTCCAGCGGCTCCAGACGCTCGCCGCGCTGCCGCTCCTGGGCCACGTCGCGCGCGCCGCCGCGCGCGCCGGGGTGCCGCTGGAGGTGACCACCAACGATCCCGTGGCAGCCCTGCTGGCGGAGGCGACGCTCGCAGCGGCCCACGACCGGACCGGGACGCCGGAGCGGCTGGGGCAGTCGCGGGTGACCTACGTCGGTGAGGGGCGAGCGACGGAGGCGGCCCGCGCGCTGGCAGGCCATGACGGCGGCGCACGCCTGGAGGCGGCGGCCACGGATCACGCCATGTCCCTGGTGCTGGGCGGGGTCGCGGAGGATGGGCTCCTTCTGATGATGGGCGCCGCGACGGGGGAGGCGGCCACAACCTTCGGGACCGCGGCTGCGTCCGGAGCCTCGTCGGTGCTGCTCACGGCGGAGGGCACGCTCATCGGGGCGGAGCTGTTCCAGGCGGGCTCCGACCTGCGGCCCGGGGGCGCGCGGGCCGGAGTGCTGGCCGCGAACCGGCTCATATGGCTTGCAGCCACCCTGCTCGTGGTCGGCTCGCTCCTGCAGCTCCTCGGGATCGTGGACCTGGCCGGCTTCCTGGTGGGGCGGGCCTAGGGGATGCGACGATCAGTCAACGCGGCGATTGTCACGGCCGTGGGCATCGTCATCCTGGCGGACCTGGTGATCGCCAATCCCGCGCTCGGCAGCGTGGCTGGATTCCTCACCGGTCTCCTGGTCCTGCTCGCCGCCTCCGCCGCCGTGGCTGGCACGCTGAACCTGCTCCTGCGACACGGCGCGCGCTTCGCTCGCGGCACCGATCGGATCGGGTCGCTCGCGCTGTTGCTGGGGATGGCGCTGGTCCTGCTCCCGGGCCTGGCACCCGGATCGAGTGGCGCGGATGCGCCGGCCGTGCGCTGGGTCGTGGCGGCGCTGCTCGCTCCGCTGGTTGCCGCAATCTTCGCGCTCCTCTTCCCGTTGCTCCTCGTGGCGGCACGGCGCGGTCTCCGGCTTCGCGGCCGCGAGACGGCCGTGATGCTGGTCGGAGCGGCGGCGGTCCTGGTGCTGCTTCTGCCCATCGGCGGTGCGCCGGGCGCATGGCTGGCCGCGGTCGCGGGCTGGGTCCAGGCGGTTCCGGTGGGGGCCGTGTTCCGCGGCCTGCTGCTTGGTGTGGCCGCCATCGGCGCGCTCACGGCCGCACGCATCCTGCTTGGCGCGGACGGCATCGATGACTGAGCAGCGACGCTCGACACGGCGCCGAAAGCTGCCATCCGGACTCTGGCCGCTGGCGCTGGTGGCGGCGGTGGCGGTTGCCTGGGCGCTCCCCTCGCTGCCGTTCCTCGCCCTGGGGGGCGGGCCCGCGAGCGCGGCAGGAGACGATCTGCACGTGGCCATCGGTGCGTTGCCCGACCAGCCACTGGTGCTCGTCGACATGGACCCCGACCTGGGCACCTACCCCGAGATCCGGTTCGCAACCCGAGCGGCGCTCGCGGACCTCTTCGCGGTCGGTGCTCGTGTGGCGATGGTCAGCTTCAGCCCTGAGGGGCGGGCCATCGCCATCGCGGAGATCGCCCGTCTGCGCGAGGCGGGCGCCGGTCCCGATCGGCTCGTCGACCTGGGATTCCGGAGCGGTGGCGAGGCGGCGCTCGTTCAGCTCGCGGGAGCGTCGATCACGCGCGACCTGCCGGGGCAGCCAAACCCCATTCTCGCCAACCTGCGATCCCGCGGGGGTGGGCTGGGCGCCTTCGACCTGGCCCTGGTCGTCGGCGGCGGGGAGATGAGCCCGCGGACCTGGATCGAGCAGGTCGAGCCACGCGTTCCGACGCTGGCGGTGGCCGCCGTGACACCGACCTTCCTGCTGCCGGAGATGCAGCCCTACCGCGATGCCGGACAGCTGGTCGCGCTCGCGGGGACCCTGCCGGAGGGCGTCGCCTACGGAACCTCCGTTGCCGCCGGCGGAACGAGCAGCGGGCCGGGTCGCGTCCCGGAGCCGCCACCGAACGACGCGGCGATCCTGGTGGGCATGCTCGTCGCGCTGGGCGTGCTGGTCGAATCCGCCGCGGGCTCCCTCTTCGGTGGTCTGCGCGGCGTGCGCGGACGGCGCTCGTGAACGGCTTCTTCGAGCCGGGGACGGCCGGCACCGTCGCCACCTGGGTCGCGGCCCTGGTGACCCTGGGCGTCTGGTCCTACCTCGCCGGCGAGCGGCGCCTGCTCCACGTGGCGCAGCTCCTGCTGGCCGGGCTGGCGACCGGCTACCTCTCGCTCCTCGCCATCCGTGAGGTACTGGTACCGCAGCTCATCTCGCCGCTCCTTGATGACCCCGTCGCGCACCCCGACCTGCTGATCGACCTGGTGCTGGTCGCCATCCTGGCGCTCGCTCCCTGGTTGCCCCGGCGGGTCGTGGCGCTACCCGTGGCGACGATCGTGGGCGGGACCGCGGCCTACGCCCTGGGCGGCGCAGTCACCGGCACCCTCCTTCCGCAGCTCGCGGCGGGCATCGTGACCGCGGACTCCGGTCCCGGCGGGGCCATCTCCGGGGTGGTGGGCCTGGCGATCACCGTTCCGGTGCTCCTCACGTTTCTGCATGGCGTTCCGCGAGGTCGGCTGCTGCGCGGCGTGGCGGGCGTGGGTCGCTGGTTCCTGCTGGGCGGCGTTGGCGCCTGGCTCGGCTTTCTGATGGTCAGCCGTCTCGCGTTGCTCGTGGACCGCGTGGGCTTCCTGCTGGGCGACTGGCTTGGGCTCGTGCGATGAGCGACGATGCGCCGATGCAGACCGCGCCGCCAACGGACACCATGACCTCCGCCGATTCGGGCGACGAGCTGCGCGCGGTGGCGGAGGTGTCGGTGCTCCTGGACGTGGGGAGCGCCTGGAGCAAAGCCAGCGTCGTCGGAAAGGCGCGGGGTCGCTGGCGGGTCGTGGCCCATGCGGCGCAGCCCACGACATGGGGCGAGGCGTCCCTGGTCGCCGCCGTCGCGGACCGGCTGGGCGGCGCCGCGGACCAGCGCGTCAGCGGGCAGCTGGATGCCATGCTGGCGGGTGCGCCGCGCATCGCGTGCCACACGCCCGCGCGCCCGGGCCGCATCGCGATCGCGGCTGTCACCGCCGGTATCTCCGGGGATGCCGCGCGGCGCGCCGCCGAGTCGGCCGGCTGGGTGGTCGTGGAGCGGGTCGCTGCGGACGACGGGCGGTCGCTCTCGGCACGGCTCTCGGCCCTGGCGGCGGCGGACGTCGATGCCTGGCTCGTCGCCGGTGGGTTCGACGCGGCGCGGCCCGAGCAGGCGCTCGAGGTGGCCGGCCTGGTCGCCGCGGCACGCGGGGGTGGCCGCACGCCCGTGATCTGGAGCGGATCGGTGGCGCTCGCGGACGAGGTCGCCGCGCTCTTCGACGATGGCGTGGTGACGTCGGTCCGCAATCCGCGGCCCACGGTGTCGGAGGAGTCCCTGGAGCCGCTGCGGCGACATCTCGAGGAGCTGCTCGACCAGATCGTGGAGAGCGGCGGGACGCGCAGCCTCGCGCCCATCGCCTTCCGACGTGCGATCGCGGAGATCGCGCGCGAAGAACGGCTGCGTGTCGGTGCCGTCGACCTCGGCGCGCGCTACGCGACGTGGGTCTTCGCGGACGGACGCACGGAGCCGGTGGTGCCCGAGTCCCGCGTCTTCGCCTCGGGCGGCCTGGGGTCTCCCGTGCTCGCGGCTCCCGGCGCCACGGGCCGGCTGGTGCGGTTGCTGGCGCTTCCGGTCGATGAGCTCGCCGTGGCCGATACGCTGCAGAACATGCGCTCGCGCCCCGGAACCGTGCCCTACAGCGACGAGGAGGTGGCCGTGACCCGAGGCGCCGGCCAGGTCCTGCTGACCGCGTTGGGCGAAGAGCGGGGCGGCGAGCCACTGGACCTCCTGGTCGGTGCCGGGCGCCTGCTGGCGGCGTCTCCATCTCCGATGCACGCGATGCAGCTCCTCCTCGATGGCGTACGGCCCCTGGGGGTGACCCAGCTCGCCATCGACGCGGCGGGTGTCCTTGCCCCGCTCGGGTCGCTCCCGGACGACGAGCTTCGCGAGGGCATCGGCATGCTGCGCGATGATCTCCTTGTGCCGCTGGGGACAAGCGTGGTCGTGCGCGGCGGCCATGCCGGCCAGCCGGCGATGACCGCGCGGCTGCATCGGGCTGGCTGGCCCGACCCTGAGCCGGTGGCCATTCGCAGCGGCCAGGTGGTCGTGCTTCCGCTGCCGAGAGGAGAGCGCGCGGATCTTCATCTCGAGCTGGGTCCCGGGACGACGCTGCCCGGCGCGCGGCGAGCGCACCACGTGCGCGTGGAGGTGACCGGCGGAACCGTGGGACTGGTGCTGGACGCTCGGGATTCCCCGATTCAGCTCCCGCGCCGGTTGGACGATCGTCGCGCCATCCTTGCCGGCTGGCGCGACGTGCTCCTGAGGGAGCCGGTCACCCAGGATCGTCGCGAGCCGGTCGGGGAGCGGGCGACCGAACCGGAGGCGCAGCGCCCGGAGTCCGGCGCCGTCGACCGCCTGCGGCGCTGGCGGCCACGGGCGTCGTTCCTGCGCGGGGCGCGGCGCCATGCGCCCGAGCCCGAGGGCGAGACGGACGAGAACGAGCCCGAGTCGACCGCCGAGCCGGTCGGGGACGAGGCCGGGGAGGAAGCCGCGCCGTGATCGATCGGCGACTCCCGCAGTCCGGTCATGCGCTTCCCGCGGTCCACCACATCCCGCTTCCGCGGGGCTCGGTCCCGCACGTCCGCACCGGCAGCCAGGTGCGCCCGGACCAGGTGGTCGCTTCGCGGCGCGAGGCTCGCCAGTCGCTGCGCCTCCCGGTTGCCGGACCGCTCCGCCGGCGGGCGGAGGACGCGGCTGCGCTCCTCCTCGTTCGACCGGGAGACCGCCTCGCAGCGGACCAGCCGATTGCCCGCGGGCCGGACGGCCGCGAGGTGCGTTCGCCCGACCACGCGATCCTGCTCGCATACTCGCGCACCGACGGCACCGCGCTCCTCGTCGTGTTGGGCGCCGAGAGCCCGGTGATCGGTCACGTCTCGGGGACCGTGCTCCAGGTGACCCCCCAGTTCATCAGCGTCGCGGTGCCCGGCGCACGCCTCGAGGGGATCGGCGGCATCGGTGACGCGGTCCACGGCGAGCTGGCCGTGGCCGTCCATTCCCATGAGGAGGAGCTGCGCGCCGGCGCCATCGATGTCTCGGCGGCCGGGAAGATCATCATCGGGGGATCGCGTGCCTCCGCGGAGACGCTGACCCGCGCGCGGGCGATGGGGGTGGCGGGCATCGTCCTGGGAGGGATCCTCGACAAGGAGCTCCGCGACTTCGAGGCGATCCAGCGGCGTCGCCGCGAGATCGGCGGGATCACCGGCTCGTTCGCCGTTGTGCTGCTCGAGGGCTATGGCAAGGTCGCCATGGACGGACAGCTTTTCGCGTGGCTCCGGCAGCATGCCGGACGGACGGCGAGCCTCTTCGGCCAGGACCGGATCCTGTACGTCCACGACGCGGCCCGGCCTCCGCTGCGCGCGCCACGCGCGGCGGTGGGCGACCGGGTCATCATCCACCGGCGTCCCTTCCACGGGCGGAGCGGCGTCCTGGTCGGCATCCTCGACGAGCTGCATGCCACGCCATCCGGCATCCCGGCTCCCACCGCGCTGGTGCGCATGGAGGACGGTCGCCTGGCGCCCATCCCGCTCGCGAACCTGGAGGCCACCTTCCTGCCGGGCTCCGACGATCGTTCGGGGAGCGAGACGCGCTGACCGATCGTCGGGCCGCGCTTCCTATACTTTCGCAGATGGACCACCTCGCCCCGACGCGCCCGGCGCCCGCCACCCCGGTCGACCCCGGCCCCGCAGACGTGAAGGCCACGGGGAGCTGCATCACCGCCTCTGCGCATGAGACGTGGACGCTGGGTCGTGCCCTGGGGAGGGCCGCCGAAGCGGGATCGCTCGTGGCGCTCTCGGGGCCGCTCGGGGCGGGGAAGACGGTGCTCACCAAGGGGATCGCCGACGGGCTCGGCGTGCGCAGCGTGGTGAACAGCCCCACCTTCGTCCTGATGAACGAGCATCCGGGCCGCCTGCGCCTCTTCCATGTCGATGCCTACCGGCTCGATGATCCCGAGGAGGCGCTCGCGGCCGGGCTCCTCGACGAGCGCGAGACGGTGGGGGTCACCGTCATCGAGTGGGCGGAGCGCCTCGAGGGCTGGCTCCCTGACGATCGTCTCGAGATCGTGCTTGATCCGGATCCCGACGGCGGGGATCGGCGGACGGTTCGCTGGTCCGCGCACGGGGCGCAGCATGCGACCCTGGCTGCGGCGCTGCGGGCCGCGGCGCTGCGGGCGGCGGCGCGGACGCACGGCCGATGATCATCGCCATCGAGAGCGCCTCGACCGATCCGTCCCTGGCCCTCGCGGAGCCGGACGGCTCGTTGATCGCTGATGACGGCTGGAGCGGCGGCCACGGCCAGGGCCGGGAGCTGCTTCCGCGTCTGCTCGCACTGCTCGGAACAGCCGGCCGATCGCTCCACGACGCCTCCGCCGTGGCCGTCGGTACCGGCCCGGGCTCCTTCACCGGCCTGCGCGTGGGCATGAGCCTGGCCAAGGGCCTGGCGGCGGGGCTCGAGGTGCCCATCGTGGGGATCCCCAGCCTTCCCGCCTGGCTGGCCGCGGATACGGAGACGCACGCGGCGATGGCGCGCGCCGGTGCCCACGATGCGTTCGTGCTGGTCCGCGGCGCAGACGAGCCGACCGTCGTAGCCCGGGACGCGCTGCCGGCTGCCGCGCTCCGCGACCCGGTGGCCGCGCCCCGCGAGCTCGCGGAGGCCTTTGGCCTGGCGGGTGGCCGGCCGCCGCTCCATGCGGCCGCTGCCGTCGCCCGTCTCGCGGCCCAACGCCTGGCAGTCACGCGGAAAGGTGATGACCTCCGGACGCTCGAGCCGCGTTACCTTCGGCTGCCGCGCGGGCTCGAATCGCTGCCCGCGGAGACGATCCGGTGGCTGTGACCCTGCCGGTCGAGATCGGCCCCATGCAGCTGACCGACGTCCCGGCCATCCAGGAGATCGAGCGGCTCAGCTTCAGGACGCCGTGGCCGGCGTACGCATTCGAGCAGGAGCTCACCTCGAACCGGCTCGCGCGGTACGTGGTGGCGCGGGCGGGCTCCTCCCCGATAGGCTTCGGCGGGCTGTGGCTGATGGTCGACGAGGCGCACGTGACCACCTTCGCGGTGCACCCGGAGTGGCGCCGCCACGGCGTCGGGCGCCGCATGCTGGTGGCGCTCCTCGAGGCGGCCCTCGAGCTCGGCGCGGCACGCATGACGCTCGAGGTTCGGGTCCAGAACGTCGGGGCCCAGCGGCTGTATGCGGAGCTCGGCTTCGCGGAGGCGGGCCGTCGGGTCGGGTACTACACCGATGACGGCGAGGACGCCATGGTCATGACCACCCCGGCCCTTCGTTCTCCCCGCATGGCGCGGGCCCTGTGGGCGGCGCGTCGCCGCATCGCCGACCCGGGCACGGACACCGAGCGATGAGCGGGCCGCGGATCCTGGCCTTCGAGTCCTCGTGCGACGAGACCGGGGTCGCGGTGGTGGTCGGCGGTCGCCGCATCGAGGCGAACGCGGTCGCGAGCCAGGTGGCGCTCCACGCGGCGACAGGGGGCATCGTGCCCGAAGTCGCCGCGCGACAGCAGCTGCGCTGGATCGTGCCGACGCTCGAGACGGCCCTGGCGGACGCAGGCACCGATTGGGGCGACCTCGATGCCGTCGCAGTCACCTATGGGCCGGGCCTCATCGGCTCGCTGCTGGTGGGCGTCAATGTCGCCAAAGCGCTCGCGGTGGCCCATGACCTGCCGTTCGTGGGCGTGAACCACATCGAGGGCCACATCTACGCCAACTGGCTCACCGACGTCGCCGCGGATGCTCCGCTCCCCGCCGAGCCACCGTTCCCGCTCCTCTGCCTCGTGGTGAGCGGCGGGCACACCCAGCTGGTCCTGATGCACGACCACGGGCGGTACACGCTGCTGGGCCAGACGGTCGACGACGCGGCCGGCGAGGCGTTCGACAAGACCGGCCGCCTGCTGGGTCTCGGGTATCCGGGCGGGCCTGCGATCTCCGCCGCCGCCCGGGGAGCGTCCCCCTCGACGCGGTTTCCACGCGCGCGGACCGCCGGGCGCTACGACTTCAGCTTCTCGGGCCTCAAGACCGCGGTCCTGCGCGAGGTCGCCCGGTACCGGGAGCGGGGTGAGCCGATCCCGGTGGACGGCATGGCCGCCGCGTTCGAGGAGGCCGTGGTCGACGCGCTCGTCTCGAAGACGGTCGCCGCCGCAGAGGAGCACGGCGTGGCGGCCGTGGCGCTCGGCGGCGGCGTGGCGGCCAACCGTACCCTGCGCGCGACCATGCGTGCGCGCCTGGAGCGTGGCGGAACGCCCCTGCTCGTGCCGCCGCCGGCGTGGTGCACGGACAATGGCGCCATGATCGGGGCGGCGGCCGGTTTCCGCTTCATCGCCGGCGACCGGGCCGATGCCGCGCTGGAGGCGATCCCCAACCTGTCTCTTCCGTGGCTGCCGGCATGAGCTCGCATCCGGCGCTCGCCCCGGCCCGCCTGGCCGTGCCCACGCCCGGTCAGCTGCGGCGCCTGCTCGCCACGGAGAATCTCCGACCGCGGCGCTCGCTCAGCCAGAACTTCCTGACCGACGCCTCCGTCCTGGACGCGATCGTCGAGGCCGCGGCGCTGGCACCCGGCGACCGGATCGTGGAGATCGGTCCGGGGCTCGGCGTGTTGACCCGGCGTCTGCTGGCGGCCGGTGCATCGGTGCCTGGCCGTGGAGGTCGATCCGCGACTTGCGGCCTACCTGCGCCGGGAGCTCGGCGACGTCGAGGGCTTCGAGCTGATCGAGGCCGACGCGCTGACGGTCCATCCGCGAGAGATCTTCCCCGGCGAGCCGGTCAAACTGGTGGCGAACATCCCGTATCACATCACCAGCCCGCTGCTGCACGCGTTCCTCGAGG
>CAWBBG010000020.1:0-145665 GCA_963787025.1 uncultured Chloroflexia bacterium
CGTCCGCCGACGCGCAGGCTTGGGGCTGCTCCTACGGAGAGCTCAGGGCTCGTTCGGCAAGGCGGCGAACCGTGCCGCGGAAGATCAGGCCGTGGACGGGATAGAGGAGATACCAGTAGGCCAGGCCGGGCAGGCCTTTCGGCTCGAAGAAGGCGGTCTGCTCCAGGCGGCTGCCCCCCGGGGTCTCGGTCACCTCGTACTGGAGCCAGGCGCGGCCGGGGACACGCATCTCCGCGCGGAGCCGCAGCAGGGTTGGGCGCTCCACGGCCTCCACCCGCCAGAAGTCGAGGGCGTCGCCGACCCGCAGCTCGGTTGGCGATCGGCGTCCAAGCCGCATGCCGACCCCGCCGACAAGTCGATCGAGGAGGCCGCGAGTCCGCCACAGGAAATTGGCGTAGGGCCAGCCGGCCGAGCCGCCCAGCCGCTCGACCTCGGCGAACAGGCGATCCGCCGGCACCGGGACGACCCGGTGACGTCGCTCGATGATCATCCCCTCGTGTGAGCTCATGGTCGGGAGCTCCTCGCGGCCCGGCGTGTCGAGCGAGTCGAACCAGGTCGATTCCACGGCATGGCGATCGGTTCGGTCAATGGCGTGCCCCAGCGCGGTCTCGTACGACGCGGGCTGGAGGCCGAAGGCCGCGGCAGGGCGCGGATCGCGGACGATGACCTCGTTCCGCAGACCCTCGATGAGGGGCCGTGCGATCCCGGCTGGGACGGGAGAGACGAGACTGACCCAGTACGAGCTGAGGCGCGGTGTCAAGACGGGCACCGGGATCATGAGGCGCCGGAGGCCGCGAAGCCGGGCGTAGGTTCGCATCATGTCGCCGTACGAGAGGATGTCCGGCCCGCCGATCTCGACGACGCCGGTGATCTCCGGATGGTCGAGCGCGCCAACGAGATAGTCGAGCGCATCCCGGATCCCGATTGGCTGGCAACGGGTGCCAACCCAGCGCGGCGTGATCATGATCGGCAGCCGCTCGGTGAGATGGCGAAGGATCTCGAAGGACGCGCTTCCGGAGCCGATGATGATCGCGGCCCGGAACTCGGTGACGGGCACGCCGTGCGAGGCGAGCTCCTTCCCGGTCTGCTGGCGGCTCGCCAGGTGAGCCGAGAGGTCAGCGGTCTCGTCGCCGAGCCCACCCAGGTACACGATGCGCCGGACGCCTGCCTCCGAGGCCGCCGCGGCGAAGTTCCGCGCCGCCGTCCTGTCGCGATCGGCGAAGCCGCGTTCCCCCGAACCCATCGAGTGGGCAAGGTAGTAGGCGACCTCGACACCTTCCAGCGCGCGAACAAGCGATGAAGCCTCGAGGAGATCTGCGCCCACCACCTCAGCGTCCGGGAACCGTGCAGCGAGCGGCCGCGCGTCGCGGCTCATGAGCACGAGCTCATGCCCGAGCGACGAGAGCACGGACGGCGAGGCGGCCACCGATGTATCCGCTGGCGCCCACGATAAGGATGCGCATCGCTGGATCGTACGCCCCACCCGCTCCGTCGAAGGTCCGTGTCATGGCGCATCGCGTAGACTCGTCGGCGATGGCAAGCCCGCCGCCCGACGAGGGCTCAGCCGAGGGTTCAGCCGCCTACCAGGAAGCCCTCGGCGACGTCCTGCGCTCGCTGGGCGGGGCGCCGTTCGACCTCGAGGCGGTGCTGGCCACGATCCTGAGCCACGCCACCCGGCTCTGCCATGCAGAGCGTGGGTTCATCTACCTCCGCGCCGAGGACGGTCGCTACCGGCACGCGGCCGCCATCGGCTCATCGGAAGCCATCATCGAGTTCAACCTGGCCCACCCCATCCTGCCGGCGCGCGGGACGCTGGTGGGCCGGACCGCCGTCGAACGGCGTGCGGTGCACATTCCGGACGTGGAGCTGGACCCGGAGTACGACTACCCGGAGGCAAAGGAGCTGGGCGGCTTCCGCGCCATGGTCGGCGTGCCCATGATGCGCGAGGAAGAGGTGGTCGGGGTGGTGACGGTCTGGCGAGACAGGCCGACGCCCTTCCGCGACGACCAGATCCAGGTCCTGCAGCAGTTCGCCGACCAGG
The DNA here is from genome assembly GCA_963787025.1 of uncultured Chloroflexia bacterium. Classification (GTDB taxonomy): domain Bacteria; phylum Chloroflexota; class Limnocylindria; order QHBO01; family QHBO01; genus CAVXEH01. The sequence continues at coordinate 2,042 of CAWBBG010000020.1, forward strand.
CGGTGATCGCGGTGACGACGACCCAGCTGGTGGGCACCATCGAGCGGCAGCGCAAGGAGCTGGCCCGATTCCTGTCGCCGCAGGTTGCCGCGCTGGTCTCGAGCCCGGAGGGGGAGCGGCTGCTGGCGGGACATCGGCGCGAGATCACGGTCGTCTTCTGCGACCTGCGTGGCTTCACGGCCTTCAGCGAAGCGGCCGAGCCCGAAGATGTCATGCAGGTGCTCCGGGAGTACCACGGCGTGCTGGGGCGGGGCATCACGGAGGTGGGAGGCACGTTGGAGCGCTTCACCGGCGACGGGGTGATGGTCTTCTTCAACGACCCGGTGGAGCAGCCGGAACATGCCGAACGCGCGGTGCGCATGGCACTCGCCCTGCGAACCGATGTCGCGGCCCTCGCCGAGGGCTGGCGGCTGATGGGCCATGCGCTGGGCTTCGGCGTGGGCATCGCCACCGGGTACGCCACCATGGGGCGCATTGGCTTCGAGGGCCGCGTCGACTACGCCGCGGTGGGGAGTGTTGTGAACCTGGCAGCGCGGCTGTGTGCGGAAGCCGGGGACGGGGCGATCCTCATCAGCCCACGCACCCGGGCCCGGATGGGCGAGCACGTCAAGGTGGCCGATGCCGGGGAGATGTCGATGAAGGGGTTCTCGCACCCCGTCCGGGTCGCCGAGGTCATCGCCCTGGCGGATTGAGGCGACGCGCGGCTCGGCGGGGCGGGTTTCGGGCTGGCCCCGGGGCTGGATATGAGCTGCGACGGCGTATTCTGCCCCGATCATGCTGTGGCAGCGGCTGCTCGACATCGGCTCGGATCCGGCTGATGACGCCGATCTCGTGCTCCGGAAGCGGACGGCGATGGGGACGCTGTGGGCGGTCCTCGTGGTTGGCCTGGTCTACCTGGGCGTTGGGCTTGCAACAGACCGGCCGCTGGTGGCGGTGTTCGCCGTCATCCAGATGACGGTGCAGCTTCTGACCATGGCGATCTTCAGCCGGGCCCATCGCCTGGAGCCCGTGGTCTGGATCGCCATGGTGGTGGCCCTGGCCACCATCTTCAGCGGCTTCCTCACCCTGGGCGGGCTCGCGCTCTCGGGGTCCAACGTCGCCTGGGGCATGCTCGTGCCGCTCGGCGCGATCCTGCTGATCGGCAGCCGCGCCGGGTGGGTGACCTACCTGGGCCTCGCGGCAATCCTCGTCGTCGGCGTCCTCCTGGATCCGCTCGTCCCCAAGGACCAGGCCCTGCCCCATGCCCAGATCGTCCTCGCCACGGCCATCAACTTCCTCGGAGCATCGGCCATCGCAGTTGGCGTCGTGCGGTACATCGACGGGCAGCGGCTGGCCGCGCGGCGCGAATCCGACGCCCTGCTCCGCAACGTCCTGCCGGAGCCCATCGCCCGGCGCCTGAAGGCCGGTGAGCGGGTGATCGCCGACCAGTTCGAAGAGGCATCGGTCCTCTTCGCCGACATCGTCGATTTCACGCCGATGGCGGGGGCTCATTCGCCGCGGGAGACGCTGGTGGCCCTCAACGAGCTCTTCACCGCGTTCGATCGCCTCGCAGACCGGTTCGGGCTGGAGAAGATCAAGACCATTGGCGACGCGTACATGGTCGTCGCCGGGGTGCCGGAGCCACGCGCGGACCATGCCACCGTGGTGGTGGACATGGCGCTGGCCATGCATCGGCACGTGGACGGACTTCCGGCGGTCCTTGGCCGGCGGCTCCAGATCCGCACCGGGATCGCGTCCGGACCGGTGGCGGCCGGTGTCATTGGCGAGCGGAAGTTCAGCTACGACCTGTGGGGCGACACGGTGAACACCGCCGCCCGCATGGAGTCGAGCGGGGTCCCCGGCTGCATCCAGGTGACCGAGGAGACCTGCCGCCTGCTGGGCGGCCGATTACCCCTTCGAGCGCCGCGACGGCGTGGAGGTCAAGGGCAAGGGCATCATGTCGACCTGGCTGCTGAAGCCAGCCGCTCCCGGCTCGCATCCGCCGAGAGGTGCTGCGTAGCTCCGGGGCCAGGGTTCCGCCTTCCTCGTATAACGTGGGCACGCTGGCACCATGAGCACCAACGCTTACCGCACCGTTAGCTGACCCTATCCTGTGGTGGAGATGGACTCGCACATGAAACCGCTGGCGATCGCGGTTGTTGCGCTGGTGCTCGTCGTCGGAGGCGTCCTGCTGTTCGCGCCACCGCTGGCCTACCTCACGCGGTCACAGCTCCCCTCGTGTGGCGTCGAAGACACCAGGGGAGGTGGCCAGTGGAACATCGAGGCACGTCAATGCTTCTGGGAGGCCTACCAGGCGGGCCGAGAAGCGGAGTTCGTGAGCACACGGCCCACCGTCGAAGGCGACCCGTTCACGGTGACGCTTCGAGTGCTGGGACCCTCCAGTGTCGAGATCTTCATTGACGCCACGCGGGACGCGTACGGCGGCGGATGGCACCGACTGACGTGCAGCAGTCTTGCGCTCAGTGACAGCCCGCAGCCCACTCCGGACTTCGTCTGGGGAGACGGCTGCGAGACGGTAAGCATCTAGCGGCTGGGCGCGCGATAGACTCCGCGGCATGCCGGGTGAGCCGCTCCTGCTGGGGATCGCCGCGATCGCCGTCATCGTCGCCGGATTCACCGGCGTCACCGCGTCGCTGGTGCCACCCGGCGGCGCGTGGCACCCGGCAATGCGCATCCGAGCATCCAGCTCTCGGTCGCGGTGGTGAGCTTCTACTGGCTGGTCTCGGCCGCCCAGGGTTGACGCAGGGCGCCTGTCGCGCAGGTGACATGCAGGCGGACCCGCTTCGGCTGCCGGATGCCGGGAGTGCCGTCCGGTCTCTAGAATCGGCGTGTGCTCTTCCCCGAGACCCAACGCGCCCTGGTGCATCGGCTCGCCACTGCCCAGCGCGAGGGTCGCGCGCCGTCGATGGCGGGAGCGGTCGTACGCGACGGCAGGCAGGTCTGGGCGCACGCGATCGAGGCCACCACCGAGACCCAGTTCCGCATAGGCTCACTGACCAAGACCTTCGTGGCCGTCCTGGTCATGCGCCTGCGCGACGAGGGACGGCTGGGCCTGGACGATCCGCTGGAGACGCACCTGGCCGATCGCGCCGATCCGCGGCGTGACCATCGGCCAGCTCCTGTCCCACACCGCCGGGCTGGCCAGCGAGACGCCGGCCCCGTGGTGGGAGCGGACGCCCGGGCGACGTCCGACCCGAACCTGGCGGACATCGTGGACCCGGTGCTCAAGCACCCGCCCGGGCATCGGTTCCACTACTCGAACCCCGGCTTCGGGCTGCTGGGCGGCGTGGTCGAGGCGCTCCGCGGTCAGCCATGGCCGGACGTGCTGCAGCGCGAGGTCCTGGATCCGCTGGAGATGCGCGGCACCTCGTTCCTGCCCGCGCAGCCGTACGCGCAGGGCATGCGGTCCATCCCTGGGCCGACGTCGTGCAGGCGGAGATGGTGCAGGAGGTTGGCCGCATGGCGCCCGCCGGCCAGCTGTGGTCCACCGTCGAGGACCTGTCCCGGTTCGCCGTCCTGCTTGCCAGCGGAGCCGATGGCGTCCTTTCCGCCGATACGGTGGCCGAGATGCGCGACGCCGCGCTCCGCGCCAGACCCGACAGCTGGGAGTCCACCTACGGGCTCGGCATGCAGATCCTGCGGACGCCGCAGCGGCTGCTCGCCGGGCACACCGGCTCCATGCCGGGCTTCCTCTGCACCCTGTGGGTGAGCGTCGAGGACGACGTTGGCGCGGCGGTGCTGGCCAACACGACGACGGGGGTCGCCGTGGGTGGCGTGGCCGCGGACCTGGTGGGCATCGTGGCCGACCGCGAGCCGCGCATCCCCGAGCCCTGGCGGCCGATCACCGACCTTGACCCCTCGCTCCTCGAGCTGGTGGGCGTCTGGTTCTGGGGACCGACGGGCTACGCCCTGAAGCTCGCGGCGGACCGGTACTTCGAGCTTGGCGCACTCTCCGGAAAGGGGAGCCGCGACGCGCGGTTCCGACCCTCGGGAGCGGGGACCTGGATTGGGCTCAACGGCTACTTCGCCGGCGAGACCCTGCGGCCGGTCCGCGACGAGGCGGGTCGCCTGACCCACCTCGACATCGGCTCATTCGTGTTCACCCGGGAGCCGTACGACCCGGCGGCGCCCATACCCGGCGGCGTCGACCCGGACGGCTGGCGTTGACCGCGCGGTATCGGTAGGGGGAGCGTCATGCGCAAGCTGCTGGTCAGCAACTTCCTCGCGGTGTACCAGCCGATTCTCCAGGGGTGACTTCGCAGGCGCTCGATCCCGACGCCATCCTCGCCGACCTCAACGAGGAGCAACGCCAGGCGGCCACCGCCGTCAGCGGACCGGTGATGATCCTGGCCGGGGCGGGAACGGGGAAGACCCGGGTCATCAGCCACCGGGTGGCGTATGCCGTCGCCACCGGTGCCGTCGACGAGCGGCAGATCCTGGTCGTGTCGTTCACCAACAAGGCGGCTCACGAGATGTCCGGGCGCCTGCGCCGTCTCGGGTTGCGCCGTGCATCCGCCTCCACCCTGCATGCGGCTGCCCGGCGCCAGCTGGAGCATTTCTGGCCGCTCACCCACGGAACGCCGCTGCCGACGCTGGTCACGTCGAAGCTGCCGGTCATTGGCCCGCTGGCGCGCAGACTCCCCGGCGGGTACCGCTACACACCCGCCCGGGACCTGGCCGACGAGATCGAATGGGCGAAGAACCGGCGCGTCCCACCTGCCGAGTATCCGGACCGGGTGGCCGCGACGGATCGAACGCCGCCCATCCCCATCGACCTGATGGGCCGCCTCTATGCGGACTACGAACGGGCAAAGCAGCGAGCGGGCATCCTGGACTTCGAGGATCTGCTGGAGGAGGCCGTGCGGCTGTACGGCCAGGATGCGGAGGCCGCGCAGCTCGTTCGTCGCCGATACGCGTGGTTCAGCGTCGACGAGTACCAGGACACCAACCCGCTGCAGCAGTCGCTGCTCGAAAGCTGGCTTGGCGACAGGCGGGACCTGGCCGTGGTCGGCGATCCCAACCAGACCATCTACAGCTTCACCGGTGCCACACCCCGGTACCTGCTCGAGTTCGCGAAGCGGTTTCCGGAGGCGAAGGTCGTCAGCCTGGTGCAGAACTACCGGAGCACCCCGCAGATCCTGGAGCTTGCCAACCGGCTCGTGGTGGGCTCGGCCGGGCCCACCCTGCGCGCCACGAAACCGGAAGGACCGGCGCCAAGCATCGAAGGATTCGCCGATGGCGCCACCGAGCTCGCCTCGCTGGTCGGCCAGATCCAGCGGCTGCTGGCGAACGGATCGCGACCGGGCGAGATCGCCGTGCTGACCAGGACCAATTTCCAGCTCGAGCCGATGGCGGCTGCCCTGCGGGCGGCTGCGGTGCCCTTCCATTTCCAGGGAACGCCGTTCTACCGAACGCCGGAGGTGCGGGGCGCCATCAGGGCGCTCAGGGGTGCGGCTCAGGAGGATGGCGAGGACCTGGTCTCGCTCGCGCTCCGGCGCTGGAGACCCCTGGGGTTCAATCCGGAGGCGCCCGGAACCGATGACCCGGAGGCGGCGCTGCGGCTCCAGCTGTTCGACACCTTGTTGGGGGTGGTGCGCGCGGTGGTCGCGCCTCGTCCGGGGGCAGCGGTTGGCGATCTGCTTGCCGAGTTCGAACGCCAGGGAGCCGTCGAGACCGATGAGGCGGCGGACGGCGTCACCCTCTCCACGATCCACGGTGCCAAGGGCGCCGAATGGTCGGCCGTCTTCATCCCAATGCTCGAGGATGGGGCGCTGCCCATCCACTTCGCGTTCCGCTCTCCCGAAGCCCTGGAGGAAGAGCGTCGCCTGCTGTACGTCGCGGTCACCCGCGCACAGGCGAGCCTGGCCCTGAGCTGGGCGCGGCTGCGTGACTCGGCCAAGGGAAAGGCGGAGCGCCGGACGGTAAGCCGCTTCGTGGAGGCGTTGCTGCCCCCGGCCGTCAAAGGTTGTGCAGAGCACTGCCCGTGGTCACCGGGTCGCGGGATCGATCCAGGGGCGCGGGGCCGGCGATGCGGTGGACGCCGACCGTGGGCTCGTGGATCGCCTGATGGAGTGGAGACGGATGCGGGCGCGCCAGGACGGGGTTCCTGCCTATGTGGTGGCACACGATGCGCACCTGCGGGCCATTGCCGCGGCCCGACCGTCCACCCAGGCGGAGCTCCTCGGCATGCCGGGCATGGGTCCGGTGAAAGCCGAGCGCTACGGCGACGACATCCTCGCCATCGTGCGTGGCGACTCCACGGCCTCGGGGCTGTGAATACTGGAATCGGGGCTCGCCGCGCCCCTCGCTTGGTGCGGTCAGCCCAGGTCCGGACGGCGTGAGCGGAGGACCCACAGGGCAGCACCACTCGCCAGCACGCTGATCACCAGCAGCGCGCCGCCTTCGCCGGCCACGAAGAACGGGTAAAGGTCCGGCGGCGTCACCAGGTAGACCTGGCTCATCCCGGGCGGAGTGCCGGGGCCCACGGGGCCGAGCAGGTCGGGAGAAGCCTGGTACGCCTCGTCGGAGCTGATGATGGCACCGGTCGCGTCGTCGACGTAGCCCGTCCCGTAGACCAGCACCCCCGAGAAGTCGGCCGCGTCGCTCCGGATCCAGGTGGCCTCCGCGCGCATGACCTGGTCGCGCCCCAGCGTCAGACCCAGCAGCAGGCCGATCACCACCACGCCCGTGACCAGGATCGCGGGCAGCATCCGGCCCACCAGCAGGCCCACCAGCACCCCGATGCAGAACGTCGCGATCCCGCGCGCGGCGATCAGCGGCCCGTGCATCGCGAAGACGGGGAATCCCAGCTCGCCGGGCGGCGTTGCTCGGATCAACGCCTCGCTCGCCTGGCCGACGAGCAGCAGCACCACCGCGATCGCGACCAGGAGCGGCGCGGCGCGAAGCAGGAGCCAGCGAGTGCGGGAGAGCGACAGCGACCAGGCGATGGACGCGGTGCGCTTCTCGAGCTCGCGTGACACCAGCGGTGCGCCCAGCAGGATGCCGACGATGAAAGGCACCACCGTCCCCGCGCTCTCAAGGATCGGACCCACGCTGGTCACGAGGCGGCTCGAATCGAACAGCGAGCGGCACGACGCCGATGGCGGGGCACCGGAGGCATCCGCATAGCACGCGGCGAGCCCGGCATTCGTGACCGATGTCTGCCAGGCGACGAGGGCAATGACTCCGGCGAGCAGCAGCGACCCCCCGATGACGACGGCGATCTCCCAGCGTCCGAGTCGCCACGTCAGGCGCAGGAACGTGCGCATCACTCGGGTCGTCGGCGCCCGACCACGGCGGCGCCGGCCACGAAAGCGACGTCGTAACGCCGCAGTCGCCACGGCAGCCGCAGCTGGGTGATCACGCTGCAGCCGCAGTCGTTCGACCGGAGGCGAGGTAGCCCAGCACGACCTCCTCCAGGGTGGCAGGCCTGTCGCCCTCTCCGTGCACGACGTAGATGCGCGAGCCGTCTCCAGCGGCGAATGAGCCGATGGCGTCCGTTCGCTCGGTCGTGGCGACGGCGTGCTGCTCGAGTGCGGTCGCCACGGTCTCGTGGAGCAGCACGCGCCCCACGCCGAGGACGATGAGCCGGTCGCAGGCCTGCTCCACGTCGGTGACGATGTGGCTCGAGAGCAGCGCGCTCGCGCCGTCGCCGCGGACGGCATCGGTCAAAACGTGCAGGAACTCGCGGCGGGCGAGCGGGTCGAGCGAGGCCAGCGGCTCATCCAGCAGCAGGACGGGCGCCCGGGTGCCCAGCGCCAGGGCCAGCGCGACCTGCGCCTGCTGACCACCGGAGAGCGACCTGGCGCCGCGACCCGCGGGAATTTCGAGCTGTGCGAGGCGCTGCTCGGCGTAGCTTCGGTCGAAGCCAGGCCGCAGCTGCGTGGCCAGGTCGAGGTGATCGTCCACGGAGAGCCCGTCGTACAGGGATGGCGATTGAGGGACGTAGCCGACGCGGGCGAGGGCGGCCGCTCGATCGCGCCAGGGATCGATCCCCATCACCCGGGCGCTGCCGCTGGTCGGCTTCTCGAAGCCGACCCAGGTCTTGATGAGGGTCGATTTGCCGGCCGCGTTGGGGCCCACCAGCGCGGTGATCCCGCCGGCCGGCAGCGCCAGGTCGATGCCTGCCAACGCGGTGACGCCGCGCCTGTAGCGCTTCGTCAGCTCCCGGGTCTCAAGCACCGCGTAGTCCATCTGGCGTTCCGCCCCGTACATCCTCCGCCGCAGATGATGGCAAGAGCGAATCACTCGCTCAGGCCCCCCAAGGCGGCGTCCGGCGTACCATAACGCGCCGCTCAAGCAGAGTTTGTCGAGAACGCGCTTCGCGGAGGGAGCACCATTGACCCCCGCGTTTGCCGCGAGTAATGTGCTCCCCATGAGTAGCACGTTCACCGAAGGCTGGTCCGGATGCGCTACTGGCTGACGGTGCTCGCCCTGCTGGTGGTCGGGTACCTGACCGGCTTCAGCATCGGGATGTTTCTGCTGCTCGTCGGGGTGGCGATGCTCGTCCTCGGCCCCTTCCGGCACAGGCCGCTGATCTACTGGCCGCCCATGGCCGCGGTGCTGGCATTCATCCCTGGCTACGTGGCGGTGGCGCCGCTGTTCTGTGAGGCTGGCAGCGAGGTCGGCGGCCCGTCGACCACGGTCTGCTCCAGCCTCATCGGAATCACCTACACCGGGACGGGCATCTACAACCCGTCGCTGCTGCCGGGTCTGATTGCGGGCCTGGTGTCCGCCCTCGCTGCCGCGCTGCCGGTTGCCTGGGCGCTCTGGCACCGCCGGGAGCCACGAATGCCCGCGCGCGGGTAGCACCGGCGGAGCGAGCCAGACTCACGTGCACGGGGTAGGTTGTCACTTCGCCCCGGCCGCGATCGGCTCGAGGAGCGCTCCGCCGCGTTCCTCTTGGCGAATCCGAAGGCGCAGCGAATCGCGCGATAAGCGCGACCGTGGAATCTCGTGGGCATGCCGTTTCGCGACCTCATCAGCCGGCACGCCTTGCGTGAAGCGAGACGCGAAGGCATCGGTGTCGACGAGATCGAAGATGCGTACGTGTCGCCGGATGCTACGAGGCCGTCGAGCCACGACAAGGAGCGCGAGGTCCGGACGCGCTATTCCGGTGAGCGGGTGATCGAGATCGTCGTTGATACAATCGACGGCCGAGTGGTGACCACATGGCGAAAGGATCTCCGGTCGATGACCCACCTGCTCCTCGAGTACGACGAGTCGGTGGACGCCGCGTACCTCCAGGTGTCGGAGGCCACGTTCCATCACCAGGAGCGGCTGGACGACGCGCGCGCGGTGAACTATGCAGCCGATGGGTCGGTCCTCGGCATCGAGCTGCTCTCTCCGGCGCGCAAGGGCGTTGTGGTCGACGGCCTCCCATACGAGCGTGACGTCGAGCGGGTCATGCGGGCTCGCGGCTTCAGGATCCTGCAGCGGGCGGGATAGCCGCTGCGTTGACGGCAACACCTACTTCCACATACGATTCATACTGTGAGCAGTCGAGTAGGAGAGCGCGGACAGATCACGATCACCAAGGCGATCCGCGAGGAGCTCGGCATCTACGCCGGTGACGAGGCGGTCCAGCGGGTCGAGGACGGGCGGATCGTGATCGAGGTGATCCCGGGCCGGCATCGGCGCTCGCTCGCCGGCAGCTTGCGCGACAAGGCCGGCCGTCAACCGGACGACGAGTCGTGGGAGGCACTGCGCACGGCGAGCTGGGAGACCGCTGATCCGGATCGACCCCGGTGATCGGCGCCGATACGTCCGTGCTGGTCCGCTACCTGGTCGGCACTCCCGCAGCGCAGGCCAGCCGGGCCGCGCGGCTCATCGATGGCGAGGAGGAGATCGGCGTCTCCGTCGTCGCCCTGGCCGAGTGCGCCCACGTGCTGCGCACCCAGTACGGGGTGGGGCAGGCGGACATCATCGAGGCGCTCATTGGTCTCGTGCAGCGGGCCAACGTTCGGATCATCGACCTTCGGACCGACCTCGCGGTGGAGCTGCTGGTTCGGGCCCGCGGGCTCCCGGGACGACCGATCCCGGACGCACTGATCGTCGCGGCGGGTCTCCAGGCGAATGCGCTGCCGCTGGCCACCTTCGACCGCGATCAGCGCCGGTACGGGGTTGCCACGCGGGACCCCTGACGGCCGTCGGGACGCCGGTCGCCACCCTGACCTCGCCTGCCCGGGATGTCACCAGCCTGGGCTGAGACAGGGCCTCCCGGCGCACGTTTGCGTCATCATTCTCACAATCCGCCCTCGCTAGATACCGGCATGGAGGAACACGCGTGGGCCAGGTACTTGTTGATCTTCCGCCGCCGACAGGTGGTAGTCATGCCACCTAGCGTATGGCATCATGGGTGGCATGGAGAAGACCACTGTCTACCTGACCGATGACCTGAAGGAGGCGTTGCGTCGAGCGGCGCGCTCCACCGGCCGCAGCGAGGCGGATCTGATCCGCGAGGGGATTGGCCTGGTGACGGGCACCCACCGGATCGCCGAAGCCACGCTGCCCCTCTTCGAGAGCGGGGAGCCGGACCTCGCGGAGCGTGCCGACGAGCTGCTGGCCGGGTTCGGCGAGCGGTGATCATCCTCGACACGAGCGGCCTGCTCGCCGCCATCGACGGGAGCCAGAGGCAGCACGCTGCGGCCGTAAACGCGCTGCGCGAGGCGCCCGCGCCCTGGCTCCTCTCGCCGTTCGTGCTGGCAGAGCTGGACTACCTGCTGGCGACGCGCGTGGGCCAGGCGGCGGAGCGTGCGCTGCTCGGCGAGGTGGGTCGCGGGGTGTATCGGCTCGAGGAATTCGGCGCCGGCGACATCGAGGCTGCCGAGCACGTGATCGCACGCCATGCGGACCTCGACATCGGCCTTGCGGACGCGTCGCTGGTCGTGCTCGCCCACCGGTACGGGATCCGCGACATCCTGACCCTCGACGAGCGCCATTTCCGGGTGCTGCGGGGCCCCAACGGCCGGCCATTCCGGCTTCGCCCCGCCGACAGCTGAGGCGGGCGACTCACGGGGCCACGTCCGGATTGACACCCGGATGCGGACGTGGAAGCATGACCGCCATGCCAGCACGGGTGAAGCGAACGTACAACCTGGCTCCCGCCACCGTCCGTCGCGTGCGAGACATGGCGGAGCGCTATCGCGTCGCGCCGTCGCAAGATGCCGTTGTCGAGCTCGCGGTGGACGAGCTCGAGCGTCACCTGCTGGAGGCGCAGGAGGGGGAGGCGTGGACGGCGGCCGCATCAGACCCGGCGTTCGTGGCAGAGGTGGATGAGACGGACGCCGCCTACCATGCGGCCGATCGTGAGACGTGGCCGGCCTGACCTCCCCGCTGCGCTGGTCGGTGGTCGTGGTGGACCTCGACCCGGTGCAGGGGCGCGAGCAGGCGGGGGAGCGGCGCGCGCTCGTCGTCTCGTACGAGCCGTTCCATCGGTCCGGGCTGGCCACGGTGTGCCCCATCACTGCCGCGCGATCGTCGGCGCGATACCCCGGCGATGTGCCCATCCCCGCCGGCGAGGGCGGTCAGACGCGGGACGGCGTGATCCTGGCGAGCCAGGTGCGGACCATCTCGCTGCGGCGGGTCCGGGGCTCACCGCTGGGAACGGTGACCGATGTGCGCATGCGCGCTCGTGTTCGCGCCGCGCTGGCGCATCACCTGGGCCTGGACATCCCGGCCATCGCCGATGGAGCCCGCTGACCCCTCGACTACGATGGTGTCCGGGCGATGCCAGGCGGAGGGCGCGGAACGCTCAGGAGGGACGCGGTTGGGCCGACAGGTCATCCTCTCCGACACCCGGGACCTCCGGCTTGTCACCGTGCGTCGCGGCGGCACCCTGCAGGACAACGATCACCATCTCCTTGCGCTCTGGGCAGCCGACTGCGCGGAGCACGTGCTGCACCTCTTCGAACAAGCCCGACCCCGAGACGACCGTCCACGCCGAGCGATTGAGCTGGCGCGCGCCTGGGCGCGCGGGGAGATCACGATGACCCAGGCCCGCACGGCCGCCTTTGCCGCCAACGCCGCGGCCAGGGAGGTGACGGGTCCGGCGAGGGAGGCGGCTCACGCTGCCGGACAGGCTGTGGCGGTGGCGCATGTTGCAGCCCACGAGCTGGGTGCGGCTGCCTACGCGATCAGGGCCGCGCGCGCGGCAGCCCCTGAAGGAGAGCGCATGGAGGCTGGTCCCCTGGAGTGCCAGTGGCAGCGTGCACACCTTCCCAGCGAGATCCGGGGCCTCGTGCTCGACGACCAGCGGTTGCGCAATGAGAAGTGCTGGTACGTATTCGATTGCTGACCGATAGGCCGCGCGCGGGGATCAGCGTTGACGTGCAGCCCCGAAATGGAGGAAGGCCCGCCGGGGCGGGCCTTCCTGTGTCAGCCGGGAGTGGTTCAGCCTAGAGGCTGGCGCACTGGCCGATCTTGCGGCCCCCGACGACGTTGCCCATACCGCCGTCCGCGGCGTTGATCTGCGCGGCAGGCAGGTTGCCATGGCAGATCAGGTTGCCACCGATCGTCTGCGGGAAGATTCCCAAGCCGAAGAAGCTTGCGTCACTGCCCATCACTTCATTCGAGTCGGTATCCATCCCCGGCCCGGTGTCACCATTCGACAGGCTCACGTTGTTGGCGATGATCGCGTTCCCGTCGATGGTGTTGCGGATCACGCCGAACCAGCCGCCGGTCCATCCCTGGACGACCAGGTTCCCGTGGATCACGTTGTCCTCGATCGGGAAGTTGCGGAAGTCTGCGAGCGACGGGCTCAGCACGCCGCCGCCGTTCGAGATCAGGTTGCCACCAATGGTGACCTGGCCGATCTGGAGTGCCAGCGGCTGGTTGGCGATGATGTTCCCGCCCACCGTATCCGGTCCCAGGGCGCCCTCGCCGCCCAACGGGCCCCCGCCGTTCCATCCGAGGCCAAGGACTGCGCCCTTGCCGACGTAGATGTTGCCGGTGACGTGGATCTGCGCGTTCATCCACGCCTCGGCGCCGTGGTCGTCAAGGGTGGCGCCCGGCTCGATGGTGAGGTTGCCGTTGATCTGCACGTTGGCGCCGTACGCAATCATGCAGCTGCCGGAGACGGTGAAGCCGCGGTAGGTGTCGGCAAGCATGGTTCCGCCTGAGCAGGTGCCTGCGCCCTCACGTGCCGCGAGGGCCGAGGCGGGCAGCGCCATTGCCACCAGTGCCACAACCGTCACGAGAAAAGTAAGCCTACGCAAAATGGGTTCCTCAAAGCCCGCCGAGGTCGGTCTCGCCATTGGCCGCGGCGCGCGTCGGGCGACCGATCATGGAGACGACGCGCCAAAGGAACGGGCAGCACGTTCCGCCTCCCCGTGGGTTCTCTGCATCATGGGGCCGCATGCCCCCGCGTGCCGTCAAATGCGCGACACCCGTTGCGGGCTGGCACCACTTCGCCGGTGAACGCTCGCCACAACGTCCGCCATCGCAGAGATCGCCTCGGCCAGCACGCTCAGGTCCTCCCGCGGGTGGTACAGGTCGCAGCGAACCTCGTCGAAGCCCAGCTCGCCAAAGCCCAGGATCGCCTCCGCCAGCTCGTCCGCGCTCCCGGTTAGGTGGCCCTTGTCGGGGAACCGACCGAGCGGGTCCAGGGAGTAGACGTCGAGCGAGCGCTGGAGGGTGGCCGGGTCTCGGCCGACCTCCGTGCAGGCTTGCTCCAGCTCCGAGATGATCGGGCGCAGCGGCTCCAGGTCTGTTCCTGTCGTCGTCCACCAATTCCACCCGTCCGCGTATCGTGCGGCGAGGCGCAGCATCTTCGGCCCCGCCGCGGCAACCACGATGGGCGGTCCCCCCGGCCGCGGCCCGCGCATGACGAGCTCCGACTCGCGGGCGAACCAGTGCTCGCCCTCGAAGTCGACCTTGCCGTCCTTGAGGAGGCCCCGGATGATCTGCAGCGCCTCCGCGAGGCGCGCCGTGCGCTGCGCTCCGGTGAAACCGAACGCGGCGTAGTCGTGGTCCGGCACGTTGCCCCGTCCGATGCCCAGGATGTAGCGGCCGCCGGAGACTTCGTCGAGCGTCTCCGCGATCTTGGCCACCAATGCCGGCGAGCGGTACGGGCCGTTGAGCACCGAGTGACCGACGTCGAGCCGGGTGGTCGACGCGGCGAGCGCCGCGGCCATGGTGACCGACTCCCAGTACCCCACCGTCTCGTCCTCGTCGCGGTAGAGCATCCCGTCCTCCAGGACCACGAGGTCGAAGCCCGCCGCCTCGGCGGCCCGAGCCTGCTCGCGGATGCCCGTCCAGCGTGGAGTCTCCCGCTCCCCGCCTGGCGGCCCTCCGTGCAGCATGATCGTCATCCCAATACGCATCTCGCCTCCTCGCTCCTTCGGGTCCCCTCAGGCTACCCGGGCAGGGAAGGTTGCTGCGGCGCGGAGCGCGTCGTTCAGGCGGCGGTGAGGAGCAGGACGATGCCCAGCATGATCGTGGGCAGGTAGACGAAGGCGGGGAGGGTGTCGCCCGTGAGCAGATAGCCACCCAGGATCGCCACGCTGAGGACCAGCGTCGCCCACCCTGCCCAGGCCGGCAGCACGCCGCCCAGGATGACCGCGGCGCCCAGCGCGACCAGGGAGCTGGTGCCGACCAGGATGAAGGCGGCGAACAGAACACCGCCCAGCCCTGCGAGGGGGGCGAAGACCGGATCCAGGGTGGCATCCGCAACGTACCGGGCCGCCACATTCGGCGTGATGCCCAGGCGGATGCTGAGGGTCACGAGCCAGGCGGTGCCGGCCATTGCGTAGGCCACCGCAACCGCTCTGGCCAGCCCCTCGCCGTTTGGCCCCAGGGAGGATGGGAGCACGAACAGGCCGGCAGCGCTGAGAACGGTGGCGACCACGAAGCCGATGTTCGCCAGGCGCCAGATCGTGGAGTGGCGGGCAATGAGGGGCAGGGCCACGTCCGGGGACCCGGTCCAGATGGCCGGTGAGACGGTCGCGCTCGGGGCGGCGAGCGCGAACCCGCCGATTCCGCCGACAATGAGGAGAATGGCGCCGAGCGTACTCATTGCGTGCCACTATAATTTGGCTGCCATATGCAGTCAATCGAATTGCGGAGGACGATGCCTCGTCGATATCGGCTCGGCAAACGGGCGGACCTCAAGCAGGAGACGCGGGAACGGATCATCGCCGCTGCCACTCGTGTGTTCCGTGAGCGCGGCATGGCCGGAACGTCCAACCTGACGGTGGCGCGTGAAGCCGATGTCGCTCCCGCGACCGTCCGCAACCACTTCCCGGACCGGCGGGATCTCGCCAATGCCGTCTTCGACCAGATCCTCGACCAGCTGCGACCTCCGACGCCCGCCGTCCTCGAGGGGGCCGATTCCCTGCGCGAGCGGATCGCGCGGCTCGCGTCGGCACTGGCCGCCTTCTACGAGCGGAGCGAGGCGGGGTGGCAGATCTATCGCCAGGAGCCCGACCTCATCGATGCCTGGTCCGGCGGGGTCGATCGCTATTACCGCGACATCGATGAGCTGATGCGGACCGCGCTCGGCCCCCTCGCCGGTGACGAGACGGCGCTGGCCGTGGTCGCTGCCGTCATCGGCCCGCCCGCCTTCTTCGCCCTGCGGGCCCGCGGCATCACGTCGGACCGGGCGGTGGCGCTGTGCGTGGACCTGGCCGTTCCGTGGCTTGAACGGCGCCAGGCGGACGTGGCGCGCGGTCCACGCTGATACCTGTGTGGCGTGGAGATTGCTGGTGCTACTCTTTACCAATGCTCCAGAAAGTAAAGCACAGGCGCCTCGGCGCCAAGATCTCGAGCAAGCACCAGGTCACCATCCCCGCGGAGGCCATGACACGCGCAGGGCTGCGGACCGGTGATCGCCTGCGCGCCGAAGCGCGCGGCCCGGGGCGAGTGCTGCTGGTTCGCGAGGGGGACCCCGTAGAGCGCCACGCCGGGAGCCTGACCGGCGTGTATCGGCCCGGGGAGCTCGAAGAGCTGCGCGACGAATGGGGCTGACGCTCCTGGATGCCGGCGTGATCATCGGCGTCCTCGACGGCGCGGATCCGCATCACGCTGCGGCGCGCGCGGCGCTGTCAGCGGCCCTCGAGCGGGCGGACGCTCTGGCGGTCCCGGCATCGGCCTACGCGGAGTCGCAGGTTGGACCGGCCCGTCGCGGACGGGAAGCGATGCGGCGGCTGGATGCGTTCCTGGCCGACCTTTCGATCGCGGTGGAGCCCGTCACCCGCCAGGTCGCGGTGCGAGCGGCCCAGCTCCGCGCGCGGCATGGCACAGGCCTGCGGCTTCCGGATGCGCTGGTGCTGGCGACGGCGCTGCATCTGAAGGCGGATCGCGTGCTGACGACCGATGGACGCTGGCCAAGCGTGGGCGTCAGCGTCAACGTGCTGGCCTGAGCATCGCCGTGGCCGCGGCGACCGTTGACGTGCAGCACGAGGAGTGACACACTTGCCCCATGAGTGACACATATGCCGTGGAGGTGGGCCCAAAGGGACGCGTGGTGATCCCCGCGCCCATTCGCCGGCAGCTGGCCATCGGCGAGGGCAGCGAGCTGGTCGCGCTGGTCGAGGGCGAGGGCGTCCTCCTCCTGCCGCGGGATGCGGTGAAGCGGCGCCTGCGCGCGCTGTTCGCCGGGGTCGGGACCAGCCTGTCCGCGGAGCTGCTCGCGGACCGGCGGTCGGCGGCGACCCGCGGCGAGTAGGGGTGGCAACCGTGGTCGACGCCTCGGCGGTCCTCGCCTGGCTGCAGGATGAGCCCGGGAGCGACGACCTCGAGTCGTTCCTGATGGAAGGCGTCATCGGCGCCGCGAACTGGTCAGAGGTGCTCCAGAAGGCCCGGCAGCATGGCATCCAGCCAGGCGCGGTTGCGCGCCTGCTGGCCTCCTTTGGACTCACGGTCGCCGATGTCACCGCCGCCGACGGGGAGCAGGCTGCCTCCCTGTGGGAGCCGCGCACCCCGCTCTCGCTCGCCGACCGGCTGTGCCTGGCGCTCGCTCTCCGACTGGGCGAACAGGTGGCCACGACCGACGGTGCGTGGTCGCGGGTCCCGTCGGGCCCGAAGGTGATCGTCATCGCGCGCTGACCTCGCGCCGCGATCGTGGTCTCCGCTCGGGACCAATCGAGTGGTTCGATCGAAGGGCTTCCTCCCTGGGGATACCATCACCCCATGAGCGAGCGACGGTTGCAGGCGGCGGTCATCGGCACCGGCTTCGTGGGACCATTCCACGTCGACGCCATCCGGCGCGCCGGCTACGCCGAATGTGGCCTGGCTGGTGGGCGCCAATCCCGAGCGCACGCGGGCACGCGCCGCTGCACTGGGTGTCCCGCAGGCGAGCACGGACCCGGACGAGGTCTTCCGAGACGCCGATGTCGACGTGGTCCACGTCTGCACGCCCAACGACAGCCACGTGGACCTGGCGGAACGGGCGCTGCGCGCCGGCAAGCACGTGGTGGTCGAGAAGCCGCTGGCTCTCAACAGCGCCGATGCCCGCGGGCTGCAGGCACTGGCCGCGGAGCAGGGCAGGCACGGGGCGGTGGCCTTCACCTACCGCGGCTACCCCATGGTCCGCGAGGCGCAGCGCATGGTGGCCGATGGCGCCATCGGCTCCCTGCGCCTGGTGCACGGCGCCTACCTGCAGGACTGGCTGTCCACCGAGACTGATTACAACTGGCGCCTGGATCCGTCCGCGGGCGAGTCCCGGGCAGTGGCCGACATCGGCTCCCACTGGTTCAACACCGCGGAGTACATCAGCGGGGATCGGATCACCGCCGTCTGCGCCGATTTCGCCACCTTCATTCCGGTCCGGCAGCGACCCGCGGTGGCGGCCGTGGCCTTCGCCGAGTCGACGGGGGAGCGGGTGCCGGTGGCGATTGGCTCGGAGGACGCGGCGACCATCCTGGTCCGATTCGCTTCGGGCGCGCGCGGGGCCATGGTCCTGAGCCAGGTCAGCACCGGCCACAAGAACACCTTCACCCTGGAGCTGGCCGGATCGGACGCCTCGCTGGCCTGGGCGCAGGAGATCCCGGAGCGGCTCTGGATCGGGACACGCCGGGACGAGCGCACGCTGGTCCGGCCGCTGGCCCCGCCACCCGCCGCCGGCGTGCCCTCGCTGCCCGCCGGTCACCCGGAGGGCTGGGCCGAGGCGATGCGCGACCTGATGCGCGACTTCTACGCCGCCATCGCGGATGGCACCGATCCGGCGTCGGCCGACCTGCCGTACCCGTCCCTGGCGGATGGCGTCCGGGCCGTGGAGCTCGTCGAGGCGGTGGTGGAGAGTGCTCGGGGCGGAGGCTGGGTCTCCATCGAGTAGCGCCGCTATTGCGTCCCGACCTGCGCCGCGCGACTGTGGCGCGCGTTACGCACCTTCGCCCGCCCGCGGAGGGCCACCGCGAGCCGCTTCCACGCTCAATTCGCGGCCGATGGCGGGGCGGAACCGGCCCCGGACGGACTTAGCGCGACTGGTGGGCGCGCCACGCGGGTGGGGTCCGCCAGGTCGCTGTGGACCCGGCGCGGGGGTAGCCGGCCGCGCACCGCCAACCGCTAGCGGATCGCGGGACTGGGCGCGGGCCCCGGCGGCGCGGTGGCGATGACCCCGAACCCGGGTCCGGTGCCGGGGGCAGATGCCGCCTGCGTGTCCCCGAAGGCCGACATCGAGCCAATGGCCACCGAGGCCATCAGCATCAGGCCGGAGATCCAGAGCATGGCAATTGTCTTCGTGGTGTCGATGCTCCACCGATGTCCCGCGTGATGCGCGGACGCGGACGGCGGCAGTGTGATTACTCGTGTTCCCATTGTGGGGCTCCTCCTGCCCGGCCAGCGTGTCCTGGCCCACTGGCACGAGTGTCTGCGGCGCGCATCGGCTGGTCGCCGGTGCCTCCCCGCGATCGGCGGCCGCGAATTCGAGGGTCTGCACGGTGGCCACGCATCGGCGCCAGGCGCGAGGCTGGAGCGGACCGAAGCTCGCGAAACGCGCGGCCGTCGGTTGACTCAGAGTGGGAGGATCGTGCGCATGCCCGGCCAAGGGTTCACTGGCGGCAGACGGCTGTGAGCGCCGAACCGCTTCTGACCGCGCCACCCCGGCTCCCCGCCGGGGACGCGCCTCGAATCCTTGCCCTGCGGGTCGTCGTCGCGACCGGTGCCCTGGCGGTCGTTGCGGGCGGGATCTGTCTCACGCTCCTCATGACGACCCCGTACCGCGACACGACCGACATCGGTGCCTGGCTGATCCAGCTCGCGGCATACCTGTTCACCATCGGCGTGGGCCTCATCGCGTGGCGCGCTCGGCCGGGCAACCGCGTTGGCCTCCTGCTCGTCCTGACCGGGTTCGCGAGCCTCGTCCCGTTCCTCAGCACGAGCGACAATGGGCTGCTCTGGACTGTTGGTGACATGTGGAACACGGCCGGGACCGTCGTCCTGGCCAACGTCTACCTCGCCTTCCCCGACGGGCGCACGGTCGGCTGGTCGAGACGCCTGCTCATTGCGGTGTATGCATGGTTCCTGGTGGCCACGGTGGGACTCCGTCTCTTGACGCCCTATCCCGCCTCGTGGCCGTTCGCCAACCCGTTCCTGGTCTGGCCCAACCAGCAGCTGGCCCCGGCGTTGCAGCCGGTGGCCAACCTGGTCGCGCTGGCCCTCACCTTCCTCGTCATCGGGACGGTCCTGGACAAGTGGCGGCGCGGATCCCCCGTGGCGCGTCGTGCGCTGGCGCCGGTCTTCTGGGTGAGCCCCGTCACGCTCGTGGTGGTCGGGACCTACTTTCTTGCGCGGGCGGTCGGATCGGACCTGCTCTTCTCGATCTCGACCGGCCCTGTTGCCTCGCTGTGGAATTTCCTGCTGCCCGTCGCCTTCCTGATCGGGCTGCTGCAGACCCAGCTCCATCGCGCATCGATTGCCGATCTCGTCCGCGAGCTCGACGGGGTGGCGACCAGCGACCTCGAGGCCGCGCTGGGCCGCGCGGTCCACGATCCCTCCCTCCGGCTGGCCTTCCCTGCCCCGGACGGACCTGGCTACGTCGACTCGGAGGGCCGTCCCGTGGAGGTGCCCGCCCAGGACGCCGCTCGCGACGTCACGCACGTCCGTGCCGGTGACGACACGCTGGCCCTCCTCATCCATGACGAGGCGGTGGACCCCGCGCTGGTCGAGAGCGCGGCCGCGGCCTCGCGCCTGACGCTGGACAATGCTCGGCTGGCCGCGGCGCTGCGGGCGCAGCTGGAGGAGGTGCGCGCGTCGCGGGCCCGGATCGTCGAGGCGACCGACGAGGGGCGCCGGCGGCTGGAGCGCGATCTCCACGATGGCGCGCAGCAGCGCCTCGTGGCGCTCGGGTTCGCGCTGCGCCAGGCACGTCGACGGGCGGAGGCCGACCCTGCGCTCCTGACGGTCCTCGACGAGGCGGCACAGGAGCTGGAACGCGGCCTGCGCGAGCTCCGGGAGCTGGCTCGCGGGATCCATCCGACCGCTCTCGCCGATGGCGTCGCTCCCGCGATCCGCAGCCTCGCCGACAGCTCGCCCATCCCGGTGGTGGTCGAGCTCGATGACCGGCGGCTCCCCGACCGCATCGAGACGAGCGCCTACTTCATCGTTACGGAGGCGCTCACCAATGTCCTGAAGCACTCCGGTGCCAGCGGCGTCACCATCCGTGCCCACGTCAGCGACGGGGGGCTCAACCTCGAGATCCGCGACGACGGGGAAGGGGGCGCGGACCAGGCCGACGGCTCCGGCGTGCGCGGCCTGCGGGACCGGGCCCAGGCCGTGGGCGGGACGCTCTCGATCGAGAGCCCACCCGGGGGAGGCACCCTCGTCCGCGCCTGGCTCCCCGTCGAATGAGCCCGCCCGCTCGCCTCCGGGTCGTCGTCGCGGACGACTCCGTCCTCTTCCGATCCGGGCTGGTGCACCTGCTCACCGACGAGGGCTTCGACGTCGTGGCGGAGGTCGGCGACGCCGAGGGGGCGCTGGAGGCGGTGGAGCGCGAGCGGCCGGACGTGGTGATCCTGGATATCCGCATGCCGCCGTCCCATCGCACGGAAGGTCTCGAAGCAGCCATCGCCATTCGCGAGCAGTTCCCGACGACGGCGATCCTGCTCCTCTCGGCGCACGTCGAGACCGGCCACGCCGTGCGTCTGCTTCGGGCCAATCCGGCAGGTGTCGGCTACCTGCTGAAGGATCGGGTCATGCGCGAGACGGACCTGACCGAGGCCGTCCGGCGTGTCGCTGCGGGCGGAACCGTCCTGGACTCCGAGCTGGTGGGGGAGCTGCTGGGTCGCGCGCGACCGCGAAATCCGCTGGACGAGCTGACGCCGCGCGAGCGCGAGGTGCTGGCGCTCATGGCCGAGGGGCGGTCGAACCAGGCCATCGCCGAGCAGCTGGTCCTGGAGGCCAAGACCATCGAGGGGCATATCCGCACGATCTTCTCCAAGCTCGGCCTGGAGCCTGAGCAATCCGCGCACCGACGCGTGCTGGCCGTGCTGATCTACCTTCGCTCGTAGGCTACGACCCTTCGCCCGCCTCCAGGACCCGCGGTGCCGGTCCGCGCTCCGGATCGCGGACGTGTGGCACGAAGAGGAGGGCGCCCATCAGGACCCCGCCCACCAGGCCCGCGCCGACCATGGTCGTCCCGGGCCCAATGGCGCCGGCGACCGGTCCGGTGAGGGCGAACGAGACCGGCACGAGCCCGGTCGAAAGGAGCCAGTCGAGGCTGGAGACCCGACCCAGCAGCCTGCGCGGCACCAGCTGCTGCAGGAGCGTGGTCCAGATGATCTGGCCGACCTGGAAGAGTGCCGCGCTGGTGAAGCCGATGAGGAGCGCCTGCCAGAGGGAGCCCATCAGCCCGTAGCCGGCCAGCAGCGCGACGCCGATCGACCAGGTGGCGTACATCACGGTGATCCGCAGACGCGGCAGGCCGCGCTGCCCCATCACCACGGCTGCGCCAATGGACCCGATCCCGCTCACCGCGAAGATGAAGCCAAGTGCCTCCGGTCCCAGCTCGAGGCGGTTCTTGACCAGGTAGGGCAGGAGGACCTGCACCGGCCCGACAAATGCCAGCAGGCTGAACATGCCACTTACCAGGGTCGCCCAGCACCACGCGTTGGCGCGTACGAAGGCCAGCCCCTCGCGCACCTCGTGGACCGTCTGCCGTGCACCGTGGTGGACCCGCGCCGCCACGGGACGGGCCGCGATGGCCGAGAGCGCCACGGCCGACACCACGAAACTGGCCCCGTCGACGAGGAAGGCGGATCCGGGGCCGACTGCGGCGATCACGAATCCGGCCACGGCCGGTCCCAGCAGGCGGACGGTCAGCGGGCGGGTCAGCCCCTGCAGGGCGTTCGCCTGCGGCAGCTGCGCCTCGGGCACGAGGTCGGGGACGATGGCCGTGGACGCCGGGTTGAAGAACGCATCGCCGACGCCGACGAAGGCGATGAGGACCATGATCTGCCACAGCTCGATGATCCCCAGAACCGAGAGCAGGCCCATGCCGCCGATGGCGAGGGCCCGCACCACATCGGCGCCGATCATCAGCCATCGCCGGTCGTAGCGGTCGGTGAAGACGCCACCCAGGAGGAGCATCACGACCAGCGGCACGCTCCACGCCACGCTGACCACCGACAGCGCCGTGGGCACGTTGCTGATGGCGTAGACCTGCCAGGCGAGCGCCACGCTGAAAAAGCCGTCGCCCAGCAGCGAGATCACGGCCGCCAGGGTGAGCAGCCCGAAGTCCCGGTTCGCGAGCGGCTCGAGCAGGCGGAGGGAGCGCAGGCGAGCGTTGAGCGGTGCCGGCAGCAGGCGCATCAGGGCAGGCGAGAACGCAGGTCCCTGCCGGGCCCGGACGAAGCCCCGTTCACGAGAGGTCCTTGTCCTCCAGCTCCCAGGCGTGGTCCATCACGTGCTGCGCGGTGCGGCGGATGAGGAAGGTGAGCGGCCAGGTGCGCGCCGGCCTGCTCTCGGCGTGGAAGGCGCGAATGCGGTCGACGTAATCCGCCCGATACGCCGCCAGTTCGTCCGGGGCCAGCAGCGCCTCGTCGTCGGTGCGAAGCCCGACCTTGCGCCACCAGTTGTGGCGCTCGGAGGCGTACACGTGGCGAATGATCTCGTCGCGCGATCGTCCGCCGCCCCTTGGTCCCTTCGCGAGGTCCGCCGAGACGCGGCCGGCGACTTCGTCGAAGTACGCCCACGCGGCCTGCAGCAGCCCGAGCCGTCGCTCGAGCTCGCCGGCCGAGATCGGCTTGTGCTCGATCGGCGAAGGGAAGTGGACGATGCCCCAGAAGTCCGTGGTGCTCGATCCCGGATGCCGATCGACCACCTCGAGGCGCGGCGCACCGGCGACGCGCTCGAAGGCATCGGCGAGGCCCGCGCGGCGGGCGACATCGGCGTAGCGCGGGAGGTAGCTGGTCAGCGTCTCCAGCGCGCCCTCTTCGGACCTGCCCCATCGGTCCAGGCCGGGCCAGTCCATGGCGCCAGCCACCACGCGCCGCTTGGGCCCGATCTCGCAGATCACGCGCAGCTGGTCACCCATGCGCTACAGGCTACGCGCCCTTCGTGCCGGGGGGTGGCAGGGATGTGACGCGGTAGCATCGGATCATGGGAGGCCGGAGGACCGATGGCGACGCGGCGCGTACGGCGACCATCGACGACATCCACGCTCTCGCCCGCGCGCTTCCCGGGGTGGCCGTGGCGGACCGGGATCTGCCGGTCTACCAGGTCAGCGGGCGCAGCTTCATCTTCTTCCGCACCCCGCGCCCGGACGCGGTGGATCCCGGGACCGGCGAGCGCTACCCCGACGTGATCGTCTTCTGGGTGGACTCGGAGCTTGAGAAGGAGGCCATCCTGGCCGATTCCTCGCTCCCGTTCTTCACGACGCCGCACTTCAACGGGCATCCGTCGGTCCTGCTCCGCGGCTCCCGGGTCAGCGAGCTCAGCCGGGATGAGCTGGCAGCGTTCGTGGAGGGCGCCTGGCTCTCGCGCGCCGGCCCCCGCGCGGTCTCCAGGTGGTTGAAGGATCACGGGTAGCCCCGCCCGCACCCTGTCGTCGGCCGGCGCTCAGTCGTGCCAGGCGAGGATCGGACGCACCTCGATGGGCATGGCAATGGCCGCAGAGGTCTTGGACGCCCAGGCAATGGCGGCGTCACGGTCCGGGGCCTCGATCAGGTAGAAGCCGCCGACCAGCTCCTTCGCCTCCAGGAACGGGCCGTCCGTGGTCAGGGTCCGGCCGTTGCGGGCGTCGACCACGGCAGCCGCATCGGGCGGCTCGAGCCGGGCGGAGAGGACGAGTGCGCCGGCCGAGGCCATCTCCTTCTCAAGGCGCGCGACGCGTTCGAATCCGCGCTGCATCTCCTCGGGCGACATCGGCTCGGCGCTCGATTCGCCGCTGGTGTGGACGGAGAGAATGTATCTGGGCATTTGGGCGGGTCCTCGATCGCGGGCGGGCGTTTCCCACCGCTCACCGAATATAACGAACGGGGTTCGGCTGAATCGACACCGGATCCCCCGCGCACGACGAAGCTGCGCTCAGCAGGAGGCTGTCATGGCCAGTTCGCGATCCAGGGCCGGGAACATCGACGAGTACATCGTCGGCTTTCCGCCCGATACCCAGCGCGTGCTCACGGAGATGCGCGAGCTCGTCGCGTCCCTTGCGCCGGGCGCCACCGAGACGATCAGCTACGCGATTCCGACGTTCGACCTGAACGGGCGGCACCTCGTGCACTTCGCCGGCTATCCGCACCACATCGGCTTCTACCCCATCCCCTCCGGAATGGAGGCGTTCAAGGAGGAGCTGAGCGCGTTCAAGACCGGCAAGGGCTCCGTCCAGTTCCCCCTGGGCCTGCCGCTGCCGCGCGACCTCATTCGCCGCATCGTCGAGTTCCGCGTGGCCGAGAACCTGGCACGCAGCACGAAGCGCTAGACCGATGTCTCCGAACGGCCCGGCCCTGGCGGTCCACCGGCTCTCGAAGCGGTTCGGCGAGCGTGTCGCCGTCGAGGACGTCTCGTTCGAGGTGGCGCGCGGGGAGGTGTTCGGGTTCCTGGGTCCCAACGGTGCCGGCAAGACGACCATGGTGCGGATGCTGGGGACCCTGATCGCGCCGACATCGGGCTCGGCATCCGTCGTCGGGATTCCCCTCGCGCCGGAACGTGGCGTCGAGATCCGGCAGCGCGTCGCGGTCATGCCGGAGGTGCCGGGCCTGTACACCCGGTTGAGCGTTCGCGAGAACCTGGAGTGCTTCGCGGACCTGTACGAGACGCCTGACCCTGTCTCGCGCATCGGCCAGGCGCTCGAATTGGTCCATCTGTCGGACCGCGCCCTTGACCTTTGCGGCGGGCTTTCGAAGGGGCTCCGGCAGCGGGTCGCCCTGGCCCGGGCCCTGCTGAGCGACCCGGAGGTCCTGTTCCTCGACGAGCCCACGGCCGGGCTCGATCCGGCCGCAGCCCTCGAGGTGCACGAGCTCATCGGTGGGCTTCGCGAGCAGGGCGTGACCATCTTCCTGACCACCCATCGGCTCGAGGAGGCGGAGCGCCTCTGCGACCGCGTTGCCATCCTCAACACCCGCCTGCTCAGCATCGGCGAGCCGGATGCCCTGCGCGACCAGCTGTTCAAGCGGGCGCTCACCGTGCGCACCGCCGCTCCGCTGGCGGATCCTGGTGCGGTCTTCGAGGGCCAGCCCGGGGTGGAGAGCTGGCACCTGGATGGTCCGGCGGGCTACGTGGTCCCGGTGACGGACCTGTCCGCGGCCGCACCCGCCGTGACCCGCGCGCTGGTGGCCGCCGGGGCAGACGTGTTGTCCATCGGCGAGTCGCAGCACTCACTGGAGGACGTGTACCTGGAGCTGGTCAACGAGACACCGCCGGTGGAAGCGCCGTG
Organism: uncultured Chloroflexia bacterium; assembly: GCA_963787025.1. Classification (GTDB taxonomy): domain Bacteria; phylum Chloroflexota; class Limnocylindria; order QHBO01; family QHBO01; genus CAVXEH01. The sequence goes on from CAWBBG010000020.1 coordinate 27,849, forward strand.
AACTGGAGCTGGCGGCGCATCGGCGCCATCACCCGCAAGGAGCTGCGCGAGTACCGCCGCAACCGCTCGGTCCTCGTGGCGGTGGCGATCTTCCCGCTGATCTTCCTGATCCAGCCCATCGCGCTGGTGCTGAGGCTGCCGGCCAGTGTCGCGCTGGAGCTGGGCCATCGGCACCTCCTGCTCTACATGCTGGCGGTGCCCATCCTGGCGCCGGGGATCCTGGGGGGCTACTCCGTGGCCGGCGAGCGCCAGCAGGAGAGCCTGGAGCCCGCGCTCACCACGCCCATTCGCAGCGACGAGTTCCTGCTGGGCAAGGCAATCGCCGCCCTGGGGCCGTCGGTGGCGATCGCCTACGGGGTCTACGCGCTGTTCATCGGTTTCCTGCTGCTCTTCGCCCCTCCGGGCATCGCGCCCGCCCTGCTGCAGCCGGGGGACATCGTCGCCCAGATCGTCTTCACACCGCTGCTGGGCGCCCTGGCGACGTGGATCGCGGTGGCCGTCTCGACCCGGCTGAGCGACACCCGGGTCGCACAGCAGCTCAGCCTGCTCGCGAACCTCCCCATCGTGGTGGTCACCTCGCTCATCGCCTTCGACGTGATTCCCATCAGCGCGACGCCATTCATCCCCATGGCCCTGCTGCTCCTGTTCGCCGATCTCGTCGGATGGCGCCTGGTCGTGCCGCTCTTCAACCGCGAGCGCCTGATCACCGGCACGCGCTGACCCGGTGCGAGCGGTCTGTAGCGAACCGGGTGCCGAACGGCGCTCCCCGCCGTTCCCTTCGGCACTAGGGAGCGCGCGGGCACGCACGCGAGAGTTGCAGACAAACCCACTCGGAGCCACTGATCCGCCGTGACTGCTGGAACCTGCCCATCGCGGGCTGTGCTGTCGCTGCTCGTGCTGTCCGCTGTCGCCAACCTCGCCGCGGCGGCCCCCACATTCTTCGCGCCCGACCTCCTGAGCGGCCCGGCGGTCATGATCGGCAGTGCCCGGGGAACGGCTCTGATCATGCTCCTGCTGGGCGTGCCGCTCCTCGTCGCATCCCTGGCGATGCAACGGGCCGGCTCTCGCTGGGCGCTCGTCGCGCGCTACGGGGCGCTTGCCTACCTTGCCTACAACGACGTGATGCTCCTCTTCGGCACGCCGTTCAACCCGCTCTTCCTCGTGTACGTGCTGGCCATGTCGTCCACGGCGTTCGCCTTCGGCGCCAACCTGCTGCACACCGATGGATGGGCCGTCGCCGAACAGCTGCCTCGGACCGCAGCGCGGGTGGTTGGCGGGTATATCGGCCTGATCGTGGCGCTCAACGCGCTCCTGTGGCTCTCCAAGATCGTGCCCGCCCTGTTCGCCGAGGTTCCGACCTCGCTTCTGGACGGGACGGGGGTCGCCACCAACCCGGTCTTCGTGCAGGACCTGACGTTCTGGCTGCCGAGCGCCGCGGTGATCGCCTGGCTCACCTGGACGCGCCGGCCGTGGGGTGCCCTGTTGGCCGGGAGCTACCTGGTCTACGGGCTGCTGGAGTCCATCGGCGTGGCCACGGACCAGTGGATGGGCGCGTCGGCCGATCCTGCCTCGACGGTGGCAACCATGGACGCCGTGGTCATTTTCGCGGTGCTTGCTGTGGTCGGCATCGGCGCGCTCGCGTACTACGCGCGGGCCGTCGTGCACGGGGAAGCCCCGACCGACGTCCGTTCGCCCGCGATGCCAATTTCGCGCTAGATCGGCCCAGCAAAGGCCATTGGCCCGACCTATTTCAAGTCCAGCAGCGGGTTGCCGACGATGACCAGGATGCCCGCTGCACCAGGCGTTGACCCTCGGGCACCTCGTCCTGCGCGGCGTGGAGGGGCTTTCTCGCGTCCGCTGCGCCGGGCGGCCTCGAGCATGGCCTGGCGCGCGCGGCCGCTTTGGATCACGCTGGCCTCATGGCCTGGGAGCCGGGATGTTCGAGCGCGTGGAACGTAAGATCGGCGAGCTGCCTCCCCGGCAGCCTTCAGCGACGCTGCGTAACGCCCGCTGTCACCCAACGTCGGGGAACGACCGCCCAACGAGCCTCCACCGACGTTGCGTTACAGCCAGTGCAACGAACGCGACGCCGACGATCGGTTGCGGCTGAGAAGACCCAACTCGGGTGTTGCGAGGGACGGATCAGGGAGTCAATGCTGACGGCAGCCGAGGTCCTTGACGCCCAGACGAACGGGATTCGGTCGGATCGACACGCCCTCCGGAGGTGCCCTTTTCACCGCCCTGGGCATGGCGCCGCGGCCCGCGCAGGGGTATCGACGCGGGTGGATGCGACGTCCATACTGGGCGCTTCCAACGTTCAGGGTGGTGAGGGGTCTATTGCCATGACGGTCACTTCGGACTCGCCGCGAGTGTCGGTGACGCGCGAGCGAATCTCCACGTGCCTCGACAGCGCACAGTTCTGGGCGCGGGAGCTGCCACGGTACGCAGATCGACAACAGCGACGGGCCGATGCCTGGTCCATTGCCGCCGGCCTGCTCGCGGCAATCGCCAGCCTTTCGATCTTCCCCATCCTCACCTCGAACGCGGCAGACTTCGGCAAGTGGGTCGTGTCGGCCATCGCGCTGCTCGCGGCGATCTGTGCGCTGGTTCCGCGAGTGCGCAGCTACGGCGAGCTGGCCGGGCAGGCGCGCGAGGTGGCCAGCCGCTACGGACGGCTCACCGGTGACCTGATGGATCTGGCCCGCGCCGATCCGCTCGACCAGGAGCGGGCGCGGTACATCGTGACGGAGTTCCAGGCCACCAAGGAGAAGAAGGACTCGCTGCGCGGACTGCCGGATCGGTCGAAGGTTGAAGTCGAGTTCGCGGAATCCAGCCGCCGTGCCTCCGACGCCAAGCGCAAGGCCGCCGAGGCGGCGAAGGCCGAGGTCGTTGCCCGGCACGAGCTGGAGGTGACCCGGGTCGCCCGCGGGCTCGCGGATCGGTCCGAGGTCGAGATCGAACTCGCCGAGATCCTGGAGTAGCGCCAGGCGTCGACGAGTGCCGGGCCCGCGATCCCGGACGCACCCGGCGCGGTTACCCGGGGCCGGCCAGCAGCTCCCGCCAGGGGGTCATGAGCGTCTCGAGGTCATCGGTCCCGAGCAGGTCGGCCACGACCAGCGCGCCAATCGCGTCGAGGACCGCCGGTGCCGCATCGACGGCCGCCTGGGCGGGCGTGATATCCCGTCCGTACCCGGCCAGCTGTGGACCGCCGGTGAACCAGCTGTTCACCCAGTGCCGGACCTCTCCCTGTGCGGTGCGCAGCGCCTCCTCGCGTCTGCCACGGTGAGCCGCCTCCAGCATCGCGTCCCGGGCTCGATGGCGTTCGGGGTCGTCCCCGCCGAAGCCCGCCAGGAACAGCGCCTGGCCCTGGTCCACGTCTTCCAGGCGCGCCAGCAGCGCGTCGACCTGGTCCTGGTTGGGGCCGAACTCCTTTTTCACGCCCATCAGCGTGGTCGCCGGGCATCGGCTGGTCAAGCGGATCCGTGGCGGACGAACGGCCACCAGGAGCCGGGCCCCACAGCAGATGCCAGCTCGCTCGCCGCTTCGGCGCCGTGCGTGCGATATCAGTCACGGGGGGTCGTACGATCTGCGCGTGATACCGCGCGTCGCCCGCGAGCCCTTTGCGCTCGACCGGCGTCGACTGCTGAGCGACGGCGCCCTGATCGTGGGCGCGCTGGCCCTCTGCACGGCGGCGGCGTTCGTGCTGGAGGGCACGCTGGGCCTGCCGGATGCATCAGCGGTGTACCTGCTGGGCGTCGCGGCCGTGGCGATCCGGGCGGGCGCCTCGCCTGCCATCGCCACCGCGATTGGAGCGTTCGCGGTCTACAACTTCGCCTTCGTCGACCCCCGCTTCACGTTCACCGTCGCCAACCCGGAGCAGCTCCTCAACCTGGTCCTGTTCCTGGTGATCGGCGTGCTGATCGGCCGACTCGCGGGCTCCCAGCGCGACCGCGCCGAGGAGGCTCTGCGGCGGGAGCGGGAGGCCCAGGCGCTCCATTCCGTCAGCCGCGCGCTCAACAGCTCCGATTCGCTTGAGGCGGCCGTGGTCCGGATCGCCGGACGGCTCGCCGCCGACACCCGCATGCAGCGCGTGTGGGTCGCCGTTGCCACCGATGGTGGGGCGGAGCGCGTCCGGGCCGACACGAACGCCCGCGATCCTCGTCCGGAGGGTCCCTACGCGCTGCTGCGCCGCGACGACGCGGAGAGTCTCGCGACCTGGCGGCGGATCCACCCGCCTGGGCGGCGCGTGCCGGAGATCTCGCCGGCCCTCTACCGGGTCGAGCTGGCCGTGGGCGAGGAGTCGTTCGGCTCCGTGTGGGCGGTGCGGGACCGCGCGCTCGGCGAGCCGGGCACCGTGGACTCCCGGTTGCTCGCGGCAGCGGCCGACCAGATTGCGCAGGCTGTCCGCCGCCAGCGCCTGGCGGCCACCGCCGCGGAGGTCGAGATCGCCAAGCGCAGCGACCGGCTGAAGACCGCGCTCCTCGACTCGGTGTCGCACGACCTGCGCACGCCGCTGGCTACGATCCGCGCCGCGGCGGGCAGCCTCAGCGACCCGCAGATCGAGGTCTCCGAGGAGGAGCGGATCGCACTGGGTGCGACCATCGACGGAGAGGCCCAGCGGCTCAACCGGCTGGTGGGGAACCTGCTCGACATGAGCCGCATCGAGAGCGGAGCCCTCAACCCCGAGCTCGAGCTTGTGCCGCTCGCCTCCATCGTGGAGGCGGTGGTGGATCGCCTCCAGGCGACGCTCACCCAGCACCGGGTCGCGGTGGACGTGCCCGACGACCTGCCGCCGGTCTCGGCCGATCCTCTCATGCTCGACCAGGTGCTCACCAACCTGCTCGAGAACGCGGTGAAGTACGTGCCGGCCGGAGGGCGGATCCAGGTGCGAGCGGTGCCCGTGGAGGGGACAGGGGCGGTGGCCATGACGGTCGAGGACGACGGGCCGGGGGTCACCGGCGACGCGCGCCGCGTCTTCGACAAGTTCTACCGCGAGACGCGCGACGAAGCGGGATCACGGCGCGGCACCGGACTGGGGCTCGCGGTGGTCCGCGGCCTGACCGAGTCGATGGGAGGCGCGGTTCGCGCCACGCGGAGCGAGCTGGGGGGCTTCGCGGTGGTGGTCGATCTCCCGGCCGACGTCGTAGACCCGCAGTCGGCCGCGGTGCAACCGTGAGCGCAGGCATCCTCCTGGTGGAGGACGACGAGGCGACCCGCGACCTGGTGGCTGACAACCTGCGGGCGCACGGCTACGTGGTTCGCGCGGCAGCCGACGGCGAGGAGGCGCTGCGGCTGTGGGACGCGGGACGGCCGGACGTGGTGCTCCTCGATCTCGGCCTTCCGGGCATGGACGGCCTCTCCGTCATCCGCCGCCTGCGTCGCGAGTCCCTGACGCCCATCATCGTCCTCTCCGCTCGCGACCAGGAGCACGACAAGGTCGAGGCCCTCGACCTGGGAGCGGACGACTACCTGGGCAAGCCGATCGGCATGGCCGAGCTGGGGGCCAGGGTGCGCGTTGCGCTCCGCCGGAGCATGAACCCCGCGGCGGAGGAGGACGGCAGGCTGCACGTCGGGCCTGTGACCCTGGATCCGATGCGCCGCGAGACGCGGGTGAACGGCGCGCCGGTTCATCTGACCCCCCGCGAGTACGAGCTGCTCAAGGTCCTGCTCAGCCACACGGGTCGCGTGGTGACGCGCGGGAGGCTGCTCCGGGCCGTGTGGGGCCAGCCGTACGCGCAGGAGGCGCACTACCTCCACGTCCACGTGGCGGCGATCCGTCGCAAGCTGGCCGCGGCCGACCCGTCCGGTGAGGCGGCGCGCCTGATCGTGGCGGAGCCGGGGGTCGGATATCGCGTGGCGGAGGGGCGCCCGGCGACCGAATCTTGAGCGCTTCTTGAGCACCCGACGCGCCTCCCGACCGCGATCTCTCTTGGGGGCCTGGCGGACGCTCATGGCATGGCAATCGATGTCGGCCGTCAGGCCGTGGCGCGCCCGTCGCGGCCCTCGGCGCAGCAGGAGCTGAATCTCGTCTGTGGGTCCGTGCGCATGGTCGCCTCCGGCGGCGCTCGGCGGGTGACCCACGTCGGCCTGTACCACGCGGAGCAGATCCTCCCTCGTGCGCAGGCGGAGGGCCGACGGGTGGGCATCGTCGTTCGCGCCACCTGGCGCGGGCGAGAGGGCTGCGACATCATGGTCGAGCCCATCGGGTGACCCCGAATGAGAGGTGACGACGCCGGGGAGGCGTTGCCCGTCCAGGAACTCCGTGCCCTGAGGCCGCGGCGCGGCAGCCGTCCGGGCGACCGGTACGTCAGCGTCGTCCAGCCCTTCGCCTCCGAGTTCCGGCGCGAGGCGCCCGGTCACCTGGTGGCGTCCGAACGAGTCCTGCAACCATCGGGGCGGATCGGTCGAGCATGGAGCCTGGTCCGCCAGGTCGTCATTGGGCGGCGCATCCCCTCCGAGCACGAGATGCACGAGCGAATCGGGCCCATCAAGGGGCTGGCCGTCTTCGCCTCGGACAACATCTCGTCATCCGCCTACGCATCCGAGGAGATCATGCGGGTGGTGGTCGCCGCCGGCGTCGGAGCGCTGGCCCTGACCATGCCGCTCACCATCGCGATCGTGGTGGTCCTGGCGGTGGTCGTCACCAGCTACCAGCAGACGATCCGCGCCTACCCGTCCGGCGGTGGCTCCTACATCGTCGCCAGCGACAACCTGGGACGGCTGCCGGGGCTCGTCGCGGCGGCGGCGCTCCTGACCGACTATGTCCTCACCGTGGCGGTCTCCATCGCCGCCGGCGTGGCGGCCCTGACCTCCATCATCCCGGGGCTGTTCGACTGGCGCGTGGCGCTGGGCGTGGCGTTCGTGGCCGCCCTGTGGCTCGGCAACCTGCGCGGGATCCGCGAGAGCGCGAACCTGTTCGCCATCCCCACCTACGTGTACCTGGTGGCGATCTACGGTCTGCTCGGCTTCGGCCTGTTCCGGTTCCTCAGCGGGTCGCTGCCGACCTATACGCCACCCGCCGGCTGGCTCTCCCAGCACGGTGCGGCGGGCCTGAGCCTGCTCCTGGTGCTGCGCGCCTTCGCATCGGGCTCGGTGGCGCTCACCGGCACCGAGGCGGTCGCCAACGGCGTCCCGGCGTTCAAGCCCCCGGAGTCGCGCCACGCGGGCCAGGTCCTGATCATGATGGGTCTCTTCTTCGGCTCGATCTTCATTGGCATCAGCTTCCTGGCCGCGCAGCTCGGCGTTGTGCCGGACCCGACCGAGCAGGAGACGGTGATCAGCCAGATTGCCCGGACGCTGGTGGGCGACGGGACGCCGTACCACTACCTGATCCAGGTCTCGACCGCGCTGCTGCTGGTGCTGGCCGCGAATACCGCCTTTGCCGACTTCCCGCGGCTGGCCAGCATCCTGGGCAAGGATCGCTTCATGCCTCGCCAGTTCCAGTTTCGCGGGGACCGGCTGGCCTTCAGCGTGGGGATCATGGTCCTCGCGGTTCTGGCCGCCGTGCTGATCATCGCCTTCCAGGGCAGCGTCACGAACCTCATCCCGCTCTACACGGTGGGGGTCTTCGTGGCCTTCACGCTCAGCCAGGCGGGCATGGTCCGCCATTGGTATCGGCTTCGCGAGGCGCAGCGAGGCTGGCGCTGGCGGGCGGTGCTCAACGGGGCCGGGGCGGTGGCGACCGGCGCGGTGGCGATCATCGTGGGGATCGCCAAGTTCCGCGCTGGGCGCGTGGATGATCCTGCTCCTCATCCCGATGCTGATCGGGCTGATGATGGCCATCGGCCGACACTATCGGGCCCTCGAGCGGGAGCTCGCGGCGCCCTGGACGGTCGGCTTCGTCCCGCGCCGCCGGCCGCGGGTGATCGTGCCCGATCAGCCGCATGGACCGGCCGAGCCTCGAGGCGCTCGCCTACGCGCGTTCCATCTCCGACGACGTCACCGCTGTGCACGTCTCGGACGACCGTGGCGAGCTCGAGGAGATGCAGCGCCGATGGGAGGACTGGGGTTGGCCGGTGAAGCTGGTGATCCTCGAGTCGCCCTACCGCGCGCTGCTTCCGCCGCTCCTCGCCTACCTCGACGCCACCCAGAGCCTGGATCCGGCGACGCCGACCACCATCGTGCTCGCCGAGTTCGTGCCGCGGCACTTCTGGGAGTACCCGCTCCACAACCAGACGGCGCTTCGCCTGAAGGTCCGGCTCTTCTTCCGGTCGAACACGGTGGTGACCGATGTGCCCTACCACCTCAACGGGCGTACAGGGGATTCCGATACCGAGGGACTCGCCTAGCCGCCACCGTCAGGATGGAGGCCTGGTCCGCCAGGGCACCCCGCATCGGCCGCCCCGCTAGGGATCGCCGTGCGTACGCGCGTTATGGCAGTCGTGACGTATCGTCGGGGAAGCGCTGTCGTCGGCCCATCCGCCGACGCGACGTTACAGTCACCCAAACCCGGCGTCGGGGAAGCGCCGCCATCGGCCCACCCGCCGACGTTAGGTAACAGCCGTCAGAACATCGCGCGCGGATTCGGCGCCAGCCGAAACCGAGGAGCGGCGCGAGACGAAGGGAAGGTAGTGATGAGCACCGCGACCGATGAGGTTCTTGCCCTGGAGCGACGCTTATGGGGCGAGGCGAACAGCCCGGACTTCTTCCGGCGGGCCATCGCGGATGGCGGGCTGTCGGTCATCGAGCCCATGGGCGCCATCCCCAAGGAGATGGCGGTCCAGGCGGCCGGCCAGGGCGAGCGATGGGTCGATCTCGATATGCGTGATCTCGTCGCGAACGAGGTGACGCCGGATTGCGTGGTCCTGGCCTACCGCGCGCTGGCGAAGCGCGAGTCGGACGGAACGCCGTACCGGGGCTCCATCGCCTCGACCTACGTGCGCATCGATGGCGAGTGGCAGGTGGCTATGACCTGCCACCAACCCTGGAACCCGCCCGACCAGTAGGCATGCGGGGGCTGGGGTAGAATAGTTGCATTGTGAACGATCCTGCGACCCCTTCCCGACTCCCCGCGCTGTACCTGGGGCACGGCGCACCGCCGCTCCTCGAGGACCCGACCTGGATGGCCGAGCTCACCGGCTGGGCCGCCGGCCTCCCGCGCCCCAAGCAGATCCTGATCGTCAGCGCGCACTGGGAGTCCGCCCCGGTGACGGTTGGCGCCACCACGCCCGTCCCCCTCGTCTACGACTTCTACGGCTTCCCGCGCCACTACTACGAGATGCGCTACGACGCACCGCCCGCCCCCGATCTGGCGGACAAGGTTGCCGCGCTCATGCCCGACGGCGAGGAGGTCGTGCGCACCAACCGCGGCCTCGACCACGGTGCCTGGGTGCCCCTGACGGCCATGTTCCCCGACGCCGATGTCCCCGTCCTCCAGATGTCGATGCCGGACCTGGACCCGGAGCATCTCTTCGCCCTGGGTCAGCGGCTGGCGCCCCTGCGCGACGAGGGCGTGCTGATCATCGGCTCCGGGTTCATGACCCACGGGCTGCCGTTCGTCCATGACTACATGCGGGGCAGCCCGGTGCGCCGGCGTGGTCGGTGGAGTTCGACCGATGGGCGGCCGAGGCGCTGGCGCGCGGCGATATCGACGAGCTGATGGCGTTCCGCGAGAAGGCGCCGGGGATGCCGTACGCGCACCCCACCACCGAGCACTTCGCGCCGCTCTTCGTGGCGCTGGGTGCATCGGCCCGGCCTGACGCCCCGCCCGAGACCCGGATCGACGGCTACTGGTACGGCCTGGCCAAGCGGTCCGTGGAACTGACCTCAGGCCGTCACAGCCAGATCAGGACCACCATCGCCGGCCAGGAGCACGGCCAGCACCCCGCTGACCGCTCGGTGTGTCCGCGGCCCGCTCACGAATCGGCTCAGGGCGTGCCCGCCTGCGGCCCACACCGATGCCGTCGGGAGCACCACCACCGCCACCACGACCGCCATCAGCACGGACCCGCTGACCACGTCCAGGCTCCCCGGCCGGAACGCCGCCACCGCGCTGAGGACGAAGAACCAGGCCTTGGGGTTCACGAACTGGAAGGCAACGGACTGGCCGAAGCCCGGCGCTGAGCCGACATCGGTCTCGGACACCACCGCGCTGCCGGCAACCTGCCAGGCCAGGTAGAGCAGGTACGCGGAGCCCACCGCCTTGAGGCCGATGTCGAGCAGCGGCACCGTGCTGATCAGCACCCCGACTCCCGCCGCCACCGCGAGCACCATGGCCCCCACGCCCAGCGGAATGCCCAGCAGGTAGGGGATCGCGGCGCGGAACCCGAAGCGCAGGCCAATCCCCCACAGCACCACGTTGTTGGGCCCCGGCGTGACCGCCGCGACGAACGTGTAGCCGATGAGCCCCAGCACCGCCTCCATGCGCGCCACGATAGCGTGGCGTGGCATCCCGATCGCGGCACCGGCCCGCTCCCCACCGCCGGTGCTGCCGCCGGTTCGGCCCAATGTTCACCCTGCCGTTACGTAACGTCGAGGAACCGCCCTCTGTCCACCGTATCCCGACGCCATGTCATGGCCGCCGTAACAGAACGGGCCTGGGGCGCGTCAACTGGCCCCCTCCCCGACGATGCGTTACGCCAGCCGCAACATCGTCAGGCCGCGACGTGCTCGGGTCGTCGCGGCATCGGGAACCTCGGCTGAGTATTACGGATGCGTACCACTTGTACCCCTCCGGCGGGCAACGAGTTCATGCCCGATGTCCGCGGGTGCGGTATGGACCTCTGGCGCCATCACCCGGGGCCGATAGGCCCTTGTAGCGACGTCCCGTCGGGGCAAGGCTTGGTCGGTTTCGAACCGTTTCACGGTTCTGGCAGTCATATCGGGCGTGATTGGGGAGTGGGTCCCGTTGGGGGAGCGAGGAATGGAGAACCTGGAGGCGGATCTTCGCGGAACCGCCGAGCGGCGCGCGGTCGCGTTCTCCATGCTGCTCGACGGTTGCCTCGACCGCAGCTTCCGGCTGGCGGCCGTGATCCTTGGTGATCGGGAGGACGCCGAGGACGCGCTGAGCGACGCCGCGCTTCGTGCCTGGCAGCACCTGTCCTCGCTGCGCGAACCGGCCCGCTTCGACGCCTGGTTCACCCGCATCGTGGTCAACGCCTGCCGCGACCGTCTCCATCGGCGCAGCTCGGATCGTCGCACCGAGATCGCCCTGGGTGGCGAACCGGTGGACGGCGAGGACGCGATCGGCGATTTCGTCGAACGGACCGCGCTTCGTGACGCGCTGGCCGCGCTGACCCCCGAGCACCGGGCGGTGGTCGCACTCCACCACCTCGAAGGACTGACCGATGAGCAGGTCGCCGAGCAGCTGGGGCTGCCGGTGGGCACGGTGAAGTCGCGCCTGCACTACGCAATGGGTGAGCTGCGCGCGGCCTACGATGCCGCGCTGCGCGAACCGGCTCGCGATGCCGCGGGCCGATCGGAGACGAGACCATGACCGACGAGCGCTCGCCACGGTTCGAGCAGGACCTCACCGCGGTCCTGCGCCAGACCGCGGGCGACGGGGCTCCCGCATCCCTCCGTTACCGCCTGGCCGATGTCACCGCCACCCCGCCACCCGAGCGCCGGTGGTGGTTCGCGCCGTCCCTGCGCTGGGCGGCCGTCGCGATGGCGGTTATGGCCGTGGCCGTGCTCGCATTCCTCATGATCCCGCACCAGAACGTGGGGCAGACACCGAGTTCTTCGGCGCAGGCCAGCCCCAGCGCAGCACCGCCGAGCGGGAAAGCCACGTCAAGCGGGGAGGCGTCGCCGACGGGGTCGCCATCGGTCTCACCTGTGCCAACGTCGGTTCCGGCTCCGGTGGCCTGGTCGACCCTGACCTGGCCGCAGGGGGTCGCGATGGGGGACGGGCAGTACCTGAGCGACCTGGTTCCCTGGGGCGACGGCTACGTGGGCGTGGGCGGCGTGGACGACGGCTCGGGCTTCGAACCGGCGTTCTTCAGCTCCACCGACGGCAGTCACTGGACCATGGTCCAGCGCCTCCCGGCGACCAAGACCGATGACCTGGCGGGCGTGTTGGCAGCGCACCTCGTCCGGATGGGCAACCGGCTCCTTGCGGTCGGGGGCGCTGTGACGAACGGGCCAGCCGGGCTGCCGGCCGGCGCCGCCCCGCTGTGGACCTCGGTCGACGGCACCACGTGGACGTCGGTGGTCAGCCCCACGTGGGCATCCGCCTCGACCTGGCCGGCCTGGCTGCTGTCCGGTCCGGGTGGCGTCGTGGCGATTCGGAGCGGCAGCGACCCGGTTGTGCTCGCCTCGGCGGACGGATCGACATGGACGCGCGCCACCATTCCCGTCGAGGAGCGCGCGATCGCGAAGGATGCCATCGCCTGGTTGGGCGGGTTCGTGATCATCGGCCGGGACGGCCAGCCCGACAGTGCCTGCTGTGCTGTCGAGAACACGCCGCCACCGCCGGGTGTGGGCAGACCGGCTGCCTGGATATCCGCGGACGGTGTCCATTGGTCGGAGGCGACCGTCGACGGCGAGAGGTTGGCCGGTGCCGAGCTGCGCCAGGTGGTCGCCCTTGATTCGGGATTGCTCGCCGTCGGCATCAACAGCACCGCGGACTTCTACGACGTGGCGATGACCGGTTGGACGTCCTCCGACGGGCGCACATGGTCCATCGCCACCGATGGATGGCCGCTGGATGCCGGCGCGTATCCGACGTTCGCCGCCGACGGCCAGCACGCGATCGTTCTGGGGCGCGCCCCCGGGGGATCCACGCTGGCGGCGTGGGCAACCACCGATGGGGTGACCTGGACCCGGCTCACCGTGGCGTCCGCCGGCAACGCGCCACCGATCGATTGCGGCAGCCATGCGGACTGCGTTCGGGTCGATCAGGCGTGGCTCGCTCCCGAAGGCGTGATTGTCCTGGGGAATTCCGCGTCCGGCGAGGGACCCCAGCAGGTCTGGATGGCGACGCCCGGATCCTGAGCGGACCCTGACGCTGGGCGTCATCTCACGTGACGTGGGGTTCGCGGGGCGCGCGTCGCAGCGTCGGCCGGCCGCGCGCTCCGGCGGACTGTGCCGATGTTCGAGCTACCAGAACGTAGAGTCGGCAAGCAGTGCACCGTCGCCGGTTCCGCGACGGAGGGTTCAGGCGGCTCGAACGTGGCGTCGCAGAGACGCACCGACGTGCGCGATCCGCCTCGCCGGGCGACGTTATGTTCGGGCAGGCAGAACAGCAGGCCCATCCGCCGTGGTCGCAGCGGCCTCCCGCTGCGGGGTAATTCCTGACCGCCGGCCGCCGGCACGATGACCGATAGTTGTCCCAGCTGCAATCGGCGCGGCACATGCGTGACCACGGAGGGAGCCCAAGGAGCCATGGCGACCTGGATCAACACCATCTCGCGCGAGCACGTGCTGCTGGGCATGGCCGGCGGCTACACCCAGGCGAACCACGGCCGCCCGACGACACTGCGTCGCCTCCGCCGCGGCGATCTCATCGCGTTCTACTCGCCGCGAACCTCGTATCCGGATGGCGAACCGCTGCAGCGGTTCACGGCCCTGGCGCGGGTCGTGGACGACGAGGCCTACCAGATCGAGATGCGTCCTGACTTCCACCCCTGGCGCCGCAGGGTGGAGGCGATCCCCGCGAAGGAGGCCGCCATCGGTCCCCTCATTGGCTCGCTCGACTTCATCTCGAACAAGCGGTCGTGGGGATTCGTCTTCCGCCGCGGGCTCTTCGAGATCGGCGAGGACGACCTCCGCCGCATCGGCGCCGCCATGGGTGCCAGCCTCCCGGAGGGCTGACTCTGGCGAGCATGCCCCGGGGCTCTTCCCGGAGGGTCAGCCTCCACCGATGTTCGACCCGCCGTAACGCAATATCGGCGGACGGGCCAGCACCGCTCGTCCGCCGATGTCAGGTGCGATCCGCTCGAGCACGACGTCGCCGAGTGAGGCAGTGGCGGCGGCTGTGGACCGCCCGCCGACGATACGTTGCACTGGCCCGAACACGGCACGTGCAGGCGGATGTCAGCCGCGCAGGCGGGCCACCAGCTCGTCTCCCTCCCGCTCGCCCGTCTCGGTGAAGCCCAGGCTGGCGTACAGGTGGCGGGCGACATCGTTGGCCGGGTGGTAGCTCAACGCGACCTCGGCAGCCGCGTGCTCATGCCGCAGCCACTCCACCACCGCCAGGACCGCCGCCCGGCCGTACCCGCGTCGCTGCTGGCGCCGGTCGATGATCAGGCCACCGATCCAGTGGCTGCCGTCGGTGTCGTCGAGCGCCCACATGGTGAAGCCCACCATCTCGTCCTCGGCGTACAGGCCGAGCGCGTGCCACAGTCCGCCGTAGCCGCACAGGGCCAGGTAGCGGGCGGTGGTCGCCACCCACGCGGTCTGCTCGTGGGTGACCTGGAGGTCCAGCGCCGCCCGGAAGTTCGCGCTGTCGATGGGCCGTACCTCGATGGTCGCCGTCATGCCGCCTCCTCACGGCGGGCGACGACGACGAGCTCCTTCCCGTAGGCCGGGGGGGAACCGGCAAAGTCGGAGTACTCCGCCTCGATCGAGAAGCCGGCCAGGGCGAGCAGGTAGCGAAGCTCGTGGCGGTAGGTCCAGCGCAGACGCAGGTCCTCGTCCTCGACGCGAACCACGGTTCCGCCCGGATCGGTCTCCGTGAATCGCCACGTCTCACGCATGACCTGGGTCAGGGGATCCACGTCACGGCTCGTGACGGCGACGCGGACAAGGTGTCCGTTCGGCAGCCACACGTCGCCCCGGGAGGTGGACCTCTCCGGCGGCGGCGCGCCAGGTGCACATCGGTCCAGGAGCGGATCGAACAGGTTGAGGGCCAGGCGCCCGCCGGGGCGCAGGTGGCCGTGGATCGCGGCCAGGCAGGCGGCCTGGAGCTCCGGTGTCAGCAGTGACTGGAAGGAACGGAACGCGATCACGACCAGGCCGAACGTGCCGCCCAGGTCGAACGCGGTCATGTCCCCGTGGACCAACGTGACCCGGTCCGCGACATCGCGCGGAGCGTTGGCCAGCTTCTCGCGGGCCACGGCCAGCATCGGTTCGGATCGGTCCAGCCCGGTCACCTCCAGTCCGGCCTCGGCGAGGGCCAAAGCCACGCGCCCGGTGCCGCAGGCGAGCTCCAGGACCGGCGCATCCGCCCCTTCGGCGAGCCGACGGTAGAAGACAACGTCCCCGGCGATGGGCGTGCCCTCCATGGCCGGCGGGTGACGGATGTCATAGGTCTCGACGTTGAGGCTCTGGAGCCAGTAGAAGCCCGGGATGGATCCCGTCGGTTCGCTCATCGAATCAGCCCTCTTCCCCAATGTCCTCGTTCCAGATCTCCGGGTGGGCCGTGATGAATGCCTGCATGAGCGCAGCGCACTCGTCCGAGTCGAGGATGACGACCTCGACGCCGCGGGCGCGCAGCAGCTCCTCCGCCCCCATGAACGTCCGGTTCTCACCAATGATCACGCGCGTGATCCCGTAGAGCAGGATGGCGCCGGTGCACATGTCGCACGGCGACAGGGTGGTCGCCATGGTCGAGCGCCGGTATACCGATGCCGGCAGCCGTCCGGCATTCTCGAGGGCATCCGTCTCGCCATGGCGGATCGCGCTTCCCAGCTGGACGCGCCGGTTGTGCCCGACGCCCAGGACCGCACCATCGGCGTCCACCAGTGCCGCGCCGATGGGTACGCCGCCCTCGTCGCGCCCGATGCGCGCCTGCTCGATAGCCAGCGCCAGCAGCTCTGCGTCGGTCCGCATGGGACAACCTTACCGCGGCGGCGTCACCCCGCCATCAGGGCGTGCGGCTCACCGCGTAGAGCGGCCACTCGCCCGGGACACCTTTCAGGGCGTGGACGCCTCGCTCCGTGAACTCGATCCCCGAGCCCACCACGAGGTCCTTCACCGTCCCGGAGACGACCACCTCGCCCGCGCCCGCAGTCGCCATGACCCGGGCGGCGATGTGGACCGCGATGCCGCCCACGTCCGAGGCACCGATCTCGATCTCCCCGGTGTGCAGCCCACTTCGCACCTGGAGGCCCAGGCCCTGCACCGCGCGGCTGATCTCGAAGGCGCAGCGCACCGCCCGGGCCGGACCGTCGAACGTTGCGAGGAACCCATCGCCCGTCGTCTTCACCTCGTGACCGCGGAACGTGGCCAGGTGGTCGCGGATCACCGCGTCGTGCGCGCCGCGCAGGCGGAGCCACTCCGCATCGCCCAAACGCGCCGCCTGCTCCGTGGAGCCCACGAGGTCGGTGAACATGACCGTGGAGAGGACACGGTCGCGCACGTGCGCTTCGCGAGCACCGGTGAGGAAGGCCTGCACCTCGTCGAGGATGGGCGTGGGGTCGCCTGCGTTGAACGGGTAGCAGTCGGCGCCCGGCACCTCGACCAGCCGCGCGCCGGGGATGTGCTCGGCGAGGTAGCGGCCGTGCTCCACCCGGTAGTAGGTGTTGTCGGTCCGATGCACCACCAGCGTCGGGGTCCGGATACTTGAAAGGATGCCCCGCACGTCGATCCCGAGAATCCAGCGGTAGACCTTGGTCGATGCCCCCGGCGCCACGGCCAGGCGCTGGTAGCGGCCGAACCACGTCTTGAATCGCTCGTCGCTGTCGACGCTTGGGGCGGTGAGTCGGACGAAGTTGCCGGTGCCCCATCCGGCCTCGAACCGTTGCACGAGCGCCGGCACCTGGTCGGACGGCACGCCGAAGGGGTAGTCGTCATCGGCCTGGACGCGTGCCATGGCGTTCACGAGGACCAGGGCGGAGACGCGGTCGGGGTACGTGGCCGCCAGGAGCATGGCCATGGCGCCTCCCTCGGCATCGCCCACCACCGCGACCCGCTGGGTGCCCACCGCATCGAGCACCAGGCGCGCGTCGTCCATCCACGCCTCGAGCGTCGGCAGCTCCCCCGTGCTGACCGGGTCGGAGACCCCCGTCCCGCGCTTGTCGAAGCAGATAACGCGGCTGAACGATGCGAGCCGCCCGAAGTAGCGGACGATCGACGGCTCCTCCCACATGGCGTCGAGGTTCGACGTCCACGTCCCGATGTGGAGCAGGTCAAGCGGTTCGTCCCCGACGGCCTGGTACGCGATGTACGCCCCGTCCTGGACCGCATAGCGCGTGACGACATCGTGGCCGTCGAGGCGCCCGGCGGCGATCATGGGCAGGCGTGGCGGCGGCTCCTCCGGGAGGATCGATCGGCGCGGCTGCTCGGAGGTCATGGCTTGCAGGCCAGCCTAGCACTGCGCACCAGCGTCCTGGCGCTGGCGGGGCTGCGCCGTCAGGGAAGGGCCCGAACGTAGGCGAACGCGAGTGTCTCGTCGTCGGCGTAGATGAGCAGGAGGGCATCGCGCGCCGTCACCAGATACGCCTTGCCCGCGGTGTAGGGCGGCAGCGTCAGCACTGTCACACTCCGACCGGCCACGCTCTCGATGGATCTGCCGCGCTGTTCCAGCTGGCCGCTGGCGAGCATGGGGTCCACCATGGCCGATGGCGACACCCCCGGCGCGCGCAGGGCCGTGACCAGGATCTCGCCGCCATACGCGCCGCGGGTGACCGTGGCCTCTCGCAGGGTGCCGCCCGCGGCTTCGATCACTGCATCGCATGCGCAGACGGGCCGAGTCTCGAAGGTGTCCGCCGACCGCGTGATGTAGCTCATCCGGCGTCCGTCGAGGTCGCCCGGAAGCCAGGTGGCCGGATCGTTGGCGTCGACGAGGAGGCTGCACCCGGCCAGGAGTACCGACACCCCGCAGGCGATGAGCATGGCGCGCATTGGGCGCATGGTTGGGGAATGCGCCCGTCGCGGTCAAGGTCCGGACGGCAGGTTCCAGGTGGCGGACCATCAGGCCGCCAGGGCGCGGCCTCCGGCTGGGCGGTCGCGCAACTACTTCCGGCGCTTGCGCGGTGCCTCGGCGACGGCGGCGGAGCCAAGCGTGTCGATGGCCTTGCGGGCCAGGAATGCCGAGCGGTACGACTCGCGGGAGAGCGAGGCGTCCGGTGCGCGGTACTGCCAGCCGTTCACGGCAGGGATGAAGACGATCTCGAAGCCGTTGTAGGTGGCTGTGTCCGAGTCCGGCGGCGTGGCGGGCACCACCCGTCGGCGCGAGGCAGCGGCAGCGGCGGCCCGGCAGCGGGAGCATCGGCTCACCGCCAGCCCGTGGGGGCACTCGCGGCACGACGCGCATTCGTCGGAGCGGAATCCATGGATGCAGATTGGAGTCATTGGCGGCCTTCCGTGGGGCCTCAAGCGTACTCCAGATCCTCCGGAGGCACCTGCCGAGCTCCGCGCAGGAGCGGATGGTGTATGCTGCGAATAGAAAACGTGTTCGATTGGCGCTCCGGTCCGCGCCGCGGTCATCCTCTGGCCGCCCCGATCCCGATCCACCCCCAGCCCTGACCGGGCCCCGCGTTGCGCGGGTGGGCCTCCTCAGGAGCCTGATTCCTTGTCCTTCTCCGCGCTCGGGCTTGCGCCCGAACTGCTCCGTGCCGTCTCGGCACAGGGCTACACCACCCCGACACCGGTCCAGCGAGAGGCAATCCCGCTGGTCCTCGAAGGCCGCGACGTGCTCGCCGGCGCCCAGACCGGCACCGGCAAGACCGCCGCCTTCGTCCTGCCCATGCTGCAGCGCCTCGCAACGAGCAAGCGCCCCGGCACCGGAGCGCCGCGCATCCGCGCCCTGATCCTTGCCCCCACCCGGGAGCTCGCGATCCAGGTCGAGGAGAGCGTCCGCGCCTACGGGGCCGGCCCGCGCCGCTCCACGACCATCTACGGTGGCGTTGGCTTCCCGGGGCAGGTCGCCGCCCTCCGCCGCGGTCCCGAGATCGTGGTCGCCACGCCGGGACGCCTGCTTGACCACGCGCGCCAGCGCACCATCGACCTGGGCGCGGTCGAGATCCTCGTCCTCGACGAGGCCGACCGCATGCTCGACATGGGCTTCATCCGCGACATCCGCGCGATCATGGCCCTCCTCCCCGCGCGCCGCCAGAACCTCCTCTTCAGTGCCACCTTCTCCAGGGAGATCCAGGCGCTGGCCGGGGGCTTCCTGCATCAGCCCGCCACGGTCCAGGTCACCCCGCGCAACACGCCCACCGATCTCGTCACCCAGGTCGTCCACCCGGTGGACCGCACCCGAAAGCGCGAGCTGCTGTCGCACCTGGTGCGAACCCACGCCATCGAGCAGGCGCTCGTCTTCACCCGCACCAAGCACGGCGCGAACAAGCTTGCCAAGCAGCTGTGGGAGGACGGCATCGCGACGGCGGCCATCCACGGCAACAAGTCACAGCCGCAGCGGGTCCGGGCGCTTACCGACTTCAAGGCGGGACGGGTGACACTGCTCATCGCGACCGAGGTCGCGGCACGCGGCCTGGACATCGAGGAGCTGCCGCACGTCGTCAACTTCGAGCTGCCCATGGTCGCCGGTGACTACGTCCATCGCATTGGGCGGACCGGGCGCGCCGGGGTGACCGGAGACGCCGTCTCGCTCGTCTGCGTCGATGAGGGCCCGCTCCTGCGCGAGATCGAGCGGATGCTTGGTGCGCCGATTCCCTCCGAGATCGTGCCCGGCTTTGCGCCGGATCGCACCCTGCGACCGGAGCCGATCCGTCTGCGGACGGGCGGCGGCCGGAGTGCGGGAGCGGCACACCACCGGCCCGCAGCGGGGCGCAACGCCGTCTCACGAGGCTCGACGCGGTCGCGTTCCGGACAGGGCTCGTCGCGGCCTGCGCGGAGACATTCGGCGGCGACCCACGCCGGCTCGAGCATCGGCAACCGGGCGGGCCAGTGGCAGAGACTCCCCGGGGAGCGAACCCGGGGCTAGGCTGTCATCAGCCGACGGACGTTGTTGACAAGGGTCGACGGGTGAGGGTCGCCCCTGCAGCGGTGTGGGCGGGTTGATTGAAGAGCTCGAGGACCAGGCGATCAGGGCGACCAGCGTTCGGCGTCGGCTCGATACCGTCGGAGCGTAGGCCCAACCTGGTCGGCCGAGGATCTGCTCGGGTGAGGCGTGGTCCCGGCCGGTGCCGAGGGCATGGAGCGTGGCGCCGACGGCCGCCAGGAGCGCACGGGCGTCAGCCGAGCCACCGCTACAAGTGGATCACCCGCTTCCGGGACGCGGAGGGTCGGGCCGGGCTCATTGACGCAGCTCGCGGACGACCGCATCCACTCGCCGCGGCTGACGCCGGCGGCCGAGACCGAGCGCATCCGGCCGCTCGCCACACCTGGCGCCGCGGGACCCGACCGGCTGGGACCCCTGCTCGGCCATCCGCCCTCGACCGTGGCCGCCGTCCTGCGCCGGGCGGGTGTCCCGCGCCTGGCCGACACCGACCGACCGACTGACCTGCCCGTGCGCCGCTACCAGGCCTGCCATCCCGGCGCGCTGCTCCACCAGGACCACAAGAAGCTGGGCCGGATCCCCGACGGCGGCGGTCACCGGGTCCTGGGTCGGGCGGCAGCGCCACCACTCCCACCGCTCCGGGCTGGGCTATGACCACTTCGAGGTGTTCGTCGACGATCGCAGCCGGCGCAGCGTGGTGGTCCCGGTCGCCGACGAGAGCGGGGCCAGTGCGGCGGGCGCACTGGAGATCGCCCTCGCCGAGCTGGCCCGCGACGGCCTGCGCGTCGAACGGGTGATGACCGACAACGGCTGGGCCGATCGCTCGGCCGCCTGACCGGCGGTGCGGCGGCGAGCGACCCCGGACCCGCACCCGGCCCTGATCGCGCCGCAGACCAATGGCAAGGCCGAGCGCTTCATCGGGACCCTGGTCCGCGAGTGGGCCTACGCCCGACCCTATCGTCGCAACGCCCCGACTGGCCGCCCTGCCGCGCCTTCCTCACTTCTACAATCAGCGCCGCCCGCACACCGCGCTGGGGTGGACTCTCACCCGCGGCCGCGTCAAGAACGTCCGTGGAGATCACAGCGAGGCCCTGGCCCGCAGAAGCCCGCCGGAGTCCGCGGTCACCCCAGCGTCGATACGGCCTTGGGCGCCTCGTGGATCGGCGGTCTGGCGCCGAGGTTCGTCCACCCATACCGCGGGCTCACGAAGGCCGTCCGCGGCGAGTCGCAAGGGCCATGGGTCCCGAACACCCGCATGCTGACCAATCGGCGGCGGCCATGCGGACCTCGACGACCCATTCAGGCTCTTGTAGGCTGACTCGATCGTCGAGCCCAATCGACGTTCACGGACGGAGGAAATGCTTCCCATGCGCCTGCTGCGCCAGCTGTTGCGCCGCAAGCTGCGCACGACGCTCACGGTCCTTGGCATCACCATCGGGATCTGGGCGCTGGTCGTTTTCAGCTCGCTGGCCAACAAGATCGACTCGCTCGTCCAGGGCGGGAGTGAGTACTACCACGGCAAGGTCCTGGTGACCGATGCCTCGAACACCGCGGTCGGCGCGGGCATCACGCCCATGAAGCTCGACGTCGCGGAGCAGATCGAGCGACTCGCGGGTGTCGCAGCGGTGTCACCCCAGGTCCAGATGATCTACGACCCCGACTCGGGCGGTGGCTTCGCTGTTTCGCAGACCCTTCTGGGCAGCGTGGGCGGCGCGGACAAGGGTCAGGAGTCTTACACGCTGACTGCCGTGCAGGGCAGGCTCCTGACCGCGGAGGACGAGGGCTCGCGGGTTGCGGTCTTCGGCAGCGACCTGGCACGGAAGGTGGGAGCCTCCGTCGGCGGCACGGTCACCATCCGGGGTTCGCGGTTCAACGTGGTGGGCATCCTGGAACCGACCCTGACCGCTCCCGACGCCACGGCGCTCGTGCCCTTGGCGGCCGCACAGGATCTCTTCGCCGAGAGCCTGCCGGCGCCGATCCGCGAGGCGATCCAGCCGCGGAAGCTGATCAGCCAGGTGATGGTCTACCCGGAGCCGGGCATCACCGAGGCGCAGGTCGCGACGCGGATCGAGACCAGCGTCGACAACGTCCAGACCCTCACCGGGGCGGACTTCGACGAGCAGGTCGGGTCCTCCACGGCGATCCTCAACGCCATCATCCTGGGCGTGGCGCTGATCAGCCTGGTGGTCGGCGGGCTCTCGGTGATCAACACCATGGCGATGTCGGTCGCCGAGCGGACGCGCGAGATCGGGATCAAGCGGGCGATCGGCGGGTCGCGCGGCCGGATCGTTCGCGAGCTGGTGATCGAGGCCGGGGTGATCGGTCTCATCGGAGGGGCGCTCGGCCTGCTTCTCGGCGGAGCGGCGGTCTGGTTCGGGAACGAGATCGGCCGCTCGTCGGGCACCATCCTCTTCGAGCTCACCCCGGGGACGGCGCTCTTCGCGCTGGCCTTCGCCACCATCCTGGGCATGATCGCGGGCGTGGTGCCCGCCTGGAGCGCCGCCCGGCTGGACCCGGTCCAGGCGCTGCATTACGAGTGAGGAGGGCGGCCATGGCACTGCTCGAGGCGCGCAACCTGCGCAAGACCTATCGGCTCAGCCGCACGAACGAGGTGCAGGCGCTGTGCGGCGTGGACCTGGACGTGGAGCGCGGCGAGATGGTCGCCATCATGGGCCCGTCGGGATCGGGCAAGAGCACGCTGATGCACATCCTGGGGCTGCTCCACGCGCCGGACCGTGATGGCGGTCCCTCGCCGGAGCTGCGGATCGAGGGGAGGGAGGCTGCCGCTCTGTCGGACCGCCAGCGGACCCGCCTGCGGGCACAGGGGATGGGGTTCGTGTTCCAGTCCTACAACCTGGTCCCAACGCTGACCGCGGTGGAGAACGTCTCGCTTGCGGGCGAGTACGCCGGCGTGGCGCGCGGCAAGGCACGCACGGCGGCGGTCGACGCGCTGGGCTGGGTGGGCCTGGCCGAGCGAGCGAACCACCGGCCCATGGAGCTCTCCGGGGGCGAGCAGCAGCGGGTCGCGCTTGCCCGTTCGCTCGTGAACCAGCCCATGCTGCTCCTCGCGGACGAGCCCACCGGCAACCTGGACAGCGCGCGGAGCCGCGAGGTGCTCCAGATGCTGCGACGCTTCAACACCGAGCGCGGGCAGACCCTCGTGCTCGTAACCCACGACCGGGAGGTCGGCAGCGTCTGCGACCGGATCATCCACGTGCGAGACGGCCGTATCGAACCGGAGGCTTCGGTTCCCGCGGCGTAGCGGGGGCGGCCCGCCTGCAGCGGTGCCCCCGCCCGCCGTCTGCCGGGAGCACCGGGATGTAACCGGCCCTTAGCACGGCCTTCATATTCCAGGTGCAGACTGGCTCTCGAGAGAACGCATCCACACTCTCTCGTCCTCCGCCGCAGGGGCGTCCCGGTTCGCCGGGACGCCCCTGTTCGTCAGGCTCCTGAGGTCCGGTGCCCTGGCCGGCGACGGCTACGCCATCGGCGCACCCATCGCCGGTGCGGTCGTCGGCTGCTGCGACCCTCCGCGGACCACGCGGCACCCGGCCAGGATCACGGCCCCCAGGCCGAAGAGCGAGATGACGAAGGTGATCACCGGGATGAACCCCAGGATCCCCGCCACGATCACGCCCAGCACCGCCGCCAGGTACGGACGCTCACGCACCACGCCGGGGTTGCTCCGACCCAGGAGCCATTCGCCGATCCAGATCGCCGCCACCAGATAGCCGATGAACGCGAGCGTGGGCCAGACGAAGACGAGCAGCGCGATGCCGACCGGGATCCCCACCAGGGTGATCATGGCCAGCACGGCCAGGATGGGGATCACGAACAGCGAGAGAAAGCCGATGAGGGCGGTCTTGCCCGGCTCGTGGCTGATCAGCGCACCGGCGGCTCGCACCTGCCTGGCGGCGAGCGCGGCAAGGACAAGCGCTGCGACCAGGGTGAAGACCGCAATGCCGATCCACAGGACCAGGGCTGCTGCTGCCAGGAACCAGGCGAATCCCACGAGGTCGCCCTCGATTCCGCCGACGCTGCCGTCGACCCGGGATCCGGGAGCCTGGGTCACGTTGCTGTCGAAGGTACGCACGTCGTTGAGGACGCGGGTGGTGCCGTCGAGCTCCGCGGTGCTGCGGACGACCACGATGTTCTCCAGGGTCGCCCCCTTCGTCACCACGCGCCCGTCCACGACGAGCAGGAAGCCGACCTCGCCGGAGATGGTGGCCGTGCCATTGACCACGATGACCGCGTCGGCCTGGTCTCCCGTGGCGACGGTGATATCCCCACTGGTGGAGATGAGCACGCGCCCGGTGTGCGGCAGCGAGTCGTTGGCCACCGCCACCGCGGGCGCGAGGGCGAGGACGATGACGAGCGCCCCGAGGAGCGTGAGCAGGCGTCGCATGGAACTCTCCCATCCAGCGCTGCCGCCGAGGTCGGCGGCACGCCCCATAACGTTCGCCGAGCGAGCGTGTCGAGCCCAGAGCCGCCTGGCCCGACCGGGTGGCCAAAGGTCACGCGCGGGTCTGGACAGCGCGGGCGGCCTGCGGGCACACTCGCCCGGGAGGCATTCGGATGACCCTTGGCGACCTGGCGGCCTGGTCAACGCTGGCGGCGATCGGCGCGCTCGTCGTGTCCGCCATCGCCCTCGCGCTCTTCTTCGGCGGAGCGGGCGCGTACTGGGGGCCGGTGAACGACCTCTTCGTGGCCCTCTTCCTCCTGCTCCTGCTGCCCGCCGTGGTGGCGATGTGGCGGCTGTCGCCGGACGACATCGGTCCATGGTTCGGCCTCCTCGGCGTGGCAGCCATGGCCGGCATCGTGGTCGCGG
This sequence comes from uncultured Chloroflexia bacterium, assembly GCA_963787025.1. Taxonomy (GTDB): domain Bacteria; phylum Chloroflexota; class Limnocylindria; order QHBO01; family QHBO01; genus CAVXEH01. Next base: position 52,457 of record CAWBBG010000020.1, read on the forward strand.
CGGTGGGGCAGCTCCTGCTGGTGGCCGGGGTGATCGAGCTGCGCACGTCGTTCGTCACCGGGGGCATCGGCGTGGCGCCCGTCCTGCTCTGGATGGTGGGCCTCGCGGTGCTGGTCTTCACCCGGGACATCGCCGGCGTGGAGGTGGGCTGGACGCTGGTGGCCGCCCTGGCGCTGGCCGCGCTCGCAGCGGTGAGCGCGGCCGTGCTTCCGGATGCTGCGACCACCGTATTCGCGGTCCTGCTGGTCGTGGCCCTCGTCGCCTGGCTCTTCGCCCTGTGGGTCGGGGTGCGCCTGGCGGCCTGATCTCGCCGGCCAGCGCCTGGGCTACGGCGTCAGCGACCAGGCGTAGAGCGCGTCGCCGCCAGACCCGATCCGCACGAACACCACCAGGCACTGCCAGCCACCGGTCGGGAGCGGACCGATGTGCCCGCCTGGATCGACCGCCAGCGCTACGGTCGGGGACTGCGCCGACTCCAGCACCCAGGCGTGGACCTCGCTGACGAGCGACGGCAGCTCCAGGTGCGTGGGGCTGGCCACGAAGGGGTTGGACGCCGCATCGATGGCACCGTCGGCGCAGACATTCGGCAGACACCAGCTGACGGCCCGCCCCGCGATGCCGTCGATGGTGACGATGGGCGGCAGCAGCGGCAGGGGCTTGCCCGATGGGAAGACCCGGTCGATGGGATCCGGATCGGCCACCGTCGGCGTCGCCTCGGGCTCGCCGGTGTTCGCCGGACCCGCGGCGCCGCCGCCGGGACCGGTCGCGTCGGTGGCTGCGCGATACTCGAGGCCCCGTCCATTAGTGGCGCTCAGCGTGAGGGCGGCTCCGTTGACCGTGGCCGTCGTCTCGCCCGACAGCACGGCCAGGACCTGCTGGTCCTGGGGAGTGAGCTCACGCGTGCACAGGCGCTTCTCGATGCTGAAATCCGTGAGCGTCAGCCGATCCGCATCGAGCGTGTAGCTGGCGCCGAAGGACCGGCATCCGGTGGAACCGGTCGCCCTCCCGTCCGGCAAGAGGACCAGCGTCGCCGGCTCGCCCAGGGTCGAGGAGGCGACCTCCCCGTCGATCAGCGTCTCCAGCACCCAGCGGGTGGCGATCAGCGGCATGTCGGCCGCCGGCGGCTCGAACCGGTAGCGAAGGGTGATCTCCGGTCCCGAGAGCGTGAGCACCTCGCCGCTGCGCGCGGCGCTGTCGACCGCGGCCAGGGCGGCATGGTAGGCCGCCTCGGTGCTCATCATCGGCTCATCACAGGCCATCTCGGTCATGGTCAGCTCGCCCAGGGTGACGTGGCTGCCCGAGATCGAGATCGTGCCCGAGTAGAGGTTGCAGGCCCGTCCGGAGACCGTGTCCCCGTCGATTACCAGGGTCACGTCGCGGCCCGGCACCGGGGTGATCGCCGCTCCCGCGCTCGCGCCGCTCTCCAGGATCCACATCCCATCCAGCGACACGGTCTGCCCGCTGCCTGCTCCGCGGCAGGCGGCCAGCAGGAGAACGAGGGCAAGGCCGATGGCGGCGAGCCCCACGCTGCGACGCGTCATGCCATCCAGACGCGCCGACGCGCGGCCGGGTTCCGCTCCATCCATCCGCCGGCAGCCTACCCCGGCCGGCCGGATCCGCAAGTGCCGATCGATCGGCCCTTGCCGGATCGGTGGTTCTTCGCCACGCTTGGGGCTACCGATGTCGCGCCCAATGATCGACATCGGCATGCAGGGAGGTTCCTCGCGCATGCGCAAACTGATCCTGGTCCTTGCCGGACTGGGGGTCCTGGGAGTGGTAGTCGCACGGTTGCTCGATCGCTGGCGGACCAGCTGGGGCGTGCTGCCCATCGAGGCGGTCAAGTCCTTTCCCGGCGATGACCTGATTCCCGAGGCGGCCACCTCGGAGACGCGCGGCATCACCATCGACGCACCGCCGAGCGCCGTCTGGCCCTGGCTGGTGCAGATGGGCTATGGCCGCGGCGGCTGGTACAGCTATGACCCCATCGACATGGGCCGGCCCAGCGCCACCACTATTCTCTCCGAGCACCAGCACCTGGCGGTCGGCGACGTGCTGCCCACCGATCCCGGTGGCGGGTTCGAGGTGAAGATTCTCGAGCCGGAGCAGGCCCTCGTGGTCTACAGCGACACCGAGCTGGTGAAGTCGCAGCGTGAGATCGCGCGCGCGGATGGCGCGGAGGCCGCTTCAGCCAACGTGCAGGCCACCGGTGCGGCAATGACGTTCGCGCAACCGGGCGAGTTCGCGGCGAGCTGGGCCTTCCTCCTCGAGCCGCTCGACGGCGGACAGACGCGACTCGTGGAGCGTGTGCGGGTCCGGTTCGGCGAGGCCGAGCAGCCCTGGATGCGCTTCACGATGCCCATGATGGGCTTCGGCGTGTTCGTCATGGTGCGACGGCAGCTGCTGGGGATCCGGGACCGGGCGGAGCGCCTGGCGCACGGGGAGCCGGCTGCACCCGACCCGGCGACCGAGCATCCTCCGGCCGAGAGCGCTCCGGCCGCGGGCTGAACCGTTCCCGTCGTCCCGGGTGTCAGGCAGCCGGGTCCGGGGAGCCGGCCGGCTGTCCCGCCCCGGCGAGGGCCAGCGCGACTGCGCCATCGAGGTCCAGCGCACGGCCATCGGCCCAGGCGGCAGCGAAGGGCTCATCACCCAGCCCCTCGCGGAGCTCGGCCACCATCGGCTCATAGGCAGCGCGCTCGTGGTCGAGCATCGCCGAGCCCGACTCCTCGCGCAGCGTCTCTGCCGCACCGAGCAGGCGGGCGGCGTCGTGCAGGTTGCCGCCAGTCTTCGCCAGGGCGCTCAGGCTCTCGATCTGATGGGCGATGGCGCCCCGATGTCCAAGGTGGTGCCACTCGCGGAGCGTCTCGCGGTAGCGCATCGCTGCCTCGTCGTGCGCGCCGCTCGCCCGGAGGGCATGTGCGAGGTCGCTCCGGGTGACCAGCATCATCCGCCGGTCGCCCAGCTCCTCAAAGCGCGTGGTGGCCTCGGCGAACCACGGGCGCGCGTCGTCGAGGCGCCGCGCGTACCCGAGAGCCCGACCGGCGTTGAGGGTAGCCATGGCGAGCGCCTGCGGGCTGCCGGAACGGCGGGCGGTCTCGATGCTGTCGGTGACGATCGCCTCTGCCTTCGCCGTGTCGCCCTGCATGGCCGCCTCCTGGGCCGACATGCCCTGCAACGAGATGAGCATGACCGGGTCACCGCCCTCTCCCTGCCGCTTGAGCGCCTCCTGGTAGCTGGCCCGGCCCTCCTCCATGCGCCCGGTGAACGCAGCGTTGACCGTCATCGCCGTGTACGCCTCGGCAAGGGCGCGACCGTCACCGGTCGCCTGTGCGCGGGCCAGGGCGTCGCCAGTGAGCGCGCCGGCCGCGAGGGCGCTTCCCCACATGGTCTGGGCGAACGCCGCGTGGCTGAGGATGCGTGACACGAGGACCTCCCGGTCCCGCACATCCCCGGACGCCGGCGGCGGGAGCTGTCGAGCAAGGTCTGCGGCACGGGTCAGCAGCTCCACCGACTCCGGACCTCCTGCCCGGGCGCGCCAGTACTGCACGAGGGCGAGCGTGATCCGAACGGCTCGTTCCGGGTCGGCCTCGGAGCCCCAGTCAATGGCCGAGAGCAGGTTCTCGCGCTCCGTGTCCAGACGGTGCAGCCAGGGGATCATCTCCTGCCCGCCCAGCGCCGGCTCGGCGTCGAGCGCCAGGTGCAGGAAGTACGCCAGGTGCCGATCACGGCTCGCCCCCATCTCCCCTGAGCCGATGAGGCGCTCCCGCGCGTACTGGCGGATCGTCTCCAGCATCCGGTAGCGCGTGGCCTCGGCATGCTCCACCAGCGCGAGGGAGCGATCGACGAGCCGGGAGAGGCCGTCGAGGGTCGCAATCCGCGCGACGGCGGACGGCGTCGCCGCGGGCGCGTCACCCGTCCCGACGACCGCGGTCGCCGCCTCCAGGGTCCATCCGCCGGTGAAGACGGACAGCCGGGCCAGGAGGTGCTGGTCATCGGTTGTCAGCAGGTCCCAGCTCCAGTCCACGAGCGCCTGGAGCGTCTGCTGCCGGGGCAGGGCGGTGCGGCGCCCGCCGGTGAGCAGCCGGAACCGGTCGTTCAGCCCCGCGGCGATCTCCTCGGGCGAGAGGACCGTGACACGCGCCGCTGCGAGCTCGATCGCCAGCGGGATGCCGTCCAGGCGCCGGCAGATTCCCGAGATCGCCTCCGCGTTCTCGGGCGAGAGCGAGAACCCCGGCGCCACCGCTGCCGCGCGCTCGACGAAGAGGCGGACCGCCTCGCTGGCGCCAACCTCGGCGATCCCAGGTGCGGACAGATCACCCTTCGGCAGGCCGAGGGATGGCACCTGGAAGACGACTTCCCCCGCGGTACCCAGTGCCTCGCGGCTGGTGGCGATCACCGAGACGTCGGGACAGGCGGCCAGCACATGCTCCACGGCCCCCGCCGCGGCCGCCACGAGGTGCTCGCAGTTGTCGACGAGGATGGCCATCGACTTCGAGCGACAGAAGTCGGTGAGCGTGTCCAGGGCGGGGCGGTCCGGATCGTCGGCGATCCCCAGGCTGCGGATCATCTGCGCGACGACACGCGCCGGATCCGTGAGCGCCGCGAGCTCCACCAGCCAGACGCCGTTCGGGTAGTGGTCGAGGAGCTCTGCGCCGGCCTGCACCATCAGTCGCGTCTTGCCGGTACCGCCGGTGCCGATGAGCGTGACGAGCCGGTGTGCCGCCGCGAGCTCCCGGACCTCGGCGAGCTCGCGTTCGCGGCCGACGAACGAGGTGAGCTGTGACGGCAGGTTCGTTCCGAACGCCCCGAGCGAGCGCAGAGGAGAGAAGTCCCTCACCAGGTCGGGGGCCAGCAGGGAGAAGACCCGCTGTGCGCGGTCGAGGTCGCGGAGGCGGTGCTCCCCATGGTCACGGAGCTCGAGCTCGCCCGGCAGGGTGTCCCGGGTGAGGGATGCGGTCGTGCCCGAGATGAGGATCTGCCCTCCATGGCCGATCGCCAGCAGCCGTGCCACACGGTTAACTGCGGGGCCGAAGTAGTCCTCGTCGCGCTCTTCGGCCGGACCGGTGTGCAGCGCCATCCGCACACGCAGGGGCCCGGTGGCCCCCCAGGCGTTGCGGGCCAGTGACCGCTGACCGTCCAGCGCGGCGAGGATGGCGGCTCGTGCGTCGTCGAATGCGGCGAGCACGCCGTCCCCGGTGGTCTTGACGACGCGTCCGCCGGCGGTCTCCACGGCGTTGCGCAGGATCCGGTCGTGATCCTGCAGGGAGACGGCCATGGCGTCTCCGTGCTCCTCCCAGAGGCGGGTGCTGCTCTCGATATCGGTGAGCAGGAAGGTGCGCGGCCCACTCGGTCGCGAGGCAAGGTCGGGTGGGGTGTCCCGGACCACGTCCGGCTACCGGGGTCTGGACATCAGGGCGCGAGTCTACATCCTGCCAGGGTGCCGAGGGTGCTCAGCGATCCGATGGCCACCAGTTGCGGATGAGCCAGGCGACCACCACCACGGCCAGCGCGGCGGCGCCCATCGACACGGCCAGGTCACCGAACTCGTGCGTCAACGCCGGACGCAGGAACGCCCAGGCAACCGCGGCCAGCGCCACCAGGACGATGAGCAGGCGCGCCCGCCAGACGGCGGACCAACCGCCCTGCAGCGCGACTCCCGCCACGAGAACACCCAGGAGCAGGGCGCCGCTCGACACGGTGATCAGCTGCTCCTCGGTCATGGCTGCCCTATTGGGTCGTTCTGCGCCGGTACAGGAAGAGGGCGACCGGGAAGAAGACGACGAGCAGCCCCGCGCTCCAGGCCAGGGCGGGGATGAGGTCCGGGCCACCGGACCCGCCCAGGATCAGGCTGCGGACCGCGTTGATGGTGAGCGTCATGGGCTGGTGGTCCGCGAATGCCTGCAGCCAGCTCGGCATGGTGTCGGTGGGGACGAAGGCGCTGCTTGCAAAGGTGAGCGGGAAGACGGCGAGGAAGATGAGGCCCTGCACCGCTTCGGGGGTGCGGACCCAGGCCCCGGCCGCGACGCCCACCCAGGCCAGCGCGAACCCGAAGGCGAGGAGCAGTGCGCTGGCTCCCAGGAAGTGCAGCGGCGTGCCCTCCGGGCGGAAGCCGACCGCCAGGCCGACCACGGTCATGACCGCGATGGCCAGCATCCCGCGCAGCAGGTCCGTGAAGGTCCGCCCGGTGATCACCGCGGATTGCGACATGGGCAGGGAGCGGAAGCGCTCGATCATGCCCTTCGACAGGTCGTTGGCCAGCAGGATCCCGGTGCCGATGGCGGCGAAGACGATGGTCTGCACGAAGATCCCGGCCATCAGGTAGTTCACGTAGCTGGTGCCCTGCACCGCGATGGCGCCGCCGAAGACGTAGCGGAAGAGCAGCACGAACATGATCGGCTGCACGGTCACGTCCAGCAGCAGCTCCGGGGTGCGGCGGATGTGGAGCAGGTTGCGCTTCACCATCTCCAGGGAATCCGCGAACCACCAGCGCAGGCTCATGCCGCCGGCTCCTCTCGCGGATCGGTTGCGGGTTCCTCGATTGGCTGCCCGGTGATCGCCAGGAAGACCTCGTCGAGGGTGGGTCGCCGGAAGCCGATGTCGTCCACCTCGATCCCCGCCGCGTCCAGCTCGCGGACCGCTCGGGTCAGCAAGCCGCCGTGCGCGGTGACCGGCACGCTGACGTGGCGCGCCTCAGCGTCAACCGTGGCCTCGTCGCCGCCGATGGCGCTCAGCACCGCCGCCACGCGCTGCAGGTCGGACCCCGCTCCGGCCACCACCTCGAGGCGCTCCCCGCCGGTTCGGCGCTTCAGCTCGGCCGCAGTCCCGCGCGCGATCACCTTCCCGTGGTCGATCACCGCGATGTCGTCCGCCAGGCGGTCCGCCTCCTCGAGGTACTGGGTCGTCATCAGCAGCGTGGTGCCGCCCTGGGCGAGGTCCGCGATGAGGTCCCACATCGACAGGCGGCCGCGCGGGTCGAGGCCGGTGGTCGGCTCGTCGAGGAAGAGCACCGGCGGCTCCGCGACCAGCGCGCCGGCCAGGTCGAGGCGGCGGCGCATGCCGCCGGAGTAGGTCTTGGTGATCCGGTCCGCCGCCTCGATCAGGTCGAAGCGCTCGAGCAGCTCGCGCCGCGCGGCGCCGTGCGACCGCGGGAGACAGCCGGAAGAGGCGGCCGACCATCTCCAGGTTCTCGCGTCCGGTGAGGAGCTCGTCGAGCGCGGCGTACTGGCCGGCCAGGCCAATGCGGCTGCGCACCTCGCCGGGGTGCCGGGCGACGTCGATGCCCGCGACCTCGGCATGGCCCGCATCGGCCTTGATCAGGGTGGTGAGGATGCGCACGGCGGTGGTCTTGCCAGCGCCGTTCGGACCCAGCACGCCCAGGATCGTGCCCTCGGCGACGTCGAGGTCGAGGCCGCGGAGGGCGTGGGTGCTGCCGAAATGCTTGTGGAGTCCCTCGGCAAGGATCACGGGGCGGGTCACGGACCGGGGAGGGTACCAGTTTCGGGCCCACCCGACGACCCCTCCGTCAGGGTCGACGCCGCGCTAGGATGGCCGCTCCCGGTCACCAACCCGAAGCGAGGAGCGTCCGGACCGTGCCCCCTGCTCCCATCGCGATCGTATCCGCGCTCCCGGAGGAGCTCGCCGTCCTGCGCGCCGCCCTGCGGCAGCCGCAGGAGCTGGCCCTGGCTCCGTCGGTCGTCGCGTGGAGGGGGACGCTGGACGGCATCGGGGTGGTCCTTGCCGAGGCGGGGATCGGCAAGGTGGCGATGGCGGCCTCGGGCAGCCTGCTCATCGCCACCGCGCGGCCGCGGCTGGTGGTCTTCACCGGCGTGGCCGGCGGCCTTGATCCGGCGCTCCACGTGGGCGACGTCGTGGTGGCGGCCCGCCTGGTGCAGCACGACGCCGGCGTGGCGGAGCCGGACGGCCTGGCCGTCTACCAGGCCGGGCACCTTCCGTTCGTCAACCCCACCGATCGGCTCGGCTTTCCGACCGATGCGGCGGTGCTGGGTGCCGCCATGGCCCGCCTTGCAGGCCTGGAGCTGCAGCCCGTCGAGGGCCGCGTTCCGCGCATCGTGGCCGGGACCATCCTCACCGGTGACGTGTTCGTGAACTCCGTGGCTGAGCGCCATCGGCTCCGTGCGGCGCTTGGCGGAAGCGCGGTCGAGATGGAGGGTGCTGCGCTGGCGCAGGTCGCGGAGCTGCTCGGCGTCCCGCACCTCGTGGTTCGCGCCCTGAGCGATCTCGCTGGCGAGCAGGCCCCCTCGCCCGACGTCTTCGCCCGGTTCGTGGAGGTGGCGTCTGCGAACAGCGCTGCGGTGGTGCGCCACCTGCTGCCGGCGCTCGACGAGGCGGTTCAGCAGCGCTCGGCGATCCGCGGCTAGGCGAACGAAGCCTCAAGCTCCCGGACGAAGTCCGCCGTCCCCGGCGCCTCGACCGGGGCGCCGTCGGTCCCCGTCGCGGGCTGCGGGCACGTGGCGCGGGTCCGGATCGCGCGCAACAGCTGCCAGCTGGCGAGCGCACCCCCGGGCTTGATCGTGAGCCAGTACAGGCCGAACAGAACGCGTGCGAGAGGACCGATGGCGTGCACGCGGTGCTCAACGGTGACGCGGCAGCGCCCGGGGTCGAGGGGGGTGACGCGTACGCTCATGGCCAGCTTCTGGAAGCCGCGGCGGCCGAACTCCCGGAAGCTGCGCGAGCCCGTGAGCGGCTGGAAGTCCTGGTTGGTCAGCGCGTGGAGCCGACCGATGCTCCCGAACGCCAGCTCGTCCGCGCGCTCGGCCAGGACCACGGCGGCCACGCCGGTGCGGAGCAGGGCCACGAACGGTTGCTCACCGTCCGTCGCACGACCGCGTCCCGCGAGGTGCTGGGGCACGTAGCGCAGCTCGCCCAGCAGCCAGGCGGCGCGCATGTCCAGGAGCCTGAGTTCACGCAGCGCGCGCATGATGCGTCGCGGATCGGCGGGCATCTCCAGGCTGATGGTGTCGCGGAACTCGTAGTCGGGCAGGACCCCGTCAAGGAGCTCGCTGGGGGCTGCTCGATACCGCCACGGCCGGACCCAGCTGGCGACCGCGAGCGACGTCAGGCCGCCCAGGAGTGCCGCGCGTCTCGCGCGCATGATGCGTACCTCCGTCTGTCTCGCGCCGCCGGCGGCCGCGCGGGCCGATGCTCGCAGGGTCGGGCCGGTGCTGGGAGCCTTCACAGTGCCGTTGGCCCCCTCCTCGCGGGGCCAAGGTCGTGATGCAAGCCGTCTGCGTCAGTCGACGGCGGGCAGATCGCGAAGCGTCGGGGACGGCGCAGGTGGCCATCGAACCGCGGCCGCGATGGCGAAACCGGCAACGACGAGCAGCGCGCCGCCCGTGCCGAGGAGCCGGAGCCAGATCACCCAGCCGGGCAGGTGATACGGGTCGGCCACGAACCGCCACTGCATTGCAGCAGCGGCGACATGCTGGATGGCGAAGCCGGCGCCCACCACCCAGCGCCAGTCGAGTGGTGGACCCGGAGCGGCAGTTCCCAGGGCAAGCACGGCCACCGCACCGGTGGCGACGATGCCCAGCATGGCAAGGGTCAGGGTCGCGATCCAGATCGCCTGGTCCGTGGCCGGCGGTGTGCCGAAGAGCGGGATAAGCCCGGCGGCATTGGCGAGCACCGCCGCGGCCGTGACGGCGATGATCGCCAGGCGCGCCGTCCCGGTGGGCGCCTGCGCGCGGCCCAAGGTGATGCCCCGCGCGACAAGCAGCCACCCCCCGATGCTGATCATTGAGGCGGCCAGGCCCGCATCGCGGTAGACGGCTGTCGCGGTCGGGTCGAGCGTGTCGAAGATGGCCTGCCAGATCGGCCCGAATGCCCAGATGCCCAGGCCCGCTGTGACCACGGCTCCCGCGGCGATGAGCGCGGTGCCGGCGGTGATGGTCCGGTACCCACGCCCGAGCGTCGGGCCGGAGAAGAGTGCGGCCGCGAGCAGGAGCGGCCGGGTCGCGTCCGCGACGGCGCCGACGACGAGGCCCGGCGACAGGTTGTTCGTTCCGACGACCGCCTCGACGATCCGGCTGCCGTAGATGAACTCCGCGACCGCCAGTACGGCCAGGAGCGCGATTGCGCCGACGGTTGCCGGATGTCGCCTCGTGCCGGGCTCGTGCATGCCGCAATCCCCCCGAACAGGGTGCTCCTCAGCTGATGTCGATCGTCTCCCGGGGCGCCTCGACGCCATCCTCTTCGGCATCGAGCTTCCCGATCCAGTGGTCCAGGTACACGCGGGCCGCCAGGAGCTGCTCGCGTCCGGCCGCCTTCATGTGCAGGCGCGCCTCCGCGGGGAAGAGGTTGTGCATCATGGCCCAGAAGGCCGACTCCAGGCCCGCGCTGCGCTGCCGTCTGGCCAGTCGCCGCTCGAGGGTGGCGAGACGCTCTTCCAGGTCCCGGGTGCGATCGTCGTCGTTCATGGGGTCACCTCCTGCTCGAACTGTCCGCGGTGGGCCGGGCGGGGGCCTTGAACCGGATCTTCAGCACATGATCTTCGAACTGCGCGCCGAGCGCCTCCGCGTTGATCAACGCGCGGGGCAGGACGAGGTTTCGGCGCCAGGCACCCACGTCCACCACCAGCTCGTCCGCATGGCGCGAGAGGGAGATCTGCTCCTTGGTCGTGAACGGCAGCTCAAGGGCGAGGACGAAGGCGCCGTCCTCTCGGAACACCGAGTACGGCCGCCCGCGATAGAAATGATCGGTCGGGTCTTTCCCGTGATAGACCGCCTCCGCCAGCTCCCGGAGCCGATCGATGCCCACGACCTCGCGCTCGAAATACGGGGCGGTGAAGACCGGGATGGGTGCAAACGTCTGCTCGACGAGGGGCGCGTTCGCCCGCTGGGCGTCGTACCAGCCGCGGAAGTACGCGCCCACCGCGTCGGGCAGGATGCGGTTGGCGATGACCAGGTCGGTGGGGTAGTCGTACAGGTGGAAGTAGGTGAACGCGCGCTGCGCTTCCTTGACCACCACCGACTCGAGGGTGAGCACCAGGCGGATCGATGTCTTCTCGGCATCCGCCAGCAGCGTGTGCATGTGCTCGAGGCGACCGAAGAGCGCCTCGCCGGCATCGAAGACGGCATCGTCCGGCATGGGGATGCCCACCACCCGCTGGACCAGTGGCCCGGTGAGACGGCTGACCCGCCGTCCGACAGGCTCGACCTTCTCCATCCACCAGCGCGCCGCCTCGGGGAGCGAGAGGAGCCGGAGCGTCTCGCCGGTGGGCGCGGCATCCACGACGATGACGTCGTACTCCTCGGAATCGTGGTGGTCGGCGATCCACAGCAGGCTGCCCACCTCGTCCATGCCGGGCAGAACCGTGAGCTCCTCGGCCATGATGTCGTCGAGTCCGCGCCAGCGCAGCACGCTGGCGGCGTACTCCTGGATCCTGCCCCAGTAGCGCGCGACGTTGTGGAAGACCTCGGACTCCTGGCCCCAGAGGTTCGGGGCGATCTCCCTGGGCTCGGGTCCAAGCTCCACGCCAAGCACGTCGCCCAGGCTGTGGGCGATGTCGGTGGAGAGCACGATGGTCCGATAGCCGCGCTCCGCGCAGGCGAGGGCCGTTGCGGCGGCGCAGCTGGTCTTGCCGACGCCACCCTTGCCCGTGTAGACCAGGATGCGGGTCATTGTGCTTGACGCGGTCTCCGTTCTGGAGCGCCGATTCTAGGCTCACAGCGCTCGCCGGTGCCGCACCCGCTCGGAGGAGCGACTCTGGACATGGCGGTGATCACGGCTCACACTCCGCGCACGCCCACCCTCGCCGGGTGACCGGGAGACAGCTGCCGAGGAGGCCCGCATGTCCCACGCCAGTCATGGCGATCCGCCATTCGTCTCCGTGGCACCCACGCGCGGCCTCTGGTGGATTGGATTCGGCATCGTGGGCCTTGCGGTGCTGGCCGTGGTGATCGTCCTGGCTCTCGGGACCCGCCAGGCTCGGACGTTCGACGCGGGCACCCCGGAGCGCGCCCTGCAGGACTATCTCGCAGCCTTCGACGCAGGCGACTACGCCACTGCCTACGGTTTCTTCTCGGCCGACGCACGGTCACAGACGTCCGAGAGCGAGTACCGCGCCGGCGTGCCGATGTACGGGCCCGGCTACGACCCGTCGTCCCAGCGGGTGATCTTCGACCGCCGCAAGGGGAGCGGTGATCATGTCGTGCTGGAGCTGACGATCGAAGAGATGGGTATCGGTGTCGGTGGCCAGGTCTACCGCTCGTCGCGCCAGGTGCCCATGGTTCGCCAGGGCGGCTCATGGCGCATCGACGAGCTGCTCATCCGGCTGGATCCCGGCCCATGGCCGTACGCGAAGCCCGTCTGAGAGGAGCGATCCATGGCTACCGCCCGCCGCGTCTACGTCTACCTCCTGTCGGGGGTCAGCCTGGGCGTTCTCCTGGTGGGGCTCTCGCTGCTGCTCGACGTCCTGCTCTCGGCCCTGGGCCTTGGTTCCGGCCAGTACCTCTACGGGTCCGACCAGGGGCGCCGTGAGCAGCTGACGCTGGGTGCGGCGCTGGTCGCGGTCGGGCTCCCGGTCTGGCTCATCCACTGGACGCTGGCCGAGCGCAGTGTCCGCTCTGGCCGCGATGGCGCGGAGGTCGAGCGCAGCGGCGCCATGCGCGGGCTGTACGTGGCCGCCGTGCTGGCAATCCTCCTGGCCTTCGCCGCGTCCCAGGCGACCGGGCTGATCCGCAACCTGGTGTATGCGCTGGGCGGTGGCCCGCCGAACGCATACGGCGACCCGGCCGGGATGCTCGCCGCCCTGGCCGTCACCGTTGCCGCCTGGGTCTACCACCAGGCCGTGCGCCTCGACGACTGGCGGCGCGGGCCAATCCACGGCGCCGGCGCCTGGCTCCCGCGGCTCTACGTGTACGGTGCCGCGGGTGTCTCCCTGCTGGTGCTGCTCCTGGCGCTGATCGACCTGGCCGGACTGGCGCTTCGGGCGGTGTTCGCGGTCGAGCAGCCCGTCTACGCGGACCCGGTTGCGTGGTGGCTGTCCCCCCTGACCTCGAGCGTCGCCGCCGTCGCGGTGGCCGGTGTCATCTGGATCGGGCACTGGTGGTATGCCGGCCGTCTCGTGACCGAATCGAGCGATCGCGTGGAGGCGGAGCGGCCGGCCCGCCTGCGGCTTGCCTACTTCGGCGGGATCGGTGTGGTGCTCGCCGGTGCCGTCGTCATCGAGCTGATCCGGGCGCTGCAGCCGCTCGCCGAACGCGCGCTGGGCATCGCGACCCCGACCGGGTCGGACCGGCTTGCGGTGATCGTTCTGGGCCCGCTGCTTGGCGCGGTCCTGTTCGCCGTTGCCTGGTGGCTCCACCGCGCCTGGTTCGCGGCCGATACGGGGGCCGTGGCCCGGAGCGACCCGGGGCGCCTCGCGACCGCCGACCGCCTCGACATGTACGGCCACGCCCTCCTGGGCCTGGCGTTCACGGGCGTCTCGGCGGCGTGGCTCATCGGCGTGGTCATCGAGGCGACCCTGGGCAGCGCCTCACTCCTGTCCGGGGACGACGTCCTGCGCCGGCAGATGGCAATCGCCGCCCCGGCCCTGGTCCTGGGTGCGATCGTGTGGCTCTGGGCGTGGTCGCGCGCGCAGCGCCGCCGGATCGCCGACCCTTCTGCGGAGGCCGCTTCGGCCATCCGTCGTGCGGCGCTCCTCGCGGTGCTCGGCAGCAGCGTGGTGGGTGCCATCGGCGGCTTCGGGTTCCTCTTCTATCGCCTTTTCGGCTCGCTCTTCGGGGTCTCGCTGTCGCAGGACGTGGCAACCGAGCTGAGCCGTCCGCTGGGGGTGATCGCGGTGGCCCTGGTGGCCGGAGTCACGCACGGGCTCGCCATCCGGCGCGACCAGTCGATCCGGGCCACCGCCGTCGGGCGGACGGAACCACCCTCGGCCGTCGAGCCGATCTCCGCGCCCCAGGCGGCGACGGGTGTGGCGGTCGACCTGCGGCTGAGTGGGCCCGACGAGGGCCCCATCATCACCGCACTCGACGCGCTGCGGCGCGAGCTCCCACCCGGGTACGAGCTCCAGATCCGCGAGCCGCCGCGGCCGTCCGACTAGCCGACCGTCGCCGCCTCCAGCGCCAGCAGGCGCCGTTTGCGGTCGAGGCCGCCCCCGTACCCGCCCAGGCCACCGCCCGCGGCGACGACGCGGTGGCAGGGGACGACGATCGCAACCCGGTTGCTTCCATTCGCCCGCCCGACCGCGCGGGCGGCACCCGGATGGCCCGCATCGCGGGCGAGGTCGGCGTAGGTCACGGTCGTTCCGTAGGGGATCTCCCGCAGCCCGGACCACACGCTGCGCTGGAAGCCTGAGCCCGGCGTGTCGAGCGGAAGGTCGAACGCCGTGCGGCGCCCGGCGAAGTACTCGTCCAGCTGCTCGCGCACCCGGTCCAGGTACGGATGGGCTCCCGCGACCGCGGTCCCGCGGACCCGCTCCAGAGCCGTGAGCTCCGTCGGCAGCATGCGCCGATCGGTGAACTCCAGCAGGCACAGGCCGGAGTCGGTCGCGCCGGCCAGCATGGGTCCCAGCGGCGTCTCCACCAGGGTGACCACCACCCGCCCTCGGCCGCGGACCCGCCGCCGGGCCGTCCTCGCCGCCCGGAGCAGCGGCGTCAGGCGTCGCGCGCGCAGGTACTCCGCGAAGGTCATCGCGTGCGATCGCTCCATCCAGCGGTCAAGCGACCCCGTGCTCGTCCCGGCGGGGACGGCCACCTGCCAGACCTGGCGCATCCGGATCGGATCGGCCTCCACGGCCTCGATTGCCGCGCGGGCCCAGGGCGGGTCGCCGGCGCGGGTCAGCGGCCGGCAGCGGCGGCAGGGCCGATATCCGGCGAAGAGCGCCTCGCGCGGTCCCGGAAACGAGCGGGTGTTGTCCGCCCTGGGCGAGGCGGGGCACGCGGGACGGCAGAAGATCCCGGTGGTTCGGACGGCGGCAATGGTCATTGGCGGACAGCTCTCGGGTGCGAAGATCACGATACGCATGGAACGCGCGTGCGGGCAGGTCCGTGAGATTCAGCATCCGCCGGGAGGGCGACAGTGGGCATCGGAGAGGCGGTCGCCATCCTCGCCGCGGGCATGGCGGCGGGCACCGTCAACACGATCGTCGGATCGGGGTCGCTGATCAGCTTCCCGACGCTGCTCGCGTTCGGCTATGCCCCGGTGGTCGCCAACGTGACGAACACGCTCGGGCCTGGTGCCCGGTTCGCTCAGCGGCGCCATCGGCTACCGGCGTGAGCTGTCGGGCCAGCGGGCCCGCGCGATCCGGCTGGGCGTCGCGGCCACCCTGGGCGGGCTCTCCGGTGGGATCCTGCTCCTGGCGCTGCCGGCCTCCGCCTTCGAGCGGGCGGTCCCGTACCTGATTCTTGTCGCCGCACTCCTGGTCGCGCTCCAGCCGCGCCTGGCCCGGGCGATGGCCCACCGGCACGTCCGCGGCGCACCGCCATCGGCCCTGCTGATGGCCGGTGTCTATCTCAACGGGATCTACGGCGGCTACTTCGGCGCCGCCCAGGGGGTCATTCTCATCGCCCTGCTGGGCATCCTGCTGCCGGACGACCTCCAGCGTCTCAACGCGCTGAAGAACGTCGTGGTCGTCCTGGTCAACGGCGTCGCTGCCGCGCTCTTCGTGCTGCTCCCGCTGGTCCTGGACGTCCCCCGGCCGGCGTGGGAGGCAGCGCTCTTCCTCGCCATCGGCGCCATCGTCGGCGGCCAGATTGGTGCGGCGGTCGGGCGCCGAATCCCGCAGGGCGTCCTGCGCGCCATCATCGTGGTCGTGGGCGCCGGGGTCGCGATCAGGCTGCTCATCGGCTGAGGCGACCGCGCCGCATTCAGGTCGGTCGCGGCGAGCGGAAGCGCAGGGCCACGACAATCGTCGCCAGGCCGGTGGTACAGGCTACCGTGTTGGGCACCCAGATCACCGGGTTGCCCAGCGTGAGGCCGTAGACGATCCAGAGCAGGAAGCCAATCTCGAGCACGGCAAGGTAGCCGATCGAGACGTCGGCGGATGAGTGCCGCTCCAGGATGCGGCGGACCTGCAGGATAGGGGAGACCGCCATCAGGACGCCCCAAGAGGCGGCCATCAACCCAAGGGTGTTGGCCACGGGAGACTCCACTTGGGCGCTCGAGCGATCGGCCGCGTTCGCTGGCGGGACCAGGAGGAGCGCTCACGGCGGCAACTCCATGGTAGCCGCTCGGGGCGAGCCATGCCCGCGGGCCAGCCCACGGACATCGCAGGGTCGAGCTCGAGCGGGGCTCCTTCGGCCACGCCGTCGTGTGCATCCTCGTCAACGCGGCATCTGGCAGCGCGAGCGCCAATCCGTGGCGGTACGCGGCTGGCATCAGGCGCAGGCTGACGAAGCGCGGCACCTCACACGGTGATGACAACCTTTCCTCGAGCGTCTCCTCCCTGAAGGTACCGGAGCGCTTTAGGAACGGCGGCCAGCGGGTATCTGCGGCCGATGACCGGTCTGACCTTGCCGGCTTCGATGAGCTCCTTCAGAAGGACCACGTCTTCCTTCTTGAAGACCTTCCACCACAACATGAGACCCATCTTCCTGCTCCCGGCCAGCGAGATCAGTGGCCCAAGGACCAGCGCCCCGAAGATGCGGGCCGTGGAACCGCCGACCATGACGTAGACGCCCCCGGGCTTCAGCGCGCGCCGGCATTCCAGGATCGAACGGTTTCCCGCGACATCGACGATCCAGTCGTACCGCTGCCCACTCCGGGTGTAATCCTCGCGGGTGTAGTCGATCACCTCATCGGCGCCGAGCCCGCGCACCATATCCATCTTCGCGGTGCTGCAGACGCCCGTCACGTGTGCTCCGAAGGCCTTCGCAATCTGGACGGCGAACGGCCCCACGTTGCCCGACGCACCATTGATCAGCACCCTGGTTCCCGGCCTGATCTGTTCCCCTCGCTTGAGTCCCTGCAGGGCCAGGATGGCCGCCTGCGGGATGGTCGCGGCTTCCTCAAAGGTCAGGTTGGCGGGTTTGTGCGCCCAGGCGCGCTCCGGAGCGCACGCGTACTCGGCGAAGGCACCATAGCCGAACGCGGTCAGGTCCCCGAACACGTCGTCGCCCGGCTGGAACACCGTCACGTCGGTGCCGACGGCCTCCACCTGCCCGGCCACATCCAACCCCAGGCCACGGTTCCTGGGCGTGCGGAGCCCGGTTCCCATGCGCGTGAGGAAGGGCTCGCCGAGCAGGTAGTCGAGGTCAGCCTGGTTGAGGGATGCCGCCCGGACGCGGACCAGCACCTCGTCGTCCTTGGCGACCGGCTTCTGGAGATCCCTGAGCTCCAGGATGTCTGGGGGGCCGTACTTGTCTCGGCGGATAGCCTTCATGGTCTTCTCTCGATCATTGGGACGTGAGGCTGAACAGAACCCCTGGACGACTGGCGGCGGCAGGTTGCCACCGCCAGCCAGGGCTCGCGCGGTCGCCGGCCCTGCGGCGTGGCCGTGACCTCCCGCTAGGCCGCGAGGGGCGCGCGATCGGTGGGGCCCGAAGACTCCACCTCCGTGACGACCGGATGGCTGAAGCCCTTGGTGAGCAGCCAGATCGGGAGGATCAGCTCGAACAGGCCGCCTGGCACGACCGCAAGCATCCCGGCGCCCTGCGTAACGTCTGTCAGGCCGAACATGTCGAGGACGGCTCCGGCAAGCAACACCGGATAGCCGATGAGCCCGAGGACGGCAAGCGGGCGCGGGATCAGCCTTGATCGATACAGCAGGAAGGCAATGCTCGCTCCGGCCACGGCCGTGAACAGGTACACCAGCACGATGGCCACGTCGTGCCATGCCTTGAGCACCGGGCCAAGCGATTGCGAGGCGGATGCATCGACGGTGCCGTCGCGCAATCCGGCACCGAGCGCGATCACAAGGAGGGCGCTCGCCATGTACAGGAGGACGACGCCAAGTTCCGCGACTCTCAGACCAACGTATCCAAGGGCGAGCGGCTCATGAGTGCGCCTCAGCAACGGAAACATGAGGACGGCGATGGCCACGACCGCGAGACCGTCGATGAAAGCAAGAAGCGCGCCGGCGGTCAGCGTGCCGGCGTCCTGGGATGCACCGACCAAGTAGTCCGGGCGATCCAGAACCCCCTTGATCAGCGTCTCGGCCATGATGAACGCCACGGTGGCTACGAGAAACAGCACACCCACGATGGATGCGGTCCTACGAGTCGATGTCACGGTTGTTCTCCTTGGTGTGGCCCGATAGCCACCTGTTCGGGCTCTCGAGTGCAAGGTTGGTGAGTCGCGGCCATGCCACCGTCGGCGAATTCGGAAGCAGCCTCACGCCGCAGTCGGCGAGAGGTCTGCCGCCCTCGAGGGTCGCACCCCCATGACGAGCAGGTAGCCGAGCATCCAGACCTCGCCGATGAGCGGCGGGATGATCAGGACCGAATTGACCTGCTTGCCGAAGTCCGGGACCAGGAACAGGACGAGGGTGTCCAGCAGGTAGCTGACACCCGCCACCACGAGGACGACGCCCAGCGCCCTGGGGAACATCCCCGAGCGGTAGGCGAGATAGCCGAGCGGCACCAGCCACAGGCCGAAGAAGATCTGGGCGATGAGGAACCCGTAGTGCTGGAGGTCAAGCAGCAGTAGCACGAGCGCACTTGAGCCCGCCGCGCCGAAGGCTGTCGCGTAGGAAGCGTCGGTGGCCACGAGGAGCGCGGCAAACTCGAAGACATCGTTGAGGCACATGATCGCGGCCGCGATCGCGACGAGAATCACCATCGCACGGGCCGCGTTCCTGTTCACGTGCCCGAGAACCAGGTACAGGGTCATCGCGAGGAACACGAAGACCGTCGCCTGGAGCAGGTCAGCGATGACACCGATGCGAACGAGCCCGGCGTTCGCCACAACATTCGCCGCGGTGGTCGTGGCGTCGCCCGGCACGTACACCTTGGCGATCACATAGCCGAAGGCGAAGCCGCCGAAGATCGCGACGATGAGATACAGAAGCCCGGCGATCCTTGCGAGGCGCTTGGGGGAGGACATTCTTTCTCCTGGTTTGGGCGAACCAGTGGGCCGGGTTCGCAGTTCTTTAAACGGACCCGCGGACGATCAGGTGGTCGGGTCCGATCCCGACAACCTGGCTCCGATGGCAGCACCGATGGCGATACCCACGCCGATGCCAACGGCGACATTGCCGATGGCGCTCCCGATGGCAGCACCGATCCCGGCACCGATGGCAACGCACGCCCCCTGGCTCAATCGCTTGTGTTGCACGGTTCAATTTCCCCTGGGTTCGTTGCCGATACCGCGACCGGTCGAAGCGACGCGTGTTCGGTGGACGAGATTGCGCACGAGGCTCATGACGGCGTCATGAGGATCCAGTTACCGACATGAGAGCTCTCCTGCGCCTATACGCTGTAAAGTGCGTGGCGGGACTGTACGGTGTAAAGTTCGCAGTGTCAACCCCGGTGCCACGTCCCACCGGGACGGAGAGGAGGCCCATGACGACGCATACGACCAAGCGAGCGCGGCACCACGGCCACCTGAGCCGGGAGCGAGTGCTGGACGCCGCCATCAAGCTCGCCGATGCGGGGGGGCTTGGATCGCTTAGCATGCGCAAGCTCGGTCATGAGCTCGGGGTCGAGGCGATGGCCATCTACTACCACTTCGCCAACAAGGAGCGGGTCCTCGATGGCATCGTGGATCTCGTGTTCGGCGAGATCGAGCTGCCAGTGACGGGCGCCGACTGGAAGACGGCGATGCGCCGGCGGGCGAACTCGGTCCGCGACGCCATGGCCCGGCACCGATGGGCGATCGGCATGATGGAGTCGCGGGTCAATCCAGGTCCGGCGAACCTGCGGCACCACGACGCGGTGATCGGTAGCCTTCTGGCGGGGGGCTTCGACCTGACGATGGCTGCCCACGCCTACGCGCTCCTGGACGGCTACATCTACGGCTTCGCGCTGACGCACGTGAACCTGCCGTTCGGGACCGCGGACGAGGCTGCGGCAGTTGCGGAGAGCATGGTGCAGCCATTCGAGCCTGGTGCCTTCCCCAACCTCGTCGCGATGATCGAGCACGCCATGCAGCCCGGCTATGACTATGGCAGCGAGTTCGGATACGGGCTCGACCTGATCCTCGACGGGCTCGAGAGGGTGCGGGATCCGGTGTGATGCGATGGATCTCAGGGTGGACGTGAAGCGTCGCCAGGACGCCGATAACCTGTTCCGGGTCAACCAGGGCGAGGAGGAGGCCTGCCCGGGGCCTCTGCACCCCGAGCCGGTGCACCGTCCGGCTCAGGACCCCACGCTGGCGGGATCCACGCGGTAGATCTCCCGTCCCGCGTAGTTCTCGACCCACAGCTCATTCCCGACCTGTTCGACGGTCCAGATCCCCGGCTTCAGCTGCAGGGAGCCGGTGACCGCGTTCGTGTCCGGCGAGATGCGGCTCAGCACACCGTCCGCACCGTTCGCCACCCAGAGCGCCCCGAACGCGAAGACCGGGTCGCGCGGGCTCCCGCCCAGGTCGATGTCGGCCACCGACGCCGCGCTGGCGGGGTCGATCCGATGCACGACCCCGCCGTTGTCGGTGACCCACAGCGTGCCGTCGCCATTCGCGAACCAGGTTGGCCGCGAGCCCACGTCGGCGGTCACCTCCACGGCGTTGCCGGCGGCGTTGAGGCGGACCACCTGGTGCGGACCCTGCAGGGTGACCCACAGGTGTCCGTCGAGGTAGACGATCCCGGTGGGGTCGTAGCCGGTCGTGACCATGGGGCCAGGTGCGCCGCTCGTCTCGTCGTAGCCCACCACGCCCGGGAGGCCGCGGTCCGCCACCCACACGTAGCCGCCGCCGGGCTGCACGTCCCACGGATCGCCCTTGAGCGTGATCGTCTGCTGCACGGCGCCGCTGTCGGGATCGAGCCGCAGCAGCTGGTGCGCTCCCAGCACGCCCACCCACACGGAGCCGGCCGCCCAGGCGATCCCGCACGGGGTCCCGTTCACCTTGGCGAGCTCCGTGACGGCCCCGCTCGCCGGGTCCACGCGCACGACGGTGCCGGCGTTGTAGAGCGTCACGAACACGCGGCCATCGGGCGCCGTCTCGAGGGCGCAGGGTCCGCTCCCCACCGTGATGCTCCCCAGTGTGCCGGGGATCGGTGTTCCGGCCAGCGTCGCGGTCGGCACCGCGGCGGAGGCCACGGCGGAGGCCGTGGCGCTGGCCGGCATGGGGGAGGGCTCGGCGCTGCCCGCCCCGGTGGTGGAGCAGGCGGCGAGGAGCAGCACCGCCGCGAGCGACGGTGCCAATGGTCGAGGACGCGGCTGCCGTAGGGCCATGTGAGATCCCACCCCCGTGCGAAATGACGAACCAGCTCGGTGTGCAGATACTACGGGTTCGTAGCAACTGGGGTTCACATCGGCCAGTCACCAACCTCCCGGCGCCTGCCCGTGTTCTCAGAGGATTCTCAGAATCGGATGGCACCCTTATGACCATGATGCATGCGCCACATGAGCAGACTCCGGACGCGACGCCGGGGTCCGCGTACCTGCCTCCCACCCTTCCGCCTCCCAGGCCCGTCGTTCGTGTCGCCGAGCGCCATCGCGCCTGGTGGGCCCCGTTCATCGTCCTCGCGCTGGTGATCGGCCTGGTCTCTGGCGCGCTCAGCGCGGTCGCCGTCTCGAACCTGATGGACCGTGGGGCGGCCACGACGGGCACGACCACGACCTCGGGCGGTACGACCGTCAGCAACGTCCGCCTCAGCGAGAACTCGGCGGTGATCAGCGCCGTTCAGAAGGTGTCGCCCGCGGTGGTCACCATCCAGGTCCGTTCCGGCCTCGGATCGGGTGGAACGGGATCCGGCTTCATCTTCGACTCGAACGGCTGGATTCTCACCAACCGTCACGTCGTGGAGGGCGCGCAGCAGATCCAGGTCGTCCTGGCCGACACCCGGACCTTCACCGGCACCGTCTACGGCATCGACACCCTGACCGACCTGGCCATCGTCAAGATCAACGCCACCGGCCTGCCCACGGCGCCCATCGGCGCCAGCGCCGGCCTCGAGCAGGGCCAGCTGGCCATCGCAATCGGCAACCCGCTGGGGACCTTCCAGAACACGGTCACCACGGGGGTCGTCTCGGGC
Organism: uncultured Chloroflexia bacterium; assembly: GCA_963787025.1. Classification (GTDB taxonomy): domain Bacteria; phylum Chloroflexota; class Limnocylindria; order QHBO01; family QHBO01; genus CAVXEH01. The sequence goes on from CAWBBG010000020.1 coordinate 74,544, forward strand.
CTCGGCCGCCAGATCACCGCGGGTGACGTGAGCCAGACGAGCTCCGAGCAGCTGAACAACCTGATCCAGACCGATGCCGCCATCAACCCGGGCAACTCCGGCGGCCCCCTGGTCAACTCGGCGGGCCAGGTGATCGGCGTGAACACGGCGGTCAACCAGAGCGCCCAGGGGATCGGCTTTGCGATCCCGATCGACGCCGCCAAGGGGATCATGGACGAGGCCCTCGCCGGCAAGCCGCTGGCGCGCCCGTGGATCGGGGTCTACTACCAGCCGGTCACCAGGGGCCTGGCCCAGCAGCAGAAGCTGGCGGTCGACCATGGCGCCCTGGTGGGCCCGCCCGCCAACGGGTCCACCGGCGTCCTGTCCGGGACCCCGGCCGCGAAGGCCGGCCTGCAGGACGGCGACATCATCACCGCCGTGGACGGGCACACCGTCGACGACTCGCATGACCTGTCGAGCCTCATCGTCGAATACTCGCCAGGGGAGACGGTCACGCTCACGGTCCGGCGCGGCTCCAGCACGCTGACCCTGAGCCTGACGCTGGGAACCATGCCGGCGCAGAGCGGCGGTTGAGCGTGGCATGCAGCCGAGCCTCAGCCGCAGCCTGAACCGGGTCCCGGTTCCACGCCTCTGGTCCATCCGGCCCGCCGACATCGGGGGAATCCTCCTCGGTGTCGGCGGGCTGGTGGTTGGCATGTGGGTGCGCCACGGCGGGCTCGACCAGCTCACGACCCTGTCCGGGACCCTCACCGCCGCCGGGCAGGTGACCGCCCTGGTCGGCACCTACCTGGCCCTGGTGCAGGTGGTGCTCATGTCGCGCTCCCCGTGGCTGGACCAGCAGCTGGGCATGGAGCGCCTCGCGGTCTGGCACCGATGGATCGGCTTCAGCGTCCTGTGGCTGCTCGTGGGCCACATGGTGCTGACCACCACGGGCTACGCGCTCGGTGACTCGACATCGATCCTGGGCGAGGCCTGGACCCTGCTGACGACCTACCCGTACGTGCTCATGGCCACGGTCGCGCTGGGCCTGCTGGTGATGGTCGCGGTCATGTCCATGCGGGCCGTGCAGCGCCGCGTCAGCTACGAGACCTGGTACGGGCTGCACCTGTACACCTACCTGGCCATCGCGCTCGGTTTCGGCCACGAGCTGGCGGTGGGAACCGATTTCACCAACGATTCGGTTGCGCTCCTCTTCTGGATCGGGCTGTACGTTGCCGCCGCCGCGCTCATCGTCGTCTTCCGCGTCGGGCAGCCCATCGCGCTCTCGCTGCGCCATCAGCTTCGGGTCGCCGCCGTGGTGCCCGAGGGGCCCGGAGTGGTCTCGGTGTACGTGACCGGCCGCGATCTCGACCAGCTCGCCTGCCGTGCCGGCCAGTACTTCGTCTGGCGTTTCCTGGCCGGGGATGGCTGGTGGCGAGCCCATCCGTTCTCCCTCTCCGCCGCGCCGAACGGCGACAACCTGCGCATCACCATCAAGGACCTGGGTGACTACTCGCATCGTCTGCTGGCGCTCAAGCCGGGGACGAGGGTCTTCGCCGAGGGACCGTACGGGGCGCTCACCGGCGCCCTCCGCCGGCGCGCTCGGGTGCTGCTCATCGCCGGCGGGATCGGGATCACGCCGCTGCGGGCCCTGCTCGAGGAGCTCCCTGCCGGGCGTGGCGCGGTGACGCTGGTCTACCGGGCATCGGACTGGAACGACGTGGTCTTTCGCGAGGAGCTCGACCAGCTCGTCCATCAGCGCGGCGACCGGATCCACTACCTTGTGGGCGAGCGTGGACGGGAGATGCGCCGCGATCCGCTGATCCCGCGCGAGCTGCAAAAGCTCGTGCCCGACGTACGGCACCGCGACGTCTATGTCTGCGGGCCGATTCCCATGATGGACGCGGTGCGCCGCAGCCTGCGCGCGCTTCGCGTCCCCGACGCCCAGATCCACATGGAACGTTTCAGCTACTAGGACGAGGCCTGTGTCGATTCTGCCGAAACGCGGCGTCATCGCCGCCGCCATCACCGCCCTCGGGCTGGCGCTGCTCTTCAGCTTCAAGACGCCGGACAAGCCGCTGCAGACCCTGCGCGGGACCAGTGCAACCGGCGGCAACGGAAACGGGTCCGATGGCGGGACCGGCGGCACCGTGTCGAACCCGGGCGGGGGACCCACGAGCACTCCCCAGGCTGGCCAGGGCGGCACGGCCAACGGGACCGTGACCGGGTCCACGCTCCAGACCCGCTTCGGGCCGGTCCAGCTGCAGGTCACCTTCTCCAACGGGAAGATCAGCGACGTGCAGGCGCTCCAGCTGCCGAACGACCGCCAGCGTTCCGCGCAGATCAGCAGCTACGTGGCGCCGATCCTGCGCCAGGAGGTGCTCCAGGCGCAGAGCGCGCAGATCGACCTGATCAGCGGCGCGACCTACACCTCGTACGCGTATGAGCAGTCCGTGCAGGCGATCCTGGACCAGTCGCATGGCTGAGCCGTCGATCAGCGTCGGTCCCGTGGCGGACAGTCCCCTGGCGCTCCAGCGCGTGGAGCACGTGATGGGCACCGCGATCGGGATCCGGGTACGGGATGCCGACGTGCCGATCGGTGCCCTGGAGGACGCCTTCGCCTGGCTTCGCGCGGTGGATGAACGGTTCAGCACCTATCGGCCCGAAAGCGAGATCAGCCGGATCGCCCGTGGTGAGCTGCCCGAGCGTCAGGCGAGCCTCGAGGTCCGCCAGGTGCTGGCCCTTTGCGACGAGCTGGCCGCCGAGTCGGACGGGGTCTTCGATGCGCGCCACCATCGGGCCGACGGGACGCTGGACCCCTCCGGCGTGGTGAAGGGCTGGTCCGTGGACGAGTCCGCGCTGCTGCTGGATGCTGCGGGCGCTCGCAACTTCGCGATCAACGCCGGCGGGGACATCCTGGTGCGCGGTGAGCCCGCCGTGGGGCGCGGGTGGCGTATCGGGATCCGCCATCCGTTCATCGCCGACCGGGTGGCCCGCGTCATCGAGGTGCGCCGCGGGGCGGTCGCCACCTCCGCGGCCTACGAGCGCGGTGAGCACATCCGCGTGCCTGGCACGGATGAGGCTCCCCGCGAGCTGTTGAGCGTGACCGTGGTCGGGCCCAGCCTGACCTACGCGGATGCCTATGCCACGATCTGCTTCGCGATGGGGTTGGCCGGCCTCGACTGGGTGGCGCGCCACCCCGGCTACGGCGTCTACGCCATCACCGCCGACGAGCGGGTGCTGTGGAGCCCCGCGGTGGGCCCGCTGCTGGTCGACCCCGCCGCCTAGTCCTCCGCTCGACCGGCGCCAGCCGCCGATCAGCCTCCGCGTTTGCGTGTGGTGACCGTTGCGGCGGCGCAGGAGCTCAGAACGGGTCGCTGAGCCACGCTAGATGCTCGGTTCTTGCGCCCGATGCACACGGCGGCCAACGAGATGCGAGTCGGCGGGCAGTGGTGAGCGCTGCCTGGCCACAACGATCATGTGGTGCAAGTGGGGTGGCGGGCGTGGTCTTGCCCCCGCTCAGCCGGGAGCCGTCATGCCTGGGTCGTGATGCGGCGCCGGGTGGAGACCTCGACCTTCGCCTGGTTCTCGTGGGCAGGATGCTCGACCAGGGCGATCAGCCGGCTCGACATGAAGCGCCCGGTGCGCACCGGCGTGCCGCCCCGGGTCACCTCGCTGACCTCCACGACCCCGCGGCTGGTGGTCACCTCGATGCGGCGCCCCGCACGGGTCGCCTCGATGACGAAGGTCTGCGTTCCCTGTCCGGTGTCGACGACCGCCTCGACGCGGTCTCCCTTGGCCATGCGAGGAGCGTACCACCGCGGGTCACCCGATCTGCGTGCCGCGGACCCTCAGCTGTCGGCGCCGGTGACCTGCAGCCCCTCGAAGCGGATCGCGCGCGGGCCGGCGTAGCCCGCGTCCTCCCCGGTCTCGGCGGAGAAGCGGGCCGCCGCGAGCGCCTCGAACAGGTTCCCCGTCACCGAGCCACCCTTCAGCGGGACGGTCCCGCCGGGGCCGACCTCGTACCCGGCCCGGATCTCCATCCCGAAGTGGCCGGTGATGGCCTCGACGTTCGTCGAGGAGAAGGCGACCACGTGGATGACCGGCCCGTCGCCGGCGAGGAGGTCGGCGAACGGGGTGGGGCCGGGAGCGATCTCCAGGACGCCGGGGCGCCCGGTCGCCGGCAGGCCCAGGTAGTGCGCGTAGCGCTGCGTCGCCGGGCGCGCGCGCAGGATGCCGTTCTCGATGACCGCCAGGTCCTGGGCGGGCAGGCCGTCCTCGTCGAACTCGTAGGCCAGGACGCCAAAGGGACGGCGAGCATTCGATCGGATGGTGAAGGGATCGCCGGTCGGCTCTCTTCCCAGGAAGACCGGCTCGTCCAGCTCCCACCGGGAGAGGCCGGCGTAGGCAGCTCCGGCCCCGGCCTGGGTCAGGATGGCGCCCGTGTCGCCGATCACCCCCATCCCCATGAGCTGGTCGAGGGCCATGTCGCTGATCACCACCGGGCCGATCCGGCTGGCCGGGATCCGCGCGCGGGTCGCGTCGCGGACGAGGCGCACGCCATCGGTGACGAGCTCCGTGATGCGAAGGTCCCCCAGCCGACGCGCCTCCGCCTGGCGGAAGAACTCGGCCTCGTCGCCATCGCCCTGCGCCAGCAGGACGAGCTCGAGCAGTACGCTCGTCGAGCGACCCTCGGCGCGCAGGCCGCGGCTGTTGGCGATCTCCTCGTCCACGACGCTGACGAAGAGCTCGGCTGCGCTGAGCCGGATGCCCGGGGCCTCCCCCATGCCTGCCTGGATCAGGTCGACCGAGTCCCGCGCGGCCGCGACGGCGTCGTCACCGGTGCCGCAGCGCGGGATCCGCGAGCGGCACGCCGGGGTGGGTCACGGGCTCGGGGAGGGGCCACGGCCGGTTGTGGATGCGGCCGGCCATGACGACGGCTTCGTCGAGCAGGTGGTCGAAGCCGGGGAGCTCGTCGCGGCCGACCGGGACGGTCACCGAGCCGCGCATCGGCTCGCCGTCCACCTCGTGGTCGCAGTAGACGTCGACCGCGTAGGCTTCGCGACCCACGCGCCTGACAGATTCGAGCGTGCCGGCCGCGACGTACACCTGCGCGCCAGCCACGTTCTGGCGCCGAACGGTCCAGTCCGCGACGTCGGGGTGGCGCTCGAGTGCGTCGAGGATGCGGCGATCCATGGTCGTCACGCGATCCGGCAGCGGGTACGCAGGGAGGGGCCGCCGGAGCTCACGGGGACGAACTCCTTCCAGCCCTTGCCACAGGTGCCGGCGCTGAACTCGAGCTCGGACGACACGCCGGTCACCGCCGCGAGGAGATCTGGGACGTAGCCGGTCACGGCGATCGGCGAATAGAGCACGCCGGTGGGCTGACCATGCTTGATCTCGCGGGCGAAGTGCGTCCAGATCTGGATGCCCCAGCCCTTGGGATCCTCCATCCCGTTGAGGGGCCGGCACAGCTGCAGGCCGTCGTCGAGCTCGGCGATGAGCTCCTCGGGCGTGCGATCACCCGCCGCGATGTACGTGTTCGACATGCGCGCGTAGGCCTTGCGCTGAACGCTCTCGCGGCGGCCGTTTGCCGATCGCGGGATCCCCAGGCGCGTGGCGGAGTACAGGTCGCTGATCCCACGCAGGAAGATGCCGTCGCGGACGATGGTGGTGGGCGTTGCGAGCTGGCCCTCGTCGTCCATGAGGTACGAGCCGTACGCGCCCGGCACCGTGGGGTCGTCGATGATCGTCACCAGGTCCGAGCCGACACGCCGCCCCACGTACTCGGCGGCGCGAGCCCGTTCCTTCAGGAACATGTCGGTCTCGACGCCGTGCCCGAACGACTCGTGGGCGACGATCCCGCTGGTGTGGGGGTCGATGACCACGGCATGCTCGCCGGCCGGGGGTGGCTTGGCGTCCAGCAGCGCCTCGGCGGTGGCGGCGCACTCCGCGAGGCGGGCATCGGTCACCTCCAGGCGCTCGAGCCCGCCGGTGCCGGCCCGGCTGATCGCGTCGAACTGGCGCTGCGAGCCGTCGGACACGAAGAGCTGGAGCACCAGGACCGCGCGCCGGACCTGCTGGGTGGCGAGCCCCACCCGGTTGGCGAAGACCGATACCTGCGAGCTCTCGCGGTGGGCGGCGATCGCCTCGACCGCCCGCGGCGCCGCTGCCCGCAGCTGTCGGCGGATGGCGTCGAAGCGCTCGATCCGATCCGCGAGCGGGACGCTGGCCGGGTCGATCTCCACGGGGGTTGCAAAGTCCACGTCGGGCGGTCCGTCCGGGATGATGTCGAGCGCAGGGAGGCCATCCGAGGCGGCGTGCCGGACGCGGTCGACCAGCGCGCGCGCGGCCGCCTGGACCGCGGCGGGATCGAGGTCATCGGTCGCCGTCTCCTCGAGCTCGTGGCCGGTCGACGCGGTGAGCACGATGCCGCTCTGCGGGTCGAGCCGGTTCGCCTGCTGCTCCCCATCACGGAGGACGACGCTGCTCCCCGAGCCGAAGCGGACGAGCGCCGAGGCGTACGGGACGCTGCGCTCCATCTCCGCGACCACGTCCCGCAGGAACCCGAACCGCAGGCGCAGGTCGGCCGCGACCCCAGCCGCCTGGGGCGAAAGCGCGGGGGTGGATGCCGCGTCCATTGCCGAAGCCTAACGCGGTTGCCGGTGCCCTGCCCGCATCGTCTCGCGGTCTCTCCTGCCGGGACGGTGGAGCTTCGGCTCCATTTCCAGCACGAGTAGCCCGAAGAGGCGGGACCTTCGGCACTGCACCGCCGGCGCCTCGCAGCGGAGCATCGGCAGAAGACAACCCGCTCGCGGAGATCCGCGCCATGCCCATTCCCACCCTGGCCATCAGCCAGCTCGTCGGCCTCGACTGCCTGTGCGGCGCGCATCTGGAAGGCGAGGACACCGATGACCTGACGGTCGTCTACCGGGAGCATCTCCTCCTCGCGCACCCTGAGGTCCAGATGGACCGCGCGGCCCTGGAGGTGTTCGTCATCGCCAACGCTTACGAGGTCTGATCCGCCCGCCGGTATCCGATCAGCCAGAGCGTCCGCCAGGTCGCACCCTGGTCATCGGAGCGCTCCCAGCGCCAGGTCAGCGCGTTGTGGGTGATATCGGTCCATACCATCCGCTGGCGGATGGGTTGGCCCTTCGCCAACCCTTCGCGTTCCAGGATCATCTCGCCGTCGCGCAGGCCGCCGCGGAAGTCCAGGTAGCCGCTGCTGTTGTCGACCCACGTCTGGCGCCAGTCGCCGGTCTCGGCGCTGACGGTCGAGACGCTCATGCCGCGCAGCTCTTCGGGGGGATCTGCCGAGAACTCCTCGAGGATCACCGCCCCGTCCAGGACGGCACTGATCCGGTTGCGTCCCGTGCCGCCCTCCCAGCTCAGGATCCAGTCGCCAACCCAGAAGTCGAACTGTCCGCGTGCTGCATCGGTCATGCCATGACAACCCGCCGCCCGTGCGAAACGTTCAGATCCCGGCGTGCCGCCAGGCCCTCCACCACAGGTAGCTTCCCGCCGCGAGCACGGCGCCCACCGCGATGAGGAGCGGGTGCATGACCGGGTGCCAGGTCCGGATCATGGCGAGCTGGATGCCGATCCAGATCAGCTGTCCCGCGCCGAGCGCGAACGCCAGGTACGGCGCGATGGCCGAGCGGAGCAGCCCGAACGCCACGACCACGTACGAGCCGATGCCGAAGACGACCAGCAGGATCAGGCCGGGAACCAGGTAGTCGGTGAACGGTGAGTGCTCCAGCCAGGTGATGGGCATCTGCATGCCCGAGCCGTCCGGCTGGCTCGCAAGGTTCCACCCGCCGAAGATGGCCGCCGGCCCCAGGACGATGCCGGCGACGGCGAGAGTGACGATGGCCGCTGCCGGCAGGTGGCGCGCCGCGGACCGCATGCCGGCCGACGGCGCCATAGCGCTGCTCATGGTTGGGTACCTCCGGCGCGGATGCTCACCGGGCGCGGGTCAGCGGGACAGTGCCTCTCGTCATGGCGGCGCAGGCCGGGCCGCTCTTGGCCGCTGGTTCAGGGTCGCGCCGAGGTCACGCTGGTTGCGGAACGAACTATTGCACATGCAACTAGTTTGGCGTATCGTGTGGTCGGCGCCACCACATGATCGGGTGCCGACGACTCCAGACTCCTCCTTGTGAACCAGGAACACAGGCACATGACACTCGCAGATCTCTCGCTTCTCGCCCTTCGCCTGGCCCTTGGCCTGACCTTTGCCGCCCACGGCGCCCAGAAGGCGTTCGGCTGGTGGGGCGGCCCCGGCTACGCCAACTGGCAGAAGGCGATGGCGGGAATGCGCTTCCAGCCCGCGGGATTGTGGGCATTCATCTCCGTCGCCGCCGAGCTGGGCGGTGGCCTGCTGCTGGCCCTGGGCCTCCTCACGCCCCTGGTCGCCGCGCGTGCTCATCGCGCAGTCGATCGTGATCATCCTCAAGGTCCACCTGCCCAACGGCTTCTGGAACGGGCAGAAGGGCTACGAGTTCCCGCTGGTGCTCGCTGCCGGGGTGCTGGCCGTGCTGGGCATCGGCGCGGGGCAGATCTCGCTGGATGCCGCCATCGGCTTCACTCTCGCCACCCCCGTCCTGTGGCTGCTGTTGGCAGCCGGCGTCCTTGCCGGCCTGGCGTCATACGGGGCCAGCCGTGCGATGCAGCCTGCGCAGATAGCGACCCAGGGGCGCTAGGCAGATCCCAGCGCAGGCCCTCCGCGACCGATGAAGGACCGACCTCCGGGTCGGTCCTTCAGCATGGGCGGCCCGTCCCCGCAGAGCACAATTTGGGCGGTGACATTCCACCGATCCGGGTGCATCATGGCGCCCATCGACTCCCGTCCCCCGGGCCCAGACGGTCGGAAGGCGTCGACGGCACATGGCTCCTGATGGCACCGAGCACCGGAGGGGCAGATGGACGTCATCCTGGTCGGATTCATTGGCGGCTTCATCTTCGGCGGCTGGCAGAGCGGGTTCCTGCGGCGACTGATCGGCATCGGATTCATGGCGCTCTCGTTCGTGGTGAGTGCCTGGTTCCGATACCCGGTCAGCGCTATCGCCTCGGCCTTCTTCCCTGACATCCCGCCGGATTATGCCAACCTGGTCGGCTACACCATCGCGTTCCCGGTCGTGCTTGCGGGCCTGCACCTTGCGAGCGGCGCCATCCTGGGCCGCGTGCGGTTCCAGGGGCTCACGAAGGAAGCCGATCAGGCACTGGGAGCCTTCTTCGGGGGGATCGAGGCGATCCTCATCCTCTCCGCGGTGGTCGTCATCCTCGACACCTACTTCGGGACCAGCTCGACCCTCACCCAGATCGCCGGCCTCGGCGCGCTCAAGGGGTTCACCGAGCCGTTCAATGCATCGACCACGGTGCATATCCTGCGAGGCAGCGCCGTACCGTTCGTCCTCACCGTGCTCGGCCCGCTGCTACCCGCCGATATCAAGGTAATCCTGCCCGCGGGGCTGCCCTCGGGACTACCCGGTGGGCTGCCCTTCCCGGCGCCCTGATCGCGAGTCCCGGGCGGAGGCATGCCGTTCGGCATGAAAAGACGGTCCGAACGGGCGGCCAACAGTGTGCCGATACGCGGTTGTCGCCGGGGACAGTATGCATATCGTCATATGCACTAAGATGTGCGCTTAAAGAGCGCCCGCAGGATCCCCGGTGATGTCGAGCCGGTATCCGAGCGATTGCTGCGAATGTAAGAGGAGGACCCATTCATGGGTAAATACCGAGCCTGGGTGACACCGTTGGCGCTGATCGCCGCGGTCGTCCTGATCTACATGGAGAACCCGTGGTTCTCGCCCGACGAGGGAACGGGGATTCGTACTGCCGCGACCATCATCTTCTGGGTCTTGTCCCTCGCCGTCCTGGTCCTGATGTTCGCGGACCGCAACGCCCCCGGCGCCGATGCCGTGGAGGTCGAGGGGCCCGCGTTCACCCGCTACCTGTTCAGCAACACCCGCGCCGGGTACTTCTGGCTGCCGATCCGCATCTTCCTGGGCTTCGAGTGGGTGGTTGCCGGCTGGGAGAAGATGACCGGGACCGGCTGGATCGACGGCGGCTCGGCGCTGCTGGGCTACTGGCAGCGAGCTGTCGTCATCCCGGACACCGGGCGACCGGCCATCAGCTTCGAGTGGTACCGAGGCGTCCTCGATTTCCTTATCAGCATCCACGCCGAGACCTGGTTCAGCTGGCTCATCGTGTTCGGTGAGATCGCCGTGGGCGTTGGCCTGCTGGTGGGCGCGCTGACGGGCATCGCCGCGTTCTTCGGTGCGACGATGAACATGAGCTACATGCTTGCCGGCTCGGCCTCCTCGAACCCGATCCTGTTCGCCGCGTCGATCGGCCTGATCATGGGCTGGCGCGTGGCCGGGTACTACGGCCTCGACCGCTACCTGCTTCCGCGGCTCGGCGTTCCGTGGGGCGCGAAGCCCAAGACCGTGCAACCCGCGATGGGTAGTGCGCCAAGCGCCGGATAGGCTGGATCCTTCGCGTAACGAACAAACCGCCGGGCCTTGCGCCCGGCGGTTTGTCACTGACAAGGCACCAGATGGCTATGAGCTTGCGGGCGTCCCCGAATCCGAGGGTGAGGGCACGCCCGGGGAAGAACGCTCAACGATGGTCCACTGGTCGCCGATGATGGCCGTGCTGCGCGAGATGTAGTCGCCGGCCAGGAGCGCAACGGTGAATCCCTGTGCGCGACCCTGGGCGTCTGCCATGGCGCAGGGGTACAGCACGAACGAGCCAACATCCTGCATCAGCCCGGTCCGTTGCATCTGGAAGCCGGGGCTGGTGCTCCCTGAAGCCGCGTCCCTGAGATTCTCGCGCCCAACGTAGGCTCCGTCCCAGCGGTCGAACGCTTCCGAGTCGCGCAGCCACCAGGTTGCGTCGGCGACGAAGAAGGCTGCGTACGCTTCGCCGTCATGCCGGTTTAGCGCACTGAGCTGGGCGTCGAAGCGCTGCACAATCCAATCATTCGCCGCACCAACCGAGCTGGGTGGGCCATCCCACCCGAGTAGCGGGTCGCCCGCGAGGCTGAACACGTATTGGCGTTCCACCAGCCCGCTGTCCGACATGCGCAGCACCCACACCATGCTGGTTGCGGAGGCAATTGCCGGCGGCTCCAGGTCCCAGAACATCCAGATGGGAACTGCCAGGAAGGAGCCCTCTTGCTGCACGGCCCCCTGGCGCACCAGGCGCCCGCGGGAGGACGCATCGATCCAGGCCGCGATGTCGACCCTGCCAGCGACCTCGGTGTCCTCTCGAACAAGCCGGAGCCGGGCATCGGGTGCGTAGGCCGTGGGCGAATCCCCCGCAGCATGCTCGTTCCAGGTCGCGATCAATGCATCCACGATCTGGGTCGGATTCGCCGTTGCCTGCCATGGGGTTGCGTCGGCCGTGGGGGCCGGGCCCACTACGTGGGTCTTTGATCCAGCCTGGCTCGCAACGTAGGCGCCGATGGCGGACGCGAGCAAGACCATCACGACCGCCGTCGCGGCAAGGGCGGTCTGTGACAAGTGCAGCCATGACGACCAGGTTGTCGTTCGCTGGGACACGGTATCCACCTCCCTCATGACCTGGGCCAGGAGGTCCTCCGAGGTGGGTTCGAGCCGGTCGTCGACCCACGCCTGCAGGAGCGGCCGGATGGTCTCGTTGCGCTTCATGCCAGCTCTCCTCGCAGCGGCACCAGCCGGCTGTCGGCGTCGATCGCCGCATGCATGGCCTCCTCCGCGTAGTGAAGGCGCGATTTCGCCGTCCCCAGGGGCAACCCCAGGATCGCGGCGACCTCGGGCGGCGAGTAGCCGGCGTAATGTCGCAGCACGAGCACCACTCGCTGCTTCGGCTTCAGCCGGGCCAGCGCCCGGTCGACGGCATCCCGATCGGCCACTTCCGCCTCCAGTCGCTGACGGCCCGGGAGCATCGCCGGGAGCTGGGCCACGTGCCGCACCCGGTGTTCTCGTCTGATGAGGTCCAGGCAGGAGTGCGCCAGCACGGTGTGCAGCCAGCCGTCGAAGCTCTCGACATCCCGCAGGTGCGGCAGATCGCGCCAGATCCGAACCAGCGTTTCCTGCACCGCGTCATCGGCCAGGGAAGCGTCATGGAGGATGAGCGCCGCGATGGCGCGCAGCCGCCCCATCACCGTCGCCGCCAGCCGCTCGAACGCGGCGCGGTCGCCATCCCTGGCTCGCTTCACGAGTGCCGGTGGCACCTGCATTGCACAGCCCCCTTCCTCCAGGTCGCTGACTAAGGCGACCGCGCGAGCCCGGTGGTTCAAATTCCTCGATGCCCAACCGAGATGCGTGTCAGCGAGTCCGCCCCTTGGACGCAGTCGAGAATCAGTAGACATACGGAATCGAAGGCGGACCAGAGTCCGAGGTCACGACCGACGGATGCCTCGGTCGCCATCGCATGTCGGCAGGACGCCGGGAATGGCCGCCGTCCTCCAGCTGACCACCGCGCCGATTGATGGACGCCAGACCGACGCCCTGCCGATGCCCATCACGGGTGCGGTACTAGGCGATGGTGAGTACTTGATGCACTCGGAGAACTTCGACGAAGCCTTCAAAGCAGAGCCCGAGGAGATGGCGGCGCAGGTGGCCGCGATCGCCGAGCCTTCGGCGATCTCCCGCCGGGTGGACCCTCCCTAGGCCCTTACGCCGAGGCCGAGCGGGCAGGCCACACCGGTGGCGTGGACCGGGCAGTACCCGTTCGGGTTCTCCAGCAGCGTAGTGTGGGTTGGGGTGTCGGGCGTAGGATGCGCTGACTGACGGATGGGGGTGATCTCGAGTGGCCAGATCCTGGGCCTCGCCAATCATCGTCGCGGTCCTGCTGGTGACCAGTTGCGTGGTGGCTGTCCTTGCACTCCCGCATCGGGCCGCGGGGCCACCAGTCGAGTGCGCGCCGAACATCACCTCCGCCGACTGCCGACGGGCGGTCGACTTGGCGCGGCCCCTGTTGTCGCCCGAATGGGAGAAGGCAAGCGGGGTGACCGTCCACACCGGCCCCTGCTCGCGGGCAATGTTCTGTCCACCGACCATGGGCGCCAACCCGGAGTTCCTCACGGTGGAGTTGACCGATCGGACGCCATTCGTGACCATCGACCGCCGACAAGGTGCTTGGACAGCGACGTGCCGAGTGATGGTGTACTCAGGTAACTCGGGCAGCCTGGAGACCTGCCATCCGTGACGCAAGCGCCTCCATTTAGGTGGTGACGGGCGGTGGCGGGTCGGATCGGAGGGTGATTGTCGGGGCGGGAATCCCGGTGCCGTTGGCACAATAGTATCCGCCTGGGTTCTTGGCGAGGTACTGCTGGTGGTAGTCCTCCGCGAAGTAGAACTCGCTCGCCGGCACGATCTCCGTGGTGACCTCGCCGTAGCCGGCCTTCGCCAGCTCCGCCTGGTACAGGTCCCGTGACGCCTGCGCGGCGGCGGCCTGCGCATCGGTCTGGGTGAAGATGGCGGACCGATACTGCGTCCCCACGTCGTTTCCCTGGCGCATCCCCTGGGTGGGGTCGTGGTGCTCCCAGAAGACCTTGAGGAGCTGCTCATAGCTCACTCGAGACGGGTCGAAGACGACGCGGACCGCCTCTGCATGGCCGGTCTTCGCGCTGCAGACCTCGTTGTAGGTGGCGTTCGGGGTGTAGCCGCCCTCGTAGCCGACGGCGGTGACGACCACGCCCGGCACCTCCCAGAAGTCCTTCTCCGCGCCCCAGAAGCAGCCGAGCGCGAACTCCGCGACCTCGGTGCCGGCGGGATAGGGGGGCTTGAGCGCGGCGCCGTTTACGGTATGACGCTCCGCGGTGGGTATCGGCTGGGGGCGTCCGGGAAGCGCGCTCTCGCGCTTGGGCATCTGCTGCTTTCCGGGATTCAGGAACGAGAACATGCGCGGAGTCTAGAGGCGACACGTGACGCACGCATGACGGTGTGATGAAGCGCTGATCGCCTGGCCGGTGGTGGCTCCCCTCGGACGTAGAATTCATCGCGCGGTGAACACGAGGCCGGTGGTGGCGTCCGTGCGCTCCCGGCACCTGCGGAGAGGAGACCCGGCCCATGCTGGCGATGGCGCTCAAGGAGCTGCGGCAGCTGCGCCGCGATCGGCGGACCGTGGCGATGATGGTGATCCTGCCGGTGGTGCTGCTGGTCGTCTTCGGGTACGCGGCCCGGTTCGACATCGACAACGTGTCGACCATCGTCGTCGGACCCAACGCCGCTGCCGTCGCGGCACAGCTTCCGGATCGCCTGGACGTGGTTGCCACGCACGTCGACTGGACGCGTGCCGATGGTGTGGACGCGCTGCGGCGCGCGGAGGCCACGGTGGTGATCGTCGCCGATCCGAAGGCGCGCGCGACGCTCATCGACGGAGCGAACCTGTTCGGTGCCCAGTCCGTGCTGCGCGCGTTCGCCGCCAACCCGGCCCTTCCGACACCGGAGATCCTCTTCAACCCGAACCTCGAGACCGCCGTGGTCATGGTGCCGGCCCTGATCGGGATGATCCTCGTCTTCATCGGGACCGTGGCGACCAGCCTGGGCGTGGTTCGCGAACGCCAGAGCGGGACCATGGAGCAGCTGGCGGTGATGCCGTTCCGCCCGATGGACGTCTTCGTCGGGAAGATCCTGCCGTACTTCATGGTGGGCATCGTCGACCTGGTGGTGGTGGTGCTTGCCGGGCTCTGGATCTTCGGTGTTCCCTTCAACGGTGCCCCGTGGATCTTCGCCATCGGCGCCCTGCTCTTCCTCTTCGTCGCGCTGGGAATGGGCGTCCTGATCTCGACCGTCAGCGAGAACCAGGGCCAGGCCATCCAGCTGGCGATCATGACCCTGCTCCCCCAGATCCTGCTGTCGGGGATGATCTTCCCGCTCGATTCGGTGGCCATAGGGGTGCGCTGGATCAGCTACTTCCTGCCCCTCACCTACTTCGTGGAGATCGCTCGCGGGGTGATGGTGCGCGGTGCGCCGTTCGATGCGCTGCTCTTCCCGATCGGGATGCTCGGGGTCCTGGCCGTCGCGGTCTTCACCCTCTCCGTCCTGCGCTTCCAGCGCGACCTCGCGCCTTCTGCCGGTCGGGGGCGCTCGGCGACGACCGAGGTGACGGCGTGACGGGCGCCCGGCCCGGCCGATCGGCGGAGGACCGGGTCACCGGGTGGGGGCTGGAGCGGGTCAGCGTGCGATACGGACACCACCTGGCGCTGGACCGGGTCAGCCTTGGCGTCGGCGCCGGATCGGTGACGGCCGTGGTCGGCGCCGATGGCGCCGGCAAGTCGACCCTGCTGCGCACGCTCGTGGGTGCCCAGGCCGCGGTTTCGGGCCGGGTGCGGCGCCCGGCGAAACGGCGGATCGGGTACGTGTCGGCCGGTCCGGGCGTCTACCACGACCTCACCGTCGACGAGAACCTCGCATTCTCGGCACGAGCCTATGGCGTGTCCGGTTCGACGGCACGGGCACGCATCGACCGCCTGCTGGAGTCGACGGAGCTGGTGGAGGCACGCCGCCGCCTCGCGGGCCGCCTCTCCGGCGGCATGCGCCAGAAGCTCGCACTGGCCATGGCCGTCGTCCACGAGCCGGAGCTGCTGGTCCTCGACGAACCGACGACCGGCGTGGACCCGGTGAGCCGGGCCGAGCTGTGGCGCCTGATGGCCGCGCTGGCCGCGCAGGGCACCGCCATCGCCCTGTCCACCACCTACGTCGACGAGGCCGAGCGCGCGTCATCGGTCCTGGTCCTGCTGCGGGGGAGGACGCTGGCGGCGGGGACCGCGGCGTCGATCGTTGCGGGCGTCCCGGGCGAGCTGTACGGGGCCCCCGGACCGACCCGCGACCCGCGAGCCTGGCGGCGCGGCGCGGAGTGGCGCCTCTGGTCGCCAAGCGGAGATGCGCCCCAGGACGCGACGCTCCTCACGCCCGACCTCGAGGACGCCCTGGTGATGGCACAGCTCTCGGTCGAGCTCGCCGGAGCGGATGCGGCAGCGGCGGCATGAGCCTGCTCGAGACCGCCGCGGTGACCCGCCGCTTCGGCAACCAGGACGCGGTGCAGGCCGTGGACATCAAGGTGGAGCCAGGCGAGGTCGTGGGGCTGCTCGGTGCGAACGGTGCCGGCAAGACGACCCTCATCCGGCTCGCGCTTGGCCTCCTGCGCCCGACGAAGGGCACGGTGAAGCTCTTCGGCCAGCAGCCGTCGCGCGACACCCGGTATCGGCTCGGCTATCTCCCCCAGGGGTTGGGCCTGTACGAGGACCTGACCGTGGGCGAGAACCTGGCCTTCGCAGCGCGCGCGTTCGGGCACGCGGTTGACGTTGCCGGCCTCGACCAGGAGATCCGGGCCGTGCTGGGAAGCCTGGTGCGTGACCTCCCGCTCGGCCTGCGCCGGCGGGTGGCGTTTGCCGCCGCGCTGGCCCACGATCCGGAGCTGCTCGTCCTCGACGAGCCCACCTCCGGGGTGGAGCCACTTGCCCGGGCGCGGCTGTGGGAGACGATCCGGGATGCGGCGGACCGCGGCGCGGGCGTCCTGGCCACCACCCACCACATGAGCGAGGCATCCGAGTGTGACCGGCTGGTGGTCCTGGTCGCCGGACGGGTCGCCACCGCGGGAACCGTGACCACGATCGTGGGCGATCTGCGGACGGTCACCGTCGATGCGGATCGCTGGGAGGCTGCGTTTGCGGCCCTGGATGCCGCCGGCGCGCCAGTGGCCCTGGTGGGGCGCTCGCTCCGCGTTCCCGGCGGTTCCATCGACGGGATTGACGGTGCGCTCAGGTCGGCCGGGGTGACCGCCCGGCTGTCCATCGCCCCGGCCACCTTCGACGAGGCATTCGTCTCGATCGCCCGCGGCGCCGCGGACTAGGGTCGCGACGCGGTCCGGCTCCCGGCGTGCCGCGACGTGGAACGCTCCAGCTGTGCCGCGGACGAATCGGCCGGCGGGCCACCGCGGAAGAGCGATCGCAGCTGCTCCGGGATGCGGCCGGGCCGGCCGTCGTCGCGGACCCAGGCCCACAGCGTCCGGACCTCCGTCAGGAGGGCGCCATCGGCCTCACGGTGGATGGTGGTGTATCGCTCGCCGCTCGCGGCGACCATCCGCAGCGGAACGGTGGTGAGGAGCAGGAAGTCGCCAAAGGTCGCGGGCCGGTAGTAGGTGGCGTGGTGCTCGCGGACGAACCAGCCGCCGCCGTTGGCCTGGTACCAGTCGCGCCCGAAGCCCATGGCCTCCACGTGCTCCAGCGCGATCTGCTCCACGTAGTTGAGATAGACGGCGTTGTTCACGTGCCCGTTGCTGTCGAGCTCGTAGAGGCGCACGGGCCATCGCCCGTGGAACTCCCACGGGTCGACCGTGCGGTCAAGGAACTGCAGGCCATCCATCGGCCGGGGGAGGATAGACCGATGGCGTTCCCGGCGCGAACCCTCAGGCCCGGGCGACCCCTTCGTCGAGGATGACCCGCAGGAGATCGCTGGTGGTGACCACGCCGCTCGGCGATCCCTCGTCATCGACGATCACCAGGCGGTGGATGTGCTTCTCGAGCATGAGCCGGGCGGCGTGCTCGATCGTGGCGCCGAGGTGCACGGTGACCGGCGGTCGGGTCATGAGGTGACGAACCCGCACGCGGCTCCAGTTCTCGCCGATGAGCTCGCTGGAGCGTGCGTTCAGCAGATCGGTCTGGCTGATGACCCCGACCAGGATCCCGTTGGCCACCACCGGGAGGCCGGTGATCCGATAGCTGCGCAGGAGCAGCTCGGCATCGCTGACGAGGGCATCCTCCTCGACCACGACCGGCTCGGTCGACATCAGGTTCCCTACCCGGGGAGACTCGCTCGTCTTCATCGGTCGCTCCTCGCGCGGCGGTGTGGATGGCTCGGCGAGCCCAGCGTGCAACCGTGTGG
Source organism: uncultured Chloroflexia bacterium (assembly GCA_963787025.1). GTDB lineage: Bacteria > Chloroflexota > Limnocylindria > QHBO01 > QHBO01 > CAVXEH01. Next base: position 92,393 of record CAWBBG010000020.1, read on the forward strand.
CTCTCGCTCGCAGCGGCCATAGGTCACGATCCGGGGGGCCTTCGTCACGCCGGGACCGCCGCGCCGGGTACCATCCCCTGGTGAGCACCGAACCGGAGACCCCCGGCAGCGAGGTGCGGCTGCTGGAGCTGGTCGAGCCGAACCACACCAACCACTACGGGACGCTGTTCGGCGGCAATGCGCTGGGCTGGATGGACAAGGCCGGCTACCTGGCTGCCACCCGTCATGCGCGGCGCACGTTCGTCACCGTCGCCACCGACCGCATCGAGTTCAAGGTGGCGGTCCGGGCCGGCCAGCTGGTGGAGCTGGTGGCCCGTGTCACGCGCGAAGGTCGCACCAGCCTCACCGTGGCGGTCGACATGTTCGTCGAGGACCTCCTGATCCCGAACAGCCGGCAGCTGGCCACCAGCGGCTCGTTCGTCTTCGTGGCGATCGACGAGGACGGGCGCCCGACCCCCCTGCGCGGCACCTAGCTTCCGGGCCCGGTCGCACCGATGCCGGCCCCGCAGGGCCGGCATCGATCATGGGCGGGCATCATCGGTCCCCAACGCCGTGCGCCGGAGGATGCCGGCATCCTAGGAGACGGTGGCGCGACGCCATTGGGGCCATCGGTCATGAACGTCCATGCCGAACGTCCAATCCTGCCCCGATGGGGCCGAGCGGCCCGTACCCCTCGGGCCATCCGGCCGGTGCAGCCTTCAGCGAGGCGGCGCGACGATGCCGGCATGTCCGGCCAGGACCCTGTGCTGACCTGGAGCACGCCCATCGATCGGAGCCTCCTCGTCGAGGAGGGGATGGTGATCTGCCCGCGCAAGGGAGTGGTCGAGCTGGAGGTCTGCCTCTCCTGCGAGCACCTGCTGGGCGTGGAGGGGGAGTGGGACGCCCGGATCGTCTGCTCGTATCCGTTCCCCGTCGCGACGCGCGTTGCCGAGGAGCTGGCCGCCGGTCGGCGCTGGAGCCGTCGCAGCCTCCTCGAGGATCCACTCGAGTCCCCCGAAGAGGACGAGCACCCGGAGGATCTCCTCCCGGGGGACGTCCGTCCCGATCGCGAGCCGCTCGTCCCTGAGGGCGAGGACAACCCCTGGGGAGAGGACGAGTAGCCTTCCCACGCCTCCTGCCCGGGGCCATGCGCCGGCAGGAGCCGCCGGCTCAGCGGCCGGTCTGCCCTATGGCGGCGAACTCTCCGAGGAAGCGCCCTGCGACGCGCGCGGCGCGACGCATGAGGTCCAGGCTGTAGCTCTCGTTCGGCGCATGCGCGCGCACCTCGGCGTCACCGGCGCCCAGGGTGACCATGGGCAGCCGATGGGGAGCGCAGACCTGGTGCATGGGCGCCGTCCCCCCTGCGCTGAACCAGCGCAGGGGCTTCTGTTCGAAGATGCCGGCATGGGCGCGCTCCGCGGCGTCGACGATGGGGTCGTCGATGGGCGTCCAGTACGGCTGCTCGCCGCGATGCACGGTGAGCGCGACATCGGTGAAGCCTCGCGCGTCCAGGTGAGCGCGCAGGGCCTCCACGATCCGGGCCGGGTCCTGGTCGGGGATGAGCCGCATGTCGACCTTGGCGCTCGCTTCGGCGGGCACGATGGTCTTGACGCTGACGCCGGTCCAGCCGGCGATGATCCCCGAGATGTTGCAGGTTGGCTGGAACGTGTCGGCGATCTGCGCCGCGCTGCCGGTGAGATCGCCGACGAACGCATCGATGCCGTAGATGCGCTTGATCTCCGACTCCTCGAAGGGGAGCGTGGCGAGGTGCTGGAGCTGGGCATCGGTGGGCAGTGCGACGTCGTCCATGAAGCCGTCGATGGTGACGCTGCCGTTCGCCGAGCGCATGGTCGCCAGGGCCTCGACCACCCGCCAGGCGGCGTTCGGCAGCAGCTGCGCACCACCGGAGTGTGCGTCGAAGGCGACGGTCCGCGCGGTGAGCTCCACGTAGGCCATCCCGCGTACGCCGCAGACCAGCTCCGGCCGGCCCGCCGCATCGACCCCACCGCCCTCGATGAGCGCACCGTGCCCCTCGAAGAACTCCGGCCGCTGCTGGAGGAGGGTCGCCAGGTGGGCGGAGTCGGACTCCTCCTCGCCCTCGACGATGAAGCGGACCCGACAGGGGAGCTCGCCGGTGGCGTCGCGGAGCGCCTCGACCGCCTGGATCCGATGGAGCAGCTCGCCCTTGTCGTCGCACACCCCGCGCGCATACAGGCGACCCTCGCGTACCTGCGGATCCCAGGGTCCGGTCTCCCACAGGTCCAGCGGTGCCGCGGGCTGGACGTCGTAGTGCTGGACGGCGATCAGGGTGCGCGGCCCCGCGCCCATCTCACCCACGACCAGCGGCGGGACTCCATCCGCGCGGAGAACGGTGACCTCCGCGCCCGCGGCCCGCAGTCGCTGCTCCACCCACGCCGCGCCGCGCTCGAGCTCGGGAAGGTGGGCGGTCTCACTGGGGATGGTGCAGAAATCGCGCAGCTCGTCGACCCAGGCATCGAAGCGCTCGTCGACGAGGCGGTCGAAGTTGGCGAGATTCGTGGTCATGCCGGCTTCCCCGCCGTGGTTGGATCCACGGCAAACGGCGCGCCGTGGCCCGGCACCACGACGGTCGCCCGGGCCAGGATGCGGCGACGGCTCGCAGCGAGCTCGGCCTGGTCCGGCGCATAGGGATCCTCGACGGGGGTCCGGTCGGAGAACCACCAGGCGTGGGTGCAGGCGATCACGCCCCCATCCGTCTCGACCAGCCAGGAGACGTCCAGGTCGGTGTGACCCGGCGTGCTGAGCAGCCGGACGTGCGGGCTGGGCCGATAGCCGTCGCCGTCGTGGTCGAGCCAGCGGTCCCCGGCGTAGCGCGCCGCCCCGTCCACCACCTCGGCGTTCGGGAAGAGCCCCACGTTCACGGTGTGGTCCGGATGGTGGTGGGTCAGCAGCACGTGGGTGACCGATCCCGGCTCCAGCCCATGCTCACGCAGTGGCCCCAGGATCTCCTCGCGGTCCGCGACCAGCCCCGGATCGACGACGAGGCGCGCGTCCCCATCCACGATGAGGCTCACCGTCCCCGAGACGTGGTCGTCGCGCACGTAGCCGGTGTGCAGGACGTGGAGCGTCGCAGTGTCAGGCATGCGCCGTGAAGCCTAGCGGAGGGCACGAGTCCCCGCGGCCTAGAATTCGCCGCGTGACCCCCGCCGTCCAGCGCACCGTCGAGGTCGATGGCGAGGCGATGCACCTGGTCGACGTCGGGAGCGGGCCGCCGGCGGTCCTGCTCCACGGCTTCCCGGGCAACGCCATCGCCTGGCGCCCGGTGCAGATGCGGCTCGCCCCGGGTCTGCGGACCGTGGCTCCCGATGCGGTCGGCTTCGGCTCCAGCACTCGTCTCCCGCTGCTTCCGCTGGACGGGCGTACCTATGCCGACCGGGTGGTCCGGCTGCTGGACGCGCTGGAGCTGGCGCGCGCACACCTGGTGGGGCTCAGCTGGGGCGGATCGGTGGCCCAGCGCGTCGCGATTCACCATCCCGATCGCGTCGACCGCCTGGTGCTCGTGGCGGCCGTGGACGCCGGCGAACGGTTGCTCCTGGGTCGCGCCGACCTGTGGAGCCTGCGGCTCGCGGGGGCGGCGCCCTGGCTGGCGCGACCGATCGTGCGGCGCTTCCTCGGGCGGTACGCCGGCGAGGCCGGCATCGGCGCCGGCGAGCTTGCCCGTGGCTACATCGAGCCGCTCCGGCAGCCGGGCACGGCCGACTTCCTCCGCCGCTTCATCGCCGCCACCCGCGCGACGGCACCCGATGACGTGTCCCGGATCCGGGCGAGGACCCTTGTCCTCAGCCCGCTGGCGGACCGCATCGTCGCACCGTCGGTCCAGGTTTCGCTGGCGGCCCGGATCCCCGGCGCGCGTCTGACGACCATCCCCGGGGCCGGCCACACCGTGCAGCTGGAGCGCGCGCGCGAGGTGGCCCGGCTGGTGGGCGCCTTCCTGACCGAGGCCTAGGGCGTGCGCTTTGCCTTCTTGGGCGGCAGGCTCCGGGCGTGGGCCAGGGCGCGCGCGAGCCACGGATGCGCGGCATACGGATCGGCCAGGTCGGCCGGCAGCAGCGCGTAGCCGTTCATGGGACGCCCGCGCTTGGGCTCGAACGGGGAGCCGCCGAGACGTGCCAGCTCGGCCCGCGCGTCATCCGGGAGCCGGACCACCCATCGGTCCTCGAAGAGCGACGTGAACATGTGCCCGTCCGCAAAGCAGGCGGGGTAGCCGAACATCTGCCGCCGGCGAACGCCAGGCTCGGCGAGAAACTGGGCGGTTCCGGCCTCGAACCGCTCGATGAGCTCGGGTGGCGACTTGGCCCAGCCGCCACCGCCGGACGTTGTCACGCGAGACCCTCCGTACACCCTCCTGTGCCGGGAAGAGTATCCGGAGTGCCGTCAACCGGGAGCGCCAATAGGAACCGACACCCGCCCAGTTGGTGAGGGCCCGATCGGGCACACCGACACGTCACCCGAGCCCTGATCGTGGAGTGCCTGTTGACAACTGCGGCGGAGGTCCGAAAAGTCGGGGATAAACCCCCTTGCGTGGCGTTCCATCCGGCACGTATTCTGTGGTCGTCCCGAAGGGGCAGCGCAACCGGATCAGGCGATTGCATCAAGCGTTCCGGGGCGGTTCGATGATCTCGCATCGTCGGCTCGCGCGCAGTTCCTTCGGGACATTTCCGTGTTTGCCGTAAGGGGGTGAACGCCCATGCTGGATCCGACCGAGCTGAGTGGCGGCGCCTGGGCCGCGACCCTGGATCCGCCCGTTCTGCTGCCCAGTCGCGACGCCCGCGTGGTGGTCATCTTCACCCCCGATCGTGCGCTGAAGACGCGCGGCGTGCGGGCCGCCCTCATCGGGACCGAGACCTACCGCTATCGCCGGTCCGAGACGACGAGCGGGGCCAACGGCAGCATGACGACACGCACCGTCGAGCGAACCGCGACCAGCGAGGTCGGCCGGCTCGAGACGGCCCTCGCTGGCGAGGGCGAGCTCGCGGCGGGCCGGCCGCTGCAATGGGAGTGGACGCTCCACGTCCCCGACCTGGGCCCGGCGACCTTCGAAGGTTCGGTGCTCCGATGCGACTGGGAGCTCCGCGTCACCGTCGACAGGCCGATGGCGCGAGACGCCGAACTGCGGCTGCCCGTTCGCGTGGCGCAGCCGTCAGCCCTCCTGCGGGCGGGCGTCGTCGATGCCGGCCAGTACGCGCTCTTCGAGGAGGCGCCGGCGAACGTGGACGCGCACCCGGCCCAGATTCGGCTGCAACCGGTGCCGCTGGACATCGCCCTGCCCTTCCGCGGCGGCGTGACGCTGGAGACGGCCGAGCCGGTACCGGTCCAGGAGGTCCGCCTGGAGCTGCGCGTCCACGCCCGGGTCACGGTCGCCGGTGGGATGGAGGAGGAGGTCGTGGTGGCCCACGGGCGCCTGGAGGCCGATGGCGGCACGTTCGGCGGTCCGATGGCCAGCCACGCATTCACGGCCGACGCGCCGCGCGCCTGGCTCCCGACCGTGGACCTGCCGCACGGCACGGCACGGGCGGCGTTCCACGTCATCCTGGCGAAGGCGTGGGCGCGAGACGTGCACTACATCCGGGACGTCGCGCTCTGCTCGACCACGGACCTCTGAGCCGGGTCGCGCTCGATGCTGAGCGCGTCCACGGAGGCGACGTCGCGCAGGATCGTGACGCCGACGTGTCCCTCCTCCGCCACTTGGATCAGGGTCCAGCGCAGCTCACGCTGCTGGCGCCGGACGACGTTCGGGGGAACCCTGCGACCCGCTCGTCGCTCGTTCCGTGCCAGGCTCACCTGCGCCGGGAGGTCCAGCACGATCACCGCCGATGGCCGTCCCCTGCGCGCGGCGCTGGCGAGCAGCGGACGGCGCGCCCATGCCTGGGTGTTGGTGGCGTCGACCACGGTGAGCAGGCCACGGGCCATGCGCTCGTCGAGCGCGGCATGCAGGAGCCGGAACGCCTCGGCCGTAGCCGACTGATCGGCCTCGTCGCCGGAGACGCGCGCACGGAACGCATCCGAGGCCAGGATCTCGTCCGGCGCGAAATGGCGCGCGGCGAGCGTTGTCTTGCCGCTGCCCGCGACGCCGATCAGCACGACGAGCGCCTTCGACGGGAGCCGAACCGTGCTCACCGGATCGTCTCCGTCCAGCGGGTCAGCGGGTCCAGGAGCTCCGGCCCATTGTTGCGCACGCTGTTCACCGCCGGCGAGACGGCATAGGCCTCGAGAAGCCCGTCCGCGGCAGGGCGGAGGAGCGGCCGCAGCGCCTCGACCGGCGTCGTCTCGTCGAGCCACGGCTGCCAGTCGTCCGGCTCCAGGATGACCGGCATTCGCGGGTGGATGGCGGCCAGCCCGGCGTTGGCGGCGGTCGTCAGGATGGTGCAGGTGTAGAGGCGCGCCGCCGTCATCGGGTCGCGCCACACCGCCCACAGCCCGGCGAAGGCCATCGGCGCGCCGTCCGCGCGCCGCACGGCAAACGGCTCCGAGCGTCCACGCCGTCGGGCGCCCTCGGGCAGCGTCTGATCACGGCGCCACTCGTAGAAGGCGTCGGCCGGGACGATGCAACGCCAGCGCCGGAAGGCGGCCCGGTACGCCGGCGAGGTCTCGACCGTCTCGGCCCGGGCGTTGATGAGCCGCGCGCCCTGCCTGGGATCTTCGGCATAGACCGGGACCAGGCCCCAGCGGAACGCGTCGAGCTGACGCTCGCCGTGATGCTCCACCACGGCTGCGACCTCGTCGGTGGGGGCCACGTTGAAGCGGTCCCCGACGAGTTCCGTCACCGGGCGGGCCTGGAACAGGCGTGCCAGCTCGTCGGAGGATCGAGGTTGGGCGAATCGTCCGCACATAGGGTCATTCTGCGGCATCCGATCGTGACCAATGGCCGCCGTGGACGTTGCGTTCGCGCGGCAAGATAGGGGCAATGACACAACGCATCGGCATCCTCACCGGCGGCGGCGACGTCCCCGGCCTCAACTCCGTCATCAAGTCCGTCGTCTACCGCGCCTCCGAGCTCGGGTACGAGGTCATCGGGATCCGGCGCGGATGGAAGGGGCTCACCCACATGCGGCCCGGGCCTGAGCTGGACCCGGACTACATCCGCCCGCTCGACCGCCGCTCCACCCGCGCGATCGATCGAACCGGGGGCACCGTGCTCCACACGTCGCGCACGAATCCGGCGCGCATGAAGGAGGCGAGCCTGCCCGAGCACCTCGACCCGGATCGCCGCGCCGCCATGCAGACCGGCGAGGATCTCTATGACCTCACCCCGCTCGTCCTGGAGAACCTGGAGCGGCTGGGCATCGACCGCCTGGTCGCCATCGGCGGCGACGACACCCTGGGCTACGGCCATCGGCTGGGAGCGGAGGGTGTTCCGCTGATGGCGATCCCCAAGACCATGGACAACGACGTCCAGGGCACCGAGTACTGCATCGGCTTCAGCTCGGCGGTCACCCGGTCCCGGGAGCTGATCAACCGGCAGCGGACGACGCTCGGCAGCCATGAACGCATCGGTGTCTTCCGCATCTTCGGCCGCAACAGCGGCTACACGGCCTGGTACGCGGCCTACGTGACCAGCGGTCGCTGCGTGATCCCGGAGTCGAGCTTCGACCTGGACCAGCTGGCCGGGCTGATGATGGAGGACCGCAGCGCGAATCCATCCGGCTACGCGTTCGTGATTGCGTCGGAGGGCGCCATCTGGAGCGGCGGCACCCTGGGCGAGGAGGGCGAGGCGGACGCCTTCGGCCACCGCCACAAGATGGACGTCGGGAACGCCCTGGCCGAGGAGCTCCGGCGGCGGACGCACGTCGAGACGGTGCACAGCGACCTGACCTACGACCTGCGCTCCGGTGACCCCGACGCGCTGGACCAGATGGTGGCCACCACCTTCGCCAACGTGGCCATGGACCTGCTGGCGGATGGCGTCGCCGGCCGGATGAGCGCCATCCGTGACGGGAAGTACTCGCACGCACCGCTGCCCGACCCGGCCCTTGGTCCACGCAAGATCGACGTGGGGACCATGTACAACCTGGCCCGGCTTCGACCGCAGTACGGCGGGAAGCTGGGCTCGCCGCTGCTGCTGGGCCCGCCGCTCACCGACCGGCCGTCCGACCGCTAGCGTCATCCGCGCCCACGCGGTCCGGCGGCGCGGGACCGCGTAGCATCGGCGCATGCCCGCGCGCAGCACCTGGTCCCCGGATCGCCGCGTCCTGACAAGCGGCATCGTGGCGCTCATCACGGCCGTGGCCTTCGAGGGCATGGCGGTCCCGACCATCCTCCCGGCCACCGTCGACGACCTGGGCGGCCTCTCCCTGTACGGGTGGGCCTTCGCCGCGTTCTGGTTGACGAACATCGTGGGGATCACGGTCGCCGGGGCGGATGCCGACCGGCACGGACCGATGCGGGCGTTCGCCGCCGGCATCGCGCTCTTCTGCGTCGGGCTGCTGATGGCCGCCGCCGCGCCGGGGATGCCCGTGGTGATCCTGGGTCGGGCGGTGCAGGGCCTGGGTGCGGGCGCCATCGGCTCCGTGGTCTACGTCGTCATCGCGCGCTCCTACGACCGGCGCGCCATGCCCCGCATGCTGGCCCTCAACTCGAGCGCCTGGGTGGTGCCCGGGCTGGTGGGGCCGGCCCTGGCGGCATGGATCGTGGCCGTGCTCGACTGGCGCTGGGTCTTCGGCGGCCTGGTCCCGGTGGTCCTGCTGACCGGTGCGGCGGTGCTGGTACCCATCGGCCGCCTGGGGCCCAGCGCCGAGGCGACCGAGCGGCGGGAGCGGCGCGGGATGCGGGCCCTCGGTCTGGCCGGTGGGAGCAGCCTCGTCCTGGGCAGTCTCACCGTGGGATCGGTGCCGCTGGCCCTGCCCATGCTGGCCGTGGGCGGCTGGCTGACGGTCGTGACGCTCCGGGACCTGCTGCCCGCCGGCTCGCTCGTCCTGCGGCCCGGCCCGCCGGCGGTATCGGCCACGATCGGCCTCGTGGCCTTCGGCTTCTTCGGTACGGAGGCCTTCGTTCCCCTGGCCATCACGCAGGTCCGCGACGCGCCACTGCCCGTGGGCGGGCTGGCCCTCTCCGCGGCGGCGGTCACCTGGACCGTCGGCTCATGGATGCAGGCGCGCCTGGCCCCGCGGGGATGGCGTCGCGGGCTGGTGCGCGGCGGCGTGCTGCTCATCGCCACAGGGATCGTCCTCGCCGCCCTCGCTCTGCTGCCGGGCGTTCCGGTAGCGACCGCGGGTCTGGCGTGGGCCGTGGCCGGTCTCGGGATGGGCCTCGGCTACTCCACGCTCACGCTGCTGGTCCTCGAGACGGCCGAGCCGGGGCGCGAGGGTGCCGCCTCGGCCGGCATCAACCTCGCGTTCACCATCGGCACCGCCTTCGGCTCCGGCGTGGGCGGCGCGCTGGTGGGGCTGGCCGATGCGGGGATCCTGCCACTCGGCACCGCGATTGCCGCGTCCGACGGGCTGATGCTCCTGGTTATCCTGCTGGCGGCCCTCGCCACCCGCCGCGTCCCGGCGCGCGATCCGCGAGCAACCAGTCCCGTACCCGTTGTCGAGCCTCCCGCCTCGCCCGCGGGCCAGCTGGGCAGCGCCGCGCGCGATGATCCATGATCGTCCAGCGACCTTGTGACGCACGTCAGGCGGACCGGGGCCATTCGGCTCTCGCGGCTCCCGCCCGGGGCCCCGTATAACCGCTCGACAACACCGCCCAGCCTGTGCGGCGCCACGGAAACAGCGCCACCGAGCCAGCGCCACCGAGGGACCGATGCCGAGCAGACCCCGTCTCACCATTCTCATCCCCGTCACCGCCACCGGGGTCCACGCGTCGCCTGCGAGCTCGTCCGCGATCACGGGGCCGGCGGAATGAGCCTGACCGGCTCCGTGGCCGACGGCGGCCCCGTCGGGCGCACAAGCCTGGACGTCGCCGTTCCCGCCCCCTTCCCTCGCGAGCGAGTGATCGAGGTGCTGGGGCCGGGTCGGGCAGCCTGGATCAGGGAGGAGGCGGGCACGGAGACGGCCGCTCCTCCCGGCATGGAGCGCCACCTGGTTGACCTGCGAATGCGGGTGGGAGAGCGCTCTTCCCTCGTCACCTTCCACAAGGCGGCGTACCTGGACGTTGGGTCCGTGGATGCAGCCGACGCCGCGGTCAGCGTGGAGATCTCGTGGCGCGCGGCCGGGATGGCGCCGCTCTTCCCGGTCTTCTCCGGGCACCTGACCTGGGCGGACGACCGCCTGCGAGTCAGCGGTGTCTACGCGCCGCCAGGCGGCGGGGTGGGCGTCATCGCCGATCGCCTGCTGCTCAACACCGCTGCGCGCGGGACGGCCCGCTGGCTGCTCGATCGCATTACCCGGGTGATGGCGGGCCACGACGCGGACGAGGCCGGCTGAGCGCGGACCCCTCAGGCACGGTCGGCCCCGACGGCACGTGCCGCAGCCACGAACGCCGCCCACAGCGCATCCAGCTCGCGCGGTGACGTTTCGTCTCGTTCCGGGTGGCACTGCACCGCGAAGAGCCAGCGTTCCGCATCGGCGCTCTCCAGCGCCTCGACCAGGTCGCCACCCTGGCGGGGCGTGAGGCCGGCGGCGCGAAGGCCCGGGGCGAGGCGCTCGACGTCCACGGCCTGGTGGTGGAACGAGTTGACCTCGAGGGTCGTGACCCCGCCGAGGAGCGCGGCCAAGCGAGTGCCCCGCTGGAGATGGAGCGGGTGGCGGGTCGCGGCGGCCGCCTGCGCAGGGTATGGCGGCGACTCATGGTGCTCGAGGTGCTGGACGAGGCTGCCGCCGCAGAAGACGTTGATGGCCTGCAGGCCGCGGCAGATCCCAAGCACCGGGAGCTCCCGCTCACCGGCCGCGGCAAAGGCGGCGCGATCGAGCGCGTCACGGCCGGCATCCGTCGGGCCCGCCCCGTGGGGCGTTTCGCCATAGGCCGCCGGGTCCATGTCGGCGCCGCCGGTGATGAGCAGGCCATCTGCCGCCGAGAAGGCACGCGCACGTGCGGCCTCCGACGCTCCATCGTCCAGGGGCACCGGCTCTGCCCCGTGCCGGCGCAGCGGTTCGAGGTACCTGGCGTTCTTCAGCTCCGCGACGGACGGGTCGCGGGCGCGCGCGGGATTCGAGAGGGTGACGACGATGCGCGGCCGATTCACGATGCGCGAATCGTACGCCGGCTCAGACCACGTTCAGCTCGCGGACCGGCTCCTCCCGCAGGATTCGGCCGAAGCCGAGTGGCTCCAGGTCCAGCGTCTGGTAGCGCCCGGTGGCGATCCATTCCGCGAGCCCGCGGCCGACAGCCGGCGCCTGCTGCAGGCCGTGGCCGGAGAACCCGTTGGCGAAGAGGAGGTTGCGCAGCGTGGGATGCGGGCCCAGCACCGCGTTGTGATCCAGTGTGGTCAGCGCATAGTGACCGGCCCAGCCGTCGAGGAGCCGGATCGCCTCGAATGCCGGCACCCGGTTCGCGAGGCTGGGCCAGATCACCGTCTCGAAGGCGTCACGGTCGAAGGTCAGGTCCAGCGTGTCGGGGTCCTCTTCGCCCTCCCGGGGCGAGAAGCCGGCGATGTACGCGGCGCCCTCCGGGCGGAAGTACACGCCGCTGGTGTCGATGGTCAGCGGCGCGGGCGCGACGCGGGTGCGGCAGTCGAAGTGGTACACGTACCGACGGCGCGGACGGACCGGGAGATCCACGCCGGCCATCGCGGCGATGGCCGCCGCCCGCGGTCCCGCAGCATTGACCAGCCAGTCGCAGCTGATGCGGGAGCCATCCGCGAGGTTCACGGCCCGAACGGCGTCGCCCTCGACGTCGACCCCGGTCACCTCCCCGGCCACGTACTCCACGCCCAGGGAGCGCGCCTTGCGCCTGAAGGCCTGCAGGAGGGCGTACGCGTCGAACCAGCCTTCGTCGGAGAGCCCCAGCGATCCGCCGGCCAGGTCGTCGACCTGCATCCACCCGAACCGATGTCGCAGCTCAGCCGGGTCAGGAGCACCACCGGGACGTCATGCCGGCGCTGCACCGCGTGGTTGTGCTCCAGGGTGGCGCGCCCGGCCTCGCTGGCCAGGAACAGGTAGCCGCCCTCCACGAAGTCGATCTCCGGCGCCGGCTCGCCCCGAACCCCCAGCCAGTCATCGAGGTGCTTGATGAGCTCGATGCCGAAGCGGCTGATCTCGATGTTCAGCTCGGTGCTGAACTGGAGGCGGATCGACGCGGCCGAGAGCGTCGTCGACGAGGTGCGGTAGGTGGGGTCGCGCTCGACCACCACGATCCGTCCCTTCCAGTCGGGGCGGCGCGCCAGGAACGTGGCGACGCCGCTCCCCATGATGGCGCCGCCGGCGATGACGACGTCGGCGTGGTCAGCTGCGCTCATGACTGAGGATGCTACGCGTCGCGCTCGCGCCGCGCTGGCGCCGCGCGACGGTTCATGGACGATCGCCGCGCGTTCTCAGCGAAGCCGGACCTGGTGGCGAAGGACGGTCCGGATCCGATCCTCGGGCACGGTGCGCACGGTGTCCAGGTAGATCTCGTGGTGCGGGCCCACCGGCTCGTACCCGGCACCGCGGAGCTCGACGAACAGCCGGGTCAGGGTCGGCCACTCCGCGATGTAGGGCCCGACGTGCAGGATCTGGCCCACGAGGCCCTCCTCGAACAGCTCCAGGCGCGCCCGGTCCAGCGCCGGGGAGCGTCGCTTCGCGCGAGCACGCTCGCGGCTGGCCCGCAGCATGTCGCGGGTCACCTCGGGCGGCTGCGTGATCATGACCGTCCAGTTCCATTCGTGGGGCGCCTCCGGGCGCCAGATTTCGCCGGTCGAGGACCGCCATAGCGCCTCGAGCGGCGCAGGGGGCTCGACCGCTGCGCCGTTGTCGCGCAGGGAGTCGCGGATCGCGTAGGTGAGCCCGTACACGGCGTGGACGGCATCGGTGAAGGCAGGAGCCTCCGGCGGCCCAAGGCCGTCGATCATCAGGTAGCTCGTCGGCGGCAGCTCCAGGAACTGGGCGTGGTCGGCCGGCGCATCGAGCGCGGCGTGCAGGCCGGCCGGGGTGCCTGCTGGGGGCGCGAGCCTGGTCATCGTCTCATCCCTCGTTCATCGGCCCGAGGAGCGGCCCCGGGGCACCGCCCAGAAGGTGCGCCCGGCGGACGGCCTTCCCAAGGGCCGATGCGACCCTTCTCCGGTGCCTGCCGGCCCCGAATATGACGGCAGTCCCTCCCGGCCGGGCGCGCGGCGTCCTACACTGCGCCGCATGGCCTCCCCAAGCACCAAGCCCGTCATCCTGGCGGTCGACGATGATGCTCCGGTCCTGCGGGCCGTGGAGCGCGATCTCCGGGCCCGCTACGGCAAGGACTACCGGATCGTGGCGGCCGGCTCCGGGGCCGAGGGACTCGACGTGGTACGGCAGCTCACCGTGCGCGGTGGCGCCATCGGCCTGTTCGTGGTCGACCAGCGCATGCCGGGGATGACCGGGGTCGAATTCCTCTCCCAGGCCGTGGGGCTGCAGCCGGATGCCGAAGCGGGTCCTGCTCACCGCCTACGCGGACACCGATGCGGCGATCCGTGCCATCAACGAGATCCGCCTCGACCAATACATCCTGAAGCCCTGGGACCCGCCGGAGGAGAGGCTCTATCCGGTCATCGACGACCTGCTCTCCGACTGGATCGCCGATTTCCGGCCGCCGTTCGAGGGCCTCCGGCTGCTGTCGCGCCGATGGTCGCCGCACGGCCATGACATCCGCGACTACCTGGCGCGCAACCAGGTGCCATACGCGTGGCTCGATCCGGAGTCCGACGAAGAGGGTCGACGCCTCGCCCGGTCGGCTGCCGAGGCCGGCGAGGGTGCAGCCGGTGACGCGGCGTCGACGGCGGATCTTGCCGTTGCGCTCGTCTTCTTCCCCGACGGCACCATCCTGCGCGATCCCGACGACCTGGAGATCGCCGAGAAGGTCGGGCTGCAGACCCAGGCGGCGCTTCCGTTCTACGATCTCGTGATCGTCGGGGGCGGTCCGTCCGGGCTGGCTGCGGCCGTGTACGGAGCCAGCGAGGGGCTCAAGACGGTCCTCGTGGAGCGCGAGGCGCCGGGCGGCCAGGCGGGCACCACGAGCCGCATCGAGAACTACCTCGGGTTCCCGGCGGGGCTCAGCGGCAGCGATCTCGCCCGCCGTGGCCTCGCGCAGGCTCGCCGGCTGGGCGCCGAGATCCTGACGCCGCAGGAGGTTGTCGCCGTCCGCCGTGACGATCCGTACCGAGTCGTCACGCTGGCCGACGGGACGGAGCTCTCCTGCCAGACGGTGATCGTGGCGACCGGAGTCAGCTACCGGCAGCTCACCCTTCCGAATGCGGACCGGCTCGCCGGCGCGGGGATCTACTACGGTGCCGCGACCACGGAGGCCGTGCTCTACCGCGGGATGGACGTCGGCGTCGTGGGCGGCGGCAACTCCGCAGGCCAGGCGGCCGTCTACCTTGCGCGCTTCGCACATCACGTCATGCTCCTCGTCCGCGGCGAGACGGTGACCGCCACCATGAGCCAGTACCTGATCGACCAGATGGAGGCGTTGCCCAACGTCGAGATCCGTCTCAAGACCGAGGTCGTCGCCGTGGAGGGCGAGCGGGAGCTGGAGCACGCCACCATCAAGGGTCCCGACGGGTCGGAGACCGGGGTCGCGCTCTCGGCGCTCTTCGTGTTCATCGGGCAGTCTCCACGCACGGACTGGCTCGAGGGATTCGCCCTGCGCGATCGGGCAGGCTTCGTGCTCTCGGGGCGGGAGGCGTTCCCGGACGGCAAGCCACCGCCCGGATGGGGCAGCGACCGCGAGCCGTTCCTGCTCGAATCGAGCGTGCCCGGGGTGTTCGTCGCCGGCGACGTGCGATTCAGATCCATGAAGCGGATCGCGAGCGCGGTGGGCGAGGGATCCATGGCGGTCCAGTTCGCCCACCAGTACCTGGCCACCCTGTAGGGCGCGCCGGCGGACCCATGGTGCTCGACGCGCTCCGATCGGCACCGCTGTTCGCGCGGCTGCCGGACGAGGATCTCTCGCGGCTGTCGACCCTGGCCGAACCACTGTCGCTGGCGCCCGGCGACCTTCTCCTCCGCGAGGGAGACCCGGGTGATGCGCTCTACGTGGTGGTGTCCGGTGACCTGGAGGTCACGAAGAAGAGCGGATCCGCGGAGATCTCGCTCAACCGGGTGGGGCCGGGCACCATCCAGGGGGAGATGTCCGCCATCGAGGGCCGGCCGCGGTCGGCGTCGGTGCGGGCCATCACGGCTGTCGAGGTGCTGCGCATCCCGCGCGGGGCGCTCCTCCAGGTGTTCGCCGCCGCTCCGGAGTCCGCCTTCGCCGTCCTCCGCGTGGTGCTGGACCGGCTGCGCTCGACCCAGTCGCTCCTGCAGGAGCGCGAGAAGCTGGCCGGCCTCGGGACTCTCGCCGCGGGCCTGGCGCACGAGCTGAACAACCCTGCCGCCGCGATCCGCCGTTCCGTTTCGTCCCTGGAGACGGCCGTCGCGGCACGCGACGAGCTGCATCCGCCCACCTCGGTGACCACGTTGCACCCGGCGGACCCGTCGCCCTCGCTGGGCGCCCTGGATCGCAGCGACCGCATCGACGAGCTCACCGAGCTCGTGGAGGATTCCGGGCTTGCCGCGTCCCTGGTGGATGCGGGCTGGACTCCGGATCAGCTGAGCGCCGCGTTCATCGGCCTCGACGTCCAGGAGGCGAGCGACGCCGCCGGTTGGCTGGCGCAGACCAACACCATCACCTCGCTGCTCGACGAGGTGAAGACCGCCGCCGACCGTATCAGCGAGATCGTGGGAGCCGTCAAGAGCTACGCCTACCTGGACCAGGCGCCCGTGCAGCGCATCAACGTGCGCAAGGGCCTGGACGACACGCTCGTCATCCTGGGCCACAAGCTCAAGGGCGGCATCGACGTGATGCGCGACTACGCCAGCGACCTCCCGGAGATCGACGCGTACGGCAGCGAGCTGAACCAGGTCTGGACCAACGTCATCGACAACGCGGTGCAGGCCATGGACGGGCGCGGCGCGCTCGAGGTTCGCGCCGAGGCGACCGAGGAGGGCGGGGTCCGGGTCACGATCTGCGACAACGGCCCCGGTATCCCCGAAGCGGCGAAGGGGCGCCTGTTCGAGCCCTTCTTCACGACCAAGGAGCCCGGCGTCGGCACCGGCCTGGGCCTCCACATCAGCCACAACGTCGTGACCCGCCACGGTGGCGAGATGGATGTGCAGACCCGCCCCGGACGAACCTGCTTCGTCGTGACCCTGCCGCCGCACCTGCCCGCCGCGCCAGCGAACACGGACAGGACCGCCGCCGACCAGCCGACGCCGGGCGCCAACGGCTCGCACGATCCGGCCGCTTGACGCCGCCACCTCCACGTCGTACCTTCCGCCTCCACAGGTGAAGACGGCGACGATCGGGACGAGTACCCGGTCAGGCGAGCCAGACAGGGAACCGGGAGCAGTGAGACCCCGGAGGGCTGCGCGACCGGCGAATGGACCCGGGAGCTCCGGCGGCAAACGCGGGATCGGGAGATATCGGTCCGGCCAGTAGCCTCCGGCGGAGAGGCCCCGATAGCGAAGCCGAGGTCCTCGCGCAGCGCATGCGCGGTGGCCGAATGAGCCCGGGTGAGAACACCGGGGAACAAAGGTGGCACCACGAGAAGACCCCCTCGTCCTTTGGGACGGAGGGGTCGCGTTGTTCTCTGGAGGTCCACCACATGTCCCCCGCAACCCAGCGCCGGTTCCTGCTCAGCGAAGCCGAGATGCCGACGCACTACTACAACATCGGCGCAGACCTGCCGGTGCCCCTGCCACCGCCGCTGCATCCGGGCACGCGCGAGCCCATCGGTCCGGAAGCGCTGGCTCCGCTCTTCCCCATGGAGCTCATCCGCCAGGAGGTGAGCACGGAGCGCTACATCGAGATTCCGGCACCGGTCCGGGAGGTGTACCGCATGTACCGCCCCTCGCCCCTCATCCGGGCCCGCAACCTGGAGCGCGAGCTCGACACCCCGGCCCACATCTACTTCAAGTACGAGGGCGTGTCGCCGTCGGGCTCGCACAAGCCGAACACAGCGATCGCCCAGGCCTTCTACAACCGCGAGGAGGGGATCCGCAAGCTGGCCACCGAGACCGGTGCCGGCCAGTGGGGAAGCGCCCTGGCCTTCGCCGCGGCACAGTTCGGCCTGGAGTGCCGGGTCTTCATGGTGAAGATCAGCTATCTCCAGAAGCCGTATCGGCGCAGCATGATCCAGGCCTTCGGCGCCTCGGTGGTTCCCTCCCCCTCACCCGAGACGAACGCGGGCCGCGCCATCCTGGCCGATGACCCCGAATCGACCGGGTCGCTTGGGATCGCCATCAGCGAGGCGGTCGAGGTGGCCGCCACCCACGACGACGTGAACTACTCGCTGGGCAGCGTCCTGAACCACGTCCTCCTGCACCAGACGGTGGTGGGCCAGGAGGCGATGCGACAGATGGAGATGGCCGGCGAGGGACCCGATGTCGTCATCGGCTGCGCGGGCGGTGGTTCCAACTTTGCGGGCATCGCGTTCCCGTTCCTCCGCGATCGCCTGGCCGGTCGATCGTCCACGCGATTCCTCGCCGTCGAGCCCGCAAGCTGCCCGTCGCTGACGAAGGGGGAGTATCGCTACGACTTCGGCGACACGGCGGGAACCACGCCGCTGCTGAAGATGCACACCCTGGGCAACGGCTTCGTCCCTGCGCCCATCCACGCTGGCGGACTGCGCTACCACGGTATGGCACCCATGGTGTCGCACCTGTATGAGCAGGGCTTCATCGAGGCGGTGGCGTACCCGCAGAACCCGTGCTTCGAGGCCGCCATGCGCTTCATCCGCACGGAGGGCATCATTCCCGCGCCGGAGTCGAGCCACGCCATCAGGGCGGCCATCGACGAGGCGCTGCGGGCGAAGGAGGCCGGGGAGAAGAAGGTCATCCTCTTCAACCTGTCTGGTCACGGTCACTTCGACATGGCGGCCTACGACGCCTACCTGGCGGGCACGCTGACCGACGCGGTCTACGAGCCCGAAGCCGCGCCGGCCACCGTGGCCGGCGAGCGGGAGGCGGTGACCGCCTGACCCTGGCGCAAGGAGAGTTGGATCGGGGCGGCCCGCGTGTTGGGGGTCGCCCCGGTCTCGCTCCGTCGCCCCGAATCGACCCCGTTTCACAGCGGGAGGCTATCGGCGCATACTTGTCGGCACAACCACCAGACACGGACCCAGACGACCACGGGAGCTGCCTTCGAATGCCGCGCGCAACCTGGCACGGGATCGTCCTCGCCGACGCGAGTGATGACGCCGTGAAGATCGTGGAGAGCAATGTCTACTTCCCGCCGGAGGCGGTCCAGGCGGAGCACCTGCGCCCCTCGCAGACGCACACGGTCTGCGGCTGGAAGGGGACCGCCAGCTACTACGACGTGGTGGTCGGTGACGCCGTGAACACCGATGCCGCCTGGTACTACCCCGAGACGCTGCCCGAGGCCAAGCACGTGGAAGGCTTCGTCGCCTTCTGGCACGGCATCGAGGTCGAGCGATGAGCGGCCTGAAGCTTGGCCTGCAGATCAACAGCTTCACCTGGCCCGGTGGCGGCGAGGCGATCGGGCCGACCCTGGCCCGCATCGTGGAGACCGCGGACGCGATCGGCTTCGACTCGATCTGGGTCATGGACCACTTCTTCCAGATCCGCGGTGTTGGGCGGCCGGAGGAGCCGATGCTCGAGGGCTTCACGGCCCTGGGCTTACATGGCGGCCCACGCGAAGCGAGCGCGCCTGGGGCTGATGGTGGGCGGCATCCACTACCGCCTCCCCGCGCTGTGGGTCAAGGCGACGACGACGCTCGACGTGCTCTCCGGCGGACGGGCCTGGTTCGGCATCGGCGCCGCATGGAACGAGGAGGAGTCCACCGGGCTGGGCTTCCCGTTTCCGCCCCTGCGCGAGCGCTTCGAGATGCTCGAGGAGACGCTGCAGTACGCCCACGAGATGTGGCGCGGCGAGCGGGGGAGCGAGAAGAGCTTCGAGGGCAAGCACGTCAGCGCCACCCGGCTCCTCAACGCTCCGCAGGCGCTCAGCCGGCCCCGCATCCCGATCATGATCGGCGGCGGCGGGGAGCAGAAGACCCTGCGGCTGGTGGCGCAGTACGCCGACGCGACGAACGTGTTCGGCGACCCGGAGCGGATCGCACACAAGTACGCGGTCCTGCGCGAGCATTGCGAGCGGATCGGCCGTCCCTACGAGGAGATCGAGCGCAGCACGCTGCAGCAGGTGGACCTGGACCGGGAGTCCCCCGCGGAGGTCGTCGAGCGCTTCGGCGGGCTGGCAGACGCCGGGGCCCAGCACATCCTCTTCGGGGTGCGCGGTATCAGCGACCTGTCCCGCCTGGAGCGGATCGGCGCCGAGGTGGTCCCGCAGCTGCGCTAGCCCGCGCGGATGCCGGTCAGCTCAGCGGCGCCAGGGCGCGAACGATCGCCTCGAGCCCGTCGGCGAGGCCGTCGGGGATGGGCCCCTCTCCGTCGGCGAGGGCCGCGGCCACGCTGTGCTGGCGTGAGTTCATGACCTTGCGACGGGCCGACACGCCCGACGGCGTGAGGCGCACCAGGGTGGCGCGCCGGTCGCGCTCGTCACGGCGGGTGCTGATCAGGCCCCGCCGCTCGAGGCGCCGCAGGATCCGGCTGGTCGAGGGGAGTGAGGCATCGATGCGCGCCGCGATCTCGCCAACCCGCAGGGGTGCCCGGCGCTGGCCGATCACGACCAGGACGCGCCACTGGCTGAGCGTCAGATCCAGGTCGTTCACCGCGTCGCTCAGGGCGCGGGCGGTCACGGCCACCAGCTCCAGGGCGAGCTCGTCGATCGCGTCGAGGATGCGTTGGTCGGTCATGCTCTCCAGAGCCTAGGGAAACCGTTTCCCTGTTGCAGGGTCTTTTGGTCCCGATTGGGCGGGCCGACCGCCATATCCTACGCGACCGTCAAGCGTTCGTGTCCGCCGCGAGGGGCGGTCCACGCTCAGCGGGCGGCCAGGGCCGCCTCGACCTCCGCGATCGGCTGCACCGAGCGCTCGCCGGTGGCCCGGACGGTGACCTCGGCGCCGCCTGCCGCCAGGGAGCGCGGCGAGATCGTGATGGTTCTCGGCATGCCGAGCAGCTCGGCATCGGTGAACTTGACGCCCGGAGACTCATCGCGGTCGTCGTAGAGGACCTCGATCCCGGCATCGGTGAGGCGCGCGTAGAGCCCTTCCGCTGCCTCGACCACGGCGGGATCGCGGGCCGCGCCCACGGTCACGATGTGCGCGGCATAGGGGGCGACCGCCTCCGGCCAGGCGATCCCCTTCTCGTCGTGATGCGCCTCCACGATGCAGGCCACCGCCCGCCCCAACCCGATCCCGTACGACCCCATCACGATGGGATGGCGCTCGCCGTCCTCGCCCAGGTAGGTGGCGCCCATGGGAATCGCGAAGTCCGTCCCGAGCTTGAAGATGTTCCCGACCTCGATCCCGTTGCGCAGGATGACCGGCGCGCCGCATGCGGGACAGGGATCGCCGGCCCGGGCGTTGACGATGTCCGCCGTGACGTCGGGGGTGAAGTCGCGCCCCACGTTCACGTTGCGCAGGTGGAAGCCGGGCCGATTCGCGCCCGCCACCAGGTTCGGGGTGCGAGCAGCGAGCTCGTCGACCACGACGACGGTGTCATGCGCGCCCACCGGGGAGCCGTACCCGGGCTCCATCCCCGCCGCGCGGATCTCCTCCACGGTCGCCGGGCGCAGCGCGCTGGCCTTGATGGCGTTCGCCAGCTTCGTCTCGTTCACCTCGTAGTCGCCGCGCACGATGGCCGTCACCAGGCGTCCGTCGGCGGCGACGAAGAAGGCGGCCTTCGCGGTGCGATCCGCCCCGATCTCCAGGAAGTCGGCGAGGCCGGCGATGGTGGTGGTGCCCGGCGTGGCAACCTCCTCGGCCGCCATCGGCTCCTCCGCGGGGGGCTCCGGCTTGCCGACCTCGGCGATCTGCTGGTTGGCGGCGTAGTCGCCGCGCTCGCAGAGCACCAGGGTGTCCTCGCCCCAGTCGTTGAGGACCATGAACTCGTGGGCCAGCGACCCGCCCATGATCCCGACATCGGCGCCGACCGGGATGGCGTCGAGGCCGAGTCGCTCAAAGATGCGGGTGTATGCGTCGTAGTGCTTCTGGTAGCTCACGTCCAGCCCGGCGAAATCGCGGTCGCAGCTGTAGCTGTCCTTCATGACGAACTCGCGCACCCGGATCAGCCCCCCGCGCGAACGCGGTTCGTCGCGGAACTTGGTCTGGAAGTGGTAGACGAGGAGCGGGAGCTGGCGGTAGCTGGACACGATGTCCCGCAGGAGATCGGCCACCACCTCCTCGTGGGTCATGGCCAGCACCATGTCGCGGTTGCCGCGGTCCTTGAAGCGGACCATCTCCGGGCCGATCTTGAAGTAGCGGCCGCTCTCCCGCCAGAGGTCCGCGGGATGGACGACCGGCATCTCCATCTCCTGGCAGCCGATGCGATCCATCTCCTCGCGGATGATCTGCTCCACGCGGCGGGTCACGCGCCAGCCGAGCGGCAGCAGCGAGTAGATGCCGGCACCAAGCTGACGGACGTAACCGGCGCGGACGAGGAGCCGATGGGAGGCCATCTCCGCGTCGGCCGGATCGTCGCGCAGCGTGGTGAAGAAGAGCTGGGAGAGCCGCATGGGGCGCTGATTCTAGCCGCTCGCCAGCGGGCCGCCCCGCCACCCGGTGCGCGGGCCGTCAGTCGAGGCCGTCGCCGGGCAGCGCGGATCGGAGCTGCGGGTGGCGTTCCTCCTCGGCGCGGATGTCCAGCAGGTGCTCGCTGGATCGCAGCCGATGGATGGGCAGCAGGGCGATGACCAGGAGCCCCAGGCTGGCCGCCAGGATTCCGTCGATTCCGCGCCAGTCGGCCGCCGCGCCACCAACCAGCGCGCCGGAGATCTGCCCGACGGCCAGGAAGACCGAGTAGAGGCCCATGATCGCGCCCCGGTCTTTGGGGTGCGCTTCGCTTATGTCGGCAAGGAGCCCCAGCGCGGCGGGCGTGGCACCGGCGAGCACGAAAAGCCCGGCGCACGCGCCGACCGCCATCAGCGCCTGCAGCGGGATCCCCAGGTTGATCGAGTGGTTGAGCCCGAAGATCGCGGCCAGCATCAGGAGGCCGCCGCCGATGCCGATGAAGATGATCGTGGTACGCCGCAGGGCCTTGAACTTGTTTCCCCAGTAGAGGAGCCCCGCGAAGAAGACGAGCATGGCCACGGCCAGGCCAATGCTCACCTGGCCCGGATCGAACCCGCCCATCAGCATCTGACCGGAGAAGGTCCGGGACGGGGTCCGCACCAGCTGGAACACCGACTGTGTCGTCCACGACCCCACCACCGCGTTGATCGCGATCCAGGTGGGGGCCAGGAGCCAGACGCCCGGATTGCCGACGACCTGGCGGTAGCGGGCCCAGTCGAACCGGGTTCGCCCCACCGCGGCATGGGCTGCCGCGGCCTCCTCGCCGCCGGCCGTCGCGCCACCCTGGAGATCGTCGACTGCGAAGCGGTAGATCGCGAACGACAGGCCGTAGACCACGGCGTTGATGAAGAAGCCCATGGGGCCCACGAGGTCGAACAGCCAGCCCGCAACCACGACGCCGCCCCCGAGCCCGGCGAGGGTTGCCGCCTCGAAGCGGGCAACGGTGCGACCGCGCAGCTGCTCGTCGCCCGAGGTCGCGATTGCGATGTAGCCCAGGATCGAGGGGATCGACGACCCGGCCGCAGCTCCCTCGAGGAGCCGGGTGATCCCCAGCCAGACGATCACCGTGATGGGGATCAGCGCGACCGGGAGGCCGGTCATGATCACCGCCACGGCGCCGAAGATCGGGCCCCACTGCATGACCCGGTGTGCCCCGAGATGGTCGCTCAAGACACCGAAGGCCGGGGACAGCGTGAGCTCCGCCAGGAAGTAGGCCGCGGTGATGGCCCCCAGCTCCAGCGCGGAGATCTCCGGGCCCCCGTGCGTCGGCATCTTCGCGATGTAGTAGACGAGAAGCCCGCCGGTCAGCCCGGTCGAGAACCGCAGCGTGAAGGTGCCGGCCAGGACCGCGGAGATCGAGCGATGAAGAGAGGGGAGCGTCACGGTAGGACAGCGTAGCGGCCGACCGGCCGTCCCGCGAGCCGCCGGGGCGTCAGGTGGTGCCCGGCGGTGGTCCCTGGCCGGTTCGCGCTTCGGGTTCGGGCGTGGTGTCGGGAGGCGTGGGTGTGCGGTCCGGTGACGCGAAGGGGTCGGGGCTCGGCGGAATCGCCGTGCTCGGTCCGGCGGCGGCCCGCCACCGCGCGGCACGCCTCCGCCGCCGTCGCAGCGCGAGCCCGCCCATGGCCAGGCCGTCGATCACCAGGAGTGAGCCGCCGGTGACGGCCACCCGGGTCCGGCCCACGTCGGCCGCTCCCTCGCGCTCGGCCCGCGCGGCATCGGCGTCTGCAGTCGCATCCGTCGCCTTCCCGTTCTCGAACGTGGCGCGCGCGGCAACCAGCTGCCTGGCCGGGTCGGCGAAGAGCAGCCCCACCCATTCGACCGGGCTCTGGGCCTGACCGAGCGCCGTGGTCGCCGAGCCGATGGCGGCGAGCGCCGAGAGCTCCTGAGCGGCGTCCTGCTTCGCGACGTCGAAGGTCGGCCCGGCCTCGAACGCGGTGCGCAGCGTGGTCGGGACGGTCAGCGACAGGGAGGCGGCTCGGCTGGCGATCGTGGTGCGGTCGGCGAGGACCACCTTCGCATCGGTCATGAGATTCTCGGCCTTGCCGAAGTCCCAGGCTCCCATCTCGAGGCGAATCGCATAGGGGAGCTCCCAGCTACCGGCTGCGGTGACCGTCTGGCTGTACTGGGCGCGCGCCGTGACCCGGGCATCCATCAGCGACTGCTGCCCGGCGGTGGTGACCCACGTGCGCCACAGGTCGTCGTAGTTCGCGCCGGTCCGCTCCTCGAGCAGGTCCAGCAGCCGCTCCCACCCCGCGACGTCGGCCGAGACGCCCTTCTCCGCCGCGGCGCCGGCGACCGCGTGCGGTGGCTGATAGGAAGCCGCGCCGTCGTGGGCGGCCTTCCAGACCTTCTGCAGGCCGGTCGTGGTCGTTCGGCCGGCGATGAGCTGTGCGAGGTGGTAGCTCGCCGCGTAGGCGTAGTCCTCGGTGTTCGGAGGCTCGCTGCCGATGGTGCCCCAGGCGTTCAGCGGGATCTTGGCGGCCTCCAGGGTGGGTGTCAGGGTGAACACGTCGCCATCCGCGCCGATCTCCTTGCCCGCGGCGACGCCGTAGTACTCGGCCCATGCCTCACCGATCCAGCGGTCCGGGAAGAGGGTTCCGTTGAACCAGGTGTGCGCCGCCTCGTGGAGGGCGGTGTAGCCATCCGCGTCGTAGCGAATGTCGATGGTCTCGGTCACGTCGTTGTAGACGCCCGCGTAGTCACCCAGCCGCGAGGTCGCGGCCTCCTCCACCTTGAGCTCGCCGTGGACCAGGTAGTCGAGCCCGATCAGGCTCCGCAGAACGGGAAGGCCGCGGGTCATCAGCCCTGCCATCCGCGTGCCCCAGTCCGGGTCGTCGCCCCATGCGCGGATCAGGACGGAGACGCGACCCTGCGGGAAGGTGACCGATGCCGTGGATTCCGTGTACGCGCCCGGCCGCTCGGCCGTGACGTATCCAAAGAACGAGTACGGGTCCGGGATCGGGGGCGCGGTGAGCACCGTGGTGCCGCCCGCCCCGACCGTACTGGTCAGGGTCCCGGCCTCGACCGTCACGCTGTAGCCGGCCGGGATGACGACCGTCACCGTGCTTCCGGCCGTGTCCTGGGAGCCGAAGGCCCAGACGGGGAAGGCGACCAGGCTGGTCGCCACCCGGACGTCGCGCTGCGGGAGGCCGCCGGGATCGGTGATGTCGAACGAGACCTGGAAGCTGATCGACTGCGCATGGTAGACCGCGCGGCCGAAGGCGACCTCGATCGTCGTGAACTCCGCGGAGCGGTCCACGACCCGCGAGACGAGTGTCTGTCCGCCGCTGCTGGCGGACAGGTTCTGGATCCCGGGCTGGACCGCGAAACGCGCCGCCGTGTAGTAGTAGCGCCCGCTGGGGGGATCCGGGGTCGTGTTGGTGGCGACTGCGTCGATCGTCACCGAGATGCGCTTCTCGGCGGGCAGCGCGGTGTAGCGGGTGGCCGTGACGATCTGGAGGCCGGTGTCCGCGGCGCGCGCCGCCGGAGGCGGCACAAGGACGAGGCCCCCGAGCAGCACCGCAGCGGCCACGGCGAACAGCCGGCCGGTAACGGAGCGCTTCACGGCAGGCAGTATGCCGTAAACACGAAGGGCGCCCATCCCGGTCCGGGAAGGGCGCCCCATCGGCTGTGTCAGCCGCTGTTGCAGCAGTCAGGCGGACGGCTGGGCGAGTGCCTCCAGGCCGAAGGCAACCTCAAGCTGCTCGAGCGGGCGGAATCCGACCGCGGCCTTCGGCTGCTCGCCGGGCGAGAAGATGGCCACGGTGGGGATGCTCATGATCCCGTAGTGCATGGCGGTGTGCGGATTCGCGTCCACGTCGAGCTTCACGACGTCGACCTTGCCCGCGTACTTCTCCGCCAGCTTCTCGATCTCGGGGGCGACCATGCGGCAGGGACCGCACCAGGTGGCCCAGAAATCGACGACCACCGGCTTGTCGTTCTTCAGAACGACCTCGTCCCAGGTGGCGTCGGTGACTTCACGGACGTTCGACATCGGTTGCTTTGATCCTTTCGCGTGTTGCTTGGCCGGGACTGGCGCCCGATTCAGCGGGCGAGCTGCTGGAGTAGTCGGTAGGCGTCGAGAACCGTGGGGTCCACGAGCCGATAGAAGACCGTGCTCCCGTCGCGACGGCTCTCCACGATCCCGGCGCTGCGCAGGACGGCCAGGTGCTGGCTCATGTTCGGCACCTGGCAGCCGATGCAGCGCGAGAGATCGCCGACCGAGCGCTCACCGGCGGCGAGCTCCTCGACCACGCACAGCCGCTTCGGGTCCGCGAGGGCCTTGGCGACCGCTGCGGCACGACTGCGTGCGATGTCGTTCACGAGGGTGCTGGCTTCCATTTGACGAGATTCTGTCACGAGTTGCGCAAATACGCAAGTCCTTATCTGGTGCAGGACTCGTCCCGTCCGTATGTGACACGCAAGGTGTCGCATACGGCACCCAGGATGCACCCATGACCATTCAGCTCATCTGCCCCTGGTGCGAGGACGAGGTCGCGTTCGACGTCGACGAAGCCGTGGACGAGATCGTGTGCAGCGCGTGCGGCACGCGAACCGAGTTCGCCCCCGATCCCACCATCACCTTCAGCCTCCTCTACGAGGCGGCCTGATCCCCGTCGGGACTCCCCGCTCCCAGTGACCGGGCCAGGTGCGACACGGCGCGACGATCGCGCTCGAGGATTCGCGCCCGGGACTGGGTCCGATGGCGCTCTCCGGCCAGCCAGAGCACCTCGACCCGGCTCGCCTCGGAGCGCAGCCGCTCCAGCAGCAGCTCGGTGTGGCGCGGGTGCACGTTCTCATCGAGGGTGCCGTGAATCACGAGGAGGTCGCCGTTGAGGCCGGAGCGTCGGTCGGAGATCGAGGATCGCGCGTAGGCCTCCGGATGCTGCGCGGGGTCCCCCAGGTAGCGCTCCGTGTACGCGCTGTCGTAGCCCTCCCAGGCCACGACGGGCGCCACCGCCACCCCGGCCCGGAAGAGATCACCCCGCGCGAGCAGGCATCGGATGGTCATGTAGCCCCCGTAGCTCCCGCCGGTGATCCCGACACGCGTGCCATCCAGGGCATCCTCGGCGGCGAGTGAGGTGACCACGCCTGCCTGGTCGTCCACCTCGGCGGCACCGAGGGCGCCGGTCAGCGGCGCCTCGAAGGCGATCCCCCGGTTTGCGCTGCCTCGACCGTCCACGACCACAACCAGGAAGCCGGCCGCGGCCAGCGCCTGGCGGAGGGGATGCATCGTCAGCTCCCAGGCGTCGCGCACGCTCTGGACATGCGGCCCGCCGTACACCCACACCACGGCAGGCGGTGGCACGCCGGCGGGCTCGGGTGGATGGAAGAGCGCGCCGTGCAACGGCGTCCGCCCATCGGCCGTCGTGAACGTGCGAAGCTCCGGGACCACCAGGTGCCGCTGCCGGGCCGTGGCCGACGGCGCGTGGATCACGGTGGCGGGCCCGCCGTCGCGCGAGCGGACGAGGACGGTCGGTGCCTGGGTACGCGTCGACCACTGGTCGACCCAATGGTCGCCGTCGCGCGCCACCACCGCGTCGTGCCACCCGGGCTCCGTGGTCAGCCGCGCCGGCCGCTCGACCGGGTGCGGGGCATCGAGCGGCACCACGTACGCGTGGCGCTGCAGGACGCCGTCCGCAGTCGCCATGAACAACACCTCGCCGCGCCGCTCGTCGAGGTGGACGACGCCGGTGACGACCCAGCGGCCGCCCGTGAGCCGCCGTCCCGGGGACCCATCCGCGGCGCGAAGCTCCAGGTGTCGATAGCCGGTCGCCTCGGTGGCGCGCAGGATCCGACCGTCGGCCAGCACCCGCGTCGCGTCGTCGAGGTTGATCCATGGCTCCGCGCGCTCCTCCCAGAGACCCGTCGCGGCGCCGGCGGGGGTCACCCGCCACCAGCGCAGACTGCGCTGATGGCGGGCAGCACCGCGGCCAGCCATCCGCCATTCGGGTGAGCAACCACCCTGGCGAGGTAGCCGTCACCGATGCCCAGGTCGACGTCTCGCGAGGCGGCCCCGGGATCCAGTTCGCGGACCCGCAGCCGCACCTCCGCGTTGGGTGCGCCGGCGAACGGATAGCGGTGTCGATCCGCCGGCTTCGCCCGCCCGCCGGGCTCGCGGTGCTCGATCGCGACCTCGGATACATGCCGCTCGTCGACGTAAGCCCAGGCGAGCGCGCTGCCATCGGTGCTCCACCAACACCCGTCGTGACGGTCGAGCTCCTCCGCGGCGATGTACTCCGGGAGCCCGTTGAAGCGTCCCGGCTCGGCGTCGCTGGTCAGACGGATGCCGCCGCCGTCGAGGGTGACGACCCACAGGTCGCCGCTGCGGACCAGCGCCAGGCGCGTCCCGTCGGGGGACGGGATCGCGTCCTGCACCTCCTCCCAGCCCTCGAGGGAGCGCGCCGCGGCGCCGTCCAGTGACACGAGGCAGCGGCCGGTCACCACGCTGACGAGGAGATCCGCGTCCCTGGAGGCTCGGTAGTCAGTCAGACCCAGGCCGGACTGCCGTCGCCGCTGCCGGACGAGCTCGTCCTCCCGCCGGAGTCCCGCCCGCCGGGTTGCAGCCTGCGGTGCGCGTGCCAGCTCCCGCCGTTCTCCGGTCGCCAGGTCGCGCCACCAGAGCGATCGCACATTCGAACGACGAGAACCGTGCAGGTAGGTGATCGCCGTCCCGTCGGCCGTGAAGCGAATCCGCACCGGGTGGTCGAGACCCGGTGGCGGCTGTGCGGTCAGGCGTTCCAGAACGCGGTGCGGCCTGCGCAGCCGTGGAGCGTGCACCCCGGAGGCCTCAGACCTGTCCGATTCCGCGACTCAGGATTCGGCGATCTCGATCGTGTCGATCCGGTCGCCGGGGTTGGGATCGCGTCCGGGGTCGCGCTCGCGGATGGAGGCCAGGACGTCCATCCCATCGGTCACCCGGCCGAACACGCTGTGACGGTCATCGAGGTGCGGGGTTGGGCCGAAGGTGATGAAGAACTGGCTTCCGTTGGTGCCCGGGCCGGCGTTCGCCATCGAGAGGGTCCCCGCCCGGTCGTGGCGCAGGGTCGGATGGAACTCGTCGCCGAACTGGTATCCCGGTCCGCCGCGACCCGTGCCGGTGGGATCGCCGCCCTGGGCCATGAACCCGGGGATCACCCGGTGGAACGTTGTCCCGTCGTAGAAGCCTCCGCGGGCCAGGTCCACGAAGTTCTCGACCGTCAGCGGTGCGCGGTCGGCGTACAGCTCGACGACGATGTCGCCGCGCTGGGTCTTGAAGGTGGCGGTGTAGTGCTTGCTCGTGTCGAGCGCGCCGGAAGGTGGCGCCGGGTGATCTGCCATTGGGTCTCCGCATCAGCAGGATTTGGACCTGCCGATGCTACCGGCTTGCGAGCCGCTCGGCGAGGAGACGCTGCTCGGCCGGGTTATCGGTGCGGGCGAGCGCACGCCGATCCGCCGCCGTTGCCTCATCGGGCCTGCCAAGCCGCCTGAGCAGCATCGCCCGGGAGGCGTGGTACAGGTGATACCCGGCCAGGCGCCCCGCCAGCGGCTCGAGCGCGTCGAGCGCGGGCTGCGCTCCGTCGCGCTCGGCCACGGCGAGCGCGCGGTTCAGTGCGACGATCGGGCTGTCCGTCATCTGCAGCAGGCGGTCGTACAGGGCCACCACCTCGCCCCAGTTCGTCTCCGCGTAGCTGCCCGCCGTGGCATGGCAGGCCAGGATGGCGGCCTGGACCTGGTACGGGCCCGGACGGCCCATCCGGAGTGATCGCTCCAGAAGCTCCGCGGCGCTCGCGATCTCGGCATGGTCCCAGAGACCCCGGTCCTGGTCGGGCAGCAGCACCAGCGCGCCGTCGGCCGCGAACCGCGCGTCAGCTCGGGCCAGGTGCAGGCGCATGAGGGCGAGGAGGCCAAGAACCTCCGGCTCGTCGGGCATCAGGCGTGCGAGCAGCGAGGCGAGCCATTCGGCGTCCGTGCACAGCTCGCGGCGCTCGGGTGCCTCGCCGCTCGAGGCGAGGTAGCCCTCGTTGAACACGAGGTACAGGACGGACAGGACGCCGGCGAGGCGGCCGGGGAGTTCGGCCGGCTCCGGTACCCGGTACGGGATCCCCGCGTCGCGGATCTTCCGCTTGGCCCGCACGATGCGCTGCGCGACCGTCGCCTCCGGCACCAGGAAGGCCCTGGCCACCGCAGGCGTCTCCATGCCGGCGACCGTTCGCAGGGTGAGCGCGACCTGTGCCTCGAGCGAAAGCGCCGGGTGGCAGCAGGTGAAGAGGAGGCGGAGGCGGTCGTCGGATCCCATCGGCCCACCGGTCTCGTCGGCTCGCGTTTCCATCAGCTGCAGCTCGTCCCCGATCTGCGCCAGCCGATCGCGGTAGCGGGCATCCCGCCGCAGACGGTCGAGCGCCCGTCGCCTGGCGACGGTGAGGAGCCACGCCCCGGGCCGCTCCGGCAGGCCGTCCCGGGGCCACGTCTGCAGGGCGGCGACGAGGGCCTCCTGGACCAGCTCCTCCGCGACGTCCCAGTCGCCGAGGATGCGGACGAGGGCTGCCACGAGCCGGCCGCGCTCCTCGCGCACCGTCGCGCCCAGGCGCGCGTCGACCTCGCGGCGTCGCGGTCCCTGCGCCAAGAACCCTCCTACATTGCTGCCTGCTCGACGACCGGCCGGATCTCGATGGTATCGGGGCCAGGCCAGTCGCTCGCCAGGGCGATCGCGGCGTCCAGGTCCGCGACGTCGATGATCCCGTAGCCGCCCACCACCTCCTTCGCCTCGAGGAAGGGGCCGTCGGTGACGGTCACGTTGCCGTCCGCCGCACGGCGGACGGTGGTTGCCGTGTCGGGCGGCTGGAGCTGATGGCCCTCGACGATCCGGCCGGCCCGTTGGTGCTGGTCCCACCAGCTCCCGATCCGGCCGTAGAGCGCGCGGCTCTCGTCCTCGCTCAGCTGCTCCCAGGCACCGTTGTCGCAGATCAGCATCATGTAGCGCATCGGTCTGTCTCTCCTCGTTACGGTCTCTGGCGCCTCCGACGGCGCTCCTGCCAATACGACGAGCGGGATGGTCGCGATTCGACCGCTTCGGCACGGACCGCGGTGGATCGGCAGAATACCGCGATGCAGCCTCACGCCCAGTCGCAGGGATCACCGCTGGCGGTCGGCGTCAACCTTGGGATCGTCTACCTGATCTGGGGATCGACCTACCTCGCCATCCGGGTCATGGTCCAGACGGTCCCGCCCTTTGTCGGCGCCGGGTCGCGCTACCTGGTGGCGGGAGTCCTGATGCTCGCCTTCCTGTGGGTTCGCAGCCGCCTCTCCCGCTCGCCTGCGGCGCGGATCGAGCGCCTGACCTGGCAGGAGTGGCGTTCCGCGGCGATTGTTGGGGGCCTGCTGCTCCTTGGCGGGAACGCATTCGTGGTGATGTCCGAGCAGCGGATCGACTCCGGCGTCGCGGCCGTGATCGTGGCGGCGGTCCCGATCTGGATGAATCTCTTCGACGCCCTTCTCCGCCGCCGTCGCCCCAGTGCGCTGGCGATCGGTGGCGTCGCCGCCGGCTTCCTCGGGGTCCTCGTCCTGCTCGCGCCGGTGGGCGGGGTGAGCGCCGCGGACCCGGTTGGCGTCGGCATGGCGGTCTTCGCCAGCCTCAGCTGGGCGATCGGGTCGATCTACTCGCGCCATGCGCCGATGCCTCGCTCCGGCCTCCTCGCCACAGGGATGGAGATGCTCGCCGGTGGTGCGCTGCTCGCGATCGCGGCAACGGCCTCCGGCGAGGTGGGCAGCATCGACCTGGGTGCCTACTCGGGCTCATCGCTGTTGGCCATCGGCTACCTGGTCGTCTTCGGCTCGCTGGTCGCTTTCAGCTCGTACACGTGGCTCCTCAAGAGCGCGCCGGTCTCCACGGTCGCGACGTATGCCTACGTCAACCCGATCGTCGCGGTCGCCCTGGGTGCGCTGCTCCTGCGCGAGACGCTGACGCCCCGGACGCTCGTCGCTGCCCTGCTCATCATCGGCGCCGTGGTGGCCATGGTGAGCGGACGCCCGCGAGAGGCGGAGGAGATGGCGCCCGCCCCGGAGCCGGTGCTCGAGGGGATGGGATTACGGGCGGGGATCCGGAAGGTGAGGACTCGGCCGCCGACGTCGATATCGGCCGCCCTAGTAGTCGAGCTCCGAGTTCTTCCAGATGCGGTCCAGGACGTAGTGCCCGTCGCCTTGGGGGTCGGTGAGCGCGGGGCGAGCGGCGTTGATCATCACGTAGGGGTGGAGCCGGAAGTTCACGAGCTTCGTGCCCACGAAGGTCATCTCCGGGATGACCCCCTCCTGGGTCTGCTGCCACCAGTCCTGCCCGTACTGGTAGTTGCCCGGGCCGGCGTTGAGGACGCGCACACCCGTGGGTCCGGTGTCCAGGAAGGTGCCCCCGGCGATGTGCAGGCCGCCGGCGAGGACCTGGTCACAGCCGGCCGCATCCATCCATCCCACGGCCTGCTGCTGCGCGACGCCCAGGTCCGGGTGGTACTCGGGGTCGGGATATTCATGCCACCACTGCGGGTCGCAGATGACCAGGTCGGCACCACCGTCGCGCGCCCGCTGCACGGACGCGTCGATGTTGGCCTTGGTGAGCCACGCCACGCCGGGCGTGCTGGGGCCGGCGTGGATGGGGCCCGAGACGTTGTTCCAGGAGACGAACGCGATCTTGAGGCCGTGGGTCTCCACGTATGCCGGCTCGAGGGCCTGGTCCAGGTTCATCCCGAGGCCTGTGTGCGGGAGGCCGTGCTTGTCGAGGATCTGGAGCGACGAGCGGATTCCTGCCACGCCGCGGTCGCTCTGGTGGTCCGCCGCGAGGAAGACCGCGTCGATGCCCAGGAGACTCTGCCATCGAGTTGCCACGGTCTCCGGCACCGAGAGGCTCGGCCGGCCGACGAGGTTCGGCGCCCAGCTGCTGTCCGGGACGATGGGGCATTTCTGGTCAGCGAGGGCGACGTCGGCGCGCTTGGTGATCTCCGCAGTGGCGCCGTCGTTGCCCGTATCGACGGGCGCCACGATGGGGAACACCGAGACGTCGGCCGGCGGATACGGATTGTTGTACGGCTTGCCCTTGTACCTGGCGGTTCCGCCGTTGAAGATCCAGTCCCATCCCTTGCGCTTGGTGATCGCCTGGTAGGCGCCGTTCCGATCCGAGCAGAGGCTCCCGACCGAGGCGAGCGTCCAGACCTGCGAGGCGTCGTACGCGGTCCAGGCCGGGTCGAGCGCATCAGGGCCGTCCGCCGGCGTCGAGCCGGTGATCGGGTAGGGCAGCGCGCGTGACTCGGGATCGCCGAACAGGTCCGGCCCGAACAGCCCGAACGGGCCGTCGCCGGCGATGGGAAGGACCTTGGTGGCCGGCTCGACCAGGCCCGGCGGCACGAGCGCCACGAGCGCCTGGTCCGCCTTGAGCGCCGAGACGATCTGGTCCGCCGGCGTGCACGGCGCCGTTGCGCTGAGGATTGGCTGGTCGACCGTCACTCCGCACGGCACCACGAGCCGGCCGGTGCTGGCGAGCGTCGCGAGCTCGTCCAGCGTGATCGTCGGCTTGAGGCTCGTGAGGCCGGTCACGACCGCGAGCGGGAACGTCACCGGCGGGACGGGGGTCGGGCTCGGTGAAGCTGTCGGAGAGGGCGAGGGGGTCGGCGTTGGGGTGGGCGACGGCGTCGGGCTCTGGGTCGAACACCCGACGAGCAGGGCCACGATCGCGATTCCGCCGGCTCGGCGGAACGTCCGCGCGGTCTTCACCGCGGTATCGTAGCCAACCGCAGGGAGTCATGACGACGCAGGAGGAAGCTTCCATCGGCCGCACCGCCCGGACCCGCGCTGGCAAGCCGCGGGCCCTTCGCGTGCTCTCCGTCGCGCTGCTCCTGGGTGTGGCGCTGCCCGCCGTCTCCGCGACTCCGCCTCCAGCTGCCGCCGTCGGCCCGCTTCCGGGGTGTCGCCTCGCCGAGATCTACACGGTCCCGTCCGACTACGACAGCTGGAGCACCACGCTCGTGGACTGGCTCCTGCGCGTCCCCAGCGACTACGTGCCACCCGACCTGGTATCCACCTCCGAGGCGGGGATCAGCGGGGGCGGTCTCATCCGTGCGGTGGCCATCGACGACCTGCGCGCCCTGGCTGCGGCAGCGGCCAAGAACGGAACGCCGATCAGCGTCATCAGCGCCTACCGGACCTACAAGGAGCAGGTCGCATCGTTCAACGGATGGGTCGCGAAGGACAGCTATGCGCATGCCATCACCTATTCCGCGCGCCCTGGCCATTCGGAGCATCAGCTCGGCCTGGCGATCGACTTCAAGGCGCTGGCGGAAGCCAGCTCGCTGCCGTATCCCGACTGGGCGAAGACCCCCACGGGGAAGTGGATGTTCAACAACGCATGGAAGTACGGGTGGGTGCTCAGCTACCCCTTGGGCAAGGGCGGCTCCCTCTGGAACGACCAGGCATGCTTCCACTACGAACCGTGGCACTACCGGTACCTGGGTCGCGACATGGCGGCCAAGGTCCACGAATCGGGCCTGACCATCCGTGCGTACCTCTGGGAGAACGACACGAGGGTCGACCCCACGACCGGTGAGCCGATTCCCACCCCCACCCCGACACCGTCGCCGACCCCAACTCCGACTCCCACGCCATCGCCGACACCGTCGCCGACCCCGACCCCGGTGGCGACCCCCACCCCCACCGCGGCTCCCAGCCCTGATGCGCTCCTGACCGGCACCTGGTTCGGGGTCGCTCCGCCACTCGTGCTCGGTGGGCTGCTCGGTGGGCTGCTCCTCGTGGTCGGCGTTGCCATCGCCGTTCGGCGTCGGAGCTCCCGGACCTAGGCCGCCCTTGCCGGGCCGTTCCGGTCGTCAGGCGGCAGCGGGCAGGCGGAACCAGATCCGGGTGCGGCCGTCGCTGGACTGGGCGCCCACCTGACCACCGTGGGCTTCCACGATCTGGCGGACGATCGCCAGGCCGATCCCGCTCCCGCCGGTCGCCCGTGTCCGGGATCGGTCCACGCGGTAGAGCCGCTCCCAGATGTAGGGCAGCTCGTCCGGCGGGATCTCGGCGCCGGTGTTCTCGATCTCGCAGCGAACCCCGTCCTCGTCGGAGAAGAGGCGGATAACCACCTCGCCGCCATCGTCCGTGTAGCGCGCGGCGTTCTGCATCAGGTTGGTCACCACCTGGCCGATGGCGTCCGGCTCGGCCATGAGATGGGGCAGGGCGGCGACATCCTCGATGCGGACGCCGATCCGGCGGCTGGCGAGCTCCGGAGAGGCGATCGCCACCGCGCGCTGGACGATGGTGGCCAGGTCCACCTCCGCCCTTGCCTGTGCCCGCTCGCCGCGCTCGCCGCGCGCCAGCTGGTCGAGCTCCTCGACCAGGTGGGTGAGCCGGACGATCTCCTCGTTGACCGTGCGGAGCATTTCCGGCGTCGGCTCGATCACGCCGTCGGCAAGGGCCTCGGTGTAGCCCTGCAGACTGGTGAGCGGCGTACGCAGCTCGTGGGCCACGTCCTCGACCAGCGC
This sequence comes from uncultured Chloroflexia bacterium, assembly GCA_963787025.1. Classification (GTDB taxonomy): domain Bacteria; phylum Chloroflexota; class Limnocylindria; order QHBO01; family QHBO01; genus CAVXEH01. The sequence continues at coordinate 127,640 of CAWBBG010000020.1, forward strand.
TCGGCGGAGCTGCTCAACCCGCTCGAGGGTGGCCGCCATCTGGTTGAAGGCGTCGGCCATGCCGCGCAGCTCGGGGTCCGGCGGGTCCGGTACCCGGGCGGCGAGGTCACCCGCCGCGATGCGCCGCGCCGCCTCGGCGAGGCGATCCAGCGGACGCAGGATTCGGCGCAGCAGCCACCACGCCGACGCCACGCCCAGGATCACGCCGACCGCGGCGCCGATGACCACGATCCGCCCGACGTACTGGTCGAACATCGCCTGCGCCTGCTCCGGCGACGAGCCGGACTGCATGGCCAGCTTCATGATCTGCTCGCTGCTGAAGCGCTCGACGGCGAAGATCATCACGCCCGCCACCGCGACGGCGAGCAGGACGAACAGGGCGATGAGGCGGGCGCGCAGGGTGGTCATCGGTCTTGGTCTCCGGGATCCACGTGCCGAGCTCAGGCCGTCGCACCGGCGGGACCGCGCTTCTGCACCGGCGCGACGAACTTGTACCCGACCGTGCGGACCGTGGCGATGAAGCGGGGGTCGCTCGCGTCGTCGCCGAGCTTGCGCCGCAGGCGCCCGAGGTGGACGTCGATGGTGCGATCGATGATTCCCGGGTCGTCGTCGCCGTGGATCGCGTCGATCAGGTCGTCCCGGCTGAAGACGCGGCCCGGCCGGCGCATGAGCCCCACCAGGAGGCGGAACTCGAAGGGGGTCAGCTCCAGGGCTTCCCCGCCGAGACGTGCCTCCACCGCGTTCGGATCCACCTCCAGGCCATCCGCGACGAGGATCGGCTCATCCGCACCGCGGTCGGCGCGGCGCCGGCGCAGCAGCGCCCTGACGCGAGCCATCAGCTCGCGGGGCGAGAAGGGCTTCACCACGTAGTCGTCCGCGCCCAGGTCCAGTCCCACGACCTTGTCGCTGTCGCCGGACCGGGCGGTGAGCAGCAGGATCGGGACCTCGCTCACCTCGCGGATGCGGCGGCAGACCTCGAACCCGTCGAGACCCGGGAGCATCACGTCGAGGATCACCAGGTCGGGCCGCTGGCGAAGTGCCGCCCCGAGCGCCATCTCACCGTCCGCGGCCGCAATGGTGCGGTGCCCCTCGCGCTCGATATAGAGGCGAAGGAGCTCGCGGATCTTGGGATCGTCGTCGACGAGGAGCACGGATGCCATGGCGTGCACGAGAGTATGACCCGGCTGTGAAGGACCGATGAAGTCGGCGGGGGGAGCTATCGGCCACACATGCACGCATGGCGAGACATGCATACCGCCATATGGGTGCCGGGCGGCATGGAAACAACGGGACATGCGGACCGGCAGCCTGGCGCCCGGCGTCGTATCATCGACGTCCCATGACACGTGACCGAGCACACGACGCGCTGGCCTTTGGAACCGGGACCAGCGCGGACCACGACGACGGGATCCGTTGGGTCGACTATGCCAACATCAGCTGGAACCCGGTCTTCTGCAAGCGCTGCGACATCTGCGTGGAGATCTGCCCCAAGGCGACCCTGGTCCTGCGCAATGACGCGATCCTCGAGGAGGAGAACTGCATCCTGTGCGGCCTCTGCGAGCGCTACTGTCCGGACCTGGCCATCGAGATGATCCCGTCGGCAGTGGCGGAGCATGCCGCCAAGGCAGCCGCCGGTCGGACGAGGGCGGAGTGAGCCGATGCGCAAGCTGATCCAGGGCAACCAGGCGATCTTCCACGGAGCCGTGGCCGCCGGCGCGAACTACTACGCCGGCTATCCCATCAGCCCGTCGACCGAGATCCTGAACATCGCCTCCGGCTATGCCGCGGCCCATCATCGCGAGTTCCGCTTCCTGCAGGCGGAGGACGAGATCGCCAGCGCCAACGCCATCATCGGCGCGTCCCTCGCCGGCGCCAAGTCCTTTACCGCCACCTCGGGTCCGGGATTCAGCCTGATGCAGGAGGCGGTCGGCTACGCGCAGAAGGTGGGAGTGCCCACCGTCTTCGTCGACGTCCAGCGGGTGGGCCCCGCGACGGGGATGCCCACCATGCCCGGCCAGGGCGACATCCTGCAGGTGAAGTACGGATCGTCCGGGGACTACACCCCGCTCGCGTTCTACCCCAACGGGATCGAGGAGGCGTTCCGCGTCACCGTCCAGGCCTTCAACGCAGCGGAGGATTCCCGATCGCCGGTGGTCCTCCTCGCCGACACATTCGTCGGGCACCTCAACGAGGTGGTGGACCTCGACGAGCTGGCGGCGAGCGTCGAGGTCGTGGAACGCACCTTCCCCGCACTGGCCAAGCACGAGCCGGGCAACCCGCGCTTCTTCGCCGGCGTGCTGATGTACGAATCAGGCCCCTCTGCCGGCGAGCCGGCCACCGCGGACGGCGACGAGTACCTGCGCCAGTTCTACGCCGCGAAGCATCGGCACCTCGAGGTGGCCAAACGCTACGCGCTGTACGAGCACGGCTGGAACCGCGACGCCGAGGTGCTGGTCATCTGCTACGGCATCGTCAGTCGCGTCGCGAGCCCTCTCGCCGCCGACTACGCGCTCTTCCGGCCCATCCGCATCCACCCTGTCCTGGGCGACGAGCTCCGGGAGATCACCGGCCGCTACCGCGAGATCGTGGTCATCGAGGCCAACGACGGCCAGTACGCCGACATGGTCGAGCTGGCCATTCGCCGCCCGGTGAAGCGCGTGCCGCTGCTTGGCGGGCGGATCAGCATCGAGGCGGTCCGCGACGGGCTGGAGCGCGTCCTGTCCGGCGGGCCCTCCGAGCCACCAATCCCGCCCGCTCCCACCCAGCGGGTCGCGCCGTCGCCCCTGGGCATCGGCTGAGCTGCACAGGGAGACGAAGCAATGCCCGAGCTGATCATGGCCGAGCTCAACTACAAGCGCCACCTCAAGGTGGACCTCTTCCCGACCATCTGGTGCCCGGGATGCGGCATCGGCAGCATCATGATGCAGCTGGCCATCGTCCTGGAGGAGATGGGCCTCGACGAGACGAACACCGTCATCGTGACCGGCATCGGCTGCACCGGACGCATGGGCTCCTACCTCAAGCACGAGAGCGTCTACACCCTGCACGGGCGCACGCTCCCGGTCGCGGAGGCGATCAAGACCTTCCGCCCCGAGCTGAACGTGGTGGTGGTCTCCGGGGACGGCGACCTCGCGAGCATCGGGGGCAACCACCTGGTGCACACCATCCGGCGCAACGCGAATGTCACCGTCCTGTGCAACAACAACGAGATCTACGGGCTTACCGGCGGCCAGACCGGTCCCACCACCCCCACCGGCACCAAGACGCTCTCAAGCCCGGTGGGGAACCCGAACACGCCCATCAACCTGCAGGGGATCGTGCGCAGCTCGCCGCACGCGCTCTACGCCAAGACGACCGTCTATCACCAGCAGCACATGCGCACCGTGATCCGCGAGGCCATGGAGCACGACGGCTTCAGCTTCGTGGACATCACCAGCCAGTGCATCGAGAACAACGGGCGGCGCATCGGCTTCGCGAGCGCGAACGAGATGCTCACCCACTACCGCAAGACCTACAAGCGGGCGCCCAAGGACGCGGCGACGCTGAACCCCTTCGAGATCGGAGTCCTGTACCCGAACGACGGCGCCGCCGCGAAGTCCGGGAACGGGAACACCCCGCCCGCCGCCGGGAAGCCAGCGTCGACCGCGACGAAGGCGGCCCCGGCCCCCACCCCTGCGGCAACGCCTGCGAGCGACGACGAGAAGGCGATGCGCCGGGCGGAAAGCCAGAAGCGGCTGGCCCTGATGCAGAGGCTCGACCCGGCCGTGAAGATGCGGGTTGCCAAGGGCGAAATCAGCCTGGCCGATGCCCTGCGCGAGGCCGGGATCGATCCGGCGCAGCTGGAGGGACTGGACCGATGACCACCTCGATCGCCCTCGACGGTGTCGGTGGACAGGGCGTCCGCGTCATCGCCGGTGTCCTGGGCGCGCTGCTGGCCCGAATGGGGAAGGAGGTGACCGTTCTCTTCGACTACGACAGCTCCGTTCGCGGCAGCATGTCGGACGCGTTCGTGATCTTCGACGACGCCCCCATCACGAACCCGGTGATCGAGGACGCGGACATCCTCCTCAAGCTCGCGAACAAGGGCCACCTGCACATCCACGGCCACAAGGTCGTGACCGACCTGGGCCTGGCCAGCCCCGGCGACGAGCAGATCCCGTTTGCCGCGTTGGGCTCCCAGCACTTCGGCAAGGAGCTCTTCGGAAACATGATCGCCCTGGGACGGATCCTGTGCCTGGCCGGGGTCGACTACGACGAGCCCTCCATCCGCGACTCGCTGCCGCGTCGATACAAGGACGAGAACGTGGCGGCCATTCGCTTCGGATACGCCCTCACCGAAGAGGAGATCGACCGGATGGCGGCCGAGGCACCGCCGTCCCGCTTCGAGATGAACTTCGCGGCGACGGAGCCCGCGCCCATGCGCGGCCTCGACGCCGCCTACGACACGGCGACCGCCCAGCCCACCGGAGGCGAGACCGGCTGACGGGCGCCTGCCCAACGGGATGGGTCAGCTCGAGAGCGGAGCCCCGAGCCGTTCGAGTGCCGCATCGAGCCGGCGCGCCTCATCGGCGGTCAGCGGTCGCAGCGGTCGTCGCAGGTCCGGCCCTACCGGAACGCCCCTGCGTCCGAGGACGTACTTCGCCGACGCGATGAAGGGCTGCGCCTCCATCGCCGTCCGCAGGGACCGCAGCCGCTCGGCCGCTGCCTCGTCCGGTGCATCGAGTGCCGCGCGGACCGCCTCCGGGAAGGCCGCTGCCATCCCGGACACGCCGCCGACGCCGCCGGCCGCCAGCGCCCGCGGGATGAAGGGCTCCTGGCCCACGAAGACGGGCAGTCCCATCTCCAGGTACGGCTCGACCTTCTCCCATGGCATCTCGCTGACCTTGAGGCCGGCAAGGTTCGGCGACGACTCGCGGACCCGCGCCACGACCTCGGGGTGCACGGGATAGCCGCTGCGCGCCGCGAACGCGTAGATGAAGAAGGGGAGGGGGGCGCAGGCGGCCGCGGCCGCGGCGAGGTGGGCGGCGAGTGCCGCATCGTCGAGCGGGAAGTAGGGCGGCGGGATTACGGCGACCGCGTCCGCGCCAACCTCGGCCGCGTGGCTCGCCAGCACCACCGTCTCCGATGTCGACTGCCCGCCGCAGTGGACGATCAGGATCCCCCGCAGTGCTGCGCGGAACAGCACAGCCGCCCGCATCCGCTCCTCGGCCGCGAGGAGGATCCCCTCGCCGGTCGTCCCGCATGCGAAGATCCCGTCCGCACCGTGGTCGGAGAGGAACGAGACGTACGGCCACACGGCGCGCTCGTCCAGCGCGGCGCCGCCATCGGTCAGGGGGGTGACCGCGGCGACGATGAGCAGCGGATGGTCGACGTCGAATGGGGATGCGATCATGGTCGCCAAGGGTAGCGGAGTCCGGGGCTGGCGATCACTCGTCGAGCGCGGCGCCGCGACTCCGCTGAGCACGAAGGAGAGAGGGCAGATGGCCGAACCAAGTGGTCGCGAGATCGTGGAGCGCTACACGCAGGCAATGATCGGCAACGACCTGGAGGCCTTGCAGTTCCTGATCGCAGACGACGTCGTCGAGGACTACCCGCAGTCAGGCGAACGGATCGTCGGCGTGGAGAACTGGCTGGCCCTCATGCGCGCCTGGCCGGAGGTCGACCCGGTCAAGGCTCGGTACGGGGAGGTCGTGGGAAGCGAGGACCAATGGGTGGCGGGCCCCAACTGGGGCCTGATGCGCATCACCGGCACCGGCGATGACTTCTGGGCGCACGGACAGGTGACCTACTCGAACGGCGAGACCTGGCACTCGGTCCAACTGCTCCACCTGCGAGACGGGAGGATCGCCCGCATCCGCAGCTACTTCGCCGCCCCCTTCGAGGCCCCGGAGTGGCGCCGGCCGTACGTCGAGCAGGTGCCCCCGGAGGCATAGCCGGGCCGAGGAACAGGCCGGCGTCGGTGTAGACTCGCTGCCTCGAACGTTCGCCCCCGAACCACGACACGCGGAGGGACGCTCCCACACATGACCTACGTCATCACCGAGCCCTGCATCGGCGTCAAGGACGCGAGCTGCGTCGACGTCTGCCCGGTTGACTGCATCCACGCGACGGATGCGGACACGATGTACTTCATCGAGCCCGACGAGTGCATCGACTGCGGCGCCTGCGAACCGGAGTGCCCGGTCACCGCGATCTTCGCGGAGGACGCCGTGCCGGACCAGTGGCAGAACTACATCCAGATCAACGCGGACTACTTCGCGAAGTAGTGGCCGCCCGACTCATCGCCCTCTACCAGCAGCCGGATGATCCGGCTGCGTTCGACAGCCACTACCGCGACGCGCACACCCCGATCATCCTGCGCTATCCGCAACTCCGTGAGCTGCGCACCACACCGACAGCGCCGATAGGCCCCCGCTCGACGCCCTACTACCTGCAGGCCGAGATGGTGTTCGACACCCGTGCCGACCTCGACGCGGCAATCGCCAGCGAGGCCGGCATGGAGAGCGCGCGGGACCTTCGCAACTTCGCCATGGCCGGCGTGACGCTGTTTGTGATCGAGGACGACGCCACCATGAGCGCCGCGCCCCCCGGGGCCGGCTGAGGAGGCAACTGCATGGCCGATCTGGAAACCGCCCCCCGGGCGCAGGATCCCGCCGCGCTGGGATTCGAACGGATCCTGTACGCGAAGGACGCGCCGGCCGGTGTCGCCACGGTGACCATCAACCGCCCGGCGGTGCTCAACTGCTTCGACTTCCCGACGCTGCGGGAGATGGCGCGCGCGTTCGAGGACGCGTCCTGGGACGACGCGGTGGCGGTGGTGGTGGTGACCGGCTCCGGCGAGCGCGCCTTCTGCACGGGGGCCGACCTCGATGAGCAGAAGCGGATGGGCGCCACGAGCGGCCAGTACTGGCGCTGGATGGGCGCCTTCATCGAGATGCACGACCGGTTGCGCCACATCGGCAAGCCCACCATCGCCCGCATCAACGGCGCGGCCGTGGGAGGTGGCCAGGAGCTTCAGCTCGCCTGTGACTTCGCGGTGATGGCGGATGACACCTACATCCGTCACGTGGGGCCGGAGCACGGCTCCGTGCCCGCCGGCGGCGCGACCCAGTGGCTGCCTTTGGTAGTGGGCGATCGGCGCGCGCGCGAGATCGTGCTGCTCTGCGAGGAGATCACGCCGCAGCAGGCCCTCGACTGGGGACTGGTGACCCGGGTGGTCCAGCGTGGGGAGCTGGACGCGACCGTCGCCGAGATGGCCGCCAAGCTGCGGCGCAAGCTTCCCGAAACGGTGCGCTACACGAAGACCCAGCTCAACTGGTGGCGCGATCTCGTCTGGGCCCAGACGGTCCCGCATGCCCGCGACTGGCTTGCGATCCACTCCACCTCGGACGAGACCCGGGAGGCAGTGGACGCGTTCCACGCCAAGCGTGCGCCCGCCTTTACGACCCTGCGCTCGCTCCAGGCCGGCGAGGGTCGGACCTGCGAGGAGTGCGGCGAGACGGGGATCGCCATGGGCGCGCACTACTGCCCCGGCTGCGGGCACGCGCTCACCGCCCTGGAGGAGGGCGTGCCGTGAGTCGCAGCGGGCAGGGCAGAGCCTGGCACGGAACGGCTGTCGGGGGTCCTTCGTGCAGCACCGTTGCACCGACGCACGGCTGCACAGGTGCACGATGCGCCGCTGAGGCGGACGAGGCGGGTCGGTGACTGACGCGACTGAACCAACCGTCCTCGTTGAGCGCCAGCCAGGGCAGCACACCGCGCTCGTCCGGCTCAACCGGCCCAAGCAGTTGAACGCGCTCAACGGACCCACCATGGATCTCCTGTGCGAGACGTTGGAGGCGCTGGACGCCGACGAGGAGATCCACGCGATCGTGGTGACCGGCAGCCAGCGCGCGTTCGCCGCCGGCGCCGATATCGGTGAGATGGCGACCGCCAGCCCCATCGACATGCTGCGCAGCAACCGCATCGGCCAGTGGGACCGCGTGCGGCGCATCACCAAGCCGGTCATCGCCGCCGTGAACGGCTGGTGCCTGGGCGGCGGCTGCGAGCTGGCCATGACCCTGGACCTGATCATCGCCGGCGAGGGAGCGCGCTTCGGCCAGCCGGAGATCACCATCGGGGTCATTCCCGGCGCCGGGGGCACCCAGCGCCTGACGCGCGCCATCGGCAAGAGCCGGGCAATGGAGATGATCCTCACCGGCGAGCCGATGGAGGCGGCGGAGGCCCTTGCGCGTGGCCTGGTCTCCCGGGTGATCCCGGACGAGCTGGTGGTCGAGGATGCGCTGGCCCTTGCGGCCACCATCGCCATGCGCTCGCCCATCGCGGTTCGCGTCGCGAAGGAGGCGGTCAACGCCGCCTACGAACTTCCCCTGACCGATGCGCTGGCCCACGAGCGTCGCCTCTTCTACCTGCTCTTTGCGAGCGAGGACCAGAAGGAGGGGATGGCGGCCTTCCTGGAGAAGCGGGCGCCCGACTTCAAGGGCCGTTAGCCTCGCAGCCGGAGGATGGTGGACGGACCGCAGCGTGCGATCGGTGGCCTGAGCGTCCGTGCCCCGGCCGGCGTGGAGCTGCGGCCGGCGGGCCGGGCTGACCTGGACGCGGTCCTTGCGCTGCTGGCGCACCGGGAGGAGGTTCCGGGCGATCACCTACCGGGCGGGGATGTCGTGGTCGCCCGCTGGGAGGCGCTCCTTGGATCGGTCGACGCCTGGCCGTTCGTGGCACTCGCCGACGGTCAGCCCGCCGGGCTGCTGCTCCTGGTCTTCCGACGCCGTCTGAACTTCGCCACCTGGGAGGCATGGGTGCCGGAGCTCGTGGTGGCCGAGCCGTTCCGCGGTCGCGGCATCGGTCGCGCGCTGCTGCGCATCGCGATCGAGGAGTGGCGGCTCCGTGGCGGCCACAGGCTCTCGGTGGAGCTGGAGCCGGGGAAGTCGGCGGGCCGAGCGCTCCTGGAGCGCATGGGATTCGAGGACACCTTCCTCCGCTTCCGGCTGGAGCCGATGGCGAGCCGCGGCATCGTGTCTCCGCCCGAGATTGAGCTCCGCAGCCTGGAGGTCGGCGACGTCGAGGCGGCGACGCGGCTGGTTGCCGAGATGGGACCGCATCGCTCTCCGGTGCCGGAGCGCCTGGACGCGGTGGGCCGGACGTTTCGCGAGCTGGCCCGACGGCCCAGTGACCGGTCGCTGCTTGCCGTCCGCGATGGGGTGCCCGTCGGGATTGCCACCGCGGAGCAGCGCGAGACGTTGCGTCGGGCGGCGCCCGAGCTGTGGATCCCGGAGCTCGTGGTGACCGAGCCGGTGCGCGGGACGGGGATCGGTGCTGCGCTCCTCGATGCGGTCCTGCACGAGGCCGAGGCGACCGGCGTGGGGATGGCGATCCTCGAGTCGGGGCCGCGGCGCGAGGCGGCCCATGGGCTGTACACGGCTGCCGGGTTCGCGCCGGCAGGACACGTCTTCACCCTGCTTCGCGACCGATGACCGCGCTACGCTAGCCGGCGATGAGCCCAGAAGCGGAGCGCGGCCCATACCTCGAGCGCCTTCCAATCGGCGAGCGACTGCCCATCGGTGACGTCGTGGACGACGATCTCTTCCCGCTCGAAGGCGAGATCCTGGTGAAGCCGCTGGCGGCGCCCGTCATCCCCGAGCCGCACCGCCACGGGGAGCTGGGACGCGAGCCGTGCTGGAACTGCGAGCATCCTGGCACCGGGACGATATGGGCGAACGAGCGCTGGCTCGTCCGCGCCAACCCCGACGAGCCGCACGGCCTGCCGGCGGTGGCGGTCCTGCTCCCGCGCGCGCACCACGATCTGCTCGACCTTCCCGCCGGCCTGGCTGCGGAGCTGGGACCCATGATCCAGCGCGTCGCCCGGGCGATGGCGGCGCTGCCAGAGGTCGGGCGGGTCCATGTCAACCGCTGGGGAGACGGATCCGAGCATTTCCACGTCTGGTTCCTGGCCCGGCCGCTGGGCATGTGGCAGATGCGCGGCGCCATGCTCGCGGTATGGGACGACCTGCTGCCGAAGGTGCCCGCCGACGAGTGGCGCGCGAACGTGGCACGCATCGCGGCCGCCCTCGCGGCGGAGGACGGTCGCCCGGGTCGCTGACGGGATCAGCTGTTCTCGGGCGTCGGCGCCGGCTTCTCGACCCACCACTCCGCGAACTCCCGCGCGCGGCCGTCGGAATCGAGGCGGATCAGCCAGATGTTGGCGTAGACCTCCTCCGCCTCGTCGTCGTGGGCGGGGTAGGTGGTAAGCCCACGCACGACGCCCGTGTCGCCCTCGAATACGAGGATCTCGTGCTCAAACTCCCAGGTTCGCCGCGAGTCGCCGCGCTCGATCCACTTCGCGACGATCGCCTCGCGCCCCTGCCACGGCGCCGCGAAGGGCCACGGGGAGTACGTCGCGCCCTCCGTGAAAAGCGCGGCTATCTCCGCGGGGTCGTCGGTGGTCCACGCGTGGCGGTAGGCGTCCAGCCAGGTCGCCAGGTTGGTACGGTCCATGGAACGGGCGCTCTCTCGTGCGTCGAAATCGGTCACCGAAGGGTACCGGCCCAACCGTCACCAGTCAATACCCAATGGATGGTGATCCTGCGCTGGAGGCCATCGCCTGCGTAGAATCGCCGGGTGTCCGGCTCGGAACAGGGGATGACGCGCGAGCAGCTCCTGGTCACCGCCGGGGTGATGGCCGGCATCGCGGTTGCGGCCCTCGACTCGACGGTGGTCGGCACCGCCATGCCCACCATCATCGGTCAGCTGGGGGGCATCGAGCAGTACGGCTGGGTCTTCGCCGCCTATCTGCTCACCGCGACCACCACGGTGCCCGTCTTCTCGGCCCTGGCCGACGTGCGCGGGCGCAAGCCGATCTTCCTCGCGGGGCTGGCGCTCTTCGTGGGTGGCTCCGCGCTCTGCGGCCTGTCGCAGTCAATGCTGATGCTCATCGTCTTCCGCGCCATCCAGGGCCTCGGTGCGGGGGCCGTGCAGCCGATCGCCTTCACCATCGTGGGCGACATCTTCCCGCCGCGACAGCGCGCCCGGATGCAGGGTGTCTTCTCCAGCGTCTGGGGAGTGTCCGCCATCGTGGGGCCGGCACTGGGCGGACTCATCACCGCCACGGTCGGCTGGCGATGGGTCTTCTACATCAACGTGCCGGTAGGCCTGGTTGCCGCGGTCCTCATCGGCGGTTTCCTGCGCGAGCAGGTCGAGCATCGGCAGCATCGGCTGGACCTCACCGGCGCCGTGACGCTGACCTTCGGCGTCGCACTCCTCCTGCTGGCCGCTTCCGAGGGAAGCACCCTGGGCTGGCTCTCGCCGATCATCCTCGCCTCCGGCGCGGGTGCCGTCGTCCTGCTGGTCGCATTCGTGCTCGCGGAGCGCACCGCCGCCGAGCCGCTCATCTCGGTGGCGCTGCTGCGCCGGCCGATCGTGGCCGCGGGTCTGGCGATCGGGACGCTGGCGGGCGTGGTCATGTTCGGGCTGACCGCCTACGTGCCGCCGCTGATCCAGGGCGTGATGGGCGGGTCACCGCTCGAGGCAGGGCTGGCGGTCGGCGCCATGAGCATCGGCTGGCCCATAGGCTCGATCGTGAGCGGACGCGCCATCCTGCGCTGGGGCGTGCGTCCCATCGTCCTCATCGGCTCGGGGCTCATCGTTGCCGGGACTGCGCTTCTCACCCAGGCCGGGTCGCTGCAGTCTTTGGCCTATACCGCGGGGGCGACCGCCGTCACCGGCCTCGGCATGGGCTTCACCACGACCCCGCTCCTGGTCGCCATCCAGGGCGCGGTCAGCTGGCAGCAACGCGGGCAGGCGACCGGGCTGGTGCAGTTCAGCCGGACGATCGGTGGCGCGGTGGGCACCGGCCTGCTGGGGGCCCTGCTGGCCACCACGGTGGGTGCCGGCGCCAGTGCCATCCTGGATCCGATCGCACGGACCACGCTCTCCGCCGCAGAGCTGGCCTCCGCCCGGAGCGGGCTGGAAACCGGGCTCGGCTGGATCTACGTGATCCTGGTGGTGGCCGCGGCGGGCGCCTTCGCGCTTGCGATCCGGATGATGCCGGCGATGCGGATCGACGACGACGCGACCGGTGCGGTGCCGCAACCGGTGGCGGGAGGCGGGCGCGAGGTGGGCCGCAGCACGGCGCCGCGGACCTCCACCGAACCGTAGAATCTGGGGACCATGGCCGACGCCCAGTACGAGACCATCCGGACCGAGGTCCGCGACGGCATCCTGACTATCACGCTCGATCGGCCCGACTCGCTGAACGCGCTGAACGGGACCATGCGCCGCGAGCTGCTGACCGCGTTCAAGGCGGCCGGCCGAGACGACGCGGTGCGGGCGGTGGTGCTCACCGGTGCGGGCCGCGGTTTCTGCTCCGGCGCCGACCTCCGCGGCGGTGCGAGCGAGCGGGAGTTCAGACGCGTGATCACCACGGAGTACAACCCGCTCATCCTGGCCATCCGCTCCCTGCCGAAGCCGGTGATCGCGGCGGTCAATGGCGTGGCTGCGGGCGCCGGCGTCAGCCTCGCCCTGGCCTGTGACCTGGTCTACGCGGCGGAGGGGGCCCGCTTCGTCCTGGCCTTCGTCCGCATAGGCCTGGTGCCCGATTCGGGCGTCACCCGCACACTGGTCCGCGCCCTTGGACGCCACCGGGCCGCCGGGCTCATCTTCTCTGGCGAGCCGATCTCCGCCGGCGAGGCGCAGCAGGCGGGCCTGGTCAACGCCGTGGTGGCCCCCGATCGCCTGGCGGCGCACGTGGCCGATGTGGCCGCGAAACTGGCCGCCGGTCCGACCCGGGCGATCGGCTACGCCAAGCGGCTCATCAACGGCGCGGAAGAGGACGGCCTGGAGGGGAGCCTCGCCGTCGAGGCGGCGTTCCAGGAGCTGGCGGGCCGGACCCAGGACCACGCAGAGGGCGTCGCCGCCTTCACGGAGAAGCGCGATCCTCGCTTCACGGGCCGTTGAGGCGATGACCATCGAGGCGACCGGCACGGCTCTCGACGCCGTGCGGCGAGTCGGGGTGCTGGGGGCGGGGACCATGGGCAGCGGCATTGCCCAGGTCGTCGCCGAGGCCGGCATCGAGGTCGATCTGCACGACCCGGTCGAGGGCGCAGTCGCGCGGGCACGGGAGCGGATCGCCGGCTTCGTTCGACGCAAGGTGGAGAAGGGCCAGCTGGACGACGAATCGGCGGCGCTGGCGGTGGCCCGCATCGGTGAGGTTCCTTCGGTGGAGGCGCTGGTCGCCGCGGACGTGGTGATCGAGGCGATTCCCGAAGATCTCGAGCTCAAGCGTGGCATCTTCCGCCGCCTCGACGCCGCCGCCCCGCCGCGGACCATCCTGGCAACGAATACCAGCTCGCTCCCGGTGGCGCGCATCGCGGGTGCCACCGTCCATCCGGAGCGGGTGGTGGGCATGCACTTCTTCAACCCGGTGCCCCTGATGGCCCTGGTCGAGGTGGTGGCCGGCGCCCATGAGCGCGCCGCTCACGGTCGACGCGGTAGCGCTCTTCGCGCGACGGCTGGGAAAGACCCCGGTGGTCACCGCCGACACCCCGGGCTTCATCGTCAACCGGGTCGCGCGGCCCTTCTACCTCGAGGCGCTCCGCATCCTGGGCGCAGGAGAGGCGGGGGTCGAGGCGATCGACGACGCCATGCGCGGCATCGGCTTCCGGATGGGTCCATTCGAGCTCATCGACGCCATCGGTGCAGACGTCAACCTCGCCGTCAGCGAGAGCGTTCACAACCAGTTCTTCTTCGACCCACGCTACCGTCCGCACCCCATCCAGCGCATGCTCGTCGACGCGGGCCGGCTCGGCCGAAAGACGAACGGCGGTTTCTACGACTACGCGACCGATGGGTCCCGGACCGGGCCGTGGACGACCCTCGAGCGGCGCCCGGACGGTCCGCTGCCCGACCGCCTCGACGCGGAGCAGATCGCCGCGCGGATCCTGGCGGTGATCGTCAACGAGGCCGCCTCCGCGGTGGCGGAGGGGGTCGCTGCGCCGGTCGCCATCGACACCGCCATGCGCCTCGGCACCAACTACCCATCCGGACCGCTGGAATGGGGCGAGCGGATCGGCCTGGAGCACGTGGTACGGACCCTGGACGGCCTGCACGCCCGCGTGCCGGACGGCCGCTATCGGATCGTTCCGCTGCTGCGGACGCTCGTCGAGCGGGCGGCTCCTTCTTCGAGGCCTTCTGAATGGCGGAGCCGCTGCCGGACCGCTACCGGGCGGTGGTCTTCGACATGGACGGGCTGCTGCTCGACACCGAGACGCTCTGGCACCACGCGGAGGTGGAGCTGTTCACCCGCCACGGGGCCAGCTTCAGCTGGGAGGACAAGATGGCGGTGATCGGCACCAGCTTCGACCAGACCGCCCACTACTTTGCCGAGCGGCTGGGCGCCCCGCCAGAAGAGGGCGCCGCGCTCGTGCGGGAGATGCTCGAGATCATGCATGCCAGCCTCCAGCGCCAGGTGGACGGACGTCCCGGCGCGATCGAGCTCGTGGAGCGGCTGCGCGGTCGCATCCCGCTGGCGGTGGCCTCTAACTCCCCGCGGCTGCTGGTCGACACCGCCCTGGCCACCGCGCACCTGACGGGCGTCTTCGATGCGGTGGTGACCTCCGACGATGTCGTGCACGGCAAGCCGGCGCCCGACGTCTACCTGCTGGCCTGCGAGCGCCTCGGCGTGGCGCCCGCTGATGCGCTGGCGCTCGAGGACTCGCCCTCGGGGATCGCGGCCGCCAAGGCCGCCGGCCTGGCCTGCATCGGCGTGCCACAGTTCGCCGAGACCGATGTCTCCGCCGCGGATCGGGTCATCGACTCCCTCGAGGAGCTCCTCGCGGAGGTCTAGACTTCCCGCCATGTGCCGCAGCATCAAGACACTCCGCGACCTCGATGAGCCCGCCGGGCCGGACGATATCCGAGCGGCCGCCCTCCAGTACGTCCGCAAGGTGAGCGGCTACCGCAGCCCCTCGCCGGCCAACGAGGCGGCCTTCAGCGACGCGGTCGACGAGATCGCGGCCGCTTCCGCGCGGCTGCTCGAGGCGGTCACCGCCACGCACCCGGCCCGCCGCCGGCGACCCTCGGCCGCGGCAGGCGCACCGGTCACCGCTCCGTGAGCGCGCCTGCCGAACGCGACCCGTCGCGCACGCCGGTCGTGGTGGACGGCCTGCGAATCCCGTTCGGTCGCTACGGAGGCGCGCTGTCGGGCGTCCGCCCGGACGACATGGCCGCCCACGTCATCCGCGCCATCGTGGAGCGCAACGGCGTGGACCCGGGGGCGATCCACGATGTGATCCTGGGCGCCGCCAACCAGGCCGGGGAGGACAACCGCAACGTGGGCCGCATGGCGGCGCTCCTTGCCGGGCTGCCGGTCGAGGTTCCCGGGGCCACCGTCAACCGGCTCTGCGCGTCGGGGATGAACGCCGTGGTCAACGCGGCGCATGCCATCGTGGCCGGCGACGGGGACCTGTTCATTGCCGGCGGCGTGGAGTCGATGACCCGGGCCCCCTTCGTGATGGCCAAGCCGTCCGCCGCATTCCCGCGCGGGGAGCAGACGCTGCAGGACACCACGCTCGGGTGGCGCTTCACGAACCCGCGGTTGGCGGATGCGTACTACCCGTACTCCATGGGCGAGACCGCGGAGAACGTGGTCGAGCGGTGCGAGGTGATCGCGGGAGGAGCAGGACGCGTTCGCGCTGGAGTCCCAGCGTCGCTGGAAGGCGGCCCAGGACGCGGGCCGCTACGCGGACGAGGTGGTGCCCATTCAGGCGCCGGTCGGAAGACGCGGCGAGACGGTGACGGTCTCTATCGACGAGCACCCCCGCCCGGAGACGACCATGGAGCAGCTCGCGAAGCTCCGGCCCGCCTTCAGGCGCGACGCGTCCGGATCGGTCACCGCGGGGAATTCGTCCGGGATCAACGACGGCGCCTGCGCGCTCCTGGTGACCAGCGAGCAGCGCGCCCGCGAGCTCGGCTGGCGGCCCATGGCGCGCATGGTGGCCAGCGCCGTGGCCGGCGTGGATCCGGCGACCATGGGGCTGGGACCCATCCCCGCCTCCCGCAAGGCGCTCGAGCGCGCCGGGCTCGCGGCGGACGACCTGGACCTGGTGGAGCTCAACGAGGCATTCGCCGCCCAGTCGATTCCCTGCATCCGCGAGCTGGGCCTGGACCCGGAGACGGTGAACGTGAACGGTGGAGCAATCGCCATCGGCCATCCGCTGGGTGCCTCCGGCGCCCGCCTGGTCACCACGCTCCTCCACGAGATGCGGCGGCGCGGCGCCCGCTACGGGCTGGCCACGATGTGCATCGGGGTCGGCCAGGGGATGGCGACCATCTGGGAGGCCGCCGACTAGGCGTCGGCGTTGACGGAGGCGTCGGCCACGGCGCGCGCCCACTCCTCGCGGGTGATCGCGTACTCCACGTCGCCCTGGTCGTCTCCGGGGATCGGGTAGGGCCAGTCCGCGCGGAAGACCCGCACGGGGTGCAGGCCCGCTTTCTCCATCACGCGCCGGGATGCGGCATGGACCACCATGGTGTACGCCACCACCCGCGTCGCCCCGAGCTCCCGAAACGCCTTCGCGACCAGCGCGCGGGAGCCCTCGGTCGCGTAGCCCCTGCCCCAGGCGCTGCGCCGCAGCCGATAGCCGAGCTCCAGCTCATCTGCGTGCCCGTCCTCCGGCCGCAGGTGGAACCAGCCGACGAACTGCCCGGTTCGTCGCTCGATGGCCGCCCACGCGCCTCGGTCCGGCCAGCGCTCATACTCGGCGAGCCAGTAACGGAGCATGGACTCGTCGAACTCGGGCTGGCCGCCGGTGATGTGGAAGGTCACCTCCGGGTCCGCGTCGAGGTCCACCAGCAGGTCGTGGTCCTCCGGGGTGAACCGGCGCAGGATGAGCCGATCCGTCTCCAGGTAGATCTGCGTGGGCAGCATGCGCAGCAGCCTAGCGCCTCCGGGCTAGCATGGACCGATGGCTCCCCCGGCCGCGTCCTTCGAGCGATTCACGAACCCCGCCGCGTTCCTGGCTCGCGTCGCGCCGTTCCTCGTCCGCCACGAGGCGGAGCACAATCTCCTGCTGGGCATCGCCGGACAGCTCGCCTCGCGGCCGGATGCCTGGGGCGCGGTGCCGCCCTTTCAGGCTGTGGTCAAGGACCACGTGGGAGCCACGGTCGCTGTCGCACAGCGGACCCCGCCCCACAATCTCGTGCTCTCACGGATCGAGCCGGAATGGCGGGACGCGGCGCTGGATGCGATCGTCGGCGCGGCGTTCGCCGGAGACCCAGAGACGGCGGGCGTCCTCGGTCCCGTCGACGAGTCCCGTGGCCTGGCCGACCGGTGGGTGGCCGTGCGCGGCGGCACGTGGCGCGTGACGCGGTCCGAGCGCATCTACCAGCTCGACGCGGTGACGGCACCGGTTGGCGTGCCGGGGGCCATGCGCCGGGCGACTCGGTCGGATCGCGAGCTGATGGCGCGCTGGCTGGTGGCGTTCTCCATTGAGGCGGTCGACGAGGCCGATGCTTCCTACGACGACGCGCTCGAGGCCGTCGACCGCTGGCTGGAGACCGGACACCGAACCGTCTACCTGTGGGATCACGCGGGCGCCACGGCCTGCATGGTCGGGACCAGCGGCGCAACGCCCAACGGCATCCGCGTGGGTCCGGTGTATACGCCACCGGAGCAGCGGCGCAAGGGGTACGGGAGCGCTCTGACCGCGGCGGTCAGCCAGGTGGAGCTCGCCGCCGGGCGGCGCTTCTGCTTCCTCTATACCGACCTCGCCAACCCGACCTCGAACCACATCTACCAGGCGATCGGCTACGAGCCGGTCGCCGACGTCACCGAGATCGGATTTGGGGGACGAGGAGGCCGCCCCGGCTGAGCCAGGGCGGCCTCCTCGTAGCGGACTGGCGGCGCGATCAGCTGGCGTTGCTGTCTGAGCTGGAGGGAGCCAGCGGTCCGGCACCGTTTCGGCGCAGGGGGCCGTTCCCGTTGAAGAGCTTGCCGTCGCGCAGCGCCGTGTCGATCCGGTCGAGGACTTGGT
>CAWBBG010000021.1:0-288820 GCA_963787025.1 uncultured Chloroflexia bacterium
ATACTCCCTCTCGTCCGACTGGGACGACCGCTGGCGCACCGGCGGAACCGTCGAGGAGGTCATGGACGAGGCGCACCTGGGCCCGGAGCAGATCCTGGCGGGGATCGAGCGCTACGCGGCGAACCGCGAAGTCCGGCTGCAGCGCCTGCGGACCATCGTGGCGGACCTCGAGCGTGGCGGCTGAGCGGTGCCCGACCTCAAGCAGCACCCGTACGAGCACCAGCGCCCGCAGCGGCCGAGCCATCTGCCGTTCCGCACGGATCCGCCCCCGGAGCGGCCGGGTGCGCCGGACATGCGCCTGGCGATTTACGTGGGGCTGGTCCTGCTCGGCATCGTGGCCTTCTTCGCCGTCCCGTACGTGATCCAGTACCTGCTGCTGTGGCTCACCGGGGGCTGAGACCGGCAGGGAGTGTCGGCTAGTCGTGGCATACGGGTGGCTGCTAGCCTTGGCGGCACCTGCACTGGCGACGTGTTCGGCACGGAGAGAAAGGGGCGATGCGGTGGCGGCCTTGCTTCAGCGCTTCGGGCGGCGCGATCGGCGCGCGTTCCACCTCACTCGCCGAGCCAAGGGCGTGGTGGCTGCCGCCACGGCCTTGGGCGGTGGCCAAGGCATGAACAGCCTCAGCCTGCTGATCGCGGTCCTCGAAACGGACCGCCCGGCGGCGATGGTTCGCAGGCTCGGTGCTCAGCCGGAAGCCATCCAGGCATCCGCACGGGCAGGCTTGGCCGTCGCCGAACCGGCGCTCGGGGTGACGAGCGACGCGCAGCCGGTCATCGAGGCGGCCGTCAACCGCTCGTTGCGGCGGCCGGCGGATACCGACGAGGTGGACCTTCTGGTCGGCTTGGCCACCGCTGACAGCCTCGCCCGGCCCATCCTCACCGCCCACGTGTCGAATCGACCGCGCTCGACCAGTAAGGGATCGCCTTGCCGTTCAGTTGAGGGCATCGGCTGATGCCACTACTGACCCAACACCAACTGCCGGTCGCGGGCGGCCATGAGTTCGGCAGCACGGTGACCGATCTGCCGTGTAAATCAGGACTTTCGAGCCAGCCGAAGCGTCACCACCACCCGATCACCCCGCTCCGCCGCCCGCCTCGGTTCCAGCCCCGGGCTGCCTGAGGCACCGCCTCCACATCTTCTGCGACGAGGCACGAGCTACTTGGCGGACGCCTCACCGATCCAGGCATTTGCACCATCCGTGGTGGGCTCGATGAGCAGGACGCCGCCGGGCAGGAGCACACCCTGGTAGCCGGGGCTCTCTCCCGTGATAGCGAGCCTGCTCCAGCGCTGGCCGTCAAAGGATTCCCACGCTCCACCACCAAACTGCACGGCCAGGATTCTGGTTCCGTCGCTCAGGAGCATGCCGTCCGCGCCCCTGCCAACCGAAGCGGTGGAGACGCCAAGCGGCGTGTAGTCGGGGACCAGCCGCCAGTGCTGGCCGTCGTTCGACTGCCACCAGACCTCCGCGCCTGGGGCGGCGAACAGGCGGCCGTGGGCAATGAAGCCCTGAGAGCCGACGAGGATGCCGTCTGCGCCCCACGGCAGACCCTGAGCATCCGGATCAGGCAGGGCTACGCTCGACCAGTGGGTCCCGTCAGGCGATGTGAGCGCGATGCCGGTCAACGCGTCGGGCGATTCGGCAGGGGCCACCGCACCGACCGCCAGATAGCCGTTGGCCGTCCCGGCCAGAGCGCCGATCGCGAAGCCGGCCGGCAGGGCGGTCTCGGGCAGCGCGCTCCAGGTGATGCCATCGGGGGAGATCGCCGCGGCCGCCGGTCGTCGGTAGCTCGAGGCGATGACGCCGGCCGGGCCTGTGGCAAGCACCGGACGTTCGTCCGACTGGAGGCCAGACTGGGCAATGACGTCGGGACCCGGATGGGCCGCCCAGGACCGTCCATCACTCGAGGTCCAGGACTGCGCAGGGACGGTGGTCAGGCCGTCCGCCCAGCCGGCGGCGGTCAGCGCCACAAGTCCGCCGGAGGGCAGCTGCGCGACGTCGTAGATGATCGTGCCCGAGCCGAAGACTGACGGGTACAGCGAGGTCCAGGTGACGCCGTCAGATGAGGTCCAGACCGGGGTCCAGCTGGTGTCGCTGGCGGCCTGGTCCTGACCGAGAGCGATGAAGCCGCCCGACCAGCTGATGACCTTGCGGACCTGGCCCAGAGGATCGTCGGCGGCGAGCTTGCGCCAGGTCAGCGCCGTCCAGGTCGCGTCGGGTGCGGCGGGGGCGTTGGTCGTGAAGCCCGGGAGCGCGGGCACCACGACCGGCGTGGCCGACGGGCTGCCCGTCGCACTCGTGGTCGGCGACGCGCTGGGGCTGGGACCGACGGGGGTCGGTGTCGGCGGCAGCAGACCGGCCAGCACTGCGACCAGCACCGCTGCGGCGACGACCGCTGCGCCGCCCAAAGTCGGAAGGATCCAGCTCCCGGAGAGCCGGCTCGTCGACGACCGTCGCTGCGGGGCGTGGCGAATACCGGACATGCCGCGGGCGAGGAGGTCGAAGGGCGCTTCCCCAGACGCCTGGGCATGCAGGTAGGCGCGCACCTCGGTCTCGAAGCGGGTCTGCTCGTTCATGCCGCACCTCCCTCGGGTGCCAGGCGCCCATCGGCCTCGAGCGCCGCACGCAGGGCTGCCTCGGCGCGCGACAGGCGGGATTTGGCAGTGCCCAGCCGCAGGCCCAGGGCCTCGGCCACCTCGGGCACCGAGCAGCCCTGGTAGTAGCGCAAGACGATGACCGCGCGGTGCTCGGCGCTCAAGGTGGTGAAGGCCCGCTGGAGCGCATCGCGCTCGGCGACGGCGACCGAGGCGTCTCCCGTGGCCAGGACGTCGGGCTCCAGTTCCAGCTCGGCGCGGGCGTGGCGCGATCGCCGCGCGAGGTTGAGGCAGGCGTGGGTCAGGACGCGGCGCAGCCAGCCGTCGAAGCGCTCGGGGTCACGCAGGCCGGGCAGGTCACGCCAGGCGTTGATCATCGTCTCCTGCACGGCGTCCTCCGCCAGCACCGGATCGTGGAGGATGAGCCTGGCCGTGGCATACAGGCGATCGAGCCGGGCGGCGATCAGGTCCTCGAAGGCCGTCTCGTCCCCGGCGCGCGCCTGGATCACCAGATCACGCTCCAACTTGGGGTTCCCCCACTCCTTCCTACTGGCATAGGCACCCCGGACGCCCGTTTCGTTCCGTCCTCCGTCTCGAATGTCGGGCAGAACCCCGGTCGGCGCAAGGGGCCAAGCGGCCTGTTGCACGCGGATGCTGGGCCACTAGCGACCTCTCCAGGTGGAGAGGCGGGCCGAGAACGGTCTCGGACGCTCCGGGGCCGGGCCAGTGGACGATTCCGGCCGGGGTTTATGCGGAATCAGGCCACCGTGCTGCCGAACTCAACCGTGCGGGAAGGTCATGACCGGAAGGGACGTCTCGTTCGATCCTCGAAGGGTAGCCGCGCTGAAGTCTGGTGGCGGTGACGGCGCGGCGTCGGCATTGCGGTAGATGAGGAACCAGCCCGCTGGCAGCTCGGCTCCGGCGTCTTGCTCAGCTAGCCTAACTACGGTGTATCCGGGTTTGAAGGTGGCAGAGAAGACCGTGGTCCTCGTGCGATCCGTCAGGTCGAGCGTCTCCACCTGCCAGGCACCCTGGTCGTAGGTCTCGCGCTCGCCGAGCACAAGCGCGCCTTGTGGGCCGGCGATCAGCTGCTTGGGGTCAAAGGGCTGCTCGGTGCCGCCCAGCGGCCAGCGGTCGCCGGACTTCAGGTCAAGCACGAAGCCGTCGCAGCTGGCCTCGGCGCAGGCGCTGGAACCGATCAGCAGACTGCCTGTCACGCCCACGATGGTGTCATCGAAGCGGAACTGTACTGAGTGGGTCAGGCTGGCATCTCCAACGGAGGGCTGGACGGCATAGAGGTCGCAGGCGGCCGGCCGGCAGCTGGTAAAGACGACCCACGATCCGTCGGTCGAAACAGCCAGTTGCGGGAAGTAGCTGGCTTGCACGGCGAGTGTGGCCATCGACGTCACCGGCTGGATCGACTGAGCACTGATGAGCGGGCGAGATGAGCCGCCATCGGTGCTCACGGCGTAGATCCCGACGAACGCGCCGCTGCGCCTGTCAAGCGCGAGGTAGTAGGCGGTTGCTCCGCTGGGATCGATTGCCAGGCGTGGGAGGAAGGCGTCCGTGGTGGCCAGCTCACGGTCTGCGCCACTGGAGGCGTCCACTACGTGCAGGCTCGCGGTCCGGCCGTCATCGGTCACATAGAGGACCCGGCCACCCGCCGGCCCCACCGGCGTTGGCTGCAGAGGCAGGTCGAGCGGTCCCATGCCGGGGTCGTGAAGAGCGACCTCGCGGGTCACCTGTCCGTCGAGGGTGCCGACCCGCAGGCTCCGGTCAGCAACCATCGGGGTCCAGAGCGTCCAGAAGGCCTTGTTGCGCAGGTCCAACTGCGAGGGGGACGGCGGCCTCTGCTGGGGCTACGGTGGGCCACGTGGCGGCGCTTGGCAGGGATGGGGCAGCGCTCGATGTGGGCTGAGGGCTTCCGCTCTGAAGCGGCGAAACCTGCGGCGAAGCGGATGCCGTTCCAACCGCAGGCACGTTGGGAAGGAAGCGGACGGCCACCAAGGTGATGATCGCTGCGGCCGCCACGGTGGCCGTCGCCATCATCGCTGCCCGCGCCCAGCCGGCGCCCCGAGACTGCCTGGCGGTGACGGCCGCCATGATCCTCTTCGTATCCATCTCGTGAACCCCCTCCTCGAGGTAAGCGGTGTAGCGCTGGGCGAAGCGCCGCTCGAACTCGTCGCGTGGCTTAGTCATCGCCCAACTCCTTTCGCAACCGGGCGAGGCCCGTTGCAAGCGCACCCGGATCCCCGAACCTGAAAGGCCGAGCTGCTCACCGATCTCCTCGGAGGTCAGCCCCAGGCCGTAGCGGAGGGCGATGAGCTGCCGGTCGCGCACCTCGAGCGTGCGGAGCGCTGCCGCGATCAAGGTGGCGCGGGTCCACCTCGCCCAAGGCCGATGGCGGTTGGAGGCGCCCGTGGAGCGCCTCGCGCAGACGTCGCCGTCGGAGCCGCCGTCGCACCTCGTTGGCGGTCACCGTGAACAGCGAGCCGCGCATCCGGTGCGGGTCGATCTGCTCGCGCGAGCGCCAGGCTGCCTGCCAGCAGGCCTGCACCGCGTCCTCGGCGGTCGCTCTGTCACCGGCCATGCCGTAGGCGAGGCGCACGAGCGCGGGCTGGTACAGCTCGACGAGCTGCTCGAACTCGTCGGCCGGCATCGCTCCCTCCTTCGGCGTGGCAAGGTCCAGGGCGTTGATAGGCGTTCTCATCACCACATCAACTACGAGTCACGAGCGGCGGGCACTGTTCCACCTGAAGCACGGATCGCTCCTGAAAGAGAAGGGGTCGACCCACCGTCAGGCGGCTTCGGCGTCATGGGTAGCGCCACCCAGACTCATCTGAGCTGCGACTGGATGGAATCTAGGCCCATCCACACCGGCGGGCATCCAGCGAGAGGAATCGCCTGGGGGTCGCGCCGGGCCGTCCGGACTATGGCCCTGATCGGTCGCGCCACGACTGAACCACACGAACTGCCGGTCTCACCGGGGGCTGAGCGGCAGCGGGTGTTGGTCACCCCGGTCTCACAGGAGGCCGAGCGCGGTCAGAGCGAATTGGGTATCAGACCTGGGCGGTCCAGACGTAGACAGTGCCGTCGGCGATCTTCACCTTCGGGCGTGCCAGCGGTGGAAGAGCGATGGGGTAGGCCTGGGCGTCACCCGCGTACCCGCCGGTCTCGCGCCAGCGATCGCGTCCGTTGGCGAGCTCGCCCGCTCAGGTCGAAGCTGGCGCCGTGGCAGGGGCAGCGCAGGTCCTGCCAGTCCGGCCGGTAATGCAGGGTGCAGCCCATGTGGGTGCAGACCGATGAGAGGGCCCGGATCTCCCCGGCGTCGTTGACGACATAGCCGTCGAAGGCGGCAGTGGTGAAACGGACCGCGCTGCCGGCCGGAAGGTCGGCGAGGGTTGCGACCGATTGCCAGAAGCCGTCGCCGCCGACCAGCGGGGTCGAGCCGCCAATCAGGCCCGGGGCCGCACCGGCCCCATCGCCCCGCAGGGCGGCCATGCCCAGGGCGCCCGCGGCCAGGCCGGCCGCGGCGCCGATACCGCCCTGCAGCAGCGCTCGCCGCGAGATCCGGACCCGCGCCGCGTCTCCGGCGTCGCCACGGGATGCCGCACGGGCAGCGGCTCGCTGCGACCGCCGCCACGCCGGCATCGGCCTGGCGCATGCGCAGGCGCAGCTGGTCCACGAATGCGGGGTCGGGGTCCTGGCCGGGGCCGGTCGCGCCAGCCAGCTCGGCCGCGGTGCGCGCCATCTCCGCTTCGTCACCGGGTGCCACGTCTTCCGGGGAGGGCCGCCCGCCGGAGACCAGCGCATCGAGGTATCGGTCGAAGCGGTCGGCCATCTCGAGCTCCTCGCCGGGATCGCGCGGTCGGTCAGCCATCGCCGGCCTCCCCGAGGAGCGCGGCGCGGCGCAGCGCGCGGTACTGGAGCACCTTGGCATTGCCGTGGGTGATCCCCATCTGCTCGGCCGTCTCCGCCACCGACATGCGCTCGATGAAGCGCAGCTCCAGGACCCTGCGGTAGTTCTCCGGCAGGCGGTGGAGGAGTGCCTCGACGCGACGCCGGGCCCGCTCGTCGGACGTGTCAGCGGCGCTGTCCCCGGTGGCAGTGGCGGGCGCCACCATCGGCTCGGCGCTCTCCACCGGCTCCCAGCCGGGCGCCACCTGGTCGGTGCCAACGAGGGCAGGCGGTAGAAGGCACGCCAGTGGTCGGCCACCGCGTTCTGGCTGACTCGATACAGCCAGCTGGCGATCTGGCCCTCCGCCCGACCGGTGTCGAGCTGCTCCACGGCCCGCATGAACACCTGCGCGGTCAGGTCCTCCGCGTCGGGCCGGTTCCCGACGCGGGCATAGATGAACCGATAGATAGGCACCGCATACGCGTCATAGATCTCCTCGAAGCGCCCGAGCGGGGGCGCGGACGGCTGGCCCGGAGCGGCGTCGGGCCCCGGACGGACGGTCGCCGGGGGACGGTCTGCGCGACGGGCCATCTTCACGGTCCTACGGGTGAGGTTACGCCGGTACCCGGCCGCTATCCGGCGCGGCCGGCTTCAGGGGCGTGGACGGAGCGGCGCGAGGAGTGCGGCGATCTCTTCCAGGAAGCGCCGATCCGTCTCGTCGAACGCCGCCAGGTCCGAGCCGTCGATGTCGATCTCGCCCACGACCTGGCCCTCGGCCAGGATCGGCACCACGATCTCGCTGCGGGTGGTCGTGAAGCAG
This sequence comes from uncultured Chloroflexia bacterium, assembly GCA_963787025.1. GTDB lineage: Bacteria > Chloroflexota > Limnocylindria > QHBO01 > QHBO01 > CAVXEH01. The sequence goes on from CAWBBG010000021.1 coordinate 7,312, forward strand.
GCGAGGTAGCGCTCGTCGGCGTTGACGTCGTCGATGATCTCCGTCTGGCCCGATGCCGCCGCCGCGCCGCAGATTCCAACCCCGATGGGGATCCGGGTGTGCTCCGTCGCCTCCGGGCCGATCCAGGGCCCGAGGACGAGGTCCGTGCCGTTCGCGTCAACCCAGTAGATCCCGATCCAGTCGTAGTGCGGGAAGCGCTCGTGCAGCTCCTCGACGGCGCGTTGGGCGGCCGCGTCGGGTCCGGGCGCCTCGGCGACCGCCTGGCGGAGGAGGTTCAGCGCGTCGCCGTGGGCCAGCGGGCGCTCCTCGACGACCGGGTGGCTCATCCGGCCACCGCCGAGCGAACGGCCCGCGATTGGACGTGCGGGAAGGTCGGTGAAATGCTGCCGGCGTCCATAGGACGCCGAACGGTAGCACTGGCCCCATGGAGGGTCAACCGCCGCTGGGGCGGGCGCAGGGCGCCGGATTCGCCGGGTGAGATCGGGCCCGGGCTCAGCGCTCGACGACGCGCTCCAGCGTGCGGCGCAGGCGCTCCAGCTCCCGGGGCGGGATCCGGTCCAGGAAATGCTCGCACACGCCCTGGAGATGGGTCGGCGTGGCGTCCTGCAGGCGCGCACGCCCCGCATCGGTGAGATGGGCCCAGAGCCCGCGACGATCCGTGGCACAGCTCGCCCGGCGAACGAGCCCGGCGGTCTCGAGGCGATCCACGAGCCGCGTTGCGCCACTGCGGGACAGCAGGAGCCGGTCGGCCAGGTCGCTCATCCGCAGGCGGTTCTCCTCCGCGGCCGCGAGCTGGTACAGCACGTCGTAGTCAGCGAGGGAGAGATCCTCGGCGGCCTGAAGCTCGTGCTCGAGGACGCGCGTGACGTGGGCGTGCGCCCGGAGGAAGGTGCCCCACGCGGCGAGGCGTTCGTCATCGGTCGTGGGTTCAGGGCGCTGGAGCCGTGGCTCGGTTCTCATTGGTCGCGTGGTCGCCTGTGCGGGATCGGAGGTCAACGGAACCCGTTGACGTCACAAGCATACCGGCTCTGCTCTGATCGCGACGAACTCGCTCACGGCGGGGCGGTCGGCGCGAGCGCGATCAGTCCGCCGCGTCTGCCTCGGGGCGAGAGCCGCTCCCGTCGTACCGTCGGCTGTCGAGGAACTCCCGCTTGCCGGCCGCGTTGCGATGCCAGAGCTCCACGATCACGGCGGCGGGAAATTCCTCCGCCTCGACAACGAGCAGCTCTGCCGGACCGTGCGGGTTCCCGCGCTTGACGTTCACCATGCTTGTCCTACCCATGTTCCTGGTGCGGTTTGTCCCCCGATGCGACCGGGACCTCGATCCAGAAGGTGCTCCCTCGCCCTTCCTCACTTTCGGCACCCGAAGTCCCCCCGTGAGCTTCGGCGATGTGCCGAACGATGGCGAGGCCCAGGCCGGCGCTGCCCGTGCGCAGCTCCTGCTGGGGCTCGTCGACCTCCCGGGTGCGTGACCGATCGACCTTGTAGAAGCGCTCGAAGATTCTGCTGAGGTGGCCGGGTGCAATGCCGATGCCCTGATCGCGGACCCGGAACCGCACCGTGCCTCCCCGGCGTTCCCAGCCGAGGGTCACCTCCCCATCGGAGTGGCTGAACTTGATGGCGTTATGGACCAGGTTGACGAGGGCCTGCTCCAGGCGGGCCTCGTCCGCGGCGACCAGGGGTGCCGGCTGCAGGTCCGGGGCCGTGGCGGCCGCCAGCTGCACCCGGCTGCGATCGGCGAGGGGACGCATCCGTTGCACCACCGCGCTCACCACCGCGTCCGCGGCGATCGGCGCGATCTGCAGCTGGACCTCCCCCGACTCGATCATGGACAGCTCCAGCAGCTCGTCGACCAGCTGGGCCAGGTGGTCGACCTCGCGCTCGATCTGGCCGGCGAAGTCCTGCGCTGTCTCGACGTCCTCCACCGCGCCGCCGGAGAGGGTCTCGGCGATGAGCTTGATGGAGGTGAGCGGCGTTCGCAGCTCGTGGCTGATGTTGGCGATGAAGTCACGGCGCACCTGCTCCACGCGTCGCATGTGCGTCACGTCATGCAGGAAGACGACCAGGCCATCGCCGCCCAGCGGCATGGCCTCGACCTGGTAGACCTGCGTGCCAAGGTGCCCGAGGCGGATCTCGTCCTGCCGCTGCCTCCCCTGCTCCACGGCCTCGCGCGCGACCGCGTCCAGAGCCGCGGAGCCGAAGGCCGCGATGAGGCTCATGCCGACCAGCTCGCCGGGCGGCCGTTGAGCCAGGCGGGCCGCCGTCGCGCCGGCGCGGAGGATCCGCAGGCGCCCATCCGTCAGGATCAGGAAGCCGGATGCGCTGCCCCGCAGGAAGGTGTCGAGCGCGGCGCTCGCCAGGTCTGCCCACACTGTGGGGCTTTCCGTGGCCTCCGCCCGCGGGTCGGTCACGCCGCCTCCCGCGGCGCGAACGCGTAGCCGACGCCGCGCACCGTGCGGAAGTAGTTGTGGCCGTCGGCGGCGCGCAGCTTCGAGCGCAGCCAGCTGACGTGGACGTCCACGGTCCGGCCCTCGCCGGCGTAGTCGTATCCCCAGATCCGGGTGAGGAGCTGGTCCCGGGTGAAGATGCGGCCGGGGTGATCGGCGAGGTAGGCGAGCAGCTCGAACTCCTTGGTGGTGAGATGGACCGGCACGCCGCCGATGCGCAGCTCTCGTCGCCCGCGGTCGATCTCGATGGTCCCCAGACGGATCGTCTCCGGGGTCGCCTGCGGCTCGGCCGGCACGCGGCGGTTGCGACGCAGGACCGCCTCGATGCGCGCCAGCAGCTCCGGGCGCGAGAAGGGCTTCGCGATGTAGTCGTCGGCGCCGACCCTGAGCCCCACCACCCGATCGATCTCCTCGCCCTTCGCGGAGAGGACGATGACCGGCGTGTCACGTCCCTCGCGGCGGAGGACGCGCAGGAGCTCGATGCCGCTCATGCCGGGGAGCATGACGTCGAGGAGGATCAGGTCGAGCGACTGCGCGCGCGCGATGCCCAGCGCCGTCTCGCCGTCGCCGGCCGAGACCAGCTCGTAACCCTCGCGTGCCAGGTTGAAGGCGAGCGCCTGGCGCAGCGTCCGATCGTCCTCGACGAGCAGGATCCTGCGGCGAACAACGGCCATGGGCTTCAGGTGTTCAGATCCTCTACCCGACCGGTCGCCAGGTAGACGACGTCCTCGCCGATGTTCGTGACCCGATCGCCCAGCCGCTCGAGGTGATGTGCGGCGAACAGCTGGTGGGTCGCCTGGCGGGCGCGCTCCGGGTGGGCCTCCATCATCGCCGTCGCCGCCTCGTACACCTCGTTGTAGAGATCATCGATCTCGTCATCCCGCTCGCAGACGGCGCGGGCCTCCTCCTCGGACACGTCGACCAGGGCGCGCATGGCGGCGCGCAGCTGCTCGCGGCAGACCTGGGCCATGCGCGGAATCTGCGGGAAGACCGCGGTCTCCGGCTCGGACGCCATCTGCTGGGCCAGCTTCGCGATGTTGACCGCGTAGTCGCCCATCCGCTCCAGCTCCGCGGCCGCGTGGTGGAGGCCCAGCAGGATCCGGACGTCACGGGCCATGGGGCCCTGGGTGGCGATGGTCGTGGTGATCTCGGAGTTGACGCGACGCTGAAGCTCGTTCGTGTCCGCGTCCGCCCATCGGACCTGGTCCGCAAGGTCCACGTCCCGCTCCACGAGCGCTTTCGCCGCACGTTCGATGGCATCGGACACCAGCCCGCCCAGGCGCAGGACGTCGTCGCGGAGCGACTCGAGCTCCTCGTCGAAGGTCGGGCGCAGGGACGGCCGGCGCGCCACCTGGCGCCCCTCGCCCGCGTCGCCCCCCGTGCGGTTCGGGGTTTCCGGTTCCATCAGCCGAACCGTCCCGTGATGTAGTCCTCGGTGATCTTGTTGGATGGGTTCGTGAAGATGATCGAGGTGGGGCCGCTCTCCACGACGTACCCGGCCCGCTGCTCGTCGACGCTCATGAAGATGGTGCCGTCCGAGACGCGCGCCGCCTGCTGCATGTTGTGGGTGACGATGACGATGGTGTAGCGCTCCGTGAGCTCGCGCATCAGGGTCTCGATCTGGAGCGTGGAGATGGGATCCAGGGCGGAGCAGGGCTCGTCCATCAGGATCACCTCCGGTTCGGTGGCCAGGACCCGGGCGATGCACAGCCGCTGCTGCTGGCCGCCGGAAAGCGCCGTGCCCGACTTGTTCCGCCAATCGTCGCGCACTTCCTCCCACAGGGCGGCCTGGCGCAGGGAGCGCTCCACGATCTCGTCGAGACGCGTCCGGTCTCGCACGCCCAGGCGGCGCGGGCCGTAGGCCACGTTCTCGTAGATCGACATGGGGAACGGGTTCGGCTTCTGGAAGACGAGCCCGACCCGGCGCCGGAGCTCGACCACGTTGATGGTCGGTGAGTTCAGCTCCTCGCCGTCGAGCCGCACGCTGCCGCGCACCTGCGCGGTGGGGACCAGGTCGTTCATCCGGTTGAAGCAGCGCAGCACGGTGCTCTTGCCGCTGCCGGAGGGACCGATGATCGCGGTCACGGATCGGTCGGGCACGCTGATGGCCACGTCGCGGACCGCGACCTTGGCGCCGTAGCTCACGCCCAGCCCCTCGGAACGCAGGCGCGGCTCGCCCGCGTCGCTGCGCGCGGCGGTCTGCTCGGCATCCCTTGCGACGGAGATCGTCATTGCGCCTGGAACGGTCCTCCCTGCTGTACGCGCTGCCGGCTCGGCTTCGATCATCATCGGATCTTCATCCCTCGCTGTACCAGGCTCCCGAGGCCGCGCGATCCGACGTTGAAGACCAATACTGCCACGAGCAGCACCGCCGCCGAACCATTGCCGATGTCACGGACGTTCGGTCCAAGACCCTCGGAGTTGTTCTTCCAGATGTAGACCGCCAGCGTCGTGGCGGGGCGGAACGGGCTCCATGGCGACCGCGGATCGGCCAGGTTGAAGTTCAGGAAGTTGTAGTGGGTGGGCGTGGCCAGGCCCGCCGTGAAGAGCAGCGCGGCCGCCTCGCCAAAGATCCGTCCCGCGGTCAGGATCACGCCGGTCACGATCCCCGGGATGGCCAGTGGCAGGACGACGTTGCGGATCGTCTGCCACCGGGTGGCGCCCAGGGCCAGGCTCGCCGCGCGTTCGTCGTCCGGCACCGCGCGGAGCGCCTGCTCCGTCAGGCGGGCGAGGAGCGGGAGGTTGAAGACGGCCAGCGCCAGGGAGCCGCCGAGCGCCGTGAAGCCCCAGCCGGTGATGTTGACGAACAGGATCAGGCCGAACAGCCCCACCACGATGGACGGTACCGAGCTGATCGTCTCCTGGGCGAACCGGATGGCGTTCGTCCAGCGGTTCTCCTCCGCGTACTCGGCCATGTAGATGCCCGCGGCGATCCCCAGCGGCCCGGTGATGAGCAGGGTCAGGAGCAGCATGTAGAAGGAGTTCCAGAGCAGGGGGCCAATGCCGCCCAGGCCCAGGAATTTCGGGTCGCTGGTCAGGAAGCTGAAGCTCAGGACGCCGGCCGCGGACCACATGATGAACAGCACGAAGGCGCCCAGCAGCGCGACCGTGAAGACCGCGAGCGCCCACAGGGCGATCGTCGCGACGCGGTCGGCGACCAGCGTGCGCCTCATTGCATCACCCGCGAGCCCTGCAGGCGACGGACGATCAGCACGAAGGTCACGGAGATGACCAGCAGGATGAGCCCCATCGTCCACAGCGCGTCGTTCCACGTCGAACCGAGGGTCGTGTTGCCCATGTCGAGCGTGATCTGGCTGGTGAGCGTGCTCATCGGCTGGGCCAGGCCCGTCGGGACCACCGGGCGGGAGCCGATCACCATCTGGACCGCCAGCGCCTCGCCCGCGGCGCGGGTCATCCCCAGCACCACCCCGGTCGCCAGCGAGGCCAGGCTCGCGGGCAGCAGCAGGTGCCGGATCGTCTGCCATCGCGTGGTGCCCAGTGCCAGCGACGCGTAGCGCCAGTCGGAGGGGATCGCCCGCAGGGCATCGAAGGAGACGCTGGTGATGGTGGGCAGGATCATCACGGTGAGGACCAGCGAGCCGGCGAACCAGCTGAACCCGCTCTGGAAGCCGGCCCAGCCGAGGTTTGCGCGCAGGAAGGGGACCAGAACGGTGAGGCCGATCCAGCCGTAGACCACGCTGGGGATCCCCACGAACATCTCGAGTGAGGGCTGCACGATGCGTCGCGCCCAGGGAGGCGCGACCTCGGAGAGGAAGAGCGCGAGCCCGATGGCCATCGGCGCGGCGATGGCGATGGCCATCGCCGTGACTCCGACCGTCCCCAGGATGAAGGGCAGCAGCCCGAAGCTGACGGACTGGTCCGTGCTCTCCAGCGGCCGCCAGCTCGGGTCGAAGAGGAGCGTCGGGCTCATGCCGTCGAACAGGAAGAGGCGGAGCCCGTTCCAGGTGACGAAGGCGAGCAGGACGGCGACGACCACGATCATCGACCCGGCCGCCAGCATGGTCAGGCGGCGCGGGGGGTCGAGCCTGCCCAGCAGCGAAGGCCGGGCGCTGAGCCCGGCCTTCGCCGTGGGAGCGGATGCGGTCACGGTCGTCTGCGGTCCGGCAATGGCGGTCTTACTTGACGGGGGCGTAGTAGAGCTGGGGAACGATGGTGTCCTGCACCGCCGGCGAGAGCATGTAGTCGATGAAGTCCCTGGTCAACCCGGAGGCCTCGCCCTTGGTGTACATGTTCCCGTCCGCCGCCAGCTTGTAGGTCCCGTTCGACATGTCCTGGAGGGTCGCGTCGACGCCGTCCAGCTGAAGGCCGACGAGGTTGTCCTTATTGTCCTGATAGTAGGCGAAGCCAATCACGCTCGTGGCCCCCGGCGTCGAGATGACCGCGTTGGTGACGGCGCCGTTCGAATCCTCGGTCACGGTGCCCGAGGCCTCCGTGGCGCCGCCCAGGACGATCTTCTTGAAGGTCGCGCGGGTGCCGGACGATTCGGGGCGAATGATCAGCGTGATCTTCTCATCGGGTCCGCCGACCTCGTTCCAGTTCGTGATCTGGCCGGTCCAGATCCGCTTCGCCTGGTCGGTGGTGAGATTCGTGACCCCGGTCACGCCCTTGTTGTTGACCATGACCCAGCCCTGCCTGACGACCACGTGGTCGACGAGGGTGGCTGCGGTCGAGGCGTCGAGCTTGTCCTCTGCCTTGACGTCGGAGTTGCCGATGTCGAACCCGCCGCCGGCGACCTGGGTCAGGCCCGTTCCGGACCCGCCGCCCTGGACGTTGACCGTGGCACCCGAGCATTCCCCCATGTACATCTGGGCGGCCTGCTCGACGAGAGGCTGCAGCGCGGTCGATCCACCGGCGGTGATGGTGCCGCTGGCGCATGCAACCGCGCCTCCGCTCGCCGCCGCGGCGCCGGACTGCGAGGCTGCGGAGCTCGACCCGGGGTTGTTGCCGGAGCAGGCAGCCAGGAGCAGCAGCGAGGCGAGGCCGAGCGTGGCTCCCGAGCGAAGGGGACGAACGTTCAATGGACGACTCCTCTGACGGTGATGGGCATCTCACGCCGAGGATGTGCGACCGTGCTTAACGGTCCCGTAACGGGGTGTCAACGCTCTGTTAAGCGCGGATGCCACGGGATCAGTTGGGGGAGCTGGCCCATGAACCGTCCCAGCGTCCTGCTTCGCTGTTCGGCCGGCACCCTGGCGCGCCAACCTGAAGGCACCCTCAAGCGGGCCGCGCCATTCGTCCCATGGCCTCGCCTTGCCGGTGGGGCGATCATGGTCCCTCGATACCCCCGGCGATGAGGCGGACCTTGAAGCAGCGAGCCAGGACGGCTTTCGATTGGCTTACCACGGCGCGACCGGCGTGGGCCGTCGCATGGTGAGCAACCCGACCAGCGCGCGGCGACGGAGCTCGTCCGCGCGCGGCGAGGGAAGGCCGCAGGATGGTCGCTACCTGAACCGGGAGCTCTCCTGGCTCGATTTCGACGAGCGGGTGCTGGCGCTGGCCGAGGACCCAGCGACTCCCCTCCTCGAACGCGTTCGGTTCGTGAGCATCTTCGCGAGCAACCTGGACGAGTTCTACCAGGTCCGGGTGGCGGGGCTGCGACGGCAGGAGGCCGCCGGACTCTCCCTGACCCGGTCGGCCGATGGGCTGACGACTGCGGAGCAGCTGGGCCGGATCGCCCAGCGGGCCAACGAGCTGGCGCAGCGCCACGCCCGGCTCTTCCGCGACACGCTGGGGCCGGCACTCGCTGCGGCAGGCGTTCGCGTCCGGCGCTGGGCGGAGCTCGACGCGGAGGAGCGTGCCCTGCTCAACATCGAGTTCGAGGACCGCATCTTCCCGGTGCTGACGCCGCTCGCCGTCGACCCCGGGCACCCGTTCCCGTACATCTCCAACCTCTCGCTCAACCTGGCGGTGCAGGTCAGCGACCCGGAGACAGGCATCGTCCACTTCGCGCGGGTCAAGGTGCCTCCCTTGCTGGGGCGGTTCCTGAGCCCGGTGGAGGGCACCTTCGTTCCCATCGAGGACGTCATCGCGGCGAACCTGGACCGCCTCTTCCCGGGGATGGGAGTGACGGACCACCACGCCTTCCGGGTGACCCGCAACGCGGACCTCGAGATCGACGACGATGGGGCGGAGGACCTGCTGGAGGCGCTGGAGGACGAGCTGCGCAAGCGGCGCTTCAGCCCCGCCGTCCGGCTCGAGGTCGAGGAGGGGATGCCCGAGCAGATGCTGACCCTCCTGGTTCGCGAGCTCCAGGTGCAGGCGGCGGACGTCCATCGGCTTCCGGGCCTCCTAAGCCTGGCCAGCCTCATGGAGTTGACAGGCATCGAGCGGCCGGATCTCAAGGATGTGGCCTTCCAGCCCGTCACCCCCGTGCGCCTCCACCGGCCCGACGGGGAGCTGCCGGACCTCTTCGACGTGCTCCAGGACGCCGACCTGGTGGTGCACCATCCATACGAGTCGTTTGCTGCGACCACCCAGCGGTTCATCGAGCAGGCGGCATCGGACCCGGACGTGCTGGCCATCAAGCAGACGCTGTACCGCACCTCCGGCGACAGCCCCATCGTGGATGCGCTGGTCCGCGCCGCGTCGGCGGGGAAGCAGGTCGCGGTCCTGGTCGAGATCAAGGCCCGCTTCGACGAGCTGAACAACATCGGGTGGGCGCGGCTCCTGGAGCAGGCAGGCTGCCACGTCGTGTACGGCGTGGTCGGCCTCAAGACCCACGCCAAGCTGTGTCTGGTCGTGCGCCTCGAGGGAAGGCGCATCCGCCGCTATGTCCACGTGGGGACCGGGAACTACAACTCGGCCACCGCGCGCCTCTACGAGGACGTTGGCCTGCTGACCGCGGACGCGACCCTGGGTGCCGAGGTCAGCAGCCTTTTCAACTACCTGACCGGGTACTCGCGGAGCGACGAGTACCGCCGGCTGATCGTGGCGCCACAGCAGATGCGGGAGCATCTCGTGGGCATGATCGAGCGCGAGGCGGGCTTCGCCGACCGGGGCGAGGATGCGCTCATCCGCATGAAGGTCAACAACCTCATCGACGAGCGGATCGTCGACGCGCTGTACGACGCCTCGGGCCGCGGCGTGCGCGTCGAGCTCATCGTGCGGGCCATCTGCGCCCTGCGCCCCGGCGTACCCGGCCTGAGCGAGCGGATCACGGTGCGCAGCATCCTTGGACGCTACCTGGAGCACTCGCGGATCCTGCATTTCCGCAACGGCGGAGAGGACGAGGTGCTCATCGGGAGCGCCGATCTCATGCACCGCAACCTCGACCGCCGCGTCGAGACGCTGGTCCGGGTGGAAGGTGCCGCCTCGACGACCCGCCTCATGGACATGCTCGACCTCGCGATGGGGGACAATGTCGGCGTGTGGATGCTGGGGCCGGATGGGTGCTGGAATCGGGTCGTGCGCGACGCCGACGAACCCGCCGTCGACCTGCAGCGCGAGCTGATGCAGCGTGCTGTCCAGCGTGCGTGAGCGCGAGCTGAAGCTCGCTGCGCCCGGATCGCTTGTCGTGCCAGACCTGACCGACGACCACCTGGGCGTCCTCGCCATGGAGGAGCTGCCGGAGCTCGCCCTGCGCAGCACCTACCACGACACCGCGGATCTGCGCCTCGCCCGGGCGGGTGTGACCCTCCGCTACCGCACCGGTGACGAGAGCGGGCCGGCCTGGACCCTGAAGCTGCGGATTCCCGGCCGGGACGCCACCGAGCGTGACGAGCACAACTTCCCCGGCGAACCGGACGCCATGCCGACGGAGGCCGTGGAGCTGGTGACCGCGCTGGTTCGGACCGCGCCCGTCCAGCCGGTGGCGACGCTTGCCACGCGGCGCCGACGCTGGCGGCTGTGCGGGGCGGATCAGCAGCCGCTGGCCGAGCTCTTCGATGACGAGGTCTCGGTCCTGGACGGCGATCGGGTCGTGTCGCGCTTCCGCGAGCTCGAGCTGGAGAGCCGTGGTCCGGATCTGGCGGCGCTCCGTCCCATCGCCGTTCGACTGCGGCGCGCGGGCGCCGTCCTGGCCGAGCCGATGCCCAAGGCGGTCCGGGCCCTGGGTCCGCGGGCGTCCGCCAGCCCGGACGTGGCGGTCATGGCCCCGGGGCCGGACGCCACCGGCCGCGACGCCGTCGTCGCTGCACTCGCCAGCGGCCTGCAGCGGCTGATCGCGCATGATCCCGCGACGCGCCTGGGGGACGCGGAGGGTCTGCACCAGATGCGGGTGGCGACGAGGCGCCTGCGCAGCGATCTGCGCACCTTCCGCCCGCTGCTGGACACCGCCTGGGCGAATGGCCTTCGCCTTGAGCTGCAATGGCTGGCAGACCTGCTGGGCGCGGTGCGTGATCTCGACGTCCAGCTGGGCCGGCTCGAAGAGACGGCGTCCGATCTGCTCACCGACCTGGGGCCGCTCACCGATGGCCTCCGCCAACGGCGGGAGATCGCGAGCGCGGCGCTGCGGGAGGCGTTGCTCAGTGATCGCTACCGCGTCCTGCTCGACCGGCTCGTCGACGCGGTCCGGGACCCGCTCCTCGCCCCGCGTGCCGCTCGACCGGCGAAGCAGGTCCTCCCGCCACTTCTCGAACGGGCATGGCGCGCGGTCGAGCCGCTCGGCGCCGGCCTCGAGACCGGGGATCCCGTGGAGCAGTTCCACGCGGTCCGCATCGGCGTGAAACGAGTGCGGTATGCGGCGGAGGCGATGGTGCCGGCCATGGGTGTCCGCCAGCGCGCCTGGACCAGGCTGGCCACCGTCGCCGGCGAGGTTCAGGACCAGCTGGGCGCCATGCATGACGACGCGGTCACGATCGCCGAGGTGCGTGCCGCGCTCGAGGCGCATCCCGACGTCGGGTTCGCGCGTGCGGCCGGCCGCCTCGAGGAACGGGCGTCAGCCGCCATCGATGCGGCCAGGATGGCGTTCCCCGCGGCGTGGATGCGCCTCGTCCGCCGCCACGCGCGCCTGGGCGGGTGATGGCCGGCAGCGAGACGATCCGGGCCGCCGGCGGCGTCCTGTGGAGGGAGACCGCCACCGAGGGCGGGGCGGGGGTCGAGGTTGCGATCATCCACCGGCCCCGGTACGACGACTGGACCCTCCCCAAGGGCAAGCTGGCTGCTGGCGAGCCGGAGATCGACGGCGCCATCCGCGAAGTGCTCGAGGAGACGGGCTACCGGGTCCGGTTGGGACGGCCGCTGGGCGAGACGCGCTACTTCAAGGAGTCGGGGGGCTACCTGCGTCCCAAGGTGGTGCGCTGGTGGGCAATGGAAGCGGCCGGTGGGGGCTTCTCACCGGGCCGGGAGGTCGATCGTCTCGACTGGGTCTCCCTGGCCGAGGCCCACGAGCGGCTCTCTCGCGAGACCGACCGCGAGCTGCTCGAGCGGTTCGTCCGGGGTCCGGCGCCCAGTCGGGTCGTGCTGCTGGTCCGCCATGGCACCGCCGGCAGCCGTTCCGGATGGGAGGGAGACGATCGCCTCAGGCCACTCGACGACTGCGGACGCCTCCAGGCGGAGGAGCTGATCCGCCTGCTCGCGCATTTCGATCCGACCCTCATCGAGTCCGCCGAATTCGTGCGCTGCCGCCAGACGGTGGAGCCGCTGGCCGAGGCGCTCGGACTGCCGATCAGCGACGAGCCGCTCCTGTCGGAGGTTGGCTATCCGGGGCACGAGGCCGAAGCAGCGCGCCACATGCGAACGGCGGGCGGCGCACACGGGACCGTTGTCCTGTGCAGCCAGGGCGACGTGATCCCGGACCTCCTCGGTCGGCTTGCCGACGAGGATGCCGTGGACGTGCCCGCCAACGGGACCAAGAAGGGGAGCACCTGGGCGCTCACCTTCCAGGCGGAGCGGCTGGTCAGCGTGGAGTACTTCGCGCCGCCTCGCATCGACGAATGCGGCGGCTGACCGGCCGCGCGACGCAATCATGAGCCCAATGACCGATCTCGCCATCCTCCTGACCAGCTTCGGCGCCGGGGTGATCGGCGCCCTGGCCGGAGTTGGCGGTGGGATCCTCATCGTGCCGGCCCTGACCGTGGTGTTCGGGGTGGACCTGCACCTGGCGATCGGTGCCAGCATCGTGTCCGTGATCGCCACCAGCTCCGGCGCCGGCGCCGCCTACGTACGCGACGAGCTGACGAACCTGCGGGTGGGAATGTTCCTGGAGCTGGCGACCACCTCCGGTGCGGTGGGCGGCGCCCTGCTCGCCGCCATCGTGGCGCCGCAGCTGCTCTTCGGCCTGTTCGGCATCATCCTGCTGGCCTCGGCCGGACAGCTCCTCCTTCGCCTCACGGAGGAGCTGCCCCCGCAGGTCGCCCCCGGCCGCCTCGAGCGTTGGCTGCGCCTGGGAGCGAGCTATCCCGACGCCCACCTGGGCCGCCGGGTCAGCTACGAGCCGCGGCACCTGCCGCTGGGGTTCCTGGCGATGGGCGTGGCGGGGCTCGTTTCGGGGCTGCTGGGCATCGGCTCGGGCGTCCTGAAGGTGCTGGCCATGGATGGCGTCATGCGCCTGCCGGTGAAGGTCTCGTCGACCACCTCGAACTTCATGATCGGAGTCACCGCCGCGGCCTCCGCGGGCGTCTACATCGCACGCGGCGACGTGAGCGCGCAGATCGCCGCCCCGGTCGCCATCGGGGTTCTGGCCGGAGCCCTCGTCGGCAGCCGGCTGATGGTCAGGCTTTCGAGCCGTGCCGTTCGCCTCATCTTCCTGCCGGTGCTCGTCGCGGTGGCGCTCGAGATGCTCGCCCGCTCCGTGGGGCTGGGGCTGTGATCTCCAGCCGCGACGCGGTCGGGTTCCGGCTGCTCCTGAGCCGCCTCCTTCTGGGCGGGGTCAGCGTGGCCGCCGCGCTGATGGCGGCAGGGCTGCTTTCCGCGCTGGCCGTGGGCTGGACCGGATCGCTGATCGGTGCCGCTCCGGTCGCGCACGAGGTGGGCGACTTCTCGCGCACCCTGGCCGGCCTGGCCGATCTGCGACCCTTTGCCGTCGCGCAGCTGGGACTGCTCGTCCTGCTCGCCACGCCGGTGCTGCGCGTGGCGACCTCTGCCGTTGCCTTCGCCCTGGAGGGTGATCGGCTCTACGCGCTGATCAGCGGCCTGGTGCTGGCCATCCTGCTCACCAGCATCTTCCTCGTGCGCTGAGGCGATCGCCGAAGGGCGGCCGCGGCTCAGCCCAGGATCGGCCGGAGGAGGAGGTACGCGATCCCCGCGAACATGCCCGCGGCCGGGATGGTGAGGACCCAGGCGACGCCGATGTTCCGCGCGACCGCCCAGCGCACCGCGTTGAAGCGATCGGAGGCGCCGGTGCCCATGATGGCGCCGGAGATGACGTGGGTGGTGCTGACCGGCATCCCGAAATGCGACGCGACCACGATCACCGAGGCCGCGGTCGTCTCGGCCGCGAACCCGTGGACGGGATCGAGCTTCACGACCCGGGATCCCATGGTCTTGATGATCCGCCAGCCGCCCGCCGCGGTACCCAGGCTCATGGCGGTTGCGGCGGCGACGATCACCAGGGGCGGGACGTCGAAGGTGGGGATGACGCCGGCGGTGTAGAGCGCCAGGGTCATCACCCCCATCGTCTTCTGCGCGTCATTGCTGCCGTGGCTGAAGGCCATGAACCCGGCCGAGAGCACCTGGAGCCTGCGGAACGTGTCATTCATGGTCTTGGGGTGCACGCGCCGGAAGACGTTGAAGATGACAACCATCAGCAGGAGCGCAATGAGGAAGCCGAGAACCGGGGAGCCGACCAGCGGCAGCAGCACCTTCTGGCCAATCGCGGTGACGTTCCAGGAGCCGATGCCGGCCGAGACGCCGGCGGAGCCGAGCAGGCCACCGATCAGCGCGTGGCTGGAGGAGCTGGGGATCCCCATCAGCCAGGTGATGAGATTCCAGGTGATGGCCCCCACCAGCGCCGCCGCGATGACCGTCTGGCCCTCGGCCTGCTGGCTGATCAGCCCACCGCCGACCGTCTTCGCCACCGCCGTTCCGGCGAAGGCACCCAGGAAGTTCGCCGCCGCGCTCATTGCGATGGCCCATTGCGGTTTGAGGGCGCGGGTCGACACCGAGGTGGCGATGGCATTCGCCGTGTCGTGGAAGCCGTTGATGTAGTCGAAGAGGACCGCCAGGCCCAGGACCGCGAGGAGAAGGGGCGTCAGTCCGTCGGGCATGTCATGGCCCGGCTCGTGTCGACGTGCATGTACCGGCAGAATAGCCCGTCGGACGGCGCGTCATCGGCCTACCGTTGTCGACCGTGGACGCATCCGCCTCCGAATCCTGGCCGCGCCCGGCGAAGATCGCCTTCATCGGCTCGCACGGCGTCCGCAAGACCGCCGCGGTGGCCGCCTTTGCCGCCACCCTGAGCCGCGCGGGACGCAGCTGGGAGTTGGTCAAGGAGGTCGTCCGTCACTCGCCGCTGGGGATCAACGAGTCGGCCACCCCGCAGTCCCAGCTGTGGGTCCTGATGACCCAGGTTCAGCAGGAGCTGGAGCTCCAGCACCGGGCGGACGTCCTCATCGCCGACCGTGCGGTGGTCGACAACTACGCGTACCTGCTGCGCTCGGCGGGCGGCACGGATCCGTTCTGCGTGGAGCCGCTCCTGCGCTGCTGGGCGCCCACCTACGACCTGCTGGTCCGGCTCCTCCCGGACGTCACCCTGCGCCCGGACGGCGTCCGCTCGACCAGCGACGCGTTCCGCGACGAGATCGAGCGACTCCTCGACGAGACGCTCCCGGGCTTCGTGGACCCGGGCCGGCTCATCACCCTGCCCGCCTCGGCGGTCACCCGGCGCTTCGACTGGCGTCCCATTGCCCAGCGCCTGGCGGACGCGGTGGGCGGCGAGCTCTTTGCTGAGGACGGCGGCGGGGATGGCGGCGAGGACGGCGGCGGGGCGACCTACGAGACCCCGGGCTCAGGGCGCTGAGACGCTCACCGACGCGACGCTGAGGACACGCCCGACGGACGGATCCAGCGCGAAGCCGCCGGTGACGGTGATGCGGTCACCGACGCGGTCCGCGACCGCGGACTCCGGACGGAGGAGGACGCGGTTGCCCGCAGCATCCTCCAGGACGTCGTAGCCGCCGCCATCGGTGAAGTGGCGGACGGTCCCGGAGGTGGTCACCGTCTGTCCGGCGTACTGCCCCTGGTGATCGGCCAGCTCGGCGAGGGAGACCCGGCGAGCAGCGCAGGCCGCCAGGGTCATGACCACGACCAGGATCGCCACCAGGAGCGCGATGCTGCGCCGCCCATGCGACCCCCGTGGGATGCGGCGCTCAGGCGTGCTTGACGACGATCCGCTCGATCACGTTGGCGGCGTCCTCGCACGCATCGATGGCGTCCTCGAGGAGGCTGTAGACGTCCTTCCACTTGATCACGTCGAGCGGGTTGTCGCCGTCGCGGAAGAGCCCGGCAATCGCCTTTCGCGCGACCTGGTCGCCGTCGTTCTCGAGCCGATGGATCTCGATCCAGTACTTCTCGAGGCTCTTGAACGAGCGCAGGTGGGTCAGTGCCTCGCGGATCTGGACGCACTGCTTGACCAGGATCTCCGTCTGCTGCACGGCGACCGGGGTCGGCTCGCTGATGTGGTACAGGATGCAGGTGTCGGCGACCTCCTCGATGAGGTCCAGGATGTCGTCCAGCCGGCTGATCAGGGCGTGGATGTCCTCGCGGTCGAAGGGCGTGACGAAGGTCGCCTCGAGCTTGTGCCCGATGTCGTGGCTGATCTGGTCACCCCGGTGCTCGAGCTCGCGCAGCTGGACGGCGATGCGCTCGCGCTCGCCGTAGCTCCGGAAGAAGGTCTCGAGGAGGCGAGCCCCGGCGAGCACGTTCGCCGCATCGTCGACGAACATGTCGAAGAACTTCCCCTCGCGCGGGATCAGGGGGAGGCGCATGTCGCTAGCCTACCTGCTCGGGTCAGCCGGCGCTGCGCATGGCGAGCATGAGCAGGCCCACGATGACCAACAGCGCCAGCACGACGAGCAGCAGCCAGGAGGTCAGCAGCGAGCCCGGAGCCGGCAGCTCGGCGTCTTGCGCCTCCGGCTCTGCTCCTTCAGGTGTCTGTGCGGTCATCCGTCGGCTCCCGGCCCCATGGCGTACGAGTGCTATGTGTCGGATGGTAGCCGACCGTCGTTTTCGGCGATCTCGCCGCCGGTGGCCGCCGCCGCCGGCCCCTTCATCGGCTCCTCGTCGGTGGCGTCCGCTGCGTCGGGCATCCGTGGCGAGAGCGGCATCGCCATCTCCGCCGCGTGCCGTTCCGCCTCGATGACGTGGATCACCGCGTTGATGAGGGCCAGGTGGGTGAAGGCCTGCGGGTAGTTGCCCAGGTGACGGCCCGACTCCGGGTCGATCTCCTCACCGTACAGGCCCAGCGGGCTGGCAGCCGAGAGGAGGCGCTCGCAGAGCCGTCGCGCGCGGGGCAGCTCACCGATCTCGACCAGCGCGGAGACCAGCCAGAAGGAGCAGATGGTGAAGGCGCCTTCCCGGCCGGAGAGGCCGTCATCGGTCTCGTCGGTGCGGTAGCGCAGGACGAGGCCGTTCTCCGTCAGCTCGTCGGCGATGGCCTGGACCGTTCGGCGCACCCGTTCGTCATCGGCGGGGAGGAAGCGGACCAGGGGGATCAGCAGCGCGGATGCGTCGAGTGCGCGGGTGTCGTAATGCTGGGTGAAGACGCCGCGCTCGTCCACGCCGTTGGCGCAGACGTCCGCGCGGATCTCGTCGGCCGCGGCCTGCCAGCGCTCGGCGAGCTCGTGGTCCTCGCGCAGGCGGGCCAGCCGAGCGCCGCGATCGGCAGCGACCCAGCACATGACCTTGGAGCTCGTGAAGTGCTTGGGGTCGCCACGGACCTCCCAGATTCCGCGGTCCGGCTCGCGCCAGTGTGCGATGGCCGCCTCGACCTGGTGGGTGAGCAAGGGCCAGATGCGCTCGTCCAGGCGGTCCCGCGACCGCGTATGGAGATAGATCGAGTCGACGATGGCGCCCCACATGTCGTGCTGACGCTGGCGGTGCGCGGCATTTCCGACTCGGACCGGTCGTGCGCCCTCGTAGCCGTGGAGATGGTCGAGGATCGACTCCGGGAGATCGCGCTCTCCACCGATGCCGTACATGATCTGCAGCTCGTCCGCGGACGCGGCGGCATCGGCCACGAAGGAGAAGAAGTCGTTCGCCTCCCAGGCGAAGCCCAGGTTGTAGAGGCCCCACAGGGCAAAGGTCGAGTCTCGGATCCAGCAGAAGCGGTAGTCCCAGTTGCGCTCACCGCCGGGGGTCTCTGGGAGCGAGGTGGTGGCCGCGGCGACGACCGCGCCGGTGGGGGCATAGGTCAGGCCCTTGAGCGTGAGCGCGGAGCGCGACAGGAAGATCCGCCATGGGTGGTCCGGGAAGCGGCCGCGGGCCAGCCAGTGCTGCCAGTGGTGCGCGGTCCACACCAGGCGCGGGTACGCCTCCTCGCAGGATCGAGGCGGAGCCACCTTGCCCCAGGAGAGCGCGGCGAACCGGGTCTCGCCCTCCTTGATGAGGGTCCGGCCCAGCGCGCGTGCGCCCTCGAAGCCGATGTTCAGGTCGCTCGTCAGGATGAGCTCCGGTCCGTCGCCCGGTGGCCGGCACGCACCCTGGTGGTAGCCGCCCTCGGTCCAGCGCCACTCGCCGGTGACCCGGCCGTAGTCGAAGACGGGCTCGCAGTCCAGGGCGAGCTGCACCTCTCCGTTCACGCAGCGGACGTGGCGCAGCAGGATGTGGTCCGCCTCGTAGTCGGTGGGCGCGCGCCGGTGCGTTGCGGAGTGGTCGGCGTCGTGATGCCAGGGGCCGATGAGCAGGACGTCTCGGACGATGATCCAGCCGGTGGGCGTCGCCCAGCTCGTCTCGAGCACCATGGTGCCCGGCAGGTAGCGGCGGGCGGCGGGGACCATGACGTCCGCCGGACCAAGGCGGAAGCCACCCGCGTCCCGGTCCAGGATGGAGCCGAAGACCGACGGCGAGTCCATGCGGGGCAGGCAGAGCCACTCCACGTTGCCGTTGGGGGCGACCAGCGCGGTCGTCTCGCAGTCCGAGAGGAAGGCATAGTCGCCGATGGGCGGGAAGGGCGACTCGCCCGGGAAGGTCGCATGTGGCGCGCCGGTGTGCGCCGGATTGCGGTCGATCTCCATGGACGTGCATCCCGTGAGGGACGGCAAGTCTTGCACCCCGAGGTCCCTTTGACCAGCGGACCGTGCTCCAGCGAGGCGGTCTGCGCGGTCCGGAGCGCGAACGACTCCGGCGCTAGCGGCGCGGAGGCCCGCGGTGCAGCTCGAGGTAGGCGGCAAGGGTGAGAACGGCGCCGAAGGCCGCGGCCACGAGCACCGAGATGTGCCCCTCGCGACTCCAGTACACGTCGCGCAGGTTCCAGATCAGGGCGAACTCGTCCAGGAACAGGGCGGCACCCACCCCCAGCAGCACGGGGCGCACGCGCGGCGCCAGCTTCAGCAGGTCCAGGGTCCCGACAGCCAGCAGGAGAAGGGTGCCCATCACCAGGTGATGCACGTGGTTGCCGGTGATCGGCACGTGCGCCACCCCCGACAGCGCAATCACCAGGCGTGTCTCACCCCAGGTGAGCCAGAAGAACAGCGCGGCAGTCAGCGCCGGGCGGTCCAGGACGAAACGGAAGGAGCGCAGCAGCGGCCGGACCCGAGCAGTGACGAGGGACATCTGCGGGTCAGGATGGCGCGAGGCGCCGAGCTCGTCAAAAGGCAGGTCGCCGCGAGGTCGGGAGGACGGACCTCGGCGCGGCTTCTTCGCACCTGGGGCGGCTGAGCTAACGAAGTGCCAGAGGCGAACAGCTCTGGCAGTGCACGACTCCCGCCCTCGGCTGGAACAGGCCCGCGGCGGTCGGCGTGTCGGCGCTGCCGGCATGGAGCGAAGCGATCACGAGGAGGAGGATCGCGGCGACCACCACCACGACGAGACCGATGCGCACGCCCCGCGGCAGTCGACCCCACCGGTCCGATGCCCCGAGAGCGCGGCATCCAAGCCCAGGGGCGCCGCAAGATCGAGGCCGCAGTTGCTGCAGAATCTGGCACCGGCAGCGAGCGCTGACCCACAGCGAGGGCAGGTGGGGCGGTGCTCGAGATGGTCCTGAGTCACGGATGTCCCCCCTTGTTCGTCGAGCTGCGCACCGCGCGGCGGCCGAGCTGCGCTGGAGGGCCGTGTGGGATTCGAACCCACGACACGAGGATTAAAAGTCCCCTGCTCTAACCACTGAGCTAACGGCCCACCGATTCGTGCTCAGTTAGAGCACGTGATTCGAAGAAGGCTTGACTACACCGTTCTAACAGCACATGATTCGACCAGTTCCATCAGCGCCAACCCTGCCGAATCTCCTGCTGTCAGATGCCTACCAGACCAGCGACTCACGCTCCCGCGAACCTCGACCTGGCCGATGCGGTCGGCTCCTTCACGCGCCATCTTAGGGCAGAGAATCTGGCCCCCTCCACCGTGGCCACCTACGTGAAGGCGCTCAACCAGCTGCACGCGTTCCTGGTCAGCAAGGGGATGCCGACCGATGTCGCCGCCGTCCGCCGTGAGCACATCGAGGCCTTCCTGGTCGACCTGCAGGACTCCGGGCATCGGCCGGCGACGGTGGCCAATCGGTATCGGTCGCTGCAGCAGGTCTTCCGCTGGCTGGTGGGGGAGGACGAGATCCGCGAGTCGCCCATGGCGCGCATGCGCCCGCCGGCCGATCCCGGACGAACCGCCGCCGGTGCTGCGTGCGGAAGAGCTCGAGCGGCTCTTGGCGGCCTGTGCAGGCACGTCGTTCGAGGATCGCCGGGACACGGCCATCGTTCGCCTGCTGGCCTCGACCGGCATGCGGCGCGGCGAATGCATCGGGCTACGGGTGGAGGACGTCGACTTCGACCACGAGGTGGCGCTGGTGCTCGGCAAGGGCCGCCGACCGCGCGCCTGCCCCTTCGACCGCCAGACCAGCCGCGCCCTGGACCGATACCTCCGCGTTCGGAAGCAGCACTTCGACGCCGACTCGCCCTGGCTGTGGCTGGGCAAGAAGGGCCGTCTGACCGATACCGGTCTGGCCCAGATCCTCCGCCGCCGCGGCGCCGCCGCAGGCATGCCGAAGCTCCACCCGCACCTGTTCCGCCACACGTTCGCTCATCAGTGGCTCGCCGACGGCGGCACCGAGGGCGACCTCATGCGCCTGGCGGGCTGGAAGTCCCGCGAGATGCTCTCCCGCTACGGCGCATCCGCCGCCGACGAGCGGGCGCACGAGGCCTACCGGCGCCTGCGGAGCTAAGGCGTGTTCCATTTGCGGGCCGCATGGGACGTTCGCGAAAGTGGCGGTCACCCGGTGATGGTCCTTTCAGCACCTCTAGCTCTGTGGGTCAAGCGCAGTTGAACCCGATGCCAAAGGCGGGACGCAACACACCTGGTCGGCGAATTCCGCGCCGATGGGCTCGAGGCGCTCGGCGATTAACATAGAGTGTGGAGCAGCACCTCAGCAACGCGAACACCGCTGATCCGAATATCGCTCGTCGGGCACCATTCAGACACACGGAACGTCTTCAACGGTATGAGGATGCTCCGTCGGCCAGCCGCCCAGTCAATTGGAACTTGACATGAGCGATACGAATCGCTCTTGGTCGTAGGTGGGGGGTTCCTAAATGCGCAGCTTGCGCGCGAATCGCCAGGTTGCGCTGGATTCGCCGACCGCATTCCTACACCGGTTGCGTTGTCGACCTACACCGGTGGAGCGACCTACGTCGTAACCCATCACGACGGTGCGTATCACCTGCTGGGGGGGAATACGGTCCACATCGATGTTGGGGATGGACAGGTCTGCTGGACACCGAGCACCGCCACTGTCTTCAACGAAACGTGGGACTACGGCGATGCTCTTGGCGGGCCGTATAGCAATGTCTATGCGTTCACTAACTTGGCCTTCCAAACCGCGCAGAACGGCGCCTGGCTCACGCTCAAGCCAAGCGCCTGCAATGTTAACGAAGGGAGCGATCCCTACAACATTTTCCACTGCGGAGCGTCAGGTCCGACCTCATCCCAGGTGTATGCCTGGACCAACAGATAGAGAGGGATCCCATGGTGCGGGGACGCGCGCGGTGGCTGGTCATTGTGGCGATAGGGACAGTCGGCGTGATTAGCGCTGCGAGTGCTGCCGGCAATGCAGTCGCTCCGGATGTGTGCGGAAGAAGTGAGGCGAACACGGCGGTCTTCGCGGAAATGGACTTGCCGAACGGTGACGCATTATGGCAGCACTTCCCCTCTTTCGGGAAGGCACCGGAGATATCGAACTTCGTAGGTCCGATCCACGTTGTGGCCTTTTCTGGCATTCACCAAGGGGTACCAGCTGTGTTGGGTCCGCCTCCGGAAGGAGTCAAGGCGCCCGCTGGACCGGTCGGCTTCAGTAATGTGGTCTGCGTTGTATTTCCGTCCGGCGAGGTGAGCTACTACGCCAACATTCCGTTTGCCGACTACCGGCCGTAGGCTCGGCGGACACTCTTATCGGCAAGCACGGGGCACGCTCGAACGCCGCGCTCTTCGGCGTCCATGCGAGTTTCCCGACCCGCAGTTCGCAAGTGCGCGCATTTGGGATCCGAACCGGGCAAGGTGCAGCGCGAATCGACGCGTTCGCTCGTTGACGTGAACGACCTGGAGGGCCACCGCACTCCTACGCCCACGAAAGCCGGCGCGCGCGGTGGCGATTCGACACCTCGCGACAATCGCTTCCCTGTCTGCTCCCGGACAGACGTACACACGTTGCCTTGTTTCGGCGGACGAGCCCTCCTACGGTTGTCCGCATGCCGACACGCATTACTCCGGCCCGTCTTCGCGATGAGCTGACCGAACTCTGGGTGCGTGCGTCCGCTGGCGAGCAGCTTGTCGCGGCGGGCGTCCACCAGGTGCCGGTCCTCATTCGCCCGGTGCGGCGGCGTGACCAGGGAGAGCGAACGAGCCTCACCGTCTTTCGGCGCCAGCTGCATCGCATCCTGCGCCAGGCTGCGCAGGAGCCGATCATCGTCACCGTGGGCGGCGATCCTGTGCTGTGGCTGGGTCCGACGACCGCACTCCCGAGAGGATCTGGGGCAGGGTCGGGCGCTGGGCGGCTCCGTCGGAGGCTGTGATGGGACGGAGCGCTCATCGTTCCAGCCCATCCGAGCGTGCACTGCGAGGCCGCATGGGTGCGCATCTGCTGCACGCCACGCATGACTCTCGGAGCCTGACCGAGAAGGCTCGCGCTGCATTCATGGCGAGCTTCGAGCGGCAGGTGGATCCGGATGGCAACCTGCCGGCTGACGAACGTCGGCGGCGCGCGGCCCATGCCCGGGCGGCCTACTTCGCGCAGCTCGCTCGGCGCAGCGTGCTGGCACGTGCGCAGCGGAAATGTCGCAGTGGCAAAAGGGGATGAGCGTCGCCGCTCACCGTGGCGCAGCCCGCCGCCTACGGGCGAATCGGTCCCCCGGGCATGCTGGCCTGGACGGCGCTGCCGCTTCGCGATCAACGGCTCATCACCTGGCTGTGGGCCGGCGATGTGGTCAACGCCGAGCTGGCCGCGGTCCTCGCCTACGGCAACCTGCGGGTCGCCCAGCGTCGTCTGGCGCGCCTGGTCGAGTACGGCATCCTGCGCGGCTTCTGGGCGGCGAACCGCCAGCGCCCGCGCGGCCGCTACGCGTATGCCCTGACCAAGGCCGCCCGCAAGGACGTCGAGTACCTGCTCTGGGCGCACAACCCGCCGGAGCCGGTCACGGGCCAGGTCCAGGCCCCGTCGCCGGTCATCCACCAGCTGGCCACCCATGACCTGCTGGCCGCCTTCCTACGCGCCTCGCCGCTGACCGAGGAGATCGGGCTGGCGGGCTGGGTCCCCGAGCATGCCGCCGCCCTGCGCTACGACGGCGCGCTGCGACCGGATGCCATCGCCATCGTCCGCCGCGGCGAGGTGGGTACCCTGCTGATCATTGAGCGCGACCTGGGCAGCGAACGCCACGAGATCCTGCTCGACAAGCTGCGCCGCTACAACTTCATTCGGGGGCATCCGGCCGGCAGCAACCTGGGCTTCATTCTCGACAGCCGGCGCCGTGCCGGGGCGCTGCTCGTCTCGCTGCGGGCTGCCGCCCGGCGGAACGCTGGCTCCTACGGCGGGTCCGGCATCCCCTGCTGGGTGGCGGTGGGCTCAGACCTGTTGGACGACCCGTTCGGCACCCCCTGGCGCTCACCCGATGGGCGAGAGGCCAGCGTGCTGACCATGCCGACCATCGCCCTGCCCGGGCCGCTCCCGATCCTTTCTGTCCCACCCTTGCTCGATGACGGCGCCGAGGGCGCCTTCGACGATCGGGCCCTGAGCGCCGCGGGCTGGCGCGGTCGCTAGCCAGTCCATCCTCGTCTCCACCTCTGGCATCCAGGGGGAAGCCTGCGCCCGATTGCGCGCCGTGAAGCGCTGTCGCGCTCCGCAACGCGTCCCCGTCAGGTGCCTGTGCGAGAGCCGCGTCCGTGGCTCGCACAGAGGCGCGTCAATTTGGCGTGCTCAGTGGGCCGCTCGCCGAACCCCGACATCTCTATAGATATGCGCCTATCGGGCCCCAAGGGCACGCGCCGCCGGCCGCCCGACGACGATCCCCGGCAGAGGAACGCTGCCCTCGCTCGGCGGGTCCTCGACCTGGTTGATCCGCCCGCCGCCTCCCAGAGCCCGAACCCCTCCACCGTCCTGATATGCGGCTCTACGCGCGCAGCTGGCGCGGGTGGCCCACCGGGCTGCAGGAGAGGCGTCCGAGTGGTGCGATGTGAGCGAGCCACCCGCAAGTGACAGGCCGCCGACTAGCATTCCTGTGTGGAGCAACGCGACGCACAGCTGCCGCTCTGGCAGCGGACCGGTGATCAAGAGTCCACGGAGGCGGAGCGTCCAGCCGAGGGTGCTTCTCGACCGGTCCGCCACCGCCAGATGGCCTTCTGCAATCCACGGATGCTCGAATGGGTGCGGGAAAAGGCGAACTTCGGCCTTTCAGCCGCCGCGCGGAAGCTCGCGATCGACTCTGAGCGCCTGGCCGAGTGGGAGCGGGGCGATTCTCGCCCAACGATCCCGCAGCTCCGGAAAGCGGCCAAGCTCTACAAGCGTCCGCTCGCTGCCTTCTACCTGCCGGAGCCACCCCGGGACTTCACTCTGCCGAACGACTACCGTCGCGTACCGGACGCGGAGCCGGGCACCTACAGTCCCGCGCTGTTGGTTGCGATGCGACTTGCCGACTACCGCCGATCGGTCGCACTAGATCTCGAATCGCAACCGCCTGCAAGCGAATTTGTCGGGACCGCGACGATGGATGAGGGTGCCCAGATTCTCGCCGCGCGCATGAGGCAAATGCTCGGCATCCCCCTCGAAGAGCAGTTCGGCTGGCGCGACGAGTACAAGGCCCTCAACGGGTGGAAGAATGGGGATTAGGCAATACCGACAGGCCGCCGGAAGTCCCACCGCACGTCAATACGGACGATGGGACTCGTTGCGCAACCATTCGATAGCCGCCAGTCCACCGACTCGCTTTCTCTCTAGCGCCAGGACCCCGAACCCGCACTCGAGTCATGTGCTGTTCGCCCCCGGCTTATTAGAGCAGGGGATTCGGCCGATTACGCACGGATTCCACGCTCGGCGACCACAGCGTTACGTGGTCCTGACTTAAAAGTCCCCTGCTCTAACCACTGAGCTAACGGCCCACCGCCATTATCGGTGCAGGCTCACGTCGGGCACCGACCAGCCAGGCGTGCACGGCGGCAGCGTTGGGCGAACCGGGCCTCACGGCACGACCCGGGAGCTCAAGGGGCCGATGTGGAGGGTGGGCCGATGGCGACCGGAACCGGGATCAGGCCGGTTTCAGGGTCTCCAGCTGTGCGCGGGCGGCGTCCTTGTCCGTAAACCACAGCGCGTTGAGCTCGGTGTAGGCGGTCCACTGGTCCGGCACCGTGTCCTCGGTGAAGATGGCCTGGACCGGGCACTCGGGCTCGCAGGCGCCACAGTCGATGCACTCGTCCGGATCGATGTACAGGATCCGATCCGTGCCTTCATCGAAGTGGATGCAATCGACCGGGCAGACGTCGACACAGGCCTTGTCCATGACGTCGACGCAGGGTTCGGCAATGACGTAGGTCACAGGAGCCTCCGAGCGGTGTTGAGTGACGGGCGACGAAGACGATCTTGCCTTGCCACGCTATCGGTGGCAAGGGCAGGGCCGAAGGGCCGAACCGACCGAAGCCGGGGTCCGCCCGGCAGGGGAGTGGCAATCGTCGCCTTCGGCTCCATGCTAGGCTCAGCAAACCGATGCGCCGACTCCTCCTCTGGATGGCCCGCAACGCCTGGCTCAAGGAGCACCTGCCGCGCCTGCCCTTCGCGCGCCGCGCGGTACGTCGCTTCATGCCCGGCGAGACCGTGCAGGAGGCCCTGGACGCGACAGAACCGTTGCGGACCGACGGCATCGGCATCCTGTTCACCCGCCTCGGCGAGAACCTGGTGGACCTGGGTGAGGCCCAGGCCGTTGCCGACCACTACCACGGGCTCCTCGACGAGATCGAGCGCCGCGGCCTCGACGGCGAGATCAGCGTCAAGCTCACCCAGCTGGGCCTCGATCTCGACCCCGCTGCAACCGTCGCGCACATGGCCTCCCTGGCGGAGCACGCGGCGAGGATCGGCGGCATCGCCTGGATCGACATGGAGGGGAGCGCCTACACGGAGGCGACCATCGCGATCTACGAGCGGCTCAAGGCGGAGCACGCCAACGTCGGGATCTGCCTGCAGGCGTACCTGCGCCGGACGCCGAACGACGTCCATCGGCTCCTGCCGCTCAAGCCGGCATATCAGGATGGTCAAGGGGGCGTACGACGAGCCGGGCAGCCTCGCGTTCCGTTCCCACGCGGAGGTCGACGCCGCCTACCAGTCACTCGCGGTGCTGATGCTGCCCGCCGCCGCCGCCGGTGATCTGCGCCTCGGCCTGGGCACCCATGACGTCGAGATGGTCGAGCGGATCGCGGACTTCGCCCGCAGTGCCGGGATGCCCATCACCTGCTTCGAGGTCCAGATGCTGTACGGCATCCGGATGGGCGAGCAGCGCCGCCTCGCCCGCTCCGGCTACGTCGTCCGCGACCTGATCGCGTACGGCGAGGCGTGGTACGCGTGGTACATGCGCCGCCTCGCGGAGCGCCCGGCGAACGTCCTCTTCGCCCTCCGCCAGCTCTTCGGCTGAGCCCCCGCCGGATCAGCCGCCGGCGAGCGCCCGCCTGAGGGTGTCCGCGGCCTGCGCAATGGGGTCCGGGAGGCGCGACGACGCCGTCCGAGGCGAGCCCATCCGCATGGGGTCCGCCCACCGCAAGCACCAGCTCCGGATAGGCCCGTCGCAGCCGGGCCAGCGTCTCCGCGGCCGGACCCACCTCGTCCTGCATGACCGCGCCGGTCACCACGGCGCGGGCGCCGGTCTCCGCGACCGCGCTGAGCCACGAATCGGGGGGGACGTTGGGTCCCAGGTAGATCGCGTCCAGGCCGGCCCGCCGGGCGGCGGTTGCCACGGCGAGTGCTGCAATCTCGTGGTGGGCTCCGGCAGGCATGCCCACCAGGACCACCGGAGCGCCCGCGGCACGTCCGGCGGCATCGAAGGCTGCACCGATGCGACGCAGCACCGCGCCGCTGGCCGCGTGCTCCGCCGCCACGTCGAGCTCGCCGCGGCCCCACGCCGCGCCGACCTCGGCGAGCGCGGGGAGGACCACGCGCTCGGTCGCCGTCTCGAAGGAGGCTGCCGCGTAGGCCTCGTCCAGGACGCGTTCCGCTGCTGCGGGATCCACCCGGCGCGCGGCCTCGACGAACCGACGCACCAGGTCCTCGGCGGCTGCCTCTCCCGACCGCTCGGGCGTCTGCGCCGGGCCGGTCGCCGCCGCGATGGTGCCGGCGAGCGCCTCCGCAGGGAGATCCACGACGTGCGCGGCAGCCTGGCGTGCGGCCCATCCGGACTCGACCAGCAGCCGCATGGCGCGCAGCCGCGCGACCGCTTCGTCGTCGTAGAGGCGGTACCCGGCCGACGTCCGCTGTGGGGAGACGACCCCGTAGCGACGTTCCCAGGCGCGCAGCAGCGGCACGCTCACGCCGCTGCGCGTCGCGGTTTCACCGATGGTGTACATGGTTTGTCAATGATAGCAGCGTACAAAGTCTTGACAAGCCCACGTGGATGGGCGTAGAGTCCGCGACAGACCCTATACAAACCATGAACAATGCGAATGGAGCGCCGTCGAAGGCGGTCCACGCGGGAGAAGAGAAGCGTGCACACCAGGTCGAATCCGAGCGACGAAGCTCTCATCCGGCGCATCGCCGACGGCGACGAGGCGGCCCTTGCCGCACTCCATGACCGGTATCGGCTCTTCGCCCACGCGCTCGCCGTGCGCGTCCTGGGTGACGGAGCCCGGGCCGAGGACGTTGTCCAGGACGCGTTCCTCACCGTCTGGCGCAGGGCGGGAACGTACGCCGTCGAGCGCGGCAGCGTGCGCACCTGGCTGGCGACCGTCGTCCGCAATCGCGCCATCGATCTCGTTCGCTCTCGCCGTGAGCGGCTCGCGCGGCCGGACCGGGACGATGGCGAGCGACTGCAGGCCATGGTGGATCCGGCGCCCATGGTCGTCGACGCTGTGGTGGGGGCCATGGAGCGCGACATGGTGCGGGCAGCCGTGGAGCAGCTGCCCGACGAGCAGCGCCACGCCATCGGCCTGGCCTTCTTCCGCGGCCTCACGCACGCCGAGATCTCGGCCCAGACGGGCGTGCCGCTGGGCACGGTGAAGAGCAGGATCCGGCTCGGCATCCAGCGCCTGCGCGGCTCGCTGCTGGGTGGCGGCCTGGAGTACGCCTGAAAGCGGGGTCCCAGGTGGTCAGCTGGCCGACCGGCTTCAATCCGGTCATCGCCGTGGAGCCGCCGGCCGCCGGCGCCTGGTCGGGGACCGGGGCGCTTGCGCCGGAGGCGCTCGACCGGATCCGTATGGCCCTGCTCGATCACTACTGCATCCACCACGCGATGGTGGAGATGGACTTGGCACACACCGCCCCACCTGATCCGTACACTGGACGCGTGGTCGCCGATACGCGTTTCGCGCAGGCTCCGGCTGGACCGGTCGCCTATCGCCTCGATGGCGAGGGCGAGCGGTGGCTCATCGTGGTGGGGGATCGGACCGATCCCTACGGACCTCCCGGACCCGCCGGCTACGATGCGTTCGTCTCTGTCCTTGCCGCGCGGGGCTGGCGGATTTTGACGGTGCTCGACGGTCGACGCCCCGGCGCGACCGGTCCCCAGGAGACCGGCGCGGATCGGCGGGTCGCGGCGATCCAGGCCGTGGTGGAGGACGTGGGCGCGACTGCGGCCACGGTGCTGGGTGTCGCGGGCGGGGCCTCCGGTGGCTGCTGCTGCTATCCATTCGACCGCCGTGGGCGGACCGGCTGATCCTGTACAGCTCGTTCGACGGCCCGGACGCCCGGTCCGACTGGGCCCTCCCCGCCAGCCCCGCTGCGGAGGGCGGCGCGATCATCGGGCTGGAGGAGAACGAGGATCGCGAGGATCTGGAGGCGGAGCTGCGCCAGGCGAGCGAGTCGCTCAAGATCGCGCGCGACCTGTGGACGCGCTGGCGCGGCACCCGCACGGACACCCGTACGGACAACAGCACGGCCCCCGGAGCGAGCTCCCTCTCCGAGCTGGCCGATCTGATCCCCGCCACGGGTCCGTTCGCCGGGTTGGGCCAGCTCTTCCGGCGCCCTGATGCCCTGGCGGGCGGCCTCTCCGAGCTGATGCGCCAGGTGAACCGGCTGGAGAGCAGCGAGACGCAGGCCGACGGCGAGGATGTGCTCGGAGGCGCGGGCTCGCTGCTGGGTGGCGGCCTGGAGTACGCCTGACCGCACGGCCGCACCGCGTCGACCTGGTCATGAACGCGGTCGCCCCGCGCTTCGTGATGCCGATCTTCGACGGTGCTCTGGCGGCCGGCGCGAACTACATGGACTGGCCACCAGCCTCTCCCGGCCACATCCCTATGACCCCTTCCATCGGCCCCGCGTGAAGCTGGGAGACGAGCAGTTCGCCCGGGATGCCGGCTGGAAGGTGGCGGGACGTCTCGCCCTCCTGGGGATGGGGGATCCCTATCTCGCGCCGCTCGACCAGAACGGGATGCACCACGCGATGGTCGAGATGAAGCCGGGGGCACATCGCCCCGCCTGACGGGGGTCCTCACGGCGGCCATTGCCTACACTGTCGGGCGTGGCCGCCGACACGCGCTTCGCGAAGAGCTCCACCGGACCGATTGCCTATCGACAGGACGGCTCGGCACCGGGCCGCTGGCTGGTGGTCGTCCCCGACCGCGCCGACCCCTACGGTTCCGGCGGCGAGGGGGCCTTTGACGCGTTCGCGAGCGCCCTGGTTGCCGGCGGCTGGCAGCTCCTGACCCTGCTCGACGGCCGCGGACCCGGTGCGGCAACGGGTGACGTCACCGGCACTGATCGTCGCATCACTGCCGTCCGGGCGATCGTCGAGGAGGCCGGGGCGGAGGAGGCCACCGCGCTCGGCGTCGGGAGCGGCGCTGTCGCCGCGGCGCTGGCGGTGGCCACGGACCCGTCATGGGTGTCGCGGCTCGTCCTCTACGGCTCGTTCCCGGGCGATGCGGTGGGGGGTGACTGGGTGTCGGTGGCCCCCGCCGTACCTCCAGGCACGCTCCCGGCGATTCCCCTGAACGATGAGGATCGCGCGGAGCTGGCAACGGAGCTCGAGGAAGCGAAGCAGTCGCTCATGGTCGCCCGGAGCTGGTGGGAGCGGATGCGCGCAACACGTGGCGGCGGCGCTCCTGGCCAGGCGGTCGGCGGAGCCACCCCGCTGCTCTCCGGGCTCGCCAACCTGATCCCCAGGGAAGGGCCTTTTGCGGAGATCGGCGAGCTCGTCCGACGGCCGGAGCGGTGGGAGGGCGGTCTCGACGAGCTGATCCGGCAGGTGAGCCAGCTGGAGGGCTCGGACACCTCGCGGAGCGGGGACCTCCTTGCCCACATCGCGGTGCCCACCATCGTCGCCGACACCTCGGACGACCCCGCGTCGGCGGGGCTCACCGTCGCGTCGCGCATCCGCGGCGCACGCCACCGCGCCCTACCCTCGGAACCGGAGCTTCCATGGACCGATGGCGGCCCGTCCCCGTCCCTGCTCGGCATCCTCGGCGAGGGCACGCCACCTGCTGCGGCGGCACACGGGGCGCCGTCGCGTTCCGCTCCGGCAACCCGGGTGCTGGCGACGCTCCTGTTCACCGACATCGTCGCCTCGACCGAGCGGCTAGCCCAAGTCGGGGATGCGGCATGGCGCGACCTGCTGGAGCGGCATCACGCGATCGTGCGCGGCGACCTTGCCCGGTACGGCGGCCAGGAGATCGACAACGCCGGCGACGGCTTCCTGGCGAGCTTCAGCACCCCTGCTCCGGCGATCCGCTGCGCCCTTGCGGCGATTGGGGAGCTGGCCGCCATCGGTTTGGGCATTCGCTGCGGGCTGCACACCGGGGAGTGCGAGCAGATCGGCGGCAAGCTGGGGGGCATCGCGGTCCACATCGGCGCCCGGATCGCCGCGAAGGCCGGGGCGGGCGAGGTTCTCGTCTCGGCCACGGTCCGCGACCTGGTCACCGGGTCCGGCATCGTGTTTGCCGACCGTGGGACAGCAGAGCTGAAAGGACTGCCGGGCACCTGGCCCATCTTCGCGGTGACCGGCCCAGAAGGAGGAGAAGGATGAACATCGACGAGATGGTGCGCGGGACGCACGAGGCGCTCTCCGTGCGCCGCGTCTACGGCGATCCAATCGAGCGAGACGGCACGACCGTCATCCCCGTCGCCAAGGTCAGCGGCGGTGGTGGTGGTGGCAGCGATGCCGAGAACAACGGCGGCGGCGGATTCGGCCTTACGGCGCGTCCGGTGGGTGCCTACGTGATTCGCGAGGGGTCGGTTCGCTGGGAGCCGGCGCTCGACCTGAACCGAATCATCCTGGGCGGGCAGGTCGTGGCGATCGTGATGTTCCTGTCACTGCGGGTGCTCTTCAAGCGGAAGAAGTAGGAGTCCGCCCGGCGGTCGAACGTTTGACCGATGGGCCGGACCCACGTACCATCAGCGGGCGGGGTGGAGCAGCGGTAGCTCGTCGGGCTCATAACCCGAAGGTCGTCGGTTCGAATCCGTCCCCCGCAACCAAAGACTCCCAGATCCGAAACCCGCCTCCCGCCAGGCGGGTTTCGTCGTGTCCAGGGATCCCGGGCCGGTCCAGGGATCCCTGGCCGGGCTCTGATCTCAGTCGGGGTCGATGATGGTGATCGTTACGCGGTCGCCCACGCCGAACGACTCGCCGATGCCGCCCGCAGGGCTCGCCGCCGCACCGGTCGGTGAGGCTGCCGGCGGGGAAAGACTCGCCTTGGTGGCCACCGGCGCCGGTGACGGGCTGGCCGATGGCCGCGGAGATGCCCCATCCGCGCCGCACGCCGCGACCACGACGCTCAGTACGGCGAACACCACGATCGCCAGCCGTCGCCTCCTCAATGCTGCCGGCCCCGTCCCACGGTGTGCGGGACGCTGATGTCGCCGCCCTCGAGCAGCGCCGCGTCCGTGGTGGCCGCGCCGGGCATCGAGAGGTCGGTCGGCTGTCCGGCGTCGTCGGTCACATTGATCCAGAAGCGGTCCACGCCACCGCCCGGGGTACCGTGGTCCTCCACGTACACCACGAACCGGTAGTTGCCCTGCGGTTCCGCCCAGCCCGGCTCCTGGTAGGTGGCCTTGCCGCTGAAGCTGGCCCAGCCGAACTCGGCGTCCGGAGCGCTCAGCGCCAGGCCGTCGAGGGCGTTGGACTTGAGCCGATACCTCGTGCCATCGGGCAGGTGCCGGATGAGCAGCAGGTTGCCTTGCAGGTTCGTACCCTTCTTGTTGTACTTCATGGTGTAGCCGAACGTCGTCCGGTCATTGGTGCCGGGCCAGAGGAACCAGCCGCCGCCGGTGGTGAAGCCCAGGCTCGGGTCGTACACCACCACGACATCCTCGTCGGAGCCGATGTAGGCGCCGCCCACGCTGCCCACGACCGCGTAGGTCCCCACCGGGACGTCGCTGAAGTGGCAGATCACCGAGAGGCTGCCGTCCACGCTCGCGGAGCAGGAATCCGCGGCAACCGATCCGCCGGGGCCGACAGGCTCGAGCTCCGTGGCCACCGACGCCGTGTCGAGCCCGCCGTCGACGAGGCCCGGGTAGCGCTCCGTCGCGGTGAACGCGAGGTCGAACGGCTCGCTGTCGCCGCCCGGCGCGGTGACCGGGATGGCGACCGGGTTCTCGGTGTCGAGCGTCACCACAGCCGGGCTCAGGACGGTCACCTCGACCTGGACCTCGTGCGGGTGCCCGTCCCCCGTCCCCACGGCGGCCAGCGTGTGCGTCCCTGCGAGGAGCTGAGGAATTGTCACCGACACCTCGAACGCCCCGCTGCCGCCAGCCGTGGTGGTCGTGATCTGGATGGGGTCTGATCGGATCTCAACGATCACCGTGGAATCGGGGTCGAAGCCTGCGCCGGAGAAGGTGTAGGTCCCGTCCACGGTCACCTCCTGGGCGTCGTCGCCGTACTGGTCAAGGAGCGCGCCGCGATCGACGGTCGTCGCCTGGATGGAGACGTCGACGCCATCGGCCACGCCGATGCCCTCGGAGAGGCTGATCTGCACCGCGGGCGCCACCGTCACCTGGTCGGCCACGCCAATGCCCTCGGAGATGGTGATGGTCACGATGGTCGGTGGCTCAGCCGCCGTGATCACCACCGTGTCGGAGTCCGTTCCACCATGCCCGTCATCGACGGTCAGCTCCACGGTGTAGTCGCCGGCCGCGTCCGGCGTGAAGGTCGGCGAGACGGTGGCGTTCCCGGTGAGCGAGGCCGTGGAGCCGGTCGGCGCCGCCAAGAAGCTCCACGCGTACGAGAGGGCATCGGCATCGGGATCGCTCGAACCGGAGCCATCAAGGGTGACGGCATCGCCCACGGTTGCCGACTGATCCGGCCCCGCATCGGCCGTCGGGGGATTGTTCGCAGGGCCGGCCGGCCCGACGCTGATGGTGAGCTCCTCGTAGTCGGAGGCACCGGGCAAGTTGATCGGCGGAACGAGGTCCTGGACGATGACCACGACGGCGTAGTCGCCCTCCGCGGTCGGCGTCCAGCTGAACTGGCCCGTGGCAGCGTCGATGCTCGCCCCGGCCGGCGGCGCGGTGGGGGATGCGAACGTGCCGCCCTCGAGCTGGTAGACGAGCTCCTGGGCAGGCAGGTCGGGATCCGTCGCGGTGGCGGTGAAGGTGAGCTCCTCGCCGACCGTCGCGGTCTTGCCGCCGATGGCGTCGAGGACGGGGGGCTGGTTCACCTCCTGGACGTAGATCTGGACAGTGAGCGAGGTGCTCACAGTCGGATGTGCGTTTTCGGTGGCGGTCACCGTGGGTGTGTAGATCCCCGGGCCGTCGGCCTCGCCCGGGGTCCAGACCAGGCTGTCGCCGCTCTGCACAGCGCCGGCTGGGAGGTCGTTCCAGGTCACTGTAAGGGCGTCGCCGTCGGGGTCGGTCACGGTGGACGTGATGGTGAGCAGCTGGCCCTCCGCGACTGGCTGTGGCGGGATGGGGGCGATCTCTGGCGGCAGGTCCGGATCGAAGGTGCCGGCCACGTCCCAGACGACGGCGTGCCACAGACCGGTGTCTGCGTCCTTGGCGCGTCCGACGATCAGCCCCTGGTCGCTGATGTCGAAGGCATCGCTCGACGCGCCGCCGAGCGTCCCCAGGTCGGTCATCTCACCATTGAGCGTCCCATCGGGCTTCCACAGGAAGGCATGGGTCTGACCGCCGGCCGTCTCGCTGGAGCCCACGACCCAGCCATCGGCGTTGATGGCAAGCCCAGTGCTGAATGTGCCTCCGAGCGTAGGCAGGACCTGGGTGGGCGAGGTGTTGTCCGTGTCCCAGGTCGCGGCATGTGTCTCCCCGTCGACGTTCACCGAACCCACGTAATCGAGCGCGCTCGACACGCCGTGCAGCGCGCCGGCGTCGTTGAACGGCTCGAAGGCGTTGGGCCGCTTGTCGAAGCCCACCCAGCTGTAGCCGTGGCCGCCCGCCACGCCGGTCACGATCCCGTCTATCCCGTCGTAGAGCGTGATGTCGGTGGCGATGAACTTCGCTCCCGTCGACGTACCGTCGTCCACGACGCCGATGCTGCCGATTGCCGCGCCGGTGTCGCCTGGTCGGGCATAGAAGCTGCATACCCCGCCAGTGGACCCCGACGGTAGCCCGCAGCTCCCCGCCGCAGCCAGGTACGTGCCCACCACGTTTCCGTGGTTGTCGACCGTCACGGCCTGGATGTCGCCTCCCGCAAAGGCTCCGGGGACGATCCCCAGGTCCTCGAACGGGCCGGAGCCGGTCCAGCGGAAGGCACCCTTGGCGGCCGTGACCGGATTGTCGAACCAGCCAACTACCTCGCCGCTGTCGTTGACGTCCCGCGCGCCGCTGTCCTCGACCACGCCGGGATCGGGCGTGATCACCGGGATAGTGGATCCCGTCCCCTTCCACAGGAACGCCTGCGTGGTGGGGGCCGAGCTGAACTGGGCCTCACCGACCACCCAACCTGCGCCGTTGATCCCGTAGGCCGTCCCGGCGAAGAGGCCGGGGACCTGGACGACGTGGACGCCCGTGGTCGAGGTCGTGTCGGTGGGCGCCGCGACGGCGACCCGTGCCGTGGAGGCCACGGAGGCGAGAGCGACGGCGAGTCCCAGCGCGATGCGCAGCAGGCGGAGCGTCATTGTTCAGCGGCCCCCGCGGTCAGGACAGCGTGCCGAAGGTGAACTCGACGTGGACCTGGATGATCTGGCCCGCGGTCACCGTCACCGGCTCCGGCAGATGCGTGGTCGTGAATCGATACGTGTCTGCGCCATTAAGCACGAACGCCTCGAGAGTCCCGATCAGGGACTCGACCCGTTCGATGGAACCATCCTGGTCGGCCTCTACCGATCCGCTGAGCTCGAGCAGGCTACCGTAATCGGCCGGCGTGACCACGAGATTGTCAGAGCCCAGGGCATTCCCGAACAACGGCTCTCTGACCTGGCAGTACGAGGGGCTACATGGGCTGGAGCCAGCCGGGACGGGGGGATAGAGGTCGAGCGCCCATGCCTGGACCCGTTCCTCCCCCGCGAGCAGCGCCGTGAGTGCGTTGGCTCCCATATCGGCCAGGTGGTTCTGGAACTCAGAGTGGCTGGCGAGCTGACCGTCGGACTCAATGACGTCGACAACCCAGCTGCCACGGACCCCGATCCCCGACTGCAGGCTTGACGGCGCCTCGCCCGCGGATGTGCCGCTGACGAGCACCAGCGCGAGCGCCGCAACCGCGGCGATCCCCTTGAAGAACGACACCCTGACCTCCCTCGTATGTTGGACGTACCCGTCATGAAGGTATGGGGAGCCACTAAACGCTCGCTAAAGACATGCGGGAGCATCGTCGTGTAGGGTGGATGGCGGAGGAAGGGACATGGCCCCATCGCGCGCGTTCAACGTGCTGGGCCCGCTGCAGGTCGTCACGGATGGACGGGCTGTGCGGCTGCCGCCTGCCCACAGGCGCCTGCTCTCGATCCTGTGCCTTGAGCCGTTCATGGAGGCGGAGCGGGACGTGATCGTCGCTCGTCTCTGGGGAGATGCGCAGCCCTCCACGGCCCGGACGGCGTTGCAGGTGCACGTGTCGACCCTGCGACGGGCGGTCCCGTGGCTCGTCGCGAGCGTACCGACCGGGTATCGCCTCGCCCTCGACGGCGTTGCCCATGACCGGGCCGACTTCGAGGTGGCGGCGCGACGGGTGGCCGAGGAATCCGCAGCCGGCGAGTGGGGCGTGGCACTTGCGCACGCGCGCCGAGCCTTGGCCCTCTGGCGGGGGACGCCCTACATCGACCTGCCCGACGACGAGGTTGCCCGGGCCGAGGCGGATCGGCTGATGGAGGTGCGGGCCTCAATCGTTGAGCACGAGGGCCGCGCCCTTGTCGCGCTGGGGCGTCTGGACGAGGCGGTCGGCGCCCTCCGGTCGTACGTGCGCCAGGATCCGTTGCGGGAGCCCGCGTGGGGCCAGCTGATGCTGTCGCTGTACCGCTCGGGCCGCACTGCGGAGGCGCTGCGAACGTACGAGGACCTTCGGCGAATCCTCGGCGAGGAGCTCGGCGTGGAGCCCGGGCCGGACCTGCGGCTGCTGGGGGAGCAGATCCGGTTCCACGATCCCGTCCTCGGTGATCCGCCCGGGCGGGGCGGCCACGAGGGGCTGCCTTCGGCGGCAACCAGCTTCGTCGGTCGGGAGCGCGATCTCGGTAGCCTCGAGGGCCTGATCTCGGCGGACGCTCTGGTGACGATCACCGGCGGACCCGGCGTCGGCAAGACCCGGCTGGCGGTCGAGGTGGGTCGCATGGTGGCCGAGCGGCGCTCGTGTCCCGTCTGGTTCGCATCGCTGGCCGACGCGCGCTCGCCGCAGGATGTGACGAGCGCCATCGCCACCGCCACGCGACGCGGTTCAACGCGCCGGGCATCGAGGAGCTGGGGGGTCGGCTGGCGCGCAGGGAGGGTCTCCTCATCCTCGACAACTGCGAGCACCAGATCGCCGCCTGCCGTCGATTCGTGACCAGCGTGCTGCGGGCGGGGGGCAGCCTGGAGATCCTGGCCACGAGCCGCCAACCGACCCGCATCACGGGTGAGCATCGGTGGGTGATCCAGCCCCTCGGACTGCCGTCCGCGTCGAGCATTGCGGTCGAGCGGGCCCTGGCCAGTCCAACGCTCCGTCTCCTTGTGGACCGCGCACGGGATGCGGACCGTGGGTTCCGCCTGACGGCGGACACCGTCGAGAGCGCCACGGAGCTGTGCCGCGGCACGGCGGGAATCCCCCTGGCCGTCGAGCTGGCGGCAAGCTGGATTCCGGCCCTGGGCCTTGCCGAGATACGCCAGATGCTTGGGGCACGGGTAACAGCACGCGTTGGACGGACCAGCGCGCCTGCACGCCACGCCTCGCTGCGCACCGCGATCGAATGGAGCACGGCACTCATCGCGCACGGCGACCGAACCTTGCTGGCGGCGACATCGGTGTTCAACGGCACCTTCAGCTTGGCCGATGTCTGCGCCGTGTGCGCACCCGAGCTGGATCAGCGGCTGGTGGCGGCCGCGATAGCCCGCATCGTCGATGCTTCCCTTCTAAGCGTCGAGCGTCGTCCCGCCGGCCGGGTCGCGTACCGGATGCTGGTGCCGATCCGCGAGTTCTTCGTCGAAGAGCGCGTGGCCGATGGCTCCCGTGACCGTCTCGAGGAGCGGTCCACCGCGCATTACCTGGGTCGAGCGGAGCAGCTCCGGCGCGATCCTCATGTCGCGGTGGTGGACCTCGCGAGCATCGACGACGACATCGACAACCTGCGGGCAGCCTTCGAATCGGGGCTTCGACAGGGGCGGGGCGATGAGGTGGCCCGAGCCCTGGTTCCGCTCAACGGCTACTTCCAGAACCGATATCTCGCCTGGGAGGCACGTCGTTGGCTGACCCGGGCGCTCGAATCTGCGACGGATCCGCTGGCCCGGGCCCATGCCCTGCGGGCGCGATCGGCGATGGCGCATGTCACGAACGACCTCGATGCAGCCCTTGAGGACGCGGCCGCTGCCCTGCGGCTCTTCCACCGGCTCCGCGACGAGACCGGCGTGGCGATGGTCGTCATCGGCACCTCGGTTCTGCGCTCCGCGCGTGGGGAATGGGCGAAGGGGACTCGATCGGCCCACCGGGGGCTCCGGCTGGTCGGGCCCGGCGGGAGCGTATCCGCAAGGGCGTCGGCCGCCAGCTACCTGGGCGAGAACCTGGCGTACAGCGGGCACGTCCGGGAGGGCATCGCCTCCCTGCGCGAGGCCGCGCGCCTCTTCCGACGATCTGGGGAGCCGGGCCGCGCTGCTCGCGCGCTCGCAGCGCTGACGGTCATCGCCGTGCTTGCGGGCGATGAGGCGGAGGCAACCCGCCATGGACCGGCCGCCGTGGCGCTCGCGCGTCAGTCAGGGAGCGCCCATCGCCTGGCGCACGCGCTTGGCGCGGCGGCATCGGTCGAGGCACGGTGGGGTGATCCCGAGCGCGCCCGGCAGCTGCTCTCGGAGTCGCAGCCGCTCATCGGCACGAATGACGAGGACGTGGTCTTCGGCTTCCTGTTTCCCGCCATGCACCTGCTTCATCGGCAGGGCCGAACGGCGGAAGTGACGGTCGTCCTGCAGCGCACAGAGGCCCTCATCGTGGGCAGCGGGATGGCCTATCCGGATCTCTGGCGCCATGCGGCCGGCGGATGGGTGCGCGCGGCGCGGTCGTCGAGGCGGCGGGCGCCACGGCGTGCGGCCGGGGTCTCAGTCGCGCAGACCACGGAGGAACTCACCGGCCTGGTGCTCAGCCTGCTCGCCGCCTGAGCATGGCCGCACCGCCCGGTTGACGCCCTCTTGTGCTCACGACGGGGCTCCCCGTGCCGAAGAGCGTCCGGTACAATGCGGCGCGGGATCGCCCCCGAGCGCTTCCCGGGTTCCGTTCGCCACGCCGGAGCCTGATCCCGTCGACCGTCCCGACAGGGACCGTGCCCGGAGGGTTCTTCGCGCGACAATGACCAGGCAGCTCCGACCGTACGACGAGCCACCCGCGGCCCGCAGGCCGTTGATCCCCAACGAGCGCGACAGCGCCGCCACCGCGTTCCTGGTGGTCTCCGTGCTGTGGCTGGTGGCCGCGGCCGGGATCGGCGCGCTGGCCGCCGGGCAGGCGCTTCTCCCCGACGTCCTCAAGGCCTCCTTGAGCGTCCCGCTGGGCGCCGGCATCACCATCGAGGTGACCCAGGCCACCGTCCGTCCGGCGTTCATGGACGCGCTCGTGTATGGCTGGATCTCGAACGCCGCGTTCGCCGCGATCCTCTTCGTCACGCCGCGCCTGACCGGGCAGCGGCTGAAGAGCGACCAGATCGCTCTTCTGGGTGCGATGGCCTGGAACGTGGCGGTGGCCGCCGGCGTGGCGCTGCTCTACGTCAAGGGCGCGTCCGGGAGCGCCAGCCTCTCGGAATTCCCTCTCCCCGTGCAGGCGCTCGCGCTCCTTGGCCTGCTCGCCATCAACGGCGCCTTCTGGCGGACGATCGCCGCCGCGCGGGCCGTCCCCTACATCAGCCTGCTCTATTTCGGTGTCGGCCTGCTGGCCCTCCTGGGCTGCATGGCGCTCGCCGCCGTGCCGAACGTGGTGAGCCTGGGCGACACCAACAGCCTGCTCCTGTGGGCATTCACGGGGCGCGGAATCGCGACCCTGTGGGTCCTGGGCGCGGCCATCGGGACGCTCTACTACGTGATCCCGCGCGTGACCCGCAACCCGCTCTACTCGAATGGGCTCGCCTACCTGGCCCTGGCCGGGTGGGTGGCGTTCGGAGGGCTCTCTGCCGTAGGTGCGCTGGTCGATCCCTCGGTGCCCTACGTGGTCACTTCCATTGGCCAGGCGGGAACGCTCCTGCTGCTGGCTCCCACCTTCCTGGCGGTGGCGAACATGCTGGCGACCATGAGCGGCCGCTGGACGCTCCTCTTCTCGTCGGGGCCCATTCCCATGGCGATCAGCGGGCTGGTCTTCCTCACGGGCGCGGCGCTGCTGGAGAGCGTCGGGGCCCTGCGCAGCGTGCAGACCCTCACCGCCGGGACCGATTGGGGCCAGGGGGTGGCCGTCCTGGCCGGGCTGGGTGGCGCGACCTTCGCCTTCTATGCCTACGCCGAGCATGCCGCGCCACGCCTGCTGCGTCGCGGCTGGAGCAGCAGCTTCCTGACCGATGCCCAGCTGTGGGCGACCTTCGCGGGGGCCGCCGTCGGCGGCCTTTCCATGATCGGCGGCGGGATCGTCCACGGTTCGCTGCTGGCGCAGGGCGCGACCGCGGGCACCATCGACAGCACGCTCCTGGTGTTCCGGCTGGGAGCGGCCGGCGGCCTGGGCCTCGTGGCTTTGGGGAGCCTGGCCATGCTCGCCAACCTGTTCCTCCTCTACACCAGCGGCCACCCCGCCGACTACGGCATCGCGGGGACGGATGTCACTGCGGCTGCCGCGGGAGACTGATCAGATGACCGTCCGCACGCCCATCGAGACCCGCCGCGGCCTGCCGCCGTGGGCCATCGGCTTCACCGTGTTCGTCCTCCTGGTTGGCCTGGTCTACTTCGCCTCGAACATCTCGGGAACGAACCCGCCCATCGCAGGCAACCCGTCGGCCTCCCCGGGATCGGGCGGCGGTGGCGGGACTGCCGCGGCCATGGCCATCATCAACCAGGCCGGCTGCAAGACCTGTCACGGGCCCGACCTGGCGGGTCAGGCGAACTTTCCGGACCTCCACGGGCTGCAGAACGGGCCTACCCGGGCCAATCTCCAGCAGCTGGGGAAGGACCACCCCAACGACTGGATGAACATCTGGATCGCCGGCACGGACGCTGCCGTCTCCGACCCGGCCATGCGCGGCGGAATGCCCGCGTTCGGTGGTCCACCGTACAGCCTGACCGCGGACCAGATCCAGACCGTGGTCGACTACCTCAAGACGCTCAAGTGACCGATCCGGCCGCCTCGTCGGCCGGGCCCGGAACCCCGCCGGGCGCAGGCTCCCCCGAGGGGGAGCACGCACGCACGGTGCCCGTCCTGATCGGCGCGGCCGAGATGGCCGAGATCGATGCCGCAGCGCAGCGCATGGGCATCGCGGAGGACGCGCTCATGGAGAGCGCGGGCGCGGCCGTGACCGAGGTCGCCCTGGTCGAGCTGGCGCGCATGGCCGAGTCGGTCTGCGGCCCGGGCGGCCCCCTCATCGGCCCGCCCCTGGTCGTCATCCTCTGCGGGCCCGGCAACAACGGCGGGGACGGCTTCGTGGCGGCCCGGCGCCTGGCCGCCACCGGCCAGCGGGTGATCACCGTGCTGGTCGGCGACGCGTCGCGCGTGGGGGTCACGCACGCGGGCCATGCCGCGGCGCACAACTGGTCCGCGCTGCAGGCGATGGCCTCCGCGGGAAGCCTCGAGCTCTTCGTTGCGCCCACCCCCGAGCTGCTGCTCAAGCTGCGGTCCCGCCTCTCGCCCGCGAGCCTCGTCGTCGACGCGCTCCTGGGAAGCGGGGCCTCCGGGGCGCTGCGTGAGCCGATCTCGACCGCCGTGGACCTCGTCAACGCCATCCGCACCCACGCGCGCGCGGCCGGCCGTCCCTGCAGCGTCCTGGCGGTGGATACGCCGACGCGGATCGACCTCACCGGGGGTGGTCACTCGAGCCCCGTGGTGCAGGCCGACATCACGGTCACCTTCCATCGGGCGAAGGCGGGCTTCGCGCTCGACCGTGAGGCGCGCGCGCTGGCGGGCCGCTACTTCGTCGCGCCGATCGGCATCCCCGTCGAGGCCGAGGACGGCATCGTTCCGCCCGACGGCGCCTGGCCGCCCGGCCGGATCACCCAGGTCAACTGGGAGGAACCAGTGCCGCGCGAGGGCGAGGGTTTCGTCCGGCCCGGTGGCGACGTGGGAGCCGGTCCGGGGCTGGATTGACCACGGGTCCGGCAACGACCATGCTCCCGGCGCAGGAGGTGAGGAAGATGGAATCGAACGAGGTTGTCGTCCAGCGGTACGTCTTCGCCAGCAGTGACGACGACTACGCGCTGATGGGGAGCCTGCGACATCCCGAGTGGCAGATGGTCTGGCCGCAGTCGGGCGAGCGGATCGTGAGCCACGAGGCCTACGTCGGCATGCGGACGCACCGGCCGGACGGGCTGCCGCGCATCGAGCCGCTGGGAGGCGGTGGATCCGGCGACACGTGGTGGGGCGAGGCGATCGTTCACTACGCGGACGGCTCACGGTGGCTGGCCGCCACCGTCCTCGAGCTGCGCGACGGTCTCGTCTGGCGCGAGCGGGTCTACTTCGGCCAGCCGTTCAGCGCCCCCGAATGGCGGGCGGAATGGGTCGAGCGCGGGGAAGCCGCGATCAGCTGACCCGGCTCGAGCCCGGCTTCTCCAGCGGAGCGCCGCTGCCGCAGAGCGGGCAGGCCTCCGCGGTCCAGGAAGGGATCTCGATGCGGCCCAGGGCGTGGACTGGCAGCTCCATGCTGAGCGGGCCCGTCGAGCGATCGACGATGACCGCTGCGGCGATCGGCGTCACGCCCGCATTGGTCACCGCGCCGGCGGTCTCCACCAGGGAGGCGCCCGTGGTGAGGATGTCGTCCACCAGCACCACCCGCTCGACGTCGCCCAGCGGCCATCCGCGGCGCAGCGCTCGGCCCGCCGGCAGTCCGGCGCGATCGTCCACCGGTTCGGCGAAGATGCCGCGCACCTCCCGGCCGAGCCGCTCCGAGAGCTGGCGCGCGGTCTCGAAGGCGAGCAGGACGCCGCCGGTGGTGGGTCCCACCACCAGGGTCGGCTCGTAGCCGGCCAGCCGTTCCGCGAACCGGCGCCCGATCTCCACCGTACAGGCCGGGTACTGCAGGACGAGGAACTTCTCCAGGTAGCGCGCCGAATGCCGTCCGCTCTTGAGGAGGAAGTGGCCCTCGCGGAGGGCGCCGGTGCGGACGAAGAGCTCCTCGATGCTGGCGGCGGCCAGCCAGGCCGGGTCTGCGGGCAGCGCTGCCATCGGCCCGCTACTCGTAGACCGCGCTGAAGTCGACGTGCGGATAGCGCTCGTTCAGCGCGTCTGTGACCCAGCCCAGCACGTCGGCCGGATCGTAGAAGTCGGCGATCGAGCGAGCATCGGTGACGGTCAGGCCAGGGCGGTGAGCATCCACCGAGTGGGCCGCGCCGGCCGGCAGGTCGGTGAGGTCCAGGCTGGTCTCGAAGCGACCGTCCGCGCGCAGTACCAGGGTGTCCTCACCGTCGTCGAGGAGCAGCAGATCGCCGGTCCGGGCCAGGACCTCCTCTGCGTTCGACACGAACTCGCGGAGCGACTGGGCCTGCTGGGTGCTGATCTGGCCGCGGTAGGCGTCCGCCAGCTGCCAGATCCGCTGCGCGGCGATCGTCTCCTGCTGCTGCGGCGGAAGCTCGCGCTGCCAGTCCGCTTCGGAATCCTCGCTCTCGTCCTTGCCCTCGTCCTCGCCTTCGTCAGTGGGGGCCTCGTCGGTCACGGGCTCATCGGCGGGGAGGAGATGGGTGGTCGGATCCTTCGCGGCCTCGATGAGCCAGGCGAAGACGTCCGCGGGGTTGTAGAGCTCGACGATCTCGCTGATCGCCTCGACCAGCTGCTCCTCGTCGTACCACTCGTTGTCGGCGGGGTCCTGGTAGGTGAGGCGAGTCGTCCAGGTCTCGTCGAGCGGCCGGTAGACGAGGTAGTCCTGGTCGTCGTCGACGAGCACGATGGCGCCGATCTCCCGGAAGCGCTCCCGGTTGGCGTCCAGGAAGCGGCGAAGCTGCTCGGTGGCCTCGTAGAGGAAGTCGCGTCGCTCGAGCTCCGCCTCCTCGGCGACCGCCCGCAGGGCCGCGATGCGCTCCGAGCTCATGGGTGGTACACGAAGTCCGGGCCCATGCGCTCCCGGAGGAAGATCGTGTGCTTCTTGTCGAAGACCGATTCCGCGACCCGGTGGCCCAGCCCACGGGTGCTCGGATCTGCGTAGAGCTGGTCAAGCACCCCGTAGTTGGGCAGGTCGAGGATGATGACGTTGTTCCACTCCGACCCTTCGGTCACGTTGAACCACCCCACGAACCGGATGCCGAACTCCGTCTCGTAGCGCCGCGCGCTGCGCGGGAAGAAGTGGCGCATGCCGCGCTTGAAGAGCGGTGTCCCGGCCCTTGCGCACGTTGAAGAAGGTGACCATCAACGGCATCAGTGGGGCTCCTCGTGGTCAGGCTCTGCCATCGGCTCCTCATTGGCGGTGGCCGATGGCGCCGCATCCTGCGTGCTGATCACCATGGGCTCCTTCGCAACGCCGATCGTACGGCCCCGGCCCCTGCGCCGGTCGGCGAAGAAGACGCGCAGGAGGAAGACCGCCGTCATGCTCACCAGGAAGAGCAGCACCAGGTCCAGGATCATGAGCAGCCCCAGGACCCAGACGGGCCAGTTCAAGGTGAAGACGCCGACCGGGATGAGGAGCAGGATCACGGCGAAGAGCGTGGCAAGGACCGCGAACTCCGTGAAGCTGGGGCCCTCGTTCGGATCGAGTTCCTCGTTGTAGCGGATCGACATACGGCTCCCGTGGGCGCTGGCCAG
This sequence comes from uncultured Chloroflexia bacterium, assembly GCA_963787025.1. Lineage (GTDB taxonomy): Bacteria > Chloroflexota > Limnocylindria > QHBO01 > QHBO01 > CAVXEH01. The sequence continues at coordinate 51,932 of CAWBBG010000021.1, forward strand.
GTGGCGCCCGCGATGGTCCCATATCCGGGCCCGGGATGCACACGGGCGCAGGCCGCACCGATGACCCCCGACCCGCCGGTGGCGAGCAGCCCCGCTGCTCAGGCTCAGGCCTGGGCGGCGCTCCCGTCCCAGGTGACGCGGCCGCGGGCGACGGTGAGGCGCACCACGCCGGGCAGATCGAGGCCGAGGAGCGGCGTGTTCGAGGATGCCGAGGCAAGACGCTCCGGCTCCACGCGCCAGTGCGCGGCCGGATCGAAGACGGTGAGCTCCGCCGAGAGCGTCGGGAGCCAGCCCGCGCTCCTCTCCGATCAGGGCCGCCGGCCGGGTGGAGAGGGCGGCGACGAGCTGGGCCATGGTGAGGCGACCGGCCCCGACGGCGGCCAGGCCCAGGGAGAGCGCGGTCTCAAGGCCGACCAGTCCCGGGGCGGCGGCGCCCAGCTCGACGATGGTGCGCTGCGGCGGGTGCGGGGCGTGGTCGGTGGCGATGGCATCCACCGTGCCGTCCGCCACCCCGGCGAGCAGCGCCAGCGCGTCGGCCCGCGTGGTGAGCGGCGGGTTCACTCGGCAGGTCCCGTCGTAGGCGCGTTCGAGATCCAGCGGGGGACCGAAGCGGTCCGCCGCGAGCGGCCCCGGCTCCTCCCACGAGAACGAGCGATCCCCGGCGACCCACGCATCGGTGAGGGCCAGGTGGTGCGGCGTGACGTCGCAGGTCACGCGCACGCCGCGTGCCTTTGCCTGGCGCACGGCGTCGAGCGCGGCGGCGGTGGACAGGTGGGTCAGGTGCAGCCAGGCGCCGGTCTCCTCGGCCAGCACCAGGTCGCGCAGGACGACGGTGAGCTCCGCGCTGGCCGGCCAGCCGGGGAGCCCCAGTCGGGAGGCCGTGGGGCCGGCGCGCATGACCGAACCGGCGGCCAGGGTCGCGTCCTCGGGATGCTCGATGAGCGGAAGGCCCAGCGGACCCAGCGCAGCCAGGGCGGACCGGGCGAGGCGCGCGGTGGGGATTGCGGCGCCATCGTCCGAGAAGCCCACCACGCCCAGCGCGGCCAGCGCGGCGGCGTCGGTGAGCGCCTCCCCGGCGCGTGCGTGCGTCGCGGCGGCCACGACCCGCACCACGCAGGCGGCACCTGCGGCCCGATGCTGGACCCAGGCGATCCGCGCCTCCTCGTCGAGCGGCGGCTCCGTGTTCGGCATGGCGCAGACCGTCGTGAAGCCGCCGTGTGCGGCGGCGCGCGAGCCGCTCTCGATGGTCTCCGCGCCCTCGCCGCCGGGCTCGCGAAGGTGGGTGTGCAGATCGCAGAGCCCGGGCACCGCCACCAGCCCATCGGCCTGGATGCGAGGCGTTTCGGCCGGTGCGTGCGCGGCATCGGCGATGCGCCCTTCCACGATGGCCAGGTCCCGGATCTCGTCGATCCCGGCTCCGGGGTCCACGACCCGCACGCCGGCCAGCACCAGGCTGGCGGGCGCATCGGCCAGGCTGCCGAACCGTCCGCGGACGGCGATGCGCTCTGTCATGGCGGTCATGCGTCGAGCAGCGAGAGGATCGCCATCCGGATCGCCACCCCGTTGATGACCTGCCGGCCGATCAGGCTTCGCGGACCCGCTGCGAGCTCAGCGGTCAGCTCGACACCCTCGTTGGTCGGTCCGGGGTGCAGCAGGGGGGCGCCGGGAGACGCCAGCGCCATGCGCTTCTCGGTGAGGCCCCAGGTGGCGGTGTACTCGCGCAGGGAGCTGACCCCGCCGCCCGCGGCGCGCTCGAGCTGGACCCGCAGGGCCATCACCGCGTCGGCGCCGTCGAGCGCATCCACCAGGTGGGTGGCGACGCGCACGCCGGGCCAGGCAGCGAAGCCGGCGACCCATGCGGGCGGGCCACCCAGGGTGACGCTGGCGCCAAGCCGGACGAGCGCATGGAGGTTCGAGCGTGCGACTCGCGAATGGGCGATGTCTCCGACGATCGTGATCCGGCGCCCGTCCAGCGACCCGCCCAGCGCCTCGCGCAGGGTCAGGGCGTCCAGCAGCGCCTGGGTCGGATGGGCGTGCAGCCCGTCACCGGCGTTGACGATGCGCAGCCCGGTGGTCCGTGCCGCCAGGTACGGCGCCCCGGACGCCGCGTGGCGCAGCACCACCGTCCGCACCCCGGTGCGCTCCAGGGTGCGCAGCGTGTCGGCCAGCGATTCGCCCTTGGAGACGCTGCTGCCTGCCACCGAAAGGTCCACCACCGTGGCGCCCAGCTCGCGCGCCGCGAGCTCGAAGCTGACGCGCGTCCGGGTCGATGCCTCGTAGAAGGCGAGGCCCAGCGCGTGGCCGGCCAGCACCTGCCGGCCGCCCAGGGCCCCGGCGACGCGCAGGTTCCGCAGCTCGGCGGCGAGGTCCAGGCATGCCTCGAGCTCCATCCGGGAGAGCTGGTCGATGTCGAACAGGTGCCGATGGGCCCAGGCACGGGCCCCGGTCCGAGCCGGCTCCGGCAGCTTCCGTGGCGCACCCATGGGCCTCACCTCGGCCGTTGTCACATTCACACCAATAGACACGGTCATGCCTCGTTCCTCCGCGCGATGACGACCTCGTCGCCGCCATCGGTCTCGTCCAGCCGGACCTCGACCGTCTCGTCGAGGCTGGTCGGCAGGTTCTTGCCCACGTGATCGGGGCGAATGGGAAGCTCACGATGACCGCGGTCGACGACCACCGCGAGGCGGACGGCGCGGGGCCGCCCGTGATCGGTGATGGCGTCGAGGGCGGCGCGCACCGTGCGGCCGGTGAAGAGCACGTCGTCCACCAGGACCACGGTCCGGCCGCTCACCTCGGGCATTGCGTCGGAGCGCTTGACGATGGGCGCGTGCGCGATCCGGGTCAGGTCGTCGCGGTAGTAGGTGATATCCAGCGAGCCGACCGGGACGGTGCAGCCCTCGTGCTCTTCGATGAGGCCCGCGAGCCGCTGCGCCAGGGGCACCCCGCGGCTGCGGACGCCAACCAGGACGAGGTCGTCGGTGCCCCCGTTGCGCTCCACGATCTCGTGCGCGATGCGGATCAGCGCGCGGCGAAGGTCGTCCGCGTCGAGGACCTGGCGCTGGCTCATGCCGGATATGACGACGCCATCGGCCTTATCGGACCGATGGCGTGCTGTGGTCGAGTTCGAGTGTTCACGTGCGCTCCTTGGCGGCCTCGCAGGACCGCGTTAAAGGTCGCGCCGAGTATAGACCGATGGCGGGCGCGGATGCGCGGCACCCGCGTCACACGCTACGGCGCCACGCTCCGAGGCACGAAGATTCCCGGGCCAGACCACGGAGGCGCGCTCGCGCCGCCGCTGCCGACGTCGGTTGGGCCGCCGGCGCCGGCGCCGGTGGCCACGACGCGCAGGTAGCTCTCCGGCACCGAGAGGTCGCCGGCGAGCGGAATCGCCAGGGTGACCGCCGCGCTACCGCCGTCCGGCGCGAGGCTGACGTCCACGAGGGCGAGGCTGTCGCCGCTCGTGCTGGTCATTGATCCCAGGTCGAGTGCGGATGCCTGCGACAGCATCCCGGCCGAGACGCGGCCGAAGTAGACGGCGCTCGCATCGGGGTAGCCGTTCCCCTCGGGCGTGCCGGTCCACTGGCCCGCCCAGAAGGCGTACGCGTCCGAGTCGTGGGCCCAGGTGAGCTCGCCCGAGGCGAAGGCGGCACCGCCGGGCTGGATCGACAGGTCGCTGAAGAGGGTGGTGCCGCTCCAGTGCGGAATGGGGGCTCCCCGAGCGCTCGCCGTGGACTCGTAGGCGGCCTGTTGCGGCATGCCGCCTGTTTCGAAGATCCAGCCCTGGTCTCCGGCGTCGGCCATCGTGCCGGTCCAGAACAGGACGTGGGCGCCGTCCGGGGAGACGAGCGGGGCGAAGACACTTGCCGCCGTCGTTGCCTCACCGGTGAGCGGGTCGCTGCTCGGGATCCCGCCGCCAGCGGGGAACTGGGCCAGCTGGCTGACCGGGTTCGCCGCAGCCAGGCTCACCCACAGCTGCTCGTTGTCGCCGGGACCAACGGGCGCCCAGCTGGCGAAGTACGCGTTCCCCTGCCCGGTCAGCTGGCGCGCCTGGCCGGCCACGCGGTCGTAGACCCACACGTCGGACCCGGCGCCGCCCTGCGCGGGCGCCACCGTGAACGCGAGGTAGCGACCGTCCGGCGACCAGGCGAGGCGCCGTCCGAAGGTCTGTGGCAGCGTCTCCGCCAGCTGCTGCACGGTCCCGGTGGAGAGGTCGGCCACGAAAATGCGCCAGGTGCCCTTCAGTCCGGTCTCGGTGGCGAAGGCAAGGAGCCGGCCGTCGGGAGACAGCGCCGCGCGCTTCACCTCGCTGAACTGGGACCCGGCCGGATCCGACAGGCTCACCGCGTGTCCATCCTGGGCCTTGATCACGGCCAGCTTCAGCCCGTCGTACGGACCCGTGAGCTGGGTGTACAGGAGATCTCCGGGCTGCATCGCCAGCGGCAGCGCCGCCGGCGTCGCGTTCGCCGATGGCGTCGCGGCCCCGGACGTGCTTGGGGTGGGCTCGGCTGACGCGGCGGACGTTGGGCTGGCGGTGGGCGACTGCGCTCCCACGTTGGGCCCGCTGGTGCCGTTCACCACGAAGAGCACCAGGAGGGCGGCCGCGGCCACCGTCGCCAGAGACGCCGCACCGGCCAGGATGGCGCCCGGTCGGCGCCACCAGGGCGCGGCGAACCGGCCGCCCGCGATCCCCGCGCCGACCCGGGTGCCCAGGTCCCGCGGCACCGGCGGCTGCGCCATCCCGGAGAGAAGCTGGCGCTGTTCGCTGAAGGCCGCCAGCGTGGCGCGGCAGCGCTCGCAGCCGGCCAGATGCGTCTCCAGCTGGCGGCGTTCGACGTCGGTGAGGTCGCCGGTCAGCGAGGCGCTGATCAGCTCGTCGGGATGGTTCGTGTTCGCGCTCATGCCCCGATTCCTTCCTTTGCGAGCTCCCGGCGCATCTCGCCCCTGGCGCGGCAGAGCAGCGTGCGGGTCGCGGCGTTGCTGATCCCCATCACCTCGCCGATCTGGGAGGCGCTCATGTCCTCGATGTCCGAGAGGATCAGGCACTGACGATGGTTCGGCCGGAGGCGCCCCAGCGCCCGCTGGACGCGCGCGTCGATGGCCGCCCCGATGACCTGCTCTTCCGGACCGGGGCCGCGATCGGGGCGGTCATGGCCGGGCTGGTCGGGGTCCATGCGGGTGACGAACCGCCGCCGCCGCATCTGGTCGATCGCGGTGTTCGTCGCGATGCGATAGATCCACGGACGTGCCGCGGCCTCATCGGCCAGGGAGCCCAGCTTTCGGTAGGCCTTGATGAACGTGTCCTGGGTGACGTCCGCGGCCAGGTCGGGGTCGCCGACCATGCGCAGGACGTAGACGTAGACCGGCCGCGAGTACTCGGCGAAGAGCCGCTCGAAGCGCAGGTCACGGGCGGGGCTGGTGGCGCGCTGCGTCATTGGTGGGCCCGCGAGATGCCGGGGAGCTGCCACCGATTGCACTCGATCCTCCAGGCCATGCGAATGTTCCACGTGCCGGTTGAACGAATGACGGCTGACATCTGTTACAGGCTACCCCGGTCGCCGGCGGCGCTCAGACCGCTGCCGCGCCCATCAGGCGAGATCCGCGAGATGGCGGCGGAGGACCTCAGCCGCGTACTCCGGGGCCGCCGGGTTGACGGCGAGGGCCGTGGCCCGCTCCAGCCCGGCAATGACCCGCAGCCGCGGGTGGAGCTCCCAGTGCCAGTGGAAGGTCTGTTCGACCCGCTCGCCGACGGGGGCCGTGTGGAGGAAGAGGTTGTACGGTGGGTCCCCCAGCGCGTCGAGCGCGGTGAGGGCCCGCTGGAGCGTGGCGCGGCATGCGGCGATCCCGTCGTCGTCGAGCGTGGTGAAGTCCGCTGCGTGCACGCGCGGGACGATCATCAGCTCGAACGCGGACCGCGCCGCGGCCGGTGCGAAGACGACGAAGGCCTCGTCGGCGAAGACGAGGCGCTCCCCGGCCTCCTCCTCCGCCCGGGCCAGCCCGCACCAGACGCAGGTCCGACGGCTGATCATGTGGCGGGCACCGCCACCGATCTCCTCCGCGATCCAGTGGGGGATCTGGGGAATCGCGTAGAGCTCCAGGTTGAGGTGCTGGCTCCGGGAGCCCGCCTGGCGGCCGTAGCTCTGGACCGCCTGGACGTAGAGCGCCTGGTCGTCGGCGCGAGGCTGCTCCCCAATCTCTCGCATCGCGTCGCGCGCGGCGCGGAGCAGGTTCACGGCCAGCTGCGGACGGGCATCGGCATAGCGCTCGTGATGATCACGGGGGCCCACCAGGATCTCCCACGACCCCGAGCTGGCCTCCACCTCGGACATGGCCATCTGCGCGGCGCGGTCCTTCGTGGCGTCGATGCGGTGGAACGCGTCGCGCCGCAGGGTCACCCGCCGGACGCGGTCGTCGTCCGCCGCCGGGGCCTCATCGCAATGGCGGCAGTGGCTGCCCTCCACCGGGAGTGCCTGGACGGCGAACGAGCTGTGCTCGAACGAGCGGTCCGTGACGACCGCCGACCACCAGCCGGTAACCGGATCGCGACGCAGCTCGAACACGGCCGCATCGTACCCGATGTGCCGTCGCGCTCCCGCTACCGGGCGTCGCGCAGCTGCCGCGCAAGTGCGAAGGGATCCGCGCTCACCACGGAGGCGGCGAAGAGCTCCATGGAGCCGATGTCGGAGCTACGCACGGATGGGCTCCCGCGGTCGACGACGTGGACCACCGGGCCGATGTCGTCCCAGCCGTCTCCGGGGGACCTCCCGAAGAGCGGAGGCCGATGCAGGGCCAGGTTGAACGACCGCACGCCCACGACCTCCCGGAAGGCGACCAGCGTCTCGCCGACGACGCCCGCGAACGCCTCGCGCTCGTCCATGCCCGGGGGCCCCACCACGAGCAGCTCGCGCTCCTTGACCGGGTTGAGCGCCGCGACGACGGCCACCGGCCCGTGGTCGACGACCAGGCCCAGGTCACGATGCGCGGCGACCAGGTCGGCAAGGTAGGCGCCGCCGGTGGCCGCGCGGTAGGCAGCCGCGTCGCGGCGCAGGCGTGCCACGCGCGGGTAGTGGCCGTGGCCAAGGAGCGCCTGGGCGTGGCCATGCCGCACCGAGGCGCCGGCTCGCCAGCCGCAGTTCCAGGTGAGCAGATAGGCCGTGGCGTCCGGGTCGTCGGCGCCGGCGCGCTCCGCCCAGAGGCGGCCGACATTGAAGAGGTCCACGACCGTCTCGCGATCGAAGGCCAGCGGGTCGTGACGGTCGAAGACGATGACGGCGTGATGGGCGTCGTACTTTGCCGCGTTCGCGCCCGTGATGGCGTGGACGCCTCGAACCCGGCCCCAGCCCGCGGCAGGGGTCTGCTCCTCGGGGTCGCAGAAGGCATCCGACCCGCCGACGTCGGTCGTCGTGCCGTCGTCATCGGCCACCTCCATGGGCCGGTGGGCCCGGAGGCCGGAGAAGAGGGTGCCGTCCAGCGACCAGCGGTCCACGACGCGGACGATTGTCTGGGTCCGCACGGCCTCGACCGAGCCGAAGCGCTCCTCGAGCCAGTCGTCCATCGTGGCGGGGGGCTCGGTGGTGCCCACCGAGCGCTGGATCTCGAAGAGCCGCTCGATCCGCCCCCGGGCGGCGTCACCCAGGGCCGCCACCGTCTCGGGAAGGTCCGCGATGCGCGCCGTCTGACCGCCGATGGCCGAGCGGCGAGAGGTCATGCCTCCGCGCGCTCGCCCTGCGCGCGCCACTCGTCGCGGAGGATGGACATGCGATGGACGTCCTGGTAGTCGCCATCGGCGAAGTGGGCCCGTCGCTGGGTTCCCTCCAGCACGAATCCGGCGCGCTCGTAGCTGCGCCGTGCCCGCTCGTTCGGGGCAAAGACGTCGAGGTAGATGCGCTCCAGCCGCAGCGAGCCGAAGCCGAACTCGCAGATGGCGCGCAGCGCATCGGTGCCCAATCCCTGGTTGCGGTCCGTCTCCTCACCGATGGCGATCCCGAACGCCGCCTGGCCTGCCTCGTGTTCGACCTGGTGCAGCCCCGCGGTGCCGATCGGCCGGCCGTCTGCGCTCAGGCAGATCACGAAATGGAAGTCCCGCTCTCCCTGGCGCTGGAGCAGACCGTCGAACCAGCGCTCCTCGCCGGCGCGGCTCATGGGACCCACCATGCCCAGGTAGCGGACCGTGTCGGCATCGTTGAACCAGCGGACGAAGGCGTCGAGATCGGTCCGCTCGGCGGGGCGCAGGTAGACGCGCTCGCCGTGGATGATGGGGTTCACCGGCCGGTCCGGCGCCGTCTGGGTCATCCCTCGCCTCGTTGGAGTACGCTCGACATTCCGAACGTTTGATCAGCCCGGGCCTGCGACGGCCCGACATGCAGCATACAAGGAGCCCGCGAAGATGACAGCCGTTCGAACCGCAACCGTCACCTGGACCGGGAGCCTCGCCGATGGATCCGGCACGGCGAGCGCAGGAACATCCGGCACCTTCCAGGACCTCCCCGTCAGCTGGGCATCGCGAACGGAGGGTCCCGACGGCCGCACCTCTCCGGAGGAGCTGCTGGCAGCGGCGCACGCCAGCTGCTTCGCCATGGCCCTCTCCGGGAACCTCGGGCGCGCCGGCACGCCCCCGGAGCACATGCACGTCGAGGCGGAGGTGACCTTCGACAAGGTGGACGCCGGGTGGACCGTGGTCTCCTCAGCGCTCACGGTGCTGGGCCACGTTCCGGGCGCCACGCGCGAGTCCTTCGCAGAGGCCGCCGCAGCGGCGAAGGACGGCTGCCCATCTCGCGGGCGCTGGCCGGCAACGTGGCGCTCAGCGTGGACGCCACCCTCGAATCGGAGGACCATCACCACCACTGACCCCGACGTCACCCCTCCGGTCATTCGCCCGGGAATGGCGGGCTAGCGAACGGCGTCGAGGATCTCGGGCAGGAGGCCCGGGTAGCCCTCCAGGAACTCGATTCGCTCGCGCTTGACGCGTTGCACGCGCGCCGCGTATTCGTCGGTGCGGTCCGTGCGCTCGTAGAGGCGCCGCGGCTGGAGCAGCTCCGGATCGTCGATCCCTGGCACGGCGGTCGCCACCTCGTACCCGAAGTCCGGGTCCGTCTCCCAGGCGATGGTGCCCTCGGAGATGGCCTTGACCACGGCGCTGGAATCCTCGATCTGGATCTTCTTCGAGCTCGCGTCGTCGTCCGTCCCGCCGACGCGTCCGGTGTTGAGCAGGTACACGTCGAAGTCGGAGCTGCCCATCAGCTCGTGGAAGCGGTTCGCCTGCTGCTCATCGCGATACGGGTAGAACGGGTTCGTCCCGGGAACCCGCAGCGCCTTGCCGTCCTCCGCCTTGCCGCCGGCAGAGGTTCCCTGCGTCTCGCCCAGCATGAAGTAGGCGGCTGCCTGCTCCCGGGTCAGCCGGGAGACGGCCGGAATGATGTTGTCGTTGCGGTTGAGGATCAGCATGTGGTTGACCGACCCCATCTCGCGCGGGTCGCGCCAGATGCCGAGCGACGCCATCGGGAAGGTGGCACGGCCGTTCTTCGTGTAGCTGGCGTCGAAGAAGTCGACGGGGCCCCCATCGGTCTGCTGGCTTACGTTCTCCAGGTAGGCGTCGGGCTTGACGACCGCGCCGTGGATCGCCGGCTCGTGCTTCGGGTCGAGCCCGAAGGTCTTGGCGAAGCAGCCGTTCTCGGTGCCGACCACCTTGCCTCCCGGGAAGAGGCCGATGAAGTCGTCCTGCACCGGCTGGCTCTGGTTCTGGCGTGTGAAGGTGGTCGTGGTCTTGCCGGTCCCGGACAGGCCCATGATCAGCAGCACCCGCTCGCCACGCTCCGTGGGCACCACCTTGCAGCCGGCGTGCATTGCCAGCCCGCCACGCTCGTAGACCATGGCGTTCCACATCCGCAGGCCGCCCTTCTTCGACTCGCCGAAGTAGTCGGAGTTGCAGACGCGGGTGATGCCGGCGGGGAGATCCACGGTGATGATCCGGTCGTCGGGGTAGCCGGGCATCGGCAGGTTGGGGGTGTAGATCATGACCAGCTCCGGGTCCCACTCGTGCGCCGGGGCGTCGGGCGGGAAGTAGAGCTGCTTCTGCATGCCGGCGATGTTCGCGTTGGCGGCCTCGATGTACAGGCGTGCCCGTGCCCGGTGCTCGGCGTCGTTGCCGATGTACCCGTCGATGACGACCATCTCGCGGTCGGCGATGTAGTCGGCCTGGACCTTGGCGACGCGACGCCCCTCCTCCGTGCTGATCGACTGCCCGGTCGTGATGGCCGGGTCATCGGTGACCAGGTAGGTGGAGCCCACGGATCGGCTCGTGACCCGCGTCTGCACGTTGTAGTTGCCGAAGCTCGTCCTGTGGGACCGCGCCATCCCGGCGGTCAGCTTCTGCAGCTCCGCGGCGCCCGGGTTGTACCGCACGGATCGTGCCGCGGGAAGGCGAACGCCTCCGGGGCCCATGGGAGTCCGCGACGTGGGCGAACCGGCAAGCATGCTCATGATCGGATTCAGCTCCTCCTGCTCGGCGTGAGAGCGGGCGCAGTCCGGCCTCCGGAGGAGGGGTCGCGCCCGGTCGGATCGGCTCAGCGCAATCGTCACGGGCAATCGTAGCAAGTCACGGGCCGAATGAAACCTTTGGGCCACATGGACGCTCGTAGTGGATGTCGACGGCACGCTGCCCTGCCGTCGCAATTTCACCAGCATGAGGTACCCGATGAACTTCACTCACCTGCGACCCCTTCGCGGTGTCGCCGCCGCCATCGTGTCGGTCCTGGTCGTCGCGGGCGGCGCCTTCGCCGTCTCCGGCGGCACGACCGATACCCCGGCGACCGACAGCATCATGTCGCCGAGCACTGCGACATCGACATTCGAGAGCTGCCGAGACCTCCGAGACGCCGGAGGCGAGCAACAGCCAGGAGCCGTCCGAGACGCCGGAGGCGAGCGCAACCGCCGAGACCACCAAGGTCGCCGCGGCCGATGCCACGGCGGAGCCGACCGAGAGCCAGGAGCCCAGCGAGAGCGCGGAGGCGAGCGGATCCGCCGAGCCGACCAAGAGCCAGGAGCCCAGCGAGAGCGCGGAGGCGAGCCGATCCGCCGAGCCGAGCAGCTCGCCCGACGAAAACAGCGGCGACTCGACCACCAGCGGCGAGGGAGGCAGCAACGGCTGAAGACTTATTGACCGCCGTATCGAGCGCGTGGCAGGCATCGCATGGCACGATCCCGGGGTGGAAGACCGGGCCATCGTGCAGGCGGTACTCACCGGTGATCGTGACGCGTTCCGGCTCCTCGTGGAGCGGGAGCAGGGCACGGTCTACCGGGTCTGCCTGCGTATCCTCGGGCGGCCCCACGACGCGGAAGACGTCGCGCAGGAGAGTTTCGTGATCGCATACCGATCACTCGCCGGGTATCGGGGAGATGGGCCGCTGGCCGGCTGGCTGGTCCGCATCGCCACCCGTCTCGCTTACCGGAGCCTCGGCCAGCGACGTCCGACCACGCCGATCGACGACACGGGCGAGCTTCCGCTGCGCGCAACCGGAGGCGACCCCGTGGCGGCGGCCCTGGCCGGTGAACGAGAGCGCAGCGTGCGGCTCGCCGTGGCCGCGCTGCCCGATCCGTACCGCGAGACGATCGCCCTGCGGTTCTTCGGCCAGCTCTCCCTCGACGAGATCGCGAGCACGACCCGTCGTCCGCTGAACACCGTGAAGACGCACCTTCGTCGGGGCCTGGAACGGCTTCGTCGGCAGATGGACAACGAGGTGCGGGCATGACCGGCGGTCGCGATCCGCGCCGTCCGGGCGGCATGGAGACCGACGGGCCGAACGACATCGAGCGCTCGCCGGAATTCGACGCGGTCACCGGTGAGCTCTCCCGCTTCGCCGCGCTCGCGGACGAGAACGCCCCGGCCGGCTTCGCGGATCGGGTGATGGCTGCCGTCGAGGCGAGCCCGCCGCCCGCGCGAAGCAGGCTGGCGGGCATCCTGGGCGCCTGGCTGGCGGCGTTCTCCGGGCCGGCGCGTCGCTCGCTGCGGATGGTGGCCGTCGCCGCGGTCGTGGTCCTGGCCGTGGGCGGAGCCCTGGTCGGCGGCGAGCTCAGCGGACTGCTTCGGCAGGGCCCCTCACAGACGGGCAGCTCGGGATCGCCATCGGTGTCGCCGAGCGTGATGATGAGCCCCTCGCCCACCCTGTCACCGACGCCTGAGCCGAGCGGGACGCCGGAACCGACCGACAGCGCGACGGGATCGCCCGGGGCGACCGCTACCGACAAGGTTGTCGAGACCCCGCAGCCCGAAACGCTCACGCCGCGGCCGTCCGCGTCCGAGGGGAGCGGCGGCGGGAGCGAGACGCCGCAGCCGACGCAGACTCCCGAGCCGAGCCCGAGCCCGAGCTCGAGCTCCGGAGACGGGTGAGACCCCCGGACTGAGCGCGGCGTCCTTTGCGAGGAGTGGTGCCAGCCCACACCACCTATTCGCCCCGACCCCGTGCACACGCGGCGGGCTCGGGTCTATCCTGCGCGGACCGCCGAGCTGAACGGCGCCTCCGACCTTGCAAGGGAGCCTGGACTACTCATGCGTTCCGCGACCCGTATCTTCCTGTCCCTCGCCGCGGCCCTGGCGCTCGTCGCATCCACGGTCGGCGCCGCCGCTGCAGCCATGCAGCCCACCGCTGGCGCCTCGCTCGCCGGCGCCCAGACCATGGGCATCTTCCATGGTGCCAAGGGCTCCCATGGCAAGCCCAAGCCTTCCGGGAACAAGAACCTGTCGAGCGGGGGCGGGGACGTGCAGACCACGCCCGCCATCTACATCAGCTTCTGGGGGACGGAGTGGTCTGGCAAAGGCTTCACCACCGGCAACTACACGTCCGCTCAGGCCCAGACCTACATCCAGGACTTCTTCGGCAACGTCGGCGGCAGCCCCTGGAACAACGTGGTGACCCAGTACTGCCAAGGTGTCGGTGTCAAGGGCACGCAGGACTGCTCGACCGTCTCCGGTGCCAGTTACATCACCAACTCGAGCAGCCAGGTCGTGAAAGTATGGAACGACACGACGAGCGTTCCCAAACGACCCTCGCAGAGCGACATCGCCGCGGCTGCCCTCCGTCTCGAGAGCACCTTCGGCTATGACGCCAACGCGACGTACATGGTCTTCACCCCGAGCGGCAAGTCCATGAGCGGTTTCGGGACCCGTTGGTGCGCGTGGCACAGCTCGACGAACACCAGCGCCGGTCCCCTCGCCTATGCCTACATCCCGTACATGCCCGACGCGGGCGCCTCGTGCGGCATGAACTCCATCAACAGCAACAACAGCTACGGCAACGGCTACTTCGACGGGTTCAGCATCGTGGCCGGCCACGAGTACTCCGAGGCTGAGACCGATCCCTTCCCGTCCAGCGGCTGGGTCGACAGCAGCGGTGCGGAGAACGCCGACAAGTGTGCGTGGATCGGCATGGGGAACATCACCCTTGGGGGCAACTCCTACGCCGTCCAGCCCACCTGGAGCAACGCGAGTTCCGGTTGCGCCATGAGCTACTGACGGCCTGACCGCCGTTTCGCGCCGCCCCGACCGTCCGGGTCCGCCCCGGGCGGTCGGCTCGTATCCGCTACTGGGTCACCGCGTTCGGGCAGGGTCTTCGGACCCGGACGGTGCACGGGCGCTGTGCAGGATTCCGATAACCGCGAGCACGCACGCCAGGGACCGGTGACCGGTCGGGCGCGGTCGTCAGGAAGACGAGCACGCCATCACCGCGCCGCTCGCCGAGGGTCGAACGATTGCGCTGAATGGCCCCCGATGCCTGGGACAACAGACGATTGACATCGGTCTGCGCGTGGCGAGCCGGGACTGGGTCGCCCAGGAGCCAGCGAAATGGCTCAACCGGCGACAGGGCGTCGCCCGATGCCATCGGCTCGTCTGGCATCTCGATCGCCTCGAGGTCGTCCAGCTCGCGTGGGAGCATGGCGCCATTCTCCACCCGGTCGGGCCGGCGCGCCAGTCCCTCGACGCCACGCAGCCCGGCGCGATCGCCGCGTCCGGCGCGGCGACGCCGTGGGCGCCCGGCGCGCAGTCTGCCTTCCATCCCGGTCCATCATCGGGCAGACTGCCGCCGTGCGGAAGACGACGCGACGTGCCCCCCGCGCCATCCTCGTCCCGGTGGTCCTGCTGCTGGCCGTGGCGCTCGCTGCCTGCTCGGGCGATGGCATCGAGGTGCGCATGGACCGCAACGGGACAATGGTGACGGTCACCGTCAGGGACGAGACCGGGCTCATCCGGTCCGCGACCGGCGGGGCCAGCCAGGTCCCGGACCCGCTCCCGGCGGCCCCCGCGGTTTGGAATCCGGGCGGCGAGCTGACGCAGGTGGCGGTCTACTGGCAGAGCACCGCGTGCTCGCAGCACCCGGTGCTGGATCTCTCCGGAAACGCGCTGCTGCTGACCATCGATCCGGGACCGATGGTGTCCGGCTGCCAGGACACGGCGCTGCTGCCGAACATGGTGACCCTGGACCTGGACGCCGTCACCGACGTGACCTCGATCAGCCTGAAGATGGTGTCGCCGTGAGCCCGCGCGGTTGGGCCCTCTTCGGCGCGATGTCCCTCATCTGGGGCATCCCGTACCTGTTCATCAAGCTCGCAGTGGACGGCGGCATGCCGCCCGCCCTGGTGGCGTGGGGTCGTGTCGCGATCGCGGCGGTCGTGCTGCTGCCCATCGCGTGGCGACTGGGCGCGCTCCGGGGCATGCGCGCCCGCTGGCGCGCGGCGGCGGCCTTCGGGCTGGCGGAGATCGTGGTGCCCTTTCCGCTCATCGCAGCGGGCGAGCAGCATGTCTCCTCCTCGCTGGCGGCCATCCTCATCGCCACCGTCCCGCTGATGGTGGCCCTGCTCGCCTTCCGGATCGACGCGGACGAGCGGGTCACCGGCAGTCGCCTCGCCGGACTGCTGGTGGGGCTGGTGGGGGTGGCCGTGCTGCTGGGCATCGATGTCGCCGGGTCAAACGAGCTGATCGGCGCGCTCATGATCCTGGTCGCGGCTCTGGGGTACGCCATCGGCCCGTTCATCGTCAAGCGTTGGCTCTCGGACGTGCACTCGCTGGGACCCCTAACGGTGGCCCTGTGGGTCAGCACCGTGGTGCTGGCCCCCCTGGCGCTCGTCTCCGCTCCGGACGCGGCGCCGACCGCGATCGCCATCGGCTCCGTCGTGGTGCTTGGCCTGGTCTGCTCGGCGGCCGCCTTCGTCGTCTTCTTCGCGCTCATCGTCGAAGCCGGTCCCGGCCGGGCGACGGTGATCGCCTACGTCAACCCGGTGATCGCGCTTCTGCTCGGGGTGGCGCTCATCGGGGAGTCGGTGGGTCCGGCGACGCTGGCGGGCCTGGTGCTGATCCTCGCCGGCTCCTGGCTTGCGACCCGCAGGCCACGGCTCACGGGGCGTCCGACGCCGGGTACCCCGTAGAAGATCCGGTCGGAAGCTGGAGCGGGTAACGGGGATTGAACCCGTGCCTCAACCTTGGGAAGGTCGCACGCTACCACTACGCCATACCCGCCCGTGGAGCGACGCCGATTCTAGCTCCGGCGGTCCGCAACGGTCCATCCGCCCGCGGATCGAGGCGTATCCTTCGGCGAGTCCGCAGCCGAGCCCGCGACCAATGGCACACCGTTTCCCGGACCAGAACCCAAACCCCGTCCTGCACGTCACGCGAGGGGGTCGGCTCAGCTACGCGAACCCCGCCGCCGAAGCGCTGTGCGCGGCGAACGGCCTGGTGGCGGGCGAGCCGCTGCCGGGCCCCCTCGTTGACGAGCTCGTCAACGCCGCGCGTGCGGCCCGTTCGGTGGAGCTCGCAGCCGGCCCGCATCTCTACTCGCTGCTCCCCGTCACGGACGGCGATGGCGATGCCGAGCGCAGCCTGATCGTCTACGCCACCGACGTGACGGCCCGCCGTGCCGTCGAGCGATTCCCGGACGAGAATCCCAACCCGGTCCTGCGCATCTCCGGCGAAGGGGTGCTCCAGTACGCCAATCCCGGCAGCGAGCGGATCGTCCGCGGCCTGGGCATCGCCATCCGGGACGCCCTCCCGAAGGAGCTGATGGACCGCCTGCGCAGTGCCCTGCGGGCCGGCGGCGCCTTCGAGGTGGACGTGGAGTCCTGCACCTACTCGCTGCAGCCCGTGCTCGTGGAGGCGTTCGACTTCATCAACGTCTACGGGACCGATGTCACTGCCAGCCGCGCCATGACCAAGTTCCCGGACCGCAACCCGAACCCGATCCTGCGCTGCCTGTCGGACGGCACCCTCGCCTACGCGAACCCCGCGGCGGGGCTCATCTGCGAGGCCGCGGGTGCCACGGTGGGCCGCCCGATCCCCGGTGACCTGTGGGCCCGCATCGAACGGGCGCGCGCGGACCCGGACGAGGCTCTCGTCGAAGTGGTTGCCGGTGACCGGATCTACGAGGTGACGGTCGTCTCGGTCTACGAGTTCGGCTTTGTGAACCTCTACGGCACCGATGTGACCGCCGTGCGCCAGGTGGAGCAGGCGCATCGCGAGAACGAACGGCTGCTGCTCAACATCCTGCCGGCCTCCATTGCCGACCGGCTCCGATCGGGCGAGATGGTGATCGCCGATCGCTTCGAGGAGCTGACGGTCCTCTTCGCCGATGTCGTCGACTTCACGCCCCTCTCCGCGCGCCTGAGTCCCGGCGAGCTGATCGATGTGCTCAACAGCGTCTTTTCGATCTTCGACCAGCTCGCCGAACGATACGGGCTCGAGAAGATCAAGACCATCGGTGACGCGTACATGGTCGTGGGTGGCATCGGCCCCGGCGCGGTCGACCACCCCATCCGCGTCGCGGAGATGGGGTTGGCGATGATCGACGAGGTGGCACGCTTCCATACGTCGGGTGGTTCGGGGATTGCCATCCGGGTCGGGATGCACGTCGGCCCGGCGGTTGCAGGGGTGATCGGCATCAAGAAGTTCATCTACGACGTCTGGGGCGACACGGTGAACACCGCCTCCCGGCTGGAGTCGACGGGTCAGCCCGGAAGAGTCCACCTCCTGCCGTCGACGATGGCTCGCCTCGCCAATGCCTATCGCTTCGAGTGCCGCGGCACGGTCGAGCTGAAGGGCAAAGGTGCCATGGAGACCTGGCAGATCGTCGACCGGCGTGCAACGGTGCCCGGGCTCCAACGCGACCAGCCGGCGCGCTGATCCGCGAGGGCCGGGGCGGTCGGCGGCCCGGCGGCCCGGCGGTGCGCCGGCACCGGAAACCGCGCCCCATCTCCACGAACGCTCCATCTGCGCTCCACCCGCACGCGTGACGCTGTGGATGCGTCGGGTGAGCCGGCGCCCCGGGCGATCCATCGGATCTGCCGGGACCGGCGAACCGGAAAGGCCGAAAAGGCCGAGAAGGAAGGAACGGAAATGATGAGAAAGCGATTCGCATTCGCGGGTGCCGCCGCCATGCTTGGCGCGCTGGCTCTCGCCGCGACGGTCGCGGCAACAGGTCCCGGACAGGGGCAGGTCGCAGCGGACGCGCTGAAGTTGACGCGTGAGCAGGTCATGGAGCTGCGCCACGATGGGCTGTCCCTGGCGCAGATCGCGGAGAAGCAGGGCGTTCCGGTGAGCACCCTCGTCGACGCGGTCACCACGCGCCTGGTAGATCGGATCCAGGTTCGCGTCGAGAACGGCGCCCTGACCGAGGAGCAGGCGACGCCGCTGCGCGAGCAGGTGCGTGAGCGTGCCGAGGCCATGGTGCAGCAGGCGGAGATGGGCGGGATGCAGGGCGCCGCAGTCGGTGCCGGACCGGCCAACGGGAGAGGCGCCGGCGCCGGCACGGGCACGGGCACTGGCACCGGCGAGTGCGACGGCACCGGGCCGCATGGGGCCGGTCGGTCCTAGGATGGGCACCCGGTGAGCGGTGCGGTTTCAGGACGGTCGGACCTGTTGCGAGGTCCGGCCGTTCTCCATGCTTCGGGCATGGCCAGGATCCTTGTCGTCGACGACGAGCCGCACATCGTGGGCGTCGTGCGCGCGTACCTCGAGCGGGACGGGCACGTCGTCCGCACGGCGGCTGACGGGCCATCGGCGCTCGAGGTGGCCGCAGCGTGGCCGCCCGACGTGGTGGTTCTCGACGTCATGCTGCCCGGGAAGTCGGGCTTCGACGTCCTCCGCGACCTGCGCCAGGGCGGCCGCGGCCCGGGCGTGATCCTGGTCACCGCGCGGGACGAGGTGGTCGACCGCGTGGCGGGACTCGAGCTGGGTGCCGACGACTACGTCACCAAGCCGTTCGAGCCCCGCGAGCTGGCAGCCCGGGTGAGCGCCGTGCTGCGTCGCATCGGCTCCGCGTCTGCCTCCGCTGGAGAGACCGATGCGGGTCCCGCGGCCCGCACCTACCTGGACCTGCACATCGATGCGGCGGCGCGGGAGGTTCGGCGTGGGGCGGAGCCCATCGCCCTCACGCGGACCGAGTTCGAGGTCCTCGATGCCCTGACGGAGCAGCCGGGCCGCGTCTGGACCCGGCCCCAACTGGGTGAGCGCGCATTCGGCGAGGCGTTCGACGCGTATGACCGCACCATCGACAGCCATGTGAAGAACCTGCGCCACAAGCTGGGTCCGCGCCCCGACGGGGCCGGATACCTCGAGACGGTGCGCGGGATCGGCTACCGGGTGGCGCGGTCATGACCCTCCGGGTGCGGCTGGCGATCACCTTCGCCCTGGTGGCCATCGGGACGGCCGCCGCGGTGGCGATCGCCACCCCGGTCGTCGTCGGCCGCGGCTTCGCGCAGCTGGACCTCTCCGGCGTGCAGCCCGGGCGCGGCCAGGGCGCTGGGCCCATGGCCGGCATGCACAACACACAGATCCAGTCCGAAACAGTGCTGACCCTGGTGCTGGTCGCGATCGCCGCCGCGATCGTCGCCACCCTCATCGGCCTGCTCGCGGCCGGGATCCTGGCCCGGCCGCTGGACCGCCTGGCGCACGCTGCCGGAAACATCGCCAGGGGTGACCTGACCGCGCGGAGCGGGCTCGCGCGGCGATCGGACGAGCTGGGGTCGCTGGGCCGCACCTTCGATGCCATGGCCGACCAGCTGCAGCAGGCGGAGCAGATGCGGAGACGGCTCTTCCAGGACGTGGCCCACGAGCTCAAGACGCCCCTGGCGGTGATCGACGCGACCAGCTCCGCGGTTCTCGACGGCGTCTATCCGCCCGACGACACGCACCTCGGCACCATTCGCGACCAGGCTCGCCTGCTGAGCCGGATCGTCGACGACCTGCGCACCGTGAGCCTCGCCGAGTCCGGTGATCTGCGGCTGGCGCGGTCCCAGGTCGACGTTGCGGCCCTCCTGGCCGATGTCGGCGGCGCATTCCGTGCGCGTGCGGAGGCCGCGGGCGTGCGGATCATGGTGCGCGCGGACGAGCACGGCTCGCTGTCCGCCGACCCGGACCGGTTGCGCCAGGCACTCGCAGCCCTCGTCGATAACGCCCTCCGGGTGGCGCCTGCCGGCAGTGCGCTCGACCTGGAGGCTCGCCGCCTCGCCTCGGGAAGCGTGGAGCTGGCGGTGCGGGACCGCGGGCCGGGCATCGCGGTGGAGGACCTTCCGCACCTCTTCGACCGCTTCTACCAGGTGGATCCGGCGCGGGATCGGTCCAGCAGCAGCTCCGGCCTGGGGCTCGCCATCGTCCGTGCCATCGCCCGTGCCCACGGCGGCTCGGTGAGCGCCGAGAACCTCCCGGACGGTGGTGCGCGCTTCAGCATCGACCTGCCCGCCTGAGTCGCAAACGAGTCAGGGGCGAGCGCCGCCCGGTCCTCCCGGCTTTCCGGTCCTCGTGGGTTCCCGGGCACCTCACGCGTCTCCGGCCAGCAACCTCCGGTACGACTCATACCGTGCCTCGCTCACCGCACCCTCCGCCACGGCGGCGCGGATCGCGCACCGCGGCTCGTGCGTGTGCTGGCAGTCGTTGAAGGCGCAGCGGCCCAGGTATGGCCGGAGCTCCGGGAAGCACCAGGCCAGCTCAGCGGGCGGGATCGCCCACAGGCCCAGCTCGCGGATCCCCGGGGTGTCGGCCACCCAGCCGCGCGCTGCGTCGACCGGGTGCAGCTCGGCCGCGGACGTGGTGTGGCGGCCCTTGTGCAGCACCTCGCTGACCAGCCCGGTGACGAGCTGCAGGCCGGGCTGGATGGCGTTGAGCAGCGTCGACTTGCCGACTCCGGAAGGTCCGGTGACCACGCTGATCCGACCCGCCAGCCGATCGCGCAGGAGCTCGATGCCGGCACCCGAACTCGCGGAGACGTGGAGGACCGGGTACCCGATCCGCTCGTACTCGGCGAACGTGTCGCGGGCGGCGCCCTCGCCGCACAGATCGGTCTTGTTCACCACCAGCACCGCGTCGATCTCGTTGTGCTCGGCCACCACGAGGAAGCGGTCGACCATGCGCAGGTGAGGCAGCGGATCGGCGCAGGCGAAGACGACCAGCACCTGGTCGAGGTTGGCGACCATGACGTCCTCGCGCCACGTTCCGCGTGGCCCGGGCTGGCGACGGCTGAAGCGGCTGCGGCGCGGTTCGACCGTCTCGATCATCCCGGTGCCGCCGGCCTGCACGCTGACCGTGACGGCATCGCCGATGACGCAGGGATCGGCGGTGAGGCGGTCGCGCGTGACGTGGCCACGGAGGCGGCACTCGACCAGGCCTTCGGCGGTCTGGACGGTATAGAAGCCGCTGCGCGCGCGCAGGACGCGGCCGGCGATGGGCGCGGCGACGGGGGTGGATTCGGGTGCAGAGGCAGCAGGCAAGGGTGATGCTCCACGTGCGACGGGTGAGGAGGTTCGAGCGGTGAAGCGCGCCCGAACGCGTCGCGAGGCCGGCGTGCGGCTGCTCAGGGCCGGCAGCCGGCTCCCCGCGGGCGGGCGCGCGTACGTGCAGTCGTCGGCATCCGGACGCCTCCTTTCGCCAGCGGTTCGTGTCATTGCCACGATACGCCCGGGCGCACCGTGCTGCCGGCACGGTACCCACGTGCCCGTGCCCATGTCAACGGTTCCACGGTGCTCGGCGGGGATGGTGCCGGGCTGGTCGGCGACCGGTAGCATGGCACCCGTGGACGAGCTCGCCCGGCGTTACATCCTCCTCGCCCTTCGGCTGGATCGGATCAGCCCAGGGCTCGTCGACAGCTACGTGGGGCCGGCCGAGCTGCGCGAGATCGCTTTGGCGGAGCCGATGCCCCTGCCGGCCGAGCTTCACGACGAGGCGATGGCCCTGGCGGACCTGGCGTCGCGCCTTGACGGCGCCGATCCGGCGACGGTGCGCCGTCGCCGGTGGTTCGACGGCCAGCTTCGGGCCCTGAGCGCCCTGGCGCGCCGGGCCGGTGGCGAGGAGATCGCCTACCTGGATCTCGCCGAGGAGCTCTTCGGCGTGCCCATCCGGCCCGTGCCGGACCGGGCCCTGCTCACCGCGCGCGCACGACTCGATGCGATCCTGCCCGGGTCCGCGCCGCTCGACGAGCGGCTGGCGGCGCTGCGCGAATCGATCCGTGTGCCGCCCGGGCAGGTCGTCGGTGCCATTCGTGCCTCTGCACAGCGATTCCGGACGGCCTCCGCCCGGGACTTCGGGCTTCCGGCGGACGAGGCGATCGAATGGAGTGAGGCGCGCGACCAGCCCTGGGGTGCCTACGCCGAGTTCCTCGGCCACGGCGTGACGCGCATCCAGGTGAACATCGACCTGCCGGTGGACGTGGGCGGTGTCGCGTTCCTTGCCTCGCATGAGGCCTACCCGGGCCACCACGCGGAGCACATCGTCAAGGAGGAGATGCTGGTTCGGCAGGCGCGCCTGGGCGAGGCGACGCTGCGCACCATGGGCACCCCGGAGGCGACCCTGTCGGAGGGACAGGCCGACGTGGCGCGCGAGGTGGTGATGGGCGACCTGGAGCTGGCGGCGGAGCTTGGCCGAATCGGTCGCGACGTGGGGATCGCCGCCGACTGGGCGGCCGTGGTCACGGTACGCGCCGCGCACCAGGAGCTGCAGGATGCCCTGGGCAACGCCGGCATCCTCATGCACGCTGAAGGCCGCCCGGAGTCCGTCGTGCGCGACTATCTCGCCGATATTGGCGCCGTCTCCGGTGAACGGCTCGACCACGTCATGCGTGTCCTGGGCGACCCGGTCAACGGCACCTGGTTCCCGTACACGGAGGGGGCCCGCCTGATCCGTCCCTGGCTCGAGCTCCAGGGACAGACCGCCGGCTTCTGGCGCCTCCTCTCCGAGCAGCTCTCCCCCGGGATGCTGCGCTCGGATCTCGGGCCTGCGCTCGCGCACTTCCCCGGCGACCGGATGTGAGCGGCGCGCGCGAGGTCGACGTCCTCCTGGTCGGGGGCGGCATGGCGTCGGTGCGCTGCGCGAGGACCCTCCGCCAGCGCGGCTTTGAGGGGTCGATCCTTCTGGTCGGCGACGAGCCGATGGCGCCGTACACCCGCCCGCCACTCTCCAAGGAGCTGCTGCGCGGCGAGGTTCCCGAGTC
Source organism: uncultured Chloroflexia bacterium (assembly GCA_963787025.1). Taxonomy (GTDB): domain Bacteria; phylum Chloroflexota; class Limnocylindria; order QHBO01; family QHBO01; genus CAVXEH01. Next base: position 74,389 of record CAWBBG010000021.1, read on the forward strand.
GCTGATCGCGGCAGAGCCGGAGACGTGGTATGCCCGCAAACGGGTCGAGCTGCGCACCGGCGTCGCCGTGACGGGCCTGCGGCCGGCGGAGCGCATCGTGACCCTGGCGAGCGACGAGACCGTCCGCTACGGCCAATGCCTGCTGGCCACCGGCGCCGAGCCGGTGCTGCCGCCGATCCCGGGAGCGGAGCACGCGCTCGTCCTGCGGACCGTTGCCGATGCCCGACGCGCTCGCCAGCGCGCGGAGGACGCCGGCGCCGGGGCGCCGGCGGCGGTCATCGGCGGCGGGTTCATCGGCGTGGAGGTCGCCGCCTCGCTCGCGACCCTGGGTCTGCGCGTCACGCTGCTCGAGATGGCGGAGGCGCTGTGGGCCGGGTCGCTGGGCGGTGCCGTGTCCGACTGGGCCGTCGCACGTCTGCGCGCCGCGGGTATCGAGGTCCGCCTGGGGACGGCGGCCGGCGCCGTGCTTCCGGATGGCGTGCGGGCCGGGGGGGAGCTGATCCCCTCGGTGCTGACCCTGGCGGGGGTCGGCGTCCGACCGCGCACCGCGGTTGCGGAGGCTGCTGGCCTGCCCGTGGCAGACGGGATCGTGGTCGACCAGGCACGCAGCGCGGCGCGGGGCGTGTTCGCCGCGGGAGACGTGGCCCGGTTTCCCCATCCGCTGGCTGATGGAGGCCGCATCCGGGTCGAGCACTGGCACGCGGCGCGCGAGGGCGGCGAGCGAGCCGCCCTGGGGATGCTGTCCGTCGAGGCGCCGCCGCCGCGGGCGCCCTGGGTCTTCAGCGAGTTCGCGGGGGCGTCGGTCGAGGTCGTCGGCTGGGCCCCCGACCACGACGCGGAGCGGGTCCTGGGCGACCCGGACTCCGACCGCTTCGCCGTGGCGCAGCTGCGTGGCGACCGGGTCGCGCAGCTCGCCGTCGTGAACGGCTTCGTGCCGGTCGAGGACGCGAGGCGGTTCGTGGAGGCGTCGCCATCGGTCTCGGCCCTGGGGGCGCTGGTGCCAGCGTGAGCGTCGGCAGAGCGCGCCACCCTGATCGCCCAGTGGAATGGCCGCTGTAACGCATCGTCGCCCTGACGCCACCGTGGGGCCGATTCCCGACGCGGGGTGCACCTCGCTGTAACGCGGCGTCGGGGCAGGGCCACGACCGGTGCGGTCCGCGACGTTGCGTTCGACCAGGGCGAACATGAGCGGCTCGGCCCCGACGCGGCGGTCCCGCCACCCTGCGAGGGGCCGAAGAGCAGGGCAGGACGGGCCGAAGGCAATTGACGCATGCGCGTCGATGAAGGATCATGGCCTCGATCATCACCGACCATTTCAGTCGGGATTCGGCGGGTCGCGACACCGGCCCCTGACGACCCGAGGAACAACGAGGAACGATGGCCCTCCCGAACCCTGCCCTCAGCCAGCTTCCCGACAGCTACAAGTACGGTTGGCACGACTCCGACGCCACGTCGCTCAACATCGCCAAGAAGGGTCTCTCCGCCGAGGTGGTCGAGGAGATCAGCCGCTACAAGGGCGAGCCGGAGTGGATGACGAAGCTGCGTCTCAAGGCCTACCGCCATTTCGAGGCGCGGCCGATGCCGACCTGGGGCGCGGACCTGGCGCCCATCGACTTCCAGGACATCTACTACTACATCGCCCCCACCGACAAGGCGGTCCAGTCCTGGGACGACGTGCCCGACTACATCCGGCGCACGTACGACAAGCTGGGCATCCCCGAGGCGGAGAAGAAGTACCTCGCCGGGGTGGGCGGGCAGTACGACTCGGAGGTGGTCTACCACAACATCCGGGCCGACCTCGAGAAGCAGGGCGTGATCTTCCTGGGCACCGACCAGGCGCTCAAGGAGCACCCGGAGATCTTCAAGGAGTACTTCGGGACGGTCATCCCGGCCAACGACAACAAGCTCGCCGCGCTGAACACCGCGGTCTGGTCGGGCGGCAGCTTCATCTACGTTCCCAAGGGCGTCCACGTCGAGCTGCCGCTGCAGGCCTACTTCCGGATCAACACCGAGAACATGGGCCAGTTCGAGCGGACGCTGATCATCGCCGACGAGGGATCCAGCCTGCACTACGTCGAGGGCTGCACGGCACCAACGTACTCGACCGCCTCGCTGCACTCGGCGGTCGTGGAGATCATCGTCAAGAAGGGCGCCCGGGTCCGGTACACGACCATCCAGAACTGGAGCCACAACGTATACAACCTCGTCACCAAGCGCGCTGTCGCCTACGAGGACGCGGTGATGGAGTGGGTCGACGGCAACCTGGGCTCGAAGATCACCATGAAGTACCCCAGCATCTACCTGCTGGGCGAGCGCGCCCATGGCGAGGTGCTCTCGATCGCCTTCGCCGGCCAGGACCAGCACCTCGACGCCGGCGGCAAGGTGGTCCACGCCGCCCCGAACACAACCTCGCTCATCACGAGCAAATCCATCTCCCAGGGCAATGGCCGGACCAGCTACCGGGGCCTGGTCAAGGTCTATCCCGGCTGCAAGCGCTCCAAGTCCACGGTCCGCTGCGACGCGCTGATCCTCGATGACGCCGCCCGCTCGGACACGTACCCGTACATGGAGATCGACGAGGACGACGTCACCATCGGTCACGAGGCGACCGTCTCCAAGGTCGGCTCCGAGCAGCTCTTCTACCTGATGAGCCGCGGGATGAACGAGTCGGAGGCGGCGGCCATGATCGTGAACGGCTTCATCGAGCCCATCGTCAAGGAGCTGCCGATGGAGTACGCGGTCGAGATGAACCGCCTCATCCAGCTCCAGATGGAAGGCGCGGTCGGCTGAACCGATGACCGTGCAGGTGCGACCCATGCCGCTCGACGCGGCCGTCATCGAAGCGCTCAGCGATCAGCGCGGCGAGCCGGCATGGCTCCGAGATCTGCGCCGCTCCTGGTGGGAGCGCGCGGAGGCGACACCCTTTCCCACCGGGCAGGAGGAGGAGTGGCGGCGGACCTCGCTCACGACGCTGCCGCGTGATGGCGCGCTCCTGGAGGACGCCGACTTCCGACCGGAGGTGCCGGACGTCCGCCTGGCGGATCGGGGCGTCGTCTTCACCGACCTCGCCAGCGCGGTCCGCGACCATCCGGAGCTGCTGCGCCGCTACCTCGGCATCGGGGAGCCGGTGGCCTCGCACGCCGTGTTCTGGAGTCTGTCCCTGGCCGCCTGGACCGGCGGCACATTCCTGTACGTGCCGGCCGGCGTCGAGGTGGACGGCACGCTCATCGCGCGCATCACCCAGCCCCGTGCCGACGCGACCTTCCTCCCGCACTCCCTGGTCGTCGCGGAAGAGGGGAGCAGCGTCACCCTCCTGGAGGAGACGGTCTCGCCAAACGGCGCCGCCGGCTGGTTCGGTGGGACGGTGGCGATCCACGCCATGTCCGGTTCCCGGGTCCGATACGCGAACCTCCAGCGCCTGGGCGACGGAGTCTGGAACGTGGGCGCGCAGCGGGTCGACGTGGGCCGCGACGCGGTCGTCACCAGCCTGAACACCCAGGTCGGCTCCAAGGTGACCAAGCTGGGGCTCGACGTGCAGATGAACGGGAAGGGCGGGACCAGCCTGCTCCTGGGCCTCCTCGCCGCAGGCGAGGAGCAGCACATCGACATCAACACCCTGCAGGACCTGGTGGCCGACCACACGACCTCGGATCTCCTCTATCTCGCCGCCCTGTATGACCACGCACGGGCCGCGTTCTACGGCGTGACCCGGGTACAGGAGACCGCGCGCCAGTCGAGCAGCTACCAGGAGTGCCGGAACCTCCTCCTCTCCCCGAACGCCGGCGCGGAGCCCATCCCGGTCCTGGAGATCAAGACCAATGATCTGCTGCGCTGCGGTCACGGCGCCACCGCCGGTGCCATCGATCCGATCCAGCGCTTCTATGCGGAGTCGAGAGGGCTCACCGCAGACGAGGCAGAGCGGATGATCGTGCGCGGCTTCTTCGAGCAGGTCATCGCGCGGATCCCCGTCGAGCCGGTGCGCAGCGCCATGCTCGCCGCGCTGGCGGCGCGCATCGGTCACGTCGAGCTCCTCGACGAGCCGGAGGTGCTCGCGTGAGCACGGAGGGCGTCAGGGCCAAGGCCGGCGGGTTCGTCACGGTGGCACGCGCCTCCGAGATCGCGCCCGGAACCATTCGCGTCGTCGAGGTTGACGGACGCTCCCTGTGCGTGGGCCTCACCGAGGATGGGGAGTGGGGCGCCATCGACAACGTCTGCACCCATGACGGTGGCGACCTGGGCGAGGGCGAGCTCGACGATACCGGGGTCGAGTGCCCGCGCCACGGGGGCCGCTTCGATCTCTTCAGCGGCCGCGTCCTGGCCCTTCCCCCGGTGCGTCCCGTGACCGCCTACCCGACCCGCGTCGAGGGCGACGATGTCCAGGTGGAGATGGGCGCATGAAGATCAGCAGGCGCACGGAGTACGGGATCCGGGTCCTGGTCCAGCTGGCGCGACATGCCGACGAGGGGCCGATCTCGCTGGCGTGCATCTCACGCGACGAGAAGCTGCCCCACGCCTACCTCGAGCAGCTCGTGAGCCAGCTGCGGCGGGCAGGGCTGGTGAAGGCCACGCGCGGCCATTCCGGCGGCTACGAGCTGTCCTGGCCGCCGGCCCAGATCAGCCTTGCGGACGCGGTTCGTGTCCTGGAGGGTCCGTTGCTCGAGATGCCGTGCGCGAGCATGGAAAACCTGGAGACCTGCGACCGGCCACAGCCGTGCAGCGTGCACGCCCTCTTCCAGCGCGTCTATGAATCCCTCGACGAGGTCCTGGCCGGTACCACCCTCGCCGATGTCGCCGCCGGCGCTGGCGGACCGCCGTATCCCGCGGTCGTGCGTCGCCGGCGTCTCGAGCAGCACGCCGCGGTGGCGGCTGCGTCGCGGACCACGACCGCGCGCACGGCGGCCCGGCCGGGAGTCTGATCACGCAAGCCAAACCCATGCGCCCGTTCGCGGGCGTGCCAGATGCATGCAGGAGCGAGAGACGACGAAGGTATGAATGACCAGCTGGTGATCACCGATCTGGAGGTCAGCATCGGTGCCAAGAAGATCCTCAAGGGCGTGAGCCTCACGGTTGGCAAGGGGGAGGTCCATGCCCTGATGGGCCCCAATGGCTCGGGCAAGACCTCCCTGGCCTACACGCTGATGGGGCATCCGGAGTACCACGTTGACTCCGGCACGGTGACCTGGCGCGGCGAGGATCTGCTGAAGCTCAGCCCGGACAAGCGGGCGCGCCTCGGCGTCTTCCTCGCCTTCCAGTACCCGTCCGCGATCCCCGGCGTGACCGTCGCCAGCTTCCTGCGCAACATCTACAACGCCGTGCACCACCCCAAGCCGGCGGGGGACGGCGGGCAGGAGGCGGCGAAGTACACCGGCATCCCGCTCGCGAAGTTCCGCAAGCTGATGGAGGAGCGGATGCGGATCCTGCGCATGGACTCCGCCTTTGCAGCGCGCTACGTGAACGAGGGCTTCTCCGGCGGGGAGAAGAAGCGGCTGGAGATGCTCCAGATGGCCATGCTCAACCCGTCACTGGCGATCCTGGACGAGACGGACTCCGGGCTGGACATCGACGCGCTGCGCACCGTTGCCGAGGGGATCAACGCGACCCTCTCGCCGGATATGGGTGTCCTCATGATCACCCACTACCAGCGCATGCTGAACTACGTGACGCCGGGATTCGTCCACGTCCTGATGGACGGCCGGATCGTGATGTCCGGCGGCGAGGAGCTGAGCCACCAGCTCGAGGCGAACGGCTACGACTGGGTCCGCGAGCAGGTCGGACTGCCGGTGGGCGTCCTGGACGAATCAGGCGCACCGGAGCCGGTGGGCAAGCACGCGTAAACTGGGAGAACGCATGGCAGTGCAGCAGGTCCCCAAGGCGACGAGATCCCCCGCGGCGACGCCGGGCGGATTCTCCGGCAGCGCGCTGCGCGCCGACTTCCCGATGTACGACAACCCCACCCGCAGCGGCAAGCGCCTCGCCTTCCTGGACGCGGCCGCCTCGGCGCCCAAGCCAAGGGTGGTGATCGACGCCGTCGCCGAGACCTACGCGCACCACTACGCCAACGTCCATCGCGGGATCTACGAGCTGAGCGAGGACGCCACCGCGCGATTCGAAGGGGCGCGCCGCAAGGTCGCCGCCTTCATCGGGGCGCCGTCCGAGCGCGAGGTGGTCTTCGTCCGCAACGCCACCGAGGCCATCAACCTGGTCGCCTACAGCTGGGGCCGCACGAACGTGGGCGCCGGCGACCGGGTGATCACCACGCAGCTCGAGCACCACGCCAACATCGTCCCCTGGCAGCAGCTCTGCCGCGAGGTGGGTGCGACCCTCGAGTACGTGGCCATCACTGACGACGGGCGGCTCGACATGGACGACCTGCGCGCCAAGCTGGAGCCGCGTGACGGCCGGCCACCGCGCCTGCTGGCCGTGGCCCAGGTCAGCAACGCGCTGGGCACCATCAACCCGGTGACCGAGATCGTCGAGATGGCGCACGCTGCCGGGGCGCTGGTCCTCGTCGACGCGGCACAGTCCGCACCGCACATGGCGATCGACGTCAAGGAGATCGGCTGCGATTTCCTCGCCATCAGCGGGCACAAGATGCTGGGCCCGTCCGGCGTCGGCGCCCTCTGGGGCCGGCGCGAGCTGCTCGACGCCATGCCGCCGTTCCTGACCGGCGGCAGCATGATCCTGCGGGTCACCCTTGAGGGGGCCGAGTGGAACAGCGTGCCGCACAAGTTCGAGGCGGGCACGCCGGCCATCGCGGAGGCCGTGGGCTGGGGCGCCGCCATCGACTACCTCACCGCGCTCGGCATGGACCGTGTTCGCGAGCACGAGCGATACCTGTTCGAGCGCGCATGGGAGGCACTCTCCGCGATCCCCGGAGTCCGGCTGCTGGGCCCCGCGGACCCGGAGATCCACGCCGGCGTGATCTCGATCGTGATGGACGAGATCCACCCGCACGACGTGGCCACCATCTTCGACAGCGAGGGCGTCGCGGTGCGCGCCGGCCATCACTGCGCGCAGCCGGTCATGCTGCGCTACGACATCCCGGCCACGACGCGCGCCAGCTTCTATGTCTACAACGACCTCGACGACGTCGAGGCGCTCGCCGCTGCGGTCCGCACCGCGCGGCAGGTCTTCGGGGTCTGAGGAGGCGACCATCTTATGGACAACCTGTACCGGGACTTCATCCTCGAGCACTACAAGAACCCCCATAACAAGGGGTCCCTGGATTCGCACGACCTGCACTTCGCGGACTCGAACCCGACCTGCGGCGACGAGATGAGCATGACGATCCAGCTCGACGATTCGAAGGAGGTGATCGCCGACGTCGCCTTCGACGGGCGTGGCTGCGCCATCAGCCAGGCCTCGGCCTCGATCCTGACCGATGAGCTGCGGGGCAAGCGTCTCGACGAGATCCGGGTCATGGATCCCAAGGAGGTGCTGGACGAGCTGGGAGTTCCCATCGGCCCGGCCCGCCTCAAGTGCGCGCTCCTCTCCTACAAGGTGCTCCAGGGGGCGGTCCAGGGCGGAGAGGTCGCCTGGCCCGACGAAGCCGAGGCGGTCGGATGAGCAAGTCCTTCCTTGGCAGGCGCGTGAGCTGCCTGCAGTCGACCGGGCGGTGTACCCGGCCGGCCCGTCGCATCGGCGCCTGAGGCAGCACCGCCCCCCATTCGGGCAATCCGCGGATTCAGACCGATGCCGGCCCCCCGGTCCACGTTGCGACCGGGCAGCGTGGTCCCGCGACCACTCCTGACCACCCCGGCGGCGCCAGCGCCGCCCACCGAAGCGAAAGAACCGGATTCACCATGAACGACCCGTTCGCGACACCGCTCCCCGTCCGCGAGGTGACCGTCCCCGAGGCGATCCGCCTGGCGGCGGAGGGCTACCGCGTCCTCGATGTCCGCGAGCCCGCGGAATGGAACGAGGGCCACATCCCCACCGCCACACTCCTGCCCCTCGCCGACGTGGCCGAGCAGGTCGAGACGGTGATCTCCGAGAAGGACGCCCGCATCGTGGTCCACTGTGCGGCCGGGGTGCGCTCCGCGCGCGCCGTGGCTCGCATGCAGGCGCTGGGCTACACCAATGCCGTCAGCATGCGCGGCTCCATCTTCGACTGGCGGCGCGCCGGCGGAGCCTGGGAGGCCCCGCAGGCGCTCCTGACCCCGGCTCAGCAGCGCCGCTACTCGCGACAGCTCCTCATCCCCGAGATCGGCCAGAAGGGTCAGCGCCGGCTGCTCGACAGCCGGGTGCTGCTCATCGGTGCCGGGGGGCTCGGCTCTCCAGCGGCGCTCTACCTGACCGCATCCGGGATCGGGACCATCGGCCTCGTTGACGACGACGTGGTCGACGAGTCGAACCTTCAGCGCCAGGTGCTCCACACCGCGGACCGCGTTGGCGTGCCGAAGACCGAGAGCGCACGCCTGACGCTGAACGCGCTGAATCCCGAGACGCACGTCGTGGAGCATCGCGAGCGGCTGTCGGCGGAGAACGTGGAGCGGCTCATCACGGACTACGACGTGATCGTGGACGGGACCGACAACTTCGACACCCGGTACGTCCTCAACGATGCGGCCGTGCGGCTTGGCAAGCCCGTCGTCCATGGCTCCATCTACCGCTGGGACGGCCAGGTCACCACCTTCATCCCCTTCGACGGGCCGTGCTACCGCTGCATGTACCCGACCCAGCCGCCGGAGGAGCTGGCGCCGGCCTGCGCCGTCGCCGGTGTCCTGGGCGTCCTGCCCGGGATCGTGGGCCTGCTGCAGGCGAACGAGGTCTTCAAGCTGCTGCTCGGGGTCGGCCAGCCCCTCGCCGGACGGCTGCTCATGTTCGACGCCATGACGACCGCCTTCGACGAGGTCCGCATCTGGCGCGACCCGGCCTGCCCCGCCTGCGGCGAATCCACGCTCGGGGTACCGGTCGGTGCGGCGCCTGCGGGCGCGTCCGTGGCTGTTGCTTCGGGACAGCCGGGGTGAGTCGCGTGAGACCGATGCGCCGTTCGGCGTTTCCGAGCACACCTGGAGCGATCCACCGCAGAACGAACACACCCGGAGTGATCACAGACCGATGAGCAACGTCAGAATTCCGCCGGTTCTCCGTGAGACGACCGGCGGCAACCGCACCGTCGCCGCCGCCGGCGCCACCGTCGAGCAGGTCCTTGACGACCTGTTTGTCCGCTACCCGGCGCTCCGCGACCGGGTCACCACCGACGGAGAGCTGTCGCCGTTCGTGAACGTCTACGTCAACGACCGCGACGTCCGATATCGGGACGGGCTGGAGACGGCGGTCGGTGCCGACGACACCGTGATCCTGCTGCCGGCCATGGCCGGCGGCGGGCGCTGAGCGCGCCCAGCCCGTCGTGGCCATCCACGCCCGCCTGGGTCCCACCCCGGCGTTTCGGCCCCACCGTGGGGCAATGTGGTCGAGTCCATCGGCAACACGCCGATGGTCGAGCTGCGGCGCCTGGTCCCCGGGCCGCGGGTCCGGCTCTTCGCGAAGCTGGAGGGTGCCAACCCGACCGGGTCCGTGAAGGACCGGGTGGCGCGTGCCATGCTCGAGGACGCGGTGCGCTCCGGCGCCCTGCGCCCGGGGCAGACGATCCTCGAGCCCTCGAGCGGCAACACGGGGATCAGCCTGGCCATGATCGGTGCCCGGATGGGTCATCCGGTTCGGATCGTCATGCCGGAGAACACCACGCCGGAGCGGACGCAGCTCCTGCGCCTGTTCGGGGCGGAGATCGTCTACTCGCCGGGGGCGGAGGGCAGCAACGGGGCGATCCGGCTCGCCCGGGAGCTGGCCGACGCGGACCCCGCGCTCTACATGCCCTACCAGTACGGGAACGAGGCGAATCCCCGGGCCCACGAGGAGACGACCGGCCCGGAGATCCTGGAGCAGGTCCCCGACGTGGACGTCTTCGTCGCCGGGCTGGGGACGGGTGGGACGCTCACCGGCGTGGGCCGGTACCTCAAGCGAATGCGTCCCGGCGTCCGGATCGTCGCCGCGGAGCCGCTCCCCGGGGAGCTGGTCCAGGGGCTCCGCTCTCTGGACGAGGGCTTCGTGCCGCCCGTCCTGGATGCCTCGATCCTCGACGACAAGTTCCTGGTCAGCAACCGCGACGCGGTCCTCGGCCTGCGCCGGCTGACCCGCGAGGAGGGGATCTTCGCCGGGCTCTCCTGCGGGGCGGCGGTGGCCGTGGCGGTCAGGGTGGCGCGCGAAATGGACCGTGGCTCGGTGGTCGTGCTCCTCGCCGACGCCGGCTGGAAGTACCTTTCCACGGACCTCTGGACGCGGGACCTCGACGAGCTGGAGGACGCGCTCGAGGGCGCCGTGCTGTGGTGACCGACGCCTCGCCGACGATGGGCGGCCTGGCCGTCCCGAGGAGCGTGGCGGAGGAGATGCTGGCGCACGCCCGGGGCGAGCTGCCGAACGAGGCCTGCGGGCTGCTCGCCGGCTCCCTGGCCGATGGTGCGACGACCGCATTCCACCCGGCGCGCAACGCGGAGGCCTCGCCCCTGCGCTACAGCGTGCATCCCGACGACCTGGTCCGGATCGTGTTCTCGATCGAGGATGCGGGTCAGGATCTCGTCGCCATCTTCCACTCGCACACCCGCTCGCCGGCCGTCCCCTCCGCCACGGACCGCCGTGCGGCGATGTATCCCGACGCGTTCTACGTGCTCGCCACGCTCGCCGATCCGGATGCCTCCCCGGATCGTTCGCTGCGGGCCTGGCGGATCCATGGTGGCCAGGCCTTCGAGGTGCCGCTGACGGTCCGGTAGCGTACGCTTTGCACCGATGACCGCCGCTTCGCCCCACCGTCGCTTTGCGCCCTCCGTGTACGCGGAGCGGCTGCGTCGCGCCGCTCGTGAGGCCGCCGCGCGCGACATCGACGCGCTCCTCATCACCCCGTCATCGGACTACACGTACCTCCTCGGCTATGCGCCTCCGACCCTCGAACGTCTCACCTGCCTGGTCGTGCCCGCCGACGGTGACGCGACGCTGGTCGTGCCGCTCCTCGAGGAGCCGCTGGCGCGCCACGAGCTGGGCGTCCTTGCGGACCGCATCCCGATCGTTCCCTGGGCGGAGACGGATGATCCGTTCGCCGTTGTCCGCGAGGTCCTGGCGGAGCGGGCGCTTCGCGTGGCCGTCCAGGACCAGATGTGGGCGCGCTTCACCCTGCGCCTGCGTGCGGCGCTCGACCCGGCGGAGCTGGTCGTCGCCGGTCCCGCCATGAGCGCGCTGCGCCGGATCAAGTCCGCGGCGGAGGTGGATCGGCTGCGGGCAGCCGCCCGCGCGGCGGATTCGGCCATGGACGCCATCCGCGGCGAGTCCTTCGCCGGCCGCACGGAGCGGGACGTCTCCGACCGCATCCGCGCATTGCTGCTGGAGGCCGGCCATCAGACGGCCGATTTTGCGATCGTGGCTTCCGGGCCGAACAGCGCGTCACCCCATCACGAGCCGTCGGAGCGGATCATCGCGGCCGGGGACGCGGTCGTGCTCGATATCGGTGGCACGCGGGCCGGCTACTGCTCGGACACGACGCGCACCGTGTTCGTCGGGGAGCCGCCGCGCGAGTTCCGCCACCTCTACGACGTCCTGGCTCGGGCGCAGCTGGCCGCTGCCGCCGCCGCCGCTCCGGGGGTCGCCGCGCAGGAGGTCGACCGCGTTGCGCGGCGGATGATCGGGGAGGCGGGCTACGGTGACGCCTTCATCCACCGGACGGGCCACGGCATCGGCATCGAGACGCACGAGGAGCCCTACATCGTCGAGGGGAACGACCTGCCACTGCGGCCGGGCGAGGCGTTCAGCGTGGAGCCGGGCATCTACCTTGCCGGCCGCTGGGGCGCGAGGATCGAGGACATCGTGGTGTGCACCGCGGACGGCGGCGAGGTCCTGAACCGCTCCTCTCGGGAGCTGGTCAGCGTCGGCTAGGCGCCCCCGGGGGCAGCGGCCTTCGATTTGCCCGGTTCTGACGCCGCCCCCGTCGGGTCGCGGTCCGGTTGATCATCGGTCCGTGGTGCGCCCTCGCGGTAGGAGGCGACCAGCGCCACCAGCACGCCGTCGATGGCAGCGTTCGCCTCGCGCACGGCGGCGGTCACCTGTGAGACCTCGGCGACCCGGCGCCGCAGGTGGGCGAGGATCGCCTCCAGCACCGGCGAGCGGTAGAAGAGGAAGGCCTCGACCGCCTCGGCCAGCGACAGCCCGGTGGCAGAGGCCTCGTGCCCGTAGAGGGCACCCATCCGCTCCGCCTCGGCGAGGAGCAGGTCGCGCTCGCGGCGCCTGGTGGCGGCCACGTACTCGATCACCAGGTTGAAGGTCCGCTGCCCCCAGCGCCGGAAGTCGGCCCGCTGGTCGGCGCTCAGGCGCGACTGCCAGGGCATCCCCGCGTAGCCGGTGCGCTGCATGCGGCGCTGCACATCGCCGACGATCGTGGATGCGGAATCCGTCAGCTGGCCGGTCTCGTACCGGTGGCGGCGCGGGGTGGTGGTGATTGCCTCCAGGCTCGAGCGCAGGAAGCGCCGGTGGCCGCCCGCGGTCTGGTAGCTCTGGACCTTGCCGGCATCCGCCCAGCGGCGCAGGGTGTCCGGACCGACGCCCACGAGGCGGCTGGCCGCGCCGATCGGAAGCCAGGGATCGTCCGGTTCAGCCATCTCCACCGTCATCAGCCGCGGAGCTGCTCCCCTGTCAGCTCGCCCAGGGCCCCCCAAAGCCGCACGATCGCCTCGATGCCGCCGTCGATGTTCGCCTCCGGCATCCACTCGTTCGGAGCGTGGAAATTCCCGTTCGGCGAGGCGAAGCCCACGAGGACCGATTTCAGGCCGGCGTGGGCCTCGAGCGCCGCGACCACGGGGATCGAGCCGCCGCTGCGCTTGAGGACCGGTCGGTGGCCGAAGGCTGCCTCCAGCGCCTGCGAGGCAATGCCCACCGCCGGATGATCGAGCGCGGTGAGCGCCGGGGCGCCACCGTGGATCACCCGCACCTCGACGCGGACCTCCGGCGGCGCAATGCTCTCCAGGTGCTCCACGACGAGGCGCTCGATCTCGTGGAACTCCTGGTCCGGGACCAGGCGGGTGCTGAACTTCGCCGCAGCCCAGGCGGGGATGATGGTCTTGGCGCCCTCGCCGGAGTAGCCGCCCCACATGCCGTTGATGTCGAAGGTCGGTCGCGCGGAGAGCCGCTCGAGGATGGTGTACCCGGTCTCGCCGTCCCACAGCGCCGGGACCTCGACGGCGCTCCGCAGCTCCTCCGGCTCGAACGGGATCTCGGCGAACGCGGATCGGTCGGCATCGGTGAGCGGGCGAACGCGGTCATAGAAGCCGGGGACCGTCACGCGGCCCTGGTCGTCCTGCAGGCTGGCCAGCATCTTGACCAGCACGTTCGCGGGGTTCGCCACGGCCCCTCCGTACTCGCCGGAGTGCAGATCCTGGAAGGGACCGGCCACCTTGACCTCGAAATAGGCGATCCCGCGCAGCCCGTAGGTCAGCGCCGGGGTTCCCGCGTCGTCCTGCATGCTCGTGTCGCTGACGATGCAGACATCCGCGGCGATGAGCTCCGGGTGCTCGATGATGAAACGGTCCGCCGCCTCGGAGCCGACCTCCTCGTCTCCCTCGAAGAAGATCCGCAGGTTGAGGGGCAGCTGTCCCGCCCCGCGTGTCCAGGCCTCTGCCGCGCGCAGGTGGACCAGGAGCTGGCCCTTGTCGTCGCCGGCGCCGCGGGCGTAGATCCGTCCGTCCTCGTGGCGCGGCTCGAACGGCGGTCGGACCCACTCGTCCTCCGGGTCGGGCGGCTGGACGTCGTAGTGGCAGTAGACCAGCGCGGTCGGCCGGTCAGGGCCCGCGTGCAGCCAGTCGGCGGTGATGATCGGGTGCGCGGAGGTCTCATGGGCGGTGACGTGCTCGAAGCCGATCGCGTCCAGGCGGTCCATGACCCACCGCACCGCATCGCGCATGGCCCCGTCGCGTGCCGGATCCGCGCTCACCGACTCGATGCGCAGGAAGTCGTCGAGCTGCGCAGTGGTCTCGTCACGGTGCGAGCGCGCGTAGCGGAGCGCGGCATCCGTGGCGGCGGTCGTCTCCAATGTCATGTCCGGATGATAGCCCCGCGTACCGGGTCAGCGGATCACGCCGAACAGGAACGCGAAGAAGAGGGCGAGCGCGACGAGGGGAATGAAGGAGCCGATGCGAAGCACTCTCGGCCAGTGGGCATCGCTGCCCAGCGCGTAGAGCGGGATGGTGATCGGGAAGAGGACCGCCGCCACCGAGTACGCCACCCGCCGCCAGTAGGACAGGTCCGGCCGGTCCTGCACGTCGAGCCAGTACGCCGCGATCATCCCGAACGAGATCACGGCCAGCACCACGAAGACGGTCCAGAGCAGGGGCAGGAGCATGTGCCCGGATCGTAGCGCGCCGCGACGGGGCCGGGGACCCGCCGCCGCGACTGCGGTATCGTGCGGTCCCCATGTCGAGCCGCCTTCCTCCGGCCCTGCAGCATGCCGATTTCCGACGCTACCTGGCCGCGCGCCTGGCCGGGTCGTTCGGATCGCAGATGCTCATCGTGGCGCTCGGCTACCAGGTCTACCAGCTGACCCACAATCCCCTCGACCTGGGCCTCATCGGCCTGTCGCAGTTCCTTCCCTTCGTGGTGCTGGTCCTGCCCGCCGGCCAGGCCGCCGACCATCTCGACCGGCGGCGGATCATGGCCGCCTGCTACGCGCTCCTGGCCGCGTGCGCCGTCCTCCTCGCGGTCCTGACCCTGGTCGGGCTGCCCTCCGCCTGGCCCATCTTCGGGGTGATGACCCTGTTCGGGGTGGCACGCGCGTTCAGCATGCCCACGGGGCAGGCGCTGCTGCCGAACCTGGTGCCGACCGAGGAGTTCGGCAACGCCATCGCGGTCACCTCGTCAACGGGACAGATCGCCACGATCGCCGGGCCGGCGATCGGCGGCCTCCTGTTCCTGGCCGGCCCGGCGGTCGTCTACGTCGTCGTGGCGGTGATGACCGCCCTTGGCAGCCTGCTCCTGCTCGGCGTGCGGGGTGGTGGCCGCTCGGCGCGTGTCCGCGAGCCGATCAGCCTGCGCACGGTGCTCTCCGGCGTCGTCTTCGTCCGGTCCCATCCGGTGGTGCTGGGCTCAATCTCGCTCGACCTGTTCGCCGTCCTCTTCGGCGGCGCGACCGCCCTCCTGCCTGTCTATGCCAGCGACATCCTGCACGTGGGTCCCACCGGCCTGGGCGTCCTGCGCGCCGCCCCGGCGGTGGGGGCGGCGATCTGCGCCGCGGGCCTCTCCGCCCGCCCGGTGACTCGCCACGTGGGGATCTGGATGTTCGGCGGCGTGGCCGTGTTCGGTGCGTCGACCCTGGTCTTCGGCATCTCGACCAGCTTCCCGCTGACCCTGGCCGCGCTTGTTGTCCTCGGGGCGGCGGACATGGTCAGCGTCTACGTCCGCCACCTCCTCGTCCAGCTCACCACGCCGGACGCCATCCGTGGCCGCGTGAGCGCGGTGAACGCGGTCTTCATCGGCGCGTCGAACGAGCTGGGCGAGTTCGAGTCCGGCGTCACGGCCGCCTGGTGGGGAACCATCCCGGCGGTGCTGGTGGGCGGCGTGGCGACCATCATCGTGGCGGGCGCCTGGAGCTGGCTCTTCCCCTCACTCCGGACGCTGCAGCGCTTCCCGGGGCGGACCGAGGCGTTCGACGGGATCGATGCCGCCGCCGCTGAATCTGCGGCCGAAATCGGCGGCCTGGCCCTTGACAGCGTGGCCGATCCGGTCCCCGGTCCCGGCGCACCGCCTCCGTCGGAGTAGAATGCCGCCCGATGTTCATCGACCCCATTGCCTTCCACATCGGTCCCATCGAAGTCCACTGGTACGGAGTCATCATCGCCAGCGCGGTGGTGCTGGGTGCCATCCTGGGCACCGCGGAGGCTCGCCGGCGTGGCGAGGACCCGGAGCAGGGCTGGTCCATGCTCCTGTGGGTCATCGTGGCCGCGGTCGTGGCCGCACGCCTCTACCACGTGATCCACCAGTGGGGCCCCATCTATTCCAAGGACCCGCTGGCTGATCCCGCAGGTCTGGAACGGCGGGCTGGGGATCCCCGGCGCGATCATCGGCGGTGCGGCGGCGATCTGGTGGTACACCCGGCGCAACGGCCTGGTCTTCCTGCGCTGGCTGGACATCTTCGCGCCGTCGCTGCTGCTGGGCCAGGCCATCGGCCGGCTGGGGAACTTCGTCAACCAGGAGCTCTACGGCCCGCCCGTTACCCAGTGCGGGACGCAGGGCTTCCCGATCTGCCTGCCGTGGGGCATCCAGATCGACGCGGCGCACCGTGCCGGAACGGCGTGGGATCCGATCAACTTTCCGGTCGCCACGACCCACTTCGTGCCGCTCTTCGCCTACGAGGCGATCCTCAACCTGGTCGGCCTGGCGATCATCATCTACGTGGGCCGGCGCTTTGCGGCGCGGCTCTTCGACGGCGACATCATGCTGCTGTACCTGATCTGGTACGGCTGGGTGCGCTCGTTCCTCGAGACGTACCGGGTGGACAACTGGTTCATCGGGCCGCTGCCCACCGCCACCTGGCTCGGCTTCGTGGGGATCATCCTGGCCGGCGCCTTCCTGGTCGTTCGCCATCGGCGGGGCTGGGGTACACCGGGCGCCTGGATGCACCGTGACAGGACCGATGGCGACGCGTCACCGGACGCCGCCGCCGCCTCGCCTCCTGAACCGTCCTCGGAGCCGTCCCCTGGCTGATCCGCGGGAGACCCCACGCCCCGGGGCCGAGCCGGCGATCTACTCCGACGTCACCGCAGCCATCGGCCGCACCCCGCTCGTCGCGCTCGACCGGCTGGCTGCCGGCCTCCGGCCGCGCATCGTCGCCAAGCTGGAGGCGCTGAATCCCGGCGGGTCCGTGAAGGACCGTATCGCAGTGCCCATGATCGAAGCCGCGGAGCGCGCCGGCGTGCTCAAGCCCGGCGGGACCATCGTGGAGCCGACCAGCGGGAACACCGGGGTGGGCCTGGCCATGGCCGCCGCCGTGCGCGGTTATCGGTGCATCTTCGTCATGGCCGACAAGCAGTCGGAGGAGAAGCGCGCCCTGCTGCGCGCCTACGGGGCGGAGGTGATCGTGTGCCCCACCGACGTGGACCCCGACGACGAGCGCAGCTACTACCGCGTCAGCGACCGGCTGGCGCGCGAGATCCCGGGCGCCTGGAAGCCGGACCAGTATGCGAACCCGGAGAATCCGCGGGCGCACGAGCTCACGAGCGGGCCAGAGATCTGGGAGGCGACGGCGGGACGGGTCACGCACCTCGTGGCGGGCATCGGCACCGGCGGTACGATCAGCGGGATCGGCAAGGCGCTGCGCGAGCGGAACCCGGCGGTGCAGATCGTGGGCGCCGACACCGAGGGCAGCGTCTTTTCCGGTGACACGCCGCGCCCCTATCTCACCGAGGGCGTGGGCGAGGACTTCTGGCCCGTCACCTACGATCGAGAGGTCTGCGATCTCATCGTGCGGGTCAGCGACCGCGACTCGCTGCTCACCGCTCGCCAGGCGACGGGGACCGAAGGGATCCTGGTCGGTGAGTCGTCGGGGACGGCGTTGTGGGCCGCCCTCCAGGTCGCCCGCGAGGTCGACGATCCGGATGCCCTGTTCGTCGTCTTGCTTCCCGACTCGGGCCGCAACTACCTGGGCAAGCTCTACAACGACGAATGGCTGCGCTCCGTTGGGCTGCTGGGCGCCGATGAGGCCGCCACCGGCTACGACTGGCGCGACACCCGGCCGGGAGTGATCGTCCGCCGTTCCTGATCCGGGCCCCGTCGGCCAGGCTGACAGCCGCACCGCGCCGCGGTAAGGTGGGTCTCCCAACTCTTAAGAAGACTTGAAGACTCCCCGCCACCGGCACGAAAGGTATGCAGGCATGACGCAGGTCGCTCAGCCCACCGCCGCCGCCCCGCGGACGACCGAGCGGGTCAACCACTGGATCAACGGGCGCCGGGTGGCCGGCACCTCCGGGCGCTCCGGACCCGTCTACAACCCGGCGACCGGCGAGATTGCCCGCGAGGTCGACTTCGCCTCCCCTGAGGAGGTCCGCGCCGCCGTGCCAGGCGGCCGCCGACGCCTTCCCCGCCTGGCGCGCCACGTCGATCAGCAAGCGGACGGAGATCATGTTCCGCATCCGCAACCTCGTCGAGCAGCACCGCGATCGAGATCGCCGCCCACCTCACCGCGGAGCACGGCAAGGTGCCGTCCGACGCGCAGGGCGAGGTGGCCCGCGGCCTCGAGAACATCGAGTTCGCCACGGGCATCCCGCACCTGCTCAAGGGCGGCTTTTCCGAGCAGGTCTCGACCGGCATCGACGTCTACCAGATCCGCCAGCCGCTGGGCGTGGTGGCCGGCATCACGCCGTTCAACTTCCCGGCCATGGTCCCCATGTGGATGTTCGCCAACGCCATCGCCTGCGGCAACACGTTCGTCCTGAAGCCGAGCGAGAAGGACCCGTCGGCATCGGTCTACATGGCGGAGCTCCTGAAGGAGGCCGGCCTGCCCGATGGCGTCTTCAACGTCGTCCACGGCGACAAGGCGGCCGTCGACGCCATCCTGTCCGACCCGGACGTGGCCGCCATCAGCTTCGTGGGCTCCACGCCCGTCGCGCGCTACATCTACGAGCATGCGACCGCGGCCGGGAAGCGCTGCCAGGCGCTGGGCGGCGCCAAGAACCACATGGTCGTCCTGCCCGACGCCGACATCGGCATGGCCGCCGATGCCGCCGTCTCCGCCGCGTACGGCTCGGCCGGCGAGCGCTGCATGGCGATCAGCGTGGTGGCCGCGGTGGGCGACGTTGCCGACCCGCTGGTGGAGGCGATCAAGGAGCGGCTGCCCAAGGTGAAGGTTGGCCCGGGAAGCGACCCGTCCTCCGAGATGGGCCCGCTCATCACCCGCGAGCACCGCGACAAGGTCGCGTCCTACCTCGACTCAGGTCGGGAGGCGGGCGCCGAGGTCGTGGTGGACGGGCGCGAGCACGTCCTCTACTCGCAGACCGATGGCGGCTTCTTCCTGGGCGTGTCGCTGCTCGACCGGGTCACGCCCGAGATGGAGTGCTACCGCAACGAGGTCTTCGGGCCGGTGCTCGAGATCGTCCGGGTTCCCACCTACACCGATGCGCTGCAGCTCATCAACGACAATCCGTACGGGAACGGCGTCGCGATCTTCACCCGCGACGGCGGCGCGGCGCGCCAGTTCCAGTTCGACGTCGAGGTGGGGATGGTGGGCGTCAACGTCCCGATCCCAGTGCCGGTTGCCTACTACAGCTTCGGCGGCTGGAAGGCGTCCCTGTTCGGCGACCTGCACATGTACGGGCCGGAGGGGATCGACTTCTACACCCGCGGCAAGGTCGTCACCTCGCGCTGGCCCGATCCGGCGACGAGCAGCGTGGACCTGGGCTTCCCGCGCACCCGCTGATCGGCAGCGGCGCACGGGCGGAGCGGATCCCGTCGTTTGCGCCCGGTGACCGATCCTTGCGCTCTGCGGTCCCTGACGGATCGCGGCGGCGGCCCCGATCTCCCCTGTTTGCCGCCGACGCACGGCACCACCATCAACGCTGCCTGAGCGCCACCGTCCGCGATCTCCGGGCAATCAATGGTCGCCGGGGGCAAAGGCGCACCGGTGGACGGGGCGCACCGACACCGGCGTTGGTGGTCAGCCGGCGGTGGGCTCCGCGGCGGTGGGCTCCCCGGCGGTGGCCTCCAGCCCGAGGGTCGACGGAAAGACCGGCACGTGCGTGCGCTGGCCCCTGGCGATGTCCCGGCGCGCGTACGCCATGTGCGACGCAACGGTGATGGCGAACGCGACCACGCCCAGCGCGACCGACAGGACGGTCCCGCCACCCAACCGCAGGCAGGCGAGGGCGGCGATCATCGCCGCCAGGGTCGCGTTGAGGACCATCACCAGCATGGGCGTGCCGGACAGCAGGTGGACCACCGTGCCGGGCTGTACGCCGGTGGTAAGCGCGATCCCGCGCGAATCGTCGTTCGAGCTCATGACGAAGTAGCGCTCCAGGTCGGGCGCCAGCTCCAGGTAGGCGCCGCGGATCCGGTTCATCCCCATCACGCACACGGCATCGTGGTAGTTGGCCGCGCCCAGCCGCAGGACGGTGGTCACCCCCACGAAGAGCGCAATCGGAAGCACCACCAGGGCGAAGAGCGCGAAGTCGTTGCTGAAGCCGGACGCCTGCGCGACCAGCGCCAAAGCGACCATTGCCCCGGAGAGGGTCGTCAGGAACATCCCGGCTCGGCTGAACGCCTCGTTCCAGGCGAGGGAGCGGGTCGCCAGCAGGCTCCAGTGCTCGGTCGACAGGATCTGGAGTCGGATCTGCTCGGGGACCCGGTCGGTGACCGGGTGTGGAGCGGGCTCGGCACCCATGCCGGTGCCCGGAAGAGAGCGCTCAAAGGCCATCGCGGTTAACCTCTGCTACGTCGGACTGGTGGCGCGAACTGTAGAACCGCTGTCCAGAGCCCTGGCGCCGTTCGCGGCGCCCGGCGGCTAACCCCGCCTCGTCGGTTGCAGGGACGCCTCTGGTGCGGAACGCCACGCGCGCTCAGCCGCCGACGTCGGCGAAGACCTGCCAGACGGGGATCGTCCCCTCCGGAACGCCCACCGCCTCGTAGAGGCTCAGGGATCGGTCGCGGTCATTGGGCAGCAGGCACCCGACGCACGTCCAGGTAACTGCGTGGGCCCATTGGCCCGCGGCGCTGCCGGTGATGTGCCCGCAGATCGTCTCTTGCATGTCGGGCAGCGCGAGGCCGAGCGTGACCGGGACCGATTCGCACGACCCGTCGAGCGCTCCATCCGGCCACGTGGAGAACACGCGATCCGCGGGGCTGCCCTCAAGGGCGGCCTTGAGGATCGCCCAGCGGGGAGTCCCGCTTGATCCCGGCCCAATGGTGCCGAACACGCGGAGGATGTAATAGTCCTTCCCCGGGTCGGCGTCCGAGGGGTAGCGATGCGCCTCCCAGCAGACGTCCAGCACGCCAGTCGCATTGCTGATCCTTGGCAGGCATGCCTGTCCAAACGGGGCGGCGAGGCCCTGGTTGACATCGGCGCCCGCGCTCGCGTCCGGTGCGACCTCGCCGGTCAGCAGCGTGCGCGCCAGCGGCGTGCTGGCCGCATCGGCCGGGACGTGCGGCGACCAGCGCAGAACCGCGATCATCACCAGGGCAAGTCCCGCCGCGGCGAACGCGGCAACGATCCACCGGGAGCGTGTCATGGGCGCCTCTCCCCACGCGTTTGGTCGCTGAAGTGTCGCCGAAACGCCACCGCCGTCAAGAGCCGGGCGGTGCGTCAAGCACGCCGCCGGATGCGGGGGCGATGGGCAGGCCCGCTCCGGAGACGTGACAGAATGACCGACACATGACCGAGCGCCATCGATTCGAGACGCTGGCCGTCCACGCCGGCGCCGATCCCGATCCTGCCAGCGGCGCGGTGGTCCCGCCCATCCAGCTGAGCACCACCTTCAAGCAGGACGGCGTGGGCGGCACCCGGGACGGCTACGAGTACGCGCGTACCGGCAACCCCACCCGGCGCACGCTGGAGGCTGCCATTGCCGCGCTCGAGGGCGGGACGCACGGCCTGGCCTACGCGTCGGGGATGGCCGCCGCCCAGAACGTGCTGTACCTGGTCGAGCCCGGCCAGCGGATCGTCATGAGCGACGACGTGTACGGCGGCACCTGGCGCCTGGCAGACCGGGTCTGGCGTCGCTACGGCGTCGAGCCGGTCCCCGTCGACCTGCGCGACCTCGATGCGCTGGCCGCGGTGCTCGCGCCGGGTGACGATCGCCGACCGGTCCGGATGGTCTGGGTGGAGACGCCCACCAATCCGCTGCTCAAGATCGTGGACATCAGCGCCGTCGTCCGCCTGGCGGCGGCCGCCGGCGCCATGACCGTGGTCGACAACACGTTCGCCACGCCGTTCCTGCAGCGCCCGCTGGAGCTGGGGGCCGACCTGGTCCTCCACTCCGCGACGAAGTACCTGGGCGGGCACTCCGACGTGGTGGGCGGCCTGCTGGCGACCCGCCGTGCCGACCTCGCAGAGCGTCTGGCCTTCCACCAGAACGCGGCGGGCGCCGTCCCGTCGCCCTTCGACTGCTGGCTCGTCCTCCGCGGCCTGCGCACGCTTGCCATCCGCATGGAGCGCGCCTCGGCCAACGCCGCGCACATCGCGGACTGGCTGTCCCGGCGCCCGGAGGTGGCCCGCGTGCACTATCCCGGTCTGCCGGATCATCCGCAGCGCGAGCTCGTCGGGCGCCAGATGCGGCTCCCCGGTGCCATGGTCAGCTTCGAGGTGGCCGATGGCGCCGGCGGCGAGCGCCGCGCGCGGGCCGTGGCCGGAGCCACTCGCCTCTTCACCCTCGCGGAGTCGCTGGGCGCAGTCGAGTCGCTGATCGAGCTGCCGGCGGCCATGACCCACGCCTCCGTCGCGGAATCGCCGCTCGCCGTGCCGTCGTCGCTGCTGCGTCTCTCGGTGGGTATCGAGAACGCCGATGACCTGCTGGCAGACCTGGACGCCGCGTTCGCGGCGACGACATCGGTCTAGCGCTACCCTTGGCATCCATGACACACGATCACCCCGGCGACCCGCCGCAGATCGCCGAGGACGGGCCCACCGAGCTTGTGCCCGACGCCCAGGGTGAACTGGTGGAGCGCCTCTCCGGCGGCACCGCCACCGTCCTCCTGATCTGGCTGGTGGGGATTGGCGCCGGCAGCTCGCTGCTGGGCGTGTGGCTCTTCAGCGCCGTCATCCTGGGAACGAAGCTGGGAGTGGGCGCCCTGATCGGCGGACCGGGCCTCTATACCGCCCTGGCCGGCGCTGCGGGGCCCTGCGTCCTGTGGCTGGCGGGCCGTGCCCAGGGCCATTCTCTCGGATGGTTCCTGTGGACCTCGGCCAAGATCGGGCTGGTGATGATCGGCCTGGTGGTCTTCTTCTTCTTCGGCTCCATGCTGCTCTTCGGCTACCTGCCTGGTTCAGGCGCCCCGCTGTGGATCGCCGCCGCGGTGGTGTTCACCGTGGTGGCGGCCCTGATCTGGGGCGCGGCGACGTGGGCAGCGGACCGCTATATCGCGCGGGCGCGGATCGTCGGGGAGGGCGGTTCCGCAGGTTCCCGCTGACTGGCGGTTAGACGTCGTAGGTCTTGAGCGGCTCCGCTATCGCGACGTCGCCGGGGAAGGCGGCGCGCGCCTCCGAAAGCGCCCACTCGCCACCGTCGGCGAGCGGGATATGGGTGAGGATCAGGCGCTTCACTCCCGAGGCCCGGGAAACGGCACCCGCTTCCGATGGCAGGAGATGCCCGCGGCTCTGTGGCTCCGGGTCGTCCTCCTTGATCGATCTGAGGCCCGCCTCGCACAGGAACAGGTCCGCGCGGTCTGCGAGGCGCGGCAGCGCGTCGCAGGGACCGGCGTCCGCCGAGTAGGCGAGGACCCGGTTCGGATCCTCTCCCGCCCCACGGGCGGTGATCCGGAAGCCCCAGGTCCGCACGTAGTGCTGGGTCTCGTCGGGCTCGAAACGAAGGTCGCCCACCTCGATGGGCCGCTTCCCGTCGTGCTCCACGAAGATGAAGCTCTTGTCGAAGAAGTTCGCATATCCCGCTCCCAGGGCCAGGTCTGCGAGCTGCGCCGTGGAGCCGGGCGGGACGATCACCAGCAGGCGCTTCTTGGCCACGTCGATCCACGGGTAGGCGTAGCGCAGGGTGATGAGGTCGAGGCAGTGATCGGTGTGCATATGGCTGATGAGCACCGCGTCGAGCTCATCCGGCGTGTTGCGCCGGAGCAGCTGGGCCACGATGCCGGGCCCTACGTCGACGAGCACGCGCGAGGCCCCTCCCTCGACGATGTACCCGGCACAGGCCTCGCCCGGGTTTGGACGTGCGGGGCTGCGCCCCAGGACGGTCAGTTGCATGTTCGCGTAGTTATGACGGATTCGCGCCGAGCGCGCTGACGAAATCCGCGGCGCATGCCGTCCCGCGATTCGCGCCTGACCCTCCTGGCGGGATCAGCCGCGCGCGCTCAGCGCGACGCGAGCGGCTGATAGTCGCGCGTGGTCGCCCCGGTGTAGACCTGCCGCGGCCGCCCGATCTTGGTGTCCGGCGAGTTGACCATCTCCCGCCACTGCGCGATCCAGCCGGGCAGCCGGCCGATGGCGAAGCAGTTGGTGAACATGTTGTTCGGGAAGCCGATGGCACGGTAGATCAGCCCGGAGTAGAAGTCCACATTCGGGTACAGCTTGCGCGCGATGAAGTACTCGTCGTGGAGCGCGATCTCCTCGAGCTTCAGCGCCACCTCGAACAGCTGGTCCGTGGCCCCGGTCGCCTTGAGCACCCGTTCGGCCGCGCCCTTGATGATCGTGGCGCGCGGGTCGAAGTTCTTGTAGACCCGGTGCCCGAAGCCGGGGAGCTTGAAGCCCTGGTCGGGGTCCTTGGCCTTGTCGACGTACTTCTGGATGTTCCCGCCGTCGGCCACGATGCGCTCCAGGGTGCGGATCACCGCCTCGTTGGCACCGCCGTGGAGCGGTCCCCACAGGGCGGAGATGCCGGCCGAGATGGACGCGTACAGGTTCGCCTGGCTGGAACCGACCATGCGCACGGTGGAGGCGGAGCAGTTCTGCTCGTGGTCCGCGTGCAGGATGAGGAGCAGGTCGAGCGCCTTCGCCACCTCCGGGTGCACCTCGTACGGCTCGGCCGGCACCGCGAACATCATGTGGAGCAGGTTCGACGGCGTAGTCGAGGTCGTTGCGCGGGTAGACGTAGGGCTGGCCGATGGCCTTCTTGAACGACCAGGCGGCCAGGGTCGGCAGCTTGGCGATCAGGCGCTGGATGGTGATCATCGGCGATCTCCGGATCGCACGGGTCGAGGCCGTCCTGGTAGAAGGTCGACATCCCGACCGTGGCCGAGGCGAGGACCGCCATGGGGTGCGCGTCGTAGGGGAAGCTGTCGAAGAAGCGGCGCATCTCCTCGTGGATCAGGGTGTGGTGCGTGATGTCGGAGGTCCACGCGTCGAGCTGGGCCTTCGAAGGCAGCTCACCGTAGATGAGCAGGTAGGCCACCTCGAGGAAGGAGCTGTGCTCGGCGAGCTGCTCGATGGGATAGCCCCGATAGCGCAGGATGCCGCGCTCGCCGTCGAGGAAGGTGATGGCGCTCGTGCACGACCCGGTGTTCACATACCCGTGGTCCAGGGTGATGAGGCCGGACTGGGCGCGGAGCTTCGCGATGTCGATGGCGGTTTCGCCCTCCGACCCGGTGATGACCGGCAGCTCCACGATCCGGTCACCGATGGTGAGTGTGGCGGACTGGGCGGGAGCCGGCGCGTCGCCGTTGGCGCCGGCGGTGCGGACTGCGGTCTGGTCGGTCATGGAATCAGGTCCTTTACTGCCTCACGCTCCTCGAGGAGCTCGTTGCGGGTCGCGTCGATCTTGGCCTGGGCCCAAACGCCGTGCTCGATTCGCTGGACCACCTCCACCGTGCCCGGGGCGGCGGCGCGCACCGGGTACCCGAAGACGAGGCCCTCGGGCACGCCATAGCCGCCCTCGGCCGGAGCCTTGACGGCCACCGAGAAGAGCTCGCCGCTGGGACGCGCGATGTTGCGCACCGTGTCCACCACGGCATTCGCGGCGCTCGCGGCCGACGAAGCGCCGCGAGCCTTGATGATCGCCGCGCCGCGCTGCTGGACGGTGCTGATGAACTCGCCCTGCAGCCAGGCCTCGTCACCGATCACCTCGGGCGCTGGCCGGCCCCCGATCGTGGCGTGGTAGAAATCCGGGAACTGGGTGGCGGAGTGGTTGCCCCAGATCGCGAGGTCCTGCACCTCCTCGACCGCAACGCCCGCCTTCGCGGCCAGCTGCGACCGGCCGCGGCTCTGGTCGAGCATGGTCATCGCGAACCAGCGATCGGCGGGGATCTCCGGCGCGTTGGCCGATGCGATCAGGCAGTTCGTGTTGCACGGATTGCCCGACCACCAGGACTCTGACGTCGTCCGCAGCGTTCGCGGCGATTGCCCGGCCCTGGGTCGTGAAGATCCCGCCGTTGACGGTCAGCAGGTCCTTGCGCTCCATCCCCGCCTTGCGCGGGACGGCGCCCACCAGGAGCACCCAGTTGGCATCGCGAAACGCCTCGTCGGCCGACGAGGTGCGTACCACCCGGCGCAGGAGGGGGAATGCGCAGTCGTCGAGCTCCATCGCCACGCCCTCCAGCGCGGGAAGCGCAGCCTCCAGCTCCAGGAGCTGCAGGTCGACGGTCGTATCGGGCCCGAACATCTGGCCTGAAGCGATCCTGAACAGCAGGGCGTATCCGATCTGGCCCGCGGCGCCGGTGACGGCGACCTTGACATGTGCGTCCGGCATGGTTCTCCTGCGATCTTCTCTGCGTTCGAGTGTAGCGCAGCCTTGTGCGCATGGACGACGCTTGGACTTCGCCCGAGACCGATACTGCACACATGCGCAGGCGTGCACCGGAGCCTTTGGTCACAACCCCGGGTGCCGAAGGTGCCGATGTCGGCCCCGATGCACTCGCCCTGGCCGTCGCGGGCGGCACGCTGGCCGGTGGTCGGCGCGGCTCGGGGCCGGCGATGCTCCTGCTCCACGGCGGGCCGGGGCTGTCCGATTACCTTGCGCCGCTCGCCGCTGAGCTCGCGCCGGATTTCACGGTCGTCCACTACCAACAGCGCGGCGTTTTGCCGTCGGTCACGAGCGGGGACCGGACCATCGAGGGCCATGTCGCGGACGCGGTCGCGGTGCTCGACGACCTCGGATGGGAGCGGCCCTGGATCCTCGGACACTCCTGGGGCGGCCACCTGGCGATGCACCTGGCGGTGGCGCACCCGGAGCGTGTCGCCGGCATCGTTGTGGTCGATTCGCTGGGTGCCGTCGGGGACGGCGGCCAGGAGGCCTTCGGTGAGAACCTGATGCGACCGCTGAGCGCGGCGGCACGGGAGCGCGTGGAGGAGATCAACCGTCGCGAGGAATCCGGGGAGGTCACTGTCTCCGAAGAGATCGAGGCGCTCGGACTGCTCTGGCCGTTCTACTTCGCCGAGCCGGCCGCGGCGCCCCCCATGCCGCCCATGGACATGGACCTCGAGGGACATCTCGCCACCTGGGACTCGATCCACGAGCACCTCGAGCGCGGCACCCTTGAGCGTGCGCTGCCGGCTCTCGACGTGCCCGCCGTCTTCATCCATGGCGCGGGCGATCCCATCCCGGTCGCGGCGACCCGGGCCGCGGCGGA
Source organism: uncultured Chloroflexia bacterium (assembly GCA_963787025.1). Taxonomy (GTDB): domain Bacteria; phylum Chloroflexota; class Limnocylindria; order QHBO01; family QHBO01; genus CAVXEH01. The sequence continues at coordinate 101,635 of CAWBBG010000021.1, forward strand.
CCTCGTCCCGGGGTCCGCGCTGCACGTCCTGCCGGGAATAGGCCACTTCCCGTGGCTGGAGGAGCCGGGGGTCATGCGCCGCATCCTCGCGGGGGCCGCCGGCATCGGTCGCTGAGCCGAGCCGGACAGATCAGGCTCGAGGCTCGCCCACGCGGTCGTTCGCCCAGTCTTCGAGGGCGGCCGCCATGGAACGGAAGGCCATCCGCGGCAGCCATGCCGCGACTGCGCTGCGCGGGACCCAGGCATGCTCGCTGGACTCGTGGTCGGGCCGCACCGGTGCCGAGGGGTCCAGAGGGCGGGCGCGATAGACGGCCGTCACCGCGTTGCCCTCCGGGCTCGAGTAGACACCCAGGAGCTGCACCAGCGTCATCTGCAGGCCGGACTCCTCGCGCCCCTCCCGCAGCGCGCCCGCCTCGGACGACTCGTGCGGCTCCAGGAAGCCCGCCGGCAGGTCCCAGGCGCCGTACCCCGGTTCCACGGCCCGTCGCAGCAGGAGCGCTTCCGTCTCGCCGTTCGCCCCAACCCGCTCGATCACGACGCCGGCGGCCGGGTAGGGATTCGCGTGCCATCGCCATCCGCATCGGTCACAGACCAGCGGCCGCTCGGCCGGGGCGGCGCAGTGCGGGCAGACGGGAACCGGCGTCGCCATGTCAGGCCTCGCGAGCGATCAGCTCCCGGACCTTCGCGCCGATCTCGTCGCGGACGCGGCGGTAGACCTCCAGCCGGTCATCGTCGGAGCCGGCGGCGGCGCTCGGGTCGTCAAACTGCCATTTCTCGACGGTGTGTGCGCCCGGGACCATGGGGCAGGCGGCGGCTCCCTCCTCGCAGACGGGGATGACCAGGTCCCAGTCCTCGCCGGCGTATCGGTCCAGCGCCTTGCTCTGCTGGTCGTTGATGTCGATCCCGATCTCGTCCATCGCCACGATGGCCTCGAGCCGGACGAAGGTCCGCTCCACGCCGGCCGAGTGGGCCTCCCACTCCGGGCCGCCCCAAACGCGGAGCATCCCCTCCGCCATCTGGGAGCGGGCGCTGTTGTGGGTGCAGATGAAGAGGACGCGTTTCGGCATGCGGCAAGCCTAGCCGCTGAACATTGTGGTTGCCGCAGCGGTATGCCAGCCATGACACGCCCAACCGCTCTCCTTGCCTCCCTTGCCGTGCTGCTCGCCGCCTGCAGTGGCGCCGGCACGACCCCGTCCGTCTCACCCACCCCCACCGAGTTGCCCGAACCCATGCGCACCGTGGATCCCTCGCCGCCCGCGTCCGTCGACGCCACGCAGGCCACCATCGACGTCGGCGGAGAGCTCATCGGGATCGCGTGGGCCGATGATGCCGCGTGGGTCGCCAGCTACGACACCGGGGAGCTGATCCGCATCGATCCGGCCACGAACAGCGTCGCTGCCCGGATCACGGTGGGCGCCGGGGCCATCGTGGTCGCCGCCGGGGAGGGCTCCGTCTGGGTCACGAACCACGAGGACGGGACCGTCTCCCGCATCGACCCGGGCACGAACGCCGTCACCGCCACGTTCCACGCTGGCGAGAAGGTCGAAGGGCTGGCCGTCGGTTTCGGCTCGGTATGGGTCACCCTGGAGAAGGCCGGAGAGGTCCTGCGGCTGGACCCGGTCACCGGGATGATCCAGGCTCGCCTGAAGACCGGCGGCACCCCGCGCCACGTCGAGGCGGGGCCTGATGCGGTCTGGGTCACCGGGACCTACAGCGCCGACCTGCGCACGATCGACCCTGCCACCAACGAGGTGAGCGACGGGCTGCGGATCGGCGCTGGATCGGAGGGGATCGCGCCGTCGGTGAGCACGGTCTGGGTCGCCGCCCTGGTGGACGCGCGGGTCGTGCAGGTCGACCCGGCCACCCTGCGCGCCATCCAGGCGGTGCGGGTGGGCGCGGGCGTGGAGGGGGTCCTCATCCACGACGGCTCGCTGTGGGCGGTCTGCCAGGCGGACTCCACGATCTGGCGTCTCGACGCCGCGACGGGCGAGGTCCTGGGAGTGGCGAGCGTGGGTCCGCAGGCGCGGCGCGTCGTCTATGGCGCTGGTTCCCTGTGGGTGCCCGCCCGGGACGGCAGCCTGGCACGACTGGACCCGGCGAGGGTTGCGGCCGAGAGCTGACGAGTCGTCCCGCGCCATTTCGGGTGGGGATGACATGTGGATAACTTGCGCAATGGGGCGATAAGTGGGGGATAACTGGTCTTGCGCGGCCCAAGGGGCGCGGGATATTCTCGTCGCGTCCCGAAGGGGCGGCCAACGGCACCGGAGATCACATCAACGGGCCGAAGGCGGTTCCTTCGGGACGTTTCGTATGCGCGGCCCGCCGGCAGATCGGCGCGACCGCCCGGATCAGAACCGGGGGGCAGGTCCGTCAGTCGTCCGAGAGCGTGCGCTGCAGTCGGCGGACCACTTCCGCTGTCTCGTCGGAAGCGTGGCCGGGTTCGGAGCCGGGACCCGCGAAGGTGCCGAACTGCCGGTCGCCCGCATCCCCCAGGCCGGGCATGATGTACCCGCGCTCGTTCAGGTTGCGGTCCACCGCGCAGACGTGGATGTCGACGTCGGGGTGCGCCTCCGAGAGGGTCGCGATCCCCTCCGGGGCGGCGATGAGGCTCACCTGCTTGATGCGTGCGGCGCCCCATGCCTTGAGGATGTCCACCGTGGCGGCCGACGAGCCGCCGGTGGCGAGCATCGGGTCCAGGATGAGGCAGACCTGCACCGTCGCCGCATCCGGCAGCTTGTTGTAGTACTCGACCGGCTTCAGGGTCCGCTCGTCGCGGTAGAGGCCGATGTGCCACACCTGGGCCGTGGGCATCAGCTCCAGCATGGCGTCCACCATCCCCAGCCCGGCGCGCAGGACGGGGACCAGCCCGACGCGCGGCTCGAGCTCCGCTCCCTCCATCGGTTCCAGCGGCGTGTCGATGCTGCGGGGACGGGTGGTAAGGTCGCTCATGGCCTCGTAGCCGATGAGCCAGCTGAGTTCGCGGACCAGCTCGCGGAACTGCTTGGGCGCGGTGCCGTTGTCTCGCAGCAGGGTCAGCTTGTGGGCGACCAGGGGATGGTTGCTGACGTGCAGGTTGGCGTATCGGGCGGCGAGGTCAGCCATGGGGATGCATTCTAGTCCGCGAGCCACTCGATCCAGCGCCCGTGCGGGTGCACCAGCGCGGTGCGTGCGCAGTCAGGCCCTTGAAGCACTTGCTCGGGCATTCCGGCCAGGAGGTCGACGTCGAGGTCCTCTGCCAGCCTCGCGACGAGTCCACCGACTCGCAGCCGATCGGCCACACCCCCGGTGGCGTCCAATGCATGGACTATCTCCCTCGGCCGATGGCTGGTAGGCTATGCCCTCCCTGCACGACCCATCGCGCACGAGCCGTGCCCAGCCTGCGCCCCGAAGAGGAGGATCTCCCAGCCATGGTGTTCGGCAAGCGTGACACGAAGCCCGACGCCCTGACGCGCGAGGACGTCGTAGGCAACCTGTATCCAGACACTTTGAGCAGCGAGGTCGACGTGACTCCCTCACCGTCCGAGTTTCGCCGGTCGGAGACCGGCAACGAGAGCGTGATCGATCCCCACGCGCGCTTCAACGGCAAGTACGTCAGCGACCGCGACCTGAGGATCGAGGGCGAGGCGCAGGGTGAGATCGAGTGCCAGGGGACCCTGATCATCAGTCCCCAGGCCCGCGTCCGCTCGGCCATCAAGGCCCACAACGTGATCATCAACGGCGACTACGAGGGCGACGTCGACTGCGGCGGTCGCTTCGAGGTGGGCGCCACGGGGCGCGTCAAGGGCGCCGTCACGACCCAGGTGCTGGTCGTCAAGGAGGGCGCCCACTGGGAGGGCTCCGTGACGATGACCAGCGAGCCCGCGCGGCCGGCTTCGCCCCCACCGCAGTCGTCGAAGCAGTCCTCCTCGGGCGGATCGAGCGGCTCCAGCGGCTCCAGCGGCTCCGGCGCGGACGCCTCCGGGTCCGGCGCAAATCCGTCGATCTTCAGCAAGCAGGACCGCGAGGCCGTCGCGACCGAGCGCCAGGCCACGGGCCCCGGCCAGTAGCACCGGTCCGGCGCAGCGGTGGTACGTGGGCGCGGCGGTGCCGCGCCACCTGTGCTCGTCGAGGTCACCCGCGGCGGGACCGTGGAGTCCCGCCATCGCGGCAGAGTGGCCGTTGTCCGTCCGGATGGCACCCTCGTCGCGTCCGTGGGGGACCCGGACGCGACGGTCTTCCTGCGATCGGCCGCGAAGCCGTTCCAGCTCGCGCCGTTCGTCGCATCGGGGCGCTTTGACGAGTACGACTTCGGCGGGCCCACGGAGGCGCTGGCGATCATGGCGGCCAGCCACTCGGGCGAGGACCGCCACGTGCGGACCGTCCAGGCGCTCCTTCGCCAGGGGGGCCTGAGCCGCGAGGTCCTGCTGTGCGGGGTCCACGCCCCGTATGACCTCGAGACCGCCCAGCGCCTGCTGCGTGACGGTGAGCCGCTCACCGCGCTGCGCCACAACTGCTCCGGGAAGCATGCCGGCATGGCGCTGCATGCCAAGGCCGCAGGTTGGGAAGTGGAGCGCTACTGGCACCCGGAGAGCCCCGTGCAGCAGCTCGCGCTCGAGACGATCGCGCGGGTGACAGACGTCCCGGCAGCTGAGATCGTGACCGCAACCGATGGCTGCGGGGTGGTCACCTTCGCCCTCCCGCTCCGGGGCCTGGCCCTCGCCTATGCGCGCCTCGCGGATCCCTCGGGCATTGCCGACGGGGCACTCCGTCGCGCGCTGGAGCGGATCCGGGACGCCATGATGGCGCACCCTGAGATCGTCGCCGGGGAGCGGCGCCGATTCGACACGGCCCTGATGCGCGCCCGCCCTGGCGCGCTGGTGGCCAAGGGGGGCGCGGAAGGGGTGCACGTGTCGGGGGTCCTGGCCGGGGATCGAGGCGGCGGCGGGCCTGTCGACGGCGCCATGGGCGTGGCCCTCAAGATCGAGGACGGTGACGGCTCCCGCCGTGCCGCCTCCACGGCTGGCTGTGCGGCCCTGGCACAGCTGGGGATCCTGGACACGGACGCGCTCGCCCGCCTCGCCGACTACGCATCGCCGCCCATCCGCGACCCGCGTGGCGAGGTCTCCGGCTCGGTCCGCGCGACCTTCAGCCTGCACCGGCACCCGGCCGCGTAGGACGCGCGCGGACCCCGCGGGGGCGACCGATTGTGACGGTCGACTCTTGCGCCGATCGCTTCAGAATCCTTTCATGGTCCTGCGCTGCGGCGCGACAGGTGCCGGGCGCGGAAAGGAGACCGACGTGATCGGGCAGCACGCCCCTCATCTGGAGGCGGACCGGCGCCCGGCGGTCCACCGCAACGCGTGGATCGCGCTGATGGGCGTCCTTCTACTCGCCCTCGTAGCAGTGATCGGGGTCCTTGTCGGGCTCAACCTGTGGGGCTCGGGAGCAGAGGTCCCCACCGGGCAGGAGCTCCAGCACACCCTGGTCCAGATGCGACAGGCGATCGGCGGGGGCGGCTTCATCTGACACGTCACCGCTCGTGGCGTGCGGACCCCCGCCGGTGGAGCCGGCGGGGGTCTAGTCTGTTAGGCGCGCGGAACCCACGAGACCGAGGAGGGTCCCCGGCCGGCCGCGATCGCAGGGAGGTGGACGTGAACGACCAGCACGCATCGGCACGGCAGCCGGCACCCGACCAGCCGATCGCCTGGCTGGCGGTGCGGGAGGAGACGCCGGTGCGCAGCGCCGACGGAGAGCATGTCGGTTTCCTCGCGGACCTGCTCGCGTCGGAGCAGGTGGACATCTTCCACGGGATCATCATCAAGCTCACCGCCGACGGCCGCCAGGTCTTCGTGCCGGCCGACGACGTCACCCTCATGACACCGTCGTACCTGGACGTGTCGTTCACGGCCGACCAGCTTCGGTCCCTTCCGGAGCACACCGAGGAGCGGCAGGCGAACCTGGGCTGGATCGGGCGCTTCCGCAGGGAGCTGCGGCTCGAGGACCGCGATCGCTAGCGCGCTGCTGGCCGGGCCGCCGAGAGGGGCAGCCGGTCAGCCGACCAGGTCGCGGATCAGTGCGGCGACCCGGACGAAGATGGGCGCGAGCAGCAGCGCGGGGAGGAAGCTCGCCACGCGCACGGCCTTGAGGTCCAGGAGCCGGAGGGCAACCCCCATCAGGATCAGGCCGCCCGCCGCGGTGATGGACAGGATCGTCACCGTGTCCATGACGTCGGTGAGCAGGAAGGCGCCACCTGCGATGCCGCCCTGCACGACCAGGACGGTGATCGCCGAGAGGTACACACCTGGGCCCAGGGCTGCCGCGAAGGCGATGCTGGCCACGCCGTCGAGCAGCGACTTCACCGCGAGGAGGGTGACGTCACCCCGAAGGCCGTTGTCGATCGAGCCAAGGATCGTGAGCGGGCCCACGCAGAAGACCAGCGAGGCGGTCACGAAGCCTTCGGCGAGGCGGCTCGGCCGCTCGCCCGTGGAGAGCCGCCGCTGAAACCAGCTGCCGAGCCACTCCAGGCCGTCGTGGAGGCGCAGCAGCTCCCCGGCTGCGATGCCCACCAGCAGGGCGGCCAGGACGGCCACGTCGTCGCCGCGAGGGACGTCCGGGCCCAGGATGGTGAGGCCCATGCTCACCGCGAGCAGGAGCGTGAAGAAGCCCAGGCCGGTGGTCAGGCCGTCCTGCATCCGCGCCGGCATCCGGGCACCGGCAAGGACGCCCACGCTGGTGCCGATCAGCACGGTGGCCACGTTCAGCAGGGTGCCCGTCAGAAACATGCCCGTATTGTGCTGGACCGATGGCGGCCGGGTGCAGCCATATACGGGCTGCCTGCTACCATCGCGGGACCGATGACCTCCACCGCCGGCGGACACGACCGCTCGATCCGGGTGCGCATGGCGCCCAGCCCCACCGGGCCGCTCCATATCGGCACCGCGCGTACCAGCCTCTACAACTTCCTCTTCGCCCGTCACGTCGGCGGCACCTACGTGCTGCGCGTCGAGGACACCGACACCGCGCGCAGCACGTCCGCGTTCGAGCGGGACATCATCGACAACCTGCACTGGCTGGGGATCACCTGGGACGAGGGGCCGCAGGTCGCCGGTGGCGACGACATCGGGCCGTACGGCCCCTATCGTCAGAGCCAGCGGCTGGCGCGCTACGCCGCGGAGGCGGAGCGGCTGCTTGCGTCCGGTACGGCCTATCGCTGCTACTGCACGCCAGATGGAGCTGGAGGCGGTTCGGCACGACCAGGAGGCCCGCAAGGAGGCCCCTCGCTACAGCGGTCGCTGTCGCAACCTGACCGATGCGGAGCGCGCCGCCTTCGAGGCGGAGGGCCGGCGACCCGCAATTCGATTCCGGGTCCCGGACGAGCGTGTCGTCTTCGACGACCTCGTGCGCGGACGGGTGGAGATCGAGGCCGATGCCCTGGGTGGCGACCGGGTCATCGTGCGCTCCGACGGCAGCCCGCTCTACCATTTCACCGTGGCGGTCGACGACCATGCCATGGAGATCAGCCACGTCATCCGTGGCGAGGACCACCTGTCGAACACGCCGCTTCATATCCTCCTCTTCCGGGCCCTGGGCTATCCGGAGCCGGTCTTCGCCCACCTGCCGCTCATCCTCAACCCGGATCGGACCAAGATGAGCAAGCGCAAGAGCCAGACGTCCATCACCGACTACCGTGAACAGGGGTACCTGCCGGAGACGCTGGTCAACTTCCTGGCCTTCCTGGGCTGGTCGCCGGGCACCGAGGAGGAGCTCTTCACGCTCGAAGCGCTCACCGAGCGCTTCGAGCTCGACCACGTGCACCGCGGCGGTGCCGTCTTCGACAAGGATCGGCTCGACCACCTCAACGGGGTCTACATCCGCGGCCTCGCGGACGACGAGCTGGCGCGGCGGCTGCGCCCCTTCGTTCCAGTGGCGCTCGACGACGCGACGCTGCTGGGTGTGACGCCGATCATCCGTGAGCGCCTGGTGCGCCTGGCCGATGCCGGCGAGCTGGTCGCCTTCCTCGCCGAGGACGAGGCGCAGGTGGCCTCGCACTACACGGCGGATGACCTCCTCCCGAGGAAGGCCGATGCGGTCGCAACCGCGCAGGCCCTGGGGTACGCGCGAGAGACGCTGGCGGGGATTCTCGCCGCGGAGTTCGTGGCTGACCGACTGGAGGAGCGCTGCCGGGCTGCCGCCGAGGCGCTCGGCTGGAAGGCCGGCGACTTCTTCAAGCCCATTCGTGTCGCGGTGACGGGCCGGACCGTCTCGCCTCCGCTCTTCGGCTCGCTCGAGCTGCTGGGGCGGGAGCGCGCCCTGCGCCGCATCGACACGGCCCTCGCGTCGCTCGCCGGGGAGGTGCCTGCGTGACGGATCAACGTCCCGAGGGGCTCGACTGGCCGGAGCCGGAGCCGGTGCCGCCGCAGGGCGAGGAGCCGGTGGTGGACCTCGAATCCACGGACCCGGAGCAGGCGACCTCGGACGCGCCCGCGGAGGAGCCGCCGGAGGACCCCCCGGAGGACGGCGCCGGGGCGCTGCTGAGTCGTGACCTGCTGGTGCCCATCCGCTCGTCGAGCGGGCGTTCGCCGGACCCGGAGCAGGTCACCCTGGAGAGCATGCGGCACGGGTCCGACGCGCAGGGCCGCTTCCTGGCCGCGTTCAGCAGCCCCGAGGCGTTCGAGCAGCTGGGACCGCCCGGAAGCGACCGCGTCGTGGTGCCGGGCCGGCAGCTCCTCGAGTGGGCCGAACGCGCGGGCGAGCGGGTGATCGTGGACCCGGGCTGGAACGGGCAGATCGAGATCCCCGCGGGAATCCTGCCGTTCCTGGTGGCTGGCATCGACCTCGCCTCTCCCGCCGCGCTCCGGGCCCGACGGCCGCTCGGCTCCCTCCCGCCGCTCGAGCTCCCTGCCAGCATCCCCGAGCCGTTCGGCGGCGAGCTGCGTGCGGCGCTCTCGGAGCTACCCGCCGTCCAGCGCGCGTGGCTGTTGCGCGTGGGGACCGCGTGGACGGTGGGGATCGAGCTCCAGCCGGACGCCCCGCTGGCCGAATTCGATGCCGCGCGCAACCGGCTGCACGCCCTGGCCGCCGAACACCTCGGATCGCGCCGGGACCTGGTCGTCACCGATCTCCGTGCGCCCAGCCTGCGGGCGCACTACGAATCGGTGGGGCCACCCTATTACCTGCCCGCTCCCCGCAAGGGCATCCTGTCGCGCTTCCTGGGTCGCGACTGACCCGATCAGAGCTGGCGGTCGCGGCCGACACCGGCGTCGGCCGGGAGAAGCCCCTGGATCTCCGTTCGGTAGCGCAGGCCCGAGGAGTGCCGGCTGAGCCAGCGCAGGTAGTCCGGATCGTGGCGGGCAAGGTCGCGGAGCGACCATCCCGCGTACCGCCCGAAATCGAGCTGGGCCGATGGTGGACCCGCGGGGTCGGGGCGCACGCGGCGGAACGGTCCGGCCGCGGCGGCCCGGGCGGCGGCCCGGGCGGCGGTGGCCCGGGCGGCGGCTCCGGCCGCGGCCCGCGGTACCTCACGCGGCCCGCCATTTGTGGCATGCCCAGGACCGACCGGGGTGCCGGGTCCCCGGTCAGCGGGGTCCTGTGAGGCGAAGACGGCGCGCCGAGCGTCGTACAGGCGGCGACGTTGCTCGTCTCGCAGCTGATCGTACGCGTGGTTCAGGTCCGCCATCCGGATCGGGTCCGGGGAGTTGCCATCGGGGTGGTAGCGGCGCGCAAGCGCCAGGTAGGCCGCGCGGATGACGACCTGGTGGGCGCCTGGATCAATCTGCAGGACGCGATACGCGTCCTGCGTTGGATGGTCGGTCATGCGCGGTCCGTGTCTCTCCCCGATGTGGCGTCTGTTGTACCCCCGACCGGGAGGGAAGGCAACCGCGCCGGCGCCCGGACGGCGTCAGGCGGTGCCATCGGGCACCAGCACGATCCGTCCGACTATCGCACCCCGGGCGACGCGGTCGAGCGCGGCCGTCGCCTGGCGCAGCGGCACGGATTCCACGGCCCAGTCCAGGAGGCCTTGGCGCGCCATGGAGACGACCGCGCGCAGGTCCGCCATCGAGGCCCAGGCGGTCGTGGTGACCCAGCTCTCGAGGGGCGCATCGAAGTCGAAGCGAGCGTGTCCGCCGCCCTCCCCGACCAGCATGAGCAGCCCGTCCGGCGCCACCAGCGGCCTGGCGCCCTCGAGCGTCTCGTCGGTTCCCACCATGTCGAACACGACATCAGCGTCGCGGCCGAGCGCTCGCCGGATTGGGGCGGGATCGAGGTCGGGGACCACCGCGTCCGCCCCCAGGGCCATGGCGCGCGGCTCCTTCGCCGGATCGGGATCGACACCGACCAGGTTGCCCACCCCGGCCCGCCGCAGGTACTGGAGCGTGAACTGGCCCAGCGCGCCCAAGCCGATCACCACGCAGGCGGATCCGGGCCGCAGCCACGGTCCCGCGCGCCGAACGGCGCGGTACGGCGTGGCGCCGGCATCGGCCAGAGGAGCGGCGCGGACCGGGTCGAGGTCTCCGAGCGCGACCAGGTGCCGGGGGTGCGGGACCAGCAGCGCTTCGGCATACCCGCCATCCTCCTGGAACCCGGGGGAACGACCGGCCGGGCAGCGCTGCTCCTCGCCGCTCGTGCACGTGGCGCAGGCCCCGCAGCCCCAGCCGCCGAAGACAAGGACCGGATCCCCGAGGGCCATCCCCGCGTCTCGAAGGGGTTCGGCCGCGCCTGGACCGATGGCCTCGATCCGCCCGGCGACCTCGTGGCCGGGCGTGAGCGGCAGCTCGACGCGGGTCATTGTCCCGCGGGTGATGTGCAGGTCCGTGTGGCACACGCCACAGCCCGCGACCGCGATGCGGACCTCCGTCCCGTGGGGCTCGGGACGCGGCAGCTCCTCGATGCGCAGCGGCTCACCGGCCGCGTGGAGGCGGACGGCGAGCATGGAGCCGGTCAGCCGGCCGGCGCGCCGGCGGTCTCGTCCGCGGCCGGGGCCCCGTCCGTCTCCTCGTCCACGCCCTCCGCGCGGCGGGCGGCAGCGAGGACGAGGTCCGCGGCATAGTCGGGATCCGGGTCGCGCAGGACCGCCTGGAGCAGCCCGTCCCGACTGACGACCAGGATCCAGGGGTGCTCCACGTTGTGGTTGTCGCCGTCGTGGCTGACGGGGATGCCCAGCATGGATACGGCAGCGCGTCGCTCGTCGCTGAATAGCAGGTACGGGAACCCGGTCGCCGCGATCCACTCCGCCTGCTGGCGCTCGTTGTCGCAGGTGATCCCGACCACGGCCATCCCGGCCGACGCGAAGCGACGCCGGGCCGATGCGAGCGACTCCGCGACCCGGTCGCCGCGGCGGCGCTGGGCGCCTTCCGCGGTGGGCCCGGCAAAGAAGGCAAGGGCGACCGGCTGGCGCTGGACGAACGAGCGAAGGTTCAGAAGGTAGCCGTCGCTGGCGCGCAGGCCGATGGACGGCATGGGGGCCCCGATGGCGACCGACAGGGCGGTCGACTCCTCCGCGCTCTCGACGTTGGTGGGCTCGCTGCTCATGCGCCGATTGTACCGGGACCGGCCGTCTCGTCCGGCGGACCGAGATGCAGGAGATCGCCGAGCCGATGGGCGAGGCGGTCGGCGACGAGCGAGCGGATGGCGTCGTCCACCCTGGCTTGGTCCTGGCCGGCGGCGACGGCGGTATCGGCCGTCACCGCATCCACCGGGAGGGCGTGGACCGGGCTTCTGACCAGCTTGCGGAGGATCGCACCGCGAAGCGCGCGGCGCGACCCGGCGAAGCGCGGCTGGCGGACCACCGGGACGGCCGCGGCACGACCACGCGACGGGCATCCGTGCCGCACCGGGCACCGGTCGCAGGCCGGGGAGCGACTGGTGCACACCTCGGCGCCGAACTCCATGCTGGCCTGGGTCCAGGCCGCGATCTCGCCCGAAGGTGCCGGCGAGCTTTGGCCTGCGAGCGCATCGGCGAGGGCCTGGAGCGCGGCAGGCGTCGCCTCCGGGCCCGTCACCCGGAGCCCGAAGCGGCGCACCAGCCAGCGACGGACGTTGGTGTCCACGACGCCCACCGGGACGCCGAAGGCCAGGCTGGCCACGGCCCGCGCGGTGTAGCGCCCGATGCCCGGCAGCCGCTCCAGTGCGGCCGGGTCGCGCGGCCAGCCGGGCGCGACGAGCCCGGCGGACCGCCGCAGGGACAGCGCCCGGCGGTTGTAGCCCAGGCCGGACCATTCGGCGAGGACCGCCTGCTCGGGCGCCTCCGCGAGCACTCGCGCGGTCGGGAAGCGTTCCAGGAAACGCGGGTATCGCTCCGCGACCCGGGATGCCTGCGTCTGCTGCAGCATGACCTCGCTGACGAGCACGGCATACGGGTCGGTCGTTCCGCGCCAGGGAAGGTCACGGTGCGCGGTGGCGTACCAGTCGAGGATCTCCCGGCGGACGCGCCGCAGGAGAGCGGGCGAAGGCGGGCTCGGCACCCGGGCAGGGTAGCAGGGCAGGCGACGGCATCGGCATCGGCTCCACTTCGGTGTCCACCTGCGCTACCGTGTGGGCCCCATGCGATACGAGCTCGTCTGCCTGGATGCCGGATTCACCCTGTTGAGCCCGCGCCGCACGCTGCTCGATGCGCTGCGCGAGGTGCTCGCGGAGCATGGCATCACCCCGGACGACGAGGAGCTGCAGCGTGCCTGGCACGCAGCCGATGCCTGGTTCTGGGACGAGTACCACCGCCCGGGCAACGACACCTGGACCCGCGATGACGCGATCGAGGAGACGTGGCGGCGGTACCACGACCTGATGCTCCGCGAGCTGGGGATGCGCGGCCGACGAGCGCTCACCGAGCGGATCCTCGCCGCCCAGTTCTCCGCAGACACCTGGGAGCTGTATGCCGACGTGCTGCCGGCGCTCGATGCGCTGCGCGCGGTCGAGGACGGGTCGCGCCCCGCCATCGGGGTCGTCTCCGACTGGGGCTCCTCGCTGCCGCGCATCCTCGAGGAGCTGGGCCTGGCGCCCTACCTGGACTTCGTCCTCGCTTCGGGGGCCGCCGGCCGCGCGAAGCCGGATCCGGCGTTCTTCCGGATGGCGCTGGAGCGAGCCGGGGTTGCGCCGGAGCGCGCGGTGATGGTCGGCGACTCGTACCAGGCCGACGTTGTAGGGGCGCGGTCGGCGGGCATGGACGGCATCCTCCTCCTGCGGCGCGAGGGCGGCGGCCCCCGCGCCGGTGCCGGAGAATCCCGACGTGCCGGTCATCGGCAGCCTGGCGGAGCTGCCGCCGCTCCTGTCACGCGCATCACCGCTGGCGCGATGACCCCGGCGGGACCGATCGTCGTCGACAAGTTCGGGGGCTCCGTGCTGCGGCGCCCGGAGGACATCGCCGAGGCGGTCTCCGCGGTGGCCGCGCAGCGCGCCGCGGGGCTTCGTCCGGTCGTCGTGGTCAGCGCGTTCGAGGGCGTGACGGACACGATCCTGACGTCGGCCGCGGTCCTGCTTGCCGACGGCGGCCGCACTCTTCGCGCGCCGCACCACGAGGCGGGCTCCGCGCTGGCGCGCGAGACGGATCGGGCGCTGGCAACCGGCGAGGCGCTCTCGGCCGCCCTCTTCGCCCTGGGCCTCCAGGCGCGAGGCATTCCCGCCCGCTCCTTCTCCGGCGCCGAGGCGGGCATCCGCACCGCGGCCGCCCACCTGGGAGCGGAGGTTCGGCGCGTCTACTCGCGACCGCTTCGCGACGCGGTTGCCTCGGGACTGGTGCCGGTGGTGGCGGGCTTCCAGGGCATCGGCACTCACGGCGAGCTCACGACCCTGGGCCGCGGCGGGACGGACCTCTCGGCGGTGGTCCTGGCGGTGGCGCTGCGCGCGGATCGGTGCGAGCTGTTCAAGGACACCGGCGGTGTGATGGAGGCGGATCCCCATCTCGTCCCCGCGGCCCGTTTCCTCGCCGCCGTCGACGCGCGCCAGCTCGAGCTCCTCGCCGAGCTCGGCTCGGAGGTGGTCCACCCGGTGGCGGTGCGGCGGGCACGCCGCGGCCGCCTTCGCCTCATCGTCCGTGCCGTCGACGCCGGCCAGCCGATGACCGAGGTGCGGCCCGGCACACGGCGCGGCGTCGGACGAGCCGGGCAGCCTGCATGCTGGCGGTCGACCGCAAGGAGCGGATCGCGCGGATCAGCCTGGTCGGGCCCGCGGAGCGCATGCCGGAGCTGTTGCCCCTTCCGGCCCAGGCGGAGGGCTCGTTCGACGAGGGCGGCCTGCGGGTCGTCTGGGCCGACGTCCCGTTGGACCAGGCCGGGCCGGCCGCCCGGGCGGTCCACGCCGCGCTGATCGAGAACGCCTGAGCCGGTCCGAGCCCGAGGTCAGTCCGCCGGCTCGGCGTCCATCTCGGCGGGGACCGCCTCGTGCTCGGCCAGCTCGTCGGGCGCGCGGAGCTGGAGCAGCACCCCCGCGGCGATGATCAGCACGCCGCCCACGATCTGGAGCGGCTGCGGCGTCTCGCCGAGCAGGATGGCGGCCAGGGACACGCCAACCACCGGCTCGAGGGTGGCCAGGATCGCGGCTCGCGGGGCGCCGAGCAACCGAATGCCGGCAATGAAGGCCACGGTGGGGATCCCCGCGCCGACGACACCGGCGAGGAGCACGGGGAGCAGCGCAGCACTCGACATGAGCGGCTCGCCCAGGATCGCCGCCTGTCCGGTGAGGATCGCGGTCGCCACGTAGAGGCTGGCGGCGAGCAGCATGGTGACGCCCGCCGCCTGGGAACCGGGGATCCGCCCGAACCCGTGCCGGGCGGCCAGGACGTAGAAGGCCTGGGCCAGCGCGCCGAAAAAGGCAAGCGCCAGCCCGAGCACGTCGATGCTCGCCCAGCGATCCGCCCCCGGCCACCACGAGCACCATCCCGAGCACCGAGGTGCCCAGCGCGGCCCAGCGCACCCGGTCGAGCCGTTCGCCGAACCAGACGACGCTGGCGAGCGCGACGAGCGACGGGTAGAGGTAGAAGACGAGGAGCGCCAGCGCGATGCTGATCCGCTCGAAGGCAACGAAGACGGACAGGTTGAGCACCGTGTTCGCGATCGCCGCCGCGCCGATGCTCCAGCGTTCGCGACCGTCCAGCGCCCCGAAGGCGAGCATCGGTCGGTGGCCGGCGGCCATGCGCGCCGCGATGTAGGCGATCATGCACAGCCCGCCCAGGGCGGCGCGCCAGGCAACCAGCGCCAGGCTGTCGACACCCGCATCGCCGGCGAACCGCGACAGCGGCCCAAGGGTGCCGAAGCAGGCGGAGGCCAGGACCACGAGCCCTGCCCCGGTGAGCTGCGGCGAGGCGCTCCGGCCGCGCAGCGTCACCGTCGCGCGGGCGAGGCCACCGCCTCCTCCGCCTCGACCCTTGCCAGCTCCTCCCCGATCCGCGTCCACTCCGACGCGAGATGGTCGGCACGGTCGCGCGCGGCGTTGTACTCGGCGATCAGGTCGCGCGCCGTGGTGGCATCGGCGTAGACGGAGGAGTCGGCGAGGCGATCGGTGAGCCGGGCAAGGAGCGCATCGGTCTCTGCAGACTCGTGCTCCGTGCGCCCGAGGGCGTCGCGCAGGTCCCGCGTGCGTCGGTAGCGGCGGTTGCGCTCCTCGGCCTCGGCGCGCTTGCGGGCCGTCGCCTCAGCGGACGACTCACGCGCGCGTGCCGGCGATTCCTCCAGGCCGCGCGGCGTCGGGTGGCCCTCCGTCGCGCCGCGCGACTCGATATCGAGCCCGCGCTTCGCCGCGTAGTACTCGAAGTCGCCGGGATACAGGGTCGCGGTGCCGCCGTTCACCTCGATGATGGCAGTTCGCCACGCTGCGGATCAGGTATCGGTCGTGGGTGATCAGCACCATGGTCCCGCCGAAGGCGTTCAGCGCGTCCTCCAGGACGTCGCGCGAGGCGATGTCGAGGTGGTTCGTGGGCTCGTCCAGGCAGAGGAGGTTGGCCGGATCGGCCATCAGCTTGGCGAGCGCCAGGCGGGTCTGCTCGCCTCCGGAGAGGACCTCGACCTTCTTGTCGACGCTGGTCGCCGGAGAAGAGGAACGCCCCCAGCAGGCGCCGCATCTCGGCGGTCGTCATCCGTGGCGCGGAGCCGGCCAGCTCGTCGAAGACGGTGTTCGCGGGATCGAGCGCCTCGATCTGGTGCTGCGCGAAGTAGGCCACCCGCACGTTGCTGCCCAGCGCGCGATCACCGCCCTCGAAGGGGAGGACGCCGGCCAGGATCTTGAGCAGGGTCGACTTTCCCGCGCCGTTGGGGCCGATGAGCGCCACCTTCTGACCGCGTTCCAGGACGAGGTCCAGGCCGTCATAGACGGTGTGGGCGCCGTAGCGCTTGACGATCCCCTCCAGGCGAATGACCACCCGACCCGAGCGCGGCGGCTCGGGGAAGCGGAACTTCACCGACTTCGCGCGGGTGGTGGGGACCGCCACCCGGTCGAGCCGCTCGAGCGCCTTGATCCGGCTCTGGACCTGGCGCGCTTTGGTGGCCTTGTAGCGGAAGCGCTCGATGAAGCGCTCCGTCTGCGCCACCTTTCGCTGCTGCGCGGCGGCCGTGCGCTCGAGCTGCGCGATCCGCTCCTCGCGCTGCTCCACGAAGTCCGCGTAGTCACCGGTGTATTCGGTGAGCGTGCCCCGCGCGAGCTCCGCGACGTGGTTGGCGATGGTGTTGATGAAGTCGCGGTCGTGGCTCACCAGCACGATCGCCCCGGCGTAGGTCGCCAGGAAGGTCTGCAGCCACTCGACGCTCGCCAGGTCGAGGTGGTTGGTGGGCTCGTCGAGGAGCAGCACGTCGGGGTTGGCGAGGAGCAGCTTGGCGAGCGCCACCCGCATCATCCATCCGCCGGAGAAGGTGCCGATGTCGCGCCCCACGTCGTCCTGGGCGAAGCCGAGCCCGGCCAGGATGCGGCGCGCCTCCGCCTCCAGCCCGTAGCCGCCCATCTGCTCGAAGCGGTCCTGGAGGCGGCCGTACTCGGCCATCAGCTCCTCCAGCTCCGCCTCCTCCGTGGCCTCCGCCAGCTCCGCCTCGATGTGTCCCAGCCGATGGCCGATGCCGCTCACCACACCGGCGCCGCCCAGCACCTCGGCCAGCACCGAGCGCCCGGCGGTGTCCGCCACGTCCTGCCGCAGGTAGCCGATCACGACGTCCCTGCCGCGGGCCACCGTGCCGGTGTCGGCTTCCTGCTCGCCGGTGATGATCTCGAGCAGGGTCGTCTTGCCGGCGCCGTTGGGGCCGACGATGGCGATGCGGCGACCCGCCCCGACCTGGAGCGAGACGTCGCTGAAGAGGTGCTGGGCGCCGAACGTCTTGGCGACGCCGGACAGGGTGACCAGTGACATGGCCGAAGCATGGTACCGAGGGGTCCGGCTCCGTGCTCGTGCCGCCCGGCCCCGCCGCCTGCGCAACGCGCAGCGTGTTCCGTTGGCTGTGACCGAATATCGCGGTGGCCGGCCTCGCCAGGGCGCTGGCGAGGCCACGTCTGTCAGGTGTAACCGAACGTCGCCGACGGCGGGCGACGGGCCTGCCCAGCGACGTTGTGTCACCACGGCTGGAACGCCACGTCGGGGAGTCGACTGCGGATCGCGCCCCGGCGACGTTACGTCACGCTGGACCGAACACCGGCACGGTCGCCGGGGGTCCGGCGACCGTGCTCCGGCCGGCTGGGCTAGGTGCTCACCGGAGCGTCGTTCGAGCAGACCTGCGTTCCGGCCTCGCAAACGCGGTACGTGTAGGTCGTGTGCTTGCGCGCGTTGACCGAGTCCGTGTAGTTGCCATCGTTGGCGGTGGTCGTGATCCGCGAGCCGTTGCGGTAGACGTCCATCTGCGAGGCCTGGTCCGCTCCGCTCCAGGTCAGGGCGATCTGCTAGTTTGTTCTTCGTGATGGTGCCCGTGTTCGCGACCTGCAGGGTAATGCTGTCGGTCCCGGAGGCTCACGGTCACCGTCCGGGTGGTGCTGTCGGTGGCGCCGCCGTCATCGGTCACCGTGAGGGAGACGGTGTACGTACCCCCCGCGGTGTACGTGTGGCTCGGGTTCTGCTCTGTCGAGGTTCCGCCGTCCCCGAAGTTCCAGCTCCAGCCCATCACGCTGCCGTCATCGGTGCTGCTGTCGGTGAAGGTGCAGGTCAGATCCGTGCACGAAGCGGTGAAGGCGGCGGTGGGCGGCTGATTCGGCGCTGGCGCGGAGCCCCAGAAGCTCGCGTCCCAGGTGACCGACGCCAGGGCCGCCTGCCCGGAGCGCGACGGGTGGAAGTAGTCGTGGGTGTTGATGTCCGATGTCGCGAACGAGTAGTCGAAGACCGCGTTCCCGTCGAAGCGGCAGTTCGCCCCGTAGTCAATACAGGCCTGTTCGAGGGCCAGGTTGTAGGCGACGTTTCGGTCGTAGACCAGCTGGCGCCGCTGCTGATCGGCCGAAGTGGTCGAGGTCGGGTTGGCGAGCAGCGACTGGCAGACGTTGTAGAGGCTCCATGCCGAGCGAGCCGAGCTGTTGTCCTTGAAGAGCTCCCACAGGTGGTAGGCGTTCGGAACGCTCGCCACCAGGACGAGGGCCGTCGGGTCACCGTCGTGCAGCACTTTCAGCGCGGCGCGGAACTGGGCGTCGAAGTCCGACGCGAGCGTCATGTGCGCCGTCGTATCGGTGCACAGGTCGTTGCCGCCCATCAGGACGGTCACGTAGGCGGGTTTCTGGTTCGCGACGGTCACCATCTGCCCGGCAAGGTCGGACATCTTCGCCCCGGAGACCGCGTCGTTGGCGTTGGAGCCGCTGATCGCCGCGTTCTGGGCCAGGATCCGGCTGTAGTGGCTGTCCACACTGCTGTCCGTGCCGGTGGACCACGACGCGGCCGGGTTGTCCGTGAACCAGAAGAAGCCGCCGCGCGTGGCGAAGGCGCGGGTGATCGAGTCACCGGTTGACGCCATGGAGTTGGGCAGGGCCGGGGCCGCCTGGGCGGCACCCACCAGGACCAGCTGCATGACCAGCGCTGCCAGCGCCGATGCGACGACGGGAACGGACCGATGCCGACTCACGGGACCACCCTCCGATCGAACTGACGCTGCAACCGTATCCCCGATGTCAACGACCGTGCCCGGGGGCAACGACGTTCAGGCGGTGGTGATCCGGGCGCCGACCTCGTCGAAGCGCAGGCGGGTCGCCATGCCGCGCACACCGGAGGCGTTGAACGCCTTCTCGACCCCGTGGGCGATGGCCGGTGAGTCGCAGATGGCGAGCACGCTGGGCCCGGCGCCGGAGAGGCAGGCGCCCGCGGCCCCGTGCTCGTAGGCGACCTCGATCATGCGCCGGCTGTCCTCCAGCAGGGGCAGGCGGTAGGGCTGATGCAGCCGGTCGTCCATGGCGTTCCGCAGGAGCCCGGCATCGCCCGTCGCGACGGCGGTCGCGAGGAGCGCCGCGTGGGCCGCCTGGGCGGCGGCATCGGCCAGGCTGACGCTCTCCGGCAGGATCGCCCGCATCTCGCGCGTGCTGCTCTCCGCGACGGGGATGAAGACGACCGGGATCCAGCGCTCGGGTGGTCGGAAGCGGCGCAGCGTCGCGGGAACCGCGCGGTTCGTCACGGCAAGGGTGATGCCCCCGTAGAGGGCGGCGGCCACGTTGTCCGTGTGCCCCTCCAGGTCGGCGGCGAGTGCCAGGATCTCGTCCGGGTGCGGTGAGCGGCGGCCTGCCGCGGCGCCGAGCAGCAGACCGGCCACGATGGCCGCGGCGCTGCTTCCCAGCCCGCGCGCTGCGGGGATCATGGAGGAGACCTCGATCCGCCAGGAGCCGGCACCGCCCGGGGCGCCTCCGGCAGCCCGCAGGCCCGCCCGAAAGGAGCGGATCACGAGGTTCTGCTCCGGGTCAGCGTCGTCCGCGGGAGCTCCCTCTCCCCGCGACGTGAGCAGGATCCCCGGCTCGTCACCGCGGTGCAGCTCTCCCCGCAGCTTGAGCGACAGGGCCGCGGCGAACGCGTCGAAGCCGCTCCCCAGGTTCGCGGAGCTGGCAGGGACCTCGACGTCGGCGAGGCGGGTCAGGGCGGACA
Source organism: uncultured Chloroflexia bacterium (assembly GCA_963787025.1). Lineage (GTDB taxonomy): Bacteria > Chloroflexota > Limnocylindria > QHBO01 > QHBO01 > CAVXEH01. The sequence goes on from CAWBBG010000021.1 coordinate 121,622, forward strand.
TGCGAGCGAGTGTATCCGCGGCGACCCGACCCGGGGGTACCCGCCCGCCACGCGCCGGCGAAGCCGCGCGAGGCGGCTCACCGCGTGGCGTCGAGCTCCGCGTGCCGAAAGCAGCCGACCAAGTGGTCGTTGACCATGCCGGTGGCCTGCATGAAGGCGTAGCAGATGGTGGGGCCCGTGAAGCGGAAGCCTCGTGACCGCAGGTCCCGGGCCATCGCGCGCGAGGCATCGGTCTCAGCCGGGATCTCGCCCGGCGTGGACCAGCGGTTGACGCGGGGCCGGCCCGCGACGAACGACCAGAGGTGCTCCACCGGGTCGACCCCCGCGTCGCGCAGCGCCAGCCAGGCGCGCGCGTTGCCGATGGCGGCGCGAATCTTTGCCCGGTTGCGGACGATGCCCCCGTCGGCGAGGAGCCGCGCCTCGTCATCGGGCCCGAAGCGTGCCACGGCCCCCGGATCGAAGCCGGCGAAGGCGCGCCGGTAGCCGTCCCGGCGGTGGAGGATGGTGGACCACGAGAGACCCGCCTGGGCGCCTTCGAGGATCAGCATCTCGAAGAGCCGCCGCTCGTCCCGTAGCGGGACGCCCCATTCGGTGTCGTGGTAGGCGAGGTACGCCGCATCACCGGGGGGCGCCCAGGCACAGCGCTGCCGCGATCCGTCAGTCACTCGTAGCTCACCCGAGCGATGGGCTCTGGCACCGGCGCTCCTCTCCTGCGGCTCCTCGGGGCGGCGGCCAAGGATAGCGAACGAGCATCGGGCATCCCGGACGCGCAAGATTCTCGGCAGACTCGTGCGTTCCGGCGAGCGCGGTGCCGGAGGAGGTCGGCGCGGGCCGCACTGGCCGCGTGAGGCTGCGAGGTTCTAGCATGAGCCCGTGCGCCGGATCCTCCTCTTCGCTCTCGGCCTGTTCAGTGGCCTGGTCGGCTCCGCGATCGTCGCCCGTGCCCTGATCCCGTCCCGGGGCGACGAGAGCAGCGACGAGCTGGCCCTGGTGGCCATCGCCGACGGCCTCGCCCTGCGCAGTCATGCCACCGCGTTCCGCGGCGGGAGCCTGCGCACCTGGTTCGCCGGCGCCCAGCTGGATCTCAGCTCCGTGCAGGTTGCTCCCCAGGGGGCGCGCCTGGAGCTCACGACCCTGATGTCCGGCGTCGCGATCCGGCTCCCCGCCGGCTGTCGCGTGGAGGTCGTGCGTCGCGGCCTGACGCAGGGCCTCGCGCTCCAGCTCGAAGGACAGGACGACCTGCCGCCGGACGCGCCCACGCTGACGTTCAGCGTGCTGATCGTTGGTTCCGGCGTCGCGGTGACGAATCGCGCCGGCGACGATGACCCCGACTGAGGCGGCGGCTCCCCGTCCTCGGGCCAGGGACCTGGGCCTGCGCATCGGCCAGCTTCCGGTCGGCCCGCGGAACGCCATCACCGACGTGGCCGGGGTCCGCGTGGGGCACGCGACCATCGTGCGTGGCGACGGGCCGCTCCGGGTGGGCACCGGTCCGGTGCGCACCGGCGTCAGCATGGTGGTGCCACCCGGTGAACCATGGCCGCGCCCGGTGTTCGCCGGCTGCCACAGGCTCAACGGCAACGGCGAGCTCACCGGGCTGGAGTGGATCCGAGAAGCCGGCCTCCTCACCTCGCCGGTCGCGATCACCAACACGCACTCGGTGGGCACCGTGCGCGACACGCTCATCGCCATCGAGCGCCGGGAGCGTGGCACGGGGGCACCCCTCTGGTCGCTGCCGGTGGTGGGGGAGACCTGGGACGGAGTCCTGAACGACATCGACGGCTTCCATGTCGCAGCGGAGCACGTGCGCGAAGCGTGGTCGTCCGCTCGCGGAGGGCCGGTCGCGGAGGGCAGCCTGGGAGGCGGCACCGGGATGATCTGCCATGGCTTCAAGGGCGGGATCGGCACCGCATCGCGCGTCCTTTCCGAGGCCGATGGCGGCTACACCGTGGGCGTCCTGGTCCAGGCCAACCACGGGGCTCGCGCTCGGCTGACGGTCGCCGGAGTGCCGGTGGGGGAGGAGATCGGCCCGGAGGTGGTGCCGCTTCCGGCGGCACCAGCGACCGCCCCGCCCGGTGCCGGTTCGATCATCGTGGTGGTGGCGACCGACGCGCCGCTGCTCCCCCACCAGTGCACCCGCCTCGCGCAGCGTCCCGCGCTGGGCATCGGGCGCACCGGCGGCGCCGGGGAACCGAGCAGCGGCGACCTGGTGATCGCGTTCGCCACCGGCAATCCGGCGGTGGACAGCGCCGCGCCCGGACCCGGACCGGCTTACCCGATCGAGGCGATGCGCGACGATCGGCTCGGCCCGCTCTTCTGGGCTGCCGTGGAGGCGACGGAGGAGGCGATCGTCAACGCGCTCGTCGCCGCGGAGACCATGGTCGGACGGGACGGGATCGTCGCCCACGCGCTGCCCCACGATCGGCTGAAGGCTGCCCTGGTCCGGTTCGGCCGACGCTGAGCCCTGGCGCTGCGCGCGTCGCGGTCCGCGAGCTGGAAACGGGGGGGTCCGGGAGATCGCCCTCCTGCGCGCGGTCCCGCGCACCTCGCCGCTTCGGGCTGAGGCGCCCGGGTTCCCGTCCCTAGAGGTCCATTGCGCGCCGGATCGCGCCCAGCTCCGGGGCGACGGGGGTCAGGCTGCCCTCCTCGGGCTGTACCGCGTCTGGGTCCTTGAGGCCGTGACCGGTCAGGACGCAGACGACCGTCTCGGACCGATCGAGCCTGCCGTCCGCGGCCAGGCGCCGCACCCCGGCCACGCCCGCCGCCGAGGCCGGCTCGCAGAAGATCCCCTCGAGCCGGACGATCTCCTGCTGCGCCGCCAGGATCTCCGCGTCGCTCACCGCGTCGATCAGCCCGCCCGACTCATCGCGGGCCGCTTCCGCCAGCGTCCAGGAGGCGGGGTTGCCGATCCGGATGGCCGTCGCCACGGTCTCCGGTTCGGGGACCCGGGCGCCGCGCACGATGGGTGCCGCGCCCTCCGCCTGGAAGCCCAGCATGCGGGGCAGGGTCGCAACCGTTCCCTCGCGGTGGTAGCGGCGAAAGCCGCGCCAGTAGGCGGTGATGTTGCCCGCGTTGCCGACGGGCAGGGCCAGCGCCCCGGGTGCTCCGTCAAGGGTGTCGCAGATCTCCCAGGCGGCCGTCTGCTGACCTTCGACCCGGTCGGGGTTGATGGAGTTCACCACCGCGGCCACGCCCTCCTCGCCCAGGCGTCGCACCGCGGCGAGCGCCTCGTCGAAGTTGCCGTCCACCATGATCAGCCGCGCGCCGGCGACCAGCGCCTGCGCCAGCTTCCCGCGCGCGACCTTGCCGGCCGGCAGCAGCACGAAGGCGGGGATCCCGGCGGCCGCCGCGTAGGCGGCTGCCGATGCGGCGGTGTTGCCGGTCGATGCGCAGACCACTGCTCGCGCGCCGCGGGCCACCGCGCGGTTCACCGCCAGGACCATGCCGCGGTCCTTGAAGGAGCCCGTCGGGTTGGTGCCCTCGAACTTGAGGTACAGCCGTTCCATCCCCAGCGTGCTGCCCAGCCGACGTGCATGGATGAGCGGCGTGGCCCCTTCGCCCAGGGTGATGGGGAAGCGCTCGTCGCCCGGGTCGGCGAGCAGGTGGCGGTAGCGCTCCAGGAGCGGCGCGGGTTGCATGACCCCAGTATGCCGGGATACGGGCTCCCTTCGTGCTCCGGCGGTCGCCCGGACCGCCGGGCGCGGCCGTATCCTCTAGCTCTTCACCGCACGAGGGTCCCCCTGCCATGCGCGTCCCGTTGAGCGTCCTGGAGTTCCGTGATCGCGCCGCCGCCTACTTCGGCGAGGTCGAAGCGGTCGTCGACGGCGAAAAGCGGTTCACCTACGCGCAGTACGCGGAGCGGACCCATCGGCTCGCCAACGCGCTGCGCGGGATGGGGGTGGCGCCCGGCGACCGGGTCAGCTTCATGACCTACAACACCCACCAGCTGCTGGAGGCCTATTACGGCGTGCTGGAGGCCGGGGCGGTTCTCAACCCGCTGAACGTCCGCCTCGCGCCGGCCGAGATCGGCTACATCCTGGGCCACGCCGGATCCCGAGTCGTCTTCTACCACGCGGATTTCGAGCCCATGGTGACCGCGCTCCGGTCGTCCCTGCCCGGCGAGGTGCGCTGGATCCGCATGGAGGGAGCCGCGGACGAGTACGAGCCGCTCCTGGCGAACGCCTCCGCGGAGTACCGCGCCCCCGAGATCGACGAGGACGCCATGGCGGAGCTGTTCTACACCTCCGGGACCACCGGGCGGCCCAAGGGGGTGATGCTCACCCATCGGAACCTTCACCTGCACGCGCTCTCCACCGCGCTCGTGCTGCGCACCACCGATGCCGACACCATCCTGCACGTGGTGCCGCTTTTCCACGTCAACGGGTGGGGCGCCCCGCACTGGATGACGCTCGCCGGCGGGCGGCACGTGATGCTCCGCAAGTTCGACCCGGCTGAGCTCCTGCGGCTGGTGGAGGCGGAGGGCGTCACCCACCTGCTGGGCGTCCCGACCATCTTCAACGCCCTGGTGAACCACCCCGATCACGCGACCCGCGACCTGTCGAGCCTCAAGGAGGCGATGATCGGCGGCGCACCGGCGTCACCGACCCTGGTGAAGGCCATCGAGGCTGAGCTCGGCTGCCAGGCGATCGTGGGGTACGGCCTTTCGGAGACGACCCCGGTGATCGCCCTGGCCCGGCCGCGGGTCTGGCTGGCGGCCGCCGAGCCGCCCGAGATGAGCGCCGCGCGCAAGGCCATGACCGGGTACGCGGTGGTGGGGACCGCCCTGCGCGTCGTGGGCAACGACGGCCGCGACGTGGCTGCCAACGGGGAGGAGATCGGGGAGATCGTGGTGCGCTCCAACCTGGTGATGGACGGCTACTACCGCGATGCGGAGGCGACGGCGGAGAAGATCCGCCAAGGCTGGTTCCACACCGGCGACATGGCGGTGATCGACGAGCAGGGCTACATCGTCATTAAGGACCGCTCCAAGGACATCATCATCTCCGGCGGCGAGAACATCAGCTCGGTCGAGATCGAGAACGCCATCGTGTCGCACTCGGCCGTCCTCGAGTGCGCCGTGGTGGCCGCCCCCGACCAGCAGTGGGGTGAAGTCGCGGTGGCCCTGGTGGTCCTCAAGGAGGGCGCCTCGGCCACGGCCGATGAGCTGCGGGAGCACGTCCGGTCGCAGCTCGCCGGGTTCAAGGTTCCGCGCGACATCGAGTTCCGCGATGCTCTGCCCAAGGGCGGCACGGGCAAGATCCTCAAGGGTGAGCTGCGCGAGCCGTACTGGGAGGGACGCGAGAAGCGCGTCAACTGATCGGTTCGCCGTCGCTACGCCCCGAACGCCTCGCGCACGATCCGCGTCTGCTCCTTCGCGTGCGCTCCCGGATAGCCCTCGGCGGGCCGTGAGCGCTCCGGGCGGGAGACGTCCCCCAGAGGCACCTTGAAGGGCACCAGGTGGCGGATCTTGGGAAGCACGAACTTGCGCGGACCCATGTTCCTCGGCTCCTCCTGGGCCCAGCTGACCTTCTCGGCCCCCGGGTACCGGGCCAGGACCGCGCGAAGCGCCTCGGTGGGGAACGGGTAGAGCTGCTCGACGCGAACCACCGCAACCTCCGGCAGCGGAGCGCGGTGCTCGGATCCGACCAGGTCGTAGTAGAGCTTGCCGCTGCACAGGATCACCCGCCGCACGGCCGCCGCTGCCTCGTCCGATGAGCGCTCCGGGTCGTCGAGGACCGGGCGGAAGGCGCCATCGGTCAGGTCCGACAGGCGGGAGGCGGCCGCCGGCAGGCGCAGGAGCGACTTGGGCGTCATCACCAGGAGAGGGCGCAGCTCAGCGTGGCGTGCCTGGCGACGGAGCAGGTGGAAGTACTGGCCCGGCGTGGTGGGATAGACGACGCGGATGTTGCCCTCCGCGCCCAGCGCAAGGTACCGCTCCAGCCGGGCCGATGAGTGCTCCGGCCCCTGCCCCTCGTAGCCGTGCGGCAGGAGCAGGGTCAGGCGCGAGGTCTGGCGCCACTTCGCCAGCCCGGCGATCAGGAACTGGTCGATGATGATCTCCGCGCCGTTGGCGAAGTCGCCGTACTGCGCCTCCCAGAGCACCAGCGCCTCCGGTGCGGTGACCGCGTAGCCGTACTCGAAGCCCAGCACCGCGTACTCGGAGAGCGGGGAGTTGTGCAGCTCGAAGCTGGCCGCGGCGCCGTCGAGGTGCTGGATCGGCGCATAGCGCTCATCGGTCTGGGTGTCGACCAGGGTCTGGTGGCGCTGGCTGAAGGTGCCACGGACCGTGTCCTGTCCGCTGAGCCGGATGGGCGTGCCCTCCACCAGCAGGGACGCGAAGGCCAGCGACTCCGCCTGGGCCCACGCGATTCGCGGCTCTTCCGCGTCGAGCGCGGAGCGCCGGCCGTCGAACTGTCGTTCCAGCTTGGCGTTGATGCTGAAGCCCTCCGGCCAGCGGTAGAGCTGGTCGTTCAGGGAGCGCAGCGTGTCCTCCGGCACCGCCGTCTCCGGCTCCGCCACGACCTCGCGCGGCAGGGCATCCGTCCCGCGGTCCATGGGCGGCTCGGAGACACGCGTGCGGATCGCGGCCTGGCGCTTGGCGAGGGCGCGCGCGAGGGCCTTGGCGTCGGCCGCGGCCTCATCGGCATCGACCACGCCGTCGGCGACCAGGCGTTCCAGGTACCGGTCGCGGACGCTGGGATGGGACCCGATCTTCTCGTACATGAGCGGCTGGCTGTATGCCGGCTCGTCACCCTCGTTGTGCCCGTAGCGCCGGTAGCCCACCACGTCGATCACCATGTCCGCGTCGAACTCCGCGCGGTAGAGCATCGCCAGCCGGGCCGCGGCCAGGCAGGCCTCGGGGTCATCGGCGTTGACGTGCACGATGGGGATGTCGAAGCCCTTGGCCAGGTCGGATGAATACGTCGTCGAGCGCGCCTCGTCGCTGCCGGTCGTGAAGCCGATCTGGTTGTTGCCGATCAGGTGGACCGTGCCGCCATTCGCATACCCGGGGAGGCGCGAGAGGTTGAATGTCTCGGCCACCACGCCCTGGGCCGCGAAGGCCGCATCGCCATGGATCAGGATGGGCAGGGTCCGCCGCGTGTCCACGCTCACCATGGCCTGCGAACGATCGCTCTGCTCGGCACGGGCACGGCCCTGCACCACGGGGTCGACCGCCTCCAGGTGGGACGGGTTGGGCATGACCGAAACCGCGACCGGGCCTGCACTGCAGGGGAAGACTCCATCGGCGCCCAGGTGGTACTTGACGTCATCCGCCTCGGTATCGGGCATGACCGCCTCGTCCGGCCTGCCCGCCTCGAACTCCGCAAGGACGGCGTCGTAGCTCATCCCCACGGTGTGCGCCAGCACGTTGAGGCGGCCACGGTGGGCCATACCGATGACCGCCCGGCGGGTTCCCTGCGCGGAGGCCATCTCCAGGACCACGTCCAGCATCGGCACCATGGCGTCCAGCCCCTCAATGCTGAACCGCTTCTGGCCCAGGTAGGCCCGCTGCAGGAAGCGCTCCAGGCCCTCGACGGCGGTGAGCCGCTCGAGCAGCCGTCGCTGCTCGGGGGCGGTGAGCGGATGCCGGTGCTCGCCCGACTCGATCACCCGGCGCAGCCAGGCGCGCTCGGCGTGCTTGCCGATGTGCTCCACCTCGTAGGCGATGGTCCCGGTGTACGTGCGACGCAGCGCGGCAAGGACCTCCGCGAGGGTCTGGCCGGGGACGTGGACGCCCAGCTGGCCCGCGGGAATGCGCTCCATGATCCCCGGCGTCAGGCCGTGGAATGCCGGGTCGAGCGCGGGATCGCCGGGCGGATCGCTGCCCAGCGGATCCAGGGTCGCCCCCAGGTGGCCGTAGAGCCGATAGGCGCCGACCAACGCCATGGCCGCCGCCATGTGCCGCAGTTCGTCCGCGGCGGCGCCATCCATTGGCGCGGCTTCCGGCGCTGCGACCGGGACCGATGGTGTCGTGGGCAGGCTCGCGGGCGACGGAACCGGTGTGGATCCGAGCTCGACGCCCAGCGCGGCGAAAACCTCCTCGTAGAAGTCGTCACGCCCCGCGAGCGCGTCGTCGATGCGGCGCAGGAAGCGTCCCGATTCCGCGCCCTGGATGATGCGGTGGTCGTAGGTGCTGCTGACGGTCATGAGCCGCTCACCGGCGAGCGAGCGGATGGCGCCGGTGGCCACGATGGCGCCCTGCCCGGCCATGAGCCGCGGGACCGATGCCGTGGTGCCCAGCGTCCCGGGGTTGGTCAGGGTGATGGTGCCGCCCACGAAATCGTCCGGCGATAGACGGCTGGTGCGGGCCCTGGCGACGAGCTCCTCGTACGCGGCGTGGAATGCGGAGAAGTCCATGTCATCCGCGCCCTTGATGACGGGGACCACCAGGAAGCGGCTGCCGTCAGGTCGCTCCACGTCGACCGCCAGGCCCAGGTTGACGGCGCCGGGGTCGATGCGCAGCGCCTGCCCGTCGGGGCCGTCCGCGGAGAAGGCGTGGGTCATCGAGCGCTGCTCGGCCGCGGCACGCACCACCGCGTAGCCGATGAGGTGGGTGAAGCTCACCTTGCGCGGCGCCACCTGCGCATTCAGCTCCCGCCGCCGCGCCTCGAGGACGCTCACCTCCAGGTCGCGGAAGCTGGTCGCGGTGGGTACCCCCAGCGAGGCGGTCATGTTCGTCACCAGCCGCGCGGCCGGCCCGCGGATGGGGGTCGCGCCGGGCGGCAGCGCCGCGTCGGCGGCCGCGGGCGGGGCGGCCGCAGGTGCAATGGTCGTGGGGGATTCGTCACCCGCGCCATCCCCCGCGGGTGGCGTCGGCGCAACGGGTTCGGTGCCTGCGAACCCGGCGTCGAACCGGGCGCGCCATTCCGGGTCGACCGAGCCCGGATCGGCCCGGTACGCCTCGTAGAGGTGGGCGACGTACCCCGCGTTGATCAGGTTCAGATCGGCGGGAAGCTGTGCGGCGGCGTGCGGCTTCGTCTCGGTGGTATCGCGGGGTGCCATCACCCGAAAGGATAGGCGACCTCGACCGGTGAGTCAGCGCGGCAGGGAAAGCCGCACGACGGGCCGCCGTCCGCGACGCCGGGCCACCACTTCGAATCCGGCGCGCAGGTACATGGTCAGGGGCCCGGTGAAGAGGCCTGCCTCCGGTCGCCGCTGGCCGCCGGTATCGATCGGATAGGCCTCCAGCAGCGTGGCGCCGCGGCGCGCGGCGTGGGCGATCGCCGCCTCGAGGAGCGCGCTGCCGGTCCCGCGGCCACGTTCCCGGCGCGGCATCCAGAAGCAGACCACGGCCCATGTCCGTGGATCGTCGCGGTCGTCGCCGGGGCCGGGCCCCAGGGTCGGGGAGCGCAGGATCCGGCCGAAGTCGCGGCGCGGCCCAACGCTCACCCAGCCGACCGGTTGCCCGTCGCGGTAGCCAATGAGCCCGGGCTCCCGCCCTTCGTCCGTGAGCCGGATCAGCAGCGCGCGGTTTTCGGCGCCGTCGTCGCGACAGCCGGCGTCGAAGGCGCGGGCCGGCTGGCGCCACCACGTGCACCAGCAGTGGCTGTAGGCGCCGGAGGCCTCGAAGAGGTCGGCCAGGTCCCCCCAGCGCTCCGGGGTGAGCGGCAGGGTGGTGAACCGCTCTGCCATCACGCGCGGGCCGGTGCCGCCCGTCGGCGCGCCCGGTAGGCTCGCGCCTTCATCCGGCTGCCGCAGATGGCCATGCTGCACCAGGTGCCGGAGCGGTTGCGGGACTGGTCGAAGAAGAGCCAGCGGCAGGTGTCGTTGCGGCAGGCCTTCATCCGCGACCAGCTCCCGTCGGCCATGGCGGCGACGAGGATGCCGAGCATGGTCGCCAGGAAGGCGTCGACCCCGCGACCCGCGGGCGAGAGCCGCCAATGCTCCCCGTCGTCGACCCGTGCGACGAGCGGAAGGTGCGCGCCGGCGCCGTTCATGGCCGCGACCTGGGTCGCATCCAGCGGCTCACCGTTGTTCGCGCGGCCGAGCGCGCGCAGGCCTTCTCGGACCGCGATGGTTCGCGCGTGCTCCCCCGCGGTGACGGGCGACCCCGCGTCCAGGGCGCCGGCCGCCACGAGCCAGTCGCGCAGCTGCTCGTTCGTCCCCAGGGCGTCCTCGCCGCCCTCCATGTCGTTGGTGTTCACGAAGTCCTGCAGCCGCTGCAGCGCGGCCGGGGGCGCGGGTTCACGGTCTGGAGGATCGGAATGATCGACCTCAGCGTTCATCGCGTCGAGCATACATCACCAGTCAACGGCCATTGACAGGTGACGTTCAGGGCGCCCGCAGGCGCGCGCCGGTCGCTGAGGCCTCAGCGCTCCTCGTCCGGATCCTTCGGGTCGGCGGTCTCATGAGTTCGGTCGAACGGGGTGTGCCAGGTCGGCTCATCCGACTCGCCGGCGTGGGCGTCCGCCCGCGCCGTGAATCCCCGGACCAGCAGGAGCAGACCCAGGGCGAGCACCACGGCCGGGAGCAGCCAGTCCGGCAGGGGGAAGCTCCGCCCGCTGATGCCCAGGATCCCCTCGAAGAACACGAACCCGGCCGCGAACAGGCCAAGGGCGGTGACGATCTGCCAGAAGCCGGCGCGGGCCATGGAGGCGTTCCGGGCGCGCGTGCCGTAGAGCACCATCCCGATCCCGCTGCCCCCCGGCGCAACCAGGGGCCAGGCGTAGGCCCAGCTCTCCCAGTAGTCGGCCACGTTCTGGTAGAAGAGCAGCAGCCCGACCATGGTGATCACCGAGCCACCGATGGCCAGCCCGCTGCCATTCCGCTGGGTGAGCCCGAGCAGGACGAGGGCCAGCCCGGGGCCGATGACGTAGAACGGCCAGCCGAACTGGCCGATGTCGAAGTGCAGGTACTGGCCGGCCAGGAAGATCAGGCCCAGGACGATGAGGAGCGCGCCCAGGATGGCGGCCCCACCGCTCCCGCGATGCTCCTCGGGCGCGAGCGGCGACGGGCTCGGGGTGGTCATGTCGGGGATGCTAGGCACGGGTTGTCGCGATGCACAAGGGCCTGGTGGTCAATCTCCCGCGGGCGGGAGATGGCCGGACTCGCGGGGCGAGGTCAGCGCAGCAGGAAGCCGCCTCCCAGCGGGTCGCGGTCATCCACGACCAGGGTCTGGTAGCCGGTCAGGTAGGCACTGCCGCCGATCGTCGTCTCCACCGCGGCATGCGGGCCCAGCGTCGTCTCACCTTCGATCCGTCCGGTGAAGATGGCGCCGGTGATGGAGGCGTTCGCGATCTCGTCGCCCACGCCCAGCAGTCCACGGCCCGCCGCCTGGGCCAGCAGCGCGGACGTTCCCGATCCGCAGGGGGAGCGGTCCACCTCCGCGTCGGCGAAGATCGTGACGTTGCGCCAGTCGGCGCCCGCAGCGCGACCGTCGCCGGAATCCGCGGGTGAGCGGTCCACGATGATCGTGCCGTAGATGAAGGCCATCTCCTCGTCATACGGATGCGTGACCGGGTGGTCTTGCCGGAGCAGCTCCGTGATGGCCGCCCCGGCCCGGGTCAGCGCCTCGACGTTGGCGGGGATGATCCGCAGGCCCAGGTCGGCCGCCTCCACGATGCCGTAGTAGGCGCCACCGAAGCCGATGTCGACCATCAGCGCGCCCCGCGCCGCCGCCTCGCCCGCCAGTGGGATGCCATCGGGCCGGACCTCCAGGTCCCGCGCGGCGAGGTAGGCGGGCACGTTCGCGAAGCGTGCACCGGTGACCTCGGCGGCCCCGCCATCGGTGCGGCGCACGCCAACGCGCGCAGTCACGAGCCCGGCCGGCGCCTCGAAGCGGATCACCGTCTCGGGCTCGGTCGCCGGGAAGAGCCCCTCCTCCACGAGCGCCGTCGCCACGGCCAGGGTCCCGTGGCCGCACATGGTTGAGAAGCCCTCGTTGTGCATGAACAGGATCGCCAGGTCGGCGTCCGGGCGATGTGGCGGCAGGAGGACGGCGCCGTACATGTCCCCATGGCCGCGGGGCTCGTACATCGCCACCCGCCGGACGTGATCCGCGTGTTCTCGGACCCAGGCGCGACGCTCGAGGATCGGCAGGTCGGGGACCGGTGGGAAGCCGGCGGTGATCAGCCGCAACGGCTCGCCACCACAGTGGAGGTCGATCGCCTGGATGGTGAGCCGCGTGCGAGCCATGGGTTCGCGCAGGATAGGCCGAACCGCCGTGGTCCGGCGCTCCTCAGTCGGAGGCGAGGACCCGCTGCAGGGTCGCTTCGTCCACGTTGCGCCCGGTGCAGACGACCGCCACCCGCCGTCCCTCGAGGCCGCTCGCGCGGCGGAGGCGCAGGGCCGCGATGCCCAGGACCGCGCTCCCTTCCAGCAGGAGGTGCTGCTCGAGGAGCGCCCACCGCATGGCTGCTGCGATCTCGTCCTCGTCCACCAGCACCACCTCGTCGACCAGTCGCCGGCAGAGGTTCCAGGTGATGCTGCCGCGCCAGATGTTGCCGGCGACTCCATCGGCCAGGGTGGGCGCGATGGGCATGGGCTTCGTGGACCCGGATTCGAAATACGCGTACATGGGCGGCGAGGCCGACGGCTGGATGCCGACCAGGCGCAGATCCGGCCGGATGCTCTTGGCCCAGGTGCCGATGCCGGCGATCAGCCCGCCTCCGCCGATGGGCGCCAGGATGGCATCGCACTCCGGCCAGTCCGCCAGGATCTCGAGGCCGATGGTGCCCTGCCCGGCGATGACGTCTGGATCGTGGTAGGGAGACACATAGGTGGCCGCGCCCAGCTCGTCGCGACGGCGCGCCTCCGCCTCGGCGTCGTCGCTGTCGCGGCCGGCGATCTCCACCGTGACGAGGTCCGACTCGAGCCCGCGCAATCGCTCGAGCTTCGCCGGCGAGACACCGGCGCCCACCAGGATCGTTGCCCGCAGCCCGTACCGTGCGGCGGCCTGGGCAACCGCGATCCCGTGGTTCCCCGACGACGCGGTGACGACGGGGAGGTCCGGACCTTCGCCTCGCTCCCGCGCGGCGGAGAGGATCGCGATCCGGTTGTGGGCGCCTCGGGTCTTGAAGCTGCCGGTCGGCTGCAGCGCCTCCAGCTTCAGCCGGACCTCCGCCGCGCCGGATGCGACGGCGAGGGCGGGGGCCGGATCGAGGGGCGTGTCGAGGGCGATGCCGCGCAGCCGCGCGGCCGCGGCAAGGATGTCGCCCGGGGTCGGGAGGCGGGGTGCCACGCTGTGAGTGTATCGAGGCTGGCGAACGGGGTGCTGGCGTGGGGTCCCCGGCCGCGGACGACCGGGGCCCCACAAATCAATCAGGCGACGGCGCGAGCCTCGTCGGCGGGATCCGGCTCGTTGTCCGGACGGGAGGCCTCCACGAAGGAGCGGAAGCGTCGGCCGATGCGCATCAGCTGGCCAAGCCGGTCCTCGACCCGTGCGCGCTCAACGGGCGTGGCCCAGTGGCGCAGCGTGAAGTCGATCTCGTGCTTGTGGCGCACGGCGGCGGCGTAGAGCTCGTCGAGCCGCTGGTGCGCCTCGGGGTCGGTCGCCGCCGCGTACGCGCGTGGTCGCAGCTGCACGACTTCGAGGTAGTAGGAGGTCGCGAGCCGGTCGAGCTCTCGCAGCGCATCCTGCCCCCACGGCTCGGGTGGCCCACCGAAGCCGAATCGACGCCACTCGCGTGCCTGGACGCCCTGCATCGGTCTCTCTTGCTCCTTTGCTCTGGCCCGGAGGCCGTTGCCTGTGCTCGGTGAGGTGTGCCCTGTCGCGACCATACCCGTGCTCCGCGCGTTGCACCACCGCTCGACCGGGCTATCGCCCCCCGGACCAATGGGGGCGCGGCCGCGCACCAGTCCGTCAGCGGCGCAGGTCGGGTCCCCCCGGCAGGGTGACGTTGGCCCAGGCACGGCGACAGGTGCGCACGAAGGCGGTCGCGGCCTCGGAGATGGGCGACGGGTAGCTGAAGCGCAGCGGATTGCCGCCCGCGTGAAGCTCCACCCGCCCGATGAGCGGTGAGAGCGTGAGGCCCATGAGGCGGAGCCTCTCCAGCGGAATGCGGATCTGCTGGCCACCCGGGTCGGCGAGGACCTCGTCGGGGGTGACGATGACTGCCAGCGACTGCTTCACGCGCTCCCGTCTCGGGCTGTAGAAGGCGGCCAGCGGGGTCCCGCTCGCCGCCGCCGCCAGACCCGCGATCCGCCCCACCGCCTCGTCGCCCTGCTTGAACCGCTGCGCTGGTTCTGGATCGAAGGGAGCGGGCTCGATCGGGTAGCGGCGGCGGACGGCTGCCGCCCCCTCGGCGGGCAGGAACCGCGCCAGGACGTCGCCCAGGGCCCGGGCCTCCGGCTCCAGGTCGGCCGGGAGCGGGAACTCGGTCTGGCCGGCATCGGTCCGCACCAGGAGGCCCGGGGGAGCGCTTCCGGCATCCGCGCCGAAGCGGACGCGAAGGTCGCGCAGCCGCTCGATGGGCAGCAGCTCGGCGTCGACCCCCCAGTCGAGGAGATACCGGCTGGGGGCCACGTGGTCCACGAGCCACAGGACCTGCCGATCCGTGAGCAGCAGGAGCGCGGCGCGCCGGTCGCGCTGGCGCCGCCAGGCAAGCAGCCCGCCGCCCGCATCCGCCGGCCGTTCCACCGTGGCAAGGATGCGCTCGTCGGGGTCGAGCAGGCCGGTGAGGCCCCGCACGAACCGCGGAGGCAGCCGTCCCAGGTCGCGCTCCGCCGCCGACGCGATGGACGCGCCGGTCACTTCCCGCGTCTCGAGATCCATGGGCAACCAGGCGGGTCGTGTCGGCTGGCGCCCGCGTGCCCGCCGCCGGCGGAACCGCTCGTTCGCCCGGCGCACGAGGGCCCGTGCCTCGCCGGGGCCGCGCAGGGCGCCGTCGGGCATGCGGGCCGCGACCCGGATGAGCGGCTCGATGGGCAGCGGATGGCCGGGGAGCGCCGTGACGAGCACGGATCGCCCGCCGCCATCGGTCAGCAGCCCTCGGACTTCGCCCTCGACCCAGCAGCCGGCCGCCGCCGAGGACGGAAGCGCCACCACCGCGGGGAGCGGCGTCCCGTCACCGGTATCTGCCTCGAAGACGGCGCCGCGGTCGAAGCCCAGGAAGGTGCCGCCGGACCGAGCGCCCGTCACCACCGGACCCGGGTGCCGGCGATCGTTGACGAGCTCAAGGCCGGCACCGCCCGGCTCCTCGATCAGGATCCAGACCCGCTCGTTGCGCACGGACGTCACGGTGTGGCCCCTTGCAGGCGCGATCCGCCGGAGCGGACGACCACCATCAGGAGCGGGATCGCCGCGAGCTCGGCGAGCACGGAGAAGGCGATCAGCGCCGGAAATGCCACGTCGTACAGGATGCCCATCACCGCGCTGCCCGCGAACCAGGCGATCCCGTACCCGGCGGTGAAGAGCCCGTAGGCCGATGCGCGCCGCTCGCGGGGCACCATCGTCGCCACCGCCGCGGGGATGATCGACTCGTGGACGCCCATGCCCATGCCCCACAGCACCACCCCCAGGAGGGCCAGCGCGGATCCCCCCAGGAAGGCGAGCGGCGCGAACAGGAGCGAGACGATGGTGAGCGGGATGAGGATGCCGATCCCGCGCCGATCGAAGAGCCGCCCGAAGACGAGCGAGGCGAGGCCGGAGACGCCCATGGCGACCGCGTAGTAGATGGGCACCGCGGTGGCGGAGATCACCGAGTCCTTCTGGAAGTGAAAGGCGATGAGCGGAAAGTCCGCGAAGCCCACGGCCACCAGGCCGGCCGCCGCGAGGTAGATCCAGAATGCCCGCGGCATCCCCTCCGTGCGGATGTCGGGCGGCACGGCCTCCATGTCCTCCGGACGTGGGTAGGCCCAGCGCGCGAAGGCGAGGACGGCCAGGGTCAGCACCGCGGGCACGGCCAGCCATGCGAGCGCCGTTCGGTAGTCGCCCTGGAGGGCGAGCACCGCGGCGATGACGAGCGGGCCGGAGAGCGCACCCAGCTGATCCAGCGCCTCGTGCAGGCCGAAGACCCAGCCGTAGCCCAGCTCGCCGGCGGCGTGGGAGAGCATCACGTCACGCGGCGGGTTGCGGGTCGCCTTGCCCACCCGCTCCAGCACGATGAGCGCCGCCGCCATGGGCCAGCTGCCGGCCAGGGCCAGGCTGGGCACCGCCACCATCTGGATCACGTACCCGACGATGGTGATGGGCCAGAACTGGCCCGTCCGATCACTGAGCCGCCCGGAAACCACGCGCAGCCCGTAGCCGAGGAGCTCGCCGAGCCCGCTCACCACGCCGACGGCCGTGGCGCTCGCGCCCAGCAGCGCGAGGTAGGGGCCGGCGATGCCGCGCATCCCCTCGTACGTGAAGTCCGCGAAGAAGCTCATTGCGCCCACGAGCAGGACGAACTTCAGGGCGCGGGACTTCGCTGAGGCGCGCTCCTGCTCCGCGGTCATGCGCGGACGGTACCGCAACGATGCGGCCGATCGCGGGCCGATCGCGTGCCGATTGCGGCAGGTCGCGCGAACGGCATCGGTTGAGCCGATCGGCCCTTGTTGTGATGCCGGCAGGTGGCGACCCTGACGGATGGCAACCCCGACGGATGGCAACCCTGACGGCCGGAGGAAGGTTCGCGGAGTCGGCCCCATGAAAGTCCTGATCGCCTATGCGTCGCGCCACGGCGCCACGCGCGGCATCGCGGAGCGGATCGCCGCCACGCTTGAACGCAACGGGCTGGAAGTGACGCTGAAGCCGGCGGGGGAGGTCTGCGACGCTGGCACGTTCGACGCGTTCGTCATTGGCGGCGCGGCCTACGTCTTCCACTGGCTGAAGGAGGCAACCGAGTTCGTGGAGCGCCATCGGCCCCTGCTCGCCAGCCGGCCGGTCTGGCTCTTCAGCAGCGGACCGGTTGGGACTGACACCGTGGACGCGCAGGGGCGGGATGTGCTGCAGACGTCGGTGCCCCGGGAGTTCGCCGAGCTGACGGCCATCATCCATCCGCGGGGCGAGCGCATCTTCTTCGGTGCCTACGACCCGACGGCCAGGCCGATTGGCTTCATGGAGCGGATCACCCGGATGATGCCGGCCGCTCGGGACGCGCTGCCGGCGGGCGATTTCCGCGATTGGGCGGCAATCGAGGAGTGGGCGGAGGGCATTGCCCACGATCTGCTGGCGGCGAGCGTCGGGGTCGCGCCGGGAGGCTAGTCGCGCCGATTCCCCGCCCGCCGACGAGCCCGCGCCTGCGGCCCGCGCCGGCTCGCCCGGGGCTTGGATCAGGCGTGCGCCGCGCCTTGGTAGAATCGCCGAACACTGGCGCCGGGCGTGTCAGGCGGGCAAACGCCCCCGAGCCCGCGTCGAGGGCGTCCCCCGTGAGCATCGAGACCCCACCTCCGCCTGAGCGGACCGATTTCATTCGCGACATCGTGGCCGCGGACCTGCGCGAGGGCAGGCGCACGACGGTCGTCACCCGCTTCCCGCCGGAGCCCAACGGCTACCTCCACATCGGTCACGCCAAGTCGATCTGCCTCAACTTCGGCATCGCGCAGGAGTTCGGCGGCCACTGCAACCTGCGGTTCGACGACACCAACCCGGTCAAGGAGGAGCAGGCGTACATCGACGCCATCGAGGCGGACGTGCGCTGGCTGGGCTTCGACTGGGGCGAGCACCTCCACCACGCCTCGGATTACTTCGGCCAGCTCTACGAGTGGGCGGTCGACCTCATCCGGGCCGGCAAGGCCTACGTCGACGACCTCTCGGCCGACGAGATCCGCGAGCATCGCGGCACGCTCACCGAGCCGGGTCGCGAGAGCCCCTGGCGGGATCGGCCGGTCGAGGAGAACCTGGACCTCTTCGAGCGGATGCGCAGCCGGGGAGTTCCCGAACGGCGCGCGGGTGCTGCGGGCGAAGATCGACATGGCCTCGCCCAACCTCAACCTGCGCGACCCGGTCCTGTATCGGATCGTCCATGCCGCGCATCCGCGCACCGGCGACGCGTGGTGCATCTACCCCACCTACGACTTCGCGCACGGCCAGTCCGACGCGATCGAGGGCGTCACCCACTCGATCTGCACGCTCGAGTTCGAGAACCATCGGCCGCTCTACGACTGGCTGCATCGACAACCTGCCCGTCCCGTCGCGGCCGCACCAGTACGAGTTCGCGCGGCTCAACCTGACCTACACGGTGCTGTCCAAGCGGGTCCTGCTGCGCCTGGTCGACGAGGGACACGTGCGAGGCTGGGACGACCCGCGGATGCCCACCATCAGCGGCCTGCGGCGGCGCGGCTTCCCGGCGGAGGGGATCCGCACCTTCGCCACGGAGATCGGGGTGTCGCGAAACGACAGCGTGGTCGAGATCGGGTGTCCTGGAGCACGCCGTCCGCAACGTGCTCAACCGGACCGCTCCGCGGCGATTCGGGATCCTCCATCCGCTCAAGGTCGTCATCGAGAACTACCCCGAGGGCCAGGTCGAGGAGCTGGAGGCCATCAACAACCCCGAGGATGTGTCCGCCGGCACCCGGACCGTTCCGTTCTCCCGCGAGCTGTACATCGAGGCCGATGACTTCCGCGAGGAGCCGCCGCCCAAGTTCTTCCGCCTGGCGCCCGGGCGCGAGGTGCGCCTGCGATCCGCCTACTTCATCACCTGTCGGGACGTCGTCAAGGACGCCGACGGCAAGGTCGTCGAGCTGCGCTGCACGTACGATCCGGCCACGCGCGGCGGCGATGCGCCCGACGGGCGACGGCCCAAGGCCACGCTCCACTGGGTGTCCGCTGCGCAGGCGGTGCCCGCCGAGATCCGCCTGTACGACCACCTGTTCAGCCGGCCGGATCCCGGAGCCGATGACGACCTGTTCGCCGACCTCTCGCCGGACTCCGAGGTCGTCGTCCACGGTTTCGTGGAGCCGTCACTCGCCGATGCGCCGGTAGGGGAGACGGTCCAGTTCGAGCGGCTCGGCTACTTCTGCCCCGACCCGGATTCGCGCCCCGGGCGCATGGTGTTCAACCGGACGCTCACGCTCAAGGACACGTGGGCGAAGCTCCAGGCCCGCCAGGGCGGCTGAGCTGGGCGCCTCTGGTAGGATGGACGCTCCGCTGGCGCGTGGCTCAATGGTAGAGCACCTGACTCTGGATCAGGGGGTTCCAGGTTCGAATCCTGGCGCGCCAGCCATCTGCTGCTCCGAGCCACGACGCGTGGAGCGGCTCGATCCGTAAGCCCATGGGCCTAGGATCGCGGCAGCGGGTTCATCACTGGGGCGTGGCCAAGCGGTAAGGCGCCTGACTCTGGATCAGGAGATCGAAGGTTCGAATCCTTCCGCCCCAGCCAGTGTCATCTCTCGGGACATCGTGGACACATGTCTCACGACATCGGCGACGAGTGTAGCCGCGGCTGGTAGTCACGGCTGGCGTCGATGGTCAGCTCCCGCAGCAGCGAGCCATCCTCGCCCACGACCCGCACGTAGGCGTCGGCGATCAGCAGCCGCACCGGCTCGCCGGCGTGCGCCTTGCCCAGCCCGATGTGGCGCAGCTGGCTCAGGTAGCGCAGCGTCACGTTGCCGGCCTTGCTGACCCGATCAGCGCGCACCCGGAAGTGGGTGGCGGCGGGGCTGCCCAGTGGCCGGGCCTTCAGCCGCCGCTCGAAGACGGCCTGGGGCACCGCCCCGCGCAGGGCGCGGTGCGGTCGCTCGGCGTTGTAGTAGGCGCGGTAGGCATCGAACTGGAGCTGGAGGATGGCCAGCGAGTCGGCCGCCGGCTGGCAGGCCAGGTAGTTCATCTCAGCTAGCGGCGACTGACATCAGCTGCGTGGCAGATACAATCGCCTTTGACCTGGCGTGGAATACGGAGGGCGAGCGCGCGACGTGACTCGATCATGATCCGACGGCATCTCATGGCGCTCCGCATCGGCCTCATGATCACGGACGGTGTCAGCGCGGTGCTGGTCTTCCTGCTGATCTCGCTCGTTCGCTTCGGCGACGGCCAGTGGGTCGTCATGTGGGAGCGGCTGGGCATCGACATCCGCCTCGCGGCTCTCCTGTTCGGGATCGCCTGGGTGGCCGGGCTCTGGTACCAGGGACTCTATCGGCTGCGCGCCCGCTGGCAACTCCTGAGCGAGGCGCGGGCGATCAGCTGGGCGACGATCCTGGTCGCGGCGCTCACGCTCTCGACCCTCTTCCTCGTGCACCAGGGGGACGTGAGCCGGCTGTTCCTGCTCAGCCTCTTCCTCGTCGAGCCGCTCGTCACCTTTGCCGGGCGCGCCGCCCTGCGCGCCGGCTTCAACTGGCTGCGCCAGCGCGGCCACTACATGCGCTACATGCTGGTGGCGGGGACCGGACGGCTCGCCCAGGACTTCGCGGACCGGGTCGAGAACCGGGCCGGGCTGGGGATCCGGATTATTGGCCATCTGTCGATCCCCAACGAACCGCATCACGACGTCACGCGGCCGATCGTGGGAACCCTCGACGAGATCCAGGCCGTCTTCCACGCCAGGATCGTCGACGAGGTCGCCGTCTGCCTGCCGCCCGAGTCGGCGAGCCAGCTTGACCTGATCACCCGCCTGGCCGCGGACGAGGGCAAGACCGTCCGCATCCCGGTCGACCCGGTGGAGGGCATGCTGCACCCTCACGAGGAGGAATTCGAGGGCTTCCTGGTCCGCTCGCTCGTCCACGATGGGAACCGCGAGGCGGGCCTCGTCTTCAAACGGCTCATCGATATCGTCGCGGCAGCCATCGGGCTCATCGTGACCAGCCCTCTGCTTCTGGGGACCGCCCTCCTGATCCGGCTCCGCGAGGGGCCGCCGGTCCTCTTTGGCCAGACCCGCGTGGGCCTCCACG
Source organism: uncultured Chloroflexia bacterium (assembly GCA_963787025.1). Classification (GTDB taxonomy): domain Bacteria; phylum Chloroflexota; class Limnocylindria; order QHBO01; family QHBO01; genus CAVXEH01. The sequence continues at coordinate 142,364 of CAWBBG010000021.1, forward strand.
GCCGGCCATTCACCATCTACAAGTTCCGGACGATGGTCCCAGATGCGGAGGCGCGTCTCCACGAAGTGGCACACCTCAATGAGCGCAACGGCGCCGCGTTCAAAGCCCGGGGCGACCCGCGCATTACGCCCTTCGGCCGCACCCTGCGCCGGACGAGCATCGACGAGCTGCCCCAGCTTTGGAACGTCCTCAAAGGCGAGATGAGCCTCGTCGGTCCGCGACCGCCGCTCCCGCACGAGGTGGTCGTTTACGACATCTGGCACCGTCGGCGGCTCAGCATGAAGCCGGGCATCACCGGGCTGTGGCAGGTCGAGGCACGCGATGAATCGGAGTTCGACCGATGGGTGGAGCGCGACCTGTCCTACATCGACGGGTGGTCTCTGTGGCTCGACGTCCGGATCCTGGCAAGGACGATCCCGGCGGTCCTCGCACGCACGGGCCGGTAGCCTGCGTCCGTTCGTCTCAGGAGCGGCGGGAGCGGATGGGGCCGACGGCCACCAGGGCGACCAGCGCATGTTGGTCGCACATGTCCATGCCGCCCGGGCTGAAGGTGCCATCGGGCTCTGACGCGAACTTCTCCCGAGCGCGAGCATCGTGTCATGCAGCCGTCGCCACCCAAGGGAATCCTGGGCTGGCTCCTGGGACTCCCGCGCTATCTCTACCACGCCCACCTGGGCGTCCTGTTCGGGCACCGCTTCCTGCTCCTCGTCCACGAGGGCCGTAAGACCGGGAACCGCCGCGAGACGCCGCTCGAGGTCGTGCGCTACGACCGGACCAGGCACGAGGCCATCGTGGCGGCCGGTTGGGGGACGAAGACCCAGTGGCTCCACAACGTGGAGGCCGGCCTGGCACGCGAGGTCTGGATCGGCCGCGAGCGGTACGTCCCGGCCTACCGGCGCCTCGAATCTCCGGAAGCGCAGGAGGTGCTCGAGTGGTACGAGGGCCACAGCGGTCTTCCCACATCGCTGGTGCGGGGCGTCCTGAGCCGGCTCGTCGGCTGGCGCTACGACGGGTCCCCGCAGGCGCGTGAACGACTGGTCACCCAGCTGCCCTTGATCGCATTCCGGCCCGCTGCGCTCGCCTGAGCGCCTCGCCCGCGAAGCCGGCTGACCCGCCAGCGTGTGGTGGGGGACCGGTCCCGTCACAGGAGCCGGTAGCGCGGACCCTCCCCTCCCTCGGGCGGCACCCAGCGGATGTTGTCCGCAGGGCACTTCACCGTGCACGTCATGCAATGGAGACAGTTCGACGGGCTGACCGCGATCCGGCCCTCGGACCATCGGTACACCTCGCCCGGACAGAAATGGGTGCAGGCGGCCCCGAACTTGGCGCCGCATGACGCGCAGCGGGTGGGATCGACGAAGGTGACGTGTGACGGCTCGTCCTCGCGGTGGGTGGTGCCGCTGAATGCGATGAACTCAGCGCCGTCAGGCGTCTTCCCGTCCTGCAGCGCACCCAGGCGCGCCCCGGGCCGGGTCGCCGCCGCGTCGGGCGGAAGGCGCAGGTGAAGCGGCAGGTGATCTCCCACGAGTGAGAGGAGCGCCCCGGGCACGAGGCCCCGCCCGAATCCCTGGCGGTAGTTGCGCACCCGTCGGAGCTCATCGATCAGGCCGCGGGCTGCCACGAGCCCGGCGTACCGCGCCGGGGCCTGCCCGGCCTCCTCGCCCGCGAGGAGCGAGTCGGCGATGGCGTCGGCGGCGCACATCCCACTGCGCATCGCGTAGTGCAATCCCTTGAGCCGGGCCTCGTTCACGAACCCTGCGGCGTCCCCCACCACCAGTGCACCAAGCGCCGCCATGGGCCCGAGCGCGTAGTAGCCACCCTCGGGGATCGTGCGAGCGCCGGTGGCGACGGTGGTCCCTCCCTCGAGCAGGCCGGCGACGAAGGGATGTGCTCGGAAGCGCTCGAACTCCGCGCGCGGATCCAGGTCACCCCAGCGCCAGTCGAGCCCCAGGATGAGGCCGATGGCCACCGATTGCCGCCCCATGCTGTAGAGGAATCCACCGCCGAACAGGCCGTGCCGGGTTGGGTAGCCGAGGGTGTGGACCACCCGGTGAGTGCCGAACGGACTCGCCTTCGCGAACTGGACGATCGCCTTGATCCCCAGACCGTACAGCTGGGGGTCACGCTGGCCACCGGCCATGGCGGCCAGCTGGCTGGAGAGCATGCCGTGCGAACCGTCGGCGAGGACCGTGATGTCGGCCGGGATCGTCTCGCCGGGCAGGTGGTTCGGCTTGGGGTGGCCGTCGGCATCCAGGCCGAGATCGACGAGGCGGATTCCGCGCACCAGCCCTCCTTCGGTGAGCAGCGAGCGCGCGGCGAAGCCGTGGTAGAGCTCCACTCCCAGGCGCTCCGCCTGGACGGCGAGGAAGGACGTCAGTCGTGAGACGGAGAGCGTGACGTCGCCAGCGTGCCGCATCGCCCGGGGGACCGCGACCGGTGGCAGGCGAACGGCATGCCGGCCGGTCAGGAAGACGAGCTCGTCCCGCTCGATGGGGGTCACGTGCTCGGCGAACCGGCTGGTATCGGTCCGCCACTCAGGCAGCAGCTCGTCGAGCACGGCGGGCTCGAAGATGGCCCCCGACAGGTTGTGGAAGCCGGGCGCCGCGGCCTTGTCGATCACCACGACCGTCGGCTGCCGTTCGGCATTGCGGAGCCGCTGCTTCAGCCGGATGGCGGTCGACAGCCCGGCCGGCCCGGCCCCCACGATGAGAACGTCAGGCGCCCGCATGTTCGGGCACCTCCGCAGCCGAGATGAGCTCAGGCACGACTCTCGTCAGATCCCCGACCATACCCACGTCGGCGTGGTGGAATATCCGGGCCCGCGGGTCACGGTTGATGGCGACGACCACGTCGGCGCGCTGCATCCCGGAGATGTGCTGGACCGCCCCCGAGATGCCGAGCGCGACGTACAGGCGCGGCGCAACCGTCTGCCCGGTCTGACCCACCTGCCGGTCGCGTCCCGCGTAGCCTTCCTCGACCGCCACCCGAGACGCCCCCACCTCGCCACGGGCGCCCAGCAGCGCGCCGAGGCTGCGGGCGAGCGCCGGGACGAGCACCTGGAACTCGCGTTGCGAGCCAACCCCGTGGCCTCCGGCCACGATGAGCTCCGCGTCGCGAAGCGAAGCGGAGGGGTCGGCCGGCACCACCCTGACGATCTCGACCCCGATGGCGCTCGCGTCGAGATCCACCGGTACGTCCACGACGTCACCGGTGCGGTTCGGGTCGCGGGCCGGCACGCTGAAGACCCCCGGCCGGACGGTCGCCATCTGCGTGGTGGAGGCTCGGGTCAGGATCGTGGCCATGATGTTGCCGCCCAGGGCCGGCCGGGTCTGCTTCAGCACCGCGACCAGCGAGCGGGAGCCCTTGGCGTGGTCCCCGAGCTCGAGGCTCGTGCAGTCCGCGGTGAGGCCGCAATCGCTGGCGTAGGCGACGCGAGGCGCGAGCTCGCGCCCGAGCGGTGTTGCGCCGAAGAGCAGGACCTGCGGTCGGTGGCGCAGCACCGCCGTCGCGACGGCGGTGGCAAACAGGCTCGGGATGAAGTCGTGGAGGAGCGGGTCGTCGATTCGGTAGACGCGGTCGGCGCCGAACGCGATCAGCCCCTCGGAGGCCGACGCCGGTGCCTGCCCGGCCAGGACGGCTCCGACCGGCTGCCCTACCAGGTCGGCGAGACGCCTCGCCGTGCCCAGCAGCCCCAGCGAGGCGGGGTGGATGGCCTCGCCGTCGCGCTCCGCGTAGACCCAGAACTCGCCGCGGTAGGTGGGCGTCCGATCGCCGAGGATGTAGTTGGTATCGGGAGCCGCGGCGGCCGCGTGGGGTCCGGCGCGGTACGCCTCCTCGATGAGCCGCAGCAGCTCCATCGGATCATGCGCAAGCACACATCTGCGGTCGCCCGCCCCAGCGGGCGCGAAGAGCCGGGTCACCTGCGTGCGCGAGCCGCTCAGCCCGATGCGTCCGGGATCGGCGCCGACGGATGCGGCGCTCCATTCGTGGACCGTTGCCTGGCGAGCCTGGCGTGCGAAGTGGAAGGAGCGATACAGCGGCGCGGTGCAATCGGTCAGCGTGAGAAGCACCGGGAACCGGGTTGGCCGCAGGGTCTCGGTGCCGAGCGGACCGATGCGATCCACCGCGAGGCCTGGGCCGGCAGTGGCGCTGCGGACGTAGGTGATCTGCTCGATCCCCAGCTCCTGCGCGATCTGCGGGGGCACCTGTGCCGTGTCGCCGTCCACCGACTGCATGCCGGCGACGATGAGGTAGTCGCGGCTCCCGTCGAAGAACTCGCGCTCGATCCGTCGGATCGCGCAACCCAGTGCGTAGGCGGTCGCCACCGTATCCGCCCCGGCAAAGGCGCGATCGGTGAGCAGGACCGCTTCGCCCGGCGCCCGCGAGCGGCAGTCGAGCAGCATCTCGCGCGCCCGCGGCGGGCCCATGGTCAGGTAGACGGTGCGCGATCCGGGTGTGGAGGCGGCGATGCTGTGCGCGAAGGTGAGTGCGTGGAGATCGAGCGGGTTGAGGATGCTTTCGAGCGCCGCACGCCTGAGCGTGCCCGACTCCGTGTCCCAGGCATCCTCCGGGATGTTGGACACGTCGGGAACCTGCTTGACCAGCACGATGCAGTTCACGGGCTGCCACTCACCTCGACGCCGAGCACCAGACGGGCGCCCCGGGGCAAACCTAGGAAGCCAGCCACGCCGCGGGAAAGGGCCGATCGTCGTGAACGCCGTCGCCAGTCAGCCTTGGCCACGAGTGACCCAGTGTCGGCGCCCGGTGAATCTGTGGCCGTTCGGCTCTGGCCGGCGGAGCGCCCCGGCGGCATGCTGGGTCGCGCAGGCAATCAGGACGGAGGAGGGTGCAGGTGGCAGGCATCAGCGCGGCAGCGAGCGAGTTCCTCGCCAACAAGCGGGTGGCGGTGACCGGGGTGTCCAGGACACCGGGGGCCCACGGCAGCAACGCGGTGTTCCGGCGGCTGCGCGAGCGCGGCTACGAGGTGTTCGCGGTCAATCCGAACGCGAGCGAGGTAGAAGGCGGCCCCTGCTACCCGAACCTGGCGGCGATACCGGGCGGGGTCGATGCGGTGGTCATCGGCACGCGGCCGGAGCATGCAGAGGCGACGATCAGCGAGTGCATATCGCTCGGTATCCGGTACGCCTGGATGCACCGCGGGCCCGGCGGAGGCAGCGTTTCGCCGTCGGCCGCGGAGCACGGTCGCCAGCATGGGATCACGGTCATCGCCGGTGGCTGTCCATGCATGTTCGAACCCGCAGCCGATTTCGGCCACAAGGCCATGCGGTTCGTCTTCACCCTGACCGGGTCCGTTCCGCGAAGGGTCTGACGGCGCGGCGTCAGTGGTCGCGCCGGCCCACCAGGAAGCAGGTTTCCACGAGGCCCTTGCCCTTGAGCTCCACGACGTCGCGCGGCGCCATCAGGAAGCGCTCTTCCAGCCGAGAGGCGAGGGTGCCGGAGACGTGGATGCGGTTCGGCTCCGAAGCCGCCTCCAGCCTCGCGGCGACGTTCACCGTGTCGCCCCACACGTCGTAGGCGAACTTCGTGGTGCCGATCACGCCGGCGACCACGGGGCCGGTGTGCAGCCCGACGCGGATCCGCCAGTGCGTCCCCGATTCCTCTCGCGCGTCGAGAAGCTCCACCATCTGGAGCGCCGTCTCGGCGGTGGCGGCCGCGTGATCTGCCTCGCCGCCCAAGCCGCCGATGACCAGGTACGCGTCTCCGGCGGTCTTGATCTTCTCGACGCCGGTCTGCTCGCAGATGGCGTCAAAGCCGGCAAAGAGCTCGTTCAGCTCGTCGACGAGCACGGCGGGGGAAAGTCGCGCAGAGATGCCGGTGAAGTCGACGAAGTCGGCGAAGAGGACGCTGACTGCGTCGTGGCGGTCGGCAATGAGGGTCTCGCCGGCCTCCAGCCGGTCCACGATCCGCTGCGGGAGCACGTTGAGCAGCAGCCGCCGTGACTTCGCGCGCTCAACCTCGAGCTCGGAGAGGAGCCTGGAGAGGAGGGTCGAGTTCGAGTCCTGGAACTCTTCGAGCCGGCGGACGTTCTCCTCGAGGCGCTGGAGGCGCCGGGTCAGCCGCCGGTTCTCCTTCTCCAGCTCGTCCGCGGACGGCGAGCCGCCAGGCCCGTCCGTCAAGCCTCGGCCGCCGTGTCCGCCCGCGCTGATCCAAGAAGGATCGAGACCAGCGTGGCGTTGTGGAACCGGGTGATGTCGGTCGCGGTCATCCCCATCGGCGCGATCTCACCCATGCAGTAGATGCCACCGACCGGCACCGACTCCCCAAGCACGTCACGCACCAGGTCAATCTCGCCCCCCGCTCGCGTTCCGAGGAGGAACTTGCGGGTGGCGCACGAGAAGAGCAGCGCGGCCTCCGGTTTGGCGCCACGCGGGAAGCCGTCCACGGCATGGGCCAGCGATGCCCTCGCCCCGTCGATGATCTGGTCCGTGGCGGCCATGGTGATCTGGACCGTTGCGCCCTCGGGAACCGCGCCATAGAAGCCGATGGCGCCGCTCTCCCGGTCGAACGCCATCGGTGTGCGGAGGTAGAACCGCTCCGACCCCGGATCCTCGAAAACCGCAAGCGGGTTCGCGATGGGTGGCTGGCCAACGCCCACGTACCGCTCGTAGAACTCGAGTGCCGGGCTCCCGTCGATCTCCTGCACGGCGGTCGCGGATGAGCGCGTCACGCTCGCCCGCGGGCCCAACGCCCGCCAGCCGGTATCGACGCCGAACGAGAATGCCAGGTCGCCGGCGAACAGGAGGATGGCGAGCGCATCGCTGGCGACGACGTCACCCGCGAACTGACGGCTCGTGAGTCCATCGGTCTCGGACATTGGGTCGCGCGGCGCCGCGCCTCCGCCGATGATCGGAACGCCGGCGCCCAGGGCGGCCCGCAGGCCCTCGAGGATCACGTCAGCCCCTGATCCACCGATTGCCGACATCACGATGCACAGTCGGGGCGGCAGCTGCGTCCTGGCGGCGGCGTCGGTGACCGCCTGGCGTGCGGCAGCGTGCGGGTCGGCCGCGACGTTGCGGCCAAGGCCCGCCACGATGTCCACGGTGTCGCTGGCGAACAGGGCCAGCGCAACGGAATCCTCCCGGAAGCCGAGGACCGACGACATCTCGCCGGCGCTGCTGGAGCCGGCGAGCTCGATTCCGGGGTATCGGGCGCGCGCGGCGTCGACCAGGGCCTGGTGATCCACGTCCCATGTGCAGATCAGCAGCCCGGCGCTCGGTGACACCCCCGCCAGGCCGGCATCGCACTCGGCGAAGACCGTCTCCAGGGCGCTGTCGAGGTCCACGTCATCGCTGTGCCCGACGGCCATGCGGAACATGGCCGAAGCATACCCTTCAGCATCCGATCCGGTTCCGGGCGAACCGGCGGTCCCCGGAGTAGGATCGCTGCCAGTGGGCGACCCGCCGAACGGCGGCCCATGCATCCGGAGGAATCGTGAACGAGGCACCCGTCCTGGCGATCGTCGCCCGGCCATCGACCGTTGCCACGCTGCTGGCGTTCGCGCGGATGCCCCGGTTCTGGCTCGCCGCCCTGGGCGGAACCCTCCTCACTCTCCTGGTCCTGGGCCTGCCGAGCGCCATCATTCCCAACCCGATCTTCGGGCGGATGGTCGCAACCCGCCCGACCGATGTGGCGATCTGGCTGGCCTCGGCGCCGCTCTTCGGACTCACGCTCGCCACGTACGCGGTGCGACCCCACCGCTCGGACCACGCGCGGGGCGAGGAGGTCCGCCTGGGCCTTGGCGGGCTGGCGGTCTTCTTCGCCATCGGCTGCCCGGTGTGCAACAAGCTCGTGCTGCTGGCGCTGGGCACCTCCGGCGCCCTGACCATCTTCGCGCCGATCCAGCCGATCATCGGCATCGTCTCGCTGCTCTTCCTGGTCGCGACCCTGGCCTATCGCCTGCGGCAGCTCGCGCGTGGCTGCGACCGGTGCGCGCTGGCTCCCGCGGTGCCCGGCTCCGAAGCGGCCTGACGCCTCCGACGACGGGCCTCCTTCCTGGAGAAACCGAGTCGGGAGGCGCGTGCGTATCGGGACTTCCGGCCCTGCAGGGGCCCGTACCACCGTACCGTACGATATGTCGATGGGGATCCTGGCGTTGGGCCCAACCACGTCCGGAGGTGGCACACGGTGACCGGGCAGCGTCGTGCAGCGCGCGGCCCTGGTGCGACCGTGCGCGCCGGGGCGGCCGCCGCCACGGGCGGGGCGGCGGCCCTGACCTGGTTCACGACCTGGATCGTGACCATCTACGTGGCCTTCGTGCTCACCGCCATCCTCGCCGCCGGCAACACCCTGGACGTCGACGTGCTGCTCCTGCTGGCGGGCATCGGCCTTCTCCTCCTCGCCCGGGGGATTCCCTTCGTCCGCGACTGGGGGCCGCTGTTCATCGTGCTGCTCGGCTGGGAGGCGCAGCGCGGCATCACCACCGACGTCGGACAGCTGGTGCCGGCGGACGCTGATCGTCGGGATCGAGCGGACGCTGGCGGGCGGCATCATCCCCGCGGTCGCCGTGCAGCACTGGCTCCGCATCCCCGGGCTCATCAGCCCGCTCGACATCGGCATGTCGCTGGTCTATCTCGCCCACTTCGTGTATCCGGTGCTCTTCGCCGTCTGGCTGTGGCGGGCCGACCGTGCCAGCTACTACCGGTTCGCCATCACCCTGCTTGGCGTGAGCTTCGCGGCCTTCTTCACCTTCGTCCTGCTTCCCGGTGGCGCCTCCGCGCTTCACCGTCATCGGTGGCTCGCCGCTGCCGGTCAGCGACGTGATGGCCCAGGTGAGCCAGAGCTTCGGGTGGAGCGCGCCGGCGTCGGCGTACGTCCATCTCCTGGGCAACCCGTTCGCCGCGTTCCCGTCCATGCACGCGGCCTACCCGGTGATCGTCCTGCTCTTCCTTCGTGAGCGGTCTCGCTGGCTTGCCCTGGCCTGGGCGCCCATGGTGCTGGCCATCTGGTTCGCGACCGTCTACCTGGGCCACCACTTCGTCGTCGATCTCATCGTGGGCACCGCCTATGCCGTTGCCGGGTACCTCGCGGTCCGGCTGCCGTGGTCGACCATCGGCGCGCGGATCCGGGCCCTGACCCGCGAGTGGGAGTCACCTGGCCGGCCGAACGCCTAGGACGTCTCCCGCGCCGAATCGCCGAAGAAGCTGGCAACGACCCCGATGGCGGCGATGAGCGCCGCGATTGCGAAGGCGTCGTGGATGGCGAGGATCAGCCCTCCTGACTGACCGGCGCTGGCGGCGTGGACGGGGAGGCGGATCGCGACCACGGCGCTGCTCAATGCGATCCCCAGGGCCTGGCCGTCGATGCGCATCTGGGCCAGCGCGCCCGATGCCGTGCCGATCCGCTGTCGGGGAACGGAGCCCAGCACGGCGCTGCTGTTGGGGCTCATGAAGAGGCCCATCCCGAAGCCCACCAGGACCAGCCGCCAGATGAGGTCGCCGATGGCAAAGCCGGTGGGCAGCAGGGCCAGGCTCCCGAGCCCCGCGACCAGCATCGCGATCCCCGCCGCGGCCGGCAGGCGTTGCCCGATCCGGTCTGACAGCGCCCCGCTGAAGGGCGCCACCAGCGCCTGGGTGATGGGGATGGGCGTCAGCAGGAGCCCGGCGTCGAGCGGTGAGAGATGCTCCCCGTTCTCCAGGAAGAACGGCAGCAGGAAGGTGGCGGTGAACAGGCCGATGAAGGCCACGACCACGCTGAGGTTGCCCACCGCGAAGGAGCGGATCCGGAACAGGCGCAGGTCGAGCATCGGCTGGCGTGCGCGGGTCTCTACGATCCAGAAGAGCATCGCGCAGGTGGCGAAGACCGCCAGCAGCGCGAGCACCGGCGTGCTTGCCCAGCCCCATCCCTGTCCCTGGCTGAGCGCGAGAAGGAGGCTGAGCAGCCCCACGCTCGAGAGCGCTGCCCCGGCCATGTCGAAGGTGACGTGCTCCGCCCCCTCCTCGTTCGGCAGGATGCGGTTGGCCCACAGGACCGCGATGAGGCCCACCGGGGCGTTCACGAAGAAGATCGCCCGCCAGGTGCCCAGCTCGGTGAGGAGCCCGCCCAGCGCCGGACCCACGGTGAGGCCAATGGAGACGCTGACCGCGTTGAGGCCGAGCGCCCGACCCCGCTCGCCGTGGCCGAAGGTGTGCGCCACGATGGCCGGGCCCATGGCCTGGAGCATTGCCGCCCCGATGCCCTGGATCGCCCGGAAGGCGATGAGCGATCCGGCATTCGGTGCCAGTCCGCACAGGACGCTGGCCAGGGTGAAGAGCACGAAGCCGGCGAGATACACGCGCTTGAAGGTGAGGATCTCGCCCAGGCGGCCGAACGGCAGGAGGAAGCTCCCCACGACCAGCAGGTAGGCGACGGAGACCCACTCGACGGTGGAGATCTCGATGCCGAAGGCGGACTGGATCTTCGGGAGCGAGATGTTGACGATGCTCCCGTCCAGGGTCGCCATGAAGGTCCCCAGCGAGACGCTCGACAGGATCAGCCACTTGCGGTCGAGCGTTCGCACGCCCGCAAGGGTAGGCCGATGGCGGTGTCAGGGGTGGGTCGTCTGCTCCATCTGTCGCCGGTCGACCCGCTCCAGCTGGATCGTGGAATGCTCCATGTCGAAGTCCTCCGCCAGGCAGCCGCACAGCTCGTCGAGGACCCGGGTCGAGTCCGCATCGGCGGTGACGACGACGTGGGCGGAGACCACGTTGATGCCCGAGGTCAACGTCCAGGCATGGAGGTCGTGCACGTCGAGCACGTCCGATGCCTCCAGGACGTGAGCCCGCACTTCGTCGAGATCAACGCCGCGTGGCGCGGCCTGCAGGAGGATGTCCACGGCATCGCGGAGCAGGCTCCAGACGCGCGGCAGGATGAGGAGCGCGATGGCCAGGGAGGCGATGGGATCGATGGGCGTCCAGCCGGTGGCCAGGACGACCACGCCGGCGACGATCACGGCCACGGCCCCCAGGAGGTCGCCGAGGACCTCGAGGTACGCGGCCCGCAGGTTCAGGCTGTGGCGGGCTCCGCCGTGCAGGAGCCGGACCGAGATGCCGGTCACCACCAGGCCCAGCGCCGCGATCGCGAGCATCGGCGCGCCAGTCACCTCCGTCGGAGAACCGAGGCGGCGGATGGCCTCGTACCCGATGAACGCCGAGACGGCCAGCAGCACCATTCCGTTGATGGCCGCCGCGAAGATCTCGACCCGGAAGTAGCCGTACGTCTTGTCCGCGGTCGCCGGGCGTCGGGCGAACCAGATGGCGAGCAGCGCGAGGACCATGCCGGCGGCGTCGGTCAGCATGTGGCCGGCGTCCGCCAGCAGCGCCAGGCTGTTCGCGGCGATGCCGCCGGCCACCTCGACGGCCATGAAGGCCAGGACCAGGACCAGCACCGCGACGAGGCGCGGGGCGCCGGCGGCGGCCGTGGACCCCGGACCGGTGGGATGGCCGGCTCGCCTCATGCGGCCACGCCCGTGCAGTGGGCATCGATCATGGTGAGATTGTCCCGCAGCGGCGCCCGGGATGCGCTTGCCCGCTAGGTCCGCGTGATCTGCTCGGCCGCCGTGCGCGAACCCGCCCGTGGGGTCGCTGCACCCGCGCGGCGCGCCAGCATCTCGTCGAGGCGATCGATGAATGGCCGTGCCCGCAGCTTCTCGAACGTCTTCCGCGCCTCGGCGGCAGCCTCGACGGTATCCGGCCCGGGTCCGAGGGTCGCCACCAGGGTGACCTGGCAGAGGGCTCGTTCGAAGTCGACCTCCAGCTCGCGCCATCGGTGGACCGCGTCCACGAACCCGGCAATGGCGCTCGATCGATCTCCCGAGAGGGCGGCAACGCCAGCGGAGAGCTCGACACGGATGGCGGCGATGACCCGTCCGGGCGCTCCCTCCATCTTCTCCAGGATGTCCGCGAGGGGCGTGGCGTTGCCTGCCCACAGGGCGGCGCGCCCGCCGATGGTGGCGAGTGTGACACCGCCACCCTGGCGGAACTCGGCCGCCGCGGCCCTCATCCGCTCGAGGGCATGGTCGTATCGGCCCTCGGCAAGCGAGATTCGCGCCTCGGTCTCGGCGGTGCCGGCCCGTGCCTGCGGGTCGTCAAGGTTTCGCCTGTTGTTGAGTTGATCGAGGGCGTCGCGGTACGGCTCGCCTCGCATCGCCGCCAGCACCGCCTTTCCGGAGTGCAGGTGAGTCGCCGCGTCGTCGCCGAGCTCGACGGCGAGCGCTCGATCCAGGAGTGCTTCGATGTCGTCCCAGTCGCCCGTCTGGAGGCCATTCTCGACCGCGTTGCCCACCAGGTAGGTCAGGTAGGACCGAAGACCCATGCGCAAGGCGATCTCGGCACCCTCCCGGCTCGCCTTCAGACCCATCCGCGGGTCATCGGCGGCCGTGGCGAACCCGAGGTTGATGAGCGCGCGCGTCTCGATGTCGACGTATCCCTCGGCAGCGGCCAGCTGCCCCGCGCCGATGAGGGTGGCCGCCGCCTCCTTGAGGCGACCATGCAAGCTGAGCACCGTCGCTCGCGTCACCAACAGCTCCAGCGTGGTGCGCGTCATCTCGCGTGCTTCCGAGCCCCGGAGCCCGCGGTCGGCCCACGCGAGGCTCTCGTCGTCGCGCCCGACGCGCATGTACACCCGCGAGAGGCCCTCGCTGAGCTCGACGAACTCCGCCGTTCCGTCCAGGTGCGCGAATCGGCGTGCCGCGTCTTCCAGGGGCTCCACCGCGGCGTCGCTGTGCCCGAGCGTGGCCCGCATCTTTCCCTGCGACACAAGGCCCCGGAGCTCGGTGGCCTCGTCGCCACGTTCCCGTGCCGTGCGGATGGCCGTCCCCAGGTGCTCCTCGGCGATCGCGGTCTGCGTCAGCTGGGTCGCCGCACGTCCGGCGGCAAGGTGCAGCTCGGTCCGGTCCGCGTCGTCCCGGGCCACCTCGAGCGCCTGCTCCAGGTAGCCCAGCGCAACGTCATGCGAGCTCAGCCGCGTCGCCCGGTCCGCCGCCGCGCGGAGCGCCAGCCGCGCCTGGCCGGCGACGGCCTCCCCCTCCGGGCCTTCAGGCCGCGCCCGGTATGCCGCGAGGTAATGCGTGGCCAGGACGCCCGCAACTTCTTCGTCTCCGGCCTGTTCGAAGTGACGCGCGGCGGCAAGGTGCAGCTTGCGTCGGTCGCGTCGCGCCAGCGTCCCGTACGCGACCTCGCGGACGATGGCCTGCACGAATCCGTACTGGCCACGCTCGGGGGAGCGCTGATCGACGTCCAGGGTGAACAGCTCGCGACGCACGAGATCGCGCAGCCGGGCCTCCAGGGCTGACGGATCGCTGCCCGAGACCTCGGCGACGGCCTGCAGGCTGAAGGTCTTGCCCAGGACCGAGGCCTCCTGGACCATCGCGCGGTCCTCGGCGGGAAGCCCGTCCAGCCGTGCCGCCACGAGAGCCTGGAGCGTTTCCGGCACCGCAAGCTCGGTAAGGTCGCCGACCGGACGAAATGCCCCGTCGGCCGGCTCGATGCGGCCCTCGGCGAGGAGCATGCGGACCGTCTCGACCGCATAGAGCGGAATGCCCTCGGCCCGGGCCAGGATCCGACCCGCGATGGCATCCGGCAGGCCGGGAACGAGCCCGGAGAGGAGCTCCCGCATGGCGTCGTCGCCGAGTGGCTCCAGCACGACGGAGGTGAAGTTCCGCCACCCGGCGCCCCAGCCCGGTCGCCGATCGAGGAGCTCGGGGCGGGCCAGGGTGATGACGAGTATCGGCCGGCTCCGCGACCATTCCAGGAGATGCTCGATGAAGTCAAGCAGGCCGGCATCGGCCCACTGGAGGTCCTCGAAGACGAGGACGGTGGTTCCACGCTCCGAGATGCGCTCGAAGAAGGTGCGCCACGCCGCGAAGAGTGGCTCCTGCTGCAGGGTCGCGGCGCCATCGGACGCGTCGAGGCCCAGCAGCCCGCGAAGGGCGGGCTCGATCCAGCGACGCTCGGTCTCGTCCGGCACGAACTCCGCGACCGATGCGGCGAGCTTTGTGCCTGCTGATGCGGGGGCCTCGCCTTCGAGGATGCCGGCACGGGCGCGGATCATCTCGCCCAGGGCCCAGAAGCTGATGCCCTCGCCGTACGCGGGGCACCGACCGTTGTGCCAGTACACCTCCTCCGACACGCCGTCGATGTACTTGAGCAGCTCCCATGCGAGGCGGCTCTTGCCGATGCCGCCCTGCCCCATCACGGACGCCAGTCGAGCCCGCTGCTCCTCGCCGGTCGCATGCAGGAAGTCCTTGAGCATGCGCAGCTCGGACTGCCGACCGGTGAACGGTGCCTCGAGCTGCTCCGTGCGCCCCTCGCCGCGTCGCTTGGCGAGGACCCGGATCGCACGATAGGCAGCGACCGGCTCTGCCTTGCCCTTCATGGCGTGGTCCCCGGCCGGCTCGTAGCCGATCGATGTCGACGTGGCGTGGAACGTGGCCTCCCCGACGAAAACAGTTCCGGGGTCCGCCGCGGACTGCAGCCGTGCGGCGGTGTTCACCATGTCGCCGGCCACCATCCCCTGGTCGCTGGCCCCCAGCGTGACGGCGGCCTCGCCGGTGAGCACCCCGGCCCGGGCAGCCAGCCCGGTCATGCCCGCGGCGTCACCAAGGACGTGCACCGCCTCCACCAGGTCGAGCGCGGCGCGGACGGCTCGCTCGGCGTCATCCTCGTGGGTGACCGGCGTGCCCCACACTGCCATCACGGCGTCGCCGATGAACTTCTCGATGGTCCCGCCATAGCGGTCGATCACCGTGCGCGCCGTTTCGAAGTAGCGGCTCAGGAGCTCGCGCGTCTCCTCGGGATCGCGGGTCTCGGACAGGGTCGTGAACCCCACCAGGTCCGCGAACAGGACGCTCACCAGGCGCCGCTCGGCGACGGGTGCCCCGTCCGTCCCGCTGGCGAGATCTGCCGCGGCGGCGTCCTGCGCCTGCGGCGGAGCGGCATCGCCGCCGAGGTTGGTCCCGCACTCTGCGCAGAAGCGCGCTCCCGGCGTCGAGGGCGTCCCGCACGACGGGCACGCGTGCGACGTCCGCGCTCCGCATGCGATGCAGAACTTCGCGGCGGCATCGTTCGTCGTGCCGCAGTTGGCGCAGATCATGACGGTCCCATGGCCCGCGGAAGTATGACGACCAGAATCTGGTGGGGTCAACGAGGACGGCGCCGCCGGCCGCGCCGTTGAGCTCCGCGTCGAGCCGATTGAGCGATCGCCTGTCCGGGTCGTGGGCGCGTAGACTCGCAGCAGCGCAGCCACGGCTGCGCAATCGAAGGGACCGCCGTACCGTCCTGCGTCACGAGGTGACCGGCAACGAGGACGGTCATGACTTCCAAGGGAGTAGAGATGATCAGCGAACAGGTGAGCCAGCTCCTGGTTGCGCAGGTGGCTCATGAGCTCGGGGCACATCAGAGCTACATGGGGATCGCGCTCCACTTTGAACGTCAGAGCCTGAAGGGCTGGGCCAAGTTCTTCCATGAGCAGGGGGCCGAAGAGGCCGAGCACGCCGCGAAGATCATGGCGTTTCTCATCGACAACGAGCTCGAGTTCAGCCTTCCCTCGACGCCGGGCGCCCCGACCAGCTATGCGTCGGCACGAGATGCCGTGGAGGCGGCCCTGGCGAGCGAGCTTCGGGTGACGGGGCAGTTCGACGCGCTGGCGGCGGCGGCCGGAAAGGCCGGCGACGCGCGCAGCCTGCAGTTCCTGCAATGGTTCATCGAGGAGCAGGTCGAGGAGGAGCGGACCATGCGCGCGCTCCTGGATCTCATCGACAGCGGGATCAACCTGTTCCAGGCGCAGTCACAGCTCGACGACATCGGCTGACGGTCTTCGCCCTCGGCCAGGGCTGCCTCTCCGCCCCTCGGCGCCTCATCCCGCTCGGGCTGCAATGGCCCCCAGCGCATCGAGGACACGGTCGATCTCCTCGACCGTGTTGTAGTGGACGGCGCCGATCCGCAGCAGGCCGCCGGACTCCGCGAGGCCCAGGCGCTCGACGAGCCCCTGGGCGTAGAAGTCGCCGTCCCAGGTGAAGATCCCCTGGGCCCCGAGCGCCTCGGCGGCCGCCCGCGGCGTGACCCCGTCGATTGTCAGGCCGAAGGTCGGCGTCCGCTGGTCGAGGCGTCCGATGTCGGCGATGCCCCACAGGCGGATCCCCGGAATGGCCGTGACGCCGGTGATGAATCGCTCGGTGAGGGATCGCTCGTGGGCGCCGATGGCCCGCATCCCGGCCACGATCTCGTCCCGGGCGGTCGTCATCGGCCCATCGCCGAACCGGGTGCCCAGCGACCGGATGTAGCCGATCGCGGCCGACGTTCCGGCCATGCCCTCGTAGTTGGGTGTCCCGGTCTCGAAGCGGTCATGCGCCGGGCGGACCTTGTACGCCGGTAGGTCATCGAGAAGATCGGGCTTGCCATACAGCACGCCGATGTGCGGGCCGAACCACTTGTACGCGGAGCAGACCAGCAGATCGGCGTCCAGGTCGACCACGTCGATCACGCCGTGCGGCGCGTAGTGCACCGCGTCGAGGTAGGCGAGAGCGCCCACCGCGTGGGCGCGTTGCACGATCTCGCGAACCGGGTTGATGGTGCCCAGCGCGTTCGACGCGCAGCCAACGGCCACGACCCGCGTCCGGGGACCCAGAGCCCGATCCAGGTCGTCGATGTCCAGCGTCCCGTCCTCCGCGCGCACGTCTACGGTGCGGACGACGAGGCCCCGATCTGCGGCGACGAGGCGCCACGGGGAGACGTTCGCCTCATGGTCGAGGGCCGTCACCACGACCTCGTCACCGCGCGACAGCCGTGCGCCGATGGAGCGGCTGAGGTGGAAGGTCAGGGTGGTCATGTTGTAGCCGAACTTGATGCCATCCGGCCCCGGTGCCCCCAGGAGATCCGCCACCGCCTGGTGCGCCTCGGCCGCCATGGCATCGTTCTCCGCGCTCGAGGCGAAGGCGCCGCCCTCGTTGGCGTTGCGGTGCCGGTAGTAGTCGCTCACCGCGTCGATGACGCGCTGTGGCACCTGCGTGCCACCGGGCCCGTCGAGGTACACAACCGGACGGTCCCGGTCCTGGCGTGCCAGTGACGGGAACTCGGGGCGAACGAGATGGGGATCGAGCGGTGCCATGCGGCTGATTATGGGTGGCCATGGCCACGTGGGTTGGGCATCGCCGGCGTCGGGTACCCTTCGGGGGACATGACCGCGGTCATCACGCTCCTGGTGGTGCTGACCATCTCGCTGCTCATCACGCGCATTGCGACCGTGGCGCTGACCGCGACGGGCCTCTCGCGCGAGGCGGCGCGATTCCAGGCACGCTCGGCGTTCAGCGGTTCGGGATTCACCACGGCGGAGTCGGAGGCCGTGGTGCGTCACCCGGTGCGGCGCCGGATCATCATGTGGCTGATGCTGCTGGGCAGCGCCGGGATCGTGGCGGTGATCGCCTCGTTCATGCTCACCTTCCTCGAACCCGGAACAGCGGCCAGTCCCTTCCTGCGGCCCCTGATCCTGCTCGTCGGCCTCGCGGCGCTGTGGTTCATCTTCAACAACCGATGGGTGGACCAGCGCATCACGGCACTCACCATGCGCGCGCTGAAGCGCTGGACCGACCTCGACGCACGCGACTACGCGGGCCTGCTCCACCTGGGCGGCGACTACGTTGTCACCGAGCTGGAGGTCCAGCCGGACGACTGGCTCGCGGAGCGTGACCTGAACACCCTGGGGCTTCGCGCGGAAGGCGTGATCGTGCTGGGGGTCCACCGCCCGGACGGCACGTACCTGGGTGTCCCGCACGGCGAGACCCTGGTCCAGGCCCGCGACGTGCTCCTGATCTACGCGCGGAACGGGACTGTTGCGGAGCTGGACCGCAGGCGGCGCGGCGCAGCCGGCGACCGCGCGCATCGCGCTGCAATGCTGGAGCAGGCCCGGGTCGAGCGCCTGGAGGTCGACGGCGGTCCCGAGGTGGAGGCCTAGCCCCAGAGGGGTCCCGACCCGGCGCCAGCCGAGTGTCCGTACAATCGGGAACAGAGTTCAGGAGCGCCGGCGGGCAGGCGGCCGGAAAGGAGATGGAGGCAACCAACCATGGAGACACGGCTCGGGGTGCTGCTCTGGAGCCAGGCGACCGACTGGCGCGGCATTTGCCGCGGCGGCGCGGAAAGTCGACGAGCTCGGCTACGACCACCTGTGGACCTGGGACCACCTGTACGCGATCTTCGGCGATCCCCACCAGCCCGTCTTCGAAGGCTGGACCACGCTTGCGGCCTGGGCCGCCATGACTCGCCGGACCCGGGTCGGGCTCCTGGTCGGGGCCAACACCTTCCGCAACCCGGGCCTCGTCGCCAAGCTGGCGACCACCCTCGACCACATCAGCGAGGGTCGCGCGATCCTGGGTATCGGCGGGGCCTGGTTCGGGACGGAGCACACTGCCACCGGCATCGACTTCGGATCCGGGTTCGGTCAGCGCCTGGACCGGCTGGACGAGGCGGTGGGCGCCCTGCGGACGCTGCTGGACGGGGGAGCGGTGACATCGGCCCCCGAAGGGCACTACGCCTTCGATGACTTCCGCCTGCTTCCACCACCGCGCCAGGCGCACATGCCGATCATGATCGGCGGATCGGGCGAGCGGAAGACGCTGCGCACCGTGGCCCGCTATGCCGACATGTGGAACGCCATGGGCAGCGTCGAGAAGCTGCAGCACAAGGGCTCCGTGCTGCGCGTTCACTGCGAGAGCGTCGGGCGCGACCCGTCCGAGATCGAATGGACAGTGGGCTGCAAGCCGGTGATCCGCGACTCGGAGGCGGAGGCGCGTCGCGTCTGGGAGGCGCAGATGGCCCACAACCGGACGCCGATGTCCGACGTCGAGGACGACGACACGTTCTGGGTCGGGACCCCCGAGCAGGTCGCGGAGGCCATGATCGCGCGGCGGGCGCTCGGCTACGGCACGTTCATCGGCGAGTTCGCCGCGCCGTACGACGACGAGACGCTCGAGCGCTGGATCGGCGAGGTCAAGCCGATGGTCGACGAGGCCGTCTAGGCGTCATCGCCGCATCCCGGCCGTTTCCCGGCGCACGGGAGCCAGCCAGGTGGTGCTCTCGTCGACCTCGGCATCCGTTGCGTCGCCGAATTGCTGTCGATCACGCACGCCGGCCCGCGCGGCTGAGCGCCTCAACAAGGATTACAACCATGCAGCTTGCTCCTTCACTTCACCGCATCGGCCCATCGAGCTTGGTGAACAGCTACCTCGTGGTTCAGCCGGATGGCATCACCGTCATCGACGCCGGGCTTCCGGGCCAGTGGCGCGACCTGGTCCGCGAGCTCGACGCCCTGGGCCGCTCCCTCGACGACATCCGCGCCGTCCTGCTCACGCATGGCGACGTGGACCACGTGGGCTTCGCCGAGCGCCTGCGGCGGGAGCTCGGCGCTCGCGTCTACGTTGGCGAGGCCGATGCGGCCGAGGCTCGCGGCGAGGTCAAGAAGCCTCCGGCCGAGCGTGACCGCATGCGCCTGTGGCCCATGCTCCGCTTCATGTGGTTCGCGGCCCTGCGGGGCGGCCTGCGCAGCACGCCGATCCGCGAGGTCCAGATCGCGACCCCCGGGGCCGCATTGGACCTGCCGGGCGCGCCGCGCGTGATTGCCCTCCCGGGGCACACGCCCGGGTCGGTGGCGTACCACGTGCCCGCGGCGGATGCGGTCTTCGTTGGCGACGCAATGACGACCCGCTCAGTCCTGACCGGGTTCGCCGGCCCGGCGCAGGCGCCGTTCACCGTCGACCGCGCGGCGGCGCTCGCGTCGTTGACGGCGCTCGACGGCATCGAGGCGACGTGGGTCCTTCCCGGTCATGGCGAGCCGTGGAACGGCGGGCTGGGGCCAGCCCTCGCGCTGGTCCGCGCTTCAGCCGTGACGCCGGAAGCGCCAGCGTCGTAGGCTGCGGCCGATCGGGCGAACCGCAGGCCGGGGGCAGATGAGCACACAGCGCGACACCACCATCGGGATCTGGGGCGTGGTGGCCATCGGCGTCGGGGGCATGGTCGGGGGCGGGATCTTCGCGGTGCTCGGGCTGGCGGTCCAGCTTGCGCACGGCGGCACCCCGATCGCGTTCGCGGTGGCCGGTGCCGTCGCGTTGCTCACCGCCTACGCGTACGCCAAGCTCTCGGTCGCCTACCCGAGCCGGGGCGGAACGGTCACCTTCCTCGACCGCGCCTTCGGGGCGGGCATGCTCACCGGCAGCCTGAACGTCCTGCTCTGGCTGAGCTACGTGGTGATGCTGTCGCTGTATGCGCTCGCGTTCGGCAGCTACGGCGCGACGTTTCTGCCCGCGGCATGGCAGGACGTCGGCCGGCACGCGCTGATTTCCGCCGCCATCCTGGTGATCACGGGCCTGAACCTCCTCAGCGCGAACGTGATCGGCCGAGCGGAGCGCTGGATCGTGGGGCTGAAGCTGGCCATCCTGGCGTTGTTCGTGGTCGCGGGCATCGCGAGCACCCAGACGGCGCGCCTGGCCCCATCCACGTGGTCGCCGCCCCTGCAGCTGGTGGCCGGCGGGATGATCATCTTCCTGGCCTACGAAGGGTTCGAGCTCATCGCCAACGCGGCGGAGGACGTTCGCGACGTGGCGCGGACGCTTCCGCGCGCCTTCTACATCGCGGTCGGATCCGTGATCGTTCTGTACGTGCTGGTGGCGCTGGTCACGGTGGGCAATCTCCCCGTCGACAGGATCGTGGCGGCCAAGGACTACGCGCTCGCGGAAGCGGCTCGACCGTCCCTGGGGCAGGCCGGCTTCACCCTGATCGCGATCGCGGCCATGCTGTCGACCGCCTCTGCCATCAACGCCACGTTCTACGGCGCAGCTCGGCTGAGCTACTCCATCGCGAGCGACGGGCAGCTGCCCCGCGCCCTCGAGCGAAAGATCTGGGGGGAGCCGGTGGAAGGGCTCCTGATCACCGCCGCGCTCACCCTCTTCGTTGCCAACGTCTTCGACCTCACCAGCATCTCGACCCTGGGGAGCGCGGGGTTCCTGCTGATCTTCGCCGCGGTGAACGCCGCCAACGTGCGGCAGGCGCGCCAGACACGGAGCCGTGCCTGGATCTCCGTCATCGGCGGACTGGCCTGCGTCACGGCGCTGGCCGCGCTGATCTGGGAGACGGCGCGGTCGGCGCCCGACAAGCTCTGGGTGGTGGCCGCCCTGGTGGGGCTCGCCGTCCTGATCGAGGGTGTCTACCGTCTCGGGCGCCGGGAGATCCGGCTGCGCGGCTGATCCGGCCTCCCGGGAGTACCATCCGCCGTGGAGGTCTGCCACCTTGGACCAGCCGGTTTCCGAACGACGCCCACGAAGCTCGGCATTGCGGCCGCGGGCGCGATCGGCCATGACGCTGGCGTGGCGCAGCCTGGCCGGACCGGTCTATGCCCTTTACGAGCGCCGCCTGCAGGCCACCGTCCGGGGCGGAGAGGTGCCACGCCACCTGGGTCTCATCCTGGACGGCAACCGGCGCTTTGCGCGGCTCGCCGGCCTCGCGGACATCAAGCTGGGCCATGACCGGGGCGTGTCCAAGGCCCGCGAGGTGCTCGACTGGTGCCTCGAGATGCGGATTCCCACGGTCACCCTGTGGGTCCTGAGCCCGGACAACTACGCCAAGCGCGACCCGGACGAGGTGGAGCACATCCTCCGGCTCCTTGAGCAGGAGGCGGAGCGCATGGCGCACGATCGGCGCATCCGTGAGAACCGCGTCCGCATCCGAGCCATCGGCCGCATCGAATCCTTCCCGCAGACGGTGCTCGACTCCCTGCGCCGCCTGGAGGCCGCCACCGCCGAGCACGAGGGGATGCAGCTGAACATCGCGGTGGGCTACGGCGGACGGGAGGAGATCGTGGATGCCGTGCGAGCCGTGCTCCGCGAGGCCGCCGCGGAGGAACGCAGCGTCGCCGATCTCGAGAGGGACCTCACCGCGGAGCAGATCAGCGCCCGGCTCTACACGGCAGATCAGCCGGACCCCGATTTCATCATCCGCACCAGCGGCGAGATCCGGCTGGGCGGGTTCCTGCTGTGGCAGTCCGCCTACAGCGAGTACTACTTCTGCGACGTCTTCTGGCCCGCATTCCGCAAGATCGACTTCCTGCGGGCCCTGCGCAGCTACCAGGCGCGCGAGCGGCGGTTCGGAACCTGAACCGCCGCGCCGCTGCCGTCGTCAGACCGAAATGTCGCGCCGCCCCAGGCCCCAGGCGCCCAGCAGGATCCCTCCCACGGCGATCACGACGCCCGCGATGATTCCCGTAGCGTCCCACTGGCCGATCATGGGCTGCCCCATGTGGGACGAGAGGGTGATCTGCTGGACCCAGTCCGGCAGCTTCAGCGGCGGTCCGAGCAGGTCGATGAGGTAGGTCAGCACCACCACGACGGCGGTGACCTCCGCGGCCAGGGACGTTCGCCACCAACCCCCGATCGCGAAGCCGACGCCGACCATGGCGGCGGCCACCAGGCCCAGCGAGAGCGACCCGACCAGGGCATCGCCTGCAGAAACCCCGCCAGCGACGGCGCCGAGCGCGATGCCGGCGGCCAGGAACACGTTCAGCACCACGACGGCGAGAAGCGCCGCGATGCCACCGCTGACGACCCAGCGCGCGCGGGTCATTGGGGTCGCGAGAAGCATCTCGAGCCGGTTGCCGGTCTCGTCGCTGGCCCACTTGGAGACGAACGTGATACCCGCGAAGCCGGCAGCGATGACGAGGAGCTGGGCGAACAGCTGGAGCCAGCCGCCGGCGGTTTGCGTGTCGAATCCTCGGAAGATGTTGCTGAACGTCTCCTGCAGGTTGGGGTCCTTGGCGAGCTGGTCCGCGAAGGAGCCCACCAGGGAGACGAGCATCAGGCCGGTGAGCCCCATCCCGATTCCCCACCAGGTTGCCCGCGGAAGCTGCTCCCCGAACGCACGGCTGACGGGGCCGCGGACGCCCAGGACCCATCGCGGGAGACCGGGCAGCGACCAGCCGACGGTGACGCCCAGGTCGCGGCGGCTGAACAGCTCGATGCCGATACCGAGAAGCGCCACGGCCACGATGCCCACGAGCACCAGGCTTCCCCAGTTGTACTGTCCCACCAGCGCGACGTGGTTCGCGGTCCAGCGGAAGGGGCTGAACACCGCGATCGGGTCCAGGGCCGTGAAGCCGTTGGCGATCCACAGGATCATCATCACGGCGCTCGCCAGGCCGGCGGCGCCGGCCCGCCCCAGGATGGGCCCGAGTGCCCACGCGAGCGAGCCGAAGCAGAGTGCCAGCCCGCCGACCCACAGCACGAAGCCGGTGGCGGAGAGCGGCGGGATCTGGTCCCCAAGCGCGGCGTCACCGAACACGTTCGAGCTCACGGTGATGCAAAGCGCAACGGTCACCATTGCCAGGAGCAGCATGGTCACGTGCGCCGCGAGCTTTTCGAACGCGATGCGCCGCCTGCCGAACGGCGTCACGGCGATGACGTCGAGGCTTCCCCGGCCGGCCTCGCCGGCAAGGGTCCCGGAGAGGGCGAAGATCGACCAGAAGGCAGCGCCCAGGGCGAAGATCGCGCCGTACTTCCAGGTCATGTAGCCGCCCAGGGTCCCGAGCTGCACGGGCTTGCCGAACAGGTTGACCAGGTCCGCCGGCATGCTGCCGATGAGGGCGTTCACCTCGAGCCGGGACGCCGGGGTGGGGAAGACGTTGGAGATGGCGGCGCCCATGAAAAGGGCCAGCCCGCCCAGCAGCCCGGCCGCAATGATGAACGCCAGGCGCGAGTCCCGGACGGTCTTGGCATAGATGCTTCCGAGGCCGTAGATCCGGCTTAAGCGCGACGGCGTGCTGATCACCCGCGCGCCGACGGCGGCGCTAGCGCTCATCGGCCTTGACCTCCACCGCTGCCTGACCGTACTGGGCCAGGAACGTCTCCTCGAGGCTCGGCTCCCGGCTCACGAAGTCGAGCAGCTCGTACTTCGACGCGGCCTGGACGACCGGCGTGATCGGCGCCCGAGACGCGCATGCGCAGGACGTGGTCGGTGGCCGCGACGTCGGTCACCCCGGGAAGCCCTCGGAACTCCTCGGCCGGGACCGGGCCGGCGAAGCGCAGCTCCACCTGGTGATGGGCAAGGTCGCGCAGACCTTCCACGCTGTCGGTCTTGGCAATACGACCGTCGCGGATGATCGCCACGCGGTCACAGGTGCGCTCGACCTCGGAGAGGATGTGGCTCGAGAGAAAGATGGTGCGTCCCTCGCCCTTCGCTTCGCGCACGAGCGCGTAGAAGGACTGCTGGACCAGGGGATCCAGCCCGGAGGTCGGCTCGTCGAGGACCAGGAGCTCCGGCCGATGCTGGAGCGCGATGACCAGCCCGATCTTCTGCTTGTTGCCCTTCGAGTACTCCTTGAAACGCCGCGAGGTGTCGATCTCGAAGCGCTTGACGAGCTCGGCCTGGTAGGCGCGGTCGACGCCGCCCCGCAGGTTCGCGAAGTAGTCGAGGGTCTGGCCGCCGGTGAGTCGGTCGTAGAGCGTGAACTCGCCGGGGATGTAGCCCACCCGGGCGTGGATCCCGGCGGGATCGGCGCTCGACTCGATGCCGAACACCCGGGCCACGCCGCTGGTGGGACGAATGAGGTCCAGGATCGTGCGGATCGTGGTCGTCTTGCCGGCGCCGTTCGGACCCAGGAAGCCGAACACCTCGCCGGCGTTGACCTGCAGGTCGACGTCAATGATGCCGCGGTGCGACCCGTAGGACTTCGTGAGCTTCTGCGTCTCGATGATGGCGGTCATGTGCTTGGTTCCTTCAGCAACGGACGACACGGCTCGTCATGCGAACCAGAGCCGGATGGTTTCGGGGTCGACGAGGCGGAGCGACCCGGACGGTGCGCCCAGGATCCGCTCGTAGGCGGTGGCAAAGGCCGCGAGGGTCCGCTCGACGGTCTCGAGCGGGATGGTGTGCTGCACGCGCCCGAGGTACAGCTCGCCGGCGATCTCCTGGGTCCCGGAGAGCAACGCGACGACGACGCGCGCCGCGTCCTCGGGGGATGCAACGGTGAATACGCCCTCCCGGCACCCCTGCCGGATGATGTCGGTGAGGACCGGCGTCATCTGCTCGGCCAGGCCGCGGCGCAGCTTCTCCCGGACGACCGCATTCTCGTCCGAGAGCCAGATCTGCAGCACCTTGAGCATCAGCTCGCGCCGGGCGTTCTTCCAGCTCGCGATGTTGGTGAACACGGCGCCGAACTTCTCGGTGGCGCTGACTCCCGGGTCGGCAGCAACCTCTCGCGCAATGGCCGTGCCGGTGTCGAGCAGGCGTTCCATCGCCGCGTCGAGCAGCGCGGCCTTGGAGTCGAAGTAGTGGTAGAAAGCGCCGCGCGACGCACCCAGCGCATCCAGGACGTCCTGGATGCTCATCTGCTCGTAGCCCTTCGTCTGGATCAGGCGCAGGGCAGCATCCACGAACGCATCCCGCCGAACGGCGTGCTTCTGCGGGTTCACGGTGCGAGCCATGATCCGAGCTCCCATTAGCAGACCGACTGTCGGTCTGATAATACGCCGGCCGCGTGTTGTGTCAACGACATTGCGCTGCGACCTACGCGGTGCGGATCTTCCAGTAGGAGTCCTTCAGGATCACCTGGCCGTCACGGAAGGTCCAGAGGTCGCAGCCGCGCACCTCGATCCGTGCGCCATCGGCACCGGTCCCGGACAGGGTCCACTGGGAGCAGCCGCGGTCACCCGACACGAAGTGGTCATCGTCGCGGTACCGGACGTCCGGGATCCCGGTGAAACGCCCGGCGAACGCCTCCCGGATGGCCCCTCTTCCGACGACGCGGGCACCGTACGGCTCCGGGCCGCGAGGTGCCTCGAAGACGGCGTCATCGGCGAAGTAGGCCATGATCGTGTCGAGGTCGTGGTGGTCGAAGGCCGTGGCGATGGCGCGGAGACCTTCGGTGGTGGCGGCGGATGCCATGGTCGCCCCTCTGCTGCGGGTCCGGAGGCCACCATACGCCGTCCCTTCCACCAGCCACCGGTCCTCGCCGCTCGGGTGTCGCCCCTCCGCTCAGAGGGTCTTGAGATAGGCGAGCAGGTCGTTCCAGGCCTGGTCGGTCAGCTGCCAGCGGGGCATCGTCCGTTCGAGCTCGCCGCCGTCGGCGCCGACGCCGGCGATGACCGCGCGACGGAGGAGTGCGTCGGTGTAGACCGGGCCGCGCGAGCCATCGGTCTCGACCATACCGGCCGGATCGGTCAGGTTGGCGTAGGTGATGTCCGGCGCGGTGACCATCATGGTCGCCCGACCGCGGCCGTCGGCTCCGTGGCATGCGGCGCAGCCGTCTCCCGCCATGGGCATCGAGACGCCGCCGATTCGGCCGATGCGACTGCCGTCCGGACCGATTCCCTGCTGGTAGATCCGCTCGCCGGCGGCGAGCGGCGCGCTCTCGGCCGGATATGACCGGGCGGCGTTGCTGCACCCCGCGAGCAGCGCGGCTCCCGCCAGGACGCTCACCATCAGCCGCCGGCGCGCATGCCCCGGGCGATATCCACCCATGCCCCGATCCTACTCGCCGAGCCGCGTCGGCAGGGGATTCCCCTCGCTCCGTCGCTTGCGCAATTACGCAAGTATAGGGTAGGCTGCAGGCGGAATGAACAGCGAGCGCGATCCCGATCACTACCGCCGCCATGCGGCGATCTGCCGGGTCCTCACCGATCCCAAGCGGCTGATGCTGCTCGACCTCCTCCGCGGCGGCGAGCGGTCGGTGGGCGAGCTGGCCGAGATGACCGGTGTGACCCTGCCCAATGCGAGCCAGCACCTGGCGGTACTGCGCACCGCCGGCCTGGTAGAGGGGCGCAGGGCCGGGACCACCGTGCGCTACCAGCTCTCCGAGCCGGCGATCGTCGAGGCGTGCGACGTCATCGACCGCATCGTCCGGCGCCGCGTGACCCCGACCACTGACCGGTCCCCAGTCCGGGCCGGTGCCTGACACGAAGAGGAATCCATGCCAACCACCCACACCTACACCTTCGAGACTCGCCTGGTTGGGACGATCGATGCAACCCGGCCGCGGGTCGAGGCCGCCCTCAAGCAGGAGGGCTTCGGCGTCCTGACCGAGATCGACGTGCGCGCCACCCTCGCCGCCAAGCTCGGCGTCGAGTGGCCGCCGTACGTGATCCTGGGCGCCTGCAACCCGCCACTCGCCCATCGCGCCCTCCAGGCCGATCCATCGGTGGGCGCGCTGCTGCCCTGTAACGTCGTCCTTCGCGAAGCGGCGGGCGAGACGATCGTCGAGGCGATCGATCCGCTCTCGGCGTTGGGCATCGTCGACCACCCCGGGGTCGCTCCCGTGGCGCACGAGGCCCGCGAGCGCCTCGAGCGGGCCATCGGTTCACTGGAGGCGGGCCGATGATCGGCTGCGGCACCGATCGCATCAAGGTGGCACTGACCGTACGGGTACTGTCCTCCACAGCACACCATCGTCCGAGCCGCGTAGAGGAGCAGCGCATGAGCCGAAAGACCGCGCAGGTCGCCCTGGAGGGCGACGGGCTGCGCTTCGTCGCCACCACCGGGAGCGGCCATAGCCTCGTCCTCGACAACGGGGAGGGCGACACCGGCCCCCGCCCGGCGGAGCTGGTGCCGGTCGCCGTCGCCGCATGCACCGCCATGGACGTGATCTCCATCCTGCGCAAGAAGCGCCAGGCGGTGACCCGCTACGAAGTGGAGGCCACCGGCGACCAGCGCGAGAACGCGAACCCCGCAATCTTCACCCGGGTCGACCTCCTCCACGTCGTGGAAGGGCCGGCCATCGACGTCGACGCCGTGCGGCGTGCCATCGAGCTGTCCGCGACCCGCTACTGCAGCGTGGGCGGAACCCTCTCGACGGGCAGCGCCGAGGTCCACCACGTGTACCTCGTGCGCTCCGGCGGGACCGAGCAGCGCGGCGAGGTGGTGGTGACCGGTCCGCACGAAGATCCGGGGATGCCTGTGCCCGCCGCGCAGGGACGCGCCGCGGGGTAACCGCCCACAATGGGGCGGATGGCCGCCCAGGCAACCGGATCCCCTTCGCTGGCACGCACGCTCGCCACGACCCTCGCTGCCGCGACCGTCTCCGCGCTTCCCGTTCTCCTGCTCGGGGGCCTCGCCGTCCTGATCCGGGGCGACCTGGGATTTGGGGAGTTCGGGCTGGGGGCCGCCATCGGTTCCTTCTTTGCGGCGTCCGCGATTTCCTCCCTCCCGTCGGGCGCCATCTCCGACCGGCTCGGGCCGCGGCGCACCATCGCCGTGGGCCTGGCCGGCACCATCGTCGCGCTGGCCGGCATCGCGGTGGTCCCCGGCAGCCTGCTCGCCCTGCTCCCCTGGCTCATCGGCGCCGGCGTCGCCAACGCGCTGATCCAGGTCGGGGCCAACCACCTGCTGGCGGTGGCCGTGCCGATCTCCCGCCAGGGCATCGCCTACGGTCTCAAGCAGTCCGCGATCCCGCTGGCGGCCGTGCTCGCCGGCATCTCCGTGCCCGTCGTGGGGCTGACCATCGGGTGGCGCGCTGCCTACGGCCTGGCGGCGGTCGTGGGATTCGCGGTGACCTGGCTGCTCTGGCGCGGCGCGCGCGGCACGGTGGCGGAGGAGCGGGCCACCCAGCGCGAAGGCGACGCACCGATGCTGGCCCTCGTGGTGCTGGCCCTGGGCGTCGGCCTGGGGACCACCGCGTCGAACGCGCTCACCGGTTTCACCGTCTCCGCATCCGTTGCCGGCGGTATGCCGCAGGATGCTGCCGGCCTGCTGCTCACCGTGGGCAGCCTGCTGGGAATGTCGACCCGGGTCGCGGCCGGCTGGTTCGCCGACCGCGCGCCGCGCGGCTCGCTGCTGGCGGTGGTCGGCATGCTGGCGGTCGGCAGCGTGGGATTCGCGAGCCTGGCGCTGGCCCCGGGCAGCGTCGCGGTACTGGTGGCGGCGACCCTGGTCGCCTTCGTGGGCGCGTGGGGCTACCAGGGGCTCGTGCTGCTCGTGGTGGCTCGCACCAATCCGAGCGCGCCGGCGGTCGCCATGGCGATCGTCCGCATGGGGCCTAACTCCGGAGCGGTGATTGGCCCGCTCGTCTTCGGCGCGATCGTGGAGCGGGCGGGCTACGCCGACGGCATGGGGAGCGGCCGCCGGCGCCACGCTGGTGGCCGCCGTGCTCGTCCTCGCTGGTCGGGTGCTGCTCCTGCCGGTCCGCCGCCGGATCGTGGCGGCGCGCGACGAGGATGCCGTATCGCGGTAGGCTCGGGCCATGCACCAGATCAGCGTGGTCACGTCGCCATCGGCCTCCGGATGGGAGAGCGACGTCGAAGTGCGCGACGGGGGCAGCGTCACCCGCCACACGGTCAGCGTCAGCCGGGATGAGCTCGCGCGGTTCGCGCGTCCGGGCGAGGCACCGGAGTCGCTCGTCGAACGGAGCATGGTGTTCCTCCTCGAGCGCGAGCCGCCCGAATCGATCATGCGGCGCTTCGACCTGACCGTGATCACCCGCTTCTTCCCCGAGTACGTGACCCGCGATCCGGGAACCCTGAGCTCGCCCGCTGGTGCCGGCGGGAGTCGTGCCCGCGCTCAGCTGATGTCGCCGTCGGCGAGGCGGTCGAGGAGAACCACCGGGATGACGCGCTCGGTCCGCTTCTCGTACTCGGCGAAGCCGGGCGAGCACCGCGATCTGCTGGTCGTAGAGGCGCCGGCGCTCGGCGGGATCCGCCGTGTGCGCCCGGGCCGCGAAGCGCTCCTCGCCCACCTCGACCTCCACCACCGGGTTGGCGCACAGGTTGTGGTACCAGGCCGGGTGGTGCGGGGCGCCGCCCTTGGACGCCACGATCACGTAGCGATCGCCGTCGCGGGTGTAGATCAGCGGGCACGTCCGTCGCTCGCGGCTGCGGGCTCCGGTGGTGGTCAGCAGGAGCAGGGGTTTGCCCAGGAAGGGTCCGCTCGTCGTGTGCCCGCCGTGCTCCCGAAAATCGGTCATCAGTTCGTCGCTGTATCCGGCCATGCGTCGAGTCTATGACGCTCGGGCGCCTCGTGGCTGCCGGCGCACTCCGCACGTCCACGGCCGGTACGATGCGGAGCCGATGTCGCAGCATTCGCCCCGTCTCGATCCCGGCGGTGCCCTCGCGGCCGCGGGTACGGCGCTCATCTACGGATCGTCGTACGTCGCGACCGCGATCGCACTCCGCAGCTTCACGCCGCTGAGCGCGGCGCTGGGGCGTGGCGTGCTCGGTTCGCTGACCCTGGCGGTGGTGATCGCCGTTGTCGCGCATCCCGCGCTGCGGCCGCGCCGCCTGACGGCGGCATCCGCCTGGCGGCTCCTCGTCCTGGGTGGACTGGCCGGTCCCGCCTTCATCCTGAGCATGAACACCGCGGTGTCGCTCGCCGGGGCGAGCATCACGGCTTTCGTCGCCGGCCTGTACGCCGTGCTCGCCGCGGTCATCGCCATTCCACTCCTCCACGAGCGGCCCGAACCCGTCACGCTGGGGGCGCTGGGGGTCGCGCTCCTGGGTGCCGCCCTGCTGGGAGAGCTCCACCTGGGCGGCGACCAGAGCCTGGGAGTCGCGGTCGCCCTGGTCGCTGCGGTCTTCTTCTCGACCTTCCTCGTCCTGTCGCGCCGCTGGTCCCGCGCGTACGACCTGCCCGGGCCGGCGATCGGTACGGCGGCGCTGAGCCTCACCGCGATCACCGCTGCGGTGGTGCTGGCTCTCACTTCGGCAGCGGTGACCAGCGCGCCGCTGCGCACCGACGCGGTGCTGGCCGTGGTCTGGCTGGCCCTGGGGCCGGGAGCGCTGGCCGCCATCCTGGTGGTGATCGGGATGCGCCGCCTTCCCGCGCGGCGTGCGTCCGCCTTCCTTCTCCTCGGACCTCCCACGGCCGCCGTGGGCTCGTGGTTCCTGCTGGGCGAGCGCTTCACGCCGGTCCAGCTGCTGGGCGCCGCGCTGATCCTGCTCGCCATGGCGGTCGCCAGCGGCCTCCTGCGACGCCCCGGCTGAGCGGCGCTATCATCGAGGCGCCACCCAAGCCCCCGCTCAGGTACCCGAGCCCGTGCGTCTTCCTGTCTCGATCCGTGTTGCGGTCGCCATCGGCCTTGTCGCCGTCGTGGCGGTCGCGGTGCTCGGCTGGCGCCTGCTGTCGACGCCGCCGCCGGTCACCGGCACCCAGCTGGACCAGGCGGTGCCCGACATCTCCCTGATCGACCAGCACGGCGACAGCGTGTCGCTCTCGAGCGAGCAGGGAAAGATCGTGGTCATCTACCCGTTCCTCACCGCCTGCCACGAGCTGTGCCCCATGACCACCGCCGCCTTCATCCAGATCTCGGAGGCGATCCATGCCGCGGGCCTGCAGGACAAGGTGGCGCTCTGGGAGGTCACCGTGGACCCGCAGCGGGACACGCCGGAGCGGCTGGCGGCCTATGCCGACCTGGTCTCCGCGGACTGGACCCTGCTGACCGGCACCCAGGTCAACCTCGACCGGTTCTGGAAGTTCTTCGGGGTGACCCACGAGCAGCAGCCGGTTGCCAGCCCGGTGCCGGTTGACTGGTATACGCACCAACCCGAGACCTACGACGTGAACCACACGCCGGTCCTGCTCTTCATCGACGGGAGCGGGCACGAGCGGATCGTGCTGGTCGGGACCGCGGACCTGGGAGGCAAGCTCGCCCCGTCGCTCAAGGCCATGCTCAACGACACTGGCCTCAACAACCTCGCGCACCCCGATGCGCCATGGACCGTCCGCCAGGCACTCGACAACATCGGGGCGCTGCTGGGGCGCACGATTCCGCTCGCCAGCGGGAGCTAGCCGGGCACCCGGGCGCCAGCCCAACTACGCTTCGCGTGGATGCGACGATTCCCCGCGGCCCGCCTGGACTGGATCCCGCCCGATGGGCGGCGCCTGCTGCTGGCGCGCCTGCTGCGGACGTTCGGCTACGGCTACCTCGCGGTCGTGCTGGCGCTCTACCTGGCCGCGCTGGGCCTGGGCCCGCTGGTGGTGGGCCTGATCACCACGGCGGCAATCGGCGGGTCGGCGGCAATGACCGTGGGATGGTCCCTGGTGGCGGACCGATACGGAAGGCGACGGACGGTGATGACCATGGCCGGCCTGATGGCCGTGGGCGGCCTCCTCTTTGCGGTGTCCAGCTCCCCGTGGCTCCTGCTGGCCGCCGCCTTCACCGGCACCATTTCGGCGACGAGCTCGGAGGTCGGTGTCTTCAACACCGTCGACATGGCGGTCCTGCCCCAGATCGTCGGGTCGGAGCGCCGCACCTGGGTCTTCGCGGTGTACGGGATGGTCGGCAACCTCGCGCAGGCGGCGGGCGCGCTCTCGGTCGGCCTGGTGGGTCTCTTCGCCGCCTGGGGTCTCCACGGGGCAGATGCGTATCGGCCCCTGTTCTGGTTCTACGCCGCCATCGGCCTGGCCAACCTGGTGCTGTTCGCCGGCCTGTCGCCGCGGGTCGAGCTGGGTCAGGTACAGGGCGCGCGCCGGTTCATGGGCATTCATCGGTCGGGCGGCACGGTGGCCCGGCTATCGGCGCTCTTCGGGCTGGATGCCTTCGCGGGCGGATTCGTGGTGCTGACCCTGGTCAGCTACTGGTTCAGCCTGCGATGGGGCCTCTCGCCCCAGTGGCTGGGGGTCGTCTTCTTCTGGGCTGGCGTTCTCTCTGCGCTCTCGTTCCTGGCCGCTGGCTGGCTTGCGCCGCGCATCGGCCTGCTGAACACCATGGTCTTCACGCACCTGCCCTCCAACGTCCTGCTCATGCTCGTGCCGTTGATGCCCACCGCCTGGCTGGCGGTGCTCCTCTTCCTGGCCCGCATGAGCGTGTCGCAGATGGACGTGCCGACCCGCCAGAGCTACGCGATGGCGATCGTCGATGACGACGAGCGGACCGCCACGGCGGGCATCACCAATGTCGCTCGCTCGGTGGCGACCACCGTGTCGCCGTCGCTGGCCGGCTGGGCCTTCTCGGTCGCGGCGCTGGGTGTCCCGTTCTTCCTGGCGGGTGGCCTCAAGATCGCCTACGACCTCATCATCTGGCGCACCTTCCGGCGCATCCGACCCCCCGAGGAGCGGAAGTAGTCCGGGTGCTCCCACAGCCGTAACGGCTTCGCAAGGTAGGACTCGGCAGCATCGGGCCGTACGCATGCACTGCTCGCGACGGGTGCCGCGACGGCACCCCGGACGATCCGAAGCGCCGAATCCTCACTTGGAGACTCTGCGATGAACGACAACCACCAGCACGGCGCCTTCCTCCCGGACGGGTCGTCGAGCGGCGGCGGGCCCGATCCCGCCGCCGCTCCTCCATCCCGGCAGCGCGGTCAGTCGGGAGGGCTCAGCTCGGCGAGCGGAGCGCCGGCCAGGAACGTTCCCCACCCCCAATCGGAGGTGACGATCCACCCTCCGGCGATGGACCAGGCTTCATACGAGACGGCGTCCAGGACGGCGAGGCCGTGGTCCTGGCGCCAGAGGAGCGACAGGCCGCCCGGGAGCTGGTCGCAGCGGATGATCGCCATGCCGGCGCCGGCTCCCTCCAGCCAGCACGCTGCACCGGCAGGGGAGATCCGCTCGGCGGCTCCGCTGGCCGGGTCGAGCCAGTAGACCGATGACGGCGTGCCGGGCTGATAGGCAGCGCTGGAGACAATACCGCCGCCGGTGGTCGTGAGACTGTCCCATGCCAGCTGACCGTCGCCGGCGGGAAGCGGCAGCGTCTGGACCGCCGCGTCCAGCGGCGCGATCACCCGTAGCAGGACCGCGTCCTCGGACGTGACGCTCGCGTCCTCGCGCTCCGTCCAGGCCACGATGCCTTCGTCAAGGCCCAGCCATTCCACGGTCGCGCGCGTCGATGCTGTACGGACGGTGGTGCCATCCGACAGGCGACGGATGCTGATGCGGGTGGCCCACGGGTAGCCGCCAGCGGGTGCCTCGACGGCATAGGCCACGCCGTCGTTCGCGACGGCGACGGCGGGCAGGACGGTGGCCGGGCAGGAGACTCCCTCCACGCCAGCCGGCGAGAAGACCCGCGACGCGGTGCCGCTGTCGAGAACCCGGAATGATGCGGTCGGGGCGCCATCGGTGCCGAGCGGCGCCGCCAGCAGGCGCCAGGCCATGGGCTGCGCGATCTCCGGCGGGCAGGCGACGTTGCTCTCACTCGGGGGTGGCCCCAGGCGTCGGTAGGCCTCGAGCACCAGGTGGCTGCCATCGGTCAGCGCCAGCGCCAGCTCCTCCTCGTCGGCCAGGGGTGACTCGATGGCCGTGGAGCCGCCGTCGGCGAGATCGAACACGGACAGCTCGAGCGGCACCATCCCAGTCGTGCCGTCTTCGTCGTCGAACGGGTAGCCGCCGTCGTGCATGTAGACGTGCGGTCCCCAGGATGCATCGATGTTCCCTGTCGAGAAGCTCCAGGTCCGCGCGTCGGAGATCGCCAGCAGGGGGAGGCCCGTGAGCGTCAGGCCCGGGGTTGCCGGCGAGGTCGCGACGGGAGACGGAGCGGGTGGCCCGGATGCCTGCGGCGGCGCCGGCAGGGACCCGAGCATGACCGTGCTCAGCCCCAGGTGCGTCTCGATGAGGGCCAGACGGGTGCCGTCGGGGGAAGCGGCCAGCGAGCGGACGTACTGGCCGGGAACGACGATGATGGGCGGCTCGCTGCCGGCGACCAGGCGAGCAGTGTCCGGTCCGTGGAGCAGGCTCACCGCGACGCGCGATCCAGCCGCGGTCATGGCCAGAACCGGACTGGACTTCTCCGGCTGCCAGCGCAGCGCCACCGGACTGCTGCCGATGGTCCAGCGAAAGGCGGTTCCGCCCTGTTGTACGAGCACGGATCCATCCCGCGCCCAGCTGGCGACGGCGCCCTGCCCGGGGATTGAGGATAGCTGCGCCGAGCCGTCCTGCAGATCGACCAGGCCCAGCACGCAGGCATCGAGACCGGCGGGGGAAGGAACACAGGCCAGGAGGTAGCGGCCCGACTCGTCGATCCCGGTGCCTGGCGACTCCTCGATGGTGGTGCCCAGGTCGCGGTCGCCCAGGGTCCGGGCATCGAGGACATGGAGAACGCCGCGGTACCCCCCGGTCGACGGCGCAGGGTGCGCGAGGTAGGCGAGACGGGTGCCGTCCGTTGTCCACGCCAGCGGAATCCCGGCACGGGGCGGCTGAGAACGCACCGCCACGCAGGATCGAGAACTGGAAGCCGGAGCCGGGCACGAAGTGCTCCGGTGCCTGGAGCACGGCCGCCGTGCCGCTCGATCCCCCCACGAGCCTGGAGGCCGTGCTGACGGCGCCTGACGAGACCAGGACTTCGCCGCTCCCATCCAGCGAGCGGAGCGTCAGGTTCATCGAACCGGGCAGGCCCGTCCCGGCCGAGTGCTGCACGAGCAGCCTGTCGGCATCGAGCCACACGGCATCATCGCCCGCGAAGGTCCGCACCTCGTCGCCCGACGGGTCGTACACGCTGATGCCGCCATCGGCCACGGCGACGTGCGCGCCGTCCGGCGCCCAGCCGATGACCCGCGCGATCACTTCGAATGGTGTCGACCGGGTGCTGGCTCCACCCGGCGATGGGCAGCAGCGAGCCGGGAATTGGCGTTGGTGAGGAGCTCGCGGGTCCGACGGGGGGCTCGAGCGAGAGGGGGAGCGCCACGGCGAGGATGGCGAGAACCACGACAGCGCCCACGGCGAGGCGCCGCCGGTTGAGCCGCGGGCGGCGGGTGGCTCGGCGCAGAAGCGAGCGTGCCGCGGTACCCGGATCCTTCGGCGTCAGCGAGATGGCCCTGCGATCGAGATGCGCCACGAAACGAGCCGTGATCCGCAGCTCGATCTCCCGATCCGTGAGCGGCGCGCCATCTCCGTCCGTGGGAGGGATGGCGAGGGCGGACTGGAGCCGGCCATGCAGGTCATCGAGGTGGGCGCGAACCCCCGTCCCGGTCAAGTCCAGCTGACCGGCGATCTCCTCGGTCGTGAGCCCTGCGGCATGCCGGAGTGCGAGCATTCGGCGGTCCTCGCCGGTCAGGTCCGCGAGGACGTGGGCGAGGACAGGGTCGCGTCCCGGGTCCGGCGCCATGGCGTGCGATGGACGTACGCGATCACGCAGTCGCACGGGCCATGGCGGACTGGCCCTTCGCTGGGCTTCCCGGGCCACCCGGCGCAGGAGGCGTGCCCGCGCCTCCGATACCGTGCCCAGCGTGTCCACCTGTCGCTCGGCCCAGGCCCAGGTGGCGAGGACGGCGCGGTTCGCGCGCGGCGCGTCGCCGGTGATGGCGAGGGCAACGCGGCGCAGATCGCGGTCGTGGGTCGATATCAGCGAGGCCAGGCGGTCGGTCTCGGGCCCGCTCGCCGACGTCCAGTTCGACAGCTCCGGATCCACGTCCCACCCCGATCGGTCACCGCGCAGCGGTGCCCGGGTGCATTGTCGCACCGGCCGTCACCTGGCGCCGCGGGCCGGGTGGTTCCGCGCTGCTGCTATGCGGCCGGCACCGCGAGCAGCCGGCTGATCTCGGCGCGGAAGCGCCGGCCGGCCGGGCTGCGCCCGAGCCACTCGAGATACCCGCGGTCGGTGTGGGCGATCTCCTCCAGCCTCCACCCCTCGTAGCGACCGTAGTCCATGACCACCGGTGAGATGTCGCCGTGGCTGGCGCGGGTCGCTGTCGGGTGGGTCCCCGCGGCGCCGCCCGTCACCTCCGCCGATCGGTTCCTGATGGTCTCCTGCAGCCCGGAAGGTCGGCGATTGGAGCGAGCAGGGGGCGCAACGGCCGAACGGCTCTGCTCGCCGCGGTTGTGATCGCGGGCGAGGACGCTGCGCGCCTCCGGCGTGTTCACCATCGCATACGCCAGGTTCACCTGTGCCATCCGGCCCTCGGCCTCCGGATCGTCGGTTCGGTCGGGATGGTGCATGCGCGCCAGCGCGTGGTACGCGGCGCGGATCACCGGCTGCGGGGCGCTGGGATGGACGAACAGGACTCGATAGGGATCCACGCTGAGCCTCTCATGACGGCATTCCCCCCGGCTATCGGCGGAACACCCCCCAACGCTACTCTCCGCCCACCCCGACCGCCATCCGCTATTGGTCCGGTCGCCGGATAGCGAGGATTACGCCGCCGAGGGTCCGAATGGCACGTGTTATTCGGACCCCGCGTCGTCTCCGTGCCCGTGTGTGACTCCGCTGGCTGTGCGCTTGCGATAGCGGACCGCGAACTCCTCGTAGCCCAGCCCCGCGTAGAAGCGCCGCGCGCCGTCGTTGCTGGACACCACCGTGAGGCGCAGGTTCCCCGTCCCAAGGTCGCGTGCCGCAGCCTCGGCGGCCGCCATGAGGCGGGTGGCGATGCCCCGGCGCCGCCACGCCCGGGCGACGACCACGCGGCGGATCTCGGCGATCGGTCCATACGGCCGCTTCGCGAGCTCCACCCGGGCCGTGCCGACCACCTCCGCGCCAATGACGGCAACCAGCACCCGCACGCCCGATGCCGCCAGAGCGACCCCAACCTCGTCGAGAAACGCCTCGAGCGCGATGGGGAACGGTGGACGGCCGTGCCACTCGGCGTCGTGGAGCTCCTCGTACAGGCGCGCGATCGACGCTGCATCGGCCATGGTGGCTGGCCGGACCGCGATCTCCGGTTCATTCATCGCTCCATTCTGGCTGCCGGCGCTGCCGCGTGTTGCGCCATCATCTCCGCGTGAGCCACCAGACCGATGGCGCCGCCATCCCCGCCCCGCTCCTCGCCGCGCTGCGCGCGGCCGTGGGCCCATCGCAGGTCCTCGTCGATGCCGACCTGCGTGCGACGTACGAGACGGATTGGTCCCGGCGCTTCCACGGCGTTGCGGCGGCGGTCGTGCGTCCCGCATCCGTGGACGAGGTCGCGGGGGTCCTGGTAGCCTGCGCTCGGAGCGATGTGGCGGTCGTGACCCAGGGAGGCAACACGGGCCTGGTGGGCGGCAGGTGCCCCGCGCCGCGGCCCCGGTCGACGCGCACGGGGCGCCACGACTCCAGGTCGTGCTCTCCACCCGGCGCCTGCGAGACCTGGGGCCGGTCGACGAGATCGCCGGTGAGGTGACTGCCGGCGCCGGCGTGACGCTCGCCGAGCTCCGCGATCGGGCCCGGAGCGCCGGCTGGGACTTCGGGGTGGACATGGGTTCGCGCGACTCCGCGACGGTGGGCGGGATGCTGGCCACCAATGCCGGCGGGGTCAACGTCCTGCGCCACGGCTCCATGCGACACCAGGTGGTGGGCTTCGAGGCGGTGCTCGCCGACGGGTCGGTGATGCGTCGGCTACCCGGCCTCGTGAAGGACAACACCGGCTACCCGCTGGCCGCCTTGCTGGCCGGCTCCGAGGGGACCCTGGCCGTCGTCACACAGGCGCGGCTGCGGCTCGTGAGCTGGCTCCCCCGGCGTGCGGTCGGGCTGCTGGCGGTGGACGACGCGGGCAGGCTGCCGCGTTCGCCGCGCAGCTGCGCAGGAGCCTGCCCAGCCTGACCGCCGCCGAGCTCTTCGACGACGACGGGATGCGGGTCGTCCTCGCCCACAGCGGGGGAGAGGCGCCGTTCCGGGAGCGCCATCCGCGCTACCTGCTCGTCGAGTGCGCAGCGGCCACGGATCCGATGGACGAGCTGGTCGAGGCCATGGCCGTTCTGCCGTCCCGCGATGCCGTGGCCGCCGGCGACGAGGGCGGCCGGCATCGGCTCTGGACCCTGCGGGAGGGTCACACCGAGTCGATCAGCGCCGAGGGGGTGCCACACAAGCTCGACGTGAGCGTGCCCATCGGCCGCATCGGCGAGTACGACGTCGCGGTCCGCGAGGCGATCCGCTCAGCGGTGCCCGATGCCCGCATCTTCATCTACGGGCACGTGGGCGACGGCAACCTCCACGTGAACGTCCTGGGGCCGGACCCCGATGACGAGACGGTCGACGACGCGGTGCTGGCGCTGGCCATCGAGTTCGGCGGGGCGGTGAGCGCGGAGCACGGCATCGGCGTGGCCAAGGTGGACTGGCTCGAGCGCGATCGGGGTGCGGCTGACGTTGCAGCCATGCGTGCCATCAAGCAGGCCCTCGACCCGGGCAACGTCCTCAACCCGGGCGTCATCCTCGCCGATCGCGCGGCGGACACGGCCTGAGCGAGCCCAGGGGCGGAGGCCTGCTCGCCGGTCATTGAGGCCTCGCCCGTCAGACCCCGCTCGTGCAGCCGTGCAGCCGTGCAGCCGTGCGCCCGTGCAGCCGTGCAGCGGTGCACTCGTGCACTCGTGCACCCGTGCAGCCGTGCTGCACGACGCCTACCCGACACCGGCTGGTTGGCGGCTGCCGTCAGCGCTTCGGGACCCATTCGCGATCGAGGATCGCGTAGACCTGCTCATCGGTCCATTCGCCCTTGAGGAACTCGTTCTCGCGGAAGTGCGCCTCGCGTCGCATCCCCAGCCGTTCCATCAGAGAGGCGGACGGAGTGTTGCGGGCATCGCAGCGGCCCACGATGCGGTGGATCCCGGCCTCCTCGAAGCCGATGCGCAGCAGCGCGCGCATCGCCTCGATCGCGTAGCCGTGCCGGTGGTGCTCCGGATGCAGCACGAAGCCGATCTCTGCCTGGTTGTGCTCGCGGCTCGTCCGCCACAGGCTCACGTCCCCGATCAGGGCCTGCGACGACGGCAGGATCACCGCCAGCCGCAGCGCGTCCGCGTCCGGTCCGATGGCGGTCATGCCCCGGATCCGCTCCAGCATCTGCCGCGATGCGTCCATGGTCTGGGGCGGCCAGGGCAGGTAGCGGCAGACGTCCTCACGGGCGTAGATCGCATGGAACACGGGGAGGTCGACGGGCGTGAACGGTCTGAGGAGCAGCCGATCGGTTCGG
Source organism: uncultured Chloroflexia bacterium (assembly GCA_963787025.1). GTDB lineage: Bacteria > Chloroflexota > Limnocylindria > QHBO01 > QHBO01 > CAVXEH01. Next base: position 182,121 of record CAWBBG010000021.1, read on the forward strand.
ACGGGAAGACGGGGGGCCGCAGTCATCGTGGGCATCTTATCCATGGGTCCCGGAGCCGCGTGGGCTGCCGGGACCGCTGGTAGCATCCTGCGCGTGAGCGAGATTCGAGACGTGCTCGCCGCGATCGAGGACCGGGCGACGCGGCATGAGCCCATGGCCCTGGCCACCATCGTGGCCACCAGGGGCTCGACCTACCGGCGCGCCGGTGCCCGGCTCCTCATTCCGGCGGAGGGGCCGCTGGTGGGGAACCTGTCCGGCGGCTGCCTGGAGGACGACGTGGCTCGGGCCGGGCGCGAGGTGATGATCACCGGGGTTCCGCGGCTGCTCACCTTCGACCTGACCGCGGACGGCGAGGAGGTCTGGGGCTACGGGCTGGGCTGCAACGGCGCCATCGACGTCTTCGTCGAGCCCGCAGCCATGGCGATCGAGACGGCGGCCACGCTGCGCGCCGCGATCGAGGAGAACCGGCCTGCGGCGCTGGTCACCATCGTGGAGTCGTCGGACCCGGCCCAGGTCCAGCCCGGGTCGCGCTTGCTGATGGGAGCCGATGGCACGATCTCCGGGAGCCTGGCACCTGCCATCGGGGCCGATGCGCGCGCTGCCGCGGCGGAAGGCGTTGCCACCGGCGCCTCGCGGATCGTGGACCTGACGGGGCCTGGCGGCCTGGCGGTCCGCGCCTTCGTCGAGGTTGCCCGCCCGCCGGTCCGCCTGGTGATCTGCGGAGCGGGTCACGATGCGATCCCGATGGTGCGGCAGGCGTCGGCCATGGGCTGGCGGGTGGTGGTGGCCGACGTCCGGCGCACGCTGTTGAACCACGACCGCTTCCCCGGCGCAGCCGGCTTCGTGGACGTCGCGCCGCTCGAGATCGCAGAGGCCATCGGTCCGGACGAGCGGACCGCGGTCGTGCTCATGAGCCACAACTATCTTCGCGATGGTGAGCATCTGCGCTCGCTCGCCGTGGCCGGGATCGCACGCCTGGGGTACCTGGGGATCCTGGGCCCCCGAGGCCGGACCCGGAAGCTCGTTGCCGAGCTGGCCGCCGACGGCGTCGACCTGACCGACGCCGATCGCGCGCGGCTGCATGCGCCGGCCGGGCTGGACCTGGGGGCGGAGGAGCCGGAGGAGGTGGCTGCCGCGATCGTGGCCGAGATCCTGGCTGCCGAGCGGGGTCATTCGGGACGCCCCCTGCGCGACACCGGCGGCGCGATCCACGATGCGGCGGCGACCGCCGATCAGCCGCCGATGTAGCTCATCTCCACCTTCTCGAGGCCGATGGTGGCCGCCGAGCGGCGCTCGGAGTAGTTGTCGTCGCGCGCGGACCACAGGCGGCGCAGCCGCCCCTCGATCTCGTCGTCGTCGGCACCGCTGCGAAGCACGGACTTGAGGTCGTGGCCCACGACCGCGAAGAGGCAGGTGAAGAGCTTGCCGTCGGCCGAGAGGCGGGCGCGGACGCAGTCGCCGCAGAACGGCTGGCTCACCGAGGCCACCAGGCCGATCTCGCCGCCGCCATCGGCGTACCGGTAGCGCTGCGCCACCTCGCCCCGGCGGGTCGGCGCCATGGGCTCGAGGGGATGCTCGGCCGCGATGGTGGCCAGGATCTCGGCTGCGGGGACCACATCGTCCAGGCGCCAGCCGTTCGAATGCCCGACGTCCATGTACTCGATGAAACGGACGATCCGGCCGGTGCCTCGGAAGCGGCGCGCCACGGGCAGGATCGCCTGCTCGTTCCACCCGCGGCGCACGACCATGTTGATCTTCACCGGACCCAGCCCGGCAGCCTCCGCGGCCTCGATCCCCTCCATCACCCGGGCCACCGGGACGTGGGCATCGTTCATGCGCGCGAAGGTCTCGTCGTCCACGGCGTCGAGGGAGACGGTGACCCGGGTCAGTCCGGCCGCGCGCCAGCGCCTCGGCCTGCCCAGCGAGGAGCGACCCGTTGGTGGTGAGGGCCAGGTCGGTGATGGCCTGGTTGGCGGCCAGCATCCGCACCAGCGCGTCGAGATCGCGACGGACGAGCGGCTCGCCGCCGGTGAGGCGCACCTTGTGCACGCCCAGCCGGGCAAAGAGGCCGGCAAGCCGCGCGATCTCCTCGTAGGTGAGGATCTCCCCGCGGGGCAGGTACTGCCAGTCACGGCCGAAGACTTCGCGCGGCATGCAGTACACGCAGCGGAAGTTGCAGCGATCCGTGACGGAGATCCGCAGGTCGTGGAGCGGACGGGCGCGGGTGTCGAGGACGGGCTGCGGGGATGCGCTCGGGATCGGTGACGGGCATCAGGCGCGCCATGGTGCCACCGATGCGCGACGGGCGCATGTCGAAGGCCCGTCGCGACGCCCTAGGGCACGAAGATGAGCTTGAGCCCCGCGATGAACAGCACGACGGCCAGCGCGCGACGCACGCCTGACGCCGGGAGTCGCCGGCTGCCGAGGTCGGAGCCGATGAGCCCGCCGACCGCAACCGTGGGCAGCCAGAGCAGGAGCCATGCGGGCAGGGCAGCCGCGGAGCCGATGGCGCCCGCCAGCCCGCTCACCGAGTTGGCGAGGATGAAGACCGCCGATGCGCCGGCCGCGAAGCGTGTGCCTGCCCAGCCCGCGGCGATGAGGAGCGGCGTCAGGAAGATCCCGCCACCGGTGCCGGTGAGTCCGGCCAGCAGCCCCAGTGCAGCACCGGCGACGAGGGCGAGCGGCCAGGGGGCACGCGGCGGGAACTCTTCAGGCTGCCCGCGCACGAGCGCGAAGCGACCGGCGGCGATGAGCAGCACCACGCCGACCAGCGGCCGGTAGACCTCACCGGGCAGATGGATGGCGCCGCCCACGAACGCCATGGGTACCGAGGCCACCAGGAACGGGATGATGGCGCGCGGCCGAACGAAACCGGCGCGTGCGAACCGGGTGGTGACCAGGATTGCCACCAGGATGTTCAGCACCAGGGCGGTGGGCTTCATGGTGTCCGCGCTCAACCCCACGAATGCCATGGCCGCCAGGTACGCGGAGGCCCCCGCGTGGCCGACCATGCCGTACAGGACGGCGGCGGCGAAGAAGAGCGCGGTCAGCAGCAGCGCCTGCTCGAGGGTGGGCATCAGCCGATGTCCGGTCGGGAGCGCACCCCGGCTAGGAGCGCGGGAGGGAGCGCGCGGCCTCGATGCAGGCCGTGCCGAAGACACGGGCGGTCGTCGGGAACGCGTGAATGGTGTCTGCGAGGACGTCGATCGGGGTGTGCGTCTTGACGGCCAGCACCGCCTCGTGGATCGTCTCGCTGACGGCCGGTCCGGCCATGAACGCGCCGACCAGGGTCCGGTTCGCGCGGTCGACGACGATCGTGACGTGGCCCTCGGCCTCGATGACGTAGCCCCGCGCGGCCTTGGCGAGGTCCTGCGTGAATTCGACCGCATCGATGCCGCGCTCTGCGGCCTGCTCCACCATCAGGCCCACGGAGGCGGTCTCCGGGTCGGTGTACGTCGCCCGTGGAATGGCGTGCAGGTCCGCGTCGACCTGCTCGCCGAGGGCCAGCAGCGCGACGAGCTCGCCCTGGTAGTGCGCGGTGTGGGTGTGGAGCTCAGGACCCGCGACGTCACCGGCGATGTAGACGTGCTCCGCGATCTGCAGCCGCTCGTTGGAGCGGACACGACCCTTCTCCGGCTCGACGCCGATGGCGGACAGGTTCAGGTCGCCCAGCGGCACCTCCCGGCCGATGGTCAGCATCACCGCTGCTCCCTCGGCGGTCGTCCCGTCGGACAGGTCCACGAGGTGACGTCCGTTCGTGCCGGCGTTCGGCCGCACGCCGGTGGCCCGGACGCCCAGTCGCAGGGTCACGCCATCGCGCTCCAGGCCCTTCGCCAGGTACTCCGAGCTGCGCGGGTGCTCACGGTCGTGGATCCGGTCGCGGGGGTGCACGGTCGTCACGCTCACGCCGTACCGGGCGTAGACCTGCGAGAGCTCGACCCCGGAGGGTCCACCGCCCAGGACCACGAGCCCGTCCGGCAGCTCGCGTGCGCCCGTGCCCTGCTTGTTGGTCCAGTATTCGATCTCGTCCAGGCCGGGCAGGGACGGGATCTTCGAGTGGGAGCCGATCGCCACGATGACGTCCCGTGCCTCGAGCGCGACAGGAGCCTCACCGTCGCGCTCGACCTCGAGCCGGCCCGGCCCGACGAAGCGTCCGACGCCGCGGATGACCGTGGCTCCGGCCTCCTCGAGCGCTCGCACGTGCCCGCCGTCGTCGGGGTAGGGGATCCCTTCGCGGTTGATCATCCAGTCTCGGAAGTCGCTCGCCTTCGACCACGGGTAGTCGCCGCCGGCCTTGTGCACCGATGCCGCGTGGAGCAGCGCCTTGGACGGCATGCACTGCCAGAAGGGGCATCCGCCACCCACCAGGTCACGCTCGATGATGGCAACCGATGCACCGCGCTCGGCGGCCAGCAGGGCGGCAGCCTCACCCGCGGCGCCGGAGCCGATGACGGCGAGGTCGTAACGGTCAGTCATTCGCGCATCATACGGGCCGCTGGTACGCGCGCGTGAACGGCGCTATCCTGCGGACGATGCACGGCTGCCCGCGACGCCCCCTCCCTGCGACCCGCGCGGTCCCGAGCGCGGTGGACCTGCTGTGCCGCCTGGAAGGCGAGCCCTCCACCTGTACGGGGCGGGGAGCCGCCTCGTAGCCCTCGCCGGACGCCCGTCCGGCTCGAGACGCCGCGTCTCCTCGCTCGATCCGTCGTCGTGCCCCTGCGGGTCGCGCCCGCGACCGCACCCGAGGAGGAGCTCGTGTTCATCGTTCGTCCCCGTCCCGTCACCGTCTCGCCGACCCTCGCCGCCGCGGCACGCCCCGTGGGCGGTCGCTGGATCGATCCGCGCGGCCAGCGCTTCGGCGCCGCCACCTCTGCGCTGACCCTCGTCGCATCGTTGGCCACCGGCTGGTGGCCGCTGATGACCGCCGTGGGACTGGCGCTCGGCCGCCTCGTCCGTCTTCGGCACCCGCTACTTCGGGTTCTCGCTGCCCTGGCCGCTGATCCGGCGTGGTCTGGGCCTGCGCCCGTCCGAACTGGAGCACGAGATCCCGCCGCGCTTCGCGCAGGCCATGGGCGCCACCTTCCTGGCGCTGGGGACCGCGCTGCTCTGGCTGGGAATCTCGCCGTGGGGCTGGCTGCCGGTCGCCGCGGTGGTGGGGCTCCAGGCGCTCCTCGCCGTCACCGGATTCTGCCTGGGCTGCCGGCTCTTCTTCCTGCGCTGGTGGGTCCCCGATAGCTTCGCCCGCCTCATTGGGCGGGGGATCCAGCGCGAGAAGCTCATGATCGTGGAGCCTCCGCGCGACCGCTGAGGCATCCACCGTCCGAGGCGCGTCAGCCGGGCGGCGCCGCGGGACGGACCTCCTCGCCGGCGATCCAGGTCCGCATGGGTCGCACCGCTCCGAGACGGAGGGCGAATGCCCCCTCGTGGTCTGCGTCCCAGGCCACGATGTCGGCCGCGAAGCCGGCGGCCAGCCGGCCCCGGTCGGTCGCCAGCCCGAGCGCCGCGGCGCCCCCCGCCGTCGCCGCCGTGAGGGCCTCCTCCGCGGTCATGCCGAGGAGCGTGGCCCCCAGGCCAACGACCAGCGGCATCGCGCCCCAGCCGCTGAAGGTTCCGGCGTTGGCATCGCTGGCCAGCGCGACGGTGACGCCCGCGTCGAGCAGGGCGCGTGCTGGAGGCAGTCCGCCGCGCAGCACGACGGCGGGCGCGGGGAGCAGGGTCGCCACCGTGCCTGATCCCGCAAGCGCCGCCACCCCGGCGGCGTCCAGCTGCTCCAGGTGATCCACGCTGACCGCGCCCAGGCGCAGTCCGAGCTCCGTGGCACCGGTGCGCGCAAGCTGCTCGGCGTGGAGCCGGACCCCCAGGCCGTGGGCACTTGCCGCTGAAAGTACGAGCTCCGCCTCGGCGATCGAAAAGAAGCCGCGGTCGCAGAAGACGTCGCAGAAGGAGGCCAGGCTCTCCCGTGCCACGGCCGGGATCATCTCGTCGGCGACGAGACGGGCGTAGGCGGCGGCCGAGCTCGCCTCGGGCGGCACGGCGTGAGCCGCGAGGAGAGTCCTGACCACCCGGAGGGGCAGCGACTCGGCCGCCTCGCCGATCAGGCGCAGCGCGCGCACCTCCTCTCCGGTGGAGAGCCCGTACCCGGACTTGCACTCGACCGTCGTGGTGCCCGCCGCCAGCTGTGCGCTGAGCCGCGCAGCGACCAGGCGGCGGAGCTCGTCGTCGGACGCCGCCCTGGTGGCGGCGACGCTGCGCAGGATCCCGCCGCCGGAGTACGGTGCGCCGCCGAGGCGCGCCGCGGCTTCATCGGCCCGGTCGCCCGCGTACACCGGATGGGTGTGCGCGTCCACCAGGCCCGGGGTGATCAGCGCGTCTCCCAGGTCCTCCACGACATCCGGCTCCGGCTCCTCCGGCAGGTCTCCGGGGTCGCCGACCCAGGTGATGCGCCCCTCGCGTACCAGCATCGCCCACGGAGAGATTGGCCCGGGCGCCGCCGCCGCGTGGACCTGCGCCACGCAGAGCCGCCCCGTGCCGGTGAGGAGAAGCGTTCCGGCCGCCATGCGCGTCACACGATACCGGGCTACCCGAGCTCGGGCTCGGCGATCGGCTCGGCGTTCGGACGGCGTCGCAGGGTGGCCAGCATGAGGCCGGCGAGGATGGTGGCAGCGCCAAGCAGCTGGACGGGCGACGGATGCTCGTTGACGAGGAGGATCCCCAGCAGCACCGCACCGACCGGCTGGATGGTGAGGATCACGCTGGTGAGCGCGGCCGGCAGGCGGGGGAGCGAAACGCTGATGAAGAGCCAGCCGATCACCTGGGAGGTGAAAGCCAGGATGAGCAGGTACGCATGGCCCGGCCACGACGGCACCAGGTTCACCTCGCCCAGCGGGAGGCCCATACCGATGGCAGCCAGGGCCGCGACCCAGGTGGCGTCAAAGAGCGGACCCGCCGGGCGGCGCAGATCCGCGTTCCCGCGCCGGAGGATCAGCAGGAAGCCGGCGTAGGTCAGGCCGGTGACCACTCCGGTCAGGACCCCGAGCGGTGGATTGCTGCCGTAGGCCCCGGTGCCGATGACGCCGGAGATGAGTACCACCCCGGCCAGCACCAGCGGCATTGCGCCGAGCACCCGGTTGGACGGGCGTTCACCGAGCAGCACCCAGGCCAGGAGGCCCACGATCACGACCTGCGTGTTGCCCAGCACGGTCGCCAGACCGGCGCCCACGAACTCGATGGTGTGATGCCAGACAAGGAGATCGACGGCGAAGAAGATCCCCGCCAGCCACGCAAGGCGGACCTGGGCGAAGGGGCGTGGGCCGTAGGACCGTCGCTCGAGCCAGGCCAGGAGCCCGAGCGCCGGGATGGCGTAGGCACAGCGGAAGATGGCCGCCGTGGCCGGGGACGTGCCCGAGAGACGCACCAGGACGGCGGAGAAGGCGATGCACAGCGCGCCGAGAACGGCCGTCAGCACCGGGCGATGCGCGAGTGCCACGAAGGGGTTGGCGGGACGCTCCCGCAGGGTCGTGGGGGCCATGGGCCGGGAGCGTACTCCAAGAGCGGCACAACATCCGCGGGCCGCAGGACTTGCCGCAGGCTGCCCGTGGACCGCACACTGGCCCGGCACAGCGTCGAGGCCGCGACATGCCCACCCTGCCGACCGGCACCGTCACCTTCTTCTTCAGCGACATCCAGGGCTCCACCCAGCTGGCCCAGCGGTATGGCGCTGCCTGGCCGGAGCTGCTCGAGACGCACCGCGCCATCGTCCGCGAGGCGATCGCCGCCAATGGCGGAACCGAGGCGGGTACGGAAGGAGACTCCTTCTTCGTCGCCTTCCCCAGCGCGCCCGGCGCGGTCGCCGCCGCGGTGGCGGCGCAGCGCGGACTTGCGCACCACACCTGGCCGGAGGGAGCGGAGATTCGGATCCGCATCGGCCTGCACACCGGGGAAGGGGTGGTCTCCGCGGGCGACTACGTGGGAATCGACGTGCATCGCGCCGCGCGGGTCGCAGCCGCAGGACACGGTGGCCAGGTGCTGCTGTCGGATGCCACCCGGGTCCTGACCGAGACGGCGCTGCCCGAGGGCGTTACCCTCCGAGACCTGGGAGAGCGCCGGCTGAGAGACCTGACCCGCCCGGAGCGGATCCACCAGCTGGTCATCGAGGGTCTGCCCTCCGAGTTCCCGCCCCTCAAGACGCTCGACGCCACGCCGAACAACCTGCCCGTCCAGCTCTCCAGCTTCCTCGGACGGGAGCACGAGCTGAGCGAGGTGGTCGACCGCCTCGCAGACTCTCGTCTGCTGACGCTCACCGGTCCCGGTGGAACCGGGAAGACCCGCCTCTCGCTGCAGGTCGGGGCGCGGGTCGCCGATCGCTATCCCGACGGTGTCTTCTTCGTCTCGCTCTCGAGCCTGCGCGATCCGGAGCTGGTGCCGGCAACAGTTGCCCAGGAGCTGGGCCTGGCCGACCGCGGCGGCCTGTCGCCCATGGACGCGGTGACCGAGCACGTCCGGCGTCGCCGCATGCTGCTCATCCTGGACAACTTCGAGCAGGTGACCGATGCGGCGCCCCGTGTCGCCGAGCTTCTCGCCGCAGCACCGGATCTCACGGTTCTGGCCACCAGCCGCAGCGCCCTTCGCGTCTACGGCGAGCGGGAGTATCCGGTCCCGCCCCTGGCGGTTCCCGACCCGCGCAAGCCGGGGAGCCCGGAGTCGCTCAGCCAGTTCGAGGCGGTGGCGCTCTTCATCGAGCGCGCCGTGTCGGTCAAGCCGAGCTTCGCGGTCACGAACGAGAACGCGCCCGCCGTCGCCGAGATCAGCGCCCGCCTTGACGGCCTGCCATTGGCCATCGAGCTGGCTGCCGCTCGCATCAGCGTTCTCACCCCGCAGGCGATGCTCACTCGGCTGGGTCATCGGCTCAGCCTTCTCTCCGGCGGCCTCCAGGATCGGCCCGAGCGGCAGCAGACCCTGCGGGGGGCCATCGACTGGAGCTACGACCTGCTGGACGAGGGCGAGCGAGCCCTGTTCCGTCGGCTGTCGGTCTTCTCGGGCGGCGCCCGCCTGGACGCGATCGAGTCGGTCTGCGCCGGTGAGGAGCTGGGTATCGATGTCCTCGATGGGCTCACGTCGCTGATCGACAAGAGCCTGCTGCGACAGGTGGCCGACCCGGACGAGGAGCCGCGCTTCCTCATGCTGACCACCATCCGCGAGTACGCGATGGATCGCCTGCAGGAGAGCGGTCGCGCCGAGGATCTGGGGCGCAGCCATGCCGAGCACTACACCGGGCTGGCGGAGCAGGCGGCTCCGCAGCTGATGGGTGACGACAAGCGCAGATGGCTGGACTGGCTCGAGGCGGACCGCGACAACCTTCGGGCCGCGGTCGACTGGGCCGTCGACCATGGCGATGCTCCGCTCGCGCTGCGGATGGTCGCGGCGATGTGGCGCTTCGCCCAGATGCGTGGCTACCTGGCCGAGGGTGCGGAGCGCACCCGACGTGCGCTGGCGCTGCCTGCCGAGGAGGTGGACCCGGTCGTGCGAGCCAGCGCGCTCGAGGCGCTCGGCGGGCTGTACTGGTGGATGGGGGACTTCGATCGCTGCGGCGCTGCCTACCGCGAGTGCCTCGAGTTGCGGCAGCAGATCGGCGACAAGGCGGCGATCGCAGAAGCCTGGTACAACCTGTCGTTCCCCGTCGGGTTCGGAGCCATGGTCGCGGGCAGCCACGACCTCTCGCCGGCCTACGAGGTGATCGAGGAGGCCAAGAAGCTGTACACCGAGCTCGGCGACCGGGCAGGGCTTGCCAAGGCCGAGTGGGCATACCTCACCATTGGCTGGCGTGACCAGGACCTGGAAGTGGCTCGCCAGCACGGTGAGCGGGCAGAAGGCTACTTCCGCGAGCTGGGCGACGCGTTCCTGCTCGGCTGGTCGCTGTACGACGTGGGGCTCATCGACGTGCGCGAGAGCAAGCCAGGCGATGCGCGCCGGCGCCTGCGCGAGGCGCTCCAGATCTTCAACGACGTTCGTGACGTCTCAGGCTACGCGCTGGTCCTGGATGCGTTCGCCGCGCTGGCGCTGCTCGAGGGGGACGAGGACCGGGCAGCCCGCATCTCCGGGGCGGTCGCCAACCTCGAGCACACGACGGGAACCGGCCTGAACCCCTCGAACCGCTCGCTTGCCGGCTACGACCCGGTCTACCTTCGCGACAAGCCCGAGACAGCCGCCGCCTGGGCTGAAGGGATGCGCCTCACCCACGAGGAAGCGATCTCGTACGCCTTGCAGCCACCTGACGCCGGGAGTCGCTAGGCCGGCGCGGCGAGATCGCGGCGCGGGAAGATCCAGAGCGCGTACGCCAGCGGCACCACGGTGAGCAGCGTCAGCAGGGCGAAGTCGTACGGGTCGGCCTTGCCGGTGAGGATCTCCTGTGGCTGGAAGTGGTCGAAGAGCGAGTAGCTCTGGATCCACTTCGCATCTGCCCAGAAGGAGCCGAGGATGACGAGGAAGTAGTTCAGGAGCAGGTAGGCGAGGGAGATGCTCAATGCCGGCGCGGATCGGTCGAAGCTGGCCGATGCGGCGAGCGAGAAGGCGGTGAACGCGGCCCACAGCAGGAATCCATTGACCCACACCAGCGGCAGCTGCCCCAGGTCCAGCAGGTTCCCCAGCCCCTGGGTCCGCACGCCCAGGGCCATCCCCGCGAGCAGGAGCGCCACGAGGAGGCCCGCGATGACGAGGATCGCCACGGCCTGGGTGACCAGGTAGGTGCGGCGCGGCAGGGGCCGCGCGAGGAGCACCTCCAGGGTCCCCGACTGCCGCTCTCCGGCGATCGCGAGGGCGGCAGAGCCGACAGCGAAGATGCCGACGAGGGCGATGAGGAACGGGTGCTGGGTCCCCAGGGTGATGGCACCGGGGACCGTGAACAGGTTGCCGGAGCCGAAGTTCGCGAACTGTTCGAAGATCGGATTGGAGGCGACGAGCTGCCGGAGGGCGCCGCTGAACTGGCTGTAGAAGAAGAGGAGCAGCCAGCCCCAGGCGAACGTCACCAGCGCCACGACCACGACCCGCAGCCAGATGAATCGCCAGGTGCGCAGGAGCAGGACCCGGTTCACCATCGGCTCAGCGTCCGTCGCCATCGGCGTAGTACTCGAGGAACGCCTCCTCGAGGCTCGCCGGCTCGATGGTCAGGTCCACCAGGGACGGCGAGGCGACCGCCCGCACGAACGGCCCCACCTCGCCAAGGAGGGTCGCGGTGGCACGGTCTCCCCGGATCTCGAGATCCTCGAGGCCCTCGATGAACGACAGGTCCGGCGCCGCCCCGCGCCAGCGCAGGGTGATGCGCCGTTTCCGCAGGGCCAGGAGCTCCTCGACCGTCTGCAGGGTCATCAGCTTCCCGGCCCGGATGATCGCCACCCGGTCGCAGACCCGCTCGACCTCGGGCAGGACGTGGGAGCTGAAGAAGACCGTCCGGCCCGCGGCCCGGAGGTCGTCGAGGATCCCGTAGAACGCGTGCTGGACCAGGGGGTCGAGGCCCTCCGTTGGCTCGTCGAGGATCGCCAGCTCCGGATCGTGCTGGAGCGCCTGGATCACCCCCAGTTTCTGTCGCATCCCGCGCGAATAGTCGCGAACGCGCCGTCGCAGATCGCGCGCGCCCAGCTTCAGACGCTCGCAGAGCTCGTCGCGCCGCACCGCGGGCCGGCCCTGGAGATCGGCCAGGTAGCGCAGGGCGTCCATGCCGGTCAGTGACCCGTACAGGGCGATCCCGCCCGGGAGGTACCCCGTCCGCCGCCGAATCTCGACGCTGTCCCGCGCGATGTCCAGGCCGAGGACCGTGGCGCCGCCGCTGGTCGGATGGAGGTAGCCCAGCAGGGTCCGGATCATGGTCGACTTGCCGGCGCCGTTCGGGCCCAGGAAGCCGAAGATCTCGCCGCGCCGGACCGCGAGGGTGAGGTCGGTCAGGGCGCTGACGGAGCCGTAGCGCTTCGTCAGATGATCGGTGCGTATCGCCTCGCCCGGCACAGCCGCGGCAGCGGGCGGCGCGGGTCGGGCTGCCTGGGCGTCCATCGCCGTAAGCGTATCGCAGCCATCCGGCGTCGGCGGCTACCATCGGCTGCATGAGCAGTGGCGGGCGGGTGGTCGTCGTCGGGGCGGGGGTGATGGGTGCCTGGACGGCGCTCTGGCTGCGCCGCCGTGGCGCGGACGTCATCCTCGTCGACCAGTACGTGCCGGGCTCCTCGCTGGCGACCTCGGGCGGCGACACCCGCGTGTCGCGCTCCGCCCACGGATCGGACGAGCTCTACCCCCGCTGGCAGCGGCGTGCGCTGGCCCAGTGGCGTGAGACGGAAGAGGCCGTTCACCAGCGGCTCGTGGTGGAGACCGGGGTGACCTGGTTCGCGCACGCATCCGACGGCTTCGAGGCCGAGTCGCTCGCGACACTCACCCGGCTGCGGATCCCCGTGGAGCGGCTGAGCCTGCAGGCGCTCGCGGATCGCTGGCCGCAGGTTGCCACGGACGGGATCGACTGGGTGCTGCACGAGCCGGAGGCTGCGGTGATCATGGCGCGCCGGGCGGTCGCGGCGGTGGCCGGCCTGCTGGTTCGCGATGGCGGTGCGCTCCAGCGTGCGCGGATCCTCCCCCCGGATGCGACCGATGGCAGCGGCGGGAGGCTCCGCCGGCTGCGCACGGCGGATGGCGGCGCGCTCGAGGCCGATGCCTGCGTCCTGGCCGCCGGCCCATGGCTTCCGCGGCTCGTTCCCGCACTGTCCGGGCAGATCAGCGTCACCCGGCAGGAGATCGTCTTCTTCGCCACGCCGCCCGGCGACCATCGCTTCGATGCGGGCGTGCTGCCGACCTGGGTGGACTACGAGGGCGCCTTCTACGGTCTCCCCTCGGTTGAGGGGCGCGGCTTCAAGGTCGCCCCGGATTGGCCGGGCCCCATCGTGGACCCCGACCTCGAGGAGCGACGCCTCTCCGACGAGCGCGTCGCTGCCGCCCGCTCATTCCTGGGTCGTCGCTTTCCCGCGCTCGCGGCGCAGCCGGTCTCCGAGGGCCGGATCTGCCAGTACGAGACCACGCCCGACACCCATTTCGTCATCGACCGCGACCCGCGCTGGGAGAACGTGTGGGTCGCTGGTGGTGGCTCGGGACACGCCTTCAAGCACGGCCCGGTCATTGGCGAGTACCTCAGTGCGCTCGTCATCGGCGACGAGGAGGCCGCCGCCGCGCTGACGCCGCCGGACGAGCGCTTCGCTCTCCGGCCGCGGGTCGCCGGGCGCGGGATGCGCACCTCGGCGGCCGGGCCCGGCGCTTCGGCAGACGGCTAAGCCTCGCCGCGCGTCGTGGCCTGCAGGTCACGGAGCGCCCGCACGAAGTGTGCGTACGTCTCGTCGCCGTACAGCACGATGCGGGCAAGCTCCAGGACGGTGGCCGTGCGCAGGTGCGCCGCCACCGTCTCGACCGCGATCCGTGCCCCCTCACGGGCCGGATAGCCGTAGATACCCATGCTGATCGCCGGGAAGGCGACGCTGCGAGCGCGAAGCGCGTCGCACAGGACGAGGCAGGAACGGTAGGCGCCGGCGAGGAGCCGCTGCTCGCGGTGACCTCCGCCTCGCCAGACGGGACCCACCGCGTGGAGGACCCAGCGGGACGGCAGTTGATGGGCCGCGGTCTCCACCGCCGTCCCGGTGGGGGTGCCGTCCGGGTACCGGCGGCGCAGCTCGTCGAGCAGCCTGGGGCCCGCGGCACGATGAATCGCACCGTCGACACCGCCCCCGCCGCGGAGGGCGGCACTCGCTGCGTTGGCGATGGCATCGACCGCCTGGGTGGTGATGTCGCCGGTCACAAGCTCCAGGCGGCGCCCATGGATCTCGAGGCTGTCCACGGGCTCATGGTACGCAGGCGTTCGACGCTCTCCCGGGTGGTTCTGGGAACGAACAGTCCCACGGCGCGCAGGGCATTCGGAGCGTGTCCGCATGCCACCTCGCGCGTGGCGCGCCTGCTACCTGGCCTGTCTCGTTGCCCGCACGATGGCCCGCAGGGTCGGTCGCTGCCCGTAGAGCAGGACCCCCGCCGCGTAGATCCGCGCGGCAACCCACAGGGCGCCGAAGATCGCGACGACCAGGAGGCCGATGCTGACGAAGTACTCCCACGGCGCCGGGGGCGCGAGCGCCATGCGCGCGGGGAACAGGAACGAGGAGACGAACGGGACCCACGAGGCGATCTGCACCCAGCCGGCGTCGATGAGCGGCAGGGCGATGAAGCTGAGGAAGTAGCCGCCCAGCGCGACGAACGTCAGGGGCACCACGATCTGCTGCACGTCCTCCTGGCGGGTCGCCATGGAGCCGGCCGCCGCGTACAGGATCGAGTACAGGATGAAGCCCAGCAGGAAGAAGACCCCGAAGCCGATGACCAGCATCGGGGTGAGCCCCGGCACCGAAACGCCGACGTTGGCGTCCCCCAGCAGCGCCTGGGCCAGCGCCCCCTGGAAGAGGAAGCCCGCCAGGGCCGCCACGAGCACCGCGCCGTACTGCGTGAGCCCGGCAGCACCGTTCCCGAGCACCTTGCCGAAGAGGAGCTGGCGCGGCGAGGCCGCCGTGATCAGCAGCTCCATGACGCGTGAGCTCTTCTCCTCGGCCACGCTCGCAGCGACCCAGTTGCCGTAGACCTGGATGGCCATGAAGGTCAGGATCACGAAGGCGTAGGCGAGCACGTACGACGGGAAGTAGTCTGCCCGGTTCTGGCGCTCGGCGTTCGGGTCGGCGGCGGTCATCGAGAACGCCGTGGGCGCGAAGATGCGGCCCCGGTCGGTGGCAGACACGCCGGCGCGTTCGAGCCGGTCGGAGATGGCGATGGAGGTGGCGGCCTGCCGCACCAGGGCCAGGTTCTGGCTCCCCCCGGAGTCCTTGCTGAAGTAGTCGAAGGTCAGGTCGCCTGCGGCGCCCCGGCCGAGCGTCAGGAGGCCATTGAGCGCACCGGTCTTCACCGCGTCGCGTGCCGCGTTCGGGTCGCTCACCGCGCTGACGGTGAAGCGCTGGCCGCTGGAGCCGCTGGAGCCGCTGGACGCGGTGGAGCCGCTGGACGCGGTGGAGCCGCTGGTGCCGGCGAGGGAGTTGAGGACCGACTGCACGGTCGTCGTTGGGTCGACGGACAGGTCGGTGGCGGTGCTGTAGACCCCGATCTTCACCGGCTTCTCGCCGCCGATGAGGTTGACGCCGAGCGGCAGGAGGGCCAGCGCCAGGCCCACCACCGCCAGGCCGATGGTCAGGACGGCGAAGGTCCGGTTGCGGACACGGACCGCGTACTCCCGCTTCGCCACGTGGTAGGCGTTCGGGAAGAGGTCCCCGGCCAGCGGGAGGCTGTTCAGGATGCGCGCCAGCAGCGGGTTCACGGCTGCTCCCTGTCCGCACCACGGGGGCTGCCCGCCAGGTGCCGCTCCTCGTCGACGCTGTGCCGGCCGACCTTCTCGATGAAGATCTCCTCGAGCGAGGGATCCGCGATCTCGAAGCGCGTCACGCGATCGCCGCGCTGGAGCGCCGCGGTCAGGATCGACTCCGGATCCGTCTCACCGGCGACGTGCATCTCCACGTAGTCCTCGCCCCGGCGTGTGACGCTCACGCCGGGGATCTGATCGACCCAGGCCGCGCCGTCGGCGCCGGCGCCATCGGCTCCCTCGACCGAGAGGCGAACGACCTGGCGGCCCATGCGGCGCTTGACGTCGCGCAGGCTGCCGGACTCGACCAGGCGGCCGTGATCCATGATCGCGATCGCCTCGCACAGTTCTTCGACCTGCTCCATCTGGTGAGTGCTGAAGATCAGCGTCTTGCCCCGATCCCGCATGGCCAGGAACGCCTCCTTGAGCAGGCCGGCGTTCACCGGGTCGAGACCGCTGAAGGGCTCGTCCATGATCAGGACGTCGGGGTCGTGGAGGATGGCCGCGATGAACTGGATCTTCTGCTGGTTGCCCTTGGAGAGCTCCTCGATCTTGCGGTCGCGGTAGTCCGGGACGTGGAAGCGGGCGAGCCACTCGTCCACCTCTGCGGTGGCCTTCTCCTCGGGCACGCCAAAGAGCGCCGCAAAGTAGCGCAGCGCGTCGATCACCTTCATGCGCGGATAGAGGCCGCGTTCCTCGGGGAGGTATCCCCACGTGCGGCGGGGCAGATCCGTGTTGCGCCGGCCCTGCCAGGTGACCTGGCCAGAGTCGGCGCGGAGGATGTCGAGCACGATGCGCATGCTCGTGGTCTTGCCCGCGCCGTTGGCGCCCAGCAGGCCGAAGATGTGGCCCGGCTCCACGCTGAAGCTGATCCCATCCAGAGCGCGCACGGGACCGAAGGTCTTGACCAGCGAGTCGATGACGAGGCTCACGGGGGTAGCCTAGCCGAGTGCGGTCCGTCCGGGCTCAGTGCCGAGAGGACCATCGCGGGGGCAACAGGTCACGATGCACGGGACCTCATGCGACCCATCCGGTCTCACGGACGACGCAATGACACGAGAACGACACGGGAAAGGAGCAACGAGATGTGCCTCACCTGCGGCTGCAAGCGCGCCCACCTGGACATGGGCGAGCACAACATCCGGTACGAGGACCTCAAGGCGGCGGCCGATGAGAACGGCGTGAGCGTCGGGGAGCTTCTGGACACCTTCGAGGAGACGCTCGAGATCGACCGCGGCGACCACCCCGCGGAGTACGCTGGCTGACCTGTCGGGCGCGGCCCGCGCCTTTGGTACACTGCAAATCCCGATCCGCCTCGCGTCTGCCGTGGCGGCCATTCCATGCCAGTCACAGGAAACGAAGACTCAATGAAGATCGCTGTCCCACGCGAGACGGCTGAGGGAGAGACTCGCGTCGCCCTCACGCCGCAGGCGGTCGGCCAGATCATCGCCGACGGCAACCAGGTGGTCGTCCAGGCCGGCGCCGGTGAAGCGTCGTTCATCCAGGATGCGGCGTTCCGTGAGGCGGGCGCGACCATCGTCCCGGACGCGGCCACCCTGCAGGGCGACGCCGAGATGGTGCTCCACGTCGGGCCGGCCTTCCGACGCGGAGATCAAGCAGCTGAAGTCCGGCGTCGTCCTGATCGGCACGCTGGGCACGCTCTCGCACCCCGAGGTCGCGAAGGCCCTGGCCGACCAGGGCGTGACCGCCATCAGCATGGACTCCATCCCGCGCATCACCCGTGCCCAGGGCATGGACTCGCTCTCGAGCCAGAGCACGGTGGGCGGGTACAAGGCCGTCGTGCTCGCTGCGGAGCGCCTCCCCAAGTTCATGCCGCTGCTGACCACCGCGGCGGGGACCGTCCGCCCGGCCCGCGTGCTGGTCTTCGGCGCCGGCGTCGCCGGCCTGATGGCGATCGGCACTGCAAAGCGGATGGGCGCCGTCGTGGAGGCTACCGACGTCCGACCGGTGGTGAAGGAGCAGGTCCAGAGCCTGGGCGGCACCTTCCTCGAAGTGCAGATGACCGAGGACGAAAAGGCGAACGCAGAGACCGCGGGTGGCTACGCCGGCGAGATGACCGAGGACTACAAGCGCCGCCAGGCGGAGCTGATCGCATCCCGCGTTGGCGAAGCCGATGCGGTCATCACCACGGCCCTCATCCCCGGGCGTCCCGCCCCGCGCCTCATCACCGCCGAGATGGTGAAGACCATGCGGCCGGGCAGCGTCATCATCGACATGGCCGCCGAGGCCGGCGGGAACTGCGAGCTCACGCAGCCCGGCAAGGAGATCGTGACCGACAACGGCGTGCGGATCATCGGCTTCATGAACCTGCCGGCCAGCATGCCGGGCAGCGCGACGCAGATGTTCAGCAAGAACCTCCAGACACTCATCAAGCACCTGGTGCCGTCCGGGGAGCTCGTCCTGGACTTCGACGACGAGATCACCCGCGGCGCCACCATCACCCATGGAGGCAAGGTGATTCACGCAGCGACCGCAAAGGCGCTGGGCATCGAGCCCGCGCCGGTGCCCGCCGTGGATGCGGCGCCGGCGGCTCCCGAGGAAGGGGCCTCGTCATGACCGAGGCCCTTGACCCGCGCACGCTTCTCGACGCGCTCTTCGTGCTGGTGCTGGCCGCCTTCATCGGCTACGAGGTGGTGAGCAAGGTCCCCACCATGCTCCACACCCCCCTGATGTCCGGCGCGAACGCCGTCCACGGCGTGATCGTCGTGGGCGCCATGCTGGTGGCCGCCACGGCCGACGACCCGCTGCGCATCATCCTCGCCCTGGTGGGCGTCTTCCTGGGAACGGTGAACGTGGTCGGCGGCTTCGTCGTCACGGACCGGATGCTCGAGATGTTCCGCAAGCGACCGGGTGACCGCTGATGGACGCGCTGTCGATCCTCACCCTCCTCGTCTACCTGGTTGCATCGGTCACCTTCATCCTGGCCCTCAAGTTCCTCGCATCACCCAAGACGGCGCGGACCGGCAACCTGCTCGGCGCGGCCGGCATGACGTTGGTCGTGGTCTGGACCCTGGTCACCACCGACGGCATGCTCCAGCACTGGTGGATCCTGCTCGTGGCGGGCAGCATCGGCGGGGTGATCGGCGTCCTTGGTGCCCGACGGGTCCCGATGACCGCCATGCCGCAGGTGGTCGCCATCTTCAACGGCGCCGGCGGCGGTGCCGCCGCGGTGGTGGCCATGTCGGAGTTCCTGCTGGCCGTGAACGGCCGCCCGGCCTCCGATCTCCTGCCGGTGGTGCCCATGATCGCCACGCTGGCCGGAGCGGTCATCGGCTCGGTGAGCCTCACCGGCTCGATCATCGCCTTCGGCAAGCTGCAGGGGAACATCCCCGCGCGTCCGGTGACGATCCCGGGCCAGAACATCGTGGCGACCGTCGTCCTGGGCAGCCTGCTGGTGATGGCCGTCCTCCTCGCCCTGGTGACCAACAACGTGGTCCTCTTCCTGGCCTACGTGGTGGTGGCACTGGCGGCGGGCGTGCTGATCGTGATGCCCATCGGCGGAGCCGACATGCCGGTCGTCATCAGCCTCCTGAACAGCTACACCGGGATCGCCGTGGCCGCAACCGGCTTCGTCATCGGCAACTACGCGCTCCTCATCGCCGGCACGCTGGTGGGCGCCTCGGGCGCCATCCTGACCCAGCTCATGTGCCGGGCCATGAACCGCTCGCTGATGAACGTCCTGTTCGGCGCGTTCGGTACCGGCGGCGGCGTCACCGCGGCGGGCCCCGCCGGGGAGCAGACGGCCCGCGAGATCAGCGCGGAGGACGCGGCGGTGCTGATGGCCTACGGGAAGAAGGTGATCATCGTCCCGGGCTACGGGATGGCGGTCGCCCAGGCCCAGGGCCCGGTCCGCGAGCTGATGGACCTCCTGCTGGCCAAGGGCGTGGACGTCGAATTCGCCATCCATCCGGTGGCCGGACGCATGCCCGGGCACATGAATGTCCTGCTCGCGGAGGCCAACGTCCCGTACGACCGCCTCAAGGAGATGGACGAGATCAACAGCGAGTTCGCGGACGCGGACGTCGCGCTGGTGATCGGCGCCAACGACGTGACGAACCCGTCGGCGCGGACGGACAAGGGCTCGCCCATCTACGGCATGCCGATCCTGAATGTGGACAAGGCGCAGAACGTGGTCGTCCTGAAGCGCTCCATGGCCTCCGGGTTCGCGGGAGTCGCCAACCCGCTGTACTCCGAACCCCAGACCGCAATGCTCTTCGGTGACGCGAAGGCATCGGTCCAGGCGCTGGTCTCCGGGGTCAAGGAGGCATAGGCGACGGGCTCGGGCGGCGGACAGCGCTGGGTAGTTCTCGACGTGGGCGAGACGCTCGTCGACGAGACGCGGATCTGGTCGGTCTGGGCGGATGAGCTGGGGGTGTCGCGGCTCACCTTCATGGCCGTGCTGGGTGCCGCCATCTCGCGCGACGCGGAGCACGGCGAGGTCTTCCGCCTGTTGGGCTTCCCCGACTGGCGGGACCGATACCCGGCGGTGACCGCCACCTACGGCGGCTTCCGAGAGGACGACCTCTATCCCGACGCACTGCCCGCGTCGCGGGCTCTCGCCGACGACGGCTATCGGGTCGCCATCCTCGCCAACCAGCCCGTCAGCCGCAGTGCCGAGCTGCGCGCGCTGCGCTTCGATCCGGAGGTGATGGCCATGTCCGACGAGATGGGCGTGGCCAAGCCCGACCCCGCGTTCTTCGCCCGGGCCCTTGCCCTCTTGGGCGATCCGGCGCCCGCCGACGTCGCCTACGTGGGCGACCGGGTCGACAACGACGTCCTGCCCGCAGCCGCGGCCGGGATGCGAGCGGTCTGGATCCGTCGCGGACCCTGGGGCATGATCCAGTCGCTGCCGGATGGGTCGGGGGCGGCGCTGGTGGTCGACTCGCTCGCGGAGCTGGTCGACCGCGTCGGCGAGGCCTGGGAGGACTGAGCCCGGACGCCGGCGTGGACCGATGGCGCCACGTCACTCGTCGCGCCGCAGGATCGCGTCGACCTCCCGTTCGCTGATCCCGTAGCGGCGCAGCGCGTGCCGCACCAGCTCGTTGCCGACCTGCCGCTCGGCCAGCACGACGCGCTCAACGCCGATCTGGCGCAGCGCGAGCTCGTCCGCTTCCGAGTGGGCGCGGGCCACGATCTCGATCCGCGCGTTCCGGAAGCGCGCGTAGGTCACCGCCTGGCGCGTCGCCAGGGCATCGGGGAGCGCGACGACCAGGATCCGTGCCTCGGCAACTCCCGCCTGGTCGAGCACCGCCGGCGTGCCGGCCTCGCCGTAGATCACCGGCACGCCCCGCGCGGCGGCGGCCCGCACCAGGGGGTAGTCCGCGTCGACGGCCACGAAGGGGAAGCCGCGCGCCTCCAGGATGCGCGCCACCGTCTTGCCAACCCGGCCGTAGCCCAGGATGAGCGCGTGCCGGTGTGGCGGCACCTCCTCGGCATCAACGGCCGGCGGGCCGGCCGGGCCGGGCCGGCGGCGACGGTCGAGCCGATCCCCGATGCGCCCCGAGATGTCCGCCACCGGCCCGGCCAGCAGGATGCTGATCACGACCGCGCCCATCGCCTGTGAGAAGGTGCCGCCGCCCAGCGCGCCGCTCTGGAGCCCCAGCGTGGCGATCACGAAGCTGAACTCGCCGCTCTGGGCCAGGAGTCCGCCGGCGCGGAACGCGGGCGCCGGACGCTGACGGCCGAGCATGCAGATCCCGGCGATGGGCAGCGCCTTGCCGACGGTGATCAGGACCAGGAGGGCGGCGACCACCGGCCAGCCCTCGGCGACGGCCGCGGGCTGGAGGAGCAGGCCCACCGAGACGAAGAAGATCGTGGCGAACAGCTCCCGCAGGGGGACCACCTCGCCCAGGACGGATGCGGCCAGGTCCGACTCCGCGAGCGCCAGTCCCGCGAGGAACGCTCCCAGGGCCACGGACACGCCAAGGAGGCCGGCGACGAACGAGGTGCCGATGGCGACCACCGCCACCGCCACGATGAACAGCTCGCGCGACCCGAGCCGCGCAATGATGGCCAGGACGCGGGGCAGGACCCGCGAGCCGACGGCCAGCACGGTGGCCACGAAGGCGAGCGCAAGACCCACGGAGCGGGCGATCTGCAGCAGCGGATCCGACTCACCGCCGGCGAGTGCGGCGAGGATCACGACCAGGACCACGGTGATGAGGTCCTGGGCGACCGTCCAGCCCATGGCGATCCGTCCGTGCAGGGTGGTCTGCAGGGACTCCTCGCCGGCGATCTTGACCAGCACCACGCTTGACGAGATGGAGGCCACGCCGCCGATGAAGGCGGCGGTGATCGGCTCGGCCCCCAGCAGCAGGGCGGCACCCAGCCCTATGCCCAGGGTGATCGCCACCTGGATGGGGGTGCCGATCAGCGCCAGGCGCCCCACCGATGCCAGCTCGCCGAGGCGGAATCGCAGCCCGATGCTGAACATGAGCAGTGCGACCCCGATGTCGGCCAGGGCCAGCACCTCCGCCCGATCGGCAACGAAACCGGGCGTGAAGGGTCCCACGATCAGGCCGGCGGCCACATAGCCGATCATGGGCGCCAGGCCCAGCCGATTGCGCGACGGCCCCGAGGACGAGGGCCGCCGTCAGGGACGCGAGCAGGGTGAGCGCGAGCCCTCCCGGAGCCTCCATTGCCCGATGATAGCGGCGACCGGTCGGGTATCCTTGCAAGGTGGAGACTGCGCGCATCGCGTGGTCTCCTGTCGTCTTCATGGAGCAGCCGTGATCGGAACCGGAACGGTCGGCGCGGTCGAGGTCTTCGTCCTCCTGCTGGCCGCGGCGAGCCTGGTGAGCGTGGTGATGCGCCGCTTCGCCGTGGTGCCCTACACCGTGGCCCTGGTGGTGCTGGGCCTGGCCGTGTCGGCGAGCAGTCTTCCGCTAGACGTGCACATCGACCCTGAGCTGCTCCTGGCGGTGCTGCTGCCCGCCCTCGTCTTCGAGGGTGCCTACCGGACCGATATCGCCATCCTGTGGCCGAAGCTCCCCGCCGTGGTGCTCCTCGCCGTCCCGGGCGTGCTGATCACAGCCCTCCTCATCGCGGCGGTCCTCAACCTGGCCGTCGGCCTGGACTTCGGGCTGAGCTTCCTGGTCGGAACCATGCTGGCGGCCACCGACCCGGCCGCGATCCTGGCGGTGGTGGGCCCCCTGGGCACGCCGCGGCCGCTCACCACGCTCGTGGAGGCGGAGAGCCTCTTCAACGACGGCACCGGCGTCGTGATCTTCGCCATCGGCCTCCAGGCGATCGGCTCCGCGGGGATCTCCCCGGGCAGCCTGGTGATCGGCCTCATCGTGGGCACCCTGGCCTCGACCGCCATCGGCGCCGTGATGGGACTCCTGATCTCCCGGTTCCTGGCCCGCATCCACGACCATCTCATTGAGCTCACCATGTCGCTGGTCGCCGCCTACGGCTCGTACCTCATCGCGGCGCAGCTTCACGAGTCGGGGCTGATCGCGAGCGTGGTGTGCGGCCTGGTGCTGGGCAGCTACGGGCGGCGGGTGGGCATCAGCCAGCGCGCGCAGGACGCCATCGACATCGTGTGGGAGTTCATTGGCTTCCTGGCCACAACCCTCGTCTTCCTGCTCATCGGCCTGTCGATCGGGATCCCGCAGCTCCTGGCCGCCGCCGGCGCCGCGGCGGCCACCCTGGTGACGCTCGTCGTCTCGCGCGCGCTGATCATCTACGGCCTGCTGGGTGGCAGCTACCGCCTGGCGCATGCCGTCGGGTGGGCGCGGCGCCTTCCGCGCGGGTGGCTGCACCTCATCGCCTGGTCGGGCCTTCGTGGAGCCGTGTCGGTTGCGCTGGCGCTCTCGTTGCCCGCGGACCTGCCGCAGCGGAACCTGCTGCAGGGGATCGTCTTCGGCTGCGTGCTCCTGACGCTCATGATCCAGGGCACCACGGCCGGGCCGCTCGCGCGCCGGCTGCGTCTCGAGCCTGAGGAGGCCGCGTGACCGGTACGGAGCGCGAACGGCAGGAGCGCGCCGCCGAGCGGGCGGCACAGGCGATGACCCAGTCGACCCACATCGGGGAGGTGGGAGCCCGGATGCGGGGCACCGAACCAATCGTCGTCCACGAGGCGGACTCGCTGCAGCAGCTGGCCGAGCTCGCGGTGAACCGGCCCGAGTGCCGGGTCATCTCCGTGGTCGACGACGCGGAGCGGCTGATTGGGCTGGTGCCCATCCGCACCCTCGTCAACGACATCTTCCTCAAGATCGTGCCGGAGCAGTTCCTGGGCGAGATCGTGGACCTCGAGGGCGCCCTGCGCTACGCGAGCGACCTGGGTGTCCGCACCGCCGCGGATGTCATGATCGAGCCGGTCTGGGTCCTTCCCGAGGAGACGGTCCGCGACGCGTTCGAGCGCATGCATCACGCGCAGCTCAACGGGCTGCCCATCACCGACCGCGACGGGCATATCTCCGGCTACCTGGACCAGCTGGAGCTGCTGCTTGCCTGGGTGCGGGCCACCGGTCGCGAAGCCCTGCTGCGCCCGGCGAACGGCTGACCCATGGACCTGCCGGTGATCGTGGGGGCGGTCGTCTTCGTTGCCACCTACGTCCTGATCGCCACCGAGCGCATCCACAAGACGGTCGCCGCCATGGCCGGCGGGATGGCGATGATCCTGCTGGGGATCATCAGCCAGGAGCACGCCTTCGCGAACATCGACTTCAACGTCATCTTCCTGCTGGCGGGGATGATGATCCTGGCCGGGATCCTGCGGAAGACCGGCGTCTTCGGCTGGGTCGCGGTTCGGGCGGCGCGGATCGCCGGTGGCGAGCCCTACCGCATGCTGGTGGTTCTGTGCGTCATCACCGCCGTCGCCTCCGCGCTCCTCGATAACGTCACCACGGTGGTGCTGGTGGGGCCCATCACCCTCTTCCTGGCCGGGAGGCTGGGGCTCAATCCGATGCCCTTCGTGGTCTCGGAGATCCTGGCGTCGAACATCGGCGGGATGGCGACCCTCATCGGCGACCCGCCGAACATCCTCATCGCCTCGGCGGCGCGTCTTGACTTCGTCACCTTCCTGGTGACCATGGCGCCACTCTCGGCGCTGATCCTGGTCGTCTTCCTGGTGGCCGCACGCTGGATCTTCCGCCCCCACCTGGTGGCCGATCCGGAGCTTCGCGCCGGCCTCCTGGCGCTCGACGAGCGGGAGATGATCCACGATCCGCGCCTCCTGCGCCGATCGCTGGTGGTCCTGGCCCTCACCCTCGCCGGCTTCCTGGTCCACGGTGTGCTGGGCTTCGAGCCGGCGACCATCGCCCTGACCGGGGCGGTGGTCCTGATGATCGTCGCCGGCGAGGATCCCCACGAGGTCCTGCGCGAGATCGAGTGGCCGACGCTCTTCTTCTTCATCGGCCTCTTCATGCTCGTCGCCGGGGTGATCGAGGTGGGGATCATCGATTGGGTGGCGCGCGAGATCGTGGCGCTCACCGGTGGTGCCCTGACCGCCGGCTCGATGCTCGTCCTCTGGCTCTCGGGGGCTCTCTCCGGGGTCGTCGACAACATCCCGTATACCGCCACCATGCTGCCGGTGATCACCGAGCTCTCCAGCCCGCACGACACCCACGCGCTGTGGTGGTCTCTGGCGGCCGGCGCCGACCTGGGCGGAAACGCGACGATCATCGGTGCGTCCGCCAACGTGATCCTGGCCAGCATGGCCGAGCGCGAGGGCCATCCGATCAGCTTCGGCACCTTTGCCCGCTACGGGATCCCGGTCACCATCGGCAGCATCGCCATCTCGAGCCTCTACATCTGGCTCCGGTTCCTGCTGTAGCCCCATGGAGCACCTCGCGGAGATCCTCACCCAGCTCTTCGTGATGCTGCTCGCTGCGAAGGCCGGCGACGAGCTCTTCAAGCGCCTTCACCAGCCGCCCATCGTGGGCGAGATCCTGGGCGGCGTGCTCGTGGGCCCGGCGGTCCTGGGCTGGTACGCGATCAACCCCGAGACCACGCTCTTCGCGGAGATCGGCGTGGTGCTGCTGCTCTTCCAGGTCGGGGTGGAGACCCGGCTCGCGGACCTGCTGCGGGTGGGCGGCACGGCGGGGAGCGTGGGCGCCCTCGGGGTGGTGGTGCCCTTCGCGGCCGGTTTCGGGATCGGCGTGCTGATGGGTCTCGACCTGGCGGGGAGCGTCTTCCTGGGCGCCGCCCTGACCGCCACCTCGGTGGGCATCACGTCCCGCGCGCTCGGCGCCCTGGGCGCCCTGGGGAGCCGGGCCGGCCGCGTCATCCTGGGCGCCGCGATCATCGACGACGTGCTGGCCATGCTCATCCTGGCGATCGCCGTGGGGCTCGCGGACGGTGCGGTGAGCATCGGGCGGATCGCCCTGCTGATCGCCATGGCGGTCGCTTTCATCGGCGTGACCGTCCTGGCCGGGACCGGAATCCTGCGCCGGCATCGATCCCTGCTGACGGTGCCGCACTTCGCGGAGACGCCGTTCCTGCCGGGCATGATCCTGATGCTGGGCCTGGCCGCCCTCGCCGCGTGGATTGGCCTGGCGGCGATCATCGGGGCCTTCCTGGCCGGCATGGTGGTGGGCGAGTCGGCGGAGCGCGACGCGCTCGAAGAGGAGGTGGCGCCGGTCGCAGCCTTCTTCACGCCGTTCTTCTTCGGGAGCATCGGGGCGCAGATCGATCTCGCCGGCCTGGCATCGATTTCCACCCTCGCCCTGCTGGTGGGGGTGTCCGCGGTTGCCGTCGTGGCCAAGTTCGGCGGTGCGTTCCTCGGGGGCTGGTCGCTGCCGCGCGGTGAGGCGGTGCTGGTCGGCTGGGGAATGGTGCCGCGCGGTGAGGTGGGGATCGTGGTGGCCGGCCTGGGGTTCACGGCCGGTGCGATCTCCGGATCCCTCTACTCGGTGGTGGTCGGCATGGCGGTGGCCACCACGCTCATCGTTCCGCCGTTGCTTCCGCGCCTCGTTCGCCATGCCGCGCCGGCTGCCGCGCCCTAGCCCGCGAACGACTCCTGAGCGCACGGCTGCCCGGGCTCGGCGCTGTCAGCCACCCTTCGTGCTGCACGGCTGCACGGCTGCACGGCTGCACGGCTGCACGGCTGCACGGCTGCACGAAAGGGCCTGACATGCCGCGAGCGGCTCCGGACCACTCGGGCGGCCCGACAAGACGAGGCCCCTCCGAGAGGGAGGGGCCTCGTGCGCGCGGAGGGGCGGCGTGGCGCCGCCATCGGCATGACGTGGGTCAGTAGGCGGACTCGGGCGTGGTTTCCTGGGCCGGCTCTCCCACCGGTGAGAGCATGGTCAGGATCCAGTACAGGATGAAGGCCACCACGAGCCCCACGACCCAGCTGTAGTCGTACAGCGGCTTGAGGAACGGGATGATCCCGTCTGCGGGGAAGGGACCGCTCCTGGACCCGTCTGCGTTCACGGTCGAGTACGCACCGCCCACGGCCATCACGATTCCGACCGCCAGGGCCACCACCGCTCGCCAGTTCCAGCCGCTCGCGAAGCGGTACAGCCCGTTGGTCCGGTACAGGTCGGCCAGCTTGAGGCTCGTGCGACGGATGAGCCAGTAGTCGGCGATCAAGACGCCGGCGATCGCGCCGGTGGCGCCGCCGTAGAAGCCCAGCCAGGTGAAGATGTAGACGTCCGGGTTGCTGATCAGGTACCACGGCTGGATGAGGACCCCCACGATGGCGGTGATGATCCCGCCGGTCCGGAAGCTGATCAGCTTGGGGAAGACGTTGCTGAAGTCGTAGGACGGGCTGACCAGGTTGGCCGCCACGTTCGTCGTCAGCGTGGCGAGCGCCACCGCGAAGAGGGCAATCACGATCACCACGGCATTGTCGAAGCGGCCCACGAGGGCAACCGGATCCCAGATCGCCTCTCCGTACACGATCCCAGCCGCCGACGCGGTGAAGACCGCAAGGACGGCGAAGAGGGTCATGGTGGTGGGCAGGCCAAGGACCTGGCCGATGGTCTGGTCGCGCTGCGATCGTCCGAACCGCGTGAAGTCCGGCATGTTGAGCGACAGGGTCGACCAGAAGGCGATCATGCCCATCAGCGACGGGAAGAAGAGCTTCCAGAAGTCGCCGGTCCAGCCGCCGAAGCTGTTCGGCTTCGCCAGGATCTCGCCCATGCCGTTGGCCTGGATCACCATCCAGACGGTCAGGCCCAGGGAGATGACAATGAGGAACGGTGCGGACCAGTTCTCGAAGATCCGCAGGGTGTTCATCCCACGCAGGATGATGAACAGGTTCAGCAGCCAGAAGATGCCGAAGCTGAGCCACAGGGTCCACGGCTGCGGATCACCGAAGCCGACCTGGAACTTCGTGGCGGTGAGCCACCAGGAGTCCCCGCCAGCGATTGCGCCCACGAGCGTGAAGATGGCGCCGCCGCCGATCCAGGTCTGGATCCCGAACCAACCGCAGGCCACACCTGCGCGCAGCAGCGCTGGCACGTTGGCCCCTATGGTCCCGAAGGACGCCCGCGCGAAGACCGGGAACGGGATGCCGAACTTGGTACCGGCGTGGCTGTTGAGCAGCATGGGCACCAGCACGATCAGGTTGCCCAGCATCACGGTGACGACCGCCTGCACCCAGTCCATTCCAAGGGCAATGAGCCCGGCGGCAAGGGTCCAGCTGGGGATGTTGACGCTCATCCCGACCCAGAGGGCCATGTAGGCGTACGTGTTCCAGACCCGCCGCTCGAGGCGCACCGGAGCGAGGTCTTCGTTGTAGAGCGGGCTGCTCTCGACGGCTGCCTGGGTCTCAGGCGTCAGCTCGTGCCGACCGTCGGGATAGATGGTCTCCTCGTAGGTCGCGGCTGTCATGGGCGTCCTCCGGTGCGTCCCTCATTGACCGATGGCGATCAACCCCCACGCAAGGTCGCGTGCATCCTTCTGCCTGCCGCCCACCTCCTCCGTCACGAGACGGTCCTGCCGCCCACCGTTGTCAGACGACGGCCGCGTCCGTCACCTCAAGCGCCCGGTCGATGATCGCGAACCCCTCGCGCAGCTGTGCCTCCGTGATGCACAGCGGGGGATTGGTGAAGAAGCCGTTCCAGTGGGTCATGGTGTAGAGGCCGTCCGCGCGCAGGCGAGCATCGAACGCGCTCATCTCCGGCGCCGTGGTGTTGAACGCGGAGAGCGGCTCGCGCGTCTCACGGTTGCGGATCAGCTCCACGATCCCGAACAGGCCAATGTTCCGCACGTTGCCCACGCTGGGGTGCTTCGTCTTCAGCTCGTGCTGGAGGGAGCGCATCACCGGGTCCAGGCGGGCGGCGTTGCCCACCAGGTCGTCGTCGCGCAGGACCTCGACCGCGGCGATGGCCGCGGCGCAGCTCATCGGGTGGGCGGAGTAGGTGAGCCCGCCGAAGTAGACGCGATCGTCGAAGGCGTGGGCGATATCGGGCGAGATGGCCACCGCGCCGAGCGGCAGGTACGAGCTGGTCAGGCCCTTGGCCATGGTGATCAGATCCGGCACCACGTCCCAGTGGTCGACCGCGAACCAGCGCCCGGTGCGGCCGAAGCCGGCCATCACCTCGTCGGCGATCATCACGATCCCGTGCTTCGTGCACAGCTCGCGCACGGCCTGCAGGTAGCCGTCCGGCGGGATCAGGATCCCGTTGGTGCCGGTCACCGTCTCGAGGATGAAGGCCGCGATGGTCTGCGGCCCCTCGTAGCCGGATGACCTCCTCCAGGTAGGCGAGGTGCTCGTCCAGGGGCTCGGGCTCGCCCTTGCCCCCAGCGCCACGGGTCGAGGACCCGGACGACGCCCGGGACGCCGCCCGGCTCGTTCGCCCAGCGGCGCGGGTCGCCGGTGACGCTGATGGCTCCCGCGGTCGCGCCGTGGTAGGACCGATGGCGGGCGATCACCTTCTGGCGCCCGGTGTACAGGCGCGCCATGCGCAGGGCGTTCTCGTTTGCCTCGGCGCCGCCCAGGGTGAAGAAGAAGGTGTTCAGGTCACCCGGGGTCAGCTCGGAGAGGAGCTTGCCCAGGCGGCCGCGCACCTCGGTCGCGAACTGGGGGGCGGCAAAGGCCAGCTGGTGCGCTTGCTCGGTGATGGCATCGGCCACGCGCGTGTCGCCGTGGCCGATGTTCACGCTCATGAGCTGGCTGTTGAAGTCGATATAGCGCTTGCCGTCCGGGTCCCAGAAGTAGATCCCCTCGGCGTGGTCGATGACGATGGGGTTGACCCTGGCCTGGGCCGACCAGGAGAAGAAGGTGTGCTCGCGGTTCAGCCGCAGGATCTCGTCGGTGCCCAGGCGATCACGCGGGATGGCCATTCCGCCTCCTCGGCGTTGCGTCAGCGGTGAGGGTTGCGATTACACCACACCCCGCCGGGTCCTCACCCGCCGTTGGCGCGCAGTACGGCGGCCACGGTGACGCGGCGGTCTCCGCCGCTCCCGGACGCCTCGCCCTACTCGTTCACGCAGGCGCCGGAGGCGACGGACGCCGTGAGTGCCGCCCCCTCGCCGATCTCGCTGGCCACCGACGCGGCGGCAAGCGCGTAGCCCACCCCGGCGTCGACCCGCGACGCACCGAAGACTATCCCGCCCACCACGCCCGGTGCGGTCAGCAGCGGACCGCCCGAGTCGCCGCGGCGCACGTCGGCGCGAAGCTCGACGATGGCCCGGGTGACGGAGCCGGAGCCGTAGATGTCGGGGCCGGCCGCGTCGAACTGCGCCGTCACGGCCGCCGGGATCAGGGAGAGCGGACCACCACCGGGGTGACCCAGGGCGGCGGCCCGGGTCCCGCGCTGCGGAGCCGTGCTGGCGAGCCGGAGCGCGGGTGCGGAGGCCGTCGGCACCCACAGCAGCGCCAGGTCCTGGCGCGGGTCGTACAGGGTGAGGTGTGCCTCGTGGGTCCTGCCGCCGAAGGCCACGGACATCGTGTCGCCCCCGGCGACGACATGCGCGTTGGTCACCACCACGGTGCTCGTCACGAAGAACCCGGTGCCCAGCTGCTCTCTCCCGCAGCCGATGACCAGCACCTGGACGGTGCTCGCCTCCGCGGAGGCGGCCAGGGCGCGCACCTCCGCGGTCGAAGGAAGGTCCAGCGGCGGGGCCGGGGACGGCTCGATGCCGGCGAACAGCTGCGGAAACTCCGTCGGCGCCAGGAGCCCCACGATCTGTGCCGCGACACCCTCCGGAGCGGGCAGCACCTGGTTGACGGCGCCCAGGATCACGGACCCCGTTGCGCTGCGCTCCAGCCCGGGCATGGCACCGGCGAGGATCAGGCCGCCCACCAGCCACAGCGCCAGGATTCCCTGGCCCATGCCGATCAGCGCGCCGCCGGCGATGTCGAACGCGGCCAGCAGCCGCTCCCGCATCGCCGCCCGCGCTCGGCTTCCCAGCGCGGAGCCCGCCGCCTCGCCCAGCAGGGTGAAGGCCACCAGGCCGGAGGCGGCAATGATCGCCCGCATCGGCTGTTCGATCCGTGCCAGCGAGGCATGCAGCCCGTTGGCCGCAATGAGCGCCACGCCGAAGCCGGCGGCGGCGCCGATGAGCCCCAGCAGCTGCGGGAAGAAGCCTGCCCACGCGCCCAGCGCGACTGCCGCCGCCAGGATCGCGATGGCCGCCAGGTCGAGAAGGTTCATGCGAAGGGGCGGGTCAGTCGTGCTGCAGGCGCAGGGGTGCCAGCGTTCCGAGCGATTCGGCCACGACCACCGCGTCGTCGCCCGGTTCGAGGCGGAAGTCGGCGGGCGGGTTCACGTGCGCGGACCCATCGCGGCTGATCGCCAGCAGCGTCGCGCGGTGGTCCGTTCGAAGGCGGATCGAGAGATCGTCCACGGAGAGCCCGCAGTACGACTCCGGCAGGGCAACCCGGTAGAGCTCAGAACCCTCCCCACCGGAGACGATGTCGGTCATCAGCTCCGAGAGCCCGGGGTAGAGGGCGGACCGGGCCAGCAAACGGGACGCGAGACGGGAGGTCACGAGCACCTCGTCGGCGTGGGCGCGCCGCAGATGCTCCACGTGGGCCGGGTTGTTCACCTCCACCACGGTCCGCACCCGGGGCGCGATGGACTCGATCGCCATGGTCGTGAGGATCGAGCGCATGTCCGCCTCGTTCGACGCGTCGGCGGGGACGACCAGGGCCGCGGACGCCTCTGCGATCCCGGCGCGCCCGAGATCGTGCTCGGCGGTGGGGTCGCCACGCACGAAATAGACGCCCTCTCCCGCGGGGTTGCGCTCCGCCTCGTGGAGGAGAACCACCTTGGCCTTGTACTCGTCGGTCTTCAGCTCCTTCACCATCTCGCGCGCGGTGGTGTTCCAGCCGCAGATGACGATGTGATCGCGAAAGCCCGCGGCTCCCATCCCCTGGCCCTCCTTGAGCAGAAAGTCGATGACAAACCCGACGATGGCACCGGTGATGGCGCCCACGATCGCCACCCCGAACAGGACCAGCAGCCAGCTCACGATCCAGCCGCCCGGCGTGGTGACGTAGTTGCTGTCGCCCTGGCCCAGGACGGTCGTCAACGCCCAGTAGAACGACTGGCCGTAGGCGCCCATGGTGAACGGCTTCTCGAGCATAGTGATGATGACCGAGGCGACGAGGACGAAGCCGATCAGACCACCGGCGAGTGCGAAGAAGAAATGCCGATCGACCGAGCCCCCGACGCGCCGCGCGTGGAAGATGATCCTCCGGAGGAGGGGCGGGACCACCAGGAGTGAGCGCAGCCGGGCGGGCATTGCCGGATTGTGCCACGCCCGCCAACGCGGACAACGCCGGCCGCCGGTTGCCGTGCTAGGGAGCGGCCTCGACCCGTCCGGTGCGCCAGAGCAGGAAGGCTCCCAGCGTCCCGAGCAGGAGGATGAGGAGGAAGACCGCGGCGATCGGCGGGTCGCCGGGCGGCCCCGAGGTCGGAGGGCCCTGGGGTGCATGCGCCGATGCCGGCCGCAGCGCGTCGAGCGCCGCCGTGTACTCGACGGTGGGGGAACACGTGCTGTCGATCAGGTTCCCGTCCTTGTCCACGTTGGGGAAGACAAGGTAGCGGGTCCCAACCGTCCAGCTCCGGCCCTCGGCCGCCGTGCCAGCGGTCGCAACGCCGCCTCCGTACACGGTGATCGGGTCGGCGAGGTTGGTGCCCTTCCAGATCTCCTGGACGTCAAAGGTCGCGGTCTGTGCGTTGTCCGCGACGGCGGTCACCACGCCCACGAAGGCCAGCGTGGTGGCGTTCAGGGCCTCCGCTGGCGATGGCGGCACCGGGCAGTCCGCCAGGGCCGGGGCCGGTCTGGCGGCCAGGAGCAGCAGGATGGCGAAGGCGGCGGGCAGCAGGCTGCGCGTGGGTACACGGCTCATCGGCGGCAGTCTAGCCAGCCTGCCGTCCTTCGGCATCGAAGGGGTTCCGGCGAGGGTCGGGGTTGTAGAGTATCGGCCTCTCAAAGCGGCTCCTTCCGAGCCCGAACGCACCGAGATGGAGGCCGATCCGAGATGGCGCGAATCGTCCGAGCAGCCCTGCTCCAGGCGGAGTGGACCGGCGACAAGGACTCGATGATCGAGAAGCACATCCGCTACGCGCGCGAGGCCGCGAAGCAGGGCGCCAAGGTGATGTGCTTCCAGGAGCTCTTCTACGGACCGTACTTCTGCCAGGTGCAGGATCCGCAGTACTACAGCTACACCGAGAAGATCCCGGACGGACCCACCACGAAGCGGATGCAGGAGCTGGCCAGGGAGACCGGCATGGTCCTCATCGTGCCCATGTACGAGGAGGACGAGCACACTAGCGGCATCTACTACAACACCGCGGCGGTGATCGACGCGGACGGCTCCTACCTGGGCAAGTACCGCAAGACGCACATTCCGCACGTGAAGGGCTTCTGGGAGAAGTTCTACTTCCGTCCCGGGAACCTGGGGTACCCGGTCTTCGAGACCGCGGTGGGCAAGATCGGCGTCTACATCTGCTACGACCGCCACTTCCCGGAGGGCGCCCGGGCGCTGGGGCTCAACGGCGCGGAGATCGTCTTCATCCCGTCCGCCACCAGCCGCGGGCTGTCGGAGTACCTGTGGCGCGTCGAGCAGGTCAGCCACGCCCTGGCCAACGGCTACTACGTGGGGACCATCAACCGGGTCGGCATCGAGCCGCTCGGGGATGACGACTTCTACGGGCAGTCGTATTTCTGCGATCCGCGCGGGCAGTTCGTGGGCGAGGTGGGCGATGCCCATGACGAGGAGCTCATGGTCCGTGACCTCGACCTCGACATGATCGGGGAGGTCCGCCAGACCTGGCAGTTCTTCCGCGATCGGCGCCCCGACGCCTACGAGGACCTCGTCCGACCCTAGACAGGAGGACCGAGCCATGGACTTCGGTTTTACGCTCAAGCCGGAGCACGACCTCCAGCGCACCGCCGGCCTGGCGCGTCGCGGGGAAGCGAACGGCTTCACCTACGGCTGGCTCTTCGACAGCCACGTCCTGTGGCGCGAGCCCTACGTGCCGCTGACGATCATGGCCCAGGCCACCGAGCGAATGCGCCTGGGGACCTGCGTGACGAACCCCGCCACGCGCGAGCCGTCCGTCACCGCGTCCACGCTCGCCGTGCTCGACGAGCTGTCGGGCGGCCGGATGGACCTGGGCATTGGGCGGGGCGACAGCGCGCGCCGCGTGCTGGGCAAGCCCCCGACCACGATCCGCACCCTCGAGGAGGCGATCGGGGTGATCCGCGACCTGGTCGAGGGAAGGTCGGTCCACTACGAGGGAGCGGAGGTCCAGCTGCCGTGGTCGGGGAAGTGGACGCTGCCGGTCTGGGTCGCCGGGTACGGGCCGATGGCGCTGGCGATGACCGGGCGCGTCGCGAACGGCGTGATCCTGCAGCTGGCGGACCCTGACCTGATCCGCTGGTTCGTCTCCCAGGTCCGCGAGGCGGAGGCCGGCGCCGGCCGCGAGCGGGGCAGCGTAAAGGTCCAGTCCGCGGCGCCGGCGCACATCGGCCCACGTGAGGAAGGGCGAGAGCGGACCCGGTGGTTCCCGGCGTTGGTGGGCAACCACGTCGTGGACCTGGTGAACCGCTATCCCCGCGAGCAGCTGCCGGAGTCCCTGACGGGCTATGTCCAGGATCGGGCCGGCTACAACTATCTCCACCACGCCGAGGTTGGCTCGGACAACGCCGCCTTCGTGGGTGACGAGGTCACTGACCGGTTCTGTGTCCTGGGCGAGGCGGAGGAGCACATCGCCCGGCTGCACGAGCTGGCCGATGCGGGCGTCGACCAGTTCAACATCTACCTCATGAACGGCGACGAGGAGGGACAGCTGGACCGCTACGGCCGCGAGGTGGTTCCCGTCATGCGCGACGTGGCTTCGGGGTCCTGACCGTCCCGCAAAGGCTCCGCCCCGGTGAGACGACCGGTCGTACCATGGGCCCTCCGAGCCATCGCAGAACGCAGACCCGCGCCGCCTCACCGAACGAGCGAGAGGAGACCGATGCGCACGCTGATCAAGAACGGCACCATCATCAACGCGGACTCCACCACACGAGCCGACGTTCTGATCGATGGTGAGCGGATCGCCCTCATTGGCGAGGAGCTGGCCGTCGAGGCGGACCGGACCATCGATGCGGCCGGCAAGTGGGTCGTGCCCGGCGGCATCGACGCCCACACCCACATGGAGCTGCCCTTCGGCGGCACCTTCGCCAAGGACACCTTCGAGACAGGCACGCGTGCGGCCGCCTTCGGCGGGACCACCACCATCATCGACTTCGCGGTCCAGCCGCGCGGCGGGTCTCTGCGCGCAGGGCCTTGACGCCTGGCATGAGAAGGCCGACGGCAACTGCAGCATCGACTACGCGTTCCACATGATCGTGAGCGACGTCCGCGATGACGTCCTCAGCGAGATGGACCAGCTGGTCGACGAGGGTGTCACCACCTTCAAGCTGTTCACGGCCTACCCCGGCGTCTTCCTCTCCGACGACGGCTCGATCTTCAGGGCCATGCAGCAGACTGCGAAGAACGGCGGCATGATCCTGATGCACGCGGAGAACGGCATGGCCATCGACGTCGTGGCCAACCAGAACGCGCTGGCCGGCAAGACGGATCCGTACTGGCACGGCGTGAGCCGCTCCCCGGTCATGGAAGGCGAGGCCACGAACCGGTGCATCCGCCTGGCCGAAGTCGCCGGCTCGCCGGTCTACATCGTCCATCTCTCCTCCCGCGAGGCGCTCAACGAGGTGCGCCGTGCCCGGGACGAGGGCCTGCGCGCCTTCGCGGAGACCTGCCCGCAGTACCTGTTCCTCTCGCTCGACGACATGGGCAACGGGTTCGAGGGCTCCAAGTTCGTCTGCTCGCCGCCGCTCCGCCCGGCCGATCACCTGGACGAGCTCTGGCAGGGCCTGGTGAAGGATGACCTCCAGGTTGTCTCCACCGATCACTGCCCGTTCGACTTCCACGGCCAGAAGGAGCTGGGCCGCGGCGACTTCCGCAAGATCCCCAACGGGCTGCCGGGCGTGGAGAACCGCGTCGATCTGATCCACCACGGCGGCGTGGTCGGTGGCCGAATCAGTCCCAACCGCTGGGTCGAGATCTGCTCGACCGCGCCGGCCCGCATGTTCGGCCTGCCGCAGAAGGGGGTCGTCGCTCCCGGGGCCGATGCCGACATCCTCGTCTACGACCCGAAGAAGACCTGGACCATCTCCGCGAAGACGCACCACATGGACGTGGATTACTCGTGCTACGAGGGCATGGAGATCACGGGCAAGTCGGACCTGGTCCTGAGCCGGGGCAAGATCATCGTGGACGGCGACGAGTGGCTCGGCAAGGCCGGGGACGGGCGATTCATCAAGCGCCAGCGGAGCCCGTACCTCCAGTAGCCAACTTGGCATCTATCGGACCGACATCGGCTCCGCTATGCTTCGGCGGCTGCCCGCCTCAGCGGGTGCTGCCCACGAACCCGCCATGGAGGACGCCCCATCGCCATGAACCGATTGCGCACGGCCGGTCTCGCCGGCCTTCTGACGATTGCGGTGGCAGCCTGCTCGAGCGGCGGAGGCTCGAGCTCCACGCCCGCCCCGACGCCAACGCCCACCCCGACGCCGGCGGCGACGCCCGCGCCTGCAGCAAGCGAGGCGGCGAGCAGCGGCATCCCGTTCCCGTCCATCGGCAACAGCGACACCGCCCTCGAGGCCCTGCTGCCCGACACCGTCGGCGGCATCACGCTGCAGAAGTACAGCATGAAGGGCAGCGAGTTCATGGGCAGCGCCCAGGCCGACCCGCAGTCGGAGGCGTTCCTCAACGCGCTGGGTGTCTCGCCCGGCGACATCTCGGTGGCCTTCGGCTTCGGCGTGGACATCGCCAACCAGTCGGCCCTGGGCGTATTCGCCTTCAAGGCGCCGGGTGCCGGCTCGGACAAGCTGCTCAGCGTGTTCAAGACCGCGGCGAGCCAGGGTGACTCGTCGTACAACTGGCAGTCCACCACCGTGGGCGGGAAGTCCGTCCAACAGTCCGCCGAGCCGTCGGACCCATCGACGCAGATCTACCTGTACCCGACCAACGACGTGCTCTTCCTGGTCACCGGCAGTGCGAGTGCGGCCGCTGACGCGCTCAGCGCCCTGCCCTGACCCGCGCCTCGGAAATCCAGGACCGATGAGGGCCGCCCGCCGGGCGGCCCTTCGTCCCGGCCGTAGAATCGGTGGCCCGTGAGCCACATCGCCAGTCGACCCGCCGCCGTCTTCCTCAACGAGGGAGCCGGCAGCGCGCGCGCCGCGTCCGTGCGACGCGCCGTCGACCTGGCGCGTCGATCGCTGGATGCCGACCTCCACGTCATCGCCACCCGCAACGCGGTCGAGCTGGATGCGTTTCTGCGAGAGCACGTCGATCGCTACCGCACCGCAGTCATCGCTGGCGGGGACGGGTCGCTGGGGATCGCCTTCAACGTCGCAGAGGGACGTGACCTGGCGCTCGGCTACATCCCCGCCGGATTCGGCAACGCCACGGCACATCTGCTGCAGCTGCCGCGCCGTCCGGAGGACCTGGCGGAGGTCCTGGCCGCCGGGGAGGCGCGCGCGCTCGACCTGATCCGGGTGGACGGCCGTCTCGCCCTGTTCGCGGGCATCGGCTGGGACGCCGTGGTGGCCGGGCGCTACGCAGCCGCGGGCGCCCGCCGCCTGCGTGGCTGGGCGACGGCCATCATCCGCTCCAGCGGAGAGCTCCTGCGCCGCCGGGAGGTGCGTGTCGAGGTCGACGGCGAGACGGTCCATTCCGGCCCCATGGAGCTGCTGGTGGTCGGCACCACGCCGTACTACGGACGCGGCATGATCGTGAACCCCGGCGCCCGGCCGGACGCCGGCCGGCTCATGCTGCGCGTCTATTCCGGCCCGGCGCCGCGGCTGGCCCTCGAGGCGGCGCGCTGGTTCCTGCACGTCACGCCCGGGCCGTCGGGGATCGCCGGAACGAGCGTCTCCGTCGTCTCGCTCGACGATCGTCCACTGCCGCTGCAGGCGGACGGCGACCTCATCGGCTCCAGGCTTCGTTGGGACGTGACGGTTGTGCCCCGCGCGGTACGGCTCATCGGCTCCTGGAGCTGACGCCGGAGGGCCGAGGCTCAGGAACCAGCCGGAACGACCGTGGCGGCTTTGAGGATGGGGCCGATCTGGCAGGTTGAGGCCATCTCTGTAGTGATGGTGCCGCGGACGGTGACGGTATCTCCGGCCCGGGCTACGATCGTGCCGCTCGGGTCAGCGAGCGACAGCGGGCTGGAGCGCAGGGTCCAACCCGCGGGGTAGACGACCTCGTAGCGAGTGCCGTCCGATGCCTCAAGATAGGCGCATCCGCCCTCGGTGCTGTCCGCGGCGAGCCGCCCCGTGACCTCCATCTCTCCGAGAGTATGAGCCGAGGCGGTCGCAGCCGCCGAGGTCGCGTTCGGGGCCCACGGGGTCGACGTTGGCGCTAGCGAATCCGATGCGCCCGGAGCCGTGCACGCGGCGATGGCAATCGCGATCACCACGATGACGCCTGCTGCCGTGTACACGCGCATGAGCTGATCATAGCCTCACACCGTTCCTGTCCCACGCCAGCATGCCGGTCAGGCGTTGCGTGGACGCGCCAGTTTCTGCGCCGGGAAATATCCGGTGCGGACTCCCAACCTGTGACGGCGATGGTGACGATGGTAAGGTCGGGACTTGGACGAGCTGGCCCGGTTGCTGCCTAACGCTCGTCCGCCACATCAGCGCAATTTCCTTTACCGAGGGAGAAAGGATGAGACGCTTCTCTGTTCTGCTGGCCACGATTTCCCTGCTGGTTGCCGCTTTGGCGCAGCCCGTCGCGGCCGTGACCCCCGATCGCTCCGGAGGCAAGACCCAGGTCTACGTGGTGACCATGGCTGAGCTGCCGGTCGCCGCCTACGACGGCAGCGTGGCGGATCCTGCCACGAAGCCCGGGAACGGAACAAGATCAACCCGAACGCATCGAACGTACAGAAGTACGTCGCACACCTCACGGCCTCGCACGACAAGGCGCTGCGAGACGTGGGGGCGCGAAGAAGCTGTACGACTACTCGTTTGCCCGGAATGGGTTCGCCGCGGAGCTGACGGCCTCGCAGGCGAATCGGCTCCTGCACACGGCGGGCGTGCTGCTCGTGCAGGCCGACCAGATGCGAACCATCGACACGGACAACTCGCCGCAGTTCCTGGGGCTGTCCGATTCCGGCGGCCTATGGCAGCAGGACGGCGGCCAGGCGAACGCCGGCGAAGGCGTGATTATCGGCGTCATCGACACGGGCATCTGGCCCGAGCACCCCAGCTTCAGCGATCGCACCGGCAACCCCGGCCTGGGCGACATGGGCAAGAAGGTCTACAGCCCGCCGCCGTCTGATTGGTACGGGATCTGCCAGAAGGGCCAGGACTGGAACCCGAGCGATGCAGCAACAAGCTGATCGGGGCCCGGTACTTCAACGCCGGCTACATCGCAGGCCAGGGCGGCCTTCCTGCGGGTGAGGTGAACTCGGCGCGGGACGTCGAAGGGCACGGAACCCATACGTCATCCACGGCGGCGGGGAATGCCGGGGTGGAAGCATCCATCTTCGGGCGTGATTTCGGCACGGTGAGCGGCATGGCGCCGCGCGCCCGCGTCGCGATGTACAAGGCCCTGTGGGGCGGCTCCGGCTACACGTCCGACCTGGCCGCCGCGATCGACGCAGCCGTCTCGGATGGCGTCGACGTCATCAACTATTCGATCGGCAACAACACGCCGTCGCTGGCATCCAGTGACGCGATCTCCTTCCTGTTCGCGAATGACGCCGGTGTCTTTGTATCCGTCTCGGCAGGCAACAATGGCCCTGGAGCTGACACGGTCGGCTCGCCGGCTTCGGTGCCGTGGGTCACCAGCGTCGGCGCCAGCACCCAGGACCGGACCTTCCAGGGCTCGGTGAAGCTGGGCAACGACGCCGAGTACTTCGGCGCTTCGGTGACGCCCGGGACAGATGGCTTCTACCAGATCATCGACTCCGTGGACGTTCCGGCCTCCGGAGTGGATTCCGCCGATGCGGAGCTCTGCTTCCCCGGGTCGCTCGATCCCACGGCGGTCGCCGGCAAGATCGTGCTCTGCAAGCGCGGCACCAACGCCCGCGTGGAGAAGAGCAAGGTCGTGGCTGACGCCGGAGGCGTCGGCATGGTCCTCTACAACCCCGACGACGCGCAGGCGCTCGTCACGGACAACCACTTCGTTCCCGCAGTGCACATCAACTTCACCGATGGGTCCGCCGTGAAGGCGTACATCGCAGGCGAAGGGGCCGGTGCGACCGCGGAGATCACCGCCGGACAGAAGGAACCGGCGCAGGGTGACGTCATGGCCGACTTCAGCTCGCGTGGCGCCGACGGCGCGGCCGAGGACCTGGTGAAGCCCGATATCACCGCACCCGGTGTCAACATCCTGGCCGGCAATACGCCGGAGCCGCGGACGGTTGACGCCGGCCTGCCCGGCCAGCTTTTCCAGTCGATCAGCGGGACGAGCATGGCGGCTCCGCACGTCGCGGGCATCGCCGCGCTCCTCAAGCAGCTGCATCCCGACTGGACGCCGGACATGATCAAGTCCGCCATGGTGACCACCGGGAACCATGAGGTCGTCAAGGAGGACGGTTCCACTCCGGCGGATCCGTTCGACTTCGGCGGTGGTCGGGTCATGCCCAACTCGGCTGCGGATCCGGGCCTGGTCTACACCGATCCCGGGTTCTACGGCTATCTTGCTTTCCTGTGCGGGTCCGCGCCGGGCGTTGTTGGCTCGGGTACGTGCACCGCACTCCAGGGCTTGGGGTACTCCACGGACGCGAGCGAGCTCAACGAGCCGTCCATCGGGATCGCCGAGCTCGTGGGCAGCCAGACGATCGATCGCACCGTGACTTCGGTCACGGCGGGGACGAGCAACTGGACGGCAACGATCCAGGCACCAGACGGGTTCAGCGCCTCGGCCGTGGCGCCGTTCAGCCTCGCCGAGGGCGGTTCCCACACCTTCGCCATCACGTTCACCCGGACCACCGCAGCCATCGACACCTGGTCGTTCGGCTGGCTGATCCTCAGTGATGACGCCGGACACACGGCGAAGTCACCCATCGCCCTGCGTGCGGAGCCGATCGACGCGCCCAGCCACATCACCGAGGCGGCCACCGCGGCCGACGGAAGCCTGAGCTGGGACGTCAAGGTTGGCTACGACGGCACCCTGTCGGCCGATGGCTTTGGCCTTGCCGCCGATGCGAGCGACTCCGTGTTCGTCCCCCAGGATCCGGATCAGGACATCACGACGGGGACGTTCACTGACGGGGTCGTGGTCAATGAGTTCACATTGACCGGTGCGCAGTACTACGCCGGGGGCATCCAGGAGGATGTCAACGTCGTCGGTGACCTTGACGTGTTCCTCTATCGGCAGAGCGGCTCAAACTGGGCCCTCGTTGCCCAGTCAGCCGACGGCGACTCGAACGAGGTTGTCGAGCTGGTCCATCCGGGCGGATGGCACCTATCGGCTGGTCATCCACGGGTGGGGGACCGCCGGCGGCGCGGGTGTGGACGTCACGCGTCACCAGTGGACCGTGGCCCAGGCTGGCGGAGATACCGGTTCGCTGACTGCGCATGCCGGCACCCTCGACCCGTTCGCCGTCGCGACGAACGACAGCATCGCCATCACGGCGGACTACACCGGCGTGACTAGCGGTGAGTACCGCGGCGTCGTCCAGTACAGCGACGGGACCGACACGCTGGGTACCACAGTGGTGCAGATCACCGCGCCCTAGCGAGCCTCTCGGAACCAGAAGCCCAAGACACGAGGCCCGCCGGTCCGACCGGCGGGCCTCGTGCTATCCGCTGATCGCTCGGCGGATCTGGTCCAGGGCGGCAAACGCGGCGCGGCGGAGGCGCTGCGGGCCGGAGCCGTGGATGCGCACTTCCCGCTCCTCGAAGCCGGCCTTGCCCGCCCGCAGCGCGACCCGGACACGGCTTCTTCCCAGCGTGCCCGGCGCTGCCAGGTCCACGGTGAGCACTGCGTCCGCCACGGGGCCGATGGGTGGGGTCCGATCATCGGCGGCAAGCACGCCACCGGCGAAGCGGGCCTCACCATCGGCTGCCTGGTGGCCGGAGAGGACCGCGAGGAGGGCGCCATTGGTTCCGGATTCGAACGTTGTAAGCGTGGCGCAGCCCACTCGGGCCAGCGCTCGGAGGGCCTCGGCTGCAAGGGTGTCGTCATCGGTACCGTAGACGTCGTCGCCCAGCAGCGCCAGGGCTCGGGCCACCGGCTCGTCGAGCAGGCCGCCATCGGCTCGGGTGCTGAAGCGCAGGTGGACGCCGTCGTCGCGCGCGTAGATCCCGGCCTCCACGTCCGGCCCGGGGCGTTCGAGCAGGTCGCCCACTCTCTCGACCACCGACGACTCGCCGATGCCGAACGTCTTCACCGTCCGCGTCCGCAACGGCAGCAGGGCAAACAGCTCCATGAGCCGAGGGACGACCTGCTCCGGCCACATCCGCTGCATCTCGGACGGGACGCCGGGCATCAGCACCGCGATCCGGCCATCGCGCTCTGCCCACCAGCCCGGCGCGGAGCCGATGGGGTTCTCGAGCGGCGTCGCGGATGCGATGCGGAGCGCCTGGCGCAGGTTGCTGGCCGGCATGCGACCGGCACCGCCGAAGCGCTTCAGCAGGCGCTCGCCCAGCACCGGGTCCGGCGTGAGCTCCTCGCCCAGCGCATCCGCCAGCCCCTCGCGGGTCAGGTCGTCGTGGGTGGGGCCCAGCCCGCCGGTGGCCACCACCAGGTCCACGTCGCGCAGGGCGTCGGCGAAAGCAGCGGCGATCCCTCCCCGGTCGTCACCGAGCTGGCGGGTGCCGGTCAGCGCCACGCCCAGCCGTGCCATCTCGCCGGCGAGGAACGCCGCGTTGGTGTCGACGATCTCGCCGAAGAGGATCTCCGTGCCGATGCTCAGGATCCGCGCCGTGGGCGCGGCGCCATCGGCCATCAGCCGAAGCGCTCGCGCAGCGGCTCGGCGACCTCGTGGGCCAGCTGTTGCAGCCCGGCGGGGCCCTCGGCGGCGGGCAGCACCAGGATCACGTGCTGCACGCCCTGGCCGGCGTAGGTGGCTGCCGTCTCGAGCGTCGCCGGCAGGCCGTTCCGCGCGAAGACCTGCGCGCTGATCTCGATCTCGGCCGGGTCCCGGCCCAGCGCCTCGCAGTGGCGGAGGAGGGCGTCCCGTTTCTTCACGAACGTTGCGGGGTCGCCGGTCTGGTTCCAGCCGTCCGCCAGCTCCGCCACGATCCGAAGACCGCGACGCAGCCCCTGGGTGCCCAGCCAGATGGGTGGGCCGCCGCGAGTGAACGGCGGCGGGTTGCAGACCGCGTCCTGCAGGCGGTACGGCGGCGCGTCCAGGGAGACGCCCTGCGGCGAGCGCCAGAGCGCCTTGATGACCCGCACCGCCGACTCCATCATCGTGATCCGCTCGCCGATGGGCGGCAGGGTCATGCCGTACATGGCGTGCTCCGCCTCGTGCCACCCGGCGCCCAGGCCCAGGACAAAGCGTCCGCGCGAGACGTCGTCCATGGTGGCACCCGACTTGGCGACCAGCGCCGGATGGCGATAGGTGTTTCCCAGGACGAGGTGGCCCAGCTGGAGCCGATGCGTCAG
Source organism: uncultured Chloroflexia bacterium (assembly GCA_963787025.1). Lineage (GTDB taxonomy): Bacteria > Chloroflexota > Limnocylindria > QHBO01 > QHBO01 > CAVXEH01. The sequence continues at coordinate 225,575 of CAWBBG010000021.1, forward strand.
CGCCGCGAGAGCAGCCATGGTGACGAACGCCTCATGGCTCCCGCCACCGCCCTCGCCGAGGGCCACGAAGTGGTCGAAGATCCACGCCGGAGTCGAAGACGGTGAGCTCGTCGCCGAGCTCCCACGTCGCGCACAGGGTGGGCCAGTCGACGTTGGTCTGGCTTGTCTTGAAGCCGATCTTCATGCCGTGCAGTGTACGGTCGCTCGTCCGTCCGCGCGGCCGACGCGAGGCCCAGCGGCAGAGCCTCAGGCCGTCCCGTTCGACTGGTCACCGCCGCGCGTCATGGCTCGTGCGTGCATCTGTGCGGCTGTGCGTCTGTGCGGCTGTGCGGCTGTGCAGCACGACCGGGCCATGACGTTGGTAGGTCTCGCAGTGCTCAGCCGGCACCCGGGCCGCGCTCCAGCTCCTCCGCCACCCGACGCAGGAAGCGGCGCACCGCGTCGCGCTCACCGGTGCCCAGCTCGGCCAGCGCGCGTTCGACCGCCTGGCCGCGCCAGGCGTAGTAGGCGCGAATGAGCCGCTGTGCCTCGGGGGACAGGCTCAGGCGCACGACGCGCCGATCCTCGGTCTCGCGCTCGCGCACCAGGTGCCCGCTGCGCTCCATCTCGTTCGCGATGCGGCTCGCCCAGCCCACGCTGACGCCCAGGCCGTGAGCGAGCTCGCCCACCGTCTCGGACTCGGCCATGGCGAGGTGGATGGCCGCGCGGACCGCGTGGGGCGACATGGGTGCCGGCTCCGGGGCTCCCGGCGCGTGGGTGCTGCGGCCGGCCTCCTGGGCACGAACCAGCAGCTCGCTCACCTCGTATGCATCGCGGCTCAGCCGCTCGCCGCGACCCCGTGGTTGCCGTGCCATGCGTCGGAGTGTACCGTAGTTTCCGCAAGAAACTAATTCTCCGAGAAACTGATCCGCGACCCCGCCCCGCACCCCGTCGCGGATCACCCGCCACCTGAGGAACGTCACCACCACCCATGGCCAGCAGCAATCGCAACCGATGGCTCGGGCTCGTCATGCTCAGCCTGGGCCTCTCGATGATCATCGTGGATGCCTCGATCGTGAACGTCGCGATCCCGGTGATCATCGAGGACCTCAAGATCGATTTCACCACCGCCGAGTGGGTGAACACGATCTACAGCCTCGTCTTTGCGGCGCTGCTCGTCACCCTGGGGCGGGTCGGCGACCTCGTTGGCCGTCGCCGGATGTACATCGTCGGCCTCGTCACCTTTGCGTCGGCCTCGCTGCTGGCGGGCATCGCCCCCAACGGGAACCTGCTGCTGGTCGCCCGCTTCCTCCAGGGGCTCGGCGGCGCCGCCATCTCGCCCGCGACCCTGTCCATCGTGTCGAGCGAGTTTCGAGGCCGGGAGCGAGGGATCGCCTTCGGCATCTGGGGCTCGGTCATCGGCGGCATGGCGGCCATCGGACCGCTCATCGGCGGCTGGCTGACGACGAATGCGTCCTGGCGCTGGGCGTTCCTCATCAACCTGCCCATCGCCGCCGTCGCGGTGATCGGCACGCTCGCCTACATCAACGAGTCGCGCGACGAGCACGCGCAGCGGCGATTCGACGTCACCGGCGCCCTGCTGACCATGATCGGCTTCGGCGCGCTGGTCTTCGGCCTGATCGAAGGCTACAAGTACGGGTGGTGGGGCCAGTCGCAGCCGTTCAGCCTCCTGGGCCTGCACTGGCCCACGGGCTGGGCGGTGAGCGTCATCCCGCCCATCGTCGCCGTATCGGCGCTGGCGCTCGCCGTCTTCACGGTTCGCGAGCTGCGCAAGGAGGGGAGACACGACTTCAGCGGGATCTTCGCCTTCCGCCTCTTCCGCTACCCCGGGTACCGGTTCGGCAATCTCACGGCGCTGGTGCTCAGCCTGGGCGAGTTCGGGCTCCTCTTCGTCATCCCGCTCTTCCTGCAGGGGATGCTGGGCCTTTCGGCGTTCGACACCGGGCTCGTGCTCCTGCCGCTCGCCATCGGGACCTTCATTGCCGGTCCATCCGCCGGCACCCTCTCGGCGCGCATCGGTCCCAAGTGGGTCGTCACCGCCGGCATGGCGCTTGAGGCGACGGCCATCTTCTGGATCGGCCTGCTCTTCAGCCCCGACCTGTCCGTCTGGGCCCTGGTGCCACCCCTGGGGGTCTACGGGATCGGCGTGGGGCTGGCCACGGCGCAGCTCACGAACGTGGCGCTCGCGGAGATCCCGCGGGACGAGTCCGGCGTCGCGTCCGGGGGCACCTCGACCCTGCGCCAGGTGGGGAGCGCGCTGGGGATCGCCATCCTGGGCACGGTCCTGGCCGTGGGCCTGGGCAGCGGCACGCGGGATCGCCTGGCGACCGCCTTCGCGCAGATGCCGCCGCAGGCCGTGGCCCAGCTGCCGATGTCGCCGTCGCAGCTGGTGGACGTCATTGCCGCGCCGATCGAGTCCACGTTCGGCCAGGCGCTGCCCCAGGTCCTGACCAGTCCCCAGATCCCCGATGCCGCGCGCCCCTACCTCAACCCGGTGATCCGTTCCGCGGTCGAGGACTCGTTCGTCAACGGCGCCCGCAACGCGTCACGCTTCGCGACCGCGTTCGTCCTGCTGGGCCTGCTCCTCAGCCTGTTCATCCCGAACATCAAGGAGGCGACCCGAGCGGAGGCCGAGGCCGATGTGGCGGCGGAGGCCGGGGGAGGTTGAGGGCGCCCGGCGGCGGCATCGGTCTAGGATGGGAATCCGGGTGCAATCGAGCGGCTGGAACGATGTCGCCCGAGCCCGCACCGTGCAACACGACCATCTGACGAGGAGGCGGTTCTTGACCGATCCCGACCTGACCATCGAGCGCGCGCTGTCCGAGGAGCTCCGCGGCTGGCTGACGGCCAAGCTGCGCTTCCCGGTCCTGGGGGTGCTCACCGACGAGGGGGCGCCGAGCCTCTCGGTGATGTGGTTCGACCTGGACCCCGATCGCCCGGACACCATCCTGATGAACACCAAGGAGGGCCGGGCCAAGGCCCGCTACCTGCGCCGGGATCCGCGCGTCAGCCTCTGCTTCGAGGACGAGCTGACCTGGGTTGCCCTGCGTGGCTCCGTGGAGCTCGACGATGACCGCGAGCGGGCCCTGGCCGATATTCGCGCCCTGGCCGTGCGCTACGGCGACGACCCGGACGGATTCAACGGCCAGCAGCGGCTCACCTTCCGCATGAAGGTCGACAAGGTGGTGCGCCATGGCTGAGTCAGCGGTGAAGCTGGGGATGCTGGCCTGGAACCAGTACACGGACTGGGAGAGCCTGCGGAGCGCGGGCGTCACGGCCGACGCCCTTGGCTACGATGACCTCTGGACGTGGGACCACCTGTATCCCATTGTCGGGTCGGACAACGGCCCGATCTTCGAGGGCTGGCTGACGCTCGCCGCCTGGGCGGAGGCCACGCGCTCCGCGAAGATCGGCCTGATGGTGGGTGCCAACACGTTCCGCAACCCGGCGCTGGTGGCGAAGATGGCCACCACCCTCGACCATATCTCGGGCGGACGTGCCGTCCTGGGCATCGGCGGCGCCTGGTTCGAGACGGAGCACACTGCGTTCGGCCTCGAGTTCGGCGCGTCCCCGGGGAGCGGCTGCGCTGGCTGGAGGAGGCGGTGGCGATCATGCGCGGCATGCTTCACGGGGAGGAGCCGTCCGGCGACCGGTACTACCGTGCGCAGTCCGTGCGCAACCTGCCGCCACCGGCCCAGGCGCACCTGCCGATCGTGATCGGGGGCGGCGGGGAGCGCAAGACGCTGCGGATCGTGGCCCGCTACGCCGACGCCTGCAACGTGGGCGGCGGGCTGGAGAACGTGAAGCGCAAGGACGAGGTCCTGCGTCGCCACTGCGACGAGGTCGGGCGCGACCCCGCAGAGATCGAGCGCACCGCCGGGGTTGGGGTGTGTGTCATCCGCGACGATCCGGCGGAGGCGCAGCGGGTGATGGAGCGGATCTTCGAGCACAACGGCCGGGCGCGGCCCTGGCAGGACCAGCTGGTCGGAACGCCGGAGCAGGTCGCCGACAAGCTGCGCCCCTACCTGGAGATCGGTTTCCGGCACTTCACCGTGGGCTTCCCGGCGCCGTTCGACGCCGAGAGCATGGAGCGCCTCATTCGTGAGGTGAAGCCGATGCTCGTCACCGGCTGATCCCTGGCCTGGCGGCGGGCTTGCCCTCCACCCCGGGCCACTCAGCGAGGAAGGCTGCCGACCTCACCGCCCAGGACTGCGGCATCGATGCCGTTCTCGGCAAGGACCGACCGCGCCGGGCATTCGGCGGTCGCCAGGGCCACGAGCAGGTCCCCCACGTCGACGTTTGCGGGTCGGAGCCGCGCATGGTGGATTGCCGCCTCAATGACGGCCTTGGCGTCATCGGTCAGGCCCACATCGTCGGCGTCTCGCTCGGCGTCGCGGCTGATGCGCACCCGGCGGGCCGATGCCTGGATGGCCCCTGGCTGTCCGCCCGGCCGGCTGATCGTCCTCGCTGCCTGCGGCGTATCAGTGTCGCGATCAGGAGGTCCAGGCTGTCGATGACGGCCGCGCCAGACTCGGGTGCGGCGGCGGTCAGCACTGCGCGGAAGGCTCGCGTCGGCTGGAAAATTCGGAGCTTGCGCCGGAAGAGTCGCCGGAAGAGTCGCCGGAATAGGTCCACGATCCCCCTGCCTGGCTGACGGATGTTCGTCGCAATGGTCGCATGCTCGTCCCGTGACACTGGACCTGTCAGATGTGCACCACGCGCGCGGTGGTCGCGCAAAGTCCGTCGGCGCACCCGCCGCCGGCGAGAAGCGCGCGATCCACGCTCCAGTCTGGCCCTCGACGGGCCGTGGTGAGGGCCGCGAGCCACTTAGTGCGCCTGGTGGTCGCGCCGCGCAGGTCGGGAAGGCCCAGGACACCGTAACGCGCGTGGGGTGAGCAGGCGACAGGTCGGTGCGTGGGCGGCGTGGCGGCTCAGCCGCGCGGCGGCGCGGGTCCCGGGGCGTTACGCTGCCCGCATGCGCGTGACGCTCCTCGCGGGAGGCACCGGCGGGGCCAGGCTGGCTCACGGCCTCCAGCAGGTGCTGCCCGAAGGCGACCTGACCGTGGTCGTCAACGTCGCGGACGACACCGAGCTCTTCGGGCTGCACGTCTCGCCGGACATCGACTCCGTGCTGTACACCCTCGCCGGCATGCTCAACCCCGAGACGGGCTGGGGCGTGGCCGGCGACACCTGGACCGCCCGCGAGCTGCTCGGCCGGTACGGCGAACCAACCTGGTTCCGCATTGGTGACGCGGACCTGGCCACGCATGTCCGTCGCACCCGCCTCCTGCGCGACGGCGCCTCCCTGACCGATGCCACCGGGGCCATGACGGAGGCCCTGGGCGTGCCGAGCCGCCTGCTGCCGGCGACCGACGATCGCCTGCGGACGATGATCGAGACCGATGCCGGCGAGCTCGATTTCCAGGACTACTTCGTGCGTCGCCGCCAGGAGCCGGAGGTGCGCGGAGTCCGGCTGGCCGGCATCGAGCGGGCGCACCCGACCGAGCAGGTCCTGGTCGCCATCGACAGTGCGGACCTGCTGGTCATCGGTCCCTCCAACCCCATCGTCTCGGTCGGCCCGATCCTGGCCCTGCCCGGCATGCGGGAGGCGTTCCGCTCCGCCGGGGAGCTGGGCGTGCCGCGGGTCGCCGTGAGCCCAATCATCGGGGGTCGCGCGCTCAAGGGACCGGCGGACCGGATGATGGCCTCGCTGGGTCACGAGGTGACGGCGCTGGGCGTCGCGCGTCTCTACAAAGGCCTGGTCGACACGTTCGTCGTCGACGAGGCCGATGCCGCGCTGGCCCCGGCGATCGAGGCGCTGGACATGGCGGCGCGGGTGCTGCCCACGATCATGGGCAGCGAGGAAGACCGCGCGGCGCTTGCGCGCGCCATCCTGCCCGGCTGAGCGAGCCGGTATGCTCCCGGGGTGAGCACGCGCGTCATCGTTCCGCACCGCGGCCTTGAGGCCGCCAAGACCCGGCTCTCCCCGGTGCTCACCGTGGAGGAGCGTGGCGACCTGGCGGCGCGCCTCCTCGAGCGGGTGCTGCGCGCGGCCCGAGTCGCAGTTCCCGACCTGGTCGTCATCTCACCCTCGGCGGCACTCGCTCCCCTCGTCGAGGCGACCGGCGCGCGCCTCGCCGTCCAGCGCGGGATGGGGCTCAACGAGGGGCTGGAGCAGGCACGCGACGCCGCCGTCGCGGACGGCGTCTCGACCCTCGTCGTGCTGCACGGCGACCTCCCCTCGCTCACCGTCGAGGATGTCGTGGCGCTGGCCGGGGCGATCCCCGGGCCCCGGGAAGTTGCCATCGCACCCGACCGTGCCGGCACCGGCACGAACGGGCTGGCACTCCGGCCGCCCCAGGTCATGGGCTTCGCCTTCGGACCGGGGAGCTGCGCCGCCCACCGCGCGGCCGCCGAGGCAGCGGGTATCACGCCGATGATGGTCGAGCGCGAGGGCCTCGCCTTCGACCTCGACACGCCGGAGGACCTTGCGCGGTGGCAGGCCGGCGAGGTTCCGGTGTGACCAGCGCCGGCACTCGCCTCGAGCTGATCGCGCTGGACGGCATTCCGGAGATTCATCCCGGCGACGACCTGGGCGCCATCATCGCCGGCGCCATCGAGGCCGCCGGCATCGGTCTCGTGGAAGGCGACGTCCTGGTGGTCACCCAGAAGATCGTCTCCAAGGCGGAGGGACGAATCGTGGCGCTCGACAGCGTGCAGCCCTCGCAGACGGCGCTGGAGTGGGCCAATCGCTGGCACAAGGACGCGCGGCAGGTGGAGCTGGTCATCCGCGAGTCGGCGGAGATCGTGCGCTGGGCCGATGGCGGCCTGATCATCAGCCGCACGCGGCACGGCCTGGTCTGCGCCAACGCCGGCGTCGACCAGTCGAACGTTGGTGGCGGTGACGTCGCCACGCTGCTGCCGGAGGATCCCGACGCCTCCGCGCGCGGCCTGCGGGAGGCGCTCGGCGCACGGTTTGGCACACGGCCGGGCATCGTCATCTCCGACTCGTTCGGGCGTCCGTGGCGCAACGGGATCGTGAACGTGGCCATCGGGTCGGCGGGGATGGCGCCCCTCGCGGACCTGCGCGGGACACCGGATGCCCAGGGGCGGGTCATGCAGTCGACGGTGATCGCGGTCGCCGACGAGCTGGCGTCGGCGGCGGACCTCGCCGGCGGCAAGGCCGGGCAGCGTCCGGTGATCCTGGTGCGCGGCTATGTGCCGGCGGTGCCTGCGTCGGAGGATGAGGAGGACCCGGGGGCGGCGGCCATCGTCATGGACCGCTCACACGACCTCTTCCCGTAGCGATCCGTCGAGCGGGCGCTGTCAGCCGCGACCGGCAATCGGCTGCAGGAAGAGCGCGACGATCTCGCCGTTCTCGACGCGGAAGTTGGCCTCCACACGCATCGACGGCGCGCCCGGGCGCATCACGGTGACGTCCGCGATGTAGCTGCTCCCCATGGAGCGCCCGTCGTTCGCGTACATCCGGAACCCGTCACCGGCCCGGATGAACCAGCCGCCGACCTTGTCGCGCCCGCGCAGGTTCGTCCGCTCGTCGGATCCGGGGGTGGAGATGCCCAGCACGGCGTGCTCGGCGAGGAGCGCAACGGCCTTCTCCCTCAGGTCGTCGTTGATCAGCTCCATGAAGAGGTCGACGGTCTCGGTGGCACCCATCGAGACGAGGATACCTGAACGGCCTGACGGACGGGCCGAAGCGCCTCAGCAGCCCCACTGCTCACCGGCCATGCTCCCAAACGGGCCTCGCCCGCGTAGACTCGACGGCAGCATGACCCACCTGCGCATCGGTCTCATCGGCTGGGGCACTGTCGGTGCGTCGCTCGGCCGTCTCGTGGCGGCCGGCCCGCTGCCGCTGGAGCTGGCCTGCCTTGCCGTGCGCGACCCCGTCCGCAGCCGCGGCACGCCCCTGCCCGCAGGGATCCCGCTCGTCGAACCGGAAGAGCTGGCGGCGATCTCCCTCGATGCGGTCGTGGAGCTCGCGGGCGGGACGGATGCGCCGCTGAGCTGGGCGCGCCTCGCACTGGCGAGAGGCGTTTCCTACGTGACCGCCAACAAGGCCCTCCTCTCGAACCACGGTGACGAGCTGGCGGCGCTGGCGGCCGCAAACGGGGCGGCGCTCCTGGGGTCGGCGAGTGTCGGGGGCGGGGTGCCCATGATCCAAATGGTGGCCCATCTGGCGGCGACCGGCGCCATCGGGCGCCTGCGTGGCGTGCTCAACGCCACCACCACCTACATCCTCACCGCCATGGGCGAAGGGCGCACGTACGGTGACGCCCTGCGCGAGGCGCAGGAGGCGGGGTACGCGGAGGCGGACCCCAGTTTCGACGTGGACGGCCGAGACGCGGCGCAGAAGCTCGCGATCCTTGCCAGCGTGGCCTGGGGCGAGTTCCGCGGCGAGTCGCTGGTCGAGCAGCACGGGATCCGGGGCCTGGAGGTGGCCGAGGGTCAGGCGGTCCGGCTGGTTGCGGAGGCGACCGAAGATCGGCTGGTGGTGGCGCCCGAGGAGGTGGAGCCCGACAGCCTCCTGGCGGGCGTCTCGGGGATCGAGAACCTCCTGGAGGTGGACGTCCGCGCAGCTGGCACGTTCCGGGTCAGCGGACCCGGCGCCGGAGGCCGCGTGACGGCCGGCTCGGTCTACGCCGACCTGGCTCGCCTCGTGGACGGAGCGCGCCCGGTCCTCTTCGGGGTGGCCGGATGAGCGACTGGCCGTTGGTGGGCATCGCCGGCGCGCGCGGCGTGGTTGGCTCCGTCTTCCTCTCCCTTCTCGCCGATGCCGGCCTGCCGGCCGATCGGCTGCGGGTCTTTGGCACGGAGCCCGGCCGCGTTCACTACGCCGATGGGGACTGTTCCGTCGGGATCCTCGACGACGGCGCCGCGGCCGACCTGGACGTGCTCTTCCTCGCCACCGACGGCCCCGTCAGCCGGGAGATCGTGGCGGGACCGGGGCGCGGCGTGCCCCTGATCGTCGACAACTCGAGCGCCTTCCGGCTGGATCCGGCGGTCCCGCTCGTCGTCCCGGAGGCGAACGGCGGCGTGCTGCGCCATCGGTCCGGCAACGTCGTCGCCAACCCGAACTGCACGACGGCGGCGGTTGTGGTGCCACTGGCGCCGATCCGCGACGCCTTCGGCCTGGAGTCCGTCGACATCGCCAGCTACCAGGCGGTCAGCGGCGCGGGTCGTGCCGGTCTGGACGCCTTCCTGGCGGAGCGCGGCAGCGACGACCGCCAGCAGGCTGCGGGATCGCCCTTCCACGGCCGCATCGCGGACAGCGTGGTTCCCCAGATCGACGTGCTGGCCGACGACGGATGGACCGGCGAGGAACGCAAGATCCACGCGGAGGTGCGCAAGATCCTGGGTCTCCCGGACCTGGACGTGGCTGCGACCACGGTGCGCGTGCCGGTCCACACCGGCCATTCCGTGGCACTCCATTTCCGGACCGCTCGCCCGGCGAGCCTCGAGGCGCTCGAGGCGGTGCTGCGCGCGGCGCCGGGTCTCGAGTACCGGCCGGCGGATGGCAGCCGGCGACACCCCATGCCGCTCGACGTCGAGGGCCGCGACCCGGTGCTCGTGGGTCGGCTTCGCGCCATCCCCGGTCGTGAGCGGGGCTTCGCCTGCTTCCTCGCCAGCGACAACCTGCGCAAGGGCGCTGCGCTCAACGCCATCCAGGTCGCCGCCGCCGCCGACCCGGCCCGCTTCGCCCACCTGGTTCCCGCGCCGCGCTGACCCCCGGTCGGGTGCGTTACTCACCCTTGGCGACGACGGCCCCATGTGACAAGCCGGGTAGGCTGGGTGGGGGCGAAGGCGCCGCCGCGACGCCGGGCTCCGGAGAGGAGGGCGAACGATGACGATGGATCAGCAGCGTCCCATGCCACCCGAGGAACGGCCTGTGTCGGCGGTGCCGGCGGAGCCGGCGTCGCCATCCGTGCGTCTCCAGATCCTGTCGACCGAGCATTGGAGCCTGCTGGCTACGCGGTCGCTGACCTGGAACGAGAGCTTCGCACGGGCCCAGATGTTCCTGTCCGTCCTGTCCGCCGCGGTGGTCGCGCTGGCGCTCGGGGCGCAGGCCACGCAGTTCGGGGAGGGCTTCGAGGTGTTCGCCCTCGTCATCCTGCCGGTCGTGTGCTTCTTGGGCGTGGCTTCGTTCGTGCGCCTCGTCGCGGCGAACAACGACGAGGCGCGCTGGGTCGTGGGCATGAACCGCATCCGGGCCAAGTATCTCGAACTGGCGCCCGAGCTGGAAGAGGTCTTCGTCACCGGCTACACGGACGACGCGCGGGGCCTGATGGTCACCGGGGGGTGGGCGGACTTCCCGACCCTCTTCGGCCTGGTCACCACCCCGGCGGTCGTGGGCATCGTCGACGGAGTGGTGGCGGCTGTGATCGTCTTCATCGCCGCCGATCTCGCGCTGGGGCATGCCATGCCGCTCCCGGCGGCGCTGCTGGGGGGTGCCGCCTTCGTGGCCTGGGTCGTGGGCGTGCGCGCGTACATCGCACGCGATAGCCGGCGGAGTACCCGCCTGCCACACTCGATCTACCCATCGTCCCCGCAAGGCTGATAGGGGACGATTCCTTGGGGGGCGGCGAGCGCCGGCGCCGCTGCCCGTCGTGGGGCCGGCGGTGAGGCCTATGCTTCGCTGCGACTACTGATTAATCGAGGGGATCATCCGTGCCCGAATTCTCCGAACTCGCGCGTGCCTTCCTCGAGGAGGAGTACGCGGAATCGCCCGTTGGGGCGAGCCACCTGGGACTCATCCAGTACGACGACCAGCTCGATGACCTGTCGGAGGCTGCGCACGAGCGGCGCGCCGCCGCGGTCGCACGCTGGACGCAGACGTTCAGCGCCATCGAACCCGGGACCCTGGACTTCGACGACGCCATCGACCGGGACCTGGTCCTGGCCAGCCTGCATCGGCGCCGGATCTTCGAGGAGTGGGAGGTCTGGCGCCGCCACCCCGACACCTATCTGGGCCCGGGCCTGAACGGCGTGTTCGGGCTCTTCCTGCATCGGCTCCGGCCGGAGACGGAGCTGGCCGGCGCGGCCGCCGCCCGCCTGCGCGGGGTCCCCGCAAACCTGGAGGACGGCAAGCGGAACCTGCGTCCGGAGCTGGTCCCCGCCATCCTCCTCGACCGCGCCGTGAACCAGGCGCGAGCCGGGGCACGCTACGCCCGGGAGCTGCTGCCCGCCGAGGTGGCCGATGCCGGCGCACGCGCTGACCTTGCCGAAGCCGGTGCGGTGGCCGCCGCCGCCTACGAGGACTTCGCCACCTTCCTGGACGAGATGCGCCCGAACGCCACCGGCGACTGGGCCTTCGGCGAGGAGCGCTACAGCGCGGTCCTTCGCGACGCGGAGCTCCTGGACCTCGACGCGCGGTCGTTGCGGGAGCGCGGCCGCCAGCAGCTGGAGGAGCTGTCCGGCGAGCTGCGCCGCTGCGCCAATGCCCTGCGAGGCACCGATGACTGGCACGCCGTCCTGGCGGAGCTGAACAAGGATCGCCCGGCCACGCCGGAGGACATGCGCATCGGCTACGAGGACTGGACCGCGAAGGCCCGCGCCTTCCTGGCGGAGCACGGGCTGGTCAGCTTTGCCCCGGGGGAGAGCTGCTCGGTCGAGCCCTCGCCGCCGTTCCAGCGGCCGGTGATCGCGGTGGCCAGCTACCAGAACCCGCCCGCGTTCGCGCCGTCCATGAAGGGCCACTTCTTCGTGCCCTTCCCGCCCGACGACGCAAGCCCCGACGACGTCGCCAAGCGGCTCGAGTACAACTCCTACCCGGGGATTCCCACCACGGCGGTCCACGAGGCCTACCCGGGTCATCACTGGCACCTGTCCATGGCCAAGCTCAACCCGTCGCACCTGCGCCAGTCCCTGGGTACCAGCTACTTCGCCGAGGGCTGGGCACTCTACGCGGAGCGCATGATGCGCGAGCAGGGCTTCTTCTCGGACCCGCGCGCGGAGATGTACCAGTACGAGGCGACCATCTTCCGCGCCGCGCGGATCGTCGTCGACACCAGCCTGCACATGGGCGAGATGACCTGGGACGAGGCGCTCGAGTTCATGCTCGCCAACACGAGCCTGACGGAGGCGACGGCGAAGGCGGAGGTGACCCGCTACTGCAGCTGGCCCACGCAGGCCTCCTCGTACCTCACCGGATGCCTGGAGATCGTGCGGATCCGGCAGCGGTTCCTGGATGCCCGGAACGCCACGATTCACGACGTGCCGCACCTGCGCGCCTTCCATGACGCGCTGGTGAGCAGCGGTGACCTGCCCATTGCGCTGGCGGAGCGAGCCGTCATGGCGAAGGTGTAGGACCGATGGCGCTCCGCGCACCGCCCGTTGCCGGCCGGCGGCCCGCGCTCGCCGCGGTCACGGTGCTCACCGGAGCGCTCCTGGGCGGGTGCCTGTTCGGCTCCCCCTCGCCCAGCGCGTCGGCGCCCATCGACGTGCCGAGCGCCCAGGCCACCGGCTCACTCCCGGAGGCATCGCCCAGCGTTGCCCCAACCGGCAGCGCTGAGCCCACCGGCACGCTCGGGCCGGGGACCTACGCCAAGGTCACCGTGGACGGCCTCCGGGTCCGGATCAGCGCCAAGGCGGACGCCACGCCCGTAGGCGCCCTCTTCTTCGGGGACGTGGTCCGCATCCGGGCGAATGCCGGCACTGCAGGCGGCTACAGCTGGTACCAGGTGGAGACGGTCCAGACCGCCAACGACCAGCCGCTGCTCGGATACGTAGCGGGCGCCAAGGGCACGGACCAGTACCTCGAAGCGATGGCCGGTCCGCCGCCGCCAACCCCGTCGCACACGCCGACGCCGTCACCCGCACCCGTCGAGTCCGCCGGAGGAAGCGCGGCAGCCAGCTGACCCCGCCGGGCGAGAGCCGTGAGCCTGCCCGAGGTGGCGCAGTGGCCGGGGTCGTTTGTTAGCATGACTAACTAATGGCACTCCGACGTCGCCCGGCCGGCGGTCGGGTGGGATTCGCGCGCGGCTTTGCCGCGCTGCAAAGTCGCAACTTCCGCCTCTACTGGATAGGGCAGGGAGTCAGCCGCATCGGCACCTGGATGCAGCAGATCAGCCTGCCCTGGCTGGTCCTGCAGCTCGGCGGCTCGCCCATCCAGCTGGGCATCGTGGCGGCGCTCGAGTTCGCCCCGGCCCTCGTCCTGGCCCCGTTCGGCGGTGTCCTGGTGGATCGGATCGACAAGCGCCGAACGCTGCTGCTCACCCAGTCGCTGGCCACCGTGCAGGTGATCATCCTCTTCGGGCTGACGGTGAGCGGGCTCGTCTCGATCCCGGTGGTGATGGTCCTCTCGTTCGCGCTGGGCATCGTGAATGCGCTCGACATGCCCGTTCGCCAGGCGCTCGCCGCCGACATCGTGCCGCGCGAGCTTCTGCCGAACGCCATCGCGCTCAACTCCATGGTTTTCAACGGGGCGCGGGTCATCGGGCCAGCGCTGGGCGGAGTCATCATCGCCATCGGCACCGATCTGTTCGGCTCGAACCTTGCCGGCATTGCCTTCAACTTCGCGTTGAACGCGATCAGCTACGCCGCGGTCATCTACGCCGTGTGGCTCATGGATCCCGGCGAGATCCGGGTCATGCCGCATCCCGAGAGGCGGCCCCCGGTGCTCGACAGCCTCCGGGAAGGGGTGGCGTACGCGTCCCGGGCGCCGATCATCCTGTGGGCCCTCGTGCTGCTGGGGCTGGTGGGCACCTTTGGCCTGAACTTCCGGATCCTCGTGCCGCTCTATGCCCAGAACACCCTGGGCCTCAGCGCCGACGGGTACGGTGCCCTCTACGCGATGACCGCCGTTGGCTCGCTGACCGGCGCCCTGGGCCTGGCCTACACGCGAGAGCGCCGCGCAGTGGCGCTCATGCTCGGCGGCGGGGTCCTGTTCGGGGTGATGGAGATCCTGATCGCCTTCGCGCACGCGACGCTGCCCGCGATCCCGCTGATGTTCGGCGCCGGCCTCTTCTCGATGCTCATGATCAACACGGTGAACGCCACGGTGCAGGCCAATGTCTCCGATGCGCTGCGGGGGCGGGTGATGAGCCTCTACGTCATGGTCTTCGCCGGGACCTCGCCCATCGGGGGGATCTTCGCCGGGGTGGTGGCAGAGCGCTGGGATGCCCCGGCCGCGTTCCTGGCAGGGGGCGTGATCAGCATCGCCGGGGTCGGCCTGGTTGCCTGGCGCTGGTGGATCGCGGCGCGCCGGGGGCAGATGGGGGTCACCCGCATCGGCGAGTCCATCGAGCTCGACACCGATCCACTCGGGCCGTTCGGGGATCCGCAGGTGGACATGCCGCCCCAGCCGCGGGAGGACCCTACCGCGCCGCCTGCCTGACGGAGGCGCTCCGCGGCGCGAGACCGGTCAGCGCAACCGCTTCAGGCCGGCCGCCTCCAGGAGGTCGTCCAGGATCGCGTCACGATGCTCGAGGGCGAGGGACAGGTGCCCATGGCCCTTGGCCAGGTTGAAGATCGCCCCGGGGATCCGGTCCGCCAGCCACTGTCCGTGGGCAACCGTAACCAGTTGATCGAGCTCGCCCTGCCAGATGCGGACCGGCCTGGTGATCGCTGTCACGTCGAAGCCCCACGGTCGGGTGAAGGCGAGGTCGTCATCCACCCAGCCGTCGAACCCGTGCTCGAGCGCTCGCCGCATCCCCGCGGCATCCTCTTCGGCGAATGCACCGGTGAGGACCGCAAGGTCGACCGGGGGCAGCAGCGTGCCCATGGTGCTGGCCATCGCCTCCCCGGTGACGTGACGGTAGGGTTCCCCGTTGATTGCCATCCACTCGCGCAGGGCGGCCTCCCCTTCGAGCGCTGCGCTGAACTCCTCGACGTTGCCGAGGGCCATGGCGGCGAAGAAGTCGAGGCCCTCGACGCCCCACGGTGCCACCGTGACGAGCGCCGCGGCGGCGAGGCATCGGTCCGGAAGCAGTGCGGCGCAGGCGATCGTGTGCGGCCCGCCTCCGGAGCGGCCGATGGAGACGAAGCGCTCGACCTCGAGCGCGTCGGCGAGGGCAGCGACATCTGCAGCGGCGTCACCCACGCTGCGTCCGGGGTGCCGGGTGGACGTCGCGTAGCCCGGCCGGCTGTAGCCGATGAGTCGCAGCCCGCGTGTGGCGGCCGCAGGCTCCCAGTCCGCGAACTTCGTCCCTTCGCCCGGCGTGCCGTGGTGGGCGATCAGCGCCATGGCTCCGGCGTCGGCGCCGCCGATCGTGACGTCGAGCGACCGGCCGTCGGGGAGGGTGATCTGCTGGGTCTTCATCGGCGCAGTATGCCCTGCGACCGGGTCCTCAGCCTTCGCCGGTGGTGACGTCCACGACCTCCGCGCCAAGGGCGGAGACCAGATCGGCGGGCGTCATGTGGATGTTGAGGCCGCGCACCCCGCCGCCAACGGAGACGACCTCGTGCGCCATGGCGGAGGCGTCAACGATGACCGGCCAGGCACGCGTGGATCCGAACGGGGTGATCGTGAAGCGTACGTAGCCGGTCACCGCGTGCGCCTCGTCCGGATCCGGGAGCGAAAGCCGCTTCACACCCAGGTGGGCGCGCAGCCGCGGCCAGTCGAATCGGCGCCCGGCCGGGACCAGGACGAACAGGTAGTCGCCTTCTCCCCGGCGCACGACGATTGTGCGCAGAAGGGCCCCCATGGGGATGTCCTGGAGCGCCGCGCTTTCCTCCGGGCTGTCGGGAAGCTCGGTCTGCACCACGCGGTGGGGGATGCCCGTTGCCGTGACGGCCTCGAGAGCAGGGGTAATCGAATCCGGACTCGTCATGCGTCGCGTTGATTGTGACGCACGAGCGCGACATTGAACGATTCATCCCACCGTGCGGCCCATATCCGCGTAGAGGGGGAGTTCTCGTCGGGCCGAGCCCATGGCTCGCACCGCTGCCGCGCATCCGTGACCCGGCACAGTCTCCCACGGCTCGAACGCAAAGGAGACGTCATGGCACGCCGAATCCTGGCAGTACTGGCCGCGGTCACCCTGGCCGCCGTCACCGCGTCATCGGCCCTCGCAATCGACGGCGGCACACCGGACGGAGATGCGCATCCCAACGTCGGCATGCTCGGCTTCGACATCGATGGCGCCGGCCCGACACCGCCGATCCTGATCTGCACCGGCAGCGTGATCTCGGACCATGCCTTCCTGGTGGCCGCGCACTGCATCCTCAACGACATCGTCGACCAGTTCTCGGGCGTGACCTGGGCCGTTACGCTCGAGGGCGGATCGCCGTCGGCCCCGATCATGCCCGGTGGCATGAACTACCCGGACTGCTGCTTCATGACCGTGCCGGAGGCCTCGATCGCGCGGGCCACGGGCGCCGTCGTGGACCCGCTCTTCGACGTGAACACCTTCACGAGTCCGATCGGAGGCGAGCATGACCTTGCGGTCGTCGAGTTCCCGACGGGCACGTTCGCGGGCGTCACGCCGGTGCGGATCGCCCACCAGGGCCTGCTCGATCATCTCTCGGCCGCCGGCGGCCGGCGCGGCCCGCAGCTCACGCTCGTCGGCTACGGTGCCGAGCTCCAGGAGGGACAGCTCTACATCCCCGGGTACCGCAAGACGGGCCGCGCGACGTTCGTCGGGGCGACCGACGTCTGGCTCGAGCTTTCGCAGAATACCGATTTGCTGCCCCGCAGCGCATCGCCCTGTGCCGCCGATTCGGGGTCGCCCCTGTTCCTCGGCGGTTCGGACGTCCAGGTCGCCGTGTACCACACCGCGGAGGGCTGCTATGGAACCGGCTACGCGCAGCGCCTCGACAACCTCGCGCCCGAGGAGCAGGCCTTCCTCGCCCCATTCGTCAATCCGTAGGCCGCAGGGCACTTCTGCGAGGGGAATGTGCCGGGCCGGTGGAACGTCCGCCGGTCCCGGCACGTCGGGCTTCGCCCGCGACCCACGCGCGGCGTCGGTTCGGCACCCCCCGACTCCCAGGGTCCGGGGGGTGCCTGCTGCTTGAGGGCGGGGTGTATTCTCGATTGCCTGCAGGACATGGCTGCCGTCCAGCACCGAGCCAAGGGAGGGAGTGGCTTCCGATGCGGCCACCCGCGGCGCTCCTGCCTCCGCGCGAGCTCACGCCTCGCCGGCTGACCGCTGCCCAGGACCCCGGCGGCATCCACTTCGATGCGGCTGGCGCGATCCCGCCCGATGCCCTTCGATCCACCTCGCAATCGAACGGTTTGCCGTGATGGACGGCCCTTAAGGGGCAAACCTGGAGAACAGGGGCATCAATGAGGCACCAGGTCATCGAGGAAGCGCGCCGCGGCGACCGTCGAGCAATCGAAACACTTGTTGCTGACGTTGTCGACCGACTCTACGGCGCCGCCGTGCTCATCCTCCACGACCGCACCATGGCGGAGGACGCCGTCCAGGAGGCCCTGATCAGGATGTGGCACGACCTGCCGAAGCTTCGCGATCCCGATCGGTTCGACGCATGGCTCCACCGCCTGCTGGTGCACGCCTGCCTGCACACCGCCCGCCGCGAACGACAACCGTCGGTCGCCCTGGGTGACCGGATCGTGCCGGATGAGGGGTTCCACCTGGAGGCCGGTGTCGCCGATCGCGATGTCGTGCTTCGCGGCCTGCGGCGCCTCACCGCGCGGGAACGCTCCGTGCTGGTGCTGCGCTACTACCTGGATCTGTCCGTCCCGCAGATGGCCGATGCGCTGAAGGTTCCGGTCGGGACGGCCAAATCGCGTCTGCATCACGCCGAGCAGGCGATGCGAGCCGCGCTGGACGCCGACCAACGAACGGTTGCCGTCGGAGGAGAGATGGCATGACCTCGCACGACGAGAACCTTGACCAGATCCTGCGGCCGTGGATGCGGCGCCACGCTCCCGATGCCCCCAACACGCTCGTTCTTCGGATCATCGAGGAGATCGAAACCATGTCTGAGCAAGCACCAAGTCGTGGCTGGCTGTCGCGCTTCACCTCGTGGCCGGCGGCCGCGTGGGCCGCGACGGTGACGGCCGTTGCCATCCTCGCCGTGGCCGGCGGGATCCTCATCAGCAACCTCTCCACCACGCCCGTGGTGGGTACCGGCGCGACGCCGACGCCGCTCGTGAGCCCGGCGCCGTCGAATCCGACAGCCATCGTGGACGGGCTGCTCGCCGCGTGGAACGCCGGCGACAGCCAGGACGCGGTGAGCCGATACATTGCGGTCACCCCGATCGTGCGGTTCATGATCGACAGCGGCGAAAGCACCCAGCGCCTGTCCACCGACGCCCAGGTGCAGGCCGCGGTGGTCGCGTGGTCCGCGGATGGATCCGTGATGACTCGAACCGGCGATATCACTCGCCAGGGCAGCTTCGCGGCATTTCCCATGACCTGGACCTCGTCCACCGGCTCGGCGAACGCGGTCGGCATTGTTCGGATCGATCCGGGCACGGGACTCGTCCTGGAGCACTACGTGATCGGGATGACCTCCAACCCGGTGTCCGCTGCCCCCGCATCCGCGGCCCTGGTCAGCATGATCGACAAGGACATCGCCGCGAGGAACGCGTTTGACGGGGCAACCGCATCGACCTTGTTCGCCCCGGATGCCGAGCGGCGAACGATGAAGAACGGTGATCCAATATCAGCCGACCTCGGACGGTCGGCAATTGCCGACGACTATGCGACGTGGTCGCCAGGGTGGACGTGGTCGCGCACAGGTGCCCCGATTGTCCAGGGACCGTTCGTCTTCTATCCGGAGACGGCAATCGGACCCACAGAGGGCGACGAAGGGATCGCGATTCTTCAGATCAATGCCGATGGGCTGATCCGCTACGCGTGGGACATCGGCGCGGTCAACAACCAGCTTCTGGGTTCCGCGGCTCCGTCACCTTCGGGCGGCTGAGCTCCGGCGCGGCACCACCTCCGACCAGGGGCAGGCCGACGGGCCTGTCCCTGATCTCACGCCCCGACCGTTTCGGCACCGGGTCCGGGGTCACGCTCGGGGACCGCCGGTGGACCCAGGTCCTCGAGGCGGTGCAGGCCCCAGATCGGTGATGCCACCACCCAGACCGGTGCCGCGGCCATGCCGATGGCGCCCACCAGCAGCGCGGCGCGCAGGCCGAGTGTCTCGCCGACGACGCCGCCCAGCAGTGCTCCGGCCGGGATCACGCCGTACCCGAGCGTCCGGTACGTGGCGTTCATTCGGGCCAGCAGCCGGTCCGGGGTGACCGACTGGCGGATGGTGAGGGCCGCGTGAGCCCGCTGCGTGCCGCCTTCTCCCCGACCGGCGATGTCACGCTGGCAGAGACCGGCCGAGGAGTCGATGGATTGGTCGGCCGGATCCTGGCGGAGATCGCATCGGCATCCATCGCGGGGACCTGGGCGCGTCTCAAGGTCTGCCGCAACGACGCCTGCCAATGGGCCTTCTTCGACTCGTCGAAGAACCACTCGGGCACGTGGTGCTCAATGGCGGTCTGCGGCAATCGCGCCAAGGGGCGCGCGTTCCGCGGCCGGCGCAGGAGCGCCGACCCGGCCTGACCGTCAGGCGGTGACCCAGTCGCCGCGCAGGTAGTGCTCCACGACCGGCGTCAGCGCTCGCAGCAGCTCTTCCCGGGAGGCCGCGGCGAGTGGGGGCAGGCCCACCACGTGTCGGCTCACGGTGAGGCCCACGACCTGGGACGCAACCATGCTCGCGCGCAGCTCCGGCCGGTCGCCGCCCACGCGGCTGGCGATGGGGTTCAGCAGCTTGTCCGCCAGCAGGTCGCGGATCAGCTCCGCCGCCTCGGGCTCGCTGACGGCGGCGCGGAGGAGACCGGTGAGCGCTCGCTGGCTGCGCGGTTCCTCGAGCACACCCACGATGACCTCCGCCGCGCTCCGCGCCACGTGCTCCGGACCGCGCGCGAAGACGAGGTCCACGACCCGCTCGGGATCCATGGGTAGCTCGACCGACTCGCGGAAGAGCGCCTGCTTGGATCCGAAGTAGTGCAGCACCAGGCGCGGGTCCACGCCCGCGCTGCGGGCGATGCTGCGCAGCGACGTGCGGCGGTAGCCCACCTCTCCGAACTGGCGGCGTGCCTGCTCGATGATGGCCGCACGAGCCCCCGTCTCGCCCGACGGCCGTCCACGCCCTCGTTTCGCCACCTGCGTCGTTCCTTCTTGCATTTTCTCCAACAGGAGAATACCATTTCGCCGATTGGAGAATAAACACAGGAGGTTTCCGAGCCGTGACCATGACACCGCGACGCACCCGACTGGTCCTGGGGGTCGTCGGCCTGGCGCTGATGGCGGTCGTCTCCGCCGTCAGCGGACTGAACGTCGCGCTGCCCAGCCTGGCGCGCGAGACAGGCGCCAGCCAGACGGACCTGACCTGGATCGTCGACGCCTACACCGTCGTCTTCGCCGGCCTGCTGCTCTTCGCCGGGGCGCTCGGAGATCGATTCGGGCGGAAGCTCCTGCTGGTGCTGGGCCTGGTCGTCTTCGGGGCGGCCGCGGGGCTGGCGCTCCTGACCAACGACCCGGTTCAGCTGATCGCGCTGCGGGCGATGATGGGCCTGGGCGCCGCCGGCATCATGCCCACGACCCTGTCCGTCATCACCACCTCGTTCCCGGAGTCGGAGCGTCCGCGCGCGGTCGGCGTCTGGGTGGGCATCGCAGGTGGGGGCGCCGTGCTGGGCCTCTTCGCCAGCGGTTTCCTCCTCGAGTATTTCGCCTGGCAGTCCTTCTTCGCCCTCAACGTCGTCCTGGCGCTGGTTGCGCTGGCGGGCGTCCTCGCGGTTGTGCCCGGCTCGGCCGATGAGCATCCAGCGGCGCTCGACCTGCCGGGCGCCGCCCTCTCGCTGGTGACCGTGGCGTCGATCGTGTTCGGGATCATCGAAGGCCCGGAGCGCGGGTGGGGCGACCCGCTGACCGTCGCCGGGCTGGCCGTCGGGAGCGTGGCCGGGCTCGCCTTCCTGGCCTGGGAGCTGCGGACGGCCCAACCCATGCTCGACCCGCGCCTCTTCCGGCTCCGGGCCCTGAGCGCCGGATCGCTGACCATCGCGGTCCAGTTCTTCGCCGCGTTCGGGTTCTTCTTCGCCATCCTCCAGTACCTGCAGTACATCACCGGTCGATCACCACTGGAAGCGGCCATCGCCCTCCTGCCCATGCCGTTCGTGCTCATCCCCGTCGCGCGCAGCGCGCCGCGGGTTGCCGAGCGCATCGGCTTCCGGCTGACCGCACCGGTCGGGTTGCTCTCCATGGCGTTCGGGTTCGTGCTCATGAGTCGCCTCGACGCCACGTCGCCCTACTGGTACTTCGCCATTGCGCTGGTGGTCTTCGCCTTCGGGATGGGCCTGGCCGGCACGCCGGCAACCACCGCGATCACCGCGTCACTGCCCATCAGCAAGCAGGGGGTCGCCTCGGCGCTGAACGACACCTCGCGCGAGCTCGGGAGCGCGATCGGCATCGCCATCCTGGGGAGCGCCCTGAATCAGCACTACCGCGATGGCATGGCCAGCGCGGTCGTCAACCTGCCCGCGCAGATCGCAGATCGCGTGCTGGGGTCAATCGCGTTCACCGGGTCTTCGCAGGTCAGCCAGCTCGGCCCGGCCGGCCAGCAGCTCGTGGAACAGGCGCGCACCGCGTTCGTGGGAGGCGTCTCGGACGCGCTCCTCATCGCCGCCGGGATCCTGCTGCTGACCTCGGGCGTCGTCGCCGTCCTTGCGCCGGGCGTGGCGCAGGCGCCGGCGTTCGACGCGGAGCCGATGCCGTCCGCGCACCTGGAGCCGGTCGCGGTCGAGGTGCCACCCGAGCGCTGACGGACCGGCTCAGGGACAGGCCCGTCGCTGGGCTGTTGCGTTTCAGCTGGTCGCCGGCGTCCCGGCCAGGAAGTGGTTCGCGGCCCTCGCGGCTGCCGTCGGGGAATACACAGTCGGGTTCCAGGCGTAGTCGAGCGTCGTCAACAGGGCGAACTCGCCGTCGGTGCCCTCCCACCGCGCTTCCAGGCCCAGGTTCGCCATGTATGTGTGGACCACGTCCTGGAGGTCAGGGGCACGACCGCTGCACGGCAGACGTCCCCGTGCGAAGGTAACTGCGTCGTTGTCCCAGAATCCGAGCTCGTGGCCGATGGCGCCGACGTAGGCCTCCGCTCCGGCGCGCGTCACCGACGCCGACCGTATCCCGTTGTCGCCGGTCCAGAAGACCCGGACGTCGCCAGGGAGCGCGTCGCGCATCACCGCGAGGTAACGCTCACCGTTGCCGGCCAGCGAGAAGACCAGGCCCCGACCGGGGATCCCGCCGTAGGGCGGGAGCACGGTCGAGATTCGGACCCCGGGGTCGCGCCGACGCAGATCGTTGTACAGGTCCCGGAAGACCGCCGCGTGCGCGTGCGCGAGCGTCTCCGGGTCGGACGTCGGGATGTCGTCCCAGTCGAGCGAGATGCTCCGCGCCCCCGCATCGAGCTGCGCCGCGAGGGCGTCCTTCACCTGCCCCCGTGGCGTGGCCGACAGCCAGTCGCGGTAGCCTTTCAAGACCATCAGCTCGACGTGGTGGTCGTCGCAATAGCGCGCGAGCTCCGGCCATGGCGTCCGGTCAGGGAGGGTGACGAGGTTGAGCTTGTAGCGCACCCCCAGCCGAACCCGATCGAGGAGCTGGGCGCGTGAGGCGGCGGTCACGCCGCCCGCCGCCAGGACCCACGGGTCGAGGATGGCGCCGCGGCGCTCGAACCCCGGCGCGTCCTTGATGGTCGCCGCGCGGATCCAGCAGCGTGCGTCGTCTGCGACCACGAGCTCGGCGAGGGACCGAAGCGCGTAGTGGACACCCGCATCGCTGCCCGCGCGGATCGCGATGGCCGGGCCGTCGGCCCCAGGGGTGATATCGAGCTGGTGGGCCTGCGACGCGAGCGACCGGTCGTCGGCGATAACCGAGAGGCGGGCCTGCCGCCGGCCCTCGACCATGGCGGCGGCAACGCCGATCCGGGCATCGGCTGCCGCCTCGTCCAGCAGGGCCCGTACGGAGTCCGAGACAGGCGCCGTGAGCACGAGCTCGCTCGCCTCGAGCATACCCGCGTAGGTGGCCGTCGTCGGCGTGGGATGGACCTCCGGGAGCGTCCCCCCGAAGCTGGCCAGCGGCGAGGCGCCCGCGCTGGGACGGTTCGCGGAGATGCAGGCTCCCAGGATCCCGCCGGCGGCGGACGCAGAAATCCCGAACGCGGCGAGCCGGGCGAGGAATGCTCGCCGCGACACTCGATTCGCCCACGGACCGATCGTCGGCCGCCCGCCGACGGACGGAACCGCGAGGTCAAAACGTGACCCGCGCATCGTCCCCTCACCGACTCCCGTTCCAGCTCGTCCCCGGCTGGTCAGACGGTGTCTGGCGCGCGTCGGCCGCGCCAGGGGCGTCGGTCACCAATCTGGGCGCCGCAGGGCGTGAACCGGCGGCGCCCGCAGGACGTCCGGCCCGTGCCCGACAATGACGCCATGGAGCTGGACGCCGGCATCGGTCTCGACACGCGGCTCGCGGAGATACCGGAGCTGGCTGCGCGGGCCGACCGGCTTGGGTTCGGGGCGCTCTGGACGGCCGAGACCCAGCACGACCCGTTCCTGCCGCTGGCCCTCGTGGCGGAGCGCACCGCACGCATCCGCTTCGGCACCGCGATCGCAGTGGCCTTCGCGCGCAGCCCGACCGCGGTGGCGCAGACCGCCTGGGACCTGGCGCAGCGCTCGGAGGGTCGGTTCATCCTGGGACTGGGCACGCAGGTCCGGGCCCACGTCGAGCGCCGCTTCGGGATGGCGTGGTCCGGGCATCCGGTGGCCCAGCTTCGCGACTACGTGCAGGCCGTGCGCGCGGTCTGGCGTGCGTGGCAGACGGGCGAGCCGGTCCGGCATCGCGGGCCGTACTACCCGGTCACGCTCATGACTCCGTTCTTCAGCCCCGGACCCATCGATCACCCGGACATCCCGGTGTACCTGGCAGGCGTGGGCGAGGCCATGTGCGGGCTCGCCGGGGAGGTGGGGGACGGGCTCATCGTCCATCCGCTCCACTCGAGGCGCTACCTCGCGGAGGTCGTTCGGCCGGCGGTCGCGGCAGGCGCGCAGCGCGCTGGCCGTGATCCGGGGCAGGTGGCGTTGAGCGGCAGCGTCCTGGTGGGATTCGGTGACGCGGGCCGCGAAGCCGTGCGCGAGCAGATCGCCTTTTATGCGTCCACGCCCACCTATCGGCCGGTCCTGGACCTCCATGGCTGGACCGATGTCGGGGCGGCGCTCAGCGAGATGGCGCGCCGTGGCCGATGGACCGAGATGCCCGCCCTGGTGCCCGATCCAATGGTCGATGCCTTCGCGCTGGTCGTGGAATCGTGGGAGGCGCTGCCTGCCGCATTGCAGGCCCGGACGGACGGCCTCCTCGACCGGGTCAGCCTCTACCGGCCCTTCGGGGATCCCGACGACGACGCTGGGTGGAGCTCGCTGCTCGAGGGAATGCACGGGGCGTGACCTTGCGCGCCAGGCCCGCGGTCATCGTCGCCCATCGGCTCATGAAGCACCACGCGCGTGACGTGGGCGGGATGCATCCCTGCGCACTGCTGACCGCTCATGCGTCGGCAGTCTTTGCGATCACCAGCACTTCGGCGTCGTCCTCGGTTGCAGGACGGCCCGTGTAGCCTGCCTGGAACTCAACGTCCGCGTAACCGGCCAGCTCCAGGATGAGTCGAAGCTCCTGCTCGAAGTAGGTCGAGATCGCAATCCGCCGGCGCTCCTCTTGCAGCGCCGCGTCGTCGCGGACGAGGCGGGTCTCGATCTCCAGCACGATACGCTCGGCCCGCGGGTCCAGCTCGATGAGACGCACTCTCTGCTGGAGCTCCTCGCCGTCGGGGAGCTGCTGGCGCTGCGGTTCAGGCGGCCAGTCGCGCGGCAACCCCGCGCGGCGTCCCGGCAACCACAGGGGCCACTCCTCCTCGTCGTCGTACGGGAAGCCGGTGGACATGACGAGTGCGCCGCCCGGTTCGAGGTGGTTGCGGATACGGCGTAGCGCTTCGCGGTCGTGGGCGCGACTGCCCCCGATGCCGAAGGAGTCGCACAGGAAGATCGTCCGGTATCTTCGCGGCAGGTCGAGCTCGTGCATCGCCTGCGCCCACAGCGTGGGGACGATCCCCGCAGCGCTCGCGCGCTCGCGACACCAGTGGAGCATGTCCTCGGAAACGTCCACCCCAGCCACATCAAACCCACCCCGGATAAGTGGCACGAGCAGCCGGCCGGTGCCGCAGCCAAGGTCAAGCGCCGGCTCGCCAAAGCGGCGGATGGCCGATCCGTACGCTGCCAGCTCCTCGTCGGTGGCTGTCTTGTTCGCCCACCAGCGCGCGACGAGACCGTAGTGCCAGGTGGACCCGGGACCTGCCGTCAAGCGTCCTCCACCGCGATCCGGATCCGCTTGGTGCTGCGGCACATCGTCAGGCGCGCCGTTCGCGATGGAGACGGCACTCTGCCGCATCACGCGCCTACTCCGTCGGCGCACGCTGGACCACCACGGCGAACGTGGCCAGCCACCCTCCCATGGCGAGATCGGCGGCGCGATTGATCATCCCGCCGACGGGTGGCTCACTGACCAGGAGCGGCAGGAACAGGAGCCAGACGAGCGCGGCCAGGATGACCAGGGCTCGACGTCGCATGCGCCATGAGATGCACGCGATCGCCGCGAGGAATGCCAGAGGCGCGAACTGCAGGTACGGGAAGAGTTCGTCGGCAAGATTCGCGCCGCCCGTCGGCGGCATGAGCCCGATGAGGAGCGCGCCGATCGCAAATGCCGCGAGCAGAATCGCGGAGACACGGGAGGAGCGCGCGAGGTAGGCGGCTGCGCCGCCGGCGATGGCGACTCCGGCGTACCCGGCACGCATCAGGACGCCCCATGACCCCAGCGCGTAGGTTTCGGGGTGGGTCGTCAGTGGATCGAGGTCCGGGCGGAGCGCCGGGCCGAGCAGGAGCGCCGAACACCATACGACCGCGCCGCCGAGAACAATCCGAGCCACGCCGGCGCTGGCGTTCGAGCTGGGCATGGCAGGACTCCTTCGGACCGGCCGCCAGTCGGCGGCTGCGCATTGTAGGGCCCGGCCACCGAATCTGGTCAACCGCTCAGATCAACCAAGAGGTTGTGCCCTACGCGTCCTCGACGGCGATCCGGATGCGCTTGTTGATGCGCCCCTTCGACTCGTAGCCGGTCACGCGGACACGCCCGATCTCGCCGGTGTGGGCGACGTGCGTGCCGCCATCGGCCTGGAGGTCGAGGCCCACGATCTCGATGGTCCGCACCCGGGTGATCCCCTCCGGCAGGAGGTTGATCTTGGTCCGGATCAGGTCCGGGATGGCGAACGCCTCCGCGCGGGGCAGGTCGTTGACCCGGATCTCGCGGTCGGCGGCGATCTCCTCGTTCACCCGCCGCTCGATTTCCGCGACGAGCTCGGCGTGCATGGTTTCGAACTCGAAGTCCATCCGACCAGCGAGCGGCTCCATGTTGCCGCCGGTGACCTGCGCTCCGTGATCCTTCCAGACCACGCCGCACAGAACATGCAGCGCGGAGTGCGTCCGCATGAGCCGATGGCGCCGCTCCCAGTCGATCTCCGCGGTGACCGTGGTCCCCACCTCCGGCAGCGACCCGTCAGGGGCCGGCTCCACGACGTGCACGATCTCGCCGCCCGCCTTGCGAGCGCCGGTCACGGTCCAGGTGGCGCCGCCATTGGTCCGCAGCCAGCCGGCGTCCGCGGGCTGGCCGCCTCCGCCGGGGTAGAAGACGGTCCGGTCGAGGGCCACGCCCTCCGGTGAGATGGCGGTGACGGTAGCCGTGCAGGTGCGCGCGTAGGCGTCGGTGGCGGCGATGCTCTCGGTCATGGCGGGAGGGTACACGCGAGCCGCACGGACGCGCGCCGCCACCCCGTACCACGGTGGGTGGTACAGCGGGGCACCGGCTACCATCTGTCGGACCACCTTCCGTCGAGGATGACAACGTGACATTTCCAGCGCTCGTCGACGAGCTGCTCGCCGAGTTCCTGCGCCTCTCTCCGGTCCACGCCACCGAGCTGGGGAACCACGAGCATGACGATGCCTGGCCGGATCTGACCGATGCCGGGCGCAAGGCGCGGCTGGCGTTCACGCGCTCCGCTCTGGACCGGCTGGCCGCCCTGGATCCGTCGTCCCTGGGCGCTGACGAGGTCATTGACCTGCGGATCCTGCGGACGCAGCTGGAGGCAGACGCGTGGGCCGACACGGAGCTGCGCGAGGGGAGCTGGAACCCCATGGCCTACGTGTACCTGGCCGGTGGCGGGCTGTTCGCGCTGCTCTCGCGCGAGTTCGCACCACTCGCCGCAGCGCCTGGCGAGCGCCGCGGGACGAATGCGCGGCATCCCGGCCCTCCTGGCGGCGGCCCGGTCGAACCTGGGCGGCCCCCGAGCAGCGTCAGGGGGAGCGGCCCGCGCGGTGAGCCGCTTCCACGCCGAGAAGGCGCTGCAGACCATGCCCGGGGTGGCGGACCTGGCGAGGACCGCCGCGGGGATGGCGGAGTCGCTCGACGACGCGGCCCTGCGCGAGGCCATCGTGGAAGCGTCCCGACTGGCGACCGCGGCAATCGACGAGTACGTGGGGTGGCTGCGCGACGACCTGCTGCCGCGCGCCACCGGCGATTTCCGCCTGGGTCCGGAGCTGTATGCCGCCAAGTTCCGCCACGCCCTGCGCTCCGGCCAGACCCCGGAGCAGCTGGAGCAGCGGGCGGCGGCCGCGTTCGCCGAGGTCCGTGGCGAGATGGTGCGCCTGGCCAGACGCCTGTGGCCGCAGTGGGTTGGCGATGAGCCGATGCCCGCGGAGGACGGTGCCCTGGTGCGCCGGGTCCTGGATGCCATCGCCGCCGAGCACCCGGGCGCCGACGAGCTGCTTGACTTCTGCCGCGAGGAGAACAACCGCATCGAGGCCTTCATCCGCGAGGTCGACCTGATTGGCCTGGCCGACGAGCCGCTGCAGATCATCTGGACCCCGCCCTTCCTGCGCGCCTTCGGCGGGGCCATGCTCATGCCGCCCGGCCCGCTGGACCGCGGCCTCGACTCGTTCTTCGCGATCAGCCCCATGCCCGACGACTGGACCGATGAGCAGCGCGAGTCGTACCTGCGCGAGGACAACGACCGCATGCTCCGCCTCCTCACCATTCACGAGGCGGTTCCGGGCCACTACCTCCAGCTGGCGTACTCGAACAGGACTTCGTCCCTGGTGCGCGCGGCCTTCCAGTCCGGCGTATTCGCGGAGGGCTGGGCCGTCTATGTGACGCAGGTGATGATGGACGTGGGCTACGGTGCGGAGGACCCGGCGCTGATGTTCGTCCACTGGAAGTTCTACCTGCGCTCGATCACCAACGCGCTCATGGACATTGGCATCCACGCCGGAGCCATGGACCGCGACGACGCCATGCGGCTCATGGTGGAGGGCGGCTTCCAGGAGGAGTCCGAGGCGGCGAACAAGTGGGATCGTGCGCGCCTCTCGAGCACCCAGCTGTGCGAGTACTTCCTGGGCGCGGTCGAGATGACCGAGCTCGAGCGCGAGGCGCGACGCCGCGCCGATGCCGCCGGGACGCCGTTCAGCTGGCGGCCCTTCCTCGAGTCGGTCCTGGCGCACGGCACGCCGCCCACGCCGGTGATCCGGGAGATCCTTTTCGGCTCCTGATCCTCCAGCGCCCGAGGCTGGATTCGGACGGGAGGGCCCTGGCGGGACCCTCGCGCATTTGTTAGCATCGCTAACGACCAAGAGATGACCGTTGCCGACCTCACGCGGCGGCTCGCCGCCGCCGTCCCCCCTCCCCTGAGATCCACGCGCCGGGCACCCGACCCGGCGCCGATCGTCCCGACGCCTCCCCGACCGGGAGGCGTCTTTGCCGCGCTGCGCCACCGGAACTACCGGCTCTACTGGTCCGGGCAGATCCTGAGCCTGGTGGGGACCTGGATGCAGTCCGTCTCCGAGCCCTGGCTGGTCCTGCAGCTGGGCGGCACGCCGCTGCAGCTGGGCATCGTCCTGGCCCTCGAGTTCGCCCCGTCAACCTTGCTGTCGCTCTACGGCGGCGTCCTCGCAGATCGGTTCGACAAGCGCAAGGCCCTGATCTGGACCCAGGTGGCGGCCGCGCTGCAGGCGCTGATCCTCTTCGCCATAACCGTCACCGGGGTGGTGCAGATCTGGCACATCTACATCCTTGCCGTGGCCCTGGGCTGCGTGAACGCGGTGAACATGCCGGTCCGCCAGGCCTTCGCCGCCGAGATGGTCCCGCGCCGCGAGCTGGTGAACGCCATTGCGCTGAACTCAGCGAGCTTCAACGCGGCGCGCATCGTGGGACCGGCCATCGCGGGGATCACGCTGGCGCTGTGGGGCACCGCCGTGAACTTCGGGATCAACTCGGTGAGCTACGTGGCGGTCCTGGTTGGCCTGATGCTGATGGATCCCAAGACCATGTACGCGGTCACCCAGCCGGTCCGCGGTCCCGCCCTGCGCCGCATTCGCGAAGGCATTGACTACGCGCTTCGCACGCCGGGGATCCTCTGGCCGCTCATCCTCCTCGGCGGAATCAGCATCTTCGGGCTCAACTTCCAGACCCTGCTGCCGCTCTTTGCCCGGAACACGCTGCAGCTGGACGCCCACGGCTACGGCGCGCTCTACGCGGTGATGGGCATTGGCTCGCTGACCGGCTCCATGAGCCTGGCCTTCGCCGGCAGCCGGCGGCCGCTCATTCCGCTCATCGTGGGTGGCGGGGCGGGATTCGTCACCGCGGAGGTCCTGCTTGGTCTGAGCCGGTCGCCAACACCGGCGTTCGCGCTGGTGATCCTCATCGGCCTGTCGTCGATGCTGATGGTCAACACCATCAACGTGATGATCCAGTACGGCGTCCCCGACGAGCTGCGGGGCCGGGTGATGTCCCTGTACGTGTTCGTCTTCGCCGGATCGGCACCCATCGGCGGCCTCTTTGCCGGTGGGGTCGCCCAGCTGTTCGGCGCTCCGGCAGGATTCGTGCTGGGCGGTGCCCTCTCGGCCGCCTTCCTGGCCGTGGCGGCCTGGCAGCTGATCCGGCGGGTGACGCCACCGACCCTGGTCCACGACGAGCCATCGAGCCAGGTCGGCGCGGCCGCGGCCCCACTCGACCAGCCCGCGGCCACCGCGCGCGCCGACTGAGCGACCGCGCATCCGGCGTGCGTGACGCGCCGCAACTGCGGCTACGATTCGCCACCGATGCGCCGATCGCCATCTCCTCGCCGAGCCACACCCGGCCTCGTCACGTTCTGGGACGGCCTGACCCGGGGATTCGCCGCCCTGCGATTCCGCAACTACCGTCTGTACTGGTTCGGCCAGATCGTCAGCCTGGCCGGCACCTGGATGCAGTCGGTCAGCCAGCCCTGGCTGGTGCTCCAGCTGGGCGGCACCCCCATCCAGCTGGGCGAGGTGCTGGCGCTCCAGTACCTGCCGTCGACCATCCTCGCTCCCTTCGGCGGGGTGCTGGCCGACCGGGTCGACAAGCGCAAGGCGCTGATCGTCACCCAGTTCGTGGCCATGCTCGAGGCAGGAGCCCTTGCAGTGCTGACCGCCACCGGCGTTGTCCAGATCTGGCACATCTTCGTGCTCGCCACCCTGCTGGGCCTGGTCAACGCCGTGGACATGCCGCTGCGCCAGGCGATCGCCGCGGAGCTGGTGCCGCGCGAGGCGCTGGTCAATGCCATCGCGCTCAACAGCGCCAGCTTCAACCTTGCGCGCGTCATTGGTCCGGCGGTAGCCGGGATCACCCTGGCGCTGGCCGGGTCGGCGTTCAACTTCAGCCTCAACGCGGTGAGCTATCTCGCCGTGCTGCTCGCCCTGGTCCTGATGGATCCTCGACCAGTTCCACCACATCCAGCGTCCGGAGCGGATCGGTGTCTTCAGGAGCCTGGCGGAGGGCTTCCGCTACGCGGCGCGGACCCCGTCCGTCTTCTGGCCGCTCGTCCTCCTGGGCGGGATCAGCACCTTCGGGATGAACTTCCAGACGCTGGTCCCCCTCTATGCGCAGAACACCCTGCGCCTGGATGCGAACGGCTACGGGGCCCTGTTCGCGGCCATGGGCGCGGGCTCCCTGGTCGGGTCGATGCTGCTGGCCTTCTCCGGGAACCGACGACCGCTGATGCCCCTCATCCTTGGCGGCACCGCGGCATTCGTCGCCTTCGAGCTTGGTCTGGGTTTCGCGCGGGAGCCGATGGCGGCCTACCTGCTGGTCCTGCTGGTGGGCCTCAGCTCGATGCTCTTCGTGAACTCGGTGAACGTCTCCGTCCAGTACGGGGTGCCAGATGAGCTGCGCGGGCGGGTGATGGCCCTGTACGTGACGGTCTTCGCCGGCTCCACGCCCATTGGCGGCTTCTTTGCCGGAGGTATCGCGGAGGTGTGGGGCGCGCCCGCGGGCTTCATCGCCGGCGGCTCGGTCTCCGGCGTGGTGCTGGCGCTGGTGGGATTGGGCCTGCTCGTGCGTCGCCGTGCGGCGCGGCGCGCGGGGTCCGTGGTGGCGCCTCCGGGCTAGGTCCTGCGCACCCGGTCCGCCGTGCCCTCCGCCACCCGGCCCCGACCGGGGAGCAGGATCCGGAGCTGCTCGAGCGCCGCGGCCAGGCTCTCGCGCTGGTCGTCGGGCAGGGGGGCCAGCAGCTCGCCCGCCGCGGCGAGCAGCTCGCGCCGCATGGCGCGCACGCGGCGGCGGCCCCTGGAGGTGAGGGCCAGCTTCACCGAGCGTCGATCCGCGGGATCCGCGCGGCGCTCAACCAGGCCGGCGTCGACGAGAGCGGCGGCCTGGCGGGTGATCACCGGCGCGGAGACCATCACCCGCCGCGCGATCTCGCCCTGTGCGGTTGGTCCCTCGCCGTCGATGATGCGCAGCACGTTGTACTGCTGGTACGTCAGCTCGGCCCAGGCGGGTCGCCTCCGGGCATGGGCCAGCAGGTGGCGCATCACCGGGGGGACGGTGGCGAGCACGCACGCCTCCAGGCCGTCGAGCGCACCCGGAAGCTGCGCGGAATCGGCGGGGGGACGCGTGGAGATCGACATCGGCTCCGCGATCGTAGCATCCGGCCCCGGGGCGAGGCGCTCGCCACGCCCCGCCATCTGGCACGCGGTCCCGCACGACACCGTGACGCCCGCCCGGGCGGCGAGCAGGCGTAGCCGGAATCGCGGCCATGGCGTCCGGCGGCGGGTTGTTCCCGTGGTCCCGGAGCGGATGCGGCTGCCGTCTTTGGCCACCTGAGCGTCTGCTACGATGCGCGCGATGTCCAACGATCGCACCCGGCGGAACGTCATTGCCGCCGTCGCCACCGTGCTCTGGCTCGGCTACATGGCGGTGGGACTGGCAGCCATCAACACCTACCTGCCCACCGAGAACGGCAACGGGCCGGAGGGCCTGGCGGCGTTCATCGGCTTGGTGACCGGCGTGGTCACGGTGGGCCTCATCATGTGGGCGGCTTCCGAGTAGCGGCAGCGCTCGCAGCACCGCGGGGGCCCGCCGAAACGCGGGCTCTTCTCATCTCACGCGGGCTCGTCGCATCTCTTGAAGAGCCGATCTTCCGGCTAGTCGGCGTCGCCGGAGTACAGGTTCGCGCTCGGCGGCCGCTCGCGGTTCATTCCGGGCGAGAGGAGCCGTTCGTAGAGCCCGGGGCGGCGATCCGCGATGGTGTCCCACTCGTGCTCGCCGGGGCGCAGGCGAACGTGCGTCGCGCGCGCGGCGACCGGATCCACGTCGCCAAGCAGCAGCTCCTCCTCGACGTCGCTGGCCGTCGCCAGTCGCGTCCCGTCGTGGTCGACCAGGATCGAGCGGCCCAGGAACGTGGTGCCGCGCTCGGTTCCCACCCGGTCGCAGGCCAGGAGGTAGCAGTGGTTCTCCGCCGCCCGCGCCGGCGCGAAGAGCTCGGGGTGGAACTCCACGCCCAACGGCCAGTTGGTGGGCAGCGCGATAAGGTCGGCGCCGTCCAGCCCCAGGATCCGGGCCGCCTCCGGGAAGCGCAGGTCGTAGCAGACCAGGACCCCGACCCGCATTCCCGCCAGCTCGTGGACCCGCGGCGCATCCGGGCCCGGGCGTGGCGAAGCGGTCGACACCCAGGAAGGGCAGGTGCGTCTTGCGGTAGCGGAAGCGGTGTCCCTCCTCGGTGATGACGTGCGCGATGTTGTAGATCTTGTCGTGCTCCGGCTCCAGCGAGCCGCAGATGATCGCCATCCGATGCCGCTGGGCGAGGCCGGCGAGCCGGTCCTCCACGATGGCGTTGGCGCGCCGCGCCACCGGCATGGCCTCGTCGAGCGAGGAGAAGGCGTAGCCGGTCACGGCAGCCTCGGGCAGGACGGCGAGCTCCACACCGCTGCGTGCCGCCTCGTCGATGGCGCGCTCGATCCGCTCCAGGTTGCGGTCGACATCGCCCAGCTGGGGGTCGATCTGGCAGGCTGCCACCCTCACGCTCATGGCCGCCATCTTACTCGCGCCATTCCGGCGCGCCGCCACCCCGCGGCCGCGCCCGCAGGTCGGCGTGGCACGCGGGCACCCCGATCGCGGCGGGCGGCCTTCGCTATGATCCGCTCGATGAGCCACACATCCTGGGGGGCAGCGGGGTGACCGGTCCGGGCGACCCGAACGAGCCGCGGAACGACCCGTGGTACGGCTCCGATGACGACGCCTCCTGGCCGTCGCAGGACCTGGACGCTCCCGGCGACCAGCCCGAATCGGATGCCAACGTTCCCGACGCCACGGCCGACGGGCGCGCCGTCGAGCCCGATCCCGCCGCCGCCGAGCGCGGCGAGGTCGTGGAAGGCGCCCCGGAGGGCGCTCCCGAGCCCCCGCCGGAAATCTGGGACACGCGGCGCCTCGGCGATCGGCGACGCCCCACGACCGCCGAGCAGGCGGTTCCCTGGCTGGTGGGCCTGGTCCTGGCGCTCGCCGGCATCGTCATCGTCCTCCTGGCCCTGATCTACACCGACGCGAACGGGGGTTTCGCCGCCGGCGGCTCGTCGGGCCCGCCGCTGGTTCCCTCCTCGTCGCTGGCGGCCAGCCAACCGCCGGTCGCGTCGCCATCGACCTCGGCAGCCGCATCGCCGACGCCGTCGGCGGTGCCGACCCCGGCTCCCACCTACGGGACGCTCGAGATGCTCTACCTCGGTCGGCCGTCCGCGCTGGGTGCCAGCGAGCTGTTCCGCCGGAACTTCGCGACGTCGACGGCGGCAACCGTGGTCGCCAAGTCGAGCCTGGACATCGCCCATTACGCGGTCGCCCCGGACGGCACGGTGATGGTCGCCATCGTGAACGGCAAGCTGCTGGCCATCACGCCCGGCAAACCCAACCGGACCCTCGCCAGCGACGTGGATGCGGTGACCTTCGGCAACGACGCCAGCACGGTCTACGCGGTGAAGGTCACGCGGGGCGGCGCAAATGACGACGCGACGATCTACGCCATCGGCTTTGCCACGGACACCACCACCACCCTGGCCACCATCAACTTCCCGCATCCGGCCACCGAGCAGCGCTCGCAGCTGAACGAGGCCCGCTTCTTCGACGAGGGTGGGGCCGATCGGCTCTACAGCACCAGCGACGGCAACGTCGTCTTCTGGGTGGCGAACGCCGGCCAGTGGCGGATTGACCCGGTCAGTGGGGACACCATCCCGGTCGCGCGCCAGCCGGTTCTGTGGGCGCCGGATGGGACGCGCCGGATCGCCATCGGCGAGAACGGCGCCATCTCGACCCTGGCGGTGACGGACAGCACCGGTGCCACCATCTCACGGGTCCAGGTGACCGGGCTGCTGAGCCATCTGCGCTGGTCGCCGAAGGGCGACCGCGTGGTCTTCACCCTGGGCATCAACGTGGCCGGCGGCGGGGTCCGCCAGGACCTCTACGCCTGGGACCTCGCCAACGGGAACAAGCCCACGCAGCTGACCGCGAACGGCGCGAGCTTCGGCGCGGAATGGCTGGGTGTCGCACAATTCTGGCAACCATGAGCCACCGCACCCGCCTCCCAGACAAATGAGCCCACGACCCCAGATCGTCAACCCCATCGGCGTCGAGCTCGACGAGACCGCCCGTCTCATGCGCATCCGCTGGGATGACGGGCACCTGGGCGAATGGGCCTGGACCGATCTCCGCCGTGCCTGCCCCTGCGCGCTCTGTGCGGGGGAGGGCTCCCTGCCCGGGCTCGTGACCCTCGAGACGTACTTCACGCCGGAGCAGACGACCGTGGAGCGGGTGCAGTGGATCGGGCGCTACGCGCTTGCGCCCATCTGGGCCGATGGCCACGACACGGGCCTCTTCACCTACACCCGCCTCCGCGAGCTGTGCGCCTGCCCGGAGCATCGTCCCGCCCCCTGACCCCTCGCAACCCGAACCAGGAGAACCCGTGCCCATGAACGATTCAGCGACCCGCAGCGGAGGACTGCTCCTGGTGCACGCCCACCCCGACGACGAATGCATGTCGACCGGCGGAATCATCGCCAGGTCCCTCGCGGAGGGACGGCGGGTTGACCTCGTCACCTGCACCGGCGGTGAGGAAGGGGAGATCCACGATCCGGATCTCGATCCGGAGGAGGCAAAGCCACGCCTGCGCGAGATCCGTCGCGGTGAGCTCGATTGCTCCCTCGCGTCGCTGCGCGAGGCGGCGGCCGATGGCGGCGAGCTGCACCTGCATCTGCTGGGATATCGCGACTCGGGCATGATGGGAACGCCGTCGAACGAGCGCGCCGATGCCTTCTGGCGCGCGGATCTGGACGAGGCGATCGGGCGCGTGGTGCGCATCGTCCGCGACGTGCGCCCGGCGGTGATGGTGAGCTACGACAGCAACGGGAACTACGGCCACCCCGACCACATCAACGCACACCGGGCCGCGCTGGGCGCGTTCGAGGCGGCAGCCGACGCGCGTCGCTACCGCGAGGCCGGCGAGCCGCACACCGTCGCCAAGCTGTACGAGACCGCGTTCAACCGTGAGGCGCTGCTGGGGCTGATGCTCGAGCTTCGTCATCGGGGGCTGGACCTGCCCTGGGACTTCGGCGACACGCTGGACAAGGCGGAGGCGGCCGCGGCGCAGTACGGATACGACGCGCTCAACCCGACCAACGTCGACGCACTGCGCCAGGTTGCCGAGACCCTGTCCGGCGGCGAGGAGCCGGGGACCTTCGGGACCGCTGACGCGGATGTGACCGCCCGTGTCGACGTGGCGCCCTGGATCGCCCTCAAGCACCGCAGCATGGACTGCCACCGCACCCAGCGGCAGGACTTCGGCTGGCTGCTGGGCATGCCGGAGGACCTCGTCGATCGTGCCCTCGCCACCGAGGACTACGTCCTGGCCCAGTGGCGCGGCCACGACGGACCATTCACCCAGCGCGAGGACTCGCTCTTCGCCGGCCTGTAACCGCGCGCGCCGGGTACCATCCGGGCATGGCGAACACCAGCATCGGACTCGACGTGGCGCTCCACGGCTACCTCCTGGGCGTGGGCGTCCGCGAACCGGACGTCCTGTGCGAGCTGCGCTCGAGGACCGCGGCGCTCCCCCAGCACGGGATGCAGATCGCGCCCGAGCAGGGCGCCTTCATGGCACTTCTCGTGCGGCTCATCAGCGCGCGACGCTGCCTCGAGGTGGGGACCTTCACCGGCTACAGCTCCACCGCGGTGGCCCTGGCCCTGCCGCCCGACGGCCACCTGGTCTGCTGCGACGTGAGCGCGGAATGGACCGATATCGCCCGTCAGACCTGGGAGGCCGCCGGCGTCGCCGATCGCATTGAGCTGCGCCTGGGCCCGGCCCTCGAGACGCTCGACGCCCTCCTGGCCGATGGCGCCGCGGGCACCTTCGACTTCGCGTTCATCGACGCGGACAAGCCCAGCTACGACGGCTACGTCGAGCGCGCACTGCGCCTGGTCCGGCCGGGCGGCCTGATCGCCATCGACAACGTCCTGTGGTCCGGTCGAGTGGCGGACCCGGCGGTCGACGACGGGAGCACCCTCGCCATCCGAGCCCTCAACGCCAAGCTCGCGGAGGACGAGCGGGTGGACGTCGCCATGGTGCCCATCGGCGATGGGCTCACGCTCCTGCGAGTGCGGGCCAGGTAGGGCGACGAGGGGGGCTCATGGTTGGGACCGCACGGGTCTGGCTCGAACGCGCGACATCTCGCCTGCCGCTCGCGAACCGCCGCCTGGTGGCGCTGGCGTCCCTCGTCTGCATGGGCGTCCTGCTCGCGGTCTGGTGGCGGATGGCGCAGCACCCGTGGCGCGACGACAGCTACGCGTTCTGGAGCGCCTGGCAGGACGGCCAGCTCTACCCGGCGGCTTGGGAACCCATTTCGCAGTACGTCTACTCACCGGCCTTTGCCCAAGCCTTCTGGCCGCTGACCCTGCTGCACTGGTCGACGGTCAACGCGCTGTGGGCCGCCCTCCAGCTGGGAGCGCTGACCTGGATGCTCGGCCCCATCGGGGCGGTCGTCGCGCTCGCATTCCCGTATCCCAGCCTCCCAGTGAGCGGCACGGCCGTGTTCGCCACCATCGACAACGGAAACCCGATGATTCTCACGGCGGCTGCCATCACGCTTGGTCTTACGCGGTTTCCCGCGGCGTTCTCCTACGTGCTGCTGACCAAGGTGAGTGCCGGCATCGGCCTGGTCACCTTCGCGGTGAGGCGCCAGTGGCGGAAGCTGGCCGTCGCGCTGGGGGTGACCCTCGGCATCGCAGCGGTCAGCTTCCTGTTCGGTCCTGGGCTGTGGGTCGAGTGGATCCGATTGCTTGTGGGTGCGGCCTTCCACTCCGGCGCATCCACGGCGCTCGCAAAGGAGCAGTTCATGCCGATTCCACTCGCCGTGCGCGGGGTGATCGGTCTCGCGGTGGTGACCCTCGCTGCCTGGCGTGGCGTCATGTGGGCAGTGCCCATCGGTTGCTTCCTGGCCCTCCCGGACATCCACCTGGGCGGCTACGCCGTCCTGACCGCGGTCCCCGCCGTGTGGCTGCGAACACGGCGGCTCGTCAAGGACCGGTCGGGAGCCGTCCCCGCCGGGACATGAGGCGGCACCCGGTGCGGCACGGTACCCAGATAACCCTGCGTCCGTCATACTCGCCGGGCAGTTCCCGAGCCAACGGAGCCCATGCTGACCTGCACCGCCTGCGGCACCCCGAACGAGGCCGGCGCCAAGTTCTGCAACGAGTGCGGAACCCGGTTGGCGTCCACCTGCCCCGCGTGCGGGACCGACAACCCCGGCGGCGCCAAGTTCTGCCGGGAGTGCGGCACCGCGATGTCGGGAGCCTCCGGCCCGGCTGAGCCGTCTGCCGTAGCGGGCGCCGCGAGTGGCGAGGGACGGCCGAGCGCCGCGGTCGCCGAGCGCCGCCTCGTCTCCGTCATGTTCACCGACCTGGTGGGATTCACCACCGTCTCGGAGCACCACGACGCGGAGGAGACGCGCGACCTGCTGAGCCGCTACTTCGAGACGGCCCAGGAGATCGTGGAGCGCCACGGCGGGATCATCGAGAAGTTCATCGGCGACGCGGTGATGGCGGTCTGGGGCACGCCCACCGCCCACGAGGACGACGCGGAGCGCGCGGTCCGCACCGCTCTGGAGCTGGTCGCCGCGGTCGGAGCCATGGAGATCGGCGGCGAGCACCTTCAGGCGCGCGCAGGGGTCCTGACCGGAGAGGCGGCGGTCACCATTGGCGCCACCAACCAGGGCATGGTCGCCGGCGACCTGGTCAACACCGCCTCGCGCATCCAGTCAGCGGCGCAGCCGGGGAACGTGCTGGTGGGCGAGGCCACCATGCGCGCCGCCTCGAACGCCATCGCCTTCGAGGAGGCGGGGGAGCGCGAGCTCAAGGGCAAGGCCGCGCCGGTCCCCGTCTGGCGCGCCACCGCGGTCGTCGCCCGGCGCGGCGGATCCGGGCGCGCGGCGCAGCTTGAGCCGCCGTTCGTGGGCCGCGACGAGGAGCTGCGCGCGCTCAAGGAGCAGTTCCACGCCACCGCCCGCGAGGGCAAGCCGCGGCTGGTGACGATCATCGGCCAGGCCGGCATCGGCAAGAGCCGGCTGGGCTGGGAGCTGGAGAAGTACCTCGACGGGGTGGTCGAGAACATCTGGTTCCACGAGGGCCGCTCCCCGTCCTACGGCGAAGGGATCAGCTACTGGGCGCTGGCCGAGATGGTGCGCGGCCGCGCGGGCATCGCGGAGTCGGACGATCCGGCGGTCGCACGAGAGCAGCTGCGCGCCATGGTGGAGCAGTTCGTCACGGACCCCGCCGAGCGGCGCTGGATCGAGCCGCGCGCTCGCCGGCCTGCTGGGCCTCGAGGGCCTGCCCGAGGAGGGCCGCGAGGAGCTCTTCACGGCCTGGCGAACCTTCTTCGAGCGGATGGCGGAGCAGGGCACGGTGCTGCTCGTCTTCTGGGACCTGCAGTGGGCGGACCAGGGCCTGCTGGACTTCGTGGAGCATCTGCTCACCTGGGCCCGCAGTTCGCCGATCTTCGTGCTGGCCGAGGCGCGCCCCGAGCTCCTGGAGCGGCGCCCCGGGTGGGGGCAGGGCGTCCGCGCCGCGACCTCCATCCACCTCGAGCCTCTCTCGGATGACGACATGCGTCTCCTGCTCACCGGCCTGGTGGCCGGCATGCCGGAACCGGCCCTGCGTGCCATCGTGGGGCGAGCGGAGGGCGTGCCGCTCTATGCGGTCGAGACGCTGCGGATGCTGCTCGACCGGGGGACGTTGCGCTTCGAGGAGGGTCGCTACTCGCTCGTGGGCGAGCTGCCGAACCTCGAAGTGCCGCAGACGCTCCATGCGCTTCTCGCCGCCCGGCTTGACGCCCTGGAGCCGGAGCTGCGCGCGCTCGCGACCGACGCCTCGGTGCTGGGCCTGAGCTTCTCCCCTGGCGCGCTCGCCGCGGTGAGCGGTCTCGAAGGGCCGGCGCTGGAGGAACGCCTGGCCAGCCTCGTGAAACGCGAGATGCTGGTGCTGGATGTCGATCCCCGTTCGCCGGAGCGCGGCCAGCACCGCTTTGTGCAGGGCGTGGTGCGCGAGGTCGCCTACCAGTCGATGGCCAAGCGTGACCGGCGGGCGAAGCACCTTGCGGCGGCCCGCTACTTCGAGACGCTGGGCGAGGAAGAGCTGACAGGGGTGCTCGCCAGCCACTACCTGGCGGCGCACCAAGCTTCTCCGGAAGGGCCAGAGGCGGATGCGCTTGCCGCGCAGGCGCGCGTGGCTCTGCGCGCAGCGGCCGACCGTGCGACGGCGCTGCATGCCCCGGTCGCCGCGCTGGGCTACCTGGAGCAGGCACTCGAGGTCACCCCGGATGCTGGCGAGCAGGCATCCCTGCACGAGCGGGCCGGGGCCGCCGGCTGGCTCGCCAACCGTATCTCGGCGGCCCTCGACCACGGCCGCGCAGCCGAGGAGATCCATGCGCGGAGCGGCGACCGGCTCGGGGTGCTCCGCGGCAGGGCGCTGCAGGCAAGCGCACATCTGGCCTCGCACGGGGACCGCCCGGCGGAGCGGCTGCTCCGCGCGGCGCTCGAGGAGGTCGAGGATCTCCCGCCGTCCCGGGAGATCGCGCAGGCACAGTCGGAGCTGGCGCGCGCGCTGATGCTCCAGGACAGCCCAGAGGCGATCAGCTGGGCGGATCGGGTGCTGCAGGCCCGCGACGTGGTCGGGCCGGAGCTGATCCTCGAGACGCTGATCACCAAGGGGACGGCCCTGAACTCCCATGGGACCTGGCTCGAAGCAGAGGCGATCCTCCGCGGCGCGCTGGCGATTGCCGATCGGCTCGGCAGCATCTCGGCAGGGCTGAGGGCTCGCAACAATCTCCGCGTCATCCTGGAGGCGACGGACCTCGGGGCGGCGATGCAGCTGAACCGCGAGGGATACGAGATCGCCAGGCGATTTGGCATGGCAACCTGGACGCTCCAGATGGTGGGGGCCGGACTCATCGACAGTCGCGGAGCTCGGCACCTGGGACGACTGGCAGGACGAGCTGCAGGCCGAGCTGACCGGTGCGGCCGGTTGGTACGCCAACTGGTATCGGCTGGAGCAGGCCTGGCGGGCCGCGCAACGCGGTCGACCGGCTGAGGGCCTCGCCATGCTGCCGGAGATCGAGCGCCAGGAGGAGACGCAGAACAGCGTGCAGGCCCTGGCCGCCTTCGCCCTGTCCGCGAGCGACATGTTGTTCTGCCAGGGGGAGTGGCACGCGGCCGTCGCCTCCTGGAGGCGCGCCCTGATCCATTCGCAGCGCGATGCCGTGCTGAACGCCT
The DNA here is from genome assembly GCA_963787025.1 of uncultured Chloroflexia bacterium. Classification (GTDB taxonomy): domain Bacteria; phylum Chloroflexota; class Limnocylindria; order QHBO01; family QHBO01; genus CAVXEH01. Next base: position 266,730 of record CAWBBG010000021.1, read on the forward strand.
CGGGGATGCTTGCCGCCGCGGCCTCGGGCGACGCCGCTGAGCTCGCGGCCATCCAGGCTGAACTGCCTTCGGCCACCCCCATAGACCTGCCGGTCGGCCTTGGCCTGCGGGCAACCGGTGAGACGCTGGCGGCCCTGCTTGCCGGTCAATGGGATGTCGCACGGACTGCGTATCGCCGCGCGGTCGCCAGCCTCGAACCGGCGGGATATCGGACCACGCTCGCCAGGCTGCAGCTGGCCGTGGGGCACCGTGCCGCCGGACGGTTCCCGGAGGCTGCAGAGGCCGCGGAGGCGGCCGGCTCCTATTTCCGCGAGCGCGGTGCGGACTCCGTTTTCGCCACCTACGAGATGAAGGCCGTGGGTGGCGATCCTCCCGGTTCGCCGCGGGCTGGCCGTGCGGTGCGCCCGGCTGCCGGGCGATCTGAGGTTCCCGGGGAAGGGTGAGACGATCCAGATACGGCGTGACGCCGGGTCCGGGGTCGTTCTCGCGAGCAGATGGATAGGCACGGCAGGCCGATGTCGGATGTTCTTGGTGATGCCGCTCGCGCCTGGGGGACGCCCGTCTGGGTCACCGATCTTGACGCCGCGGTCGCCAACCTGGCGCGCTACCGCGCGGCGTTCCCGGAGGCGCTGATCGCCTACGCGGTCAAGGCCAACGCCGATCCGCAGCTGCTCCGGCGCCTCGTCGCCGAGGGCGCGGGCTGCGAGGTGGTCACCGCCGTGGAGCTGGCGCTGGCGCGCCGTGCCGGCTGCCTGCCGGAGCGGATCGTGATGAACGGGGTGGGGCGCACGCGACGAGGAGCTGCGAGAAGGGCCTCGAGGCCGGCGTGCTGGTGAACGCGGAGTCGCTCGACGACCTGGCATGTCCTGGTGCGCCTCGCCCCGGCCGTCACGCAGCCCGCGGATCGGGCTGCGCATGAACCCGGCCCTCGACGCGGCCACCCATCCGCACCTCGCCACCGGGGCCGCCGTCGCGAAGTTCGGGATCCCGCTCACGGCGCTTCCCGCCGCCGTGGCCCGGCTGCGTGAGGCCGCGCTGCCGCTGGCCGGCATGGGCGCCCACATCGGCTCCGACATCGCGTCCGCCGACGCCCACCTGTCCCTGATCGATCGCCTCGCGGATGCCGAGGCGATCGCCGTCCGCGCGCGGGCCTCGTGCCGGAGCGGATCGACCTCGGTGGCGGGTTCACCGCTGCCAGACCCGGAGATCCTGGCGCGCATCGGCGAAGAGGCCGGGACGCGGTTCGGGCGACATCGGCTCATCTGCGAACCCGGTCGCAGCCTGGTCGCCGATGCCGGCTGGCTGGTCACCCGGGTGGTGCGCGTCCAGCCGCGGGTGGCCGAGGGCCTGACCTACCTGGTGGCCGATGCGGGCATGACCGATCTGCATCCGCCCGGTCCTCTACGGCGCCGATCATCCGGTTGCGCTGGTGGACCCCGGGGAGGTCCTGGCCGCCGCGCCGCGCGTGGACCTGGCGGGTCCGGTCTGCGAGGCGGGCGACGTCCTGTCACACGACCTCGGTCGCTGGCTCTCCGCCGGGGAGCTGGCGCAGCTGCGGGCGGGGAGCGCTGCTGGCGATCGGGCGCGCGGGCGCCTACGGCGCGGCGATGTCCATGACCTACAACGGCCGCCCCCGCGCGGCGGAGGTCGTCGTGGAGGGCGGTGTCGCGCGTCTCTCTCGCCGCCGCGAGACCCTGGAGGACCTCACCGCCCGCGACGCCTGAGCCCGTCGATCAGTTGGTGGTGGAGAGTGGGACGAAGCCGTGGCCGCCCATCACCCGCCAGCCGATCCCGTCGTGCTCCAGGTGGTAGAGGGCGGGCATGGGCATGGCCAGGTGGAAGGCGACGTCCACCCCCGGCTCCATGGCCTGCAGGACGAGCGAGATGAGATTGCCGTGGCTGGCGACCAGGATCCGGCCGCCGTCGGGATGCCGAGCGCGCAGCAGGTCCAGGACCCCCAGTGCCCGCCGCTGCGCCGCGCGCCCGGATTCGCCGCCGGGGAGCGCGTAGTCGGGGTCCGCCCAGCTGCGCTCCAGCACCTCGCGCCAGTCGCCGCGCGCCGCGCCGGGATTCAGGAGCCGCTCACGCAGGTCGGCGAGCTCGTGGATGGGCAGCTCGCGCTGCTCCGCCACCGGCTCCACCGTCTGCCGCGCCCGCAGGTAGGGGCTCGAGTAGATGGCGATCAGCCCGAACGGCTCCAGCTCGCCGGCCAGCTCCCGGGCGGCGTCGCGGCCGGCAGGGGCCAGCGGACGCTCGTCGTCGCGCTCCTCCCATCCCGGCGAACCGGACGGGATGGGCTCCGCGTGGCGGACCAGGATCACGTCGAGGGTGCCCAGGCGGGTGATCCCGGGAGGTGGCTGCTGCATGGGCCGACCAGTCTAGGCCGATGCCGCCGGCCAGCGCCCGCGGTTCAGGCGTGGGTCGCTTCGCCCTCGGACTCCACCACGGACTCGGCCACCGAGCGCCCGTCACCGCGTCCCTCGAGGCGCATGCGCAGGTCGCGCTTCAGCACCTTGCCGACCGGGTTGCGCGGCAGCGCGTCGAGCACCAGCAGCTCGCGGGGCATCTTGTACGCGGCGATCTGCTGTTCGACCAGGTACCCGCGCAGCTCACCCATGGTCAGGGAGCCATCCGGGCGAAGGACCACCACCGCGGCGATGCGCTGTTCGCCCTCCAGGCGTCGGTCCTCGATCCCCACCACCGCAACCTCGGCCACCGCGGGGTGCCTGGCGATCAGCGCCTCGAGCTCCTCCGGCGCCACCTTCATCCCGCCGCGGATGATCAGGTCCCGTGCGCGGCCCACGAAGCGCAGCCGATCCTGCCGCTCCGTCGGGACCTCGAACAGGTCGCCGGTGCGGTAGAAGCCGTCGGCATCGAAGGCGCGCGCGGTCATCTCGGGACGGCGGTAGTAGCCGGGGAAGAGGGTTGGGCCGCGGAAGGCCAGCTCACCGGGCTGGTCCGGCTCCGTCACCGGCTCGCCGGTGAGCGGGTCGGACAGGCGGGTCTCCATGCCCCGGGCGGCGCGGTTGCCCCACTCCCCGGAAACGTCGCCAGCGGCGCGCGGACCCGGCGTCCCGAAACGCGGGAAGTACCTGGCGCGTTCGCCCGGATCCGGGACCGTCGCCGGGTCGCCAACCAGGGCGATCCCCTCGTTCGAGCCGAAGAAGTTCAGCACGTCGATCCCGAGCCGGTCCTTCCAGCCGGAGACCATGAACGCGGAGAGCGGCGCGCTTCCGGAGCCGATGACCCGCATCGACGAGAGATCGGCCGCGGCGAGCAGCGCCTCGTTGGCGAGGAGCATGTTCAGCAGGATGGGCGGCGCCACCGTGTACTCCGCCCGCTCCCCGCCGATCTGCGCCAGGAAGACGGGGAGGCTCATGGGATGGTGCATCACCAGGGTGCCCGCGACCTGGAGCCAGGGCACGAACATTCCGCCGATCCCCGACATGTTGACCATGGGGAACGGGTTGAGCATGACCGCGCCATCGGCCAGGCGGGCGCCGTCGGTGGTGCCGTAGGCGATGCTGATCCACATGTTGTGACTGCGCGGGACGCCCTTGGGCTCCGCCTCCGTCCCGGAGGTCCAGCAGATGGTGGTGATCTCGTTGGCGTCCCATCCCGGGGTGGGGCCCTCGAACGGCGGGAGGGCGCCATCGGCGTCGAGGATGCCGCGCAGCGCGAGGACGCCGTCCGGCAGCGCCTCGCCGTCTTCCGCCAGGCCGATGACCACGCTCGGGATCGGCACCTCGGCCCGCAGCGCGGAGACCATGGCCACGTGGTCGAACCCGGTGCAGCGGGTGGTGGTGATGAAGGCGCGCGGCTCGACGACACCCATCGTGTGGCGCAGCTCGTGCTGCCGGTACTGGACCGGCAGCGGAGAGACCACCGCCCCCACCTTCAAAGCGGCGAGATAGACAAGCGGCAGCTCCACGATGTTCGGCAGCTGGACCATGACCACGTCGTCGCGGCCGACGCCCGCCTCGTGGAGTGCCGCCGCCAGGCGGTTTGCCCGTGCATCGGCCTCCGCGTAGGTCAAGCGCTGCGGCGCGCCCACGGTCAGCTCCGCCCGGTTCGGGGGATCGACCAGGGCCGGGCGCTCCGGGTGGGCGGCGACGTTCGCGTTCCACAGGTCCAGGAGCGTGGTGGTGCCCCACCAGCCGGCATTCGTGTAGGCGCGGATCGTCTCGCGGTTGCTGAGGATCATTGGGCTGATCTCCCGGTGCGGTGGCGTGGGAACCACGGGATGAAGGCCGAGGTCGTCTGCATGTACTCGGCGTAGTCGGGGCGGCGGGCGACGATCTCGCGTTCCAGGAGGCCCACCCCGGAGACGCGCACGAGCAGGAAGGTCATGAGGGCCGGCGCGAAGACGCTCCACCAGCCTCCGGCGGCCAGGGCGATGAGCCAGAAGGCCCACCACTGGGTGGCGTCGCCGAAGTAGTTGGGGTGGCGGGTGAGGGCCCACAGGCCGGAGCGCATGGTGGTTCCCCGGTTGGCAGGGTTGGCGACGAAACGCCGCAGCTGCCAGTCACCCAGCGCCTCGAAGAAGAAGCCGATGGCCCAGGCCACGACGCCGATGACGTCGAGCGGGGTCCAGTGCTGCGGGCCGCCAGCCATGGCGGCGAAGAGCGGCATGCCGATCACCCAGGCAAGTACCCCCTGGAGGACGAAGACGCGGAGGAACGAGCGCCACCACCACGATGCGCCAGCGTCGCGGCGCCATGCTGCGTAGCGGAAGTCCTCCCCGTGGCCCAGGTTGCGCGATGCGACGTGCCAGGCGAGGCGCGCGGCCCAGACCACGACCAGGACGGCGAGGAGGAGCTTGCGGCCTCCGAACCCATCCGGGGTGACGGCCAGGTAGACGAGCGCCTGGAGCGCGAAGAGCGGGCCCCAGGCGATGTCCACGATGCTCGCGTTGCGCAACGGCAGGCTCAGCAGCCACAGGGCGACCATGAGCGCCCCGACCGCCGCGAGCGAGAGGGCCAGGGCGGGCAGCGCCGCACCGATGGTGTCCAGGAACGCGTTCACGCCCGGGGTACGGTCACGGCCATGGCATGGATCATCCCATCCGCGCGCAACGTGGCCGTACGATGCGCGCGATGACTTCAGCCGCCTCGATCTTCTTCGGTGTGGCCGCCGTCGCGGCGGCGGCGGATTGGATCGCCGTGGGCACCGGCCGCCGCCGGGTGGAGCTGGTGACCAAGCCCGCCGTGCTGGCCGCGCTGCTCGGAGCGGCCCTGGTGCTGGACCCACGCAGCGCGGTCGAGCGTTCGTGGTTCGCCATCGCGCTGGTCCTCTCCCTGTCGGGTGACACCGCTCTCCTCGTCCGCGGGCCGCGTGAGCGCCGCTGGTTCGGGGTGGGGCTGGGCCTCTTCCTGCTGGCGCACCTCGCGTACCTGGGCGCGTTCGTCGGGGAGCAGCGCTCCCCGGGTGGGCTGGCGGTGGGTGCCGTCGCGGTCTGGCTGGCCGGGACGCTCATCGGCAGCCGCATCGTGCGCGGCGCCATCGCGGCCGCCAGCTGGCGCCTGGGAACCGCGGTGGCCGTCTACCTGACGGTGATCTCGCTGATGACCGCCGCCGCGGCGGGCACGGGCGACGCGACGGCCGCCGCCGGAGCAATCCTCTTCTTCGTCTCCGACGGGCTGCTGGGCTGGGATCGGTTCCACCAGCCGATCCCCGGTGGGCGCCTTCCGCGCCGGATCGCGTACCACCTGGGCCAGGCGTTGCTGGTGCTCTCGCTCGTCATCTGAGCGCGTCGGGGTCGGTTCGTGCACTCGCGCAGCACGAATGCACGAGCGCACGGATGCACGAGCGCCCGGATGCACGGATGCACTGGTGCACGGATGCGCTGGTGCACGAGCGCCCGGATGCACGGATGCGCTGGTGCACGGATGCACGGGCTCCTGCGGCAACGGTCGTGCAGCACGACCGGCGCCCGACGCCGGCGCCCGACGCCGGCGGGCGACGCCGTCAGGACTGACTGATGGTCACCAGCGAAGGCTGCCGGCCGGCACGACGCAGGCGCCTCGCCACCGCCTCCGCCTCCCGCAGCACGCGCAGGACGTTGCCGCCCGCCAGGCGGGCGAGGTCGGCATCGGTCCATCCACGCGAAAGCAGCTCCGCGAACAGGTTCGGGTAGCCGGAGACATCCTCCAACCCGCGGGTGAGGAAGACGGTGCCGTCGAAGTCGCCGCCCAGGCCCACGTGCTCCACGCCGGCCATGCGTACGACGTGCTCCACGTGGTCCGCGACCAGCGAGACGGGCGGAATGGGCACATCCAGGCGCTCCAGGACCTCGCGCTGGATGGCGCGACGTTCCGCGGGATCGGTCACGGCGGCCAGCCGCTCCCCGGCCTCGGCGATGGCGGGAACCAGGACCGCGGCGGCATCGGGCGAGACGAAGCCCGCCACGAAGGTGACCATCACCACCCCGCCGTTGGCCGGCACCCGGCGCAGGATCTCGTCCGGCACGTTGCGCGGCACGTCGCACAGGGCCCGAGTCGAGGAATGGGAGAAGACGATCGGCGCCTCGGAGGTGTCCAGGGCGTCGCGCATGGTCGTGGGCGCAACGTGCGAGAGGTCCACGAGCATCCCGATCCGGTTCATCTCCCGCACCACCTCCCGACCGAAGTCGGAGAGGCCATCGTGGCGCGGCGCATCGGTGGCGGAGTCGGCCCAGTCGTTGGTCTTGTTGTGGGTGAGGGTCATGTAGCGCGCGCCCAGGTCGGCGAAGGCACGCAGGGCGCCCAGGGAGTTCTCGATGACGTGCCCGCCCTCCATGCCCAGCAGGGACGCGATCCGTCCAGCGGCGAAGGCCTCGCGGACCTCGCGCGCGGACCAGGCGAGCCGCAGCTGGCGTGGGTACCGCTCGATGAGCCGTCGGGCCAGGTCCAGCTGCTCCAGCTGGGTCCGCGCCGGTCGGGCGTCCATGCCGCCCTCGCCGGGCACGTACACGCTCCAGAACTGGCCGCCCAGGCCCCCGCGCCGGGCCCGCGCGAAGTCCGTGTGGCCGCGGGCGATGCCGGGCTGCCGGCGCTCCCGGACCAGCTCGTAAGCGGCCACGTCCCCGGGGGACTCCTCCGCGTTGCGGATCGCCCAGGGCAGGTCGTTATGCCCGTCGATCAGGATGTGCCGGCGCAGGAGCCTGCGCGCGTGCTGGAGCGCCGTGGTGCTGGTCATGGGCCAGCGCAGTCTAGGCCGATGGCGCCCCCGCCGGCACCTCGGGTCGCACCGTGCCGCGCGCGCTCGGCACCTCGCCCGCAGCGCCCGTGCTCGCTCGACGGTCGTCCTGTTTGCACAGGACGACCGTTGTTGCCGTCGGAACGCCATCGAGGGGTCCAGCACGGCCCCGGGGAGGTCGGAATTGTCACCGGGCGCAAAGCCCGGCCAACGGTGGCAGTTCGGCCAACCCTGGAGCGAAACAATGGTCACCGGGTGCAAAGCCCGGCGACTTGCCCGGCATGGTCTGGCACGGCCCGGCCCGGCCGGCGGCCCCGCAGGTGATAATGCCCGCCAACGGACTCCCGGACCCGGGCCCAAGGTCGGAGGGGTAATGCAGCTCATCGTCGTCGGTGCGGGGGGCATCACCCGCGACCTGTTGCGCGGCCTCTCGGAGGCCTGGCAGGTCACGGTCGTCGACACCGACCAGGAGCGACTCGACCTGCTGCGCGACGTGCGCGCCGGGGAGACGAACGGTGTCCCGCGCGCCCCCGGTGGTGCCAGGGCCGGCGGCCATCCGCGCGAGACGCGTTTGGAGCTGGGCGACGGGACGAGCCGGGTGGTCCTGGAGCGAGCCGGGCTTGACAGGGCCGATGCGGTGGTGGCCGCCATCGGCAACGATCGGGCCAACCTGGAGGTCTGCCGGATCGCGAAGGCGGCCGGCGTGCCGCGCATCGCGGCCGTGGCCGCCGGACCGGAGAGCATTCCCGAGTACCGCAGCGAGGACTTCGTCGCCTTCTCGCCGGCGCGCCTGACCGCGCGCCGGCTCGAGATCCAGCTGGAGCCCCGGCGCGTCACCTCCGCCGCCTTCGCGGAGGGGATGGCCCAGGCGGTCGAGTTCCGGATCGCGGCGGACTCGCCGCTCGTCGGCCGCCCCCTGCGAGAGCTCGAGCTGGAGCGGACCCTCATCGCCGCCATCAGCCGCCGCGGCGCGCTGATCGTGCCGCACGGCGCCTCGGTGCTCGAGGAGGGCGACCTGGTGACGGTGGTCTGCGCGACGGCCGACTACCCCATGGTGGTACGGACCTTCACCACGGCCACCGCTCGTTTCCCGGCCGACTTCGGAAGCCTGGTCGCGGTCCGCCTCCACGAGGCGGGGGACCTGGAGCGGCTCCTGCCGGCCGCGATCCAGGTGGTGCGCAACTCCGCGGCGGAGGGGCTCCTGCTGCTGCATCGGCCGATGCCCGACATCGGCGGCGCGGCCCCCGCGCCGACCGGCGGGAGCGGGCCCGCCGGCGTCGACGACGACGGCGATGCCGAACCGCTGGCCGAGCCCTCACCGGAGGCGCGCGAGATCCGATCGCTCATCGACGCGGCGACCGAGCGCGCGGAAGGGATCACCGTCAACGAGGCGGCGGTGGAGTCGAGCAGCGCGGAGTCGCTGGTCGCGGCGGCCCGGGCGGGTCACGCCGGCGTGGTGGTGCTCCCGCCGCCGCGCGGCCGGTTCGCCACGGTGGGCCTGCTGCGGGCGGCACTGGCGCAGCACGTTGCCGTCCTGCTGCCGGTGGGCGAGCAGCGCCCCTACCGCTCGATCCTGGCCCCGGCGCGCGAGACGCCGGCCGGCCGGGCCGCCTCCCAGGCCGCGATCGACCTGGCAGTGCAGGGCACGGCCCAGCTCACCGGAATCGCCGTGCGGCCGCCCACCTTCATGGCCGGTGCGGAGGCTCGGGCCGAGGCCGTGGTGGCGCTGGGGCGCATGCGGGAGGCGGCCTCCGTGCAGGGGATCCACCTGCGCCGGATGGTGCGCGAGGGGAACCCGGTCCGCATTCTGCGCGCGGAGGCGGAGAACGCGGACCTGCTGGTGATGGGCCTCCCCTCCACCACGCCGCGGGTCTGGGTGCCCGGCATCGTGGGACACCTGGTCCTCCACGCGCCGCGCTCCATGCTGCTGGTGCCGGGCGCTCCGCCCCGTTCCGACGAGTCCGGCGGCCGGGGCAGCTAGGGCGTGGACTCCGGCGCCGCAGCGACCCTCATCGTCATCGCGGTGGCGGCCTTCGCGCTGCCGCTCCTCGCGCGCCGGGCGGGCGTCCCGGCCGCGGTGCTCGAGATCCTGTTCGGCATCGTTGTCGGCCCCGTCCTGCACCTCGTCAGCCTGACGGACTTCATCAGCCAGCTCGGGGAGCTTGGCTTCTTCCTGCTCATGTTCCTCTCCGGCTTTGAGATCAACCTGGCCGGGTTCGGACGCCGGGCACGGACCCAGCTGGCGGTCGGCCTCGCCGTCTTCGGGATCACGCTGGCCGCCTCCGCCGGGTCGGTCTGGCTGCTGGGGTACGGGCTCTTCACCATGTTCGTGCTGGCCACCACCAGCGTGGGCATGGTGGTGCCCACCCTGCGCAGCACGCGCCACCTGACCACCGCCCTGGGCCAGGCGATCCTGGTCTCGGCGCTCATCGCGGACTTCCTGACCCTCATAGCGGTGACCTGCCTGGCGCTCGTCACCGACTCGGGCAGCTGGCTCTCGCTGCTGGCGGTGCCGGCCTTCTTCGCGGTCATTGCCGCCGGGCTGATGGCGGTTCGTCGCCTGGCGTGGTGGTGGCCGGACTGGTTCCGGCGTCTCTTCGAGCAGGACGACCCGGAGGAGGTGGGGATCCGGGCCACGCTGGCCCTGATGCTGGTGCTGGTGGGCCTGGCCCTGGTGCTGGGGATCGAGCCGATCCTGGGCGCCTTCATGGCCGGATCGGTCTTCGCCGTCGTTTTCCGCCACCGGGGCACGCTGGACCAGAAGCTCGCCGGCTTCGCCTACGGCTTCCTGATCCCGGTCTTCTTCATCGGCGTGGGGATCCGCTTCGACCTCTCCGCCCTGGGCGATCCGATGGCGCTTCGCATCACGGTGGCGCTCATCGGCCTGGCGCTGGCGGTCAAGGTGGTGGCCGCCCTGCCGCTGCGGCTGCTGGGTCTGCCGATGCGCTCGGTGCTGGCCGCGGGGCTCCTTCTCTCGGCGCGGCTGAGCCTGATCATCGCGGTCGCGGAGCTGGGCGTGCGCCTGGGCGTCATCGACCGGCCGCTCCAGTCGAGCATCGTCCTGCTGGCCGCGGTCTCCTCGACCCTTGGCCCGCTCCTCTTCCGCCTGGTTGCGCCGCCCGCTCCCGCTCCCGCGCCCGCCGGCCAGGCGGCCGGAGCTCGGCTTGGTGTCACAGCCAGTCGAACGTAAGGTCGCCGAGCGGCGCACCACCGGCCCCTGGCCGACGGCAGGTTCTGGCTGTCCGAACATTCCGTGGCGGAGCGCCGGCACGACGGGCGCTCCGCGACGTTGCGGTACAGCCGCTCGAACATGGCGGACCCAGACCGAACCCGGAGCGGACGCGGTCCGCGGCCGCGGTCAGTGGCCGGCGGCCGGTCAGTGGCCGGCGAACCAGACGGCGCCGGTCGTCACGAGATAGAGGAGCAGGAGCAGGACGGAGTCCGGCTCGAACCGCCCGATCCGGGTCGTGTCGTTCTCCACGATCGCCGCGAGCGCCAGGGCCATGAGCAGCAGCGCCGCGACCCCCGCCACCAGGGTCGCCGTCGAGACCGCGGCCAGGATCGGCCCGGGCAGGTAGGCCGCGTCGATGAAGACCAGGATCGCGATGTTGATGGCGTTCGACCCGAACAGGTTCCCCACGGCGAGGTCGTGGGCGCCGATCCGCAGCGCGGCGGCCGAGGCCACGAGCTCCGGCAGGGAGGTGGCGATGGCCACCAGCACCACCCCGGCGATGGTCTCTCCCAGGACCGTCTCGCCGGCGATTCCCTTGGCGGAGACCGCCAGCAGCGGAGCGGTGGCCACGATCCCGAGCGTCGCCAGGCCCGTGCGCAGCAGCTCGCGGCGAATCGGCGGGTGCGGTGTCTCGCGGCCCCAGCCGGTGGGAACCAGCAGCTCGGCGCCCGCCGCCGCCTTCGCGTTGCGGGCCCGGCCGCTGCGCTGGACCCAGGCGGCCGCGGCCACGTAGCCGCCGAAGATGACGATGGGCTCGATCCCGACCCAGCCCACGGTGATCCCCGATGGCGCCACGGCGGCCAGGACGGCGATGGTGGTGAGGGCGATGGCGATCGCCGCCAGCCGGGCGTGGCCGACGCCCACCGAGGGCCACACCCGACGTCGCCAGCCCAGGTCGATGGCGGCCAGGATCGCCATGTTGGCCATGGAGCTGCCGAAGATGTTGCCCACCGCGATGTCCGGCGCGTGGTCGAGCGCGGCGGTCATGCCCGCCAGCACCTCGGGAAGGGACGTTGCGAAGGCGAGGAGGAGCATGCCCACCAACAGGCCGCCCAGCCCCGTGCGTCGCGCGATCTCGTCCGCGCTGCGCGCCAGGACGATCCCGCAGGCGATGACGCCACCGCCGGCCGCCATGAAGACGAGCAGCCATTGCCAGAGCGCCAGGTCGAACGCCGGCATCGCCCCGCCTCCTCTCCCGTCCTTCGCCCGTAATCCTGACGCGTTTCCTCCGCAACGGGGAGGGCCGGTCAGCCCCACCGCCTCAGGTCACGCCGACCGATCGGGCCAGCGCACCGGATCTCGCTTCGAACGGGCGGAACGGCACTTGCCTGGGATGCCGCGCTGCTCCGACTCTTGTCCGTGACGCCCGGTGGGCGAAAGGAGGGGATCCGATGCCTCGCATTGGTGGGTTCGCCGCGTCCGGCGGCATGTCCGTGTCGATCCTGCTGGCAGCGCTGCTTCTGGTCGGCTGTGGCTCCGGCGGCGCAAGCCCGGGCGGCGGCACGCCCTCCACGATAACCTCACCGACCGGTCCGCTGCCGTCGCCGGTCGACCCGTTCGCGGAGCTCACCTATCGGCTCGATCTGCCTGCCGGCTGGATCGTGATGGGAACGCCCGAGTATCTGGTTGCCCTCGACGCCGGTACCGATGTGGCGGATTGGCTCGCGGCCCTCGGCCTGCAGGGTCCCGATGCGTTTCGAGCCTACGAGCCGATGCCTGACGCGGGCGGTCTGCGCGTGGCGATGAACCAGAACGGATCGACCTGGGACAGCTCGGGACCGCTGCAGGACGCCACGCTGCTGGCTGGCCTTCCGGGTGTGAGCGGGCCCCCGGTGGGGGAGCTCGTACCCGTTGGCAGCCAGTACAAGGCGAGTCGATTCCAGTGGACACAGCGACTTGACTGGGGCGACGGGCAGGTATCGGCGCGCCAGTGCGTCAGCTACGTCGTCATGGGCGAGTACACCCCCGTCAGCGTCGTGTTCACGTACCCGGCCGGCGCCGACCGGTTGGCCGACATCGAGGCGCTGATGGCGACCATGGCGGTGACCGGGGAGCCCGCCGGGAGCTCGCCAGCGGGCCCGACCCCGTACGACAAGAACGCCAGCACGGCGCCGCAGGAGACCCCGCACGAGGCCCTGGATCTCGAGGAGCTGCTGCCGGACACGGTCGGCACGGTCCACTTCTGGAAAATGTCGACCGTCGGCGTTGGCGACGAGCCAGGTGATCCGGTCTTCGGGCAGTTCGGCAAGACGCCCGCCGACTTTGCATCGGCCATGGCGCAGTCGGACACGCCACCGCTCTTCATCATCGGGGTCCTGCGCCTGTCGGGCGTGCCGGGCTCCGAGCTTCTCACGGCGAACCTGCGGGAGGTGCCCGCGGACGAGATCGAGCCGCGAACCGTTGCCGGGCGCGCGGTGACCTACGTGGCGCAGGGCGCCTGGCCGGTCTGGTACTGGACCGAGGGCGAGCTGGTGTTTGCGGTGGCGGCGATCGACGAGGGCCAGGTGCTGGCGGCGATGGAGGCGATGCCCTGAGCGGCACGGGCCCGATCGGGACGGAGTGACCCCGCCATCGGTCTAGGTGGCACTGTCGGGTGTGCGCAACCCTGGGCAGCGTAGGGGGTGATTGGCGGGGCCCAGCGTTCAGGCGCCGCGTCGTAGCTGAGGAACACTGCCATGCTCTCGCTTCCGGAGACGGAGCACCAGCACCACGAGCTGATGCTGCCCCATATCGATGCCCTGGCGGCCCTCGCCGAGAAGGTTGCGGAGGGCTCGACGGAGGCCTACGCGGCGCAGTTCGAGGCCGAGTACGAGTTCGTCGTGAACCAGCTCGCGCCGCACGTGGAGCGGATCGAGGAGGCCATCTACCCGGAGCTCGAGCGGCTGATGCAGAACCGCCACTCCATGGCGCCCATGCGCCACGAGCACCGGCAGATCCATCGGCTCATCGGCTCGCTGGGGGTGCACCGCGAGCCCGTCGCCAGCGGGAAGCTCACCGCGGCGGATGCCACCAGCCTTCGCCGGATCCTGTACCGGCTCTACGCGATCCTCAGGGTTCACCTGGCCGAGGAGGAGCATTACATCGCGCTGCTGGAGGGCAACCTCTCGCCGGAAGAGCGTTCGGCCCTGGCCCGTGCCATGGACCACGCCATGGCCCAGCCCCTCTGATCCGCCCATGGACGATCAGGCGCCCCCCGCCCTGCGCTCCCTGCCCGAGACGACGGAGCATCACCATGCGCTGATGAGGCCGCACGTCGATGCGCTCCCCGGACTGGCGGAAACCATCGACACGGTTCGCCGCGACGCGTTCGCGCGGCGCTTCGAGGAGGAGTATCACTTCATCGTGGACCAGATCGTCCCGCACATCGAGGCGGTGGAGGGGGCGATCTACCCGGAGCTGGAGCGGCTGTTGGCGAACCGGCACTCCATGCTTCCGATGCGCCACGAGCACCGCGAGATCCTGCGCCTCATCCGCTCGCTGGGCGACTACCGGGAGCACATCCGGTCCGGGACGCTGGACGATGCCCGCAGCATGGGCCTCCGCCGCGCGCTGTATCGCCTGCACTCCATGTTCCGCGTCCACATGGCCGAGGAGGAGCACTATCTCGCGGTCCTGGAGGGAAGCCTCTCGGACCAGGAGAAGGACGCGCTGGCGCGGTCGATGGACCACGCCATGGCCCAGCCGATCTAGGCTGGGCGGCCGTTCGCCTTTGACCGTCGCCGCGGTGGTCGTGCCACGGCCGAGAGGTACCGCCCGTCGAACTCGGCCATCAGCCGGGCCCGCTCGCGCATGACCGCGGCCCACTCGTCGAGGGTGGTGTAGCCGGCATCGGTCAGCTCGTACTCCCGGCGCTGCGGCCCCGACTCCTCCGTGGACCAGACCGATGTCACCAGCCCGGCCTCCTCCAGGTCGCGCAGGGTCCGGTACACCTGGCCGAAGTCCAGCTGCGAGCCGATGGCGACGCCCATCTCCTCCAGCTGCCCCACCAGCGCGTACCCGTGCGCGGGCCCCTCCGCCAGGAGGACCAGCATGAACGGCTCCATCCAGCGGCGCCGCTTGGCGGCGGCGGCCCAGCCGTGGTGGATCGGCCGCCCGCTCTGGTCGCGGGTCGAGGCGACGGCCTCGCGCTCGGGTGGAGAGTCAGTCATGTGCCCGGAAAGTGTATAGGCCTCGGACACCCATGAGCCACCGTGGGCCACGCATGTTCGAGCCACCGCAACGCAATGTCGGCGGGTGGCCCATCCGCCGCTGTTCCGCGACGTCGTGTTCGACCGCGCATAACCGGGCGTCGAAGGAACCGCCATCGCGGCTCCTCCGACGATCTTGCGTTACAGCCACTCGAACAGCTCGCGGCCGTGGCGGCCGTGGCGGCCGTGGCGGCCCTCGCGGCCGTGGCGACCGGGGCGAGCGGTCACTTGGCGGGCGATGCGGCCGGGTCCTTTCGCAGGGCGTAGAAGAAGAGGGCGACCGGTCGATAGACCGCGTGGGCCAGCTTCATGAACGGGGCCAGCAGCACCAGCTCCATGGCAATCGCGACATGGAAGAGGAAGAACCAGTAGCCCCAGGCCGGCGCGTCCGGCAGGTAGAGAGCCAGCTCGATCGCGAAGCCGGTGACCCCGGTGATCCAGAGCAGCACCAGCAGCGTCCAGTCGGCCGGCGAGGAGGTCCGCACCGAGCGGTGCGACTTCCGCACGCGGTCCATGATCAGCATGGTGGTTCCGTAGATCAGGGCGATCCCCGCCACGGTGCCCAGCATCCGGACCGGGTACCAGATCGGCACCGGGGCGCCGGTGGCCTTCCAGCCGATGATCTCCAGGCCGTAGTCGGCGATCGTTGCGCCCAGCAGGCCCAGGAAGCCCCAGATGGTGAGGCCGTGGATGAGCCAGCGGCGCCGATACCACGGCACGGCGGACTCGTTCTCCGCGTCGCAGTCGGCGCGGTAGCGCACCTGCCCCAGCGACTCCATGCCGATGGCGCTCCACAGCGCCCTCGCGCTGCGAGCCAGGGCGGCGCGTCCGCCCACCACCGATCTGAGGGTCACGCCCTCCACCCGGGAGATGCGTCGGGCCATGGTCACGATCCCGGCCAGTCCGGCGAGGAAGACGACGGCCATCACGATGAGGCCCATGGTGTGGATCAGCTCGTTGGGGATGAACCCGAAGAGCGCCAGGGTGGCGGCGTCCTGCGGGCCGTGCGAGGCGTACATGAACGCCGCGAAGAAGGCGGCCAGGATCAGCGCGATCCCGGTGCCCACGACAGGCATGGTGTACATGGCGCGGGCCAGGCCGGTGTGGTCGTAGCTGGCAATGGCGTAGCGACGCGCGGCGGCCATGAACTCCGACGGCTCCGCGGTCATGGGGCAGCTCTCGCTGCACTCGCCGCAGGCGTAGCAGGTCCACAGCTCCTTGGACGACAGCAGGGCGTCCTTCATCCCCAGCTGCGCGAAGCGGATCACGCGGCGCGGGAAGGCGGTATCGGTCTCAGACAGCGGGCAGCTGGCGGTGCAGGTGCCGCAGCTGAAGCAGGCGGAGACATCGGCCGCGCCAAAGCGCTGGATGTCGGGGTACAGCCCCAGGTCGACCTTGGTGGCCGGGACCGGGATGGAGGTGGCAGTCATTACGAGGTCCTCCCGGTCGGCTCGTAGGAGAAGTAGCCGTCGCTCTCGCTGTCCTTGACCTCGGCGAGCCAGCCGAAGCGGCGCATGCCCATGACCCAGTAGACGACCTCGTGGGTCGGGGCGTCGATGGCGGTGGCGATCTGTGGAACGGTGAGCGGGCCGTCGTCGAGGGCGGCCAGGATCCGGGCGCGCATCACGGGCTCCTCGCGGATCACCTCGCGAACGTCCCGGTTCAGGGTCGGGGCAAGCCCGGGCCCTTTGGCGGACGTAGTCATCAGGCGGGTACCTCCACGAGGCTCTCGATCATGGCGCTGATCTGGGCATCGGTGTAGCCCAGCAGGTCAATGGCGTTCTCGGGGCACATCGGCACGCAGCCTCCGCATCCCTTGCAGCCGGTGGGGCTGATCACGGCGAAGTGCCGGTCACCCTCCTCGGCCATGGAGATCGCGTCGTACGGACAGACGGTGAGGCAGTCGCCGCAGGCGGTGCAGGCCACCGGGTCCACCGTCGCGACCAGCGGGTCGAGCTCCGTGTAGCCCTTCTTGAGCACCGCGGCGCTCTGCGTCACGGCGGCGAGTCCCGAGGCCACGCTCTCTGCGGACGTCTTGGGGCCCTGGCAGGCGCCGGCGATCAGCACCCCGTCCACCACGGTCTCGACCGGGCGGAGCTTGGGATGGATCTCGTTGAAGAAGCCGTCGGTGCCGGCGGGCAGCTTGAGCACGTCCACCAGCTCGGAGTTCTCGCGCGGGACCATGCCGGTCACCAGGACCACGAGGTCGACCGGGATGGCCAGCTCCGTGTTCTCGGTGAGCAGGTCGCGCACGGTCACCGTCATCTCGCCGGCATCGCTGCGCTCCACCGCGGGCGGCGCGTCGTTGTCGAACTTGATGAAGACCGAGCCCAGCTTGCGGGCCTCCTCGTAGATCGGCTCGAACTTGCCGTAGGTGCGCATGTCGCGGTAGAGGTGGAACTGCCGGACCGTCGGGTCCAGGCCGGCCACGTCGACCGCGGTCTGCACGGTCGCCGTGCAGCAGAAGCGCGAGCAGTACGCGTTCGAGCAGCCGTTCGTGTTCCGGCTCCCCACGCAGTAGACGTAGGCCACGCTGCGAACCGGCCGCCCGTTCTGTGTGAGCGGGCCGCTGGCGGCGTCGACCATGGACTTGAACTGCGGCAGGGTGACCACGCCGTCGATCCCGTAGCCGAACTCGCCGGCCTCCGGCTCGTAGGCGTCGAACCCGGTCGCCGTGATGATGGTTCCCACCGCGACCTCGATCGCGGCGGAGCCCGGGTCGCCCACCCGGACGCTGACCTGGTAGTTGCCGAAGCTGCCGGCCTTGCCGACCACCTCGGCCCCGGTGAGCACCGTGATGGACGGTCGCTTGCGGACCTCGGCCACCAGGTCGGCGATCAGCTCGTGGCCATCCTTGCCGTGGGGGAACATGGGGCCGAAGTCGCGGACCCAGCCGCCCAGCTCCAGCTCGCGCTCCACCACGGTGACCTTGAGGCCGATGTCGGCGAGGCCGATGGCGGCCCGCAGGCCGGCGATGCCGCCGCCGATCACCAGGGTGTGCGGCAGCGTGTCGACCACCATGGGCTCCAGCGGTGTCGTCAGGCGGGTCCGCGCGATTCCGGCCCGGACCAGGTCCGTCGCCTTCTCGGTTGCCGCCGCCTCATCGTCGGTGTGCACCCACGAGCACTGCTCGCGGATGTTGACCTGGGTGTACTCGTACGGGTTGAGCCCCGCGCGCGAGGCGACCCCACGGAACGTGTAGGTGTGGAGCTTGGGCGAGCAGCTGGCGACCACCAGCCCGTCAAGCTTGTCCTTCTCGATGTCGGCCACCATCTCGCCCTGGGTGGCGTCGGAGCAGGCGAACATGGCGGTCTTGGCCACGACGACGTCGCCGTCGTCCTCGATCCCCTTGATGACCTTGTCGACGTCGACGTAGTCACTGATGTTGCCGCCGCAGTGGCAGACGTAGACGCCGATCCGGCGCCCCTCGGCCTTCTTCTTCGTGGTCATGCCGTCACCATCGCAATCGTCTCGAGGGCTTCCGTCTCGGGGGCTTCGACCTTCGTCTGCTCGAGGTGAGCGGCCACCTGGGCCGCGGCGGCCCCGGCGTGCACGATCGAGTCCGCGATGTCCTTGGCTCCCGAGGCCGCCCCGGCCACGAACACCCCGGGGATGTTCGTCCGGCCCGGGTTGAGGTCCTCCTCCGGCTCGCCGACGTAGTTCCACTCGTCGAGCCCCAGCTCGCCCACCTCGAACAGCTGCTCCGCATCGTGGTTGGGCTGGACGCCCACGGCCAGCACGACCAGGTCGTACTCCGCCTCCACGATCTTGCCGCCGTTCTCGATGTCCTCGTACTTGAGGATCAGGTCGCCGTTCGGCTTCTCCGTGACATCCGCGACGCGGCCCTTGACGTACGTGGCGCCCATGGCCTTCGCCTGCTCGTAGAACTCGTCGTAGCGCTTGCCGGGGGCCCGGATGTCCATGTAGTGGACCGTCACGTCGGCCAGCGGCAGGGCGCCCATCAGGAGCTGGTTCTGCTTGATGGAGTACATGCAGCAGAACCGCGAGCACAGGGGGTTGCCCACCGTCTCGTCACGCGAGCCGGTGCACAGGATGTAGGCGATCCGGTCCGGGACCTTGCCGTCGCCCGGCCGCAGGATCGTGTTGAAGGGACGGGTGGGCGCCAGCAGGCGGTCCATCTGCATCCCGGTGATGACGTTGGTGAAGCGACCGAAGCCGTACTCCGGCTTGAGGTCGGCGGGGAAGAGCTTGAAGCCGGTTGACACCACCACGGCGCCGACGTCGGCCTCGAAGGACTCCTCGCGCGCGTGGAGGTCGATGCAGCCGTCCACCGGGCAGGCCGCCACGCACTCGCCGCATTCACTGCAGACCGCGCAGTCGATGCACCGCCCGGCCGCGGCACGCGCCTCGGCCTCGGTGAGCCCCGCCTCGACTTCGCTGAAGTCGGTGGGCGTCGCGATCAGGGTCGTGGCGTCCGGGGTCGGCGGTCGCAGGGTGTATTCCTTCTGGCGCGCCAGGACCGCCTGCTTGTCCACGACCGGCAGCCGGTCGTCGAAGCCGTCCATGGTCCCGCCGGTGAGCCAGCGGTCGATCATGTGCGCGGCGCGGCGTCCCTCGCCCACCGCGCGGGTGATGTCGGTGGGCCCGTGGACCGCGTCGCCCGCGGCGAACACGTACTCGAGGCCCGTCTGCCGGGTGTCGTTGTTGGCCTGCAACCGGCCGCGATCATCGGTGGCCAGCTGGCCGCCGAAGGCGGACAGGTCCGGCTTCATGCCGATGGCGGCGATCACCAGGTCGCAGGCGATGACGTGCTCGCTGCCCTCGATGGGCTCGGGGCGACGACGCCCGGAGGCATCCGGCTCGCCGAGGCGCATCCGCGTGCAGCGCAGTCCGTTGACCGCGCCGTTGGCGTCCCCGGTCACCTCGGCCGGGGCGACCTGGAAGGCGAACTGCACGCCCTCGGCCTCGGTGTCGGTGGCCTCCACATGGTTGGCGGGCATCTCGTGCCGTCCGCGCCGGTAGGCGACGGTGACGGAGGCTGCGCCCAGGCGGCGCGCGGTCCGCGCGGTGTCCATGGCCACGTTGCCGCCGCCCACGACCACCACGGTCCGGCCGGCGAGGTCCATGGGCGTTCCCAGCTTGACCTTGCGCAGGAAGTCGGTGCCGCCCAGGACGCCCAGGCGATCCTCGCCCGGCACGCCCAGGCCCAGGGACTTGTGCGTTCCGGTGGCGACGAGCACGGCGTCGAAGCCCTCGGCCTTGAGCGCGGTCACGTCGCGCACGGTGGTGTCGGTGACGATCTCAACGCCGACATCGGTCAGGTTGGCAATGTCACGCTCGACCACGGCGTCCGGCAGGCGGTAGGACGGGATGCCCAGCCGCAGGAAGCCGCCCGCGACGGGCGCCGACTCCAGGATGCGGACCGCGTAGCCCAGTCGGGCCAGCTGCCAGGCGGCGGTGAGCCCGGTGGGCCCGGAGCCCACGACGGCCACGCGCTTGCCGTTCGGCGGCGCGATCTCGATTCCCGGCCCTGCGCCGGTCTCGTCGTGCTGATCGGAGATGAAGCGCTTGAGGCGCCGGATGGGGAGCGTGCCCTCCAGCGATCCGCGGGTGCACTCGCCCTCGCAGGGGGCGTAGCAGGCGCGTCCCAGGGTGCCCACCAGCGGCGTGGCGTCGAGCACCAGCTCATAGGCCTTCTCGTACTCACCCGATCGGATCAGGGAGACGTAGCCATGGGCCTGGATGCCGGCCGGGCACGCGAACGAGCACGGCGAGCTTCCCTGGCGGTCGATGACCGCCTTCTTGGGCACGGCCTGCGGGAACGCGATGTACGCCGCGCGGCGCGCCACCAGGTCCGCGTTGAACTGGTCGGGAATGGCGACGGTGCAGGCTGTCTCGCACTTCTGGCAGCCGGTGCACGAATCGATGTCCACGAACCGGGCTCGCTTGGTGACCGATGCGTGGAAGCGCCCGTCGGCGGACTTGCGGATCCCGTCCACCTGGGCGTAGGTCAGGGTGGTGATGTTCGGGTGGTGGATGGTCGCCGCCATCTTGGGAGTCGAGATGCAGCTGGCGCAGTCGAGGGTGGGGAAGACCTTCGACAGCAGGATCATCTTTCCGCCGACGCTGGCTTCCTTCTCGACCAGCAGGACCTTGTAGCCCATGTCGCCCAGCTTCAGGGCGGACTCCATGCCGCCGATGCCGCTGCCCACGACCATGACGTCGTAGTCGACCTTGTTCGCGGTGGGAACCGCGCACGCATCGGTCATTTGGTCACCTCGTGGTCGCCGGGCGCAAGCTCGGCCAGGGCGGTGGAGAACTGCGTGACGTGCTTGGTGAAGGGCTCCGAGCAGACGGAGCAGATCGCCGCCATGCGCACCCGGTTGGGGTCGATGCCGCGCTCCTTCATGGTCGCCTGGGCCTCGCCAACGATCCGCGAAGAGCGCTTGCCGCAGTCGGGCAGATAGGCGCACTCGTCGCCGTCGGAGGCCACGAACACGCCGTCGAAGCCGGTCTCCAGGGCGTGGAGGATCCATGACGGGCGGATGCCGCTGGTGCACGGCAGGTTGATCACCTTGACGCCCGGGGAGTAGTGCATGTGGGCGCTGCCCGCCAGGTCGATCCCCGGGTCACTGATGTTGTTCGTGGAGAAGACCAGGATCCTCGGTGGGCCCGTGTGGGCCACCGGAGCCTCGGCGAGTACCTGTGCGCTCATGTGTTCATCGACTCCCGTGGTGGTGGATCGGGGCGCGGCAGCCGCGCCCCGCGATCCCTGCGGTTCGCCTACTTCATCCGCCGCACGAAGACGCGGTCGTAGCCGGCGTCCTGCAGGGCGCCCAGGAACTCGTGCCCGACCTTGCCGGACCATGCGCCGATGTCGGTCTTGGTCACCGGATCGGTGGACCAGATCTCGATCACCTCGCCGATGGCGACGGTGCCCATGCCCTTCTTGGCCTCCAGCAGGGGCCCCGGGCAGGCGGCGCCGCGCGCGTCGATGACCTTGGCGGCGGTGATCTCTTCGAGCGGCTGGGTGGTGGTGGTGTCCATGTCGGCTCCTTTGGGTCGACCCGCGCGGCGGATCGGGATGGTTGATCGGTTGGTGGTTGATCGGTTAGTAGACGAGGGAGTTGGTGGCCGAGGTGATCTCGGCGATGAACCGTCCGGCGGCCACGACTTCGGCGCCGTCGATCAGCTCGGTCTCTGCGATCTCACGACCCTTGAGGCACGGTCCGCAGACGAGCATGGTTCCGCCCAGCTCGCGGAAGTCGTTGATGAGCTTGGCCAGGGGCGGGAAGGCCCGCGCCTCGACGTGATCCGCCTCGCCCTTGTGGACGATGCAGACGCCATCGGCCTGGAAGCCCATGACCACTTCGACGTCGGACGCCAGGGCCGCGCAGGCCATGACGAAGGGGATCGTCGAGTGCTCCGGATGCTCCGGTCCGTGGGTGACCATGAAGACGAGCTTCTCGTGGTCTGCCATGTGGGTGTGACTCCTTAAATGAAGACGATGGGGCCGTCTTCGGCCTTCAGGAAGA
>CAWBBG010000022.1:0-39454 GCA_963787025.1 uncultured Chloroflexia bacterium
ACCGGCAGCAGAGATCCGATCCCGCAGGTTTGGCTCCGCATTGGAGATGACTGCCAGCCGATAGCCAGCGTCGTGGAGCCGGCCCAGCGCGCCGGGCACCTCCGCGGGCATGTCGCTCCACATGTTGTCGCGCAGATGCTCCACCTCGAAGTCGGCCGCCGCGGCGTGCAGCGCCTCCGGATCGAACGGAGTGCCCGTGGCGCGCACCACCCAGCCCCAGGTACGCGTCCTCCTGGCCGATGCCGCCGGTGCTGTGCACGAACCCGGCATCGTCCATCTGGCGCTTTGCGGTCAGCTCCGCGCGGGCCAGCTGCGCGGGCGTTGCCTCGATCCCGTAGTCGGCGAGCATCTTCGACCCGCGCTCCCAGTCCGGATTGAGGAGCACGCCCCCGGCGTCGAGGAAGACCACCTCCACGTCGCGCGGATCGGGCAGCTGCCGGTCCCCGGGACTCACAGAACTCTCCGGCGGGCCATCAGCGCTCCCATGCTGCGATCAGCGGGTCGGCCGCTCACGGTCCGACATTTCCAGGATGTCGAGCATGGGCAGGTCGCGCTGGTACTCGCTGAACTCGAACTCCGGACCGCAGCGGAGGGCATCGTACGGGCAGGCATCGGCGCAGATGCCGCAGAAGATGCAGCGACTGACGTCGAGCTGGTAGGTCTCCAGGATCCGCGGGCGTGGCATGAGCGCGCCCACCGGGCAGGTCTCCGCGCATCGGCCGCAGGAGACGCACGGCGTCTCGTTCAGGCTGACGTAGTCGGCCGTGGTGACCAGCGAGTCGAAGCCCTTGCCGATGAAGTCGTAGCAGCCGGCGCCCACGATCTCCTTGCAGACCTGGGCGCATCGGCCGCAGTCGATGCAGCGGCTGTAGTCGCGCAGGATGAAGGAGTGCGTCTCGTCCCGGCCGTATCCGTGGTTGACGCCCACGTACGGGTTGTCCTGGATGGAGCGCTCGTCGATCGCCATGTTCAGCGTCGTCTCGTACTCGATGGCCGCTTCGCGCAGGTCGCAGTGGCCGATCGCCTCGCAGGTGCACTGCAGGCAGCGCCCTGCCTCGGAGATGGCCTGGTCGCCGGTGTAGCCGAACTCGTACTCGTCGAAGTTGTGCTTGCGATCCGCCGCGCCCTTCTTGCCCATCACCGCCTGGGGCTCCTTCACGTCGTCGGTGAAGGGCACGATGGTCAGGAAGGACGGCTGCGGCTCGGTGACGATGCGCCGGACCTGCGGGTCGTCGAGATCGTGGCCGCGCAGCCAGTAGTCGATGGCGTAGCTGGCGCGCCGTCCCTCGCCTATGGCCTCGACCACGGTCGCCGACCCGGTGCGCACGTCGCCCGAGACGAAGACCTTGGGGACGTCGGTGCGGAAGATGTTCTCCTCGCTGACCAGGCGGCCCCGCCGGCTCACCTCCAGCTTCGAACGGACTTCGTCCGGCTCTGCCTCGACCCAGCCCAGATCCGGTCCCTGGCCGATGGCGGCGAGGACCGTGTCGCACTCGACCACGAACTCCGTGCCGGGCATGGGCTCGGGGCGGCGGCGGCCCTTCTCGTCGGCCTCGCCCAGCTTCATGCGCTGGAACTCGACGCCGGTGACCCGGTTGTTCTCGTCGGTGACGATCCGGGTCGGAGACGCCTGGAAGATGACCCGCGCCCCCTCCTCGATGGCCTCGTGGACCTCGTCCTGGGCGGGCATGTCCTTGAGGTCGCGGCGGTAGACGAGCGTCACCTCCGCGGCGTCCTGGCGGACGCTGGTCCGTGTGCAGTCGATGGCGGTGAACCCGCCGCCGATGACCACCACGCGCGCATCCTTCAGGCCCGGAATCGGCAGACCGCGGGTGGAGTTGTAGAGATTCTCCAGGGCGTTGATGACGCCGTCCGCGTCCTCGCCGGGGATCCCCAGCTCGTTGGACGAGTAGCAGCCGATGCTGACGAAGACCGCGTCGTAGTCCGGCAGCAGGTCGGCGAGGCGGTAGTCCCGGCCGAGGCGCATGTTGGGCTTGAAGGTGGCGCCCAGCTCCCAGACGTGATTGAGCTCGCGGTCCATCCAGCCCTTGGGCAGCCGGTACTCCGGGATCCCGTAGCGCAGCATGCCGCCCTGCTCCGGCTCCGCCTCGAGCACGTCGCAGTGGTGGCCGCGCAGCTGGAGGTAGTAGGCGGCCGCCATGCCGCCGGGCCCCGCGCCGATGACCGCGACCTTGCGCCCCGAGTCCGGCTCCTTGGGCCACGGGATGGGGGCGGGGGCATCCACCTCGAGCACCCGGTCCGCGCAGTAGCGGTGGCTGTCGCGGATGGCGATGGCGGTGTCGACCTCCTCGCGCCGGCAGTGCGTCTCGCACGGGGCCGGGCAGACCCGGCCCAGGATGGCCGGGAAGGGGAGGGACCGCTTCAGGATGCGAGTCGCCTCCTCCCAGTTGCCCAGGGAGTTCTGCTTGAGGTAGCCGGGGATGTCGACCCGGGTCGGGCACTTGAACTGGCAGGGCGGGAGGCAGTACGCGTCGTGGTCGCTGAAGATCAGCTCCAGGACCATGCGCCGGTTCTCGACCAGCCGATCGGAGTGGGTGGTGACGACCATCCCCTCCTCGATCGTCGTCCCGCAGGAGATGGGGGTGTTCTCCTGGCCCTCGACCTCGACCACGCAGATCCGGCAGGCGCCATAGGCGGCGAGCTTGGGCTCGTAGCAGAGCGTGGGGATCTCGATGCCCAGGACGCGGCAGGCCTGGAGGATGGTTTGGCCCTCCTCCGCCTCGACCTGCTGCCCGTTGATCGTGACGCTGATCTTCCGCGTGCCGGGGACCATGGGCCACAGGGGCGTGTAGTCCTCGGGGCGCAGCGAGTCCTTCCCGTCGTGACCATTGCCGTTCGTTACGAATGCCATCGGCGCAATGCTACCCGTCTATGTCGCGGTGGTTCTACGAGGCCGCCGGCTCGATGGAGTCGAACGGCGTCAGGAGCGGCGGGACGCCGTCGGTCCGGCAGGCGCCGGAGAGGCATTCCCCGCGCTCAGCGTGGGCCCGATACTCCTCGGGGAAGCGCTCGAGCGTGGTGAGCATGGGATTCGGTGCGAGGGCCTCCAGCCCGCAGAGCGCCGTGTCGGCCATCTTTCGCGAGAGGTTGCGTAGAAGGTCGAAGTCGCCGGGGCGCGGCGTCGCGGCCAGGATGCGATCGAGCGCCTCGACCAGGCGGCGGGGGCCGATCCGGCAGGGGACCGCCTTGCCACAGGCTTCGCGGGCGCTGAAGTCCAGCAGGAAGCGAGCCGTGTCGACCATGCAGGTTCCACCATCGGTGACGAGGATGGTGCCCGAGCCGATGCGGGCGCCCCGCTCGGCCAGCGCCTCGTAGTCATACGGAAGCTCCAGGCTGGCCGCGTCGATGGCTCCGCCGCCCGGACCGCCCACGAAGAGCGCCTTGACCGCCCCCGTCGCGCCGCCCGCCAGGGCGGGGATCTCCTGCAGCGGCGTGCCGAGCGGAATCTCCACCAGGCCGGGCCGCTTCACGCGACCCAGGATCGTGACGAGCTTTGTGCCCCGGCTCTGCTCGCTGCCCACCGAGGCGAAGGCCTCCGGCGAGCTCGCGAGGATCCATGCCACGTGGGCGAGCGTCTCGGCGTTCTGCACCACCGTGGGCGCGCCGGCAAAGCCGCGCTGGGTGGGATACGGCGGCCGGATCGAGGGCATGCCACGGTCACCGGCGAGCGCCGAGAGGAGCGCTGTCTCCTCGCCGGCGACGTAGGCGCCCGAGCCCTCCTGCACGCTGACCTGGACGCTCGTGTCGGTGCCCAGGACCAGGTAGCCGGCAAAGCGTGCCGCTTCGGCCTCCCGCACGGCGATCCGGAGGCGTTCGACAGCCGCCGTCCAGTCGCGACGCACGGAGACGATGGCCTCCGACGCGCCGATGGCATACGCGGCGATGAGCAGGCCCTCGAGGACGAGGTGCGGGTTCCCCTCGGCAAGCGCGCGGTCGCCGAGCGCGGTGGGATCGGAGCCCATCAGATTGGCGACCACCACCTTGCGCTCCCCGGGAGCGCCACGGGCCGCTCGCCACTTTGCGGCCGTGCCATACCCTGCGCCGCCACGGCCGCGGAGTCCGGCGGCCTCGATCTGGGCGATGACCTCCTCCGGCGAGTGCCGGGTCACCGCGCGCTCCAGGCCGGCGTAGCCGCCGTGCTCGCGGTACGAGGCGATCGAGTCCGGGTCGACCTGCCCGATGTCGCTCAGCAGGCGCGGCTCGCCGCCGTCGAGAATGCGGATCTGGGGGGAGAGCTTTGCGGAATTGCCGGCCACGGTCAGCTCCCGCTCCCGGCCGCCGCCGCGGCCGCGGCGCCCGCACGTCGCTCGTGGACGAGATGGCGGGCCTCGTCGACCGTCAGCGGTCCGTAGACGAGCGTGTCGACCCGCACCGCCGGGGCGATCGCCCCGGCGCCGACATCGGCGCCAGTCTCCAGGCTGAAGGCTCCGTCGGCCGTCGACTCGCCGGCCCGGACCCCCAGCTCCTCCTCGAGCCCGCGAAGCAGGGCATCACCACCAGCGAAGCGGCACGCGGCACAGCTGCAGACCGTGATGAGGTGGCCGTCCGCCGGAAGGAGCCGGAAGCCGCCCAGGCCGGCGGCACCGAAGACCTGTGCCCAGTGGATGCTCATGCGGTCGCTCGCTCGTCGCAGGGCACGCTCAGGCAGATACCCGAAGCGGGCCTGAATGGCGCTGAAGATCGCCACCAGCGACTCCGGTCGCCCGCCATAGGCGGCGATCGTCTCGTCCACGAAGGCGGTGTCGATCGCCTCGTCCCAGCGCGCCGCGTTGCGCATCGGTCGTTCAGGCAGGCCGGCCCGCCGGTAGGCGTTGGGGTCCTTGCGCTCGTCGTAGATCTCCGGCATCCCGTAGCGGATCCGGTTGCCCTGCGCGTCGAAGCCGGACATGTCGATAGCCTCGACCGGGCAGACCTGCGCGCACTGGAAGCAGACCTCGCACTTGTGCTCGCCGAATGCGTCGTAGATGAGGTCCAGCCGGCCGCGCCAGCGCTCCGCCATCTGGGGGCGTTCCTCGGGGTACTGGCGGGTCACCTTGCTCGCAAACATGTTGCGCAGGGTGGTCGCCATGCCGGTGACGATGCCGGAGCCGAAAAACGCCATGAGTCTCGAACGCTCCTAGAGGTTGAAGGCCACGACCGCGATCGCGGTCAGGAACAGGTTGATCAGCGCCACCGGAAGGAGCACCTTCCAGGCCATACCCATGAGCTGGTCCACGCGGATGCGCGGCAGCGTGGTGCGCAGCCAGACCGCCACGAAGACGAAGAAGTAGGTCTTGCCGAAGTACCAGAAGAGCCCGTAGAGGGTGCCGGCGAAGCCGTCGAGCTGTCCGGGGAGCGGCCAGGGCGCCAGCCAGCCTCCGAAGAAGAGTGCCACCATGATGGCGCTCATGATGAAGAGCGCGACGTACTCGGCGAAGAAGAAGAAGCCGAAGCGCATCCCCGAGTACTCCGTGTACGGCCCTGCGACGATCTCGCTGTCGGCCTCCACCAGGTCGAACGGGGTCCGGTTGATCTCCGCCATGGCGGCGATGAAGAAGACCGGGAAGCCCAGGATCTGCCACCACAGGTTCCAGCCGTGCGCCAGCTGGTGGGCGATGATGTCACTGAAGTTCAGCGAGCCGCTCAGGAGCACCACGCCCACCACCGAGAGGGTGAGGGGGATCTCGTAGCTCACCATCTGTGCCGCGCTGCGCAGTCCGCCCAGCAGCGAGTACTTGTTGTAGCTGCTCCATCCGGCGACCAGGAGCCCCACCACGGACAGCCCCAGCACCGCGAAGAAGTACACGACGCCGATGTTGAAGTCCGCCGCGATGGCGCCCGGTGCGAACGGGATCACCAGCATGCTCATGGCGGCCGCCATGTAGACCATCCACGGCGCCAGGGTGAACGTGCCCCGATCAGCCTGGTCGGGGATGGCGTCCTCCTTGGCGAGCACCTTGAAGCCGTGGATGGTGCTCTGGAAGGCTCCCCACGGGCCCACCCGGTTGGGGCCGTAGCGGCGCTGCATGCCCGCAATGACCTTGAGCTCGACCTGGATGATGATGAAGGCGGTCGGGATGGTGAGCACCAGCAGCAGGGTCGTCGACAGGACGAAGCGCCCGATGCCCAGCAGCAGGTCCAGGTTCATCTACTTGTCCACCCCGCCCATGACCGGGTCCAGGCTGGCCATGATGGCCATGGTGTCGGCGAGGAGGTGGCCCGGCATCAGCGTGGGCATCACCTGCAGGGTGATGAAGCTGGGATCGCGCATCCGGAACCGATACGGCGTGGGGCCTCCGTCGCTGATGGCGTACACGCTGTACAGGCCGCGAGGACTCTCGACCGCACCGTAGGCGCGGCCCGGCTTGGGCCGGATGATCCCCGGCACCTGGGCCTGCACCGGACCGTGGGGCATGCGGTCCATGATCTGGTCGATCAGGTGCAGGCTCTGCTTGAGCTCCGCGATGCGCTGGAGGTAGCGCGCGTAGACGTCGCCGGTCTTCTGGGTGACGACCTCGAACTCCAGCTCGTTGTAGATCGAGTACGGGTGCGCCTTGCGCACGTCGAAGGGCACGCCGGAAGCTCGCAGGTTCGGCCCGCTGACCCCGTAGGCGATGGCCTGGTCCGCGGTGAGCACACCCATCCCCTTGGTCCGCCCCTTGAAGATCTCGTTCTCGGTGATGAGCCGCTCGTTGTCGGTCACGGTGCGCATCACGTTGCCGTGCCATGTCCCGAGCCGCGAGAGGAACTCGTCGTTGACGTCCCAGTTCACGCCGCCGACCCGGAAGAAGTTGAAGAGCATCCGCTGCCCGGAGATGGAGGCGAGGAGCTCGACGATCTCGTCGCGGTTGATGAACGAGTAGAGGATGGGCGTGATGCCGCCCATGTCGAGGGCCAGGAAGCCGACCATCAAGCCGTGGCTGAAGACGCGGTTCAGCTCGACGACGAGGGCGCGGATGTACTCGGCGCGCTTTGGCGCGCGAATCCCGTACAGCTTCTCGAACGCGATCGCCGGCGCGTGCTCGTTGTGCATCGACGAGAGGTAGTCCATGGGATCGACGTACGTGAGCGCGGTCGTGTAGGTCGCGTTCTCGCACAGCTTCTCGATGCCGCGGTGGAGGTAGCCGAAGACCGGGTCCAGGTCCGTGACCATCTCGCCGCGGATCTTGATGACGAGGCGCAGCACCCCGTGGGTCGAGGGGTGCTGGGGCCCCATGTTCACCAGCATCTCCCCCTCTTCGAGGGTGTACATCTCGGCCTCTCGCTCCGTCTGGAGCGGACGGTCCGGGACGCCCACCAGCTCGAAGCCGGCGTACTCGCCCGCGTTCGCCCATCGCCGGCGGCGGGCGAAGCCCGGCGGCGGCCTGCAGGCGCGCCTCCTCGGCACGGTCGAGGTCGATGGGATCGGGGATGCGGGTCTCGGGATCGACGGCGGTCATCGTGGTCGGGTCTCGTCGGCGGCGGTCATTGGCCGGCGCATCGTCTCCGGACGCAGATCTCCACGCCGGGCTCGGCTGGAGCGTAGGTCGCCCCCGTCCTGGTCAGCTCGCGGGTGAAGGAGCTCAGGTCCCAGGTCTCCGGGCGTTCCAGCGGGTTCACGCCCGGCGGCCGGCGGAGTCGGCGGCGTCGTCGGGCAGCAGGAAGTCCTTGCGCTGGGGAAGGAGCGGTACTCCGGCGACATGTAGATCCGGCGCAGGTCGCGGTTGCCCTCGAAGACGATCCCCATCATGTCGTACATCTCGCGCTCGTGGAACATGGCCCCGGGCCAGACGCCGGTCACCGAAGGGGAGCGCGGGTCGCTGCGGTCGACCGGGACGCGGACGCGGAGCCAGGCCGGGTGGCGGTCGGAGTAGAGGTGGTAGACGACCTCGAAATGCCGGCCCACCCCGTAGTCGACCGCGGCGGCATCGGCCAGGTAGAAGAAGCCGAAGTCCGGGTCGTCGCGGAGCGTGCGCAGGGTGCTCGACGATTCGTTCGCGCGAGACCTGGATCTCGACGGTGTCCTCGTCGGTCCACAGCTCCCGCGCGAGCGTCGCCCAGGCGATCGGTGAGCAGGCGCACCAGCGCGCCCGCCTTGGCCGGGGCGGTCAGCGGACGTCTCCTTCCCAGGCCAGCCGCTGCGGGCCGCGGTCGACGTAGGTCCGCCACTGGCCGCGCCGCTGCATGACCAGCTCGCGGCAGCTTGAGCATGCCCGTAGATCAGGCCCTCGGGACGCGGCGGGCAGCCGGGGACGTAGACGTCCACCGGCATCACCCGGTCGACGCCCTGCACCACGCTGTAGCTGCGCTTGAAGCGGCCGCCGCTGGTGGTGCAGGTGCCCATGGCGACGCACCACTTGGGTTCGGGCATCTGCTCCCAGAGGCGCACCAGCGGGCCGGCCATCTTGGTGGTCAGGGTGCCGGCCACGATGAGCACGTCCGACTGGCGCGGGCGAGGCGCGGAACGGGAACATCCCGAAGCGGTCGATGTCGTTCTTGCTGGTGGCGCTGCTCATCATCTCGATGGCGCAGCACGACAGCCCGGACAGGAGCGGCCACAGGCTGTTGGCGCGGATCAGGTCGATGACGATGTCGGCCTTGGTGGGGATCACCTCGAGCAGGCCATGGAAGCCGCCCTGCG
Organism: uncultured Chloroflexia bacterium; assembly: GCA_963787025.1. Lineage (GTDB taxonomy): Bacteria > Chloroflexota > Limnocylindria > QHBO01 > QHBO01 > CAVXEH01. Next base: position 8,621 of record CAWBBG010000022.1, read on the forward strand.
GGTGCTCCTCCATGCCAAAGGGCGCCAGCAGCTCGTCGCCCGCTGCGGCGTCCGGGATGACGATGGGGGGGACGTGGCCGTCGTCGTGCCGCTCGGTCGCGGCCCGGGTGGTCCTGGACTCAGTGCCATCGGAGGTCTCCCTTCCGCCAGGCGTAGAACTCCCCGAACATGAGGACGATCAGGAAGATTCCCATGGTCACGATGCCGGGAACCGCGATGGCCCGGATCGCCACCGCCCACAGGTAGACGAAGATGATCTCCACGTCGAACGCCACGAAGAGCAGGGCGAACAGGTAGAAGGCCAGGCCGAACCGGCTCCACGTGTCGCCGATGGTGTCGATCCCGCACTCGTAGGGCAGCCCCTTCTGCGGGCTGCGACGGCGATGCGAGAGGAGCCACGCGGCGAGGATCGTGGCGAAGACGAAGATCGTCGCGGCGATCCCGAAGCCGATGACGTAGATCAGGCCGGTCTGGTCCATCTCCGCTCCAGGGCACCATGGGGTGCCTGACTGGCACGCTGCGCCTCGAACGCGCGGCGCCGCGTGCGCTCGGCTGAGGTTGCTGTCGGGAGCGGCGGTCGCGGACCGCGCGCCGCCCGGTCACCAAGTCTAGCAGGCACGCCCGCCGTGTCGGAGCGCGCTCAGCGGCCGAGCCAGGCCGCCGCGATGAGCAGGCGGAGCCCGTCGCTGACCAGCGCGTGGCCTCCGAGCAGGATCGGGACCGATGCGTCCCGGGCCGCCGTGACGAGCTCCGCCAGCCAGGCGGTGCGGATGGGCCGGGAGTCGCCGAAGTCAGATGCGAAGCGCTCCTCGGTCGCGGCCAGGCGGCGGCGTCGGCGCTGCCGGCGAGCGCTGCCATGAGGACCCGGGTGTCCAGGATGACCGCGTCGCCCAGGGTGGCCAGCTCAGCGACCAGACCGGCCGGGCCGCGCTCCTCGATCCAGCGGGCGAGGAGGGAGCGGGGTCGCAGGTCACGGGCAGCCCGCATGCCGCGCTCCTCGACGAAGGCGCGCACGCGGCAGGCAGTGTCGGCCTCCAGCGCGGCGAGCACCGCCGACGGGACTCGGCCGGCGACGACCAGCTGGCCGGACCGGTCGCGCATCACCTCGCCGACCGCCTCCAGGCCGGGCACCGTCGAGGTCCCGATCCCCGGGCAGGCGAGCCATCTCCAGGAAGCCCGCGAGGCCGGGACCCGGCGCCAGCCGCACCGCCGGCAGCCGCGCCGCCAGGCGGAGGAGCGCGAGGTCGAGCGGCGTATCGACGTCGAAGCGCGTCCACGGGCGGCTCGCCAGGTCGCGGCTGCGGAAGCCGGCGCTCTCCAGGCAGCGCGCCGCGGTGTTGTCGGTGGGGCAGGCGTCCAGCCGGTCGAGGGCGCGGTCGAGGTCGGGCCCATGGCGGGTCGTGCCGTCCGGTGCCGGCCGTCCTTCGGGCGGTGAGGCCGCGACCACGAAGGCGTCGGTGCTGAACCGGTTGTTGGCCACGACCTCGCCGGGGACCGGCGACAGGAGGTCGTCGAGCACGTCGGGCGGCGCGAGGGCCATGGAGCCGGCGCCCACGTACCCGATGGCATCCACCTCCGGCCCGCATCGCGGGCCGCGGCGAGGGCGGCGCGCGCGCCGCGGCAAACCATCGTCCCCAGTGGAACCCGTCCCGGGCGGCGGCATCGGGCGGAAGCGGCTGGACTGCCGCCCCGGCGCGACCCAGGCGACCGGTCAGCTCGGCCGCGAGGAGTGGCGCCCCGTCTCGGCGACGGCCGCGTAGGAGCCGAAGGCGCCTGCCCGGGTGGCGGGGCGGGAACGAGGACGAGCGGTGCCGGGCGTTCGGACATGGGCGCCATCAGTCAGGGGCGGTGCCGGCGGACGCCGCTCCGCCGCGCTCCAGCGAGGGTTCGGTGCAGCTGCTCGAGGTGCATCAGGTCGTGGACGCCGGCGCAGAGGAGCCAATCGCCGCAGCGGAGCTGCCCCACCAGGGGGTGGTCCAGGGGGCAGCGCTCCGTCTCGTGCCCGGCGATCCGCTGCGCTGAACGCTCCTGGGAGCGCCGGCTCTTCTCGAGCAGCAGGAGCAGGAGCTCGACGCCGGCGTCCGGTGGTCCGGGGATCGAGGGGGTCACGACCGGCGGCTGGTCCGCGGGCCACTCGCCGGCGGCGGCCATCGCCGCCCAGGCGGGCAGGAAGCGGCGGGCGGCGGTGGTGTGGGCGAAGGCCTGGGCCACGTTCCAGTCCTCCTCGCCGCCGGGCGCGCGGAGGGCCGCCTCGGGCATGGCGCGCAGCACGGCTTCGAGCGCGGCGGCGACCGCCTCCTGCTGGGCCAGGATGGCAGGTGCGCTTCCGGGGGTCACGCGCCGGTGGAGCTCGCGGCGAGCGGCGATGAGCCCGGTGAAATCGCCGTCCATGGCGGGCCAGACGGCGACCACGTCCGGCGCGTCGTCGACCAGGGAGCCAAGCCAGCGGGCGGCCGGGCCACGGCCGCCGGCCCCTCCATCGGACTGTCAGATCCGCTCGAAGCGCTCGACGGGCAGGACGAAGACGGTGGCCCCGCCCACCTCGACCTCGACCGGGTAGGGCATGTAGAACTCGCCCGGCTCCATGATCGGGGGCATCGGGTTGACGAACTGGCGGCGCGAGTGGCAGTTGGCGCGGATGACGTCCAGGACACCCTCGACCTGGTCGTCCTCGACCCCGACAAGGATCGTGGCGTTGCCCTGCTTCAGGAAGCCGCCCGACGAGTGGAGCCGTGTCGCCCGGAACTCGCGCTCGAGGAGCGCGTCGACCAGGGTCGCGGCGTCCTCGTTGTGCACGATGGCGGTGACGAGCTTCATGGAACCTCCTGCGTGGGCGCGCCTGGTGGAGATGCGCGGCTAGTATGCCACGCTCCCCGACGCGCTCCAGAGGCGACCGTCGCAGCGGAGGAGGCTGGGCGGACCCCGGGACAAGGACGACCTGCAGGCTGGCGTGGGCACCGTTCGCATGGAGGGTGCCTGACCGCGGTGCGGTCGCCCGGTCAGCTGCGGCCGAAGAGGGCTCGCACCGGCCGCTGCATCAGGTAGTACAGGACGGTGCTGGCCAGGAGGGAGGGTGAGCAGCACGCCGGGAATGGCCTCGCGACCACCGGCCAGGCGCACGAAGGCCAGCAGGATGTTGGCAGTCTCCAGCCCCACGCCCAGCGACCAGGCCCAGGACCGCGTGAACCACAGCCCGTAGGCGAGGGCCAGCAGCAGGAGAGCAACGCCCAGGAGGATCGCGCCCAGCAGGGTCAACAGGTCGCCGCTCAGGATGGTGTTCGCGGCGACGGCCTTCCCAAGGCCGAGCAGGGTGGCTCCCGCGAGGGCATCGAAGATTCCATCTGCCAGGGCCAGGACGGCCAGGATGACGATGCCCATCTGCCGCCCTGCGGACGGGGGTTGGGTGACGGCTGCTGCACGGTGCTCCTCACTGCGGTGACGGGTGCGCGATGCGATCGCCGCAGGAGTATCGGCTGACGGGCGACCGGTTCGCAAGGCGCCGGTCGCGTCGGTCAGAGGAGCGGCGCTACCGCCTCGCGGACGGCTGCGTCGAGCTGGCCACGGAGCCCGAGCCGTCGATCACCCGGAAGCGCTGGGGCTCGGCGCCGGCGAGCGCCAGGTACGCCGCGCGGACCTTCTCGAAGAAGGCGATCCCCTCCGTGTCCTCGAAGCGGTTCCACTCGCCCTGGCGCTTGCGAGCGAGCCCCACCTCGACCGGGACGTCGATGAGGATCGTGAGGTCAGGCAGCAGGCCGCCGGTCGCGAAGTGCTGCAGGCGGCGCATCTCCTCCGGGTCGTTGCCGTAGGCGGCGCCCTGGTAGGCGAGCGAGGAGTCCGCGTAGCGGGCGCATACGACCCAGTCGCCGCGCGCGAGCGCGGGGCGGATCAGGCGAGCGACGTGCTGGGCGCGCTGCGCGGCGAAGAGGAGCGCGTCCGTCCGCGGATCCAGGTCGTCCGCCAGGCCGCGATGATGCAGGAGCAGGGTCCGGATCTCGTCACCGACCGGCGTGCCGCCCGGCTCGCGGGTGAGGACCACCCGGACGCCTCGGCCCTCCAGCCAGCGCACAAGGTGGCGGGCGGCGGTCGTTTTGCCGCTTCCCTCGGGACCCTCCAGGGAGATGAAGCGGCCGCGGGCGCCGACCTCCGTCACGTTCGTCTCCCTAGCGCCACGCCCGCCCCTCTTCGGGGAGCAGCTCCACGCGGCGGTTCGGCTCGGCGCCGCGCGATCGGCTCATGAGGCTGTGCCGCTCGGCCATCTGGTGCTGGAGCCTTCGCACGTACGCGTTCTGCGGCGACAGCTCCACTGACTGGCCGGATGCCTCGACGAGGCCGATGGCCTCCGCCGTTTCCCGCAGCGCGGCCTCCTGTGGGTCCGCCTCGAGGTCGTAGAGGCTGGCCAGCATGTTGTCCATCTGCAGGACGGTGTTCGTCTTCAGGACGTAGATGGGCACGCCGGATGACTCAGCGTCGCGCAGCGCTGCGGGCTTGCGGCGGTAGTAGTTGCGCAGGGTCACCACCGCGTCGGCCTCGTCGAGCTCGCGGGCGACCGTGACCGGCAGCCCAAGCTCTCGCACCGACTGCTCGAGGCGCTTGCGGCTCACTCCGAAGGCAAAGAGGCTCATGGGTCGGTGGGGCGGCCGGCGGCCCGCTCCGGGCGGGAGGCGCCGATGGGCCTATCCAGCGCCGGGGGCCCCCGAGCCTGCCGCCCTCGGGCTCCGGACCGTTTCCCTGATCCGCGACTCGCTCGCCGGGCATGGGTCAGGCCGCGTCCGCCGCGCACCTCTCCCCGCGGCTCGCCACGGCCGGGAAGGGGACGCAGGCCGGCCCCGCCTCCGGCCCGGCCCCGGCCGGAGAACGATCCGTAGCCGCCGAGCGGCTCGAGCGGCGCAAAGGCCGGGTTGCCCGCCTCCGTCTCGCTGATCCGGTAGTCGTACTTCGTCGCCGCGTGCACCTCGCCGCCATCGTCCCGCCAGCGGGCCTCGGGGGGAACCATGTGGCCGCGCAGGATGGCGTCGACCGTCTCGGCCACATTGCGGTGGACGATGACGCTGTCCCGCTCGACGATCTCCACCAGGACGTCGAAGGTCGGCGGCGCCTTGCGTTCGAGCACCGTCTTCTGGGTCCCGCGTCGCCGTGCCTCCTCGTCGCCCAGGGTGACCGGCTGGATGCCGCCCACCAGGTCGGAGAGGGTGGGGTTCAGCATCAGGTTGTCCAGGGTGTTGCCGTGAGCCGTTCCCACCAGCTGGACGCCTCGTTCCGCGATCGTCCGGGCCGCCTGCGCCTCGAGCTCGGTCCCGATCTCGTCGATGACGATCACTTCGGGCATGTGGTTCTCCACCGCCTCGATCATCACGTTGTGCTGGTCGGGCGGGGTGCGGACCTGCATCCGTCGCGCATCGCCGATCCCCGGGTGCGGGATGTCCCCGTCCCCGGCGATCTCGTTCGAGGTGTCGACCACCACGACCCGCTTGCCGAAGTCGTCGGCGAGGACCCGGGCCACCTCGCGCAGCATGGTGGTCTTGCCCACGCCCGGCCGTCCGAGCAGGAGGATGCTCTGGCCGCCCTCGACCATGTCGCGGATGATGTCGATGGTCCCGAAGACTGCGCGGCCGATGCGGCACGTCAGCCCGACCACCTTGCCGGCGCGGTTGCGGATGGCGCTGATCCGGTGCAGGGTCCGCTCGATGCCGGCCCGGTTGTCGTCTCCGAAGACTCCGATGTGGTTGACGACGTGGCCGATGTCCGTCTCGGTGATCTCGCGGTCGAGGAGCACCTCTTCGCCGTCAGCGAAGCGCGCCTCGGGCCGGCGCCCCAGGTCCATGACAACCTCGAGCAGATCGCTGCGGTCGGCAAACGAGCGGAGACGGGCCACGATCTCCTCGGGGAGCGCCGCCATCAGGTCGTCCAGGTCGTCGGTCGTCTCTCGACGGGGCACACCTGCCACGCTGTCTCCTCGCGCCTGAGCGCTAGCGAACGGCCGGCACCATTGCCGGCTCGCGGATCGACGCGCGCACCTCCCGGACCAGCAACGTCACCCGACCGATGGGCACGAATCCGGCGGCCGATGCCGCGCGCATCCCCGTCGACTCATATGTTCGCACCGGAGCGAGGATCCCCGCAGCAGTGGCATCCGCCCCCATGGCATCCAGCGTCGCCCGAAGGAAGGCCACGCCATCGGTGCCGTCGCGGACCAGGAAGCGCAGGTAGTGGGGACCCTCGCGGCAGGAGCCGTGCTGCGCGAAGCCGCCCGCCCGCTGATCGTGGGGCACGAACCACGCCCGCACCTCGCTGAAGTGGAGGATCGGGTTGAGGCTCGAGCGGGGCACGATGGCCTCGTGCCCCACGGCCTCCCAGTCGGCCGCGGCGTAGGACTCGAGACGGGCGATCGCCGGCGGCGTGGCATGCGTCCACAGGTCGAAGAGGTGCCACGCGTCCGGCGCACCGGCCGGCTGCAGGGCGGCATGCTGGTCCGCGGCACGGTGGGCCTCGCCCCAGTGGTCCGGCGTCTCGCCGGCGTGGCCGCGCGGGGGCTTGCGTCGCCCCACCATCCGGCGCAGCCAGCCAGCCGCACCGCGCTCGGTTGCCGGGGGCAGATACAGGATCTCCTCCTGGGCGTAGGCCACGAAGTTCGCCTGGCCCAGCAGCTCCAGGTTCTCGCGCACGTCGCTGCAGGCGACGTGGTAGCGCGCCACGTTCTTGTTCGCGCCCTCATCGATGAGCGCCCGGAGGAGCGCCCAGCGGACCTCGGCGGCCATCGGTCCATCCGCCGCGTCGAGCTCGATGATGACCCAGTCGTCGCGGTGGGGTTCCTCGATCGCCCGGCAGCTCCCGACCAGCTGCCGTCCGACTCGGCGACGAGATGGACCGATGGCGGCCGCAGCGGAATCCAGGTCGGGGTCAGGTCGCCAGGCTGATCTGGCGGCGGCGTCGACGAGGCGGGAATGCCCAGGCTGCGCCGTGGGCGTCGCGGCGGCATGAACCCGGTGGGAGAGGTCGCCCAGCGCCGGGCGATCGGTCAGGCGCGCGGCTCGGACGGTGCCGCTGCCCGCGGTCAGACCGCGGCCCGACCTCGGCGGTGAGCATCCGGACCAGCAGCTCGTGCAGCGCCGATCCCCGGTCAGCTCGGGGTGAAAGGCGGTGGCGATGACCCGACCCTGGCGCACGGCGACGGGCGCCCGTGAGGGTCGACCGCGAGGACTTCGGCCCGGGGTCCCACGTCGCTCACCACCGGCGCGCGGATGAAGACGCCGTGGAGCGGCGCCTCGCCGAGGATGGGCATCTCCAGGTCAGCCTCGAAGCTGTCGAGCTGACGGCCGTAGGCGTTTCGTCGCACCTCGATGTCTAGCAGCGGGAAGACTGGCTCGGCGCCATCGGCGATGCGGTTCGCGAGCAGGATCATTCCGGCACAGGTGCCGAGCATGGGCGCCCCGGCGCTGGCCAGGGCCGGATCGGCTCACGGAGGCCGTACTCGTCGATCAGTTGCGCATGGTCGTGCTCTCGCCACCCGGCAGGATCAGGGCATCGAGGTCCGCGAGGTCGCGCGGCAGGCGCACCTCGACCGGCTCCGCGCCCACCCCCGCAGCGCCTCGACGTGCTCCCGCACGGCTCCCTGCAGGGCAAGCACGCCGATGCGCGGACGGCGACCCGTCACGCGAGGCCCCGCCGCGGCTACCAGCCCCGGCGGCGAGCCGCTCCTCGGCCGGAATCTCGGACAGCTCCAGGCCGTGCATCGGCTCGCCAAGGCCCGCGCTCACCTCGGCGAGGATCTCCGGGTTGTCGAAGTGGGTCGTGGCCTTGACGATGGCCCGGGCGTAGCGTTCCGGGCTCTCGCTCTTGAAGATGGCGCTGCCCACGAAGACGGACTCGGCGCCCAGCTGCCGCATCAGCGCGGCGTCCGCCGGTGTCGCGACGCCGCCGCGCTGAAGTTGGGACCGGCAGCTCCCCCAGCGCTGCGTGCGCTGGACCAGCTCGACCGGCGCACGCAGCTCCTTGGCCGAGGCATAGAGCTCATCGGAGCGAAGCGCCTGCAGCTGGTGGATCCCCGACCGCACCGCGCGCATGTGGCGCACCGCCTCGACGATGTTCCCGGTCCCGCCTCACCCTTGGTGCGGATCAGGCCGCGCCCTCGCCGATGCGGCGGAGCGCCTCGCCGAGGTCCCGGCAGCCGCACACGAACGGCACCTTGAAGGCGTGCTTGTCGATGTGGTTCGCCTCGTCCGCGGGGGTCAGGACCTCCGACTCGTCGATGTAGTCGACCTCGAGCGCCTCGAGGATCTGCGCCTCGACGAAGTGGCCGATGCGGCACTTGGCCATCACCGGGATGGAGACCGCCGCCTTGATCTCGTTGATGAGCTTGGGATCGCTCATGCGCGCCACCCGCCGAACTGCGGATGTCCGACGGGACGCGCTCGAGGGCCATCACCGCCACGGCCCCCGCAGCCTCGGCGATGCGCGCCTGGTCGGGGGCCACCACGTCCATGATCACGCCACCGGCGAGCATGCGGCGAGCCCGACCTGGTGGCCCAGGTTGAGGTCTCGATGGTCGTCATCTCGAGGGGGTTCCTCGCTCGTTTCATGGCGCGCATGGAGCGCGGACTCCTCGCGGCGGTTCTGACGCCGCGGGTGCGCCCGATTGTACCGCCGCCTCGCGGAGCTCCAGCTCCGAAGCCCGTGGCGGACTCCGCTATCATCGGGCCGCTGGAGGCGTGGCGTGATCGACGCACCCGTGCTGGTGCTGAACCAGAACTACGAGCCACTCAACGTCTGCGACATCAGGCGCGCCTTCACCCTGCTCGGTGCCGAGAAGGCGGAGCTGCTCGAGCGGAATCACCAGGTGATCCACACCCCCACCATGGCCATTGACGCGCCATCGGTCATTCGCCTGGTGTACCTGGTGCGCCGACCTCGCCCGCGGGTGAAGCTCTCGCGCCGCGAGGTGTTCGCCAGGGACCGCCATGTCTGCCAGTACTGCGGAACCATGAGCCGCGACCTCACCATCGACCACGTCGTGCCCAAGCATCGCGGCGGCCGCCATGAATGGGAGAACCTGGTCGCCGCCTGCCGCGCCTGCAACCACCGCAAGGGGTCCAAGACGCTGGCCGAGGCGCGCATGCGGCTTCTGCGCGAGCCCCGCGCCCCACGGGCGGACGTCCGCTACCTGTTCGGGAACTACCTCGCAGACGAGCAGAACGGCGCCTGGCGCAACTACCTCTTCCTGGGCGGCCAGGCAGGCGGAGCTAGCAGGGACCGCCATGCCGCGCGGTCCGGAGCTCCGGCGTGCGATCCGGCTCACGGATCTCGATGCCGGCGCCCGCGCCGTCCTGCAGCTCCTCGCCCGCATGGCCACGAGGCCGCCCTGGTGGGTGGCTGCGTCCGCGACCTGCTGCAGGGCACGCCACCGGTCGACTGGGACGTGGCCACCGCGCGACGCCGGAGGCCGTGACAACTCTTCCCCGGTTCCACCTGGGAGAACCCGTTCGGCACCGTGACCGTGCGCGCCGGCCCGGAGCGAACCGCGGTCGAGGTGACGACCTACCGCGTCGAGTCCGCGTACCGCGACCACCGCGCCCCGAGCGAGTTCGCTGGGGCGGCACGCTGGAGGACGACCTGGGGCAGCAGGACTTCACCGTGGAGCGCGCTCACGTGGCTGCCCGCAGGGCAACGGGGGAGGGGGAAGGTGACCCGTCGACCCGCACCACGGCCTCGCCGACCTGCGCGACGGGATCCTGCGGCCGTCGGCGACCCGAACCGCAGGATCGAGGAGGAGCCCGCGCCTGCTCCGCGCGGTGCGCTTCGCCCTGCGCTTTAGATGCGCATCGAGGCCGGGACAGAGACGGCGATCCGCGCAACGCCGGTCTCGCCGCCGGGCTTTCCGGCGAACGGGTCCGCGACGAGCTGCTCCGCATGCTGGGGCGACGTGCGTGCCGACCCGGACGCCGCCGCGCCGTCTGCAGCGCCGTCCGCTGCGCGCCCTGGCGCTGCTGAAGGATCTGCGGATTCTGCCCGTGATCCTGCCGAGTCGCAGCGCTCCGCGGAGTGCCCCAGGCGAAGGCCGTTCCCGGCGACGCGTCGATCACTGGCTGCGAACGGTCGACGCATGCCGGCCGACGACCCGCTGCTGCGCCTGATCGGCGCGCTGCACGACATGGGGAAGGGAGCACCCTGGCGGGCGGCCACTTCATCGGCCACGAGACCATGGGAGCCCGGATGGTCGAGGCGATTCCTGCGCCGCCTGCGTGTCCCTCGCCAAGGTGTCGCCGGCGAGGACCTGGTCGGATGCACATGTTCTGCTACCGCGCGGACTGGACCGATGCGGCTGCTGCCGCTTCATCCGCGGCGTCGGCGCGCGGCGCTGCAGGACCTGTTCGCCCTGCGCCGGGCCGACGACGCGGCCTCCGGCGCGGTCGAGCCCGCCCTCGGGGGGCTCGACGAGCTGCGAGCGCGGGTGGGCGCCGAGCTCGCCAGCCATCCGCTGACGCACCGGCAGCTGGCCGTGCGCGGCACCGATCTGATCGAGGCGCTCGGCATTGGTCCGGGGCCGGTGGTGGGATCGCTCCTGCGCCGGCTCATGGAAGCGGTGCTCGACGACCCCCTCCTGAACGATCGGGCCTCGCCGCTGTCCCTTGCACGCGAGTGGCTGCCTTCCGAGACGGTGGTGCGTCGCCGCACCACGCAGCGGCCTGTCGCACGCGGCCGCGCTTCGCGGCCAGGCCCGGGCGGCTGACACCACGGGGCAGGCTGGCTACAATCGGCGATCCGGGCATGCTAGCCCGCGTCGGTTCTCGAGCGGGAGGTCCCCGCCTCAGCGATCATCGCCATCGGTCGACGTTCCATGCGCCTCGAACACCTGATAACCACCCCGAACGCGTCGCTGCGCGAGCTTGACAGGCGGCGGCGCTGCTGGAGCACGACCTCGTCGCATGCCTGACGGTCAGCCCCTCGCTCGTGAAGGCCGCGCGCCGCAAGCTCGGCCGTGCGCGGGTCCGCCTGGGAACCATCGTCGGTTACGGCCATGGCGGGCAGGTCCTCGGGGTGAAGGCCTTCGAGGCCAGCAAGGCGCTCGAGCAGGGCGCCAACCAGATTGCCTTCGTGCTCAACGGCGGGGCGCTCCTGTCCGGCGAGGACGAGACCGTCTACAACGACATGCTGGCCGTGGTCGACATGGCCCATTCGGCGCTCGCCACGGCAGCGGTCATCATGGAGGTGGAGGCGCTGCCGGCCGAGCTGGTCCGCAAGGCCTGCCGGCTCGCGGAACGAGCGGGCGCGGACCAGGTGGTGACATCGAACGGCAGCGCGACCGCGAAGCACGCGATCGCGTTGACCACCGTCCTGCGCGACAGCGTCGGGCCCCGGTGCAGGTGACGGCATCCGGACGATTCCGCATCCCGCCGATGCGCTGGCCGCGGTGGCCGCCGGCGCCTCCCGAATCGCATCGGCGCTCTCGCCGGCGGTCATGAGAGCATCAGCACAGAGCTCAACGCCGGGACGGCCACCGCCGGCGCCGGGCGGCAATAGGACTCGAGAGGAGGCGCGGATTGCGGATCCTGGTCGTTGGCGGCGCCGGCTACATCGGATCCACGACGGTCGAGGTGCTTGTTGAAGCCGGCCACGCCATGACCGTCTACGACAACCTGTCGACCGGTCACCGCAGCGCGGTGATTGACGAGGCCACCCTCGTGGTCGGTGAGATCGAGGATGCCCGGCACCTGGAGACGGTGCTCCGCGACGAGCACGTGGACGCGGTGCTCCACTGCGCGGCGAAGTCGCTCGTCGGCGAGAGCCTGACGGACCCGGCCTGTACTACCGGAACAACGTCGGCGGCGGCGTGGCGCTGCTGGACGCGATGCTGGCCTCCGGCGTCACGCGGCTGGTCTTCTCGTCCACGGCTGCGGTCTACGGCGAGCCGCGCAGGATCCCCATCGCCGAGGCGGACCGGACCGAGCCCATCAATCCCTACGGCGCGACCAAGCTCGCCTTCGAGGGCGCCATGCGCTGGTTCGCCGCCTCGCACGACTTCCGGGCCATCGACCTGCGGTACTTCAACGTCGCGGGCGCCACCGAGCGGAACGGCGAGGACCACACCCCGAGACGCACCTCGTGCCGCTCGTCCTGCGCGTGGCGGCGGGAGAGGCGACTCACATGCAGATCTACGGGCAGGACTACCCGACGCCGGACGGGACCTGCATCCGCGACTACGTCCACGTCCGTGACCTGGCGAACGCCCACCTGCTGGCACTGGAGGCGTCCGGGGAGGGCGACTCGAGCCTGGAGATATACAACCTCGGTCAGCGGCAGGCTTCAGCGTCCGGGAGGTGGTTGAAGCAGCGCGCAAGGTGACCGGTCGCGCCATCCCCGCGCGGCCGCTGAGCGTCGAACGGGCGATCCGCCGGTACTCGTGGCCAGCTCGCGCCGCGCGCGCCGCGAGCTGGGCTGGACTCCGCGCTTCTCGAGTCTCGAGCAGATGCTCGCCGACGCCTGGGCCTGGCGCCATGCCCATCCGAACGGCTACCCGCGCCCGGCCGGCGGCGCCGGCGTCGATCATCGGCGGTCTCGGAATCGAGCGTCGCGGCCGGAGCGGCCCGGAGCTGACGCGGGCCAACGGCCATCGGCGTGGTACGATCCACGCAGCGGAGGCGCCCCGGAGCGCCCGCGCGCGCCTGAGTCGCGCCCTCCGGCCGATCGCCGCCCCGCCCATATCGCACATCGGAGAACCGTTTGCAAGAGACCGATACCCCGGCGGCTCGCCCGAGCAGCCGCCCCCGTCGCGGCGCCGCGCGCGCCCGAGTGGCCGCACCCCGCGCACCGCACCCCATACCAGTCCGGAGCAGCCCGCCGCCGAAGGCACCGACAGCGCGCTGGTTCAGGCCGCCATGGCCCAGGCCCGCGCTCACCGCTTCGGTGAGATCGAGGTCCCCGTGACCATCGCCCGCGCGCTGGAGCGCATGGGCTATGTCACCCCCACCGAGGTCCAGTCGCGTGCCATCCCGCCGCTGCGCGCCGGCGAGGACCTCATCGGCCAGGCGCAGACCGGGACCGGCAAGACGGCCGCCTTCGGCATCCCGCTCGTCGAGAAGGTGGACCCTGCCGCCGGCCATGTGCAGGCCCTGATCCTGCACGCCCACTCGCGAGCTCTGCGTTCAGGTCACCGAGGAGATCGCGAGCCTCGGCCGTCTTCCGTGACGTGCGCGCCGTCGCCATCTATGGCGGCTCGAGCATGGATCGTCAGATTACCGCGCTCCAGCGTGGCGCCCAGGTCGTGGTCGGGACCCCCGGGCGCGTCCTGGACCTGATCCGGCGCGGCGAGCTGCACCTGGACCGCGTCGGGACGGTGATCCTCGACGAGGCGGACCGGATGCTCGACATGGGCTTCATCGTCGACGTGGAGACGATCCTGTCGCGCTGTCCGCGCCAGCGGCAGACGTCCCTCTTCAGCGCCACCATGCCGTACGCGATCCTGCGCATCTGCGACCGCTTCATGGACCGCAACGCCGACCCAGATCGTCGTCCGCGCCGAGTACAAGACGGTGGAGACCGTGCGCCAGCTCGTCTACTTCGTCGCAGAGCAGGACAAGGTGCGAGGCGCTGCTGGAGCTGACGGATGCGTTCGGCTTCGACCGCCTCCTCGTCTTCCGGCACACCCAGATCGGGGTCGACCGCCTGGCCGCGACTCTGAAACGCCGCGGCCGGAACGTGGCGGCGCTCCATGGCGGCCTGTCGCAGCGCGAGCGGGACCACACCCTGGCCGACTTCAAGGCCGGCAAGACGCGCTTCCTGATCGCCACCAACGTGGCCAGCCGCGGGCTGGACATCCTGGACCTGCCGTACGTGGTGAGCTACGACCTCCCCGAGGACGCGGACACGTATGTCCACCGCATCGGCCGCACCGGCCGTGCCGGCAAGGAGGGGACCGCCATCACCTTCGTGGGCGAGTGGGATCTCGACGCCTGGGAGCAGATCCGGACAGAGGTGAATGCCCCCGTCGAAGAGGGCGAGCTGAGCCTGTACGGCACCGCCTGATCCGGACCGGCAGATCCGGCCCGTGGATGTTCGATAGACGGGTTGGATGCCAGGGCCCGGGCAGACCGGTCGCGGGCCGAATCTAGTCCCGGATCGGCGGCTCCGGCGGCTCCGGCGGCTCCAGCGGTTCTGCCGGTCCCGCGTCGGTCAACGGCTCGGCTGGCCCATCTGGCGTGCCCAGCAGGTCGCGGGCGGTCTGCTCCGCTCCGGGCGCGGCGAACAGGGTCACGTGGTCTCCGACCCGCAGCTCCACCGGCCCGCGAGGAACGATCACCTCCTCGCCGCGCTGCACGGCGACCAGCACAACCTGCCGGGGCCACGCCACCTTGGCCACCGTGTTTCCGGCGAGCGGCGAGCGCTCGGTGAGGTCCGCGGTGAGCAGGACCCCGTCGGCTCCCAGCCCGCGGATCTGGCGCACGTTCCCGGCCAGGGCGCGGCGATAGGCGGCCATGGCGTCGCGAGCCGAGAGGATCCCCACCAGCTTCCGATCTGCGACCACCGGCGCCCAGACGGCGCGGTGATCGGCGAGGTAGCCCAAGGCGTCGTCGAGGCCGTCATCGGCGGTGATGATCGGACCGTCCTGATCGGTCACCGACCCAACCGTGGCAGACGGGTCCGCCGCGAAAATGTCGTCGCGGCTCACGACGCCGCGCACCGAGCCGTCTCGTTCCACCACTGGCGCGCCCGGCAGATCCGAGTCGTCGATGCGCTCGCGTGCCTCGGAGATGAGGAGGTCGGCCGACAGGATCAGGCGCGGGCGTCGCGCCGCGTCCCCGGCGGGGATCGAGGACATGAGCGGCATGGCGAATCGGAAGCGATGCGCGGGCGACTGCTCGCGGCTGCGGAGCTGGCTGCGGTAGATGGTCCTGTCGCCAACGACGAGGGTTGCGATGCCGACCGCGATCATGGCGGGCGCCAGCATGGACAGGTTGTCGGTCATCTCCGCGACCATGAGCATCACGGCCAGCGGGGCGTGGGCGATGCTCCCGAAGAGCGCCATCATCGACACGATCACGAACGGCGCGGGGTCGTGCGGGACGGCCGGCATGAACCCGAGCGACTCGACGATCCGCCAGACCCCCGCTCCCAGCAGCCCGCCGATCACCATCCCGGGGCCGAAGACGCCGCCCGAACCGCCGGAGCCGATGGAGAGCGCGGTGGCCGCGATGCGAACGAACGGCAAGGCGATCACGGTCACCAGGGAGAGCCCGAGGAGCGTCTCGCGGGTGAGGCCGGCCTGCACCCAGCCGTAGCCGGTGCCCAGCGCCCCCGGCATGGCAATCCCGATGCAGCCCACGGCGAAGCCCGCGATGGCCGGCCGCACCTCGCGCGGGACGGGCCAGCGCTTGAACCAGTCCACCGCCCCGTAGAAGCCGGAGACGTACAGGCGCCCGACCAGGCCCGCGACCAGGCCGATCAGCGCGTAGTACAGGAGCTGAAGCGGGTTTGTGAACTCCGACCCGGTCTGCTTGCCGAAGATGGGCGCGAAGCCGACGAAGGCACCGAAGACGGAGAAGGCCACGACCGAGGCGACGAAGGAGGGTACGAGCGCCTCGGACTCCACGTCTTCGCGGTACGGGATCTCGGCGCCCAGGATTGCGCCTCCGAGCGGGGCGCGGAAGATCGCACCGATCCCCGCAGCCAGTCCGGAACTGACGGCGATTCGGGCATCGCGGGCGTCAAGGTCAAGGAAACGGGCCAGGAACGACCCGAAGCCGGCCCCGATCTGGGCCGTCGGTCCCTCGCGACCGCCGGATACCCCAGAGCCGATGGTGAGCGCCGACGCCACCAGCTTGATGAGCGGGATCCTGCTCCGGACGCCGCGCGCGTTGTGGTGGAAGGCGTCGATGGCGGCGTCCGTGCCGTGGCCTTCGGCCTCTGGTGCGAGGCGGAAGACGATGATCCCGGCGAGCAGCCCGCCGAGCCCCACGGCGACCGGGAGAAGGAACGGCCGCGCGGCGTCGACGATGGGGTTGCCGCCCTCGCCCAGGGGAGTGGCGGGCTGGTAGCCGGCGATGACCCCCAGGAAGATGTGCGTGGAAAACTCGAGGGTGCGGAAGAAGATGGCCGCGCCCAGGCCGGAGATGATGCCGATGAGCCCTCCGAGGAGGACCCACTTGCGCAGGTACGGGGTGGCCGGATCCGCCGCCGAAGCCGGTCGACGGGCGCCAGGTGCGCGGTCACACCATCTCCCCGATGGCCGCGGCGAGCCGTTCCAGCTCCGCCGTGAGCTCCAGCGACGGCGTTGCCGCGCGCGCCACCCGGCGGATCGTCCGCCGCCGATAGGCGACGATGGCGTCGCGAACAGACCGTCCGTCCGGTGTCAGTCGGACCCGCGTCGCACGGTGATCACGCTCGTCCTGCCGCGCGCTCACCAGGCCCCGGCGTTCCAGCCGGCGGAGGAGGCGGCTGGTCCCCGGCAGGGAGCCGCCGACGCGGGACGCGACCTCGCTGACGCGGGCCCCGTCGGGCGACTCTCCCAGGACGACGAGGGCTCGCCACTGGGGCACGGTGAGCTCGAGCCCGGGCGTCGCCTCGGCGAGAGCGCGACTGGTGAGCGCGACCCCGGCGAAGACGAGGCGCTCGAGCGCCCGGGAGGTCGCGTTGGTTGCCACGGCGGCGATGGTATAGGATTGGTTGCCGCCTGGTAACCAGCCTGCGCACGCGCCCGGAGATGAACATTCGGGGTCCGCTCCGAGTACCCTTCGCAGACCCATGCCGCCCGAAGAGACCGCCCCAGAGAACATCGACCAGCCCCAGTTCGCGACCCTCCAGGACGCCGTCATCGGGAGCGTCGACTGGATCGTCGAGCCGTGCTGGAAGGGGATGCGCCTGCTCGCCCGCTTCGACGGGAAGGCCGTGACGCTTACGGACCAGCATGGGGCGCCGGCGAGCCCGGAGATCGCGGAGGCGGCCGAGGTGATCCGCGAGGCGATCGACGCCGAGCAGGCGCTGATCGACGGAGTCTGGACCGCGATGCCGTTCGTGGGCGAGGGGAGCGGCGCGCGCGCATGGTCGGCCACCCTGGCCGAAGAGGCCGGCACCGAGGAAGGCCCCGATCCGGCCTCCCTCGAGCGTCGGCGGGCGTTCGTCGCCTGGGACCTCGTCGAGCTGGACGGCCAGTCGCTCCGCGACATTCCGCTCCAGGAGCGACGGCGCCTCCTCGAGTCGGTGGTCGTCGAGAGTGTGCGCGTCCGGGTCTCACCGGCGGTCCGGGTCCCGATCCACAGCTGGCTGGGTGCCTGGCGCAGCGCGGGCTTCACCCATTTCGTGGCGAAGCACGTGAACAGCCACTACCGGCACGGTGCCACGACCGAGGACTGGCTCCAGGTCGACATCGAGCCGGAGAAGCAGCCCAGCATCGTGGGACGCCTCTTCGGCCAGCGTCCGCCGAAGGTGCGGCGCGTCCACTGACCTCGCCCGGTCCTCGGGCGTGCGGCGGTGCTACCCTAGCCTCGCGCCAAGCACCGGCACTCCGAAGGCTCCCGAGGAGGTCCCGCCCTGACGTCAGAACCCACCGCCCGCCCAGCATCGGCACTCGACGAGAAGGGTCTCGCGGAGGTCCGCCGCATCGGAAGTGCCGACCTGATGGTCGGCATCCCGTCGTTTGGGAACGCGGACACCATCGGCTACGTCGTGCGCGCCGCGACGGCCGGAATGGTCCAGTACTTCCCCGACCTCAAGCCGGTGCTCGTCAACAGCGACGGCGGCTCGCCGGACGACACCCCGCACGTGGCGGTCAGCACCGAGAGCCCGGACTATATCGAGAAGGTGATCCTGGTCAGCCCGCGCCACAAGCTCCAGCGGATCAGCTTCACCTACCAGGGGATCAGCGGCAAGGGGACCGCCGTGCGCGCCCTGTTCGAGGTCGCGCGTGAGCTGCAGGTGAAGGCCATGGTGATGGTCGACTCCGATCTGCGCTCGATCGTCCCGGAGTGGATCGAGCTGCTGGCGGGCCCCATCCTCAAGGGCGGCTACGACTTCGTGGCGCCGCTCTACGCCCGCTACAAGTACGACGGCACCATCACCAACAACATCAGCTACCCGCTGACGCGGGCGCTCTACGGGACCCGGATCCGCCAGCCCATCGGAGGCGACTTCGCGATCAGCGGCGACCTCGTCAACCGCTACCTGGAGCTCGCGACCTTCGACGAGGCCACGGCGCGCTTCGGGATCGACATCTGGATGACCCATTCGGCGATCAACGAGGGCTTCGCGGTCTGCCAGGCGCGTCTGGGAGCCAAGATCCACGACGCCAAGGATCCCGCCTCCGACCTGGGGCCCATGTTCCGCCAGGTCGTCGGAACGCTGTTCAGCCTGGCCGGCGTCTATGCCGATCGTTGGCTGCGGGTCAAGGGCAGCCACGCCATCCCGGAGTACGGCTTCGAGCGCGTCGTCGCACCGGAGGCCATCAGCGTGAACCACGCCAAGCTGGTCGACGCGTTCGGCTCGGCACGGCCGACGCACGCCGAGATCTGGGGCGACTTCCTGGCACCCGAGCAGCTCGAGCGGGTCATGAGCCTGGACGTGCCGGACGATCCCGCCACCTTCCACTTCCCGGCCGAGCTGTGGATCCGCTGCCTCTACGATGCCCTGGTGGCCTTCCACCGCCCGGGCGTGGACTCGGAGCGGCTGCTCGCCGCCCTGACGCCGCTCTACTTCGGGCGCACCGCCGGGTTCATCTCCGACACCGCCGAACTCTCCAACGAGCTTGCGGAGCGAGCCATCGAGACCCAGGCCCTGGAGTTCGAAGAGCTCAAGCCCTACCTGGTCGCACGCTGGACGGCGATGCTCGCTGAACGGGACACCGCCAGCGGGGCACCCGCCTGATGGCACCCCGCAGGCGCGAGCCGTACCGAATCCTCCTGCCGCTGGCGAATCCGCGAACGGCGCATGACCTCGTGCGCATCGGGGCCGGCATCGGGAGTGCCAGCGGCCCGCGCCGGCAGAAGGAGATCACCGCGCTCGGCATCGTCGAGGTACCCGAGGACCGATCGCTGGCGGAGGGCGCCACGAGCGCCCGGACCGCCCGCCGCCTGCTCCAGCGGGTCCTCGCCTTCGGCGACGAGGAGGGCATCGCGATCCGGACCATGGTCCGGATCGGGCGCCGCGCGGCGGAGGGAATCATCGAGGCCGTGGCCGAGGAGGGGGCGGACCTCCTCATCTTCGGCTGGGGCGGTCCGCCGGCCGCGAGCCGTTCCGGTGGGAGCCCGGAGCCGGACGCGCCCGCCGAAACGGCGGAGGCGCCGCTGCCCACGGTCTTCTCCTCGACCATCGATGCCGTCGTGCGCCAGTCGCCGTGCGACATCGCCGTCGTCAAGCAACGGGGCGTGGAGAAGGTGCAGTCCATCCTGGTCCCGGTGCGGGGTGGTCCCCACGCCGAGCTGGCCGTGCGCGTGGCGCGGGACCTTGCGCAGCGCTTCGATGCGCAGGTCGTGGTGATGCACGTGGTGCCCAACGACATCGGCGAGCGGGCCTGCCAGCGCCAACGCGAGGCGCTCGACCGGTTCATCAAGGAGCACGGCGGCCGCCGTCGCGCGTCGGGGCTGGTGCGGGAGGCTGCGTCGGTCCGGCAGGCGATCATCCGCGAGGCGTCGCACCACGACCTGGTGGTGATGGGGGCATCCGCCGCCCCGACCAACGCCGGCCCGGACGGCCGCTACCTGTTCGGGACCCTGGCCGACGCCGTTGCGTCCCGCGCCAAGCCCACGGTCATCGTGGTCAAGACGCGCCAGCATCTTGGCCTGGCCACCTTCGAGGATCTGCGCACCACGGAGGGAAGCCTTCCCGAGGCCGATGCCTACGTCGAGCGCAGCCAGTCGCTCACCACGGTGGTCGACCGATGGTTCGCGGAGAACACGTTCCACGCGGGCGAGTTCAGTGAGATCCGAGCCCTGCTGGCCCTCAAGGAGAAGGCCGGGCTGACGGTGAGCGTCGGGCTTCCGGCACTCAACGAGGAGAAGACGATAGGCCTGGTCATCAAGCGCATCAAGGGCGCGCTGATGGACCGGGTCCCGCTCATCGACCAGCTGGTGGTCATCGACTCCGACTCGGAGGACCGCACCCGGGAGATCGCCGAGGAGCTGGAGGTGCCGGTGATCCGGCACAGCGCCATCCTCCCGGAGACGGGCTCCTTCCGCGGCAAGGGCGAGGCGCTCTGGAAGAGCCTCCACGTCCTCGACGGCGACATCGTGGCCTGGATCGACACCGACATCAGCAACATCCAGCCGCGCTTCGTGTACGGGCTCCTCGGACCGCTGCTGCGCGAACCGCGGATCAGCTACGTGAAGGGCTTCTACAAGCGACCGATTCGCGACGGCGGCAAGATCGTCCCGGAGGGTGGCGGACGGGTGACGGAGCTGATGGCCAGGCCCCTCCTCAACCTCTTCTTCCCGGAGCTCTCCGGGCTCATCCAGCCGCTCGCCGGCGAGTACGCTGGCCGTCGCGGCCTCCTCGAGTCGCTCCCGTTCTTCACCGGCTACGCGGTCGAGGTGGGGCTGCTCATCGACATCCTGGACCAGGCCGGCCTGCCGGCCATCGGCCAGGTGGACCTGGAGCGCCGGATCCACCGCAACCAGCCGCTTCCCAACCTGTCGCAGATGGCCTTCGTGATCCTTCAGGCCGCCATGCGCAAGCTGGAGGAGCGGCACCGGATCGAGCTGCTCACCGAGATGGGTCGAACCATGAAGCTCATCGCCCAGGACCGCGACCGGTTCAGCCTCACCGTCCGCGAGATCGGTGACCAGCTGCGGCCGCCCATCCGGACCATCCCGGCCTACCAGGAGCGACGGCGAAGCCTCGGCGGTCGCTGATCGGTTCGAACCAGCCGGGCGCGGAGCGGGTAGTCCTCGTGTGAGCCACGTCCCGCCCCGTGTCCGCCGTCCCTGGCCGGCGCTCCTCCTGATCGCCGTCCTGGCGGCCTGCTCCTCCGCCGCGCCGGCGACCAGCCCCGACGCCTCTGCGCAGGCCGGCTCCGCTGCCGATCGTCTGCGGGCGGCGATCTCGGTGGACGCCATCCTGGACGACTTGGCGCAGCTGCAGACCATCGCCGACGACCACAACGGGATGCGCGCCGCGGGCACGCCCGGCTATGACGCCTCGGCCGGGTTCGTGGCCCAGGAGCTCCGCGACCTCGGGTACCAGGTTCGGCTCGACTCGTTCACCCTGCCGCTCTTCAGCGAGGTGGGCGAAGGGCTCATCGGCATCCCGGAGGCCCGGCGTTCAGCGCCGGCGCCGACTTCCGGGCCATGCTCTTCAGCGCAAGCGGCGACGTCGAGGCCCGGGTCACGGCCGTCGGCTTCGACCGGGCAGCGGACCCCGGCGCCTTCACGGAGCACGCAACCGGCACCGGCTGCGCGGCGTCCGAGCTGCCGGCTGCCGTGCGGGGGACCATCCTGCTCGTGCAGCCCGGTCCCTGCTACCGGCGTGCCCAGGCGCAGGCCGCGCAGGAAGCCGGGGCGCTGGCGATCGTCATCGCCTACCCGCAGTGGGAGCCGGGATTCGTGCTTCGGCCAACCCTCCTGACGCCCGACGGGATCACGATCCCGGTGATCGGGGCGACACGCGCGGTGGGCCTGGCCCTGGACGATGCGGCGAGCGCGCGGAGCACCGTCCATCTGCGCATGACCACCGCGGTGGTCGACCGGTCCGTGGCGAACGTCATTGCCGACAGCCCCGGGGGCGACCCGTCGCAGGTCGTCATGCTCGGTGGCCACCTCGACTCCGTGCTGGACGGCCCGGGGATCAACGACAACGGCTCGGGCACCATGACCATCCTGGAGGTCGCCCGTCGCCTGGCCGCCCAGGGGACGCCCCGGCTGCGGGTGCGCTTCGCCTTCTGGGCGGGCGAGGAGATCGGCCTGTACGGCTCGCAGCACTACTTGGCCACGCTGAGCGGCGCGGAGCGCTCCGCCATCGCGGTCTACCTGAACTTCGACATGCTGGGCTCGCCGAACGGCGGCCGGCTGGTGTACGAGGACCGCGGCGCGGCGGGCGGATCCGACCAGGTGACCTCGCTCTTCACGTCCACGTTCCGTTCCGAGGGGCTGACGAGCAGCACGCTGGACCTCTCGGGGGCGTCCGACCACTACGCTTTCGAGCAGGCCGGGATCCCCACCGGCGGTCTCTTCTCGGGTGCCAACGAGGTCAAGACCAGCATCGACGCGCAGACCTTCGGGGGGACCGCGGATGCGCTCTACGACGCGTGCTACCACCGACCCTGCGATCGCGCCGACAACGTCGACCGCACGCTGCTGGAGCAGATGGCACGGACCGTTGCCTACGTGACCGGGCTGCTGGCCTGGGGAGAGGCGCGGATCACCGGCTGAACCGTCCGGGTTCACTGGCACCCGGTGGTGGGCGCTTCTATCCTTGAACCGATGTCTTCCAGATCCCTGCGCGTGGTGATCGCCCCCGACTCGTTCGGAGGCGCGCTCGACTCGGTCAGCGTTGCAGCCGCCATCGGCAAAGGGTGGGCGCGCGTTCGGCCGGGGGATTCACTGACCCGCGCACCCATGGCGGACGGTGGCGAGGGCACCCTCGTCGCTCTCGCCGATGCGCTCGGGGACGCCTGCACGCTCCGGACGCTGGTGGTGCACGACCCGCTCGGCCGCGAGGTTGAGGCGAGCTGGCTCCTCCTCGACGACGGCCGGGCCGCCTTCATCGAGATGGCGGAGGCCAGCGGGCTGGCGCGCCTGGCACCCGCGGAGCGCACGCCGGAGGCCGCGCGCCGCGCCTCCACGCGCGGGACCGGGGAGCTGATCCGGACCGGGCTGGATGCCGGCGTCGAGCGGATCACCATCGGCCTCGGCGGCTCGGCCACGACCGACGGCGGCGCGGGCCTGCTGGCGGGGCTGGGGCTGCGGCTCCTCGATGCCCATGGCGCTGACCTGCCCGACGGCGGTGCCGCGCTGGCGACCATCGCACGGGTGGATCGGTCCGGGCTCGACCCGCGCCTCGCCGAGGTCTCCCTGACCATCGCCAGTGACGTGGCCAACACGCTGTGCGGCTCGGCGGGCGCGGCGGCCACGTACGGTCCCCAGAAGGGCTGCGACGACACCGCCGTCGCGGAGCTGGACGCCGCACTCCACCGCTGGGGCGACGCGATCGAGGCGTCCACGGGCAGGCTCGTGGCCGATCTACCGGGGGCCGGGGCCGCGGGCGGCACGACCGCCGGCCTGCTGGGGTTCACGGGCGCCGTCCTGAAGCCCGGCGTGGAGGTGGTCGCGGACCTGGTAGGGCTCGCGCAGCGCATGGCCGATGCGGACCTGGTGATCACCGGCGAGGGACGCGCCGACGAGCAGACCCTGTCCGGCAAGGCGGCAATGGGCGTCGCCCGCCTGGCACGTGCCCGCGCGCCGGTGGTGCTGCTGTGCGGCGGCCTGGGGCGTGGTGCGGCCGCCCTCGACGCCTCGGGAGCCTTCGCCCTGGTGCAGCCGATCCTCGACCGTCCCATGGACCTGGCGACAGCCATGGCGGACACCACGCGGCTTCTCGAGAACGCCGCGGAGCGCCTGGCGCGCAGCATCGGCATCGGTCTCGAGCTGGCGAATGGCTGAACGGTCGAAGGCTCAGCCGAAGACGAAGCGCCGTCGCGGCCCCAGCCCGCAGAAGCTGGCTGCGGACCGCCGCAAGCGCCGCGCGCTGACGGAAGTGGTGCTGGATCGGCTGGGCGAGCGCTACGAGCACCCCGAGTGGGGCGGGCCGCGTCTGGACGTGGTGAGTGAGCTGGTACTCACCATCCTGGCCCAGAACACCGCCGACACGAACTCGTTCCGGGCCTTCACCGCGCTGCGCGGCCGGTACGCGGACTGGGAGGCGGTGCTGACCGCGCCCACCGACGAGCTGGTCGAGGTTATCCGGCCCGGCGGCCTGGCGCCAACCAAGGCCCCGCGCATCCAGCACGTCCTGGCGGAGGTGAAGGCCGCGCATCCGGACTGGGACCTCTCGTTCCTGGGTGAGGTGCCGCTCGACGAAGCCCGCGACTGGCTGGTGAGCCTCCCCGGCATCGGCCGCAAGACCGCCTCGATCGTGCTGCTCTTCTGCTTCGGCCGGCCGACCATGCCGGTCGACACCCACATCCATCGGGTCGCGCTGCGCCTTGGCCTTGTCCCGCCGGGGACCGATGTCGTGAAGGCCCACGACCTGCTGGAGGAGGTGCTGCGCCCCGACGAGGTGTATGCGCTGCACGTGGAGCTCATCCGGCACGGGCGCGACACCTGCCGTGCTCCCCGGCCGATCTGCGGCCTCTGTCCGCTCACCGACCTGTGCCCGTACTGGGCCCTTGCGCAGCGCGGGCGGGTGCCGGTGGCCCCGGTTCCCAGGGGTCTCGCCGCACCGGGCGAGGAGGACCGGCCGGCGCGCTACCACGACGAGCTGCTCCACGGCTGGGCCCCACCCGAGGCCCGCCAGGTCATGGGCCCTGCCGGCTCGGATGTACCGGCGGACGGTACCTAACGTCGGGGAGTGGCCTGGCGGCGTGGTCTCCGCGACGGCAGGTTCGGATGGGTGTCACCTCCCGTCGCCGGATCGGGCATCAGTGGTGCGGGACCGACGATACGTTTCGCTGGCTGGAACATCGGCGAGCTTGCTGGGCGTGGCAGACCGGCGCGTTTGACAGCGGCGCGCGATCCGCGAGAGGGTAGGGTGCCTACCCCACTGGAGGCATTCCCATGCTGAAGATCACCCACGACGCTGCCGTGGCGCTCAGCTCGGCGCGCGCGGCAGCCGGCGCACCCGACCAGTTCGGCGCCCGGTTCTCCATCGCCAACGTTCCCGAGGAGGGCGGCGCTCGCCTGGCCATCACCTTCGTCGAGGCGCCCGCCGCCGGCGACGACGTGACCGAGCAGGAAGGGCTGAACGTCTACGTCGCCCCCGAGCTGGTGCAGGCCATCCCCGATGCCACCGTGGATGCCAAGCCGATGGACGGCGAGACACAGCTGGTGCTCGAGCGCGCCTGAGACCCGGACATCCGCCACGCACGCCGACCGCCGCCCGGCCCCGGGCCGAGGCGGCGGTCGCCTCTCCCGAGACCTGGTGCGTCGGTGTCACAGCCGCTGGAACGCAACGTCGGCGGAGGGGTTGACAAGGGCGGTTTCCCGATGGGAGGTTCGGGCGGGCGTGACAGCGCGTCGCCGAAGCCGGCGGAAGCGCGTGCTCGGCGACGTTACGTATCACTGGCTGTAACACGTCCCGCGTCTCCCAGCGCCCGGCTTCCGGCTGTCGCCTCTTCCGAGATGGACTGCTAGAATCCGGCCTCGCGATCGGGCCGAAGTAGCTCAGGGGTAGAGCATCGGTTTCGTAAACCGACGGTCGTGGGTTCGAATCCCACCTTCGGCTCCAGCCTCCACAGCGCCTGGAGGCTCAGCCGCCTTCGCCCCACGACATGCTCGCGCCACCTCTGGCGGGGCTGAAGGACCGATCGACATGAACGCACGGGCCGCGGCGAAGCTACCGCCGACGCGCTGACGCGCCGCCGAGGGGCTGACGGCAGAGTCTGACGGCTAGTCCTGAGCCGGCGACAGGACCAGCGACGCTGCCTCCCCCGGAGCCATCGCGGAGCCAATCCGGTATGCGGTATCGAAGCGTTCGCTGCCGAGCTCGCGTCGCGCCAGGTCGACGCAGGAGTCCAGGTCCAGCGGCTGGCAGGGGCCCGGGCGGGTGCCGCACATGCGCTGTCCGGCACCGATGAGACGAGCGGCGCGTTCGGCGTGCCCGGTCGAGCCCGGCGAATACGCCGGCGTGGAGGAGAGCGGAACCAAGGTCGAGGATCGAGCCTCGTGCCATTGCCGCTCGAGCTGCGGCGCGGGTCATGGAGATCGCGGCATCACGGTCACCGGCGTCCCAGTTGACCGTCGCCATGGCCCTGGCCGCCTCGAAGCGCAGCTGGCCGTCGGCCTCCGATCGGGCGAGATCCATCACCTCCGCGCCCAGGCGCTGGCGCTCGGCTGCCGGAAGGTCCCGCATGGTGACGAGGACGCGGTCCGCGCGAACCTGGCCCTCCGGATCCGCGATCTCGACGAAGTACCTTCGCAGCTCGTACAGCTCATCGCGGATCCTCGCATCGGCCTTGCCGGACCAGCGTCTCGCTTCAGCCAGGCTGAGCCGGGCCCATGCCCTGCCGTCCGCGATCTGCGGTAGCGGTCCCCACTCCCGCTCGCTCGTGGCCAGCTCGTCGAGTGATCGGCGGAGCATCCTGATGGCGGTCCGTTGCTCACCGCGATCGACCCGCAGCTGCCCCCCGTAATTCAGCGCCACGACCACGCTGAGCGGGTCTCCCGTCGCCTTCGCCAGCGTGACCGCCTCATCGCTCCAGGCCAGGGCGGCATCGGAGAACCCTCGCCGGTCGGCGAGCCCGGCCCCGACGGAAAGCACGAACATTCGCCAGGCGGACGCGTCGTTGGCGGTCCGGGCCAGCAGGTCCCGGACACGCTCCTCTCCTTCGGCGATCCCGCCTCGCACCATCCAGTAGTTGCCCAGCGCCCAGGCGATGGGCAGCACCGCTGCGGCGTCCGTTGGCAGGATGCGATCCCATGCAGCGACCAGGTCGTGCGATGCACCCTCGATCTCGTCCAGTGCATCGGGACGCCCACGAACCAGCAGCGTGTCGGCGAGCGCCCTGCACCGCTCCAGGTAGTAGCGGTCGTGCCGCAGCGCCACGGTGGTCCACGCGTTCGACTCGGACAGGCGCTCCCGCGCGTAGATGCGCAGTATGGCGAGGAGCCGGTAGCGCGTGGGTCCGCCGGGGAGCGGCTCCACCTCGACCAACGAGGCGCGGACCAGCTGTTCCAGGGTGGCGACGGCTTCGTCCGGCCCCTCCCGGCCCAGCGCGGCTCCTGCCGCGTCGGCCGTGAAGGACCCCTCGAAGACGCCCAGCGCGGCGAATGCGACGCGAAGCTCCGGCTGCAGGAGGCCGTAGCTCCACCCCACGCTCGCCGCCAGGGACCGATGGATCTCCCGCTCCCGGCTCGCATCGACGAGCACCGAGAAGCGCCGCGTGAGCAGGTCCGCGACCTCGCGCGGCGAGAGGACCGCGCAGCGGGCCGCGGCGAGCTCAAGGGCGAGGGGCATCCCGTCCAGGCGACGGCAGATGGCCGCCACCGCGGCCGCGTCTGCGCTGGCGTCAGCGCCCCTCCCATCCGGCCCTGGTCGAATCGAACGGACCCGATCGAGGAACAGGGCGATCGCGTCCGCCGGCGTGTCGCCATCGCCGTTGATGGGCAGGCCAGTGAGCCGCAGGCGGTGCTCCCCGGCCACACCGAGAGGCACGCGGCTGGTGGCCACCAGCACGAGGTCGGGAGCCGCCGCGACCAGGGTTTCCGCCGCTTCGCGCGCCGCGGCCAGCACGTGCTCGCAGTTGTCGAGGATGACGAGGCAGCGTCGTCCACTGAGTGTCGCCGCCGCCGCCGCCACGCTGGTGGCGGCACCTCCCGCAGCGTGCACCCCGGCGGCCATCGCGGCGCGCGCGCCGGCTCCATCCGGGACCTTCGCCAGGTCGATGAGCATGACGCCGTCCGGGTAAGCTCCCCGCAGCTGCGATGCCGCTTCCACCGCGAGCCTTGTCTTGCCCACCCCGCCCGGTCCGGTGAGGGTCACCAACCGATGGGAGGTGATGGCATCGGCCAGCTCAGCTCGTTCCCGGTTCCGCCCGACAAAGGCGGTGAGATAGGTCGGCAGCGTGGACGGCGTACCGATGGGCTGGGGGTCGAGGGCGGGATCGTGGAGCAGGATCCGCTCCTCCAGGCGCTCCAGCCACGGCGACGGCTCGATGCCGAGCTCGTCGGCCAGCACGTCGCGCGCCCGGCGGTAGGTGCTCAGCGCATCGGCCTGCCTGCCGCTGCGGTAAAGCGCCTGCATCAGGAGTCCCCAGGCCCGCTCGTCATACGACCGGCCTCGACACAGCTCCTCGAGCTCGTCGATTGGCGGAGGATCGCCGGATCGGAGGATGGCCTCGAACCGCTCCAGCTCTACCGATGCCCGCAGCTCCCCGAGCCTGGCGATTTCGGCCTCCAGGGCGGGCAGGTCCTCGAGATCCTGAAAGGGCGTGCCCCTCCACAGTGAAAGCGCAGCGCCGAACCTCGCGGCCGCCGATGCCGGTTCCGCCCCGGCGAGCCGCCGCGCTTCCTCCGAGGTCGAGCGGAAGGTCTCAGAGTCGACGCGGTCGCCACCCAGCAGCACCAGGCGGTACCCGGCCGGGTCGCGAACGATCCGCTCCTTGCCCAGCGCTCTCCGAAGGTTCGAGACGTGCGTGTACAGCGATGCCGTTGCGCCGGCATCGCTTTCCTCGCCCCAGATCTCGGTCACCATCCGGTCGAGGGACACGCTGTGCCCGGGCTCGAGAAGCAGCAGTGCCAGCACCTCGAGGTGCCGCCGGCCGCCCACGGCGATCCGCTCGCCTCCGGCGGCCACCTCAACCGGCCCCAGCACGCCGAAGTCCATGAGCCGATCCTATGCAGTTCCGCGCGCTGCCGGGCAGGGCCATTTGGAATCGGTTGAGGGCCGGTGCCGACCATGACGGCCATGGTCACCGGTGCCGGCGGCGTCACGCCGCGGATTGAAGGGATCACGCTCGTCGTGGACGATATGGCGAGGGCGCTCGCCTTCTATCGAATGCTCGGGTTCAAGCTGCCGCCGGCCGACAACGGCGGCTTCGCGACCCTTGCGCAGGATGGTGGGTTTCGGCTGGCCTGGAACACGGAGACCATCGAACGCGCCTTCACCCTCGACTGGCGATGCCCGTCCAATGCCGGCCGGATGAGCCTCGTGCTGCGCTGCTCCAGTCCGGGCGACGTGGATCGTGCCTTCGAGCGGGTGGTGGCGGCAGGTGGGACCGTGGTGCTCGAGCCCTTCGACGCTCCGTGGGGCGCGCGCCACTGCCGGGTGCTGGATCCCGACGGCAACGTCGTGGACCTGTTTGCCCCCATCCCGTAGGCGGCCCGTGGGCGCCGTTGAGATTCTGTTGAACGGCCGGGACGAGACTGCGTGCAATCAAGCACAAGGGAGGTGCCAGATGAGCAGCATGAAGGGGTCGATTCGGTGGATCGCCCTGGTGGGAGCGTTGTCCATGCTCCTCGCCGGGTGCTCCACGGACCCGACGACGTCCGACGAGTACCAGCAGCTGTCGCAACAGCTGGCCTCGGTTACGGCCGAGCGTGACGCCCTGGCGGCCGATCCGTCGTCGTCCACCTGGGTGGAGCTCCCGGCCGAGGCCGCCGCCGCCCTCGCCAACTACTCCGAGGCCGTGCTGGCGGCGGACGGGGAGGCGATGCTCAATTACGTGACCGACGACTTCGCGTTCATCTCGTACGGCGAACCGCAGCAACGCGACTTCCGCGCCGACTACGTCACGAAGTACTACGAGAACTTCAAGGTCACCATGCTCGGTGATCCCATGGTCCTCGGTGGCGGCGACACCTATATCGTCGCTGAACCCGAGCGCGCCACCACGCCGGCGCTCGCTGAGGGCTTCTCGGTCTACAGGCTCGTTCGGGTGAATGGCGCCTGGCTCGTCGACGCCCATCGCTTCACGGGCGAATGAGTGCCCGGTTCCCAACGAGGAGCCAGCCCAGCCCGCCGGCTCCTCGTGAACGTCGCCTGACACGGCGGCTCCCACTCTTGTCCGATGTCCGAACCCCGGTACCTCGCGTATGCTGCATCCGATGCCAAAGCAGCCCGCGACCGACCCCGACACGATCTCCCCTGACGAGATTCGCGCGCTGCGCGCCATCTGCGACCGCGCGCTGCAGGGCCACGGCATCCGCACCGCGGCCGACGCGATCGCCGAGATCCAGTCCCTGCCGGCCGAGGACCTGGCGTCCGACGTGTACGGCAACGGCGGAGCGGTCACCGCGCTGGAGACGGAGGTCCGCGAGCTCCTCGGGAAGCCGGCCGCGGTCTTCATGCCCAGCGGGACGATGGCGCAGCAGATCGCCCTGCGGATCCACGCCGACCGCCGGGGACGGCGGGTGGTTGCCTTCCATCCGACCTGCCACCTGGAGCTGCACGAGGACCAGGCGTACCAGCGCCTGCACGGGCTGTTCGGCCGGACGCTCGGCGAAGGGAGGGACCTGATCACCGTGTCAGATCTCGAAGCGGTGCACGAGCCACTCGCCGCACTGCTTATCGAGCTTCCGCAGCGCGAGATCGGCGGGCGGCTGCCGGCGTGGCCGACCTCGTTGCGCTGGTCGATCTTGCGCGCGCCCGGGGGGCGGCGGTCCACCTCGACGGCGCCCGCCTCTGGGAGTGCGGCCCCTTCTACGACCGCCCCCTGTCACAGATCGCCGCCCTCTTCGACAGCGTCTACGTCTCGTTCTACAAGGGGCTGGGCGGCCTGGCCGGGAGCATCCTGCTGGGCGAGGCAGACCTCGTCGACGAGGCACGTGAATGGCGCCATCGGCACGGCGGGACGCTCTACAACCTGTGGCCCTACGCGGCGGCTGGCCTTGCCGGCCTCCGTCTGCGGCTGCCGAGGATGGGGGAGTACGTGGCCCACGCGACGGCCATCGCGGCGGCGCTGTCGGATCTCGACGGCGTGGAGGTGGTTCCGGATCCTCCGCAGACGCCGATGATGCACGTCCACCTGCGCACGACCGCGGCGGCGATCACCGATGGCATTCGGCGCATGGCGATGGAGGACGGGCTCTGGACCTGGGGCGGGTCCGTGGCGACCGACACGCCCGGCATCCGGCGAGTGGAGCTCACCGTGGGCGACGCGACCCTTGCCTTCTCGCCCGGAGCGGTCGCGGACGCCGTGCGGAGCCTCCTCCCGGTCTGACCCGCGCCCCGTATGATCGGTGGCATGAACGACAGCACCGACCTCGT
>CAWBBG010000023.1:0-13669 GCA_963787025.1 uncultured Chloroflexia bacterium
CTGGGTGCGCATTCGCGGGCCGTGCGGCCGGCTGGGCGGGCGCCCGTGGTTCGGGCGGGAGGCGAACCGATCCGCCTCGTACGCTAGAATCGAGCGCGAGCGGAGCGCGCTCGCGCGGCTCCCGTCCTCTGCACAGGAGTACGAACCCTGGATATCGCCAGCGTCCTCTTCGTTGTGCTCGCCGTCGGCATCATCGGCGGCGGCCTCGCGGTCGTGACGCTCCGCAACGTGATCCACTCCGCGGTGGCCATGATGGTCTGCTTCGGATCGCTCGCGGGGATGTACGCCCTGCTGGGCGCGCCGATCATCGCGGCGGCCCAGGTGCTCATCTACCTGGGCGCCATCAGCGTCCTGATCCTCTTCGCGATCATGCTCACCCAGGCCGGTGACGCCAGCCTCCCGGCTCCGTTCCATCGCCAGGCGCCCATCGCCGTGGGGATCAGCGCGGTCGTCATCGGCCTCGTCAGCTGGGCTGCGGTCTCCACCGACTGGGGAGCCGCGCCGGCCACCATCGCGGTGGCGGTGAACACCATTGGCGAGATCCTGTTCACGACGTACGCGCTGCCCTTCGAGCTGATCGGGTTCCTGCTCCTGGCCGCCATCATCGGTGCCATCTTCCTGGCTCGCCGGCCGGAAGAGGACGAGCGGGCGAACTGACGACCATGCCATCCCTCGAGGCCTACCTGATCGTCTCCGTCATCCTTTTCGGCATCGGCGCCTTCGGGTTCATGGCGCGGCGCAACGCGATCCTGATGCTCATCTCCATCGAGCTGATGCTCAACAGCGTCAACCTCAGCCTGGTCGCCTTCAACGCCTACCTGCCCGCCGCCCACGAC
Organism: uncultured Chloroflexia bacterium; assembly: GCA_963787025.1. Taxonomy (GTDB): domain Bacteria; phylum Chloroflexota; class Limnocylindria; order QHBO01; family QHBO01; genus CAVXEH01. Next base: position 837 of record CAWBBG010000023.1, read on the forward strand.
GCCGGCGCGGTCTTCGCCCTGATGGTCATGGCCGTGGCCGCCGCGGAGGCAACGGTGGGCCTGGCACTGGTGATCGCCATCATCCGTACCCGTCAGACCGCAGAGGTCGACGAGTACGACGACCTGAAGGAATAGCGGGCCGTCGTGGATCTGCTGATCGTCCTCATCCCCGGGCTGCCGATCGCCGGCTTCCTCTTCACGGTGCTGTTCGGGTCGCGCCTCGACCACGTGCCGGAGCATGGCGGCCACGGCCACGGCGGGCACGACCACGACGAGCACGAGGACGCGCACGCCCCCGCCGCCCACGACACCCACGACGGGCACGCGGCGGTGGATGAGTCCGGCTTCCACACCGTCCCCTCCGAGGAGGAGCAGGCGCGCACCTCACCGCATGCCGGCCATGCCGACGACCTGGCCAACTCGGAGGGAGCCGATGGCGTCATCCCGCCGGAGTTCGCCGACGGCCGCGGCCAGGCCGGGCACGTCGTCCCGGGCGGCGAGCGGCCGGTCTACCGCTCGTGGATGGTGCCCACCGCGCTGGTCGGCATCGGCTGGGTGGCGGCCATGGTGGTCTTCGTCAACGTCATCTTCGGCGGGCACACGTACCACGTGAACCTCTACGAGTGGATCGCGGCGGGCGCCTTCAAGATCGACATCGCGCTCTACGTGGACCAGCTCACCGCGATGCTGCTGCTCGTGGTCAGCACGGTCGGACTCCTGGTCCATGTCTACTCCATCGGCTACATGGACGGGGACCGGGGGATGTGGCGCTTCTTCGCCTACCTCAACCTGTTCATGTTCAGCATGCTGCTGCTGGTCACCGGCGACAACTACCTGATGCTGTTCGTGGGCTGGGAGGCGGTGGGCCTCTGCAGCTATGCGCTCATCGGCTTCTGGTACAAGAAGCCCTCGGCCGCGGGGGCGGCCAAGAAGGCCTTCATCGTCAACCGCATCGGCGACCTGGGGTTCGCCCTGGGCGTGATGATGATCTGGACCACGCTCGGCACCCTGAGCTTCACCGGCGTCTTCGAGAAGATCGGCGGACAGACGGAGCTCACCGCCACCGTCATCGCCCTGCTCCTCTTCGCCGGCGCCATCGGCAAGAGCGCCCAGTTCCCGCTCCACGTCTGGCTGCCGGACGCCATGGAGGGCCCCACCCCGGTCAGCGCCCTGATCCACGCCGCGACCATGGTCAACGCCGGGGTCTACATGGTCGCGCGCTCCAACCCGATCTTCGCCCACGCCCCGGTGGCCATGTTCGCGGTGGCCAGCATCGGGATCTTCACCGCCATCTTCGCGGCGGCCATCGCCATGACCCAGAACGACATCAAGAAGGTGCTCGCCTACTCGACGGTGAGCCAGCTGGCGTACATGTTCACGGGGCTCGGAGTGGGGGCCTGGGCGGCCGCCATCTTCCACCTGGTCAGCCACGGCTTCTTCAAGGGCCTGCTCTTCATGGGATCCGGCTCGGTGATCCACGGCGCGGGCGGCGAACAGGACATGCGCTTCCTGGGCGGCCTGCGCGCCAAGATGCGCTGGACCTACCTCACCATGCTGGTCGGCTCGCTGGCCCTGGCCGGCATCCCGCTCTTCGCGGGCTTCTTCAGCAAGGACGAGATCCTGGGCGAGACGTTCAGCCGCGGCTACCTGCTCTTCTACCTGGTCGGGATCATCACCGCCTTCATGACCGCGTTCTACGCGTTCCGCATGATCTACATGACCTTCTTCGGCTCGTGGCGCGGCCCCGCCGACGCCTGGCACCACGTCCACGAGAGCGCGAAGACCATGGTCGTCCCGCTCCAGATCCTCGCCGTCCCGGCCGCGCTCGTGGGCCTGGCCCTGGGACTGCCGCCCGAGTCCGGGCTGATCCACGGCTGGCTGACGCCGGTCTTCGAGGAATCGGAGAAGGCGGGCGTGCTGGCCGGCTCGCTGACCGCCGGCGGGCACGGGTTCGAGCTGTTCGGGATCAGCGGCCTGCTGCTCCTGGTGGGCGCCGGGATTGGCCTGGCCGGTATCTGGCTCGCCCACCGCTGGTACGTCGCCGATCCGGAGGCACCGCGCCGGTTCGTGGCGGCCATCCCCCTGGGCCTGGGTCCGGGGATGTATGCCGCCAGCCTGAACAAGTACTACGTGGACGACGTCTACCAGCTCGTCTTCGCCCGGGGCGGGGTCCTGCTGGGCCAGGCCCTGTGGTGGTTCGACGCCAAGGTCATCGACGGCGCGGTCAACGGCGCCGGCTGGCTGGCCCGCCGGATCGGCGGAGGCCTGCGCAAGGCACAGACAGGGCGCATCGAGAACTACGGGCTGGGGATGGCCGCCGGCCTGATCCTGGTCCTCGTCTTCTACATCATGGCGGTGCGCTGACGCCATGAACCTCCCGATCCTCACGCTGGTCGTCTTCACTCCGCTCATCGGGGTGGCGGCACTCATCGCAGTCCCCGGCCAGAACCACCGGGCCATCCGCTGGGTGGCGCTCCTGGCCAGCCTGGCCAGCCTGGGCTTCAGCCTCGCCCTGCTCGGCTACCGGACCAATGGGGCCGAGTTCCAGTTCATGGAGGACTACACCTGGATCCCGGCCTTCGGGATGCGCTACACGATGGGCGTCGACGGGATCTCCACCGTCCTGGTGCTCCTCACCACGGTCCTCTCGTGCGTCGCCATCTTCTACTCCTGGGGCCCCATCCAGACCCGGGTCAAGGAGTACTACGCGGCGATGCTGCTCCTGATGGTTGGGATGCTGGGCGTCTTCGTCTCGCTGGACCTCTTCCTCTTCTACGTCTTCTGGGAGATCAGCCTGATCCCCATGTACCTGATCATCGGGATCTGGGGCGGTCCTCGGCGGATCTACGCGACCATGAAGTTCGTGATCTACACCCTGGTGGGATCGCTGCTCATGCTGGTCGCGATCCTGGCGATCGCCATCGCCCACGGGAACGCGACCGGGGACTTCACCTTCAGCTACACCGCGCTGCGCGGCTTCGGGTTCACCTCCGGCCTGCAGGCCCTGGCGTTCATCGCCTTCTTCCTGGCGTTCGCCATCAAGGTGCCCATGTGGCCGCTGCACACCTGGCTGCCGGATGCGCACGTCGAGGCGCCGACCGCCGGCTCCATCATCCTGGCCGGCGTCCTGCTGAAGCTGGGCGGCTACGGGTTCCTGCGTTTCGCGGTCCCGCTGCTGCCGGACGCGGCGAAGACCTATGCGCCGTTCGTCATCGGCCTGGCCGTCGTGGCGATCCTGTACGGCGCACTGGTGGCCATGGTCCAGCCCGACCTCAAGAAGCTGGTCGCGTACTCGAGCGTCAGCCATATGGGCTTCGTGATGCTGGGCCTCTTCGTCTTCAACATCCAGGGGCTGCAGGGAGCCGTCTTCCAGATGGTGAGCCACGGCGTGGTCACCGGGGCGCTCTTCCTCCTGGTGGGCGTCATCTACGAGCGCACCCATGACCGGAACATTGCGCACATGGGCGGGCTGAACGGGCGCCTGCCCCAGTACGCCGCGATCTTCGGCCTGTTCACCTTCGCCAGCATTGGCCTGCCCGGCCTGTCGGGCTTCGTCGGCGAGTTCCTGGTCCTGCTGGGCACCTTCCGCTTCAACGGCTACGTGGCCGCGGTGACGACCTTCGTGGTGATCCTCTCCGCGGTCTACATGCTCTGGATGTTCCAGCGGGTCTTCTTCATGGTGCCGTCCGACTGGATGCGCCGCTTCTGGCCCACGCTGACCGACATGAACCGCAACGAGTGGCTGGCGCTGGCGCCGCTCATCGTGCTGGTCGTGGGACTGGGCGTGTTCCCCGGGCTGGTCCTGCACCTGACCGACGCGCCGGCCCAGCGGATCATCGACGCGGTCAACGGAGCGGGCGGCCTCACCGGCCTGACCCTGCCGTGGTGAGGGGCTGCCGGCCATGAACTACTTCAACGAGCTCTTCCCGCTCCTTCCGGAGCTGATCCTCGCGGCGACAGCCCTCGTGATCGTCACCACCGACCTGTTCCTGCGCCGCGACCACAAGTGGATCCTCACCCCGCTCACCATCTCCGGGCTGGCCCTGACGGCCATCGCCCTGCCCATCGTGTGGGACACGTCGAACAACCTCGTCTTCTCCGGTTTCTACCGCGTCGACAACCTGTCGCTGTTCATCAAGGGCGTGGCGCTGGGGATCGGGATCCTCTCGGCGCTCTTCGCACCGTCGTACCTGAAGGTGCGAGGCTTGCCGCTGGGTGAGTTCAACGCGATCCTGGTCTTCGCCCTGCTGGGCATGTTTGCGTTGGCCAGCGCCAGCGACGTGATCACCCTCTTCGTGGGCCTGGAGCTGATGGTGATGCCGGGCTACATCCTGACCGGCTTCCACAAGACGGATCGCTACAGCAACGAGGGCGGCCTCAAGTACTTCCTGCTGGGCAGCTTCGCGAGCGCCATCCTGCTCTTCGGGATCAGCTGGACCTTCGGCCTGACCGGGACGACGCACCTGAGCGGGATCGCGAGCGCGATCGCCTCGCGTGGCACCTCGCCCGGGCTGCTGGTCGCCATCGGCTTCCTGACGGTGGGCGCCACCTTCAAGGCTGCGGCAGTGCCGTTCCACTACTGGACCCCGGACGCTTACCAGGGTGCGCCGACCCCCATCACCGGGTTCCTCTCCGTCGGACCCAAGCTGGGAGCGTTCGCCCTCCTGATCCGCATCTTCGTGGACGGGCTTGGCCCCATCCGTGCTGACTGGCTGGCGATCATGGCCGTCCTCGCCGTGGTGACCATGACCGGCGGCAACATCGTGGCCCTGACCCAGACGAACGTGAAGCGCATGCTCGCCTACTCGAGCATCGCGCACACCGGCTACATCCTGGCCGGCCTCGCCGCCTTCGCCGCCGCGGGCACCGGTGTGGTCGCAAGCCAGGGGATCAAGGCCGTCCTCTTCTACCTGCTGGGCTACAGCGTGATGAACATCGCGGCCTTCGCCGTGGTGGGAATGCTCCAGCGCGATACGCACCGCTACGGCGGCATCTCAAGCTTCGCGGGCCTCGCCCGGCGGGACCCGTGGCGAGCCGCGGCCATGGCAGTCCTCATGCTCTCGCTCACCGGGATCCCGCCCACGGTGGGCTTCTTCGCCAAGCTGTACGTGCTGATCGCCACCGTCGACGCCGGGCTGACCTGGCTGGCCGTGGCCATCGCCTTGAACGCGGCGTTTGCCGCCTTCTACTATCTCCGAGTCATCGTGACCATGTACATGCGCGACCCGGAGGACGACCCGGCACCCATCGACAATGCGGCGGCCGGCAACCTGGGGCTGCTCCTGTCGGTGGCGGGGGTGCTGGTCCTGGGCCTCTTCCCCGACACGATCCTGAGCCTGCTGCAGCGCACCCTGGGAACCCTCTTCTAGCTTCATGGCCCCCCCGCCGCGCGGCGCCCCGGGGGACGCCGGAGCCGGACCCTCATCCCCATCCCCACCACTGGAGGCTGCCGCGCGGCGCCTGCTGGACGGACGGCGCCTGATCCTCGCCGCGAACCGGGGGCCCATCAACTTCAGTGCCGCCGCGGACGGCACTCTCCGCCCTCGACGAGGCTCCGGCGGGGTGGTGACCGCGCTCTCACAGGTGGGAGGGCAGGTCCCGATGACCTGGATCGCCGCGGCCATGAGCGAGGCCGACCGGCGTGCTGCCAAGGACCCGAGGCTGCTTGACCGTGCGACCCCGGGCGAGGACCTGCGGCTGCGGTTCGCCACGGTGCCGCGAGCAACCTTCGAAGCGGCGTACAACACCATCGCCAACCCGCTCCTCTGGTTCCTCCAGCACGAGATGTGGAACCTGCCGGAGCGACCGATGGTGGGGACCGCCACCATGCGGGCCTGGCACGAAGGATACGTTCGGCTGAACCAGGCGTTCGCCCAGGCCGTGCTGGACGAGGTGCCGCGTGGCGACCGCCAGCCGCGGATCATGCTGCACGACTACCACCTGTACCTTGCCGCGGAGCCGATCCGCGCGGCCCGTCCTCAGGCGGTGCTCAGCCACTTCACGCACATCCCGTGGCCACCGTCGTCGATCTGGCAGGTGATGCCGCCCGTCATCCGCGAGGCAATCTGCCGGGGCCTCCTGGCCAACGACGTGGTGGGGTTCCACACGGCCCGCTACGCGCATAACTTCCTGCGCAGCGTGGAGAGCTTCATCCCGGGGGCACGGGTCGACTACCGGCGAGCCACCGTGGTCCGCGACGGCCGGACGACCTTCGTGCGCGCGTACCCGATCAGCATCGACGTGGCCGCCACTCGTCGCGCGGCGACCTCCCGGGCTGCGCGGCGGCGCGCCCAGGAGCTGCTCGCAGGGTCAGCGGAGCAGGTCATCGTGCGTGTCGACCGGATGGAACCGTCCAAGAACATCCTGCGCGGCTTCGCCGCGTTCGAGACACTGCTGGACCAGAAGCCCTCCCTCCGCGGCCGGGTCACGTTCCTCGCCTTCCTGGTCCCCTCGCGGACCAGCATCCGCGAGTACCGCGACTACGGAAGGCAGGTGCGCGACGCCGCAGACCGGCTCAATGCGCGCTTCTCCCGGGCGGGCCACACGGTGGTGCGCATCTTCTACGAGAACAACTACGCCCAGGCGCTGGCGGGCCTCTCCATCGCGGACCTGGTATTGGTCAACCCCCTCATCGACGGCATGAACCTGGTGGCCAAGGAGGCGGTGGTCGTCAGCGAGCGGGATGCAGTGCTGGTCCTGTCCGAGACCGCCGGCGCCTACGATCAGATGGCCGATGGCGTCCTGTCCGTGGCCCCGGCCGACCTGGTGGGGACCGCCGACGCGCTCGCGCGCGGCCTCGCCATGTCACGCGGCGAGCGGCGGGAGCGGCTCGAGCGTCTGCGAACCGGCGTGGAGCGCGAGGACGTGCGCTGGTGGCTGCGACGCCAGTTCGAGGACCTGGGACGGATTGCCGGCCGGGCCGGCGACGGCGGGCGCCCCCGGCGAGTCAGCCGCCCCTGAGGGTCCCCGCCAGCGCGGCGAGCAGCGCGGCCATGGCCTCCGGCGAGGGGAGCACCACGTCGGCCGCCTCTGCGACCGCTGCCGGCACCTCCCGTCCACCACGCACGCCGATCACCACCGCGCGCAGCGCCCCCCGGTCCCGCTGCTCGCGGGCTGCGCGGAACATGTCCAGGTCTGTCACGTCGTCGCCGGCCACCAGGATGCCGCGCAGCGCGTATCGCTCCACAACCGTGGCGACCGCCGTCCCCTTGTCGCCCAGGCCCACCGGTCGCAGCTCCACGGCCATCCGGCCGCGACGCAGCTCAAGTGCGCCACCGGTGATCGGCTCCAGGACGGCCAGGACGGCCCGGCCGGCGGCCTCGGGGTCGGGCGCCCCGCGATAGTGGACCGTGGCGGAGATCCCCTTGTTCTCGACCTGGACACCCTCCCCAAGGTCGGCGCCCAACGCCGCGAGCGCGAAGCGGACGGCGCGTTGGGCCTCGTCCAGGGCGGGCGTCGACTCGGCCGCTTCGGCGCCGGGAGCGAGCCACTCGAGGCCGTGGTTGCCGATCACCAGCAGCCGCGAGCCGTCGGAGCCCAGGATCGCGCGCGCATCCGCGGCGGCGCGCCCGGTGACGATGCCCACGACCGCGAGACGGTCGGCGAGGGCCGCCAGCGATGCGGGGACGCCGCCGACAGGACGGACCGCATCGGGGGATCGCGCGATCCGGGCCAGCGTCCCGTCCAGGTCGGTGAGGATGCCCGCCGGGCCGCCCGCCAGCGCATCCTGCGCCAGGCGGAGGACTCCCTCCGAGTCGCTTCCGTTCATCGGTTGCTAGACTCCCGTCCGTGCGTCGTTTCCTGACCCCCGGCTTTGTCGTTCCGCTCCTGCTCGCCGTCGCGGGGGCGCTCCTGATTATCGCGGGGCAGCTGGACCTGGGTCAGACCGGGTCGGCGAGCCCGAGCCTCCCGCCGATCGCCGAGCCGACCTCCGAGCCGACCTCCGAGCCGACCCGCTCGCCGTCGCCGCAGCTGACGGCGGTCCCATCCGAAGCGAGCGCAGAGCCCACGCCATCGGCCTCGCCGACCCCGGATCCGAGCTGGGTCGCGGTGCAGCTCCAGATCGCGTCCATCGGCCTCAACATCAAGGTGTACGAGGCGACCACCAAGGCCCAGTGCGACTTCCCGCCCGAGTACGGCGCCTGGGTCCTCTGCGCCAACCCGCCGGACGCCAGGCAACCGGGACGCGGCGGCAACGCATACATCTTCGCCCACGCTCGGCAGGGGATGTTCCTGCCCTTGTGGAACGTGCAGCTGGGCGCGGAGGTCAAGGTCCTGATGTCCGATGGCCAGGTCCTCGTCTACCGGGTCACGGAGGTCCACGCCAACGTCAGCTGCCCGGACCAGCGGGCGCCGAAGATGCCGGCGAACCTGGAGCCCCTGGCCCTCAAGTACGCCGGGTCGGGATGCGCGCAGGGTGCTTTCTGGACCGGCCAGGCCGACCACGAGCGGCTCACCCTGCAGACCAGCCAGGGCTTCAACCGCAACTGGGGCGAATTCATCGTGGTGGCGGATCCGGTCTCCTGAACGTCCGCGCGGTCTCTCGCACGTCCTCCACCGCCAGAGCCGGCCGGCGCCCACCAACCAGCACGGCGGGCAGCAGGGTCACCAGCGCCACCCCCAGGGCCAGCACCAGCACCAGGCGCAGCACGTCGGCCGCCTGGCCCCGCGACCACTGCTCCAGGAGATCGACGAGGCGGAACGAGGTGTTCGGATCCACGCCGACGAACTCCGGGTGGCCCAGACTGCGCACCAGGGCGTCGCGTCGCGCCGGGTCGTCGATCAGGGCGGTGAGCGCGTCGATGCGACTCTGGCCGATGCTGGTCAGCAGCGCCAGGCCGATGCTCATGCCCACGGTTCGGGTGATCTGCAACAGGGCGCTCGCCACGCCGTAAGCGGTTGAACCGGCCGCGGCCACCGCGGCCGTCGCGCGGGGCGACACGGTGAGACCGAAGCCCGCGCCGAAGAGGGCCAGGTCGCGGACCAGGCGCCCCAGGTCGGTGTCGGTCCCCCAGCCGAGCGTCCACCACAGGGCGACGGCGGTGAGCGCGACTCCCAGCACCGTCACCGGCCGCTCCCCGGCCAGGCCCGTGGCGATGCCGCCGACGACGGCGCCCACCGCGATCGCCACGGTGAGCGCGCTGAGCGCGACGGCCGATTCCTCCGCACTCCCGTACAGGACCCGGTTGACGAAGACCGGCCCACCGATGATCGCCGTCGCCAGCGTGTAGCCGGTGAGCAGGCTCACCGCGTTCGCCGCCGAAAAGGTCCGGCTCGCAAACAGCCGCGGGTCGACCAGCGGGGCGCGGGACCGCCGCTCGAGCAGCACGAAGAGCGCCAGGCTCGCGCCCGCCACGCCCAGGCCGCCAAGGACGAGAGGGTCCACCCAGCCCCGCGAGCCCGCTTCGCTGAGGGCGCCGATCCCCGCCACCAGGGCCACCGTGGCGAGCAGCGCTCCGGCGAGGTCCAGCCCCCCGGAATGGCGCGGCGTCTCGATCCCGCCCGCGACGACGTAGATGGCAAGCAGCGCCAGGATGGCGATGGGCACGTTGAGCAGGAAGATCCACTGCCAGGCGTGGATCGTCATCCCCGGGATGGGCAGGCTGACGTTGAGGAGGACCCAGGCCCCGTACGCGGGACCTACGGCCATGCCGACGAAGGTGGCCGCGCCCTCGACGCCCAGGGCAACGGCCCGGGTGCGTCCCGCGAAGATGTGCGCCGCAATGGCCATCGACAGCGGAACCATGGCGCCCCCACCCAGGCCCTGGACCATCCGCCAGCCGATGAGCCATCCCATGCCCGCGTCCGGTCCCACGACGGGTGCCAGCCCGGAACCCAGGCTGCCGGCCGCGAAGAGGAGCAGCGCAACAAGGTAGAGGCGGCGGGCTCCCCACAGGTCCGCGGCGCGCCCGGCCAGGGGCATGGCCACCACGAAGGCCACCAGGTACGCGTTCACGATCCAGGATGCGCGCGCGAGGTCGCTCCAACCACCGAAGTCCGCGACGATGGACGGCAGGGCGATGGCGACCACCATCAGCTCCGCGCCCGCGATCAGGACCCCCAGGGACGCGGTGCAGAGCACCGCCCAGGCCGCGATCGGGTGCAGGTCGACGGTCGGCCGCTCGTTCGCCGTCACAGGTCCACCCGGGACAGTGCCGCGGCCGCGATGGCCAGCAGCAGTCCGGTTGCCGCGAGGGCGATGCCCATGGCCTGGAGACCGTCGGAGAGCGGACGGTCCAGGGCCGCCACGGCACCGAGCAGGCCCAGCCCAGCCGCCGGGATGACCGGCGGCTCCACGGCCACTGTGAGCCCCATCAGCAGGAGCGCGGCGGTGGCGAGACAGGCGACCACCGCGGCCGGGACGGGGTCGAGCAGGCTGCCGGCGACGAGGCCGGCGGCGAGCGCCTCGAGGCCGGTCAGGCCGGCGGCGACGGTGATGGCGGTGAACGCCGGCAGATCCACGGGCGCGGGCACCCCCGCGCCGAACACCAGCCACCCGACGAGGACGGACCCGGCAAGGCCGACGACCAGCGGCAGCGCCATGGATCCGAACCAGGCGAACAGGGTCGCGGAGCGGGATACGGAACGAACCGCCAACCACGCCAGCCGCCCGGAACGTCGTTCGACGGCAAGGCCGGAGGCGGCCACGCCGGCGGCCACGACCCCGGCCCCGCCCATGCTCCAGGCGAGGAGCGCCGGTCCGTCGGCGCCCGGGCCGGCACCGACCGCAACCAGCAGCCCGCCGGCCAAGCCGAGCGCCAGGAGAGCCAGGAATCGAAAGCTGATCCACAGCTCACGCAGCGCCATCCAGGTCAACGTCGCGGCGCGCATCAGGCGCTTGCCCGGGCCGCGTCCTGGCCAGCGGCCACTGCGTCGGCGAGGGCGGCGATGCCGCGGTGGGAGAGGGGAAGTCCGCGCTCGTTGAGCGCCTCGACCGGGGCGTGGACCGCGATCCGCCCTGCGCGCACCAGGGCAACCTGTCTCACGCAGCCCTCCTCGCTGGCCGGATAGCGGCTGGCAAGAAGGACGGTCCTCCGGTTGCCGGGCAGCCGCAGGAGATGGACGCGCTCATCCGGATCCACGGCGCGGAGCGGCTCGTCGAGGAGGACGACCTCCGGATCGCCGAGCATCGCCGCCGCCATGGCGGTTCGCTGCAGGTGCCCGAGGCCGATGTGCCGCATCGGCCGCTGAAGGTCGGCTCCAAGGCGCCAGCGCTGGACCGCCGCATCGATGCGGCGACGGGCGGTCGCCGGGTCCAGCAGCGCCAGCCGCGCGGCCAGGTCGAGCGCCTCCGCAGCCGACATCCACGGATACAGGCCCGTCTCGGGACCCACGAACGCGATCCGGCGTCCCCACCCCTCGGCCCCGGCATCCGGCCGCGTGGTGCCCGCAATGTGGATTCGACCGGCTTCCCGGTGCGCGAGCCCCGCGAGCACCCGGAGCAGGAGCGAGGCAGCCGCGTCCGGCTCACCGACGAGCAGCAGCCGCCCCCCGACCGGCACGCTGAGGTCCAGTCCATCGAGCGCCGGTCCACGACCGCCGCGACGGCGCAGATCCTCGCAGACGACCGCGGCGGGGCGCATGAGCCGGACCGCACGAGACGACCAGAGGGCGTCCGGGGTTGAGCTCGTCACGCCCGCGACTCTAGCACGCACTCTCCCCGCGATAGGGCCGCGCGGGTTGCCTGTTGACGCTGGCGATCACGGCTCGTAACATAAGCAGCGGCTTATATAAATTCTGATTTCATAAAGAGTCGCTAGCGTATGACCGTCAATCCAGAGCTCCCCGCACACCGCGATCTCCGTCGCCTGCGCACCCTGTACCGGGCGCTGGGCGACGAGACCCGCCTGCGGATGATCGCTCTGCTCGCGGAGCTGGGGCCGTCACCGGTCACCGAGCTCTCCTCGCGGGTGGGGCTCTCCCAGCCGCTCATCAGCTGGCACCTGCGCATCCTGCGGGTGGCCGGGATCATCGACACCGAGCGGCAGGGACGCACGGTCGTCTGTCGCCTCCGGCTGGCCGCCTTCGAGGAGCTGCGCGAGGCGGAGGGTCGCCTGGTCGGCGGTACCTCGGGTATTGGGGTCGCGGAGCGGCCGACAGCAGGCAAGGTGGCCGATGTCGACTAGTCGGCAGCATACGCAGGACCTTGCGCGCGGCGGATCACTCGTGCCGGCCTGGGTGAAGGAGACGGCACGCGCCGTTCTCGCCCCCGTGGTCCGCATGGCGCTCGCGCTGCATATCACGCCGAACACGGTCACCGTGATCGGCTTCTTCATGGTGGTGGTCGCTGCGGTCATGATCGGGAGCGGCGCCCTGGTCGCGGGGGCGCTGATCGTCACCGCCGGGTCGCTCCTCGACGCGGTGGACGGCGCGCTCGCACGCGCGACGGGCGGGGGAACACCGTTCGGCGGCTTCCTAGACTCGACCCTCGATCGCGCGGCAGAGGCGATCCTCTACCTGGGCGTGGCAGCCTACTTCCTTGGGCAGCCAACGCCCACGTGGCCGGTGATCGCCGCGTTCCTGGCGCTCACCGGGTCCTTCATGGTCAGCTACGCTCGGGCGCGCGCGGAGGGCATTGGCCTGACCGCCGCCATCGGGCTCGCTCCGCGCCCGGAGCGGATCGTGCTCATCGTCGCGGGGCTGATCCTCGCCGGGTTCGGGATCGGCGTCGCGCTCATCGCGGTCCTGTGGATCATCGGCATCCTGACCGTGGCAACCACGGCCCAGCGCATCTGGCACGTCTGGCGGCTCACCTCGACCCTGGGGTGAGCGCGCGGGCGTGCCCGCGGGGCACGACAGATCGATATGGGTCTTGATGCGGTCGCAGCGGCCGC
>CAWBBG010000024.1:0-28779 GCA_963787025.1 uncultured Chloroflexia bacterium
GAGCGGACCCGTGAGCGGCTGACCCATTGGGCCTACCGGGCCGGGGAACGCGTGATCAACGCGCTTCCCCGGTCGCTGGTCCTGCCGTCGGCCGTGGCCGCCGGCAACCTGGCCTTCGACCTCTCCGCTGCGAAGCGCGACGTCGTCCGCCGAAACCTGGCGAGGGCCATGGCACTCTCGCCGGACGCTCCGGCGGTGGGCCGCGCCGCACGACGCGCGTTCCGCGCCTACGGCAAGTACCTCGTGGACATGATGCGGATGGCGAGCCTGACCCCCGAGGCGGCCGAGCGCCTGGTCCAGATCGACAACGTGGAGATCCTCGACGAGGCGCGCGCCGACGGCACCGGCGTGCTCATCTGCACGGTCCACGTGGGGGGCATGGACCTCATCGCTCCCGGGCTGCACCACCACGGCGAGTCGCTGTACGTCGTGGCCGACGACACCACCTACGGCCGCCTCTACGAGCACCTCAAGCAGGTCCGTGCCCGCCACGGGCTGTACCTCATCGGCTGGCGCAACCTGCGCGGAATCTTCAAGGCACTGCGTGCCAGGCAGAACCTGGTCCTCTTCTGCGATGGCGGCTTCCGTCGTGGTGACGTGCCGGTCGAGTTCCTGGGCGAGACGACCACCTTCCCGCTCGGCCCCGCGTCGCTCTCCGCGCGCACCGGGGCGCCCATGCTCCCGGTCTACTGCCAGCGGACCTCCGACGATCGCTACCGGGCGCGCGGCCTGCCGCTCATCGTCTGCGCCTCCGAGGAGCCGGCCGAAATCTATCGCGCGACCCAGGCCCTTGCCGATGCCCTGGGCGGCGTGATCCGCGAGGATCCATCCCAGTGGTACATGTTCCGCCCGGTCTGGCCGGAGACCGATGCCGACCGCGACTGGGCGACGACCGCCCTGGCCGCCGCCCGGCGTGGTGAGGACTGGGGGCGGGTGACCGCCTGATGGTCCGACGGCGCGCGGTACGCTGGGGCCTGGCCCTGGCCGATCTGCTGGTCGGCGGCCTGCCAGGGCCGGTAGCCTACGGGCTCGCCGCCCTCGCCGGGCGCACCTGGCACCGTTTCGCCGCGGAGCGACGGGCGCTGGTCACGGAGACCCTGCAGCGTGTTTCCGCGGCGACGGGACGCCCCACCGAGGGAGCTGCCCTGCGCCGGCTCGTGCGCGAGGCGTTCGTGGAGCATGCCCGCTACTACCTGGAGCTGGTTCGCGCCCGCCACTACCGGCCGGAGGAGGTGGAGGAACAGCTCGACGTACTGGAGTGGGACCGCTGGGAGCCGGTCCTGCGCGCCGGGGTGGTCATCGCCGTCCCGCACCTGGGCAACTTCGAGCCCTACGGCATCTTCGTCGGGGTGCACCGGATCGCGGCCACCGCCCCGGTCGAGGAGATCAAGCCCCCCGAGCTGTACGAGTTCATCCACGCCCGCCGCGGGGTGGGGCACGTGCAGGTCATCCCGGTCTCCCGGGCACGCCGGCCCATGATCGAGGCCCTGCGCCGGGGCGAGGTGGTGGCGCTCGTGGCGGACCGGGACCTGGTTGGGGACGGGGTCCCCGCCAGGCTCTTCGGGCATCCGACGACCCTTCCCACCGGACCCGCCGCGCTGGCGTTGCTCACGAATCGGCCGCTCATCGTGGCCTCATGCCTGCGCACGGGCCCGGACCGGTTTCGCGCGCGGGCCTGGACCGTCGACGTGGAGCGCACCGGCGATCGGCGGGCCGACACGCTGGCCCTCACGGAGGCGGTCGCGCGCCGCTTCGAGGAGGCTATCGGCGAGGCGCCGGCGCAGTGGTGGGGGGCCTTCCAGCCGATGTGGACGGATCAGCGCGAACGGCGAGCGGCGAAGCGGGGGCCCGCGTGAGCAATCCGCCCCGGAACGGCGGTCCGCGCGGCAAGGCGGACCTCCATATCCACTCGCTCTACTCGGACGGGACCGCCTCCGTGCAGGATCTGCTCGATTGGGTTGAGACGCAGACCGACCTCGACCTGGTTGCCATCGCCGATCATGAGCGGATTGACGGCGCGCTCCGGGCTCGGGAGGTGCACGCCGCCGGCGACTACCACTTCGCGCTGGCTGTGGGCGAGGAGATCACGACTCGTCGCGGCCACCTCCTGGCCCTCTTCATCGACGAGCGCATCCCGTCCCTCCGGCCGCTGCCCGAGACGGTCGAGCGAGTCCATGCGGCGGGCGGCATCGCCATCGCCGCGCACCCGCTCGCGCCGCTCACCCCGAGCATCGGTGCGCGCAGCCTGCGCGCGCTGGCGGCGGAACCGGACCCGGCCCGGCACCTCGACGGGATCGAGCTCTTCAACCCGTCGGCTGCCGGTCGCTCGCGCGACGTGGCGCGCCGCCGGCTCAACGCCACCACCCTGCACCTGCCTGCGACCGGCAGCTCCGACGCCCACGTCCTGGAAGGCATCGGCTCGGCCTGGACCTGGTTCGCGGGGACCACCGAGGTCGAGTTCCGTGCGGCGCTGGACGCAGGTCAGACCGAGCCGGCCGGGGACCACTGGAGCGTGTGGCACAACGTCGACGTCTACCGGCGCCAGCTGGTCGCCAAGGCGCGGCACCTCCGGCATACTCTGCGTCCCACCGGAGAATGGCGATGAACACCGCAGAAACGAGCCGCGCCGGCGGGCAGGCGACCGGGGGCCGGCCGCCGCTGAAGATCGGCCTGGTGAGCCCGTACGGCTACCCGCACCCCGGCGGGGTGAACGACCACGTCCGCAACCAGTACGAGCAGCTGCGCCGGCTGGGCCACGACGCGTGGATCATCACCAGCATGTACGGCAAGGAGCGCGCCAGCGAGGGGCACGTGATCCGCCTCGGCACCGGGTTCGCCTTTCCCGCCAACGGGAGCATCGGGCGCGTCACCCTGAGCTGGCGCTTCAAGGAGCAGGCTCGCCGGATTCTCGCGGAGCATCGGTTCGACGTCCTGCATTTCCACGAGCCGTTCGTGCCGTTCCTGTCGCCCACCGTGCTCGACCAGTCGAAGACGGTCAACATCGCGACCTTCCACGCCTTCGGTGGGTTCTCCCCCAGCTACTGGGTCGGCCAGCGCTGGGGAGCACACCTCGCGCTGAAGCTCCACGGACGGATCGCGGTCTCCGGCGCGGCCCGGCACTTCATCAACCGCTACTTCCCCGGCGACTACCGCATCATCCCCAATGGGGTGGACCTGGCGCTCTACGCCGATGCCGAACCGCGCGAGGAGCTGCGCGACGGCACCCTGAATCTGCTCTTCATCGGCCGGCTGGAGGAGCGCAAGGGACTCATCCACCTGCTCAAGGCCTACCACCGCCTGCGAAAGCGGCGCGTCGACGCCCGGCTGCTGATCATCGGTGCCGGACCCAAGCTGCGGGAGTACCGCCGCTACGTTGGGCTGCGGCAGATCCGCGACGTCGAGTTCCTGGGCCGCGTCAGCGACGAGGAGAAGGCGCAGTACCTCGCCTCCGCGGATATCTTCTGCGCACCGGCGACCGGCCAGGAGAGCTTCGGGATCGTGCTGCTCGAGGCCATGGCGGCCGGCGTGCCCATCGTCGCCTCGGATATCCACGGGTACAAGCAGGTGGTCCAGCGCAACGTGCAGGGTCTCCTCGTGGAGCCGCGCAACCCCAAGCAGCTGGCCGCTGCGCTGTACGCCCTGTCGCGCGACGCCGATCTCCGCCACGATCTGGGCGAGGCCGGGCGCGAGCGGGCGCCCGAGTACTCGTGGCTGCGGGTAACCGAGCAGGTCGTCGACTACTACCACGAGGTCCGCGAGCGGGTCCTCGCGCCTGGAGGCGGTGCTGCTCCCCGATCGTGAACGGGACGTCAGCGCGACCGCCGTCGTCCGACCGGTAGTCGGCTTTCCCGCGGTCTACTTCTCAATGGTGAAGGGGTCGGAGAGCAGCACCTTGACCAACGCATCGTTGTCGGCAATCTCAACGCAGGCGAACCCCGAGGTGCCGCTGGGCAGGACGATTGTCGTCGGCTCTCCAGGCATGATGACCGCGGACCCGTCGAACGCGCCGGGGTCTTCCGGCCGCTGGTCGATGGTTGCGACGAAGTCGATCAGCTCCTGCCACGTGTGGCCGGCGCGGATCATTACGGCCTCGGCGACCAGCTGATGTTCGGTCCGGTTCTCGAGCGAGACCGTGTACCCACCCGCCGCGACCGGCGGTGAGCCGGAGACCACGCAGCGCGCGCCGTCGTACGCGAGCGTGATCGGCCCGACGATCGTGAACGGGTGAGCGCGGGTGCCACGACGCAGGCCGGCCATGAAGACCGCGTTGAACACGGCCGAGTCCGTCACCAGCGCCACCTGGACCGGCGTGCCGGCGGCATCGCGGATCGTGCGGCCGAGCTCGCCCCACGTGCCGGTACCGACGCGGACCGGCAGTTCATTGAGCTCCACCACCTCCGGATCCTCGAGCACCGTCGCGGCGATCGCTCCGGTGAAGTGGCCCCCGGACAGGAGATTGGGCGCGGTGGTCAGCCATTCGAAGAGCAGGTCGGCACCGGCGCCGGCGTGGTTGGCGGCGAGCTCGGCGACGAAGGTTCCCGGGATGGGCTCCCCCATGGCAGCATCCAGCGGCACCAGCGTTACCGGTAGGCCCGAACCGACCACCGTCGCAGCCGCCTGCGGATCCGCCCACACCGTCCATTCCGGCGAACCGCGGCCTTCGCGCGTGACGTCTCCGGTCACGTCGAACGCGCCCGCGTACATCACCACGCGGTGCACGGCGTTTCGCAGGTCCGGTCGCGCATCGAGCACCGAGGCCAGGTTCGTCGCCGGTCCCAGCTGCAGAATGTCCACCGGCACCTCGCTGGCCGCCAGGGTGTCGGCAATGAGCTCGGATGCGCTTCGCTGCTCCGGATTCTCAACGGCCGAAAGGCGCAGGCCCCACAGCTGATCGGCCGCTGTGCGCCGGTCCTCCGGGAGCGCGTGCCCCTCACCGATCGGCGCATCACTGCCACAGGCGACCGGCGCCGTCACGCCCAGCTCCTGCAGGAGCGCCGTCACGAGCCCATCGCCCGGCGGGCAATGCACCACTCCCGCCCCGGCGACCGTCACGGCCCGCAGCTCGTAGCCGGGCACGTGGAGGACATACGCGAGCGCCAGCAGGTCGCCGGGATCGAGGTCGAGGTCCACGATGAGGGGGCGCACGATGGTCTGGTCGGCGGACCCAAATGGCGCCGGCGAGCCGGCCGATGGACGCACGCTGCTCGGGGGCGCTGAACAGGCAGCGAGCAGGACGGCCGCAACGGCCGCGATCGCGGCGCGGCGGCCCGCCTGCGCGCGATGTGTGGACTCCACCGCCTGGCCTCCCTGCTTCTGCCGGATGATGGCGCGTCTCGCCACCTCCGGCCAGAGTCATTCGGACCCGTGGGTGGGCCGGTTAGGCCCGCGACCAGCCCGGGGCGTCGGCGGGCCGCAGAGCGTCGCGGGCGACCGACCGCTGGCGAGGCGGCTACCTCGCCGACAGCAACAGCGGCTTGCGGTAGATGCGCCCCTGCTGGACCACGCTGAAGCCCAGCGTCTCGTAGAGACCCAGCGCCCCGTGCGGGTTCTCCGCGTCGACGCCCAGCCGCGCGGAGTCTGCGCCCGCGTCACGGAGGACCCGGAGGCTCTCCGCGACCAGCGCGCGCCCGATTCCCATCTGCCGCCAGGCACGCCGCACGCCAACGGAGTTCACCCAGCCGCGGCGCAGGCCCAGCACCTCGTTCTCGGCGCGGTTGATGCGGTTGAGCGACTGCCCCACGATCTCGTCGCCGTGCCAGGCCACGACCCACAGCAACGGGTCGCGCCGCGGATCGTTGACCATCCGCGCGAAGGCCTCCGGGGTGTCGTCGATCCCGCCGAAGTGGTCGCTGAAGGCCTCCACCTCGACCTCGAAGATCTGGCGCAGGTCCTCGTCGCGGACCGGGCGCACCTCCACGCCCTCCGGGTACGCGGGGTCCGGCAGGTCGTCCAGGGACGGGCGATCCATCTGGAACCAGTAGCGGACCGGGGCGTACCCGTTCACCTCCAGCAGCGCGTTCCGCGATTCCTCCTGGGTGTACGACCAGCTCTCGAGCCGCTTCGTGATCCCGGCGGCGTGCTGGGCGGCCACCTGCCGCTGGCGCACCTCCGCCCAGCGCAGCAGCGCGCTGCCGATCCCCCGGCGACGCCAATCGGGGTGCACGGTGCCCCACACGCCGTAGTTGTGCCCGCCGTCGTTGTCCAGCTCCCAGCCGCCGATGGTGAACCCCACCAGGGTCCCGTCCACCTCGGCGAGCAGCAGGTCACGATCCGGGTCGCGCCGCGAGTCGTGCGCCAGCCAGTTGGCCCATTCCTCGGGCGTCTCGTGCTCCTCCACGCCGTCCGCGGCGGCCGCGTGGTTCGCGAGCCCCACCACCGGACCAATGTCGTCCGGACGCCGGAGCCCGCGGAACCGCAGCCCGGCGATGGGCGGAGCGTCGGGGATGTCCGGCACGCCGGCGGGCATCCCCGCCGGCGTCACCGATGCAGCGTGCGTCATTTGGCCGCCTCCATCGGCTTGCGATACGCCCAGGAACGCTTCACGACCGCGAAGCCGGCGCGCTCGTAGACGCCCAGCGCACCGGTCGGGTTGTCCGCGTCCACACCCAGCATGGCATGCGCCATGCCGGCATCCCGCAGGACCGTGAGCGCTCGCGCGACGATGGCAGCGCCCAGGCCGCGTCGTCGCCACGGTCGGCGCACGAAGACGCTTTCCAGCCAGCCGTGACGCCGGTCGTAGGCCGCGTTCTCCTTGCGGTAGATCGCGTTGATCGAGGCTCCCGCGATCTGGTGGCCGTCCCAGGCCACGACATGCAGGGCAGGGTCGAAATCCTCCTCGGCCCTCCAGGCCTCGAAGGCGGCGTCGGTCGCCGCGAAGCCGCCCCAGTGATCTCGAAAGGCCTCGACGTCCGCGTCGAAGAGCTGCCGCAGTGCGGCGCGGTCGCGCGCCATCGGCCGGAGCTCGATCCCCTCCGGGAGCGGCGCCTCCACGATGGGCTGCCCAAGGTCGCGGCGCATGTCGTAGAACGAGCGGGCCACGGCGTAGCCCTCGCGCTCGATGAGCGCGCGCTTCGCGCCGCGATGCTCGTCGGCCCAGGTGCCGAGCAGGCGCGGCAGCTCGGTATCCTGCCCGCGCGCAATCTCACCCGCCCGCGCCTCGAGACGGTGGAGCAGGCGGGTGCCAACCCCGCGTCGCAGCCAGTCGGGGTGCACGAAGCAGCCAACCCGGTGCTCGCGGTACCCGTCGGTCGTGTCGACCCAGTTGGTCCAGCCGTAGGCGACCAGCGAGCCGGCATGCTCGACGAGCACGAGGTCGAGCTCCGCGTTGAAGTGCTCGTCGTCACGTCGGAAGTAGTTTTCCAGCTCGGCGCTCACCTCCAGCTGGTCGACGCCGTCGGCGCGGTTTGCCGCGTTGGCCAGGACGGCCATCGCCTCCGCGTCGGGGGTGCCGTGCCAGGAGCGAAAGTCGAGGTCGAGCTCCGCCATCGGTTCGGTCCTCATGATGGTTCTCCGTGTGATCCGCGGCGGGACGGATGGTCCCGCCGCATTCCCGTCGTCATCGGTCTATCCAACGCGCTTCAGCTTTCCGGTCCGCTTCGCGTAGCGCTCCGCCCGGCCGAAGGCCCAGATCCCCAGGGGGATGAAGACCACGCCCATCAGCAGCAGCGGCCAAACGTCGCCGAGCACGGAGCCGATCCCGGCCCCGTCGATCAGGCCCTTGCGCACGCCATCGAGGACGTACGTGGCTGGGCTGAAGTGGCTGAGGACCTGCATCCACCCGGGCAGCACGGTGACCGGGTAGTAGACGCCGCTGATGAGCAGCAGCACCGACTGCAGGACAAAGGTCATCTGCGCCCCACGCTCCACGTACATGAGCGGCAGGATGGCGGTCATGATCCCGATCCCGATGAAGGAGAAGGAACCAAGGATCATGAAGGCCGCGCCGGTCAGGAAGTTGGCGTGGGACAGGTCCAGCTCGAAGAAGAGGGCGAGCACGGTGAGCACGACCACGGTGTGGACGAGCCCGTACGCGATCGCGTACAGCGTCGAGCCGAGCATCTGTGAATAGCGCCGCACGGGGGCCATGAAGGTGTACTCCAGGGTCCCCTCCCAGCGTTCCCAGCTGACCGTCTCGGCAATGAAGCTGAAGACGACCGACAGGTAGTTCCAGAAGACGGCGCCGATGACCAGCATCAGGAGCAGGGTGTCGTTGCCCTGGTCCTTGCCGATGAGGGACACGGCGAGCGCGCCCGCGACGGCATAGACCAGGAAGGCGACCTCCCAGCCCCAGTAGCGCTTGGTCAGGTTGAAGTTCCGCTCGACGAAGGCGAAGCTCGCCCGCATCTCGCGAGCCATCAGGCTCATGGCTCCTGTCTCCTGTCGGTGGTTGGATGCCGGTCCGCCCTAGACGGGACGGACCGGCCGAAGCGTCGGGTCCGCCGCGATGCGCGTGCCGACGCGCACCAGCTGGCGACCGACCCAGCGCCGCATGCGGCGCTCCTGCGTCCTGGTCGCGCGCGAACGGTGGATCTCGCGGCGCAGACGCGTCACGTGGTCCTCATGCGCGCGCATCAGGTCGCGCGGGGTCGGGTGGATCATCACGGTGCTCACCTCCTTTCTTCCGTACTTCATTCGTCTTCGTTCTTGGTGTCGTCTTCGCCGATGTCGTCGTCGAGGCTCCGCCCGGTGAACGTCATGAAGACGCTGTCCAGGGTGGGTGCCCGGCCGTAGTCGCGGGCCACCATGGCCTTGAGTGCCTCCGGCGTGTCCTCCACGACGATCCGGCCGTCGTTGATCAGCGCGATCCGGTCGCAGAGCCGCTCGGCCTCGTCGAGGTCGTGGGTGGTCAGCACGATCGTCGCGTCGTGCGTGTCCCGCAGCTCCTCGATGAAGGCCTGGACGTCCAGCTTCGAGCGGGGATCGAGACCGGTGGTCGGCTCGTCCAGCAGCAGGAGCGTGGGGCTGGTCAGCAGCGCCCGCGCGATGGCGACCTTCTGCTGCATGCCCCGGCTCATCTGCTCCAGCGGACTGCCGAGCCGCTTCTCGCCGATGCCCAGCCGGGCGAGGATCCGCCGCGACTCCGCGTGGGCGACCCGGGTGTCCAGGCCGTACAGCCGCGCCGCGTAGTGGAGGTTCTCGTCAGGGCTGAGCTTCTTGAAGAAGGCGGCATCGACGCTGACCCGGTTGATCACGCGCTTGACCGCCATCTCGTCCCGCTCGATGTCGTGGCCGAAGACCTCGACTCGACCGGCATCCAGGGTGAGCAGCGTGCTCACCAGGCGGATCAGCGTGCTCTTCCCGCTCCCGTTGGCGCCCAGGATCCCGTAGATCTCGCCCCGCGGGATGCGCAGGCTGACGTCGCTCACCGCGACGACCGGCTTGCGCTTGCGGCCCACGACGAAGGTCTTGGTCAGGTGCTCCACGAGGAGCGCCGGGACGCCGTTACCGTCGATCGGGCGCCGCCGAGGCGTGGCCCGCGAGACCGGCTCGCTCTTCAATTGTTTGGTCACCGTGGTCATGGCCGGTGTCCCTTCGCCTGTCTTCTCTTCGTTCGATGGTCGTTGCCTGGCTGCGATCCGCGAGCCACGGAAAGAGCCGTGGTCCCTGCGCGGGTCCACGGCTCCTGGCACGCCTGCCGTTGCAGGCATCA
Source organism: uncultured Chloroflexia bacterium (assembly GCA_963787025.1). Classification (GTDB taxonomy): domain Bacteria; phylum Chloroflexota; class Limnocylindria; order QHBO01; family QHBO01; genus CAVXEH01. The sequence continues at coordinate 9,650 of CAWBBG010000024.1, forward strand.
AAAAACCGTGGACCCGATCCGGCCCACGGCTCGTGGCTTGTTCCGGCGGCGGTGCCGCCCGGTCGTCAGCTCGAGGTGGGCGCAGATCTCCCGTCGAACTCGCCGGTAGCCGGCGAACGTCGACGCGCGCAGATCGCGCTGCTGAGGAGAACCATTCCTGCGCTCGCTCCCTGTCTTGTGTGGTGGTTGGTCGGCGGCGGAGACCCCGTGAAACGCGGCGACTCCGGCCGCGGAGTCTACGACCCGGTCCGGTCCCATGTCAACCGAATCCGTGACATGGGGCAGGGAACCGAGTGACGGTCCTCCGCGTTTGCACGGCATGACCGTTACCAGCGCTCAACCCCGCCCGGTGGCCTCTTGATGGCCAGGTGTTGCGGGCGGCGCACGGATTCAGTGAACGGACGGCCGCCCGGACCACGTCCGGGCGGCGTGGGGGTCGGTATCGGTCATTGGGTGCAAACGAGCAGCGGTGGGCAGGTCGGCGGTGGGAGGTGGTGGGCAGGTCGGCGGTGGGCAGGTCGGTGGGTGGGTCGGTGGGTGGGTCGGGCACCTGTCAAGGGCCGTTGAAGCGCGCCGAGACCATCCGGTCGGCTCTGGCAACCGGGATCGGCAGCGCTGGCATTCCGGGATGCCCATGGGAGAATGACCCGGGCGCACACGCGTCCACAGCGGAGGGTAGGGGTCATGCGCATCAACCGTGGGCTCCTGTTCTGGGGCCTCGGATTCATCACCGCGGGCGCCGTCGCGCTCGCAATCCAGCAGGGTGTCCTCGATCGCGACACCATGGCCGGCGCCTGGCAGCTTTGGCCGCTGATCCTGGTCGCCATCGGCATCAGCCTCATGGTGGCCCGCACGCCCGCGGCGCCGCTGGGCACCGCCGTGGCCGCGCTGGTGATCGGCACCATCGTGGGCACGGCCATCGCCGTGGGACCGGGATTCACCGTCGGCTGCGGCTCAGGCGCCGATCCGGTGAGCCTGCAGGACCACACCGGCACCTTCGCCGCCGACGCGGCATCGCTCGACTGGCGGCTCAACTGCGGGAGCGTGGAGGTGACGATGAACGACGGGGACACCTGGAAGGCATCGGTGGGGAGCACCGGCAGCGACCTTCCGACCGTGGCCGGAGAGCCGGCACAGCTGCGCATAGCTTCGGCCGACGCCGGTGGCTGGTTCGGTGCCCATGGACGCGAGCGGTGGGTCGTGAGCCTGCCGACCGCGACCTCGTACGACGCCTTCATTCGCGCCAATGCCGGCACGCTGACCATGGACCTGGGTGGGAGCACCTTCTCGTTGCTGGACATCCGGCCCAACGCGGCCTCCGTGGTCCTCGACCTGGCCGACGCCGGCATCGAGGGCTTCGACCTCGCGATGAACGCGGGATCGGCGAGCCTGACCGCGTCGTCCGGGACCCTCCTGGTCGGCTCCATCCAGATGAACGCGGGCAGCGTCAAGCTCTGCGCGCCGTCGGGCATGCCCATGCGGATCACCGCCAGCGGCGCCGCCTTCAGCGCGGACCTCTCCGGAAACGGGCTGACGCACGACGGCGACACCTGGGAGAGCCCCGGCTATGACTCATCGGCCGCACAACGCATCACGCTCTCCGTGCACGGAAACGCGGCGAGCTTCGAGCTGAACCCGGATGGAGGCTGCTAGGTGAACCGCCGACTGTACCGATCCACCACCGAACGCGTCCTTGGCGGAGTCGCCGGGGGCGTCGCCGATTTCTTCGACCTCGACCCCGCGCTGGTGCGCGTCGCCTGGGCCATCCTGATCCTCGCCTCGGGCGGGCTCTTCCTGCTCCTCTACCTGGTCATGTGGTTCGTGGTGCCGGAGGCGCCGCCCGGCTTCTCGTACAACCCGCCCTGGCCCGCCGCCCCCGCCGCGGGAGGTGATCCGATGCCCGCAGGCGGAGGGACGACCGGGGCCGCCGACACGGCGGGGGCCGGGTCACCGTCGCCAACCCCGCCGCCCGCATCCATCGCCCATGACTGGGCCGGGCGCCGCGGCGAGCGGCGCCGCCATCGGTCAGGTGGCGGGGGGATCGTGATCGGCGCGTTCCTGATCCTGATCGGCACCTGGTTCCTGGTCCTCGAATACGTCCCGTGGTTGAATCGCATCGAGTTGTGGCCGATCGCCCTGGTCCTGCTGGGAGTCGTCCTCCTGGTGAGCGCCATGGGCCGGCGACCCGAATAGCGCACCCAGGGGCCGGCGGCCATCCAGCAGGTCCCGGCCCCAGAGCGCGAACGCGGCGGCCACCAGGGCCAGGACGGTGCCCAGGGCCAGGCGCCAGGTCGACGCGGTGAGGAGCTGCTCCCGCGGCCCCTGCGGCGGGTTCGGGAACTGGAAGGCGTAGTTCCAGGGCGGCAGGGCCCGCGCCGCGTTGATGTACCAATCCGGCATGGGCCAGGCCGCGCCAAGCGGCCAGATGGCGATCCCCGCCACGACCGCCGCCACCAGGAAGGCGATGGCCGTGGCGCGATATGCGCGGCTGCGCAGCGCCTCGTCGACGAAGTACGCGATGGCGATCATCGCGAAGAGGACCGCGGTGAAGTAGTGGTACTGGAAGGTCGCCCGCTCGATCCTGGTCCACGGCAGGTACTGGAAGACGAAGGCGCCAACCAGCAGCGCCAGGGCGTACGAGCGACGCCGCCAGGCCAGCAGCGCCGCGCCCAGGATGGCCGGGACGCCCGCCCAGAAGAGGATGGGGTTGCCCCCGTTGTAGATGGCGGCAACCAGCCGGTTGTCCCACTCACCGGGTGAGCCGTAGAACCAGACCGGCTTGAGGTCGAGCGGCCAGCTCCACCACGGCGATGCGGCCGGATGGCCCGCCTGCAGGCCGAAGTGGTAGCCGAACATCTGCGCCTGCAGCTCGTCGAGCGACCAGCCGTATCCCGGCCCCTGGTTGGGGATGGCGACCGAGTGGCCCAGCTGCAGGTACGGGATGTAGACGACGAAGTAGACGATCAGCGGGATGACGATCAGCGCGGCGCCGATCCACGGCCACGAGAATCCCGCCAGCTCCCCGGGCTGCATCCAGCGGCGGTCGCTGGACGGGTCGCGCAGCGAGACGACCGCTCGCCAAAGGAGGAGGCCGGCCCCCACGGCAACCAGGATCCAGGCCGGCCATCCCGCCTGCGTGCCGCGCGCCAGGAACCCGAAGATCATCTCCACCGAGTTCGTCGGTGTGCGCCCCGCGATCTGCGTGAAGCCGATGGCGAAGGCCAGCCCGACGCCGCCGAGGACCACCCCGGTCGCCGGTAGCGCCATCAGGTCGCGCCCCTCGAGCCGCACGGGCCTGACGTAGACGAGCAGCAGGCCCAGCGCCACGGCGAGCCAGCACAGGACCTGGAACGGCCACGGGGCACCGAAGCCCGCGACCACGGCGAGGAAGGCCATCACCGCGAGGAGGACGAAGCGTCCGAGATGTGATCGAGCCAGGACCATCACCCACAGGCCGGCGAGCGCATAGAAGCCGACCCACTTGGTGGCGGCCGCCAGCCCGATGAGCACGCCGACCAGCGGCAGCGCCCACCAGGCGCTGCGCGCCCATCGGCCGGACCAGATCTGCCAGAAGACCAGGTAGGCGGCGATGATGAAGGCCGCCACGTAGATGTCGTTCATGGCGATCCGGCTCATCACGTAGCTCATGGCGTCGAACGTGACGAAGGCGGCGGCCAGGATGGCGATGCGGCGGCGGCGGAACATGGTGGCCGCCAGCAGGTAGATGAGACCCACCAGGATCGAGCCGAAGATGATCCCCATCAGCCGCCAGGCGAATGCATTGCTGCCCGCGTCGATGCCCACCAGCGCGGGGGAGGCAGCCGGGGAGCCGCTGCCCTGGGCGGCGGGAGCCGTCGCGACCAGGAGGCGTCCGTCGTCATCGCCCTGGGCGTGATTCGAGACATCCATGGCCATGGCGGTCGCCGGCCCCGGAAGCGTGGTGCTGTCGAAGGTGGCGAAGCCCGAGCGGTCGTCACCCAGCGGCTGGATGGTCCAGATCACAGGCTGCCCGCTGCTCGCGTCGGTGCCGGATGCGTACACGATGTTCGCGACCGACTGCCAGATGAACCCGGTCGCCTGGCCGGGAAGCGGCACGGTGGCGATGGTCGACATCCCCGGCGCGTCGAGGATGGTCATGCCGCCGTCCACGGCCGGGTGCTCGTTCGTGGCGGGAAGGGCACCGGTGGCCACCCAGGCATGCTGGTCCGTGCCGGTACCGGAGACGTCGATCGGTCCCAGCGGCGTCGCCTCGAGGACCCGGGACGTGATCATGACCAGGGTCCGCGCGTTGAGCGAGACAACGGTCCCCTGGTCCGGAACCGTGGCCAGCAGCGCGTCCTGCGTGGTGTCGCCCGAACCGGCGGCGAAGGCGACCTGCGGCGTGACCAGCGGATCCGTGGCGAGGATGGTGTTCGTCGCGGAGTCGGCGACCGCGATGCCATTGGACCCGCGGGAGACGACAATGCCTGCGCCCTGCGGCGCCAGGATCTGCCCCACGCTGGCCAGGCCGGTGCTGATGGTCCCGGCTTCGACGGGAGGCGCCCGCGGGCCGGTGAGCCCAAGGAAGGTGGAGAGGTCGTAGATGCGGACGTCTCCGCCGTCGGCTGCGCCCACCAGGAGCCGGGCTCCGCCCTCGTCGTAGGTCAGGGCAGCGACCGTGTGCCCGGTGTCCCACCGCGCGACTTCGTCGCTGCTCAGGGCGTCATAGGCCACCACCTCCGATCCGTCCGCGGCAAAGGCGATCGACCGCGCGTAGCCCGATGCGGAGCGCCGCGGGGCGACCGCCAGCGCCGGCGACGATGCCGGGATGTCGGCGCTGCTCACCACCTTGTTCGGGTCCGCGACCTCGATACCCGCGGCGATCAGGTACTTGGCCAGCATCGGGTGCGTCCACTCGTAGACGTCGCGCGTCCAGCCGTGCTCCCAGTCGGCGAGGAACTCCGTCGCGGAACGCGCGTGGTACACCTCGTCGAAGTGCATCGAGCGGGGTATGTCCAGGCGCCAGAGGCGGTACCCGAACGCGACGAGCACGAAGGCCACCACGAGCAGGAGGTCCACCCGGTCCAGCCTGCGCCACGGCTCACGGAACCACTCGCTTCCGCGGTCCACCCGCAGCCATTCGCGCCGCGCCGCGGGACGCGCGGGTTCCTGGCCCTCGGTGCCCCAGGGACCGGGCCAGCCGTCGGGTTCGCCCACGTCTCCGTCGTCCCCCGCGACGGCCTCCATCGGCTCATCCTCTGGTCCGGCGTCCCGCACGCGCTCGCCCGTCAGGGAGCTGCGGCGGCGTGCGACGCCCACGGCCATCACCACGAGCCAGCCCAGCACCACCACGATCATGGCCGAGATGAGCTCGATCCCCCACGGCGACAGCAGCGTGGCGTTGAGCATCGGGTCGCGGACCATGGCCTGGCCGCCGATACCGGGGTTCATGACGCTCGTCTTCACGAACGACCAGTCGGCGGTGTAGACCCCGTAGATGTTCGCGAAGAACGAGAGGGAGAGGAGCCCGTACAGCAGCTTCCAGCGCCACCCCCGGATCACGAGCGGCGCCGCCAGGGCGAGGGCCGGGAAGAGGTAGCGCTCATGCACGCGGGTCGGCAGGACGAAGAATGCCACCGACACCACGAGAATGCCGACCAGGATCCCCACCGCATCGTCGCGACGGACCACCACCCAGGCGGCGAAGAGGGCCACCGCGACGAAGAGGGCCACGCCCACCAGCTGCCAGGTCACCGAGAAGCTCCCGATGGTGGCGATCACCTGCTGGTCGTCGCCCCAGGTGAGCGATGGCGCGAGACCCCCGGCGCTCAGCGGGTTGGCAAGCGCGCTCCACGGGTTCATCCACAGGTTGAAGGCGTTCGTGGTCAGGCCGTGGTAGGTGGACGCAGCCTCCAGGAACTTCCCGACCAGGGTGCTGTCGCCGGCGTTCGGGCTCCAGACCGTCAATCCGAACGGCACGATCAGCAGGACCAGGGCGCCCAGGCCGGCCGCGAGCGAGGTGAGGACCCGCAGCAGGTCCGGGCTGCGGTCGTGGTCGGGGTCCGCGGAGCGGCCGAACGCGTGCCGCTTCATGCCGACCAGGAAGACGATGGGGATCATGAACGCGAACTGGAACTTGACCAGCAGCGCGAGAATGGCTCCCGCCGCCGCCGCCTCCGTCCAACCGCGCAGCAGGGCATAGATCGTGGCCAGGACCGCCAGGGTGCCCACGGAGTCGACCTGGCCCCAGACCGCGGAGTCGAAGATCACGCCGGGGTTGAACAGGTACAGGACCGCGGCGACCAGGCCGATCCACTTGCCGGTGTCGTCCCCCACCCATCGGCCCAGGAAGCGCCGGGCAATGACGTACAGGAGCCACGCGTTCGCCGCATCGGCGAGGATGGGCGGGATCTTGATCAGGCCACCGGTGATGTCGATCCCGGCCAGGGGTGCGAACGCATGCCCGATGCTGCCCAGCGCCCACAGCACGTACAGGTAGCCCGGCGGATAATCCTGGAACTGGCCCTGGGCGTAGAAGCCGCCCGGGCCGACCTGGGCGAGGCGCTGCGCCCACGCGGTGAAGTCACCGATGTCGGTGCCGAAGCCGCTGTGGGGGACCAGAACCCCGGCGATGAAGACACGGAGGATCAACCCGAGGGCGATGATCGCGAGCAGGAGGATGCCCGCCTGGAGGGGCAGGCTGCGCTCGGATGGCCTCGCGCCCCGGCCCCCCGCGGGGTCGCGGGTCATCATCGGCGCCCGGAACACGGACGCCGGTAGCTGTCGCTCGCCAAGGTGGCGGTGAGTATACATCGGGTCCCGGAGCCCTCCGCCGCGGAGCGCTCCTCCGTCCCGCCGGACCAGGGAGGGACCCGCGTCCGGGGTCTCGCGATCCCGTACGCGGACGGGCTCCTGACCTGGACCGCCCTGGCGGTCGGGCTGGTGGCGTTCGCCATCTACCTGCGGACCATGCTGCCGGCGGACGGGTTCTGGGACACCGCCGAAGCGCAGACCGTGCCGCACACGCTCTCCATCTTCCACCCGACGGGCTTTCCGACCTACGCCATGCTGGGCTGGCTCTGGAGCCAGATCCCGCTGGGTGGTGTCGCCTGGCGGATGAACCTCCTCTCGGGCGTCTGCCTGGCACTGGCCTCCGGCCTGGTGGTGCTCATTGCCGGACACCTGATCGATGAGCGCCACCCCGGCGTCCGCGCCGCGTCAGCCGCGGTGGCCGGCGGCGTCTTCGCCTTCGCCTCGGAGTCCTGGGCGCTCGCTGTCGCCGCCGACGTGCACGCGCTCAACACGTTCTTCACCGCGCTCATCGTGTGGCTGCTCCTCTGCTGGCGCGCGGCGGAGTGGGGCGAGGAACGGCGGCCCGGCCGCTGGCTCCTGGCGGCGTCGCTCGTCTTCGGGGTCGCCCTGGGCAACCACCCGCTGGTGGGGCTGCTGGCGTTCGGTATCGCCGCCTGGCTTTTCATCGTGGATCCGGGACTGTGGCGTCGATGGCGGCTCATCGCCGGCTGCGCGGGACTCCTCGTCCTGGGCCTGGCGACGTACCTCTACATTCCCGTGCGCGCCCTCACGCCTCCGGAGCCGCCGCTCTTCTACGCCCGTCCCACGACCCTGGCGCGCATGAAGTACCTGGTCTTCGCCGAGCAGTTCCACGGGCTCTTCGACTTCGGCAACCTCGTCACCACCCTCAGCGCCAAGTGGGCCTATGCCGCCCCCATCCTCGTCCGGCAGTACATCGGTCCGGGGTGGCTGCTGGCGGCCATCGGCGCGGCCACCGTATCGGCTCGCCAGTTCGGCTCCTTCGTCTTCCTGGGCCTGGTCGTCCTCGCCGATGTCCTGTACTCGATGAGCTTCAACGACGGCGACATCGCCCGCTACTACCTCCCCACCCTGGTGGCGACGGCACCGCTGATCGGGGTCGCGGTGGCCATGATCACCGCCTACTCCGCGCGCGCCGCGGCGGAGGCATCACGTCGCGTCGCAGGCTTCGCCGGGCGGCGGCGCATCGCGGTCGGGGTCGGCAGCGCCGTCCTCTCGGTCAGTCTGCTCCTGCCGGTGACGACCCTCGTGGTGAACTACCAGCCGGCCGATCAGAGTGCCAACCACGACGCGGATCTGTGGGTCGCCAGCGTCTACGAAGCGCTCCCGCCGAACGCGGTGATCATCAGCTGGTGGAGCTACTCCACGGCACTCTGGTATCACCGCTGGATCCTGGGCGAACGGCCCGACGTCACGATCATCGACGAGCGAAACATCATCGACGACGGCTACGGTACGATCGACGGCGCCATCCGCGCGTTCAGTGGCAAGCGGCCGCTCTTCGTCCTTCCGCCGGACTGGGAGGTGCAGCGCATCCTGGACCTGTACCCGACCCAGACGATCCAGACCTACAGCCGCTACCCCGACATCTACCGCATCAAGGAGACCGATCAGTGACCGATGGCGGCCAACCCCCGCGGCCGCGTCTGACCTTCTTCTTCCCCGCCTACAACGAGGAGGAGAATGTCGAGCGCACGGTCCAGTTCGCGCTGGAGAAGATCGGACCCCTCGTCGATTCCATGGAGGTTCTCGTCGTCGACGACGGCTCCACCGACCGGACCGGCACCCTCGCCGACACCCTGGCCGCGGCGGATCCCCGGGTGCGCGTCCACCATCAGCCCAATCGCGGCTACGGGGGCGCCCTGCGGGCCGGCTTCGCCAACGCCCGGGGCGAGCTGGTCGCCTTCTCCGACGGTGATCTCCAGTTCGACCTGGCGGAGCTGAAGCTGCTCCTCGACCGCCTCGACGACCCGGTGCGCGGACCGGTCGACGCGGTGATCGGCTGGCGCATCAAGCGTCGCGATCCCTTCCACCGGATCTTCATCGCCAAGACCTACAACGCCATCGTATCGGTCACCTTTGCCATCCGGGTACGGGACATCGACTGCGCCATGAAGCTCTTCCGGCGCGAGGTCTTCGACGGGCTGCTGCTCACGGCGGAGTCGCCGTTCCTTTCCGCCGAGCTGCTCATCAAGCTGCGGGCTCGCGGCGCCCGGATGGCGCAGGTTGGCGTCCACCACTTCCCGCGCGCGGCGGGGACGAACACCGGGGCGAGCTTCGAAAAGATCCTGCGCACCTTCCGGGACATCGGGAAGTTGCGAATAGCCCTGTGGGTCCGGCGTCACGAGACGCTGGGGGAGCCATCGGGATCCGGCGTGGGGCCGCGCTTCAGCTGACCGGGGCCGGCGGGCCTTCGGACACCGGAAGGGCCCCGGCAGCACCGAGGCCCTCGCTGTTCGCCAGCGTCAAATCGGTCCGTGCCGGTGCACGAAGGTGCCACCGGACACCCATCGGGCGATCATCTCGACGATCACGCCCAGGACCGCACCGCCGATGATCGCGGGCAGGACGAACATGCCGTCCCACTCGGGGCCTAACGTGCTCAGCGCCCCGAACGCCTCGCTGCCGAGCCACCCGCCCACCAGCACTCCCAGCGCCGTCAGGCTCCATTCGTAGCCAACGGTCACGTCCCCGACGTACTGGGCCAGCAGGCCGAACGCCAGCGCTCCGAGGACCAGGACCAGCGCCGCCCAGGCGCCGATCCCCAGGTTCCATGAGAACAGCTCGAGCATCGCCCCACCTCCTTGCGCCCATAGCCTGCCGCAGGGCAGCCGAGACGGCTAGGGCCAACCGGACGGACCGAGCGGTTCCTTCGTCCGTGGCGTGCGGCTAGCTGCCGCCCTCCTCCTCTGCCGGGGGGCCGCCGCCCTCGCCCGTTCCGAGGTCGACGTCGAGCGAGTTGACGAAATCGCGGAAGACGGCGAGCTTCTCCTCGCCCCCGCCGTCGTCGTCACCGGCATCGGGCACCACCCCGGCCTCATCGAGGACGCGCTCGTCGACGTAGATGGTGGAGCCTGAGCGCACCGCGACCGCGAGGGCATCCGACGTTCGCGAGTCGATCTCCGCCTCCGACCCATCCGCGGTGTCGAAGTAGAGGCGCGCGTGGAAGATGCCGTCACTGACGTGAGACACCACCACCCGGCTGACGCTGGCGGAGAGTGCGGCGACCGCGCTCACGAACAGGTCATGGGTCAGCGGCCGTTCTGCCGAGAGCCCCTGGAGGCGCATGGCGATGGCGTTCGCCTCCGCGGGACCGATCCAGATCGGCAGGTAGCGATCCCCTTCAGTCTCCTTGAGGATCACGACGTGCTGGCTCGAGAGCATGTGGACCCGGACGCTCTCCACCACCACCTCGATCAGCCGAACGCGGCCATATGGCTGCTCGCGCATGGGACGATTCTAGGCCCTACTCGAGGACGACGCGGATCACCCGCCCGCCGCTGAGCAGGTAGGCCACTGGTGGGCCGTCGGCCGCGGACTGGACCTGGAATCCGACCAACTCGTCAAGCAGCGTGCTGTACCCGCCGGTCCGTGGCGCCATCCATTGCTTGACGAATGCCCCGTCCGCCCGCTGGAAGGCGATGATCCGCGCGTTCGCCCGGTCGTACACGAAGAAGAGCTCGCGCTCACCCAGCGTGGCCTGGCGCAGGAGCTCGTAGTCGAGCGTCGGCCGGACCTCGGTGTCGGGTGGCGGGTCGAGCGAGTAGTCCGTCTGGGCCAGCGGCCGTCCGAAGTTCACCCGGGTCACCGTGCTGCGGTGGAGGAGCCACAGGTTGGCATCGGCGCCGATGTCCGTGGCGCTGGCGACGGACAGGTCCGGCTTGGCGGTCAGGAAGCTCTCCGGCTTGGATGGGTATTTCACCGGGATCACTGCCGGCGGCGTCCACTTCTTGACCGTCCCGTCGCCCACGTCGGCGAGGTAGAGGTTGAAGATCTCCATCGGAGGCCGATTCTGGAGAGCGACGAGCAGCGTGGAGTTGGCGCTCACCGTGTCGATCCCGGCCAGGATCATGGCGGTCGGCGTCTGCTGGGTGAGATCCATGCGCCAGGCGTGGCGCTGCCGATCGACGACCACCACGTCGGTGGCCGCGGTCGCGATGAGCCACGGTTCCCCGGTCGTGACGCCATCGACCTGCTGGCCGGCGCGGTAGACGACCGACGCGGTGCCCTTTGTGGGATCGACGCGGATCACGCGGCCGCGCCCCGTCTCTGCGATCCACAGCGAGCCGTCGGAGGCGCCCACCATGCGCAGGGGTGCCAGGTCGGCGAAGCTGCGGCCAAGGTCGGCGACCACGGCGATGTCCGAGAGACGTGAGACCACGTACAGCGCGTCGAGACCGCGGTCCACGCTGGCCTGCAGGCTCGCCAGCTGCGCCGACGGCACGCCGGCGTCCCGCGCCGTCCGGAGCGCCTTGAACGCGTCGTTCAGGTAGCCCTTGGCGCGGCCCGGGCTGCGCGCGACGAGGTCCTGGCCGTCGACCGCCTGTGCGACGGTGTCGACGAGCTCCTTTGCCTGGGCGACCGCCGCGCGCGCCACGGCGGCCCTCGGGATCGCCTCTGTCGGGCGGACCGTCGGGAGGCTCGCAACGGTGAAACCCGCGGCCAGCATGGCGGCCACCGCGACCATCGCCATCAAGCCCAGGCGGCGGCGTCGACCTTCCTCGCGGACCTCGGTACGCGCCACCGTCCGGAGCTTCGGCCGTCGTCGCGGAACGAAGGCGAGGATCCAGCTCATCAGCACCAGCAGGCCCCGGCCCACCGCGGCCTGCAGCCCATCGATCGCATCGCCCGTGCGGTGGAGGCCTCGACCGATGGCGTCCGCCAGGGGGACGGGGCTCTGGTCCGGGAGGCCGGCGAGCGGCTCAGCCGGTCGCACCGGCTCGAGCTGGTGCGTCGTGGCGGTGGCAGGCAGCTCAAGGATCTCCACCACCAGCAGGCCATCCGATCCCGAGCCGCCGCGGATGCCGAAGAGGTGCTGCAGGTGCTCGACGGCCTGCGACGGCCGGAGGAGGGCGAGGCCGCGCTTGAGCTCGTCAACTCCCACGGTCTGGGCCATGTTCCGCGACACGAGCGCCAGCCGGTCACCGGGGACCAGCTCGCCCTCCCAGGTGTAGGGGTCGACGTCGAGCGCCTCGCCGAGGGACGCCGCCACCCGCCGCTGGCGGAGACGCGGGTCCTCATCCTGGGCGGTGGGCGGGGGCGGCAGCTCATACATCCGCCCACCCCGGGCGATCACCGCCGAGGCGGGACCCAGCTTCGCGACGTGCACCTCGCGCCCACGCACCACCACCGCCATGACCCCGATGCCGGCTCGCCGCGGGATGCCCAGCTTTCCGCGTTGGTGGAAGAGCCGTCGGTTGGCGACGGCGATCGCCTTGTGCAGCGCGCCGAGCGCGCCGGCCGACAGGTCGTAGTAGTAGTCGTGCTCGATCGACTCGAGCGCGGTGCGCGCCGCCCTGCCGAGCTGCGCATCACCGCCGGTGACCTGCGCCAGCAGGAAGAGGGTTCCCTTCGTCCGTGCCTCGGCGCCGGTCGAGGGCTCGCGGAAGCGCAGCACGTCACGCGTGTCGGCGGGGCGTTCCTCCGGCACCGGGAGTCCGATGCGGGTTGCGAGTCGGTTGGTCATGCCGGCGGCCCTGGGCTGGATTGGTTGGTGGCGCCTCCGATTATAGGGTTCGATCCCGGCGAGACCGACCCACGACGATGGTCAGGGTCCGGATGCGAAGACTGGCCCCCGGACGGCCATCCATGCGCTGGTTCACCGCCCATGCGAGGGCATCGGATCGCAACCGGAGCTCGGAGGCCAGGATCGCGTCGCTGACCTCGATGCGCGCCGTCCCGTTGACGATCCCCGCCAGTCGGCTCTGCAACCCGCCGCGATGGAGCCCTGCCTGCTCGGCCACCTCCTGCCAGGCGAGACGCGCCTGGGCCAGCGCGATCTGCTCCGCAGCCGCGGGGCCGGCACAGGCCAGCAGGGCTCGCTGGACGGCGCTGGCCGCCTCCTCGACACCGCCGGGGCGGCGTTTCTCGTCGGGCATCGAGATGCCTCAGGCCACCCGGGGCGCCAGGCTGAGCGTCCCGTCGGCAACCCTCCAGGTCGGGACACTGCGCCGGCGACCCGGCCGCAGCCCGGAAAGGTCGGCCATGGTGACCAGGACCTGGCCGCGGGCCAGGAGCAGCTCCAGCGCGCGCTCGGACCGGTCCGGGTCCAGCTCGCTGAAGACGTCGTCCAGGAGCACGACCGGCGTGGGGCCACCCTCGCCCAGGAGATCTGTTTCGGCGAGCTTCATGGCCAGGATGATGGTTCGCTGCTGACCCCGGCTGGCGTGGGTCGCCACGTCCCGCCCATCGAGCTCGACCGCCAGGTCGTCGCGTTGTGGACCGACAAGCGAAACCCCGTTCCACAGCTCCTTCTGGCGCAGGGAGGCGAGGCGCCGGCGAAAGGCTGCGACCAGCTCCTCGACGGCGGCTTCGGGGTCATCGCGCGCTGCGGCCGGACCGCCTGCGCGGCCCTGCCACGCATCCTTGAGGGAGTCCGCGTACGCCAGCCGAACCCTGTCCGCCCGCTCGGATGCCGGTGCCACCGCGTCGTGCAGCGGCCCGATGCGCTCTGCGATCTCGCCCACCAGCGCCAGCCGCGCCGCCATCACGCGGGCGCCCACCAGCGCCAGCTGCTCGTCCCAGAAGCCGAGCCCATCCGCGGTCGCCTCCTCGCGCCGTATGGCGCGCAGCAGGGCGTTTCGCTGGGCAAGGACGCGTGCAATCTCGGCAAGGTCCCGGGCGACCCGGCGGGAGCGCTGGGTCAGGATCCCGTCCAGGAACCGCCGCCGCTCCGAGGGCGACCCCACCAGGAGGAGCATCTCCTCGGGCCGGAAGAGGACCGTGCGCGCCGTCTCGCCCAGGGAGCCCACCCTTCGCGGCAGGCCGTTCACCGTCACGCGCTTGCGCACCTCGCGCGGGGCGTCGCTGCCCGGGAGAAGCACCTCGATGCGCAGCGCGCCGCCCGCCTCGTCGAGCAGGTCGAGGCGGACCCGCGCGAACGGCGCTCCATGACGGACCAGCTCCGTATCGGTGGCGGCACGCGGTGACCGGCCGGTGACCGCCACGTGGACCGCCTCGAGGAGGTTGGTCTTCCCGGCGGCGTTCGGCCCGGCGATGATGGTCAATCCCGGGTCGGGGTGGAGCTCGGCGGCGGCGTAGCTGCGAAACTGCTCCAGGACGAGGCGGACGAGGCGCATGGGGAACCGGCGCGTCAGGCGGCCGCGGGCGGCGCGACCGGCCTAGCTCGCGGTGCGGACCGGCATGATGACGTGGACGTAATCCTCCTTGCCGATCCCGCGCACCACGCCGGGCGCCAGCGGGCCGGAGAGCTCCAGCGCAGCCTCGTCGGCGCCGAGGTTCGCGAGCACGTCGATGAGGTAGCGGGCGTTGAAGGCGATCGTCGTTCCGCTCCCCTCGACCGCCGCCTCGACGAGATCCGCGTTGTCGCCGACATCGGCTGCGTGCGCCGTGATCGAGAGCCCGCCGTCCGAGCCTTCGCCCACCTCGACCTTCACGATGTTCGCGCTGTCGCGGGCGAAGATGCTCGCCCGGCGCGCGCTCGCCAGGAAGGCCTCGCGGTCGACGACGGCACGGGCGGTCCAGGCGTCACGCTTGGGCACCACCGGCTCGTAGTTCGGAAACTGCCCCTCAATGAGGCGACTGACGAGATCCGCCCCTTCGACATGGAACAGGACCTGGCTGCGATTCGGAGTGACGGTCATCTCGATCGGGTCGTCCGAGTCGGGAAGGATGCGCATCAGCTCCGCGTAGGAGCGCGCGGGGACGACGATGGCGAGCTCCGCGCCGACGGCACTTGCCAGCGGCAGGGTCCGTACAGCGATCCGGTAGTTGTCGGCGGCGGCCAGGGTCATCGTATCGCCAGCGAGCCGGGTCAGGACCCCGGTGAGAATGGGCCGGCTCTCGTCGGCGGCGGCGGCAAAGACGACCTCGCCGAGGGCGTCACGCAGGGCCCGTGCGGGAACCGAGGTGGTCGGCGCCTCACCAATGGCTGCGACCACCGGGAACTCGTCCGCTTCGATGCCCTTGATGGAGGACTTGCTGCCACCGCAGGTGACCTTCAGGGTGCGGTCCTTGGTGGTGAGCGCGAGGTCAATCCGCTGGTTGGGCAGTGACGCGACCAGGTCCGTCATCAGGCGCGCCGGGACGGTGATCTCACCCTCGTCTTCGACCTTGCCGGGTACCCAGCAGCTGATGCCGATCTCCAGGTTGGTCGCGGTCAGCTTGAGCCCGGCGTTCTCCGTCTTGAGAAGGACGTTGGCCAGGACGGGCAGGGTCGCGCGGCTGCTGACGGCTCGGCTCACGATCTGGAGCCCACGTGCCAGGTTCTCCTGCATGACCGAGACGTTCATCGAGACCTCACCCTCACCTGCATGGTCCGTGTCGTGCACGGAACTCGAATCATCTACGTAGCATCTGAATAAGAGAAGAATACCCGTCGTAGTCCCCCGTAGGGGTGTTGACGGTGTGGATCACCGGTCCGGGCGTGCCCAATCCGGCTCCGTGTGCCTGTCGAGGCGCTGGTGACAGGCCGTGGGCAGTGCCGGCGAATTGGTGGTTCCGCGGCGGGAAAGGGCGACGAGCCGAACCGGCGGGGGGACGGGGTTCTCCACAACCCACCCGCGATGTCCACCGGATCGGGCAGGTTATCCACGAACGTCGTGCTCCTTCGCGTTGCTACTCGGAGTAGATCATCTCCCGGACGGCGTTGATCTCGCGGCGCATCTCGTCGTTCTCCGCCAGCTCGCGCGTGATCTTGACGCAGGCGTGCAGGACGGTGGAGTGGTCGCGCCCTCCGAGCTCGGCGCCGATGCGCAGGAGGGAGATGTCGGTCTCCTCCCGAATGAGGAACATCGCGATCTGGCGTGGGACCACGATGGCCCGATCACGCTTGGAGCTGCGCAGCTGGTCCAGGTTCACCCCGTAGTAGTCGGCCACGGCGCGCACGATGCGCTGCGGCGTGATCGACCGCTTCTTGGGGTTGTACATGACGTTGGAAAGGACCGCGGAGGCGAGCTCGATGTTGATGGGCATGCCGCTCATCGACGCGTAGGCGACGACACGGTTCAGCGCACCCTCCAGCTCGCGGACGTTGCTCACCACCTTGCGGGCGATGAACTCGATCACGTCGCCGGGGATCAGGCCGGTCTGGTCTTCCGCCTTGGAGCGCAGGATGGCGATGCGGGTCTCCAGGTCCGGCGGCGTGAGGTCGGCGATGAGCCCCCACTCGAACCGAGAGCGGAGCCGCTCCTCCAGGGTCGTGATCGCCTTGGGCGGGCGGTCAGAGGAGAGGACGATCTGCTTCCCCGCCTCGTGGATCGCGTTGAAGGTGTGGAAGAACTCCTCCTGGGTCCGCTCGCGCTCGGCGATGAACTGGATGTCGTCGATGAGGAGCACGTCGATGCGGCGGTACCGGTTGCGGAAGTCCTCCATCTTCTGCTCGCGGATGGAGTTGATGAAGTCGTTCGTGAACTTCTCACTGGTCGCGTACAGGATCCGCTTGCGCGGGAACTTGGCGGCGACCGCGTTGCCGATGGCGTGCATCAGGTGGGTCTTGCCCAGGCCCACCCCGCCGTACAGGAAGAGCGGGTTGTAGGCGTGTCCCGGGCGCTCCGCGACCGAGAGGGCGGCGGCGTGCGCCAGCCGGTTGGCCGGATCCGACGATGAAGTTGCTGAACCCGTAGCCGCGGGTTGAGGTTGACGGTGTTGCCGCCCGCGGAGACCGGGTGGCAGCGGGAGGGCGTCCTCGCTGACCTGGCTGGGGACCGGGCCCGGCGCATCGGCAACAACGAACTCGATCTGGACCGATCCACCCACCACGCGGGTCACCGTCTGGCTGATGAGCGGCCGGTAGCGGTTGTCCAGCCAGTCACGAGCGAAGCCGTTGGGAACTGAGATGCGAAAGCGGTTCTCGTCGATCTCGACGAGGGCGGTGTCCTTGAGCCAGGTCTCGAAGTTTGCAGGGGAGAGGCTCACCTGCAGCTCGCCAAGGACGGCGCGCCACACCTGCTTTGCATCCATCAATCGACGTCTCCCGTCCGAGCTGCACCGCGGAGAAAGGGTCCGAAATCGTACTCCTCCGGGAGCGCCGGAGACGGCGAGAATTCCAATTCCGGTACCGGGGGTCGGGGTAGTGTAGCAGCCGGGTTTCGGCCCCGACAATGGTCAATCCGGCGCGGTGGCCGTGTGCCGGCCGGCCTCGCGCGCACGAACCTGACTTGAGCCTGAAACGTTTGACGGGTGGCATGGGCGCCGGTATGATCCGCCCCGAAGCGACCCGGGCCACGAAGTCCATCGCGTGAGGCTGGCACCCGCCAGCCGTTCGTGTGTTTGTGGCCCGGAATCGCGACGGTACCGGCAACATCGCACGGGAAAAGACGCACGCACCATGAAGCAGACGTACCAGCCCAAGAAGCGCGCACGGAAGCGAGAGCATGGCTTCCGCGCCCGCATGGCTTCGAAGGGTGGTCGGCGCGTGCTCGCCCGGCGTCGAGCAAAGGGGCGCGCAACGCTGTCCGCTTGACGCTCGGGACCTCGAACGTGCCGGCCTTCCCGACACTTCGGCGCAAGCTGGACTTCGAGGCGCTCGCGCGAGGCGGGAGAGCACGATCCAATCCCGCTCCTGGTGCTGCGGGCACTGCGCACCGGCGGAGCGGCCACCCGGATCGGATTCAGCACCCCTCGATCGCTCGGTGGAGCGGTGGAGCGGAACCGGGTTCGACGCCGACTGCGCGCGCTGTTCCGCGAGCGCTACGGCCAACTGGAGACAGGCTGGGACCTGCTGGTGATCGCGCGGCCCGTGGCCGCACAGGCGACCTACGCGGAGCTCCGCGAGGCGCTCACCAACGTGCTCCGGCGATCGGAGATCGGGATCGGAACGTGAAGATCATCGGGCTCGGGCTGATCAGGGCCTACCAGCGCTTGACCGCCTGGATGCCGCCCAGCTGTCGCTACACGCCGTCCTGCTCGGTGTACTCCTACCAGGCGATCGAGAAGTACGGGCTGCTCCGTGGCTCGTGGATGGGCGTGCGCCGCATCTCACGCTGTCACCCCCTGCACCCGGGCGGCTATGACCCGGTTCGCTAGGGCGCGGATCGACTGATGGCGCCCACCATCGCCGCCGGCTTCCTCGGGATCGAGCATTTCACGCCCCCCTGGGACGTCTTCTACCTGCCGCTCTTCAACCTGCTGGTCGCGTTCTACCACCTGCTCTTCAACGACTTCGCACTCGCGATCATCGTCTTCACCATCGTCATTCGCACCATCCTCGCGCCCCTCTTCATCCAGCAGATCCGCTCGCAGAAGGAGATGCAGCGGATGCAGCCGCTCATCCGCGAGGTGCAGCGGAAGCACAAGGGGAACCGCGCCAAGTCCCAGGAAGAGACGATGGCGCTCTACAAGGAGCATGGCGTCAACCCCGCCAGCGGATGCCTCCCGGTCGCCTTCCAGTTGCCGATCCTGTACGCCCTCTACCAGGCCCTGATCCGCGCGTCGAACATCGTGACCCTCACCGCGGACCAGGTGAAGTCCACCGACTTCGCCCAGCTGCAGCAGGCGCTCCCCGGCATCCAGCCGGTGGTCAACTCGACCACCCAGTTCATCGCCCCGGTGGGCGGTCCATGCGACCTGCCGCAGTTCGACGGCGGGGCGTTCAGCCACTTCCTGCCGCTCAACTGCCAGCTGATAGACCCGATCCACCTTTCCAGCCAGATCACAACCACTGTCCCCTGGCTCCTGAACCCGTTCACCGGTGTCCATCTGGACCTGGCGCTGCCGGACCACGCCTTCGCCATCCCGATCCTCGGGTTCGGGCTTTCGTTCATCGCCGTGATCGCGGCGGTCCTGCAGTTCGTGCAGGTCAAGATGACCGCCCCGACGCCGAATCCGGACGATGCGACGTCGAACGCCACCAGCATGATGACCTACCTCTTCCCGCTGCTGACCATCTTCTGGGGCGGGCTGTTCGCCAGCGGCCTGATCCTCTACTGGGTCATCTACACCGGCTACCTGGTCGTCCAGCAGTACACGATCATGGGCTGGGGAAACATGTTCCCCCTCTTCGGGTGGACCCCATCGTTCGCGCGCAGTGGTCTCGTCGCCCGCGGGGCGCTCCCCGCTCCCCGCGAACCCCGCACCGAATCCGGGTCCGCCAGCCCACCCTCATCCACGCCTGCCGAGGGGCGGGTCGCCCAGGGCTCTGG
>CAWBBG010000025.1:0-96244 GCA_963787025.1 uncultured Chloroflexia bacterium
AAAGCGGCCCTGCTCCGCTCGCGCGTGCTCGCGATCTTCCTCTGCGCGGCGCTGGCGCTGTACGCAGCGGATGAAGCGATGACGGCGCTTCGCCGCGAGGCAGTGGCGGGTTTGGATCGGACCGTGATGGACTGATCGGTCAGGCTCTCGCACCCCGCGCGCAGGCATTTGACGGCCTCGTGGGGAGGTCGCATAGTGGCCTGCACCCACGCCTTCGTGCCCCTTGAGCCGAGCATGCCGCAGACCACGATCTACCGCTCCCCCCGCTCGCTCGGGCTGCAGGATTCACCGCCCCCGGCGGTCGAGACAGCCGAGCTCGCGCGCCTCTTCGGGCGAAGCGCAGCCCTCGCCGGTGTGTCGCTGCGCGTGGAGCCGGCGTCGGTGATCGCCCTCGTGGGACCCAACGGGGCCGGAAAGACGACCCTGCTGCGCATCCTTGCCACGGCCATCCGGCCCAGCTTCGGCACGGCCGCCGTCGACGGCCTCGACGTGGCCCGCTATGCGGAGATGGTCCGCGGCCGGATCGCGTATCTCTCGCACGCGACCGGTCTCTACGACGACCTCACGGCGCGCGAGAACCTGGGCTTCAGCGCAGAGCTCCTGGGCCTGTCGCGGGCGGAGGCGACAGCGCGCATCGCAGCCGCGCTGGACGAGGTGCGCATGACCGACGCCGCCGACCTGCGCGTGCGCGGCTTCTCCGCGGGGATGCGCAAGCGGGTCGCCCTCGCCCGGATTCTGCTCGCCGCCCCGTCCGTCGTGCTCCTCGACGAGCCGCACGCCGCCCTCGACCCGGACGGGATGGCCCTCGTGGACCGCATGCTCGATGCCTGGCGCGGGGTGGGCGTGACCGTCCTGCTGGCCTCCCACGCCGTCGAGCGCATCACGCATCTCGTGGATGGCACCGTGCATCTCGACGGCGGGCTGGTGGCCGAGGTCACCGGGCACGGCGTCAGCAGCCGTGCTCCGGGGATGCGCGACTCGACGCCGGCCATGGCGGGCGCCGCCCGATGAGCAGCGTCGGCCACGTCGCGAGAGTCGCCTGGGCGATCGCTCGCAAGGACGCCCTGGCAGAGCTGCGCGGAAAGCACGCGGCCACCTCGACACTCTTCTTCGCGGCGCTCGTTCTCCTGCTCTTCGGGTTCGCCCTTGGGCCCGACTCGCGGAAGCTCGCGGAGGCGGCGCCGGGCCTGCTGTGGCTGGCGATCGTGTTCGCCGGGCTGC
The DNA here is from genome assembly GCA_963787025.1 of uncultured Chloroflexia bacterium. GTDB lineage: Bacteria > Chloroflexota > Limnocylindria > QHBO01 > QHBO01 > CAVXEH01. Next base: position 1,222 of record CAWBBG010000025.1, read on the forward strand.
TCATCGTGGCCCGTCTGCACCAGGTCGAGACCGATGACGACGCCCTGGAGCAGCTGGCGCTGTACCCGGTCGACCGCCGGGCGATCTATGCCGGGAAGGTCCTCTCCGGCCTGCTCGCCATGCTGGTGCTGGGGGCGGTGCTGCTCGTGGTCGTGACCGTGCTGTACGGCATGAACCTGGGGCCCGCGCTCCCGGCGCTCCTCGCCACCCTGGTCCTGGGTGCGCTGGGCTTCGCCGCCGCGGGCACCTTCTACGCCGGCGTCACGGTGCGCATGGGAGCCCGGGAGGTGATGCTGCCGCTGCTGGTCCTGCCCATCGTCGCCCCGCTGCTGCTGGCGGCCGTCCGAGGCCACCGCCGCGGCCCTGGGCGGGGACCCCTCCGGCGAGCTGGGCGCCTGGCTCCAGCTCCTGGCCGGTTTCGACATCGTCATGCTTGTCGCGGGGGCCGGCACCTACGGCTTCCTGCTGGAGGACGTATGAAGACACGCATCCTTGGCTTCGTCGCGCTGGCGGCCATCGTCGCGGGGACCGTAGTGAGCCTGTTCGTGGTGCCGCCGGACGTGAACCAGGGCGATGCGCAGCGGATCATGTACCCGCACGTCGCCTCGGCCTGGCTCGCCTACCTGTCCGGCGGCGTCACCGCGCTGGCCGGCATCGGCTGGCTGTGGAAGCGCGACCTGCGCTTCGATGCCGTGGCTGTTGCGGCAGCGGAGATCGGCGCCATCTTCACCGCCTTCGCGATCTGGGGCGGGATGATGTGGGGACGCCCGGTGTGGGGCACCTTCTGGCAGTGGGAGGACCCGCGGATGGCCACCACCGCCCTGCTGCTTGCCCTGTACGTCGGCTACCTGCTCCTGCGCCGGCTGAGCGACGATCCCGAGCGTCGAGCCACGCGCGCGGCGGTGGTGGGCCTGGTCGCCGCCGCGGACATCCCCATCGTCCACTTCAGCGTGGACTGGTGGCGCGGCCTGCACCAGGGCGCCACCTTCGGGTCGCCCGACAAGCTGCTGCACCCCGCGGCGCCGCTCGCCTTCGTGCTGACCCTGCTGGGCATGCTGGGTGCGTTCACCCTGGCCTGGACCTGGCTCATGATCCGCCGCTACCAGCTGGCCCGAACGGAGACGGCGATCGAGGAGCGCATTCGCACCGGGCAGCTCACCGCCGCCCGGCTCCGCGCGCAGGCCGCACCTGCCGCAGGCGCTGACGGCACACGGCCCGCGGGCCGCGCCGGCGTCGACGCCACTGGCGCCGGGGAGGCGCTGCCATGAGCGACGTCTGGTTCGTGGTCGCCGGCTTCACCGGAATCCTGGGCGGCCTGGCCCTCTACACGAGCACGCTCGCGCTGCGGCTGCGTGCTGCGCGCCGGGCCGCGGGCGAGCCGGGATCTGCGAGCCCCGAGACAGCCGAACCGCCGTCGTCCCCGCGCGAATGACCGTCTCCACCCCGGCTCCGCCGCCGCGGCCGCGACGCAGCCGGTGGGGCCTGGTCCTCGGCGCTGCGGTCGTGGTCGCCGTGATCGGCTACTTCGCCTTCAGTGGCATCGGCGATGCGCTGGTCTACTACCGCACCCCGACGGAGATCATGGCGCTGGGGGACAGGGAGATCGGGCAGACGATCCGGCTGGGCGGGCTGGTCCAGCAGGGGAGCCTGGACTGCGCGAACGGCCAGGTCCGCTTCACGCTCACCGACAACACCACCGCGATCCCGGTCCGCAACGCGCCCGGCGAGGCGGTCCAGTGCCCGCGGCCGGACGCGGGGGCGGTGGTCGAAGGGACCCTCGGGTCGGACGGCACGTTTGTGGCGACACAGATCCTGATCAAGCACAACGAGACGTACGTGGCCCCGACCGATGGCGCGATCCCGTCGCACATCATCCCGTCGGGGAACGGGGGCTAGGCGGACCGCGGTGCTCGCCAACCTGGGACACGTGGCCATCGTGGTCGGCCTCGCGACCAGCGTCTTCGCCGCGTTCGCATTCGTGACGGGCGGGCGGCGCCGGGATGCCACGCTGCTCGCCTCGGGCCGTCGCGCGATCTACCTGACCTTCGCCATGGCCGCCGTCGCCTCGGCGGCCATGATCACCGCGCTCCTGACCCACGACTTCGGCATCCTCTACGTCGCTCGCAACAACGCCACGACCACGCCGCCGTTCTTCAGCGTCATCTCGCCTGTGGGCGGCCCTCGAAGGGTCGATCCTCTTCTGGACCCTCCTGCTCACCGGCTACGCGAGCCTGGTGCATCTACCGCTATCGGGATCGCCATGCGGCGCTCATGCCGTGGGTCGGAGCCACCCTGGCGCTCATCGCCATCTTCTTCTTCGCGGTCATGATCTGGCCCGGCAACCCGTTCATCCGCACCACGCCGATCGGCATGGAGGGTGCCGGTCCCAACGCTCTCCTGCAGAACCACCCGTTCATGGGCCTCCATCCGCCGCTCCTCTACCTGGGCTACACCGGGATGTCCGTCCCCTTCGCCTTCGGCATGGCGGCGCTCATCACCCGCCGCACCGACGAGGAGTGGCTCTCCGTCGTGCGGCGCTGGACGATCGTGCCGTGGATCTTCCTGGCCCTGGGGATCACGGCGGGAGCCTGGTGGAGCTACGAGGTCCTGGGCTGGGGCGGCTACTGGGCCTGGGACCCGGTGGAGAACGCTGCGCTCCTGCCGTGGCTGACGGCGACCGCCTTCATCCACTCCTCGATGGTCGCGGAGCGCCGCGGTGCGCTGAAGATCTGGAGCTCCGCGCTCGTGATCGCCACCTTCGTGCTGACCATCGTCGGGACCTTCCTCACCCGTTCCGGGGTCGTGGCCAGCGTCCACTCCTTTACCCAGTCGGCGATCGGCCCGTGGTTCCTGGCCGCGGTGGTGCTCTCCCTGGGCGGCGGGCTGACGCTCCTCGTCTGGCGTCTCCCGGACCTTCGGGACCGTGACCGGCCGGCGGCGACGGTGAGCCGGGAGTCGGCGTTCCTCTTCAACAACGTCCTCTTCCTGGGGATCACCTTCGCCGTGCTCTTCGGGACGCTGCTGCCGCTCATCGTGGAGCTCTTCAACGGCGACACCATCAGCGTCGGTGCGCCGTGGTTCAACCGCGTGAACGCGCCGATCTTCCTCGCACTGGTGTTTCTCATGGGCGTCGGCCCAGCGCTGCCCTGGGGGGGCGCCAGCTGGCGCACGCTCCAGGAGCGCTTCGGGATCCCCGTCCTCGCGGGCGTGGCGACGGTTGGGGCGGCGCTGGCCCTGGGGCTGCGCTCTCCGGGACCGCTGGCGACCATCGGCCTCGCCGTGTTCGTGGCGGTCATCATGGGCGACGAGCTGGTGCGCGGCGTGGCTGCGCGCGGACGCAGCCGTCACGAGTCGCCGCCGGTCGCGCTGTGGCGGCTCGCCACCCGCAACCGGCGCCGCTACGGGGGCTACGCGGTGCACGCGGGCATCCTGGTCATGGCGGTTGCCATCGCCATCAGCGCCACGCAGGGCGACCAGGTCTCCGCCACGGTCAAGCCCGGCGGCACCATCTCGATCCGCGGCTACACCCTCACCTACGAGAGCCTCACCACGGCACCGCTCGCGGACGACCCCCGCGTCGTCGAGACGCGAGCCGAGATGACCTTCACCGGACCCCAGTCGGGGTCCCTGGCGACCGCGCTGAGGGACTATCCCAACTCGGACACGCTGATCGCCACCCCCGCCGTACGCTCCTCGCTGGGCGAGGACCTGTACGTGACCCTCATCGGCTTCGACGCCGGCAGCAAGGACGCCACCATCCGGGTCTTCGTCAATCCCGGCGTGGTCTGGATCTGGCTGGGCGGCGGGGTCGTGGGCCTGGGCGCGGTCTTCGCCATCTGGCCCGAGCGCCGGCGCCTCACGGTCGAGGCGCCGGTGGACGAGCCGGCCGTGTCATCGGCCGCGACCGAGGGCATGGGCACGTGACCAGCGGATCGGTGTGGCGGCGTCTGCGCTGGCTGATCGTGCCGGTGGTGGTGCTCCCGCTCGTCGCCGTTCTCTTCGTCGGGTTCGGGCGAGACCCCTCCGTCATCCCGTCGCCGCTCATCGGCAAGTCCATGCCCGCGTTCACGCTCACGACCCTGGACGGCAGCACCCTGGCATCCGCGGACCTCGCCGGAAAGCCCCTCATCGTCAATTTCTGGGCCAGCTGGTGCCCTCCGTGCGCGGACGAGCACCCGGTGCTCCTGGACCTGGCGAAGCGGTACGGCGACCAGGTGACCGTCGTGGGAATCCTGTACAACGACGACGCGGAGGGGGCCGCGCGCTTCCTCGCCCGGTACGGGGACGGCGGCTGGGCCGACCTCGTTGATCCCAGTGGTGCCACCGCGGTGGCCTTCGGGGTTACCGGGCCGCCAGAGACCTTCTTCATCGATGCGGGTGGTGTCGTGCGCGCGAAACAGATCGGACCCGTGACGTCGGACGCTGTGGCCGCGCAGCTGGCCGCGATCGGCGTGCAGGTGTCCGCCGGATGATCCGACGGACGGCGTTCACCGTTGCCGCCGTGGCGCTCGCGGCCCTGGCCGTGGTCGTCGTGGTCCGCACGGTGCAGCCGCAGCTGGTCCCGTCGCTCGCCCAGCAGGCCGCGCAGCTGGAGTCAGAGCTGCGCTGTCCGGACTGCCAGGGGCTGTCCGTGGCGGAGTCGCACACGACGGCGGCCTCGGCGATCAGCGAAGAGGTGGTCCGCCAGCTCAAGGCCGGCCGCACCCCGGCGCAGGTCCGGGACTACTTCGTCGGCCGTTACGGCGAGTGGATCCTCCTTGAGCCGTCGTCTCCCGTCTGGTTCTGGATCCCGTTCATCCTGATCGCCCTGGGTGCGGCGGGGCTGGTCGCCTGGCTCCGCGTCGGTCGCCGCGCTGTGGTCCGGGCCGGTGACGAGCAGGAGCCGGCCGATCCGGACGACGCGCGCCAGCGGATCCGCGACGAGGTCGAGGCGCTCGATGCCTGATCTCATGGAGCTCCTCCTGCTGGTCCTGGTGGCGGGGGGCGTCGCCGCGCTGATCGCCACGCCGTACGTGCGGTCCCGGCGAGGCACGGGCGTCCCGACCGCGGACCGGTCGTCCGACGAGCTGGAGGTGCTGCGCATCCGCCACCGGGTGGCACTCGAGGCGATCCGGGACATTGACGCGGATCGCCGTGCCGGCTCCCTCGATGACGCCGCCCACGCCGAGCAGCGCGATCATGCCGAGCGGCATGCGGCCGAGACGCTGGCGGCCCTGGATGCCGCCGTCGCCGTGGCCCGGCCGCAGGCCGGCGAGGCCGCGAGGTCGCGGAAGCGTCCGAGCCGGTCGTGGAGGGCGGTGGCGGCGCACCGGTTCCCCCCGTCGTGTCGCGGTGGCCGCCGCCCTGGTCGCCGTGGCGATCGCCATCGGCTTCGTCCTGCCGCCGCCCTTCAGCCTCGCCAATCCAACCGAGACGAACCAGGCGCTCGCCTCGCAGCAGGCGCAGGAGGCGGCGCGCCAGGCGACGATCACAGGCGCTGCTCGACAGGCTCACCGCGAATCCGAAGGACGCCGATTCGCTCTCCAAGCTGGCCGATGCCTACCTGCAGGGCGGCACCGCGGATGACCTGAGCCGGGCCGGCACCATCCTGCTGGCCCTCATCAGCCTCGAGCCGACCGACGCGAGCGCCTACCAGCGCCTGCATCACCGCCTACATCAACGTCGGCGACTGGACGGATGCGACCTCGGCTACCGACGCCTACGCGAAGGTCGCTCCGGACTCGCCGGACATCCCCTTCTTCCGCGGAATCATCGCCTTCCGCGGCCTGAACGACCCGAAGACTGCGATCGAGGAGTTCACCGCGTTCCTCGCAGCGGCCCCGGACGATCCGCGGGCGACCATGATTCGTGCGCTCCTCTCGGAGGCCGAGTCGGCGGCGCCCGCTCCATCTGCCTCGCCGGGTTCATAGGCCGGGGCGAGGCCGCCGAATCGGCCGTAGCCCGCCGGCTCCCTGCAGTCTTGGCGAAGCCATGTCGGCGACCCACGGAGAGGCGGCTCTCGTGGTCGGGCGTCGCCGGTTGCGGGAACCGGGGGTCGCCACCATGATCCGACGGTGAGAGGGGATCCAACACCGTGACGAGGTCGGCGGCGCCGGATGCCGCGCGGACCCGCTCGACGCCGGCTCGAGCCCTCGTCGTGCTGGTGCTGGCCGGCGTGGCTCTGGCCGCCCTGCTGGGATCGTTCCGGCTGCTGGGCGGGGCGATGCTGGCCGTGGCACCGTCTGCCAGTCTCGCGCCGATGGCGTCTGAACCGAGCCCCACTCCACCGACGCCATCGGTGACTCCGTCACCCACGCCGAAGCCAACGCCACGCCCCACCCCGTCGCCCACCCCGGGCCCCTTCGGGATGGATCTCTACGTCAAAGGCGACTACGCGCGCGAGTACCTGGACACCTGGTGCCTGGCGGCCGCCATGCAGACCTCCATGAACATCATGGACGCCGGGGCCGACGTCACGAAGGCGACCCAGCAGAGGCTGTGGAGCTACGCGCGGACCATCGCCCCGGACCGCGAAGGTGGCGCGGAGCCGGAGGCCTGGGCCATCGGCCTGCAGCGGCTCGGCTACGGCACCTATGAGGTGAGCATCCAACCCACGCTCAAGGCTGCGATCCAGCTCGCGGCCAGGCAGGTGCGCCTCACGAACCGGCCGGCAGGGCTCATGGTCTGGAAGGGCGTGCACTCCTGGGTCATGTCCGGCTTCGAGGCGACCCGGGACCCGGGACTGGCCGACAACTTCACCGTCACCGGCGTCTACATCGAGGACGTCTGGTATCCGCGCATCTCCAGCATCTGGGGCGAATCCAACCCGCCGGACACGCTGGTGCCGGTGAAGGACCTGCCGCAGGACTTCCTACCCTGGCACCTGCTCTACGACGGGCCACACCCTGACAAGGACGGGAAGTACGTCATCGTCATCCCGGTGATGCCGGAGCTCACGCGCCCCGAGGGACGCGGGCCGACGGCGAGCTGATGCCTCAGCCAGGCCCGTCGACGTTGAGCACCGTCGGTCCGTGGCCGATGCGGACCAGCACGACCTCGGCGGTCTCCCCCGGCGCGGCGCGCTCCCGGTGGACGACATGGTTCGGCATGTGGCCGAACTCCCCGGTATTGACCGAAACCCGGTCGCGCGCCTCGCCGTACTCGAACTCGATGCCGCCGGCGACGATGTACAGGTACGTGTCGTGCTCGCCGTGGTGGTGCCAGCCGCTCCAGTCCCCGGGCTCGGAGCTGACGTAGCCGACCCATCGGTCCTCGGCCGTGAACGCCTGCTGCCGTCGCATGCCCGCGGTCTTCACCCCCGGTGGCTCGACCAGCGCCGATGGGGGTACAACCCGCGGTTCCTCGCTCATGGTCGCCTCCGCTGCGCGAATGCTTGTCGTTCGACGACCAGTCTAGGCCGCGCCGCAAGGCGCGACGCGGCCCGGCCGGGGACTCGGCGTCAGTGAGCGTGGTCCGACGCGTCGTACGAGATCCAGCCCGCCTGGTACCCCACGCCCACGCCGGTGGTGATCGACTGATCGAGATGGGAGGTGCCGGCACCGGATGCTCCGGCGAAGCGCCCGGTACCGCCGGTGAGCTGGAACGTCATGTCGACGGTCGCAGTACCGGTGACATAGTTCACCTCCCAGGTTCCCTGGTAGACGCCGGTCAGGACGTCACCGTTGGCCGTGATGAGCTTGTCCTCGGCGAGCTCGATGTGGCCCCGGACGCCGCTGGCGGTGGGTCCGTCCACGTACGTGCAGTGCGTGTTGTGCTCGACGTAGCGTCCGATGTGGGTGCCGACGCCCTGGCCATCGAACACCGAGAACCACCCGAGACCCGGCGGTGGGATGGTGCAGCGTTCCGCACCCGGTGTCGTGAATGTGGCGTCCATGCCGGTCTGCATGGTGGTGAACGTCGCGCTCAAGGGGACCATCTGGCTCGGCTGTCCGCGGTTGGCAAGCACCGGCTGCGCGGCGGTGAACAGCAGCAGCGCAGCGATGACGGCGATGCCAAGCACACTCCTGCCTGTCGGTGGATGACGCATGGGTTCCCTCCTGTCAGGCGTGGTCCGACGCCGGCTGCCGTCGGCGAGGACACGCGCGTCCTTCACCGATAAGGCGGACGGAACCTCGCCTGGGTTCAAGAACAGGCCGGACGCGTGAGCGTCGGCATTCAGGCGGCAGGCAGGGGGGAGAGAGTCCCTGCGCGGGTGGCGGTGTGTGGTGGAGATGGGGGAGAATCGAACTCCCCGTCCAGAACCGAGTCGCCGGAGACTTCCTACAGGTATTTCCGGCCAACTTGCGCTTCGCGTTACGGGCCCCCGACCGGCGGGGTGCTCCGCTTGCTATCCGGTGGTGCCTCTCGGCTCTTTGACGTCGCTCACCGGAGTCGGCGACGCCGCACCTCCCCTGATGACATCTTCACCGTCCGGGGAGGGGGGACGGTGTCGATGCTCACTGACTAAGCAGCGAGGGCGTAACTGTTGTTGCCAGTTACTGGCTTTGCCCGCGGTTTAACGAGGCCTGCGGGCGACCTCGACCTGCGATCTCCGGTCCCTGAGCCCTGTCGAAACCTGACATCCCCACGAACCGAACGGCCCGATTCTAGCAGACCCGGTGTCGCATGTGAACACCTGTTCTAGGGTCGGTTGGCGATCGTGGCGGGCTAGAGCTTGATGCGCCCCGCCGTCTTGGCCTCGCGTTCCAGCTCCCGGCGCTGGTCGCGCTCCGCGATGGTGCGGCGCTTGTCGTGGGTCTTCTTGCCGCGGGCGATTGCCAGCTCCAGCTTGGCCCGTCCGTCGCGGATGTACAGCCGCAGGGGGACCAGGGTCTGGCCCTTGGCCTGGGTCAGGCCCACCAGCTCCGCAATCTGGTCCTTGTGGAGCAGCAGCTTGCGGGTCCGGCGCGGTTCGTGATTGAAGCGGTTTCCCTGCTCGTACGGCGCGATGTGGGCGCCGATGAGCCAGGCCTCCCCGTGCTCGATGCGCGCGTACGCCTCGGCCAGGTTCACGCGACCGGCGCGGATCGACTTGATCTCCGTCCCGGTCAGCACCAGGCCCGCCTCCAGCGTCTCGCTGACGGCGTACTCGTGGCGCGCTCTGCGGTTGAGGGCGATCGTCTGTTCGGGCATCGGTCTGCTCTCGGATCGGCGGACACGGAAAGAGCCGGCCGTTTCAGCCGGCTCTCACCTCGCTACCACGCGAAGGTGTGTTATCGCACCGCCTCGGTGGTGGCGTGACAGGGACTACTCACTGCACACCACCTCCTTTCGTTGCGCGTGATGCTAGCAGCCAACCGTCGCGGCGGCAATGGGTCAGGAGACCGCCAGCTGCAGGCCGCCATCGTCCCAGCTCAGCAGCAGGGACCCGAAGCCGCCGACGGGCGCGAGCGCCGCGGGCCCCGGCTCGGGTTGGCGGAGGCCGCGGGAGACGGTGCCGCGCCGCGGGCCAGCGTGCCGAGGTAGGCCACCGCGCGATCCAGGACAAGGTCCTTCTCCGGCGGCGTCCCGGCCGGAATGGTCACCGCGACGTCGGGCTGGACGCCATCGGGTGCACGCTGTCGTGGTTCGGCGGGAACCAGCGGCTGATGGTGATCCGCACGCCGCCGCCGTTCTGCAGCGGCGGCCCAGACCTGGACCGTGTTCTTGCCGTAGGTGGGCTGGCCGATGATCGTCGCCCGACCCAGCTCCTTGAGCGCGGCGCTCACGATCTCCGACGCCGAGGCGCTGCCCCCGTTGACCAGCACCACCACCGGGATCTTCGGGTTCGTGGCCAGCCCGCCACCCTCCGCGTTCCAGGTCTTCACCTCGCCGCCGGACGACTCCTGGGTGAAGATGGTTCCGGAGCTGACGAACTCGGAGGCGATCTTCTGCGCCGAGAGGATGTAGCCGCCGGGGTTGTCGCGCAGGTCGAAGACGATCTGGTCGGCACCCTGGTCGAGCAGGCTCTTGAGGCCCGCGCGGAACTGGTCGGGCGACGAGTCGCTGAAGCCGTGGAGCGCGATGTAGCCGATGTGCCCATCGATCAGCTTCGTCTCCACCTCCTTCATCGTGATCTCGGCGCGGGTGATCGCGACGTCGAAGGTCTTGTCGCCTCGCCGGATGGTGAGCGTCACCTTGGTGCCGGACTCGCCGCGGACCTTCGTGATCTCATCGTTGATCGTGGAGCCGTTGACGCTGGTGCCCTCGACCGCGGTGACGATGTCGCCAGCCTCGAGGCCCGCCTTCTCGGCCGGCGAGCCGGAGATGGGGCTCACCACCACCAGGACGCAGGCATCCGACAGGGTGGTGCAGGAGGAGAGGTCCGTGGGGTTCTTGATGTTCTTGACCGACATCTCCGCCCCGATGCCGCTGAACTTGCCGGACAGGTCACCCAGCGCCTGCTGGTACTGGGTGGGCGCCATGTACCCGCTGAAGGGGTCCTGGACCCCGAACTGGAACATGCCCTGGATGGCGCCGGCGGCGAGCTTGGAGTCGTCGAGCGGATCGACGTACTCGCTCTTGAGCTTGTTGTAGGCATCACAGAAGGGGGCGAACGCAGGGCCCGGGGCGGAGCAGCCTGCCGTGCGGTTCCCGCCCGCCGCGAGGTAGCCGCCCACGAAGAGGAGGGCGCCCACGACGGAGGCCAGGGCGAGCGCCACGATCCAGCCGGCGACCGAGCCACGGCGGCCCGCGGGCGGCACCGGTGGCGCAGGGGTCGGCGTCGTCGCCGATGCAATGCTCGGCGGCGTGGGAGGGTCGGACGGCGCCGGGGTTGGCGCCTCAGTCGGATCTGTGCTCGTCATCGTCTGGGGGGCTCCGAGAGTCTAGCATCGTTCCCGTGCGGGGCCGGTTACGCGGTCATTGCGATTCGCTTACGGCACCCGGCTCGGTGCCGGGTGCACGCGCGACGGCGATTCGAGGCGGTCCTAGGCGGTCAGGTACGACCGCACGCTGATCCAGGAGCCCACCGCACCGACGCCCAGGCCGACCGCCAGCAGCAGCGCGGAAAGCGTGGCGAGGAACCGCGCTCCGACCGCGACGGGCATCTGGAAGACGTTGAAGAGGACCGGCTGGATCGGGATCCCACACGATCGCCACCATGCCGATGGCGACCAGCGCCCCCAGCAGACCGCAGAGGATCCCCTCCAGGATGAACGGCCAGCGGATGAAGCTGTCGCTCGCGCCCACCAGGCGCATGATCTCGATCTCGCTGGCACGCGCATAGACGGCGATCCGGATGGTGTTCACGATCATGAACAGCACCGTCAGGCCCACCAGGGTGATCGCCACCAGGCCAACGGTCCGGATGACGTTGATGATCCCGATCAGCTTGTCGACGGCGGCCTGCTTGGTGGTGATCTGGACCACCTCCTGGCGGTTCGCCAGGGCGTTCGCCACCGACTCCGACGCGGACGGATCGTTCAGGGAGACCTCGATGCTGGCGTACAGCTTGATGTTCGCACCGCTCTCGCCGAGGTCCAGCTTCTGGCCGCGCTGGGCATAGACCTCCTTGAGACGCTCCATCGCCATCGCCGGGCTGACGTACGTCACCGAGGCCACCCCGGGCAGTGACTTCGTGTAGTCGAGGAGCGCGTTCAGCTGGTCCGTGGTGAGGTCGGGCTGCTCGGGCTCTCCCACCAGCTCGGCCGTGACCCCCACCTTGCTCTCGATGAACTGGAGGCCCGAGTTCAGCCCGCTGATCACGATGAAGAGGCCGGAGAGCAGCACCAGCATGAGGACCACGGTGGCCGTCGTGGCGAGGCTCATCATCGCGTTGCGCCAGAAGCCCTGCCAGGCGCGCACGCCGCTGAAGCCGATGAACCGCAGGAACCCCATGTCGCCCTAGTACTCCCGCTCGTATGCGGCTTCCGGCTCGTCACGGACGAGGCTCCCGCCTTCCAGTGCGAGGACCCGGCGGCGCATGGCGTTGACGATCTCCTGGTTGTGCGTCGCCATCAGGACCGTGGTCCCCAGCGCGTTGATCTGGATCAGGAGCTGGATGATCTCCCAGCTGGTGACCGGGTCCAGGTTCCCGGTGGGCTCGTCGGCGATCAGGATGGCCGGATCATGGACCAGGGCCCGCGCGATCGCCACCCGCTGCTGCTCGCCGCCGGAGAGCTGGGTCGGCAGGTGGTCGGCGTGCTGGTGCAGGCCCACGAGGTTCAGGAGCATGGGCACCCGGTGTCGGATCTCGCCGCGACTCGCGCCGGTCACCTCGAGCGCGAAGGCCACGTTCTCGAAGACGGTCTTGGCCGGCAGCAGCCGGAAGTCCTGGAAGACGATCCCGATGCGGCGCCGCAGGCGCGGCACCTCGCGCCGCCGCATGCGCACCAGGTCGCGCCCAGCCACGTTCACCCGGCCGGAGGTCGGAAGGACGTCGCGGATCAGGAGCCGGATGAAGGTGGTCTTGCCGGCGCCGGATGCGCCTACCAGGAAGACGAAGTCGCCGCGCGGGATGGCGACGTTGACCTCGCTCAGCGCGACCTTGCCGTTCGGATAGGTCACGCCGGCGTCCACCATGGAGATCACGGGGTCGGCGGGGGCACGCACCTGGCTGCGCCCGTCGACCCTGTCCTCGATTGCCAGGGGCCTGGCCGTGACGCTCATGGCGTGGCCGCCTCGCTCGGCTCACCGATGCGTGAGCGCAGGTAGCCGTCGATGAATGCGTCGAGGTCGCCGTCCAGGACGGCGGTCGGGTTGGAGGTCTCCACGCCGGTTCGCAGGTCCTTCACCATGGTGTACGGCTGCAGGACGTAGCTGCGGATCTGGTTCCCCCACCCGGCCTCCACGTGCACGCCGCGCAGTTGCGCGAGCTCCGCCTCGCGCTCCTCCATCTTGCGCTCGATCAGACTTCGCCCGCAGGATCGCCATCGCGCGCTCCCGGTTCTGGATCTGGCTGCGCTCGTTCTGGCAGGTGACCACGATCCCGGTCGGCAGGTGGGTGATGCGCACTGCCGAGTCCGTCTTGTTGACGTGCTGGCCGCCGGCGCCCGAGCTGCGGTAGGTGTCGACGCGCAGGTCGTCGTCGCGGATCTCGACCTCTGCGTCGTCCGGCACCTCGGGCATGACCTCGACGAGGGCGAAGCTGGTGTGCCGGCGCTTCTGCGAGTCGAAGGGGCTGATGCGGACCAGCCGATGCACGCCACGCTCCGACTTGAGGCGTCCGTACGCCCAGCGCCCGTTGATGCCCACCGTGACCGACTTGAGGCCCGCCTCCTCGCCCTCGGTCTGGTCCAGGATCTCGGTCTGGTACCGGTTACGCTCGGCCCAGCGCAGGTACATGCGCAGGAGCATCTCGGCCCAGTCCTGGCTCTCCGTGCCGCCCGCCCCGGCGTGGATCGAGACGATAGCCGGGCTGGCGTCGTACGGGTCCGACAGGAGCAGCTGGCCTTCCATCCGCGTCCAGTCCGCCTGCAGCGTGGCGAGCTCCCGCTCGAGGTCGGCGCTCATGGAGCTCCCGCCGTCGGGTTCGGCAGCGGCCAACTCGGCCATCTCGGCCGTGGCCCGGGCGCGCTGCTCCAGCCCGCGCCAGGCCGCGATCTCGTCGCGGAGCTCGTCGGCCCTTCGCAGCAGCGCCTGTGCGGCGGCCGGGTCGTCCCAGAGGGTCGGATCCGTGGAGCTGGTCTCTAGCTCCGAGAGCTCGGCTTCCTTCGCGGGCAAGTCAAAGTCGCACCGCCGTGTCGGCCACGAGGCTGGCGAGTCGCTCAGCCTCGTCCTTAACTGCGTCCAAGCGGTCGCACCACCGTCAGCTCGACTTCGATGAGGCGGACGCTCTTGTTGCGGACCTTGGCCGGGTTCACGCAGGGGCAGTAGCTCTGCCGTGCGCACGAGCCGCAGTTGCCGTCGCAACCGAGCGTCGCCGCGTAGGTGCAGCGCATGCAGTCGCGCTCGCACTGGATGAGGTCCTGATAGGCGACGGATGGGTCTCGAAAGCGGGTGACCAGCGGACGCTCTGTGGTCGGCGTTGGGAGTGGTTCGACGACACGGCTGGGTGCGGTCAGCTGCTTCACGAAGCTCTCCATGTATGGCGACGGACCCCTGGGATCACCGCGTCCCCGGTCCGCGCAAGGCCCCATCCTAGCGGCTGACGGGGACCTTGACCAGAGGGCAAATCGTGCGGAATCGCGCCTAAATCGGTGCCTCCTGGCACCGGATCGGCACGCCTCGCCACGAGAAGCACATTCGTGCATTCGCGGGCCGCCGGGTCGTATGACATTTGACCGGCGGAGGCGCCGGCCTCAGGCGCCGTGGCAGCGCTTGAACTTCTTGCCCGAGCCGCACCAGCATGGATCGTTACGCCCGACCTTGGGTCCCCCGCGAACCGGCTGTTGTGGCCCCGCGGCACCCATCGCGGCAGCGCCGGCAGCGCCGGCCGCACCCCCCACGGAGGTGCTGGTCCCGCCGTTCGCCGCGCCCGAGACGTCCGGCCGGCTTTCCTGCATGCGCCGCGCCGGCGGAGCGGGCGGCTGCTGCACCACGGTGACGCGGAAGATGGTGTGGGTGACGTCGTGGCGGATCGTGGCCTTGAGCTCATCGAACATGCGGTAGGCCTCGATCTTGAACTCGTCGAGCGGATCGCGCTGGCTGTAGGCACGCAGCCCGATGCCGCGCCGCATGTCGTCGACCGCGGTGAGGTGCTCGACCCAGAGAGCATCGATCACGCGCAGCAGGACGAGCCGCTCGAGGACCGGCATGCCATCCTCGCCCACCTCGGCGCGCTTGCGTTCGTAGTGCTCCTCGACCAGCTCCAGCAGCTCGCGGTCCAGGGCCCCGACGTCGCCGGCCTCGTCGACGAAGCGCAGATCCGCCTGGGTGATGGTGGGGATCATGGCGATCACCTGCGCCTTGAGCCCCTCGCGGTTCCAGTCCCCGGCGTAGTCGGATCCGGTCGCGGCGATGACGAGGTCGTGGAGCTCGTCGCCCAGCATGGCCAGGACCGTGGTGGAGAGGCTCTCGGCGCGCAGGATCCGCTCCCGCTCGTGGTAGATGGTCTCGCGCTGGCGGTTGATCACGTCGTCGTACTCGACGACGTGCTTGCGCGTGTCGAAGTTGAAGCCCTCGACCCGGGTCTGGGCGCCCTCGATGGTGCGGCTCACCATGCCTGACTCGAGCGCCGTGTCGTCGTCGAACCCGAGGCGTCCCATGATGCTGCTCACCCGCTCGCTGGCGAAGCGGCGCATCAGGTCGTCCTCCAGGGACACGTAGAAGCGGCTGCTCCCCGGGTCGCCCTGGCGACCCGCGCGACCGCGGAGCTGGTTGTCGATCCGGCGCGCTTCGTGGCGCTCGGTTCCCATGATGTGAAGCCCGCCGGCGGCCAGCACCTTCTCCTTGTCCTCCGCGCAGACGCGCTCCGCCTCTTCCAGTGCAGCCCGGTATTCCTCGGGCGACGCCTCCAGGACGTTGAGGTCGCGCTTGTGGAGGATGTCGGAGGCGAGCACCTCGGGATTCCCGCCCAGCAGGATGTCCGTCCCTCGGCCGGCCATGTTGGTGGCGATGGTGACCGCGTCGGATCGTCCCGCCTGGGCGACGATCTCCGCCTCGCGCTCGTGGAACTTGGCGTTGAGGACGTTGTGCTTGACGCCACGCCGCTTCAGCATCTCCGAGAGCATCTCGGAGATCTCGACGCTCACCGTGCCCACCAGGATCGGACGGCCGCGCTCGTGCTCCTCCACGATCTCGTCGGCGACGGCGTTCCATTTCCCCTTCTGGGAACGGAAGACCAGGTCGGCGAAGTCCTCGCGGACCAGGGGCTTGTTGGTGGGGATGACGACGACCTCGAGGTCGTAGATCTTGGCGAACTCCTCGGCCTCCGTCTCCGCCGTGCCGGTCATCCCGGCCAGCTTGTCGTACATCCGGAAGTAGTTCTGGAAGGTGATCGTCGCGAGCGTCTGTGACTCGCTCTGGATCTTCACCCCCTCCTTCGCTTCCACGGCCTGGTGGAGCCCCTCGCTCCAGCGCCGCCCCGGCATCAGGCGTCCGGTGAACTCGTCGACGATGACCACCTCGCCATCCTTCACGACGTAGTCGCGGTCGCGGTGGTAGAGCACCTCCGCCTTGAGCGCCTGCTCCAGGTGGCGCGCCAGGCTGAAGTCGTTGTCGAACATGTTCTCGACGCCCAGCCAGCGCTCCATCTTGTCGGTGCCGGCCTCGGTGATGGCGACCTGCTTGAACTTCTCGTCGAGGATGTAGTCCTCCTCGGCCTTGAGACGGGGGACCAGGCGGGCGAACTGGACGTACTTGTCCCCCGATTCCTCCCCGGTGCCGGAGATGATGAGCGGGGTGCGCGCCTCGTCGATCAGGATGTTGTCGACCTCGTCGACGATCGAGTAGAAGTGGCCGCGCTGGACGCGCTCCCGCAGGTCGATCACCAGGTTGTCGCGCAGGTAGTCGAACCCGAACTCGTTGTTGGTCCCGTAGGTGACATCGGCCGCGTAGGCCTCCCCGCGCGAGACCGGTCGCAGGTCGCGGAGCCGCTCGTCGGTGGCCGGATAGGTCGGATCGAAGATATACGCGGCGTCGTGCTGGATGCTCCCCACGCTCATCCCCAGGCGATGGAAGACGGAGCCGATCCACTGGGCGTCCCGCTTCGCCAGGTAGTCGTTCACGGTCACCACGTGGACGCCGCGGCCGGTGAGCCCGTTGAGGTAGGCCGCGCAGGGGGGCCACGAAGGTCTTGCCTTCACCGGTCTTCATCTCGGCGATCTGCCCGCGGTGGAGAACGACACCGCCCACGAGCTGCACGTCGTAGTGGCGCTTCGCGAGGGCCCGATCCATGGCCTCGCGCACCGCGGCGAAAGCCTCGGGCATGATCTCGTCGAGGGCCTCGTTGATCTGCTTCAGCTCGCGCTTGCGCTGCTCCTTGCGGCGCTCGGAAATGCGCGCGGGGTCGGAGGCGGTGAGCTCCGAATCCTCCTCCCAGTCCTCCAGGCCCGCATCCATGTCCGGTCCTTGGCCGTTCGTCTCCGAGCCGGATGGCTGCCGCAGCTCCATGGGCACCAGCAGGTCGCCCAGGCGCTCGGTCAGGTGGGCGCGGAGCTCGGCGGTCTTGCCCATGAGGGCCTCATCGGAGAGGCCGCGGTACTCGTCGGCGAGCGCGCTGATCTCCGCCACGGTGGGCTCCAGCCGGCGGACCTCGCGCTCGTTCGAGTCCACCAACCGGGAGAGGAACTTCATCATCGGGAGAGGGAGTATACGTCCGAGGGGTGCTCGCACCGGCGTGGCCCCCGGGCCACGCCGCTCAGTTCGAGGCCAGGAGGTCCGGCGCCGCGTCGGCCGTGGCTGCCAGGCCGCACAGCGCGGCCGTGATCTCCACCTCGGCGAGGAGGCCGCGGAGGAGCTGGCTCACCCCGTCGGTACCGCCGACCGCAAGGGCATACACGTACGGTCGTGCGATCAGGACGGCCCGCGCCCCGAGGGCCAGCGCCTTGATGACGTCGGCACCGGTGCGGATCCCGCTGTCGAAGAGCACGGGGAGCTGCCCGTTCACAGCCGCCACGACCTCCGGCAGCGCATCGAGCGCGCTCAGCGCTCCGTCCACCTGCCGCCCGCCGTGGTTCGAGACCACGATGGCGTCCACGCCCGCATCCACGGCGCGCCGGCCATCATCGGCGTGGAGGATTCCCTTGAGGATGATCGGGAGCCGGGTCTGTGACCGCAGCCAGGCAAGGTCGCCCCAGCTCAGCGACGGGTCGCTGAAGATCTCGGTCCAGCGTTGGATGGCTGGGCGTGGGTCCTGCTCGGGGGAAACCGGCAGCGCCGCGCGGAAGACGGGGTCGGTGAGGTAGTTGGCGAGGCCTTCGCCGCTCAGGAACGGAAGGTAGGCGTTCTGCAGGTCGCGGGGTCGCCAGGCGAGCTGCCAGGTGTCGATGGTGACCACGATGGCCCCATACCCGGCTGCCTCGGCGCGGTGCACGAACGACGCGCACAGATCGCGGTCCCGGGGCCAGTAGAGCTGGAACCAGTGCGGCGCCTCCCCAGCGGCCTCCGCCACCTGCTCCATCGGACGCGATGAGACCGTGGAGAGAAGAAACCCCACGCCGGTCGCGCGGGACGCTTCGGCCACCGCCAGCTCGGCCTCCGGATGGATGATGCCGAGCACGCCGACGGGCGCCATGAGGATCGGGGTCGGCAGCGTCGCCCATGGCAGGTGGCAGGTGAGATCACGGTCGGTGACGCTGCGCAGGTGGCGCGGCACGAGCCGCTGCCGGTCGAACGCCTCGCGGTTGGCGACCATGGTCCGCTCCGCCCCCGCGCCACCGGCGACGTACGCGAACGCCTCGGGGGTGAGCACGGAGCGTGCGTGCTCCTCCAGCGCATCGGGGTTGAGCGGAAGGGCCGGCCGCGCGCCAGAGGTGCCGGCGAGGTAGATCTCGTTCTGGTAGCCGGCCCACGCGAGCACCTTCTCCGCCATGCGCTGGCCTCCCTAACCGTCTACGGCGACGGGAAAGGTGGCGTCAAGGTCGTTGTCGTCGGCGTGGGCGTCCCAGAAGGTCATCTCCTCCACGAGCTGGACCTCCGAGCTGAAGAGGGCGCCCACGCTCTCCCCGCGGTGGATGCGGCGGATGGCCTCCCCGAAGAGCGGCGCGATGGGGAGCACCGTGATCCGGGAGCGGTCCGTGCCCGCTGGCAGCGGAATGGTGTCGGTCACCACGATCTCGGTGATGGGCGAGGCCATGATCCGCTCCAGGGCTGGTGGCGAGAAGACGCCATGGGTGGCGCAGGAGTAGATCTCCTTCGCGCCGTGCTCGACGAGGGCATGGACCGCCTCCATGAGGGAGCCGGCCGTGTCGATCTCGTCGTCGATGATCACCGCGTTCTTGCCGTCAACCTCGCCGATGATGTTCATCAGCTCGGTCTTGTCATCGTTGCCCACCCGGCGCTTTTCGACGATGGCCAGCGGGGCGCCCAGCTTCTCCGCGAAGTTGCGCGCCTTCTTGGCGAAGCCCAGCTCGCTGACGACGACCACGTCGCTGATCTGCTTGTCCTTGATGTAGCGGGCCACGATGTCGACCGCAGTCAGCTCGTCGACCGGGATCGAGAAGAAGCCCTGGATCTGGCCCTGGTGGAGGTCCATGGTCAGGACGCGATCGGCCCCCGCGACGGTGAGCATGTCGGCGATGAGCCTGGCGGTGATGGGAACACGGGGCTGGTCCTTCTTGTCGGACCGCCCGTAGCTGTAGTACGGCACCACCGCGGTGATCCGGCCCGCGGACGCGCGCTTGAAGGCGTCGATCATGATCAGCAGCTCCATGACCGACTGGTTCACCGGTCGGCAGGTGGGCTGCACCAGGAAGACGTCCTGCTCGCGGACGTTGTCCTTCACGCGCACGAAGATGTTCTCGTTGGCGAACTGGAAGACCTCCACGTCGCCCATCCGTGTCTTCAGGTAGCGGCAGATGTCCTGGGCGAGAGCCTTGTTGGCGTTGCCGGCGTAGATGCTGAACTCGTCCGCGTACACGTGGATCTCCTGCGCCAGATCTCGCTTGCGATTCTACCGGCTCGTCATCCGCCCATTCGCTTCGCGCGTCAGGACGCCGTCCCCGGCTCGCCGCTCTGCTCGTCGGCCGGGTCCGGCTCGGGCGGACGGTCGTCGACGAATACGGCGATGGCGACGATCCGATCTCCCGCGCCGGGCTTCATGACCGTCACGCCCCGGCTGGATCGGCGGTATCGGTTCACGCTGGCCACGATGGTTCGCAGGATCGTCCCCTCTTCGGTGATGAGCATCATCTCCTCTTCGTCGCGGCCGACCATGCGGATGGCCGCGACGTCGCCGGTGTCGGGGTTCAGGGAGTTCGCGATCACGCCGCCGGTGGCCCGGTGCTTCACCGGGAACTCGCTGAACGGCGTGCGCTTCCCGTAGCCCTGCTCCGTCACCACCAGGAGCTCCTGCCCCGGATCGACCACCTCCATGCCGATCACCTCGTCGCCGGGCCGGAGGCGGATGCCCGTCACGCCGCGGGTATCGCGGCCCATGGACCGTACCTCGGCCTCGTGGAAGCGGGCAGCCTGGCCCTTCCGGGTCGCCAGGATGATGTCGCTCTGGCCGTCGGTGATGCCCACCCAGCGCAGCTCGTCACCGTCGAGAAGGTTGATGGCGATGAGCCCGTTGGCACGGATCTTCGCGTATTCGGCCAGCGACGTCTTCTTCACCATGCCGCGGCTGGTGGCCATCAGGAGGTAGTGCTGCGGCTCGAAGAGCGGCAGGCTGATGATCGAGCTGACGTACTCGCCGGACTCGACCTGCACCCCGGGGAGGTTGATGATCGGCAGACCCTTTGCCTGCCGCGTCGCCTCGGGGAGGGTGTGCACCTTGGTGATGAAGACGCGGCCCCGGTTCGTGAAGAACAGGATGTTGTCGTGGGTGTTGGCCACCAGGAGGTGGCGGACCGCGTCCTCCTCGCGGGTGAGCATGGCCAGCTTGCCGCGCCCACCGCGCCGCTGGCTGCGGAAGGTACCGATCTGCTGGCGCTTGATGTAGCCGCGCTGGCTGAGGGTGACCACCACGTCCTCGGCGGTGATCAGGTCCTCCTCGGTCAGCTCGCGGTTCGCATCGGCCTTGATCCGGGTCTTGCGCTCGTCGCCGTACTTGCGCTTGAGCTCGCCGAGCTCGTCCGTGATGACGATCAGCATCTTCCGCGGATTACCCAGCAGGTCCTCCAGCTCCGCGATGAGCCGGATGATCGACTCGTACTCGTCCTCGATCTTCTTGCGCTCGAGTGCCGCGAGGCGCCGAAGCTGCATCTCCAGGATCGCGTTGGCCTGCGCCTCGGAGAGCCCGAACCGGGTCATGAGGGCCGACCGCGCCGCCTCGACGTCAGCCGCGGCACGGATGGTGGCGATCACCTCGTCGAGGTTGTCGAGGGCGATCTTGAGGCCCTCGAGGATGTGGGCCCGCTCCTGCGCCCGCGCCAGATCGAACTCCGTCCGTCGGCGGATCACCTCGCGCCGGTAGGCGATGTAGTGCTCCAGCATGCGCTTGAGGCCCAGAGTCATCGGCTGGCCATCGACGAGGGCCAGCATGTTGGCGCTGAAGCTGGTCTGCAGCGACGTGTGCTTGAAGAGCTGCTGCATGACCGTGTGCGGGCTGCCGTCGCGCTTGATCTCGACGACGATGCGCATCCCATTCCTGTCGCTTTCGTCGCGAATGTCGCTGACGTCGGTGATCTTCTTGCCGCTGACCATATCCGCCATCTTCTCGATGAGGGTGGTCTTGTTGACCTGGTACGGCAGCTCGGTGATGACGAGCGCCATGCGGCCGGGCCGTATCTCTTCGAACGCGACCTGGCCGCGCATGATGACGCGGCCGCGACCGGTGGCGTACATGTGGCGGATGGCGTCCTGGCGCTCGCGCTCGCCGGTGATGCTGTTGCGGACGTCCTCGTAGCGGAAGATGGTCGCGCCGGTCGGGAAGTCGGGTCCCGTGACGATCTCGCAGAGCTCGTCGACCGTCAGCTCCGGGTTGTCGATGAGGGCGATGGCGGCATCGCAGATTTCGACGAGGTTGTGCGGCGGGATGTTGGTGGCCATCCCCACCGCGATCCCGCTTGAGCCGTTGACCAGCAGGTTCGGCAGGCGCGCAGGCAGGATCATCGGCTCTCGGAGGCGTCCGTCGAAGTTGTCGGCGAAGTCGACGGTCTCCTTCTCGATGTCGGCGAGCATCTCGTCCGCGATCTGCGCCATCCGTGCCTCGGTGTACCGATAGGCGGCCGCGGGGTCGCCGTCGATCGAGCCGAAGTTGCCCTGACCGTCGACGAGGGGATAGCGAAGGCTGAAGTCCTGGGCCAGCCGCACGAGAGCGTCGTAGAGGGCCACGTCGCCGTGGGGGTGGTACTTGGCGAGCGCCTCGCCCACGACGCCGGCGCACTTGCGGTACGACGAGGTGGAGCGCAGCCCCATCTCGTGCATCGTGTACAGGATGCGGCGGTGGACCGGCTTGAGCCCGTCACGGACATCGGGCAGGGCGCGAGCGACGATGACGCTCATGGCGTAGTCGATGTACGCCGAGCGCATCTCGTCCTCGATTGCCACCTGCCGGATGAAGCCGGTCTGGTCGATTGCCATGGTTCTCCTGCGCTACCTCGTCTGGTGCCTGTCGCGTTTGTCGCGCGAGGATATGCTCACGTGCTTGCTCGTGGTCCCTGTCCTCGCCGGGTGTCGGTCGCCGGCAGCTCCTGCGGGATGCCGTAGCGAGCCTTGAGGTTCTGCTTTGCGGTCGGACTCGCGCCCAGGAAGCGCCCGTCCGCCTCGACGACCAGCCGGCCGTCCTCGCCGTGCACCTCGCCGTGCACTTCGTAGATGCGCCGTCGCCGGCTGACGACGCGGGCCTCCGCGGTGAGCCGCTCGCCCGGGTTGGCCGGCGAGCGGTAGCGCAGATGCATCTCCGCGGTCACCGCCCAGGAGTCATAGCTGGACGGCGCCCAGGCCATCACCTCGTCGAGGAGCGTCGCGAGGATGCCGCCGTGGAGCTTGTCCTCCCAGCCGACGAAGTTCTGCTCGCCGACCCATTCGGTCCGCGCCGTCCCGTCCCCTAGCTCGATCTCCAGCCGCATGCCGATCGGGTTGGTCCCGCCGCAGGCGAAGCAGTTGTGATCGGCAAAGGCGTAGCGGCGGCCATCCGTGCCGCGGATCTCGCGGCTGGTGCCGACTGCGTCTCGACCGCTGCCGTCACGGGTGGTGGACCTCACCAGCGATCGTCCTCCTCCTCGTCGTCCGACCAGCCTCCGAAGCCATCGTCGTCCCGGCTGCGGCGCAGGCATTGATCGGCGATGGCAAGGGCAAAGGCGTGGCTGACGGCATAGCCGTCGCGAAGGAAGTTCACCGCCTCGCGGCGGTCGCCGACGCCGTTGGCCTCGAGCAGCTCGCACCACTCATCGATGGTGCGACCAGTCTTGCTCGGGACCTGTCGGATGTCGGCGATGTGGCGTGATGGCATGGCGTTACGCTCCGGCTCCCGATTCAGATGTCCAGGTTGCGGACCTTGCGTGCCTCGCCGCGGATGAAGTCCCGCCGCGGTTCGACGCGCTCGCCCATGAGGGTGCTGAAGACCTCGTCGGCCTCGCCGGCGTCGGAGACCTCGATCTGCAGCAGCGTTCTGGTGTCCGGGTTCATGGTGGTCTCCCAGAGCTGCTCGGGGTTCATCTCGCCGAGCCCCTTGAAGCGCTGGACCGTGATGTTCTTGGTCTTGCCCGATCGCGACAGCTCCTTGACGGCTGCCTCGCGCTCCTTCTCGTCCTTGGCGTAGCGGGTGACCTTGCCCGTGCTGATCGCGATAGAGCGGCGGCTGGCACAGGTACAGGTAGCCGTTGTCGATCACCTGCGGCATGTGCCGGTAGAAGAAGGTGAGCAGCAGGGTGCTGATGTGGGCGCCGTCGACGTCGGCGTCGGTGAGGAGGCAGATCCGGTGGTAGCGGAGCTTGGCGATGTCGAACTGGTCGCCGATGCCGGCGCCGAGCGCGATGATCAGGGGGCGCACGTTCTCGCTCGAGAGCACGCGGTCCAGGCGCGCCTTCTCGACGTTGAGGATCTTGCCGCGCAGCGGGAGGACGGCCTGGAAGCGCCGGTCGCGGCCCTGCTTCGCCGAGCCGCCGGCCGAGTCGCCCTCGACGATGTAGAGCTCGCTTCTGGCCGGGTCGCGCTCCTGGCAGTCGGCCAGCTTGCCCGGCAGGGCCATGCCGTCCAGCGCGCCCTTGCGGATGACCAGGTCGCGCGCCTTGCGCGCCGCCTCGCGCGCGCGCGCCGCGGTGAGGGACTTCTCGATGATCCGCCGGCCGTCGGCCGGGTTCTCCTCGAGGTGCTGGATGATGCCGTCCGCCACCACCGTCTGCACGATGCCCTTGACGTCGGCGTTGCCGAGCTTGGCCTTGGTCTGGCCCTCGAACTGCGGATCGGTCAGCTTCACGCTGATGACGGCGGTGAGGCCCTCGCGGACGTCGTCGCCGGAGAGGTTGGCGTCCTTCTCGGAGAGGGTGCCCGACTTGCGCGCCCAGTCGTTGAGCGAGCTCGGTCAGCGCGGCGCGGAACCCGGTGACGTGCGTGCCGCCGTCGACGGTGTGGATGTTGTTGGCGAAGGGCAGGACGTTCTCCGCGAAGCCGTCGTTGTACTGCAGCGCGACCTCGACGCTGGTGCCGTCGACCATGCGCTCCACGTACATGGGACGTGCGTTGCAGCACGCTCGCGGCGCCGGTTCAGGTGGCGGACGAAGGACGTGACGCCGCCCTCGAAGTAGAAGTTCTTCTCGCGGTCGACGCGCTCGTCGACGAGCCGGATCCAGAGGCCCTTGTTCAGGTAGGCGGATTCCCGGAGGCGGGTCGCGATCGTCTCCCAGTTGAAGTCGAGCGTCTCGAAGATGCTCGGTCGGGCGTGAAGAAGGTCCGGGTGCCGGTCGTCCGCTTCCAGTCCGGATCGAGGCCGCGGTTCGCCTCGGAGAACCGCCGTGGCGGGCGCACCTGGCCGAGCGGCGCTCCGCGCCGGTACTCCTGCGTCCAGCGCTTGCCGTCGCGGAGGACCTCGACGCGCATCTCCTCGGAGAGCGCGTTCACCACGCTGACGCCCACGCCGTGGAGGCCGCCGGAGACCTTGTAGCCGCCGCCGCCGAACTTGCCGCCGGCGTGGAGGACGGTGTGCACGACCTCGAGGGCGCTCTTGCCCGGTGGTGTGCTTGTCGACGGGGATCCCGCGCCCGTCGTCGACGACCTCCAGCCGGCCGTCCGCGTGGATCGTGACGTCGATCCGTGTCGCAGCGTTGGCCATCGCCTCGTCGATGCTGTTGTCGACGACCTCCCAGACCAGCTGGTGAAGGCCGCGCGCGTCGGTGGAGCCGATGTACATGCCCGGGCGCTTGCGAACGGCCTGCAGCCCTTCGAGGACCTGGATGCTGGCGGCGGTGTACTCCGCGGTCTTGCCGCGCCGGGGCCTGCGAGACGGTTCCGCGGTCATGCCGGATGGTTCCCCTTGTCTGGCTGATCGATGGGCGCGGTCGACGGCGAGCTGCCGATGCCCGAGCCGCGGGTGATGATGGTGTAGATGCGATCCAGCTCCTCGTCGGAGTAGAACTCGATCACGACGCGTCCGCCGCGGCGCGAGCGGACGATTCCGACCTTGGTGGCGAGCAGCCCCCGGAGCTGCGTCTCCAGGTCCTGGAGGTCCGGAGAGAGCGGCTCGCGTCGCGGCGCAGATGCCTGGCCGCGCTTGCGTCGCACGAGCTCCTCCGTCTGTCGAACCGAGAGCCGGCGCTCGAGCACGACCTTCAGCACCGCGCGCTGCAGCTCGGGGATGGTGATCGAGGCGAGCGCGCGCCCGTGGCCCTCGCTGATGGCGCCCTCGACGATCGCGATTCGCGTCTCGGGGGCGAGGTCAAGGAGCCGCAGGGCGTTGGAGACCGCGACCCGGCTCCGGCCGACGCGGCGCGCCACCTCCTCGTGGGTCAGCGCGAAGCGGTCGATGAGCTCGCGGTAGGCCTGCGCCTCCTCGATCGCATTGAGATCGGCGCGCTGGATGTTCTCGACCAGGGCCAGCTCCAGGAGCTGCTCCGTGGAGCTCTCCCGGACCACGGCGGGAACGGTCGCCAGGCCCGCCTGGCGCGCGGCGCGCAGGCGGCGTTCCCCGGCGATGAGCTCGTAGGATCCATCGGCGGAGGCGCGCACCACGATCGGCTGGAGGATCCCGTGCTCCGCGATCGAGGCCGCCAGCTCCGCCATACGCTCCTCGTCGAACCGGTCTCGTGGCTGGTGTGGGTTCCGGGTGACCCGCTCAACGGGAAGCTGGAGGACGCCGCCCTCGCCCTCCGCGGCGCGCGGGATGAGCGCCTCGAGCCCGCGCCCCAGCCCGTACCGGCTAGCCACGGCCGGAGACCTCCGCCGCCAGGGCGCGATAGGCCTGCGCACCGCGGGACGAGGGGTCGTAGAGCGCGATGGGCAGTCCATGGCTGGGCGCCTCGGACAGGCGCACCGAACGCGGGACCACGGTGTCGTAGACCGTGCCGTTCATGTGCCGGCGTACCTCGCGTGCCACCTGGGCGGAGAGGTTCGTGCGTGCATCGAACATGGTGAGAAGCACGCCATCGATCTCCAGGCGGGGGTTGAGGGCCTCGCGGACGAGGCGAATCGTGTTCACCAGCTGGCTCAGGCCCTCCAGGGCGTAGTACTCCGTCTGTATCGGGATCAGCACCCCGTCCGCAGCCGTCAACGCGTTCACCGTGAGCAGGCCGAGCGACGGCGGGCAGTCCACGAGAATCCGTGCGTACCTGCCGTTCAGGTCCGCCAGGCTCGCCGCGAGCCTGTGCTCGCGAGCCGAGGTCCCCACCAGCTCGACCTCCGCCCCCGAGAGTGCCGCGCGACGACGGGACGAGATCCAACCCCGCGATCGGCGTGCCGACCGTGAGATCGCCAATCGGAACCCGGTCGAGGATCGCATCGTAGACGGAACGATCCAGACTTCGGCGATCGATCCCCAGGCCGCTCGTGGCATTGCCCTGTGGATCGAGGTCGACGACGAGGGTCGGGGTTCCAGAGAGGGCCAGGTACGCCGCCAGGTTCACGACGGTCGTGGTCTTCCCGACGCCGCCTTTCTGGTTGGTACAGGCCGTAACCCTGGCCACAGGCGCTCCGGTACGAGTTCAGATGGGCACCCGTATTCTACCAATTCCCGCCCGTACCGGCAGCGTACCGGGCCGTTATCCGCGCGATGTTTCACGGGAAACATTCGGGGCTGCGATGCCGGACCGTTGGGTCGCCGGAGACAGGTCGCGGGCGCGGGTTCGGGTGCCCGGATGGGTCCATTCTGCGTGCGCCGCCCGGTCGGTATACTCGAACGACCGCGGATCCGCAGCACACCATCGAAGGCAACCAGGGGGCTCGCCACGTACACCAGCGTCCTTCTCGCCATTCTCGTGGGGATCGTCCACGCGGGCCTGGCCCCCGTGGTCGTTCTGGGGGGCGTCAGGCCCGACATCGTGCTCGTGGCTGTCGTGCTGGTCACGACCAGCTTCGGATTCTCGCAGGGCATCATCTGGGCCTTCGTGGCGGGGACCGTGGCCAACCTCCTCGTCTCGGAGCCGCTGGGATCGGTGCCTCTGGCAATGCTGGCGGTGACCGCGCTGGTCAGCGCCGGGTCCACCGTGCTCGGTCGCCTGGTGTGGGTCTATCCGATCGGCGCGGCGTTCGCCGGAAGCGTGATCGCCGACTTCGTGAGCCTCGGAGCGCTGACCGCGGTCGGTGGCTCGCTCGCGGTGGGGATCCCGCTCCAGCTGCTCATTCCGGCAGCCGTGCTCAACGCGGCCCTCACCGGCCTCCTCCTGGTGCCGACCCGCATCCTGCTGCTGCGCTACGGGCCGGAAGAGAAGGCAGCGTGGTGACCTGATGGCGGACCTGAACGAGGGGCGTCACGATCTGGCGCGTTCGCGCCCCCGGTTCATTGCCTTCGGTGTGGCTGCCTCGCTGCTCTTCACCCTGCTTGGCGGACGGCTCTTCCAGATGCAGATCCTCGACGGGACCCTGTACGCCAATCGCTCGGTCGCGGCGAGAATCGTCGAAGAGCCAATCAAGGCTCCCCGGGGTCTCCTCTTCGATCGCCAGGGCCGCCCGCTGGCCGTGAACGTTCCGTCGTGGAGCGTGGCCGTCGTGCCGGCGGATCTTCCGGGTGACGACGCCGCGCGCACCGCGGTGCTCTCTCAGGTGGCGATCGTGACCGGCACCCCGATCGACACCCTTCGGCTTCGCCTGGACGCGTACCGCGGCTCCCCCTACGACCAGGTGCCGCTCGCCCGTGGGATCACGCGCGACGCCGCGTTGCTGCTCTCGGAGCGCGCCGGCGACCTTCCCGGCATCGTCGTGGGCGTCGACCCGGTCCGCGAGTATCTCGACGAGCAGGGAAAGGTGGACGGCTCACTGCTCTCCCATGTCGTGGGATACACCGGCCCCGTCAGCCAGGACCAGCTGAAGGCGCTGGCAGGCCAGGGATACCTGCCCGACGACGCCATCGGCAAGGACGGCGTGGAGGCCTCGTTCGAGAGCACCCTGCGCGGCACGTACGGCTCGCAGCAGGTGGAGCGCGACGCGACGGGCCGTCCGGTGAAGGTGGTGGGCGCGTCGACGGCGCCGATCCCCGGCGCCAACCTGATGCTCACCATCGATGCGCGCCTCCAGCGCATGGCGACCGACGCGCTGACCTGGGGAATGCAGGCTGCCGGCGTCAAGCAGGGCGTAACGATCGTGATGAACCCGCAGACCGGCGAGATCCTGGCCATGGTCTCCCTGCCGAGCTACGACAACAACAAGTTCGCGACCGGCATCAGCACGGCCGATTTCCAGGCCTACCTGTCGAACCCCAACCAGCCCCTGCGCAACCACGCCATCGCGGACATCTACCCGCCGGGGTCGACCTTCAAGCTGGTGACCGGGACGGCCGCGCTCCAGGAGGGCGTGACGACGCCCTCCCAGACCTGGCAGACCTACGCCTGCTATCACATCCCCGGGGCGCCCGCGGGGCAGTGCCTCTACGACTGGAACCGGGCCGGGTTCGGGCGGCTGACGGTGGAGCAGGCCTACGCCAAGAGCTCGGACACCTTCTTCTACCAGATGGCCGTCCACCTGGGGATCGACAACCTCGCCAAGTGGGCCGCCGACTTCGGTTTCGGTGCCCCGACCGGCCTGCGGCTTCCCGGCGAGGCGTCGGGGATCATCGCCAGCACGGAGTGGGCGCAGAGCCAGGGCCGGCCGAGCGTCTACACCGGCGAGCTCGCCCAGGCGGGAATAGGACAGAACGTGATCGCCGTCACGCCCCTGCAGCTGGCGAACGCGTACGCATCACTGGCCAACGGCGGCAAGCTCATGGTCCCCATGATCGTCCGCGGCGAGACGGATGCCAGCGGCAAGCTCGTCAAGGAATATGCGCCGCAGGTGGCCCGTGAGCTCAAGGCGAGCCGCGCGAACCTGCAGGTGATGCGCCTGGGCGCGCGGGACGTGATCACCACGGGGCACGCATTCAACATCCGCGATCTCCCGTTGCCGGGCGCCCTCTCGGGCAAGACGGGAACCGCCGAGTTCGGCGACAAGCTCGAGAACGGGTCCCTTCCGTTCCACTCGTGGTTCGTGGGCTACCTTCCCTCGAAGCCCGGCGCCACCGATGCGACCCTCGAGGTGCTCACCTTCTCGTATTCGGCGACCGTGCCCGGGAACGTCTCGACCGAGGTCGTCAAGTACTTCTTCCAGAAGTACTTCAACATCCAGCGCGACTATCGGCTCAACCCGCGCACGCTCAGCCTCCTGGGCGGGAACTGAGCGATGGGAAGCGTGTCGACTACATTTGTTGAGAACGTGCGCGCGCGCGCCATCCGCGCCTTCGACTGGCAGCTCCTGCTGTACCTGATCCTCATCGTGGCGTTCGGTGTGGTGATGGGCTATTCGGCCTCCTTCACCGCGGCGGGCCAGGGAGGCGACGGGATCAGCCAGACCGTGAAGACCCTGATCTGGATCGCCATCGGCTTCTCGATCTTCTTCGTCGTGGCCTCCATCGACTACCACTGGCTGTCGACCTTCACGACCCCGGTCTACCTCACCGTGCTGGGCCTCCTGACCCTGACCCTGGTCATTGGGCAGAACCTCAACGGTGCGACCCTCTCGATCAGCGTCGCGGGGCTGGACTTCCAGTTCAGCGAGGTGAGCAAGGTCCTGATGATCGTGGTGCTGGCCTCGTGGCTTTCCGGCCGCCGCGAGAAGATCGGGAGGCTCTCCACCATCATCGGCGCCGGCATCCTGATGGGCATCCCCACCTTCCTGGTCTTCCGGCAGCCGGACCTGGGCACCGCTCTCGTCTTCGTCGCGATCCTGGTCGGGATGCTCTTCATGAGCGGTGCCAGCATCGGCTGGATGGCGCTCTTCACCGGGGCCGTGGTGGCCGCCGGCCCCCTCGCCGTCAACCTGCTCGCCGACTACCAGCGCCAGCGCCTGTTCTGCTTCCTGGACCCATATGCGGATCCGCAGGGGGCCTGCTACCAGCTCGTGCAGGCGCTCAACGCGGTTGGCTCGGGGGGATGGTTCGGCCAGGGCCTGACCGCCGGGAGACAGAACCAGCTCGGGTTCCTGCCGGTGCAGACGACCGACTTCATCTTCACCGTGGTGGCGGAGGAGCTCGGATTCGTCGGCGGCGCCCTGCTCCTGGTGCTCTTCGCGCTGCTCGTGTGGCGCATCCTGGTGGTCGGGTGGGGTGCCCGCGACGCGCTCGGCAGCATGGTCGCCTACGGGCTGGCGAGCATGATCCTGTTCCAGCTGCTCGTGAACATCGGGATGGTCATGGGCATCATGCCCGTGACCGGGATTCCGCTGCCCTTCATCACCTACGGCGGATCCAGCACCATCAGCCTGCTGTTCGGCCTGGGGATCCTGGAGTCGGTGCGGACGCACTCGGACAAGCGCACCTTCTGATCGAGGTCAGCCCGCGGCGTCATCGCCCCCGCCCACAGCGTCGTCCTCGACCGGCTCCGTCGAAGGCGCGCCATGGCGAAGCGTCGCTGCGAGCGCATCGCCGGCCGGCACGCCGGACAGGCGTGTGAACGTGTACCGGTAGAGGTCCCGTCCGGCGGCGACGACGGGGGCCGCGAGGATCGCACCGCCGATCCCGAAGAGCGCGGCACCCGCCACCAGCGAGAGGATCATGATCGCGGGGTTCAGCTCCACCGCGTCACCCATCACCTTGGGCACCAGCAGGTTGTTCTCCAGCTGCTGGACCGCCGTCGAGACGGCGATGGCGGCGATCGCGGCGGCCGGCGAGACCGACAGGCCGACGAGCAGCGCGGGCACGGCGGCGATCACCGGACCGATGACCGGGAACCATTCGAGGACGCCCGCGAAGAGGGCGAGCACCAGGGTGAACTTGCCGAACTCGCCGAAGCCGACGAGCGTCAGGATGCCGAACCCGATGGCGGTCGCGGCGAAGACCGCGGCGCCCAGGGCCAGCTCCCCGCGCACCCATCGTCCGCCGACCCGGGCCAGGAGCGCCAGCACGTTGCGGACGTCGTCCGCCCAGGTCGCCGGCATGGCCCCCGCGATGGCCGCCGGAAGCCCCTCGCGATCCTTGAGGACGAAGAAGAGCCAGACCGGCACCACGATCAGCCCGAAGACGAAGGTGACCGTGCGCAGCAGCGTGCCCAGCGTGGGGCCGATGACCAGGCGCAGGACGTCCGCCGCCTGCTGCTGACCCTGCTGGATCGCCTGGTCCAGGAAGGTGCGCAGGTCGTTGGGAATGGGCAGCGAGGCGTACCACGCCTCGATGCCGTGTTCGACGTCCACGATGGTCGCCACCAGGCGGGGCAGGTTGTCGATGAAATCGCGCGTCTGGCCGGCGATGGGCGGGATGGCGAAGGCGATGAGCAGCCAGACCAGCGCGACCACGACGACGTACATGACCAGCACGCCGGTCCAGCGCGGGAGCCGGTGGCGTTGCAGCCAGGTGACCGGCGGGTCCAACACGAAGGCGAGCGCGCCGCCGACGGCGAACGCCGGCAACGCTCCGCGGGCGCTCCAGGCGATCCAGGCAAGGACCGCCAGCGCAGCGAGGGTGAACAGGCCCTGCCGGTGACGCTGGGCGGCGCCAAGGAGGTCGGTCACGGCGCCCATGGTAGCGAAGGAGACGAGCCCGACAGGGCCGCCGGCTGGTCTGACCCCCCGGGGACGGGTACCATCTGGGTTCGCATGACCACACGCCGACCCGATCAGCCGCCCCGCCAGCGATGGCAGCTCCTCTTCAGCAGGACGAGCCCGCTGCTGCGCCTGCGCCAGCAGCAGGTGATCGAGGAGTGGGAGCGCGTGTTCCGCGAGACCGGTCTGCCGCTCTCGCACAGCAACGCGAAGCGCCCGCGCCCCCGCCTGCAGCTCGCGGCGAACCTGCCGACCGCGGTGGAGCTGCGGGGAGAGATCCTGGAGGCGTACTTCGACGACCTGGTCCCCATCGATCGCATTCGGGCGGCCGCCGAGCTCCTTCCCGAGGGCCTGGCGCTGGTGGACGCGCGGGAGGTGTGGCACGGCTACCCGTCCGCCGCCTCGCAGGTTCGCGCCGCGGAATACGAGGTGCTCGTCCGCTCCCCGGGCGAGCTGGCCGAGGACGACCTGCGAGGCGCGGTCGTCCGCCTCCTTGGCGAGGTGCGCCTGCCGGGTATGCGGCGGCGCGGCGAGACGCAGCGTCGTTCCGATGCGGGGCAGCGCGACCTGCGCCCGTACATCGAGGACGTGGAGGTGATGGAGGTGCATCCGGACGCGCAACGCGCCCTCCTTCGCGTGGTCCTCCGACAGGACGCGACGGGGGCCGGCAGACCGGAGGACGTGGTGCACGCCCTGGACATTCCGCTGCGCATCGAGCGGACCGTTCGGACCCGGCTCGTCTTCGTTGACACCCCCCCGATCGCCCGGTAGACTCCTCACCCCGCGGGCTGTTCGTCGGCCCGCTTCGCTGTGCGTCGGGCGCCTCCGCTCGATGCCCCCGATCGCAACCAACGGAGATTGAGCATGTACGCCGTCGTCACGACTGGCGGAAAGCAATACCGTGTCGAGGCCGGATCCACGCTCGTCGTGGAGAGGCTCGCCGGGGAGCCCGGCAGCTCGGTCACGCTCGACCGTGTCTTGCTCGTCGGTGACGGCGACACCGTGACGGTGGGCACGCCCACCGTGGAGGGCGCCTCAGTCCGGGCCACGGTGCTCGGCGAGGAGCTCGGACCCAAGATCGTGGTCTTCAAGTTCAAGCAGAAGGTCAAGTACCGCAGGCGCACCGGACATCGGCAGCACCTGACGCGGCTGCATATCGATTCCATCAGCGCGGACGGGAAGACCGTCAGCGCGGAGGTTCCGAAGAAGGCCCCTGCGGCGAAGAGAGCCGCACGGACCAAGGTCGCGGCCGAGGCCGCCCCGGCCAGCACTGCGGCAGAGGCCGAGCCAAAGCCGAAGACGCGGCGCAGCGCGAAGCCAAAGGCCGAGAAGGCGGACACGTCGAAGGCGGCCGTGGCGACCCCCGCGGAGGACGCGGCCGAGAAGAAGCCCCGGGCTCGCGCCCGAGCGGCGTCGGCCACGAAGGCCGCCGCGACCGGGACCGACGCAGCCGAGCAGAAGCCGAAGACCCGCCGCAGCGCGAAGCCAAAGGCCGAGAAGGCCAAGGAGGAATAGGCACCGATGGCACACAAGAAGGCCGGCTCATCGAGCAAGAACGGCCGTGACAGTGCCGGCCAGCGCCTTGGCGTGAAGCGCGGCGACGGACAGCTCGTCCACGCCGGGACCATCATCGTCCGCCAGCGCGGCAGCACCTTCAATCCCGGCGAGAACGTCGGGATGGGCCGCGACTACACGCTCTTCGCGAAGGCGGAGGGCACCGTCAAGTTCACTCACGAGACCCGAAGCAAGAAGCGCGTGAGCGTTCGCGCCGCGCAGGCATAGCATCCCGGCAGGCACAGGTATTCCCATGAAGCCCGACATCCATCCCGCGTACCATCAGGCCCAGGTCCACTGCGTCTGTGGCAATACCTTCACCGTGGGGTCGACCGCAGAGTCGATCCGCGTCGAGGTCTGCTCCCAGTGTCATCCGTTCTACACCGGCACCCAGAACATCGTGGATACCGCCGGCCAGGTGGAGCGGTTCCAGCGGCGCATGGAGCGCTCGCTGCGCTGAGTGACATGCGCCGGCGCCTGAACGGGTGGCCGGTGCGCCTGGCGCCCCACCTCCTCTTCCTCCTCCCCGAGCTGCTCGTCGCGGCCGGGCCGTTCGTCATCGAGACCGTTGCGCACGCGGGTGGCCGCGTGCGCTTCCGTATGCCCGACTTCTTCTACGGCGGGCAGGCGCTCATCGAGGGCGTCATGATGCGCGGCCGGACCACGGTCGCCATGAGCGTCCGTCCGCCCTCGGGCGAGATCCTCACCTACGCAGAGCTCCTCCCCGCCGCCCTCTCGCGTGGCCGATGGGTCAAGGTCCCCTTCGTGCGTGGCGCCTTCGTGCTCTACGAGACGCTGGTGCTGGGGACGCGGATGCTGATGCGCTCCGCCGCCATCGCCGCCGAGGGCGAGGACATCCAGATCGGGCGTGGAACGCTGATCGGCAGCATGGTCGTCTCCCTGGGCTTCGCGGTGGGGATCTTCTTCGTCCTGCCGCTCTTCCTGTCCGGGTTCGTGCACACCGCAGGCGGCGACATCGGCGCGAACCTGGCGGAGGGCGCCATTCGGCTCGTGATCTTCGTGGCCTACATCGCCCTCATCGGGATGATGTCGGACATTCGCCGCGTCTTCGCCTACCACGGCGCGGAGCACAAGGCGATCCACGCCCATGAGGCGCGGCGGCCCCTCACGCCGGAAGAGGTCGACCGGTTCAGCACCGCCCACACGCGCTGCGGGACGACCTTCATCCTGATCGTGGTGGTGATCAGCATCTTCTTCTTCAGCCTGGTGCCGCGGGCCGGCGTACCGCTTCCGCTGCTCTTCCTGTCGCGGATCGCGCTGGTGCCGGTGATCGCCGCGGTGGCGTACGAGCTGGTCCGGTTCGGGGCCAGCCACTACGGGAACCCGGTGGTGCGGGCGATCTACGCGCCCGGCCTGTGGCTGCAGTCGCTCACGACCCGGCCGCCGGACCATTCGATGCTCGAGGTGAGCATCGCCTCGCTGACCTCCTGCCTGTCCGCCGATGCGCGGATGCCGCGGATGCCGCGGGTGCCGCGAGCGCCGCGGGTGATCCCCCGGCACCGGACCCCGCATGATCGACCGGCTCGGCGAGCTGGAGGCCCGGTACGAGGAGCTGGCCGGCCTGATGTCCACGCCGGAGGCCGCCTCCGACCCGGCGACGCTGGCGAACCTGGGCAGGGAGCTCTCCCGACTGGAACCGGTGGTGGCGGCGACTCGCGCCTTCCGCGAGCTGACCGAGGCACTCGATGCCACGCGCGGGATGCTCCACGATCCGGACGAGGAGGTCCGGGAGATGGCGCGTGACGAGATCGCAGGGCTGGAGAGCCGGCAGGAGGCGCTCACCGCGGAGCTGCGACGTTTGCTCGTCCCCCGCGACCCGAACGACGATCGCAACGTGATCATCGAGGTCCGCGCCGGTACCGGCGGGGAGGAGGCGTCGCTCTTTGCCGCCGACCTGTTCCGGATGTATGCCCGGTACGCGGAGCGGCGGCGATGGAAGGTGGAGCTCCTGGCGTCCAGCGAGTCGGACTCGGGCGGCCTCAAGGAGGCGATCGCCGAGGTGACCGGCGCGGGTGCCTACTCCCGCTTCAAGTACGAGAGCGGCGTCCACCGCGTCCAGCGGGTCCCCGTGACGGAGTCCTCCGGCCGGATCCACACCTCCACTGCGACGGTGGCCGTGCTGCCCGAGGCGGAGGCGGTGGACGAGATCGACCTGCCGGAGAAGGACCTGCGGATTGACGTGAAGCGCTCCTCCGGTCCCGGCGGCCAGAGCGTGAACACGACCGATTCGGCCGTCCGGATCACCCATCTGCCCACCGGCCTGGTCGTGGACATCCAGGACGAGAAGAGCCAGCACAAGAACAAGGCGAAGGCGCTCGCCATTCTCAGCGCCCGCCTCCTGGAGATGCGGCGCCAGGCGCAGGCGGAGGAGCGGGGCGAGCAGCGCCGCTCGCAGGTGGGCACCGGCGAACGGGCGGAGAAGATCCGGACCTACAACTTCCCGGACGACCGCGTCACGGACCACCGCATCGGCCTGACCGTGCACAACCTCCCCGGCCTTCTGGAGGGAGACATCGACCGGCTGGTCGAGCCGCTCATCGAGCGCGACCAGGCCGAGCGCCTGGCCCAGGTGGGCGCCGCCGGCGACGAGATCTAGGCCGATGGCGACCATCGGGCGCGAGGCGTCCGTCGCCGGCCTCGAGGCAGCGGCGCTGCTGGCGCGCGTCACCGCCATCCTCTCGGCATCCGCCACCGAGACTCCGCGGCTCGACGCCGAGCTCCTGGTGAGCCACGCCTTCGGCCGCGAACGCACCTGGCTCCTCGCCCACCCCGAAGCACCGCTCGACGAGCCGGGCAACGCGGCGCTGCGGGAGTGGACCGCCCGTCGGGCCGCCGGTGAGCCCATCGCCTACATCCGCGGCTTCAAGGAATGGTTCGGCCTGCGCGTGGCGGTCGATACGCGGGCGCTCATCCCGCGCCCGGAGACGGAGCTGCTCGCCGAGGCTGCCATCGCCGAGCTCGCGACCCGCCTCGCTGCGGATGCTCGCCGCGTGGTGGCCTGGGACGTCGCGACGGGCAGCGGCGCCGTCGCCCTGGCGCTGGCACTGCGCTTCCGCGCCGCGCTGGCGTTGCAGCGGGTTCGTCTCGTGGCCAGCGACGTTGCGCCGGGAGCCCTGGAGCTGACCGCGGAGAACCTTGCCGCTTACGGGGTGGCGGCCCTGGCCACCGTGGCGCTGGGCGACCTGCTGGAGGGTGCGGGGCGGCAGGACTTGACGCCCCCCGGACGCCTCCCGCTCCCCGACGTGGTGACCGCCAACCTGCCCTACCTCACCCGCGCGGAGGTCGCCGCAGCGTCGGGGAGCATCGCGTTCGAGCCGGGGATCGCCCTGGACGGCGGTCCGGATGGCCTGGACCTCGTGCGACGACTGGTGGCACAGCTGCCCACGCGCCTGGCTCCGGGCGGTGTCGCCCTTCTGGAGATCGGCGCGGGGCAGGGTGACGCGGTCGGGGCCATGGCGGCGGCCCTGCCGATCCCCGTGGCCGTCACGCTCCTCCACGACCTGGCCGGCATAGACCGCGTGGTCCGCATCGGCCGCCTGGACGGATGAGGACGGGGGCCGGCTCGTGACCGAGCGCCTGCCTTCGACCGCGGACGGCCTGGCGCAGGCGGCCGAGCTGCTGCGCGGCGGGGCGCTGGTGGCATTCCCGACCGACACGGTCTATGGCATCGGCTGCCGGGTGGGCGATGCGGACGCCCTGGTGCGCCTCTTCGAGGCGAAGCGCCGGCCGGCGGACAAGCGCATCCCGATCCTCGTCGCGACGCTCGTGCAGGCGCGCGAGCTGGGCTTTCGGGTCGATCCGCTGGTCGAGAAGCTGGCGGCGGCGTTCTGGCCCGGTGCGCTCACCCTCATCCTGCCGCCCGTCGTCGCCGGGGCGGCGAGCCAGGCATTCCGAGTTCCGGACCACGGAGTCGCGCTCGATCTCATCGCGCGCAGCGGGCCGCTGGCCGTGACCTCAGCGAACCGGTCCGACGAGCCGGAGACCTACGAGGCCGATGATGTCCTGGTCGCCTTCGCGGATACGGATCTGGTGGACGCGGTGGTCGATGGGGGCCGCGTGCCCGGTGGCCTGGCCTCGACCGTCCTGGAGATGACGGCCACGCCGCCGCGCATCCTCCGCCACGGTCCCATCACCCGCGAGCGCCTCGCGGCGATCGCGGGCCTCGTAGACTGAGCGCCATGCGCGTCGCCATCGGCTCCGACCACGCCGGCTTCGAGCTCAAGGGGATCCTGTGCACCCTGCTCGACGAGCTGCGCGTGGAGTACCGCGACTTCGGCACCTACTCCGTCGACCCGGTCGACTACCCGGATTTCATCGCGCCGGTGGCTCGCGCCGTCGCGCGCGGCGACTACGAACGCGGGATCGTCCTGGGCGGGAGCGGAACCGGCGAGGCGATCGTCGCCAACAAGATCCGGGGTATCCGCTGCGTCGAGGCCGCCGATCCCGTGGTCGCGCGCCTGGGGCGCGAGCACAACGATGCCAACGTCCTTTCCATGGGAGCCCGGGTCACCGGCGTGGAGATCGCACGGGCCTGCGTGCGCGAATTCCTCACCGGCGAGTTCCAGGGCGGCCGGCACGTCCCGCGGATCGAGAAGATCGCGCATATCGAGGCGGAGGAGGCACGCGGCTGACGCTCGCGCTGACGACGGCCGAGCGCGCGATGCTGGCCGGAGAGCACGGTGCCGGCACGGCCATGGCCATGCGGCTCGTGGTCCGCAGCGCCGAGCTGCTCGGTGCCGAGCGGCTGCTCGCCATCTCCAGGGCGCACGTGGACTCGTGCCTGTACCACGGTGAGGCCACGGTCGACTTCGCATCGCGGCTCGTGGACGGCGGTGCCCGAGTGGCGGTGCCCACCACGCTCAACGTCGGTGCGCTGGACCTGCTCCACCCGGAGCTCTGGCACGGTGATCCGCGGACCGCGGAGCGCGGGCGGCTGCTCATGGAGCGCTATCGGCTCCTCGGCTGCCGGCCGACGTACACCTGCGCCCCGTACCAGATCCCGGACGCCCGCCCTGCGTTCGGCGAGCAGGTCGCCTGGGCGGAGTCGAACGCCATTGTCTTTGCGAATGCCGTCCTGGGCGCCCGAACCAACCGCTACGGCGACTTCAGCGACATCGCCTGCGCGGTCACCGGCCGGGTCCCCGATGCCGGCCTGCATCGGACCGAAAACCGCCGCGCGCGCCTCGTCCTGCGACCAAGCGCGGACGTTCCGCCGGCGCTCTTCGATGACGACGCCCTGTATCCCGTCCTGGGCATGGTGCTCGGCTGGCGCGCCGGGTCGCGCATCGCCGCGCTTGACGGGCTGCCGCCGGGCCTGTCCGAGGACCGGCTGAAGGCGATCGGCGCCGCGGCTGCCTCCAGCGGCGCGGTCGCCCACTTCCATGCCGTCGGCTCAACACCAGAGGCTCCCACCCTCGATGCGGCCCTGGCCGGCCACGAGCCGGAGGCGGTGGAGGAGATCACCCTCCCCGAGCTGCGGGCGGCGCGCGATGTGCTGGGTACCGCGGACGACGGTGCCCCGCTGCGCGCCGTCGCCCTGGGAACGCCGCACGCGTCGCTGACCGAGCTGACGCGGCTCCTGGATCTCCTTGCCGGTGAGCGCGTTGCAGCCGGGGTCGAGCTGATGGTCTCCACCGGTCGCGAGATCCTCGAGGCGGCGGAGGCGGTGGGATTCGCGGAGCGACTGCGGGCGTCCGGCGTGACCCTGCTGGTCGACACCTGCAGCTATGTGGCGCCGGTGCTGCGGACGGGAGATGGCTCGGTCATGACCGACTCCGGCAAGTGGGCCTACTACGCGCCGGGGAACATTGGGGCGGCGGTCGTCTTCGGCAGCGCCGCGGAGTGCGTCGCGTCCGCGATCGCCGGGCGGGTGGTGCGCCTGCCCTCGGCGTGGGGACCGGCATGACCGGGGTCGAGCTCCGGGGCCGCGTCCTGGCGCCCGGCACCGCCTCGGCGCGCGCCCTCGTCCTGGACGAGCCGCTCAGCCTGTGGGGCGGCATGGATCCTGCGAGTGGCCGGCTCGTCGACCCCCATCATCCGCAGCACGGAGCCCTGCTCACGGGGCGGGTGCTGGTCATGCCGGCCGCGCGCGGTTCCTCCTCGTCATCGTCGGTCCTCGCCGAGGCGGCCCGCGCCGGCACCGCCCCTGCGGCCATCCTGCTGGGCGAGATGGACCTCATCCTGGCCGTGGGCGCCGCCGTTGCCGAGGAGCTCTACGACGTGCGGATTCCGATCCTGGTTCTCGACGGGGGGCAGCTGGCTGCGTTGCCGGACGGCGCCCTGCTGCGGATCACCGAGGGCGGCACCGTCCAGCTGGGGTGAGTCCCGCCGGGGGGACCGGCTCAGATCTCGCTGAATGACAGCTCCACGGTGAGCGTGAGCGAAGCCCCGGGCGCGATAGGGGCGAGGGCGCCGGGCTGGCCCTCCCGCAGTCGGCGGATGCCCTGTGGAGCGTTCGTCTGCGGCTCCACGGCGATTGCTCCGCGCTCCCCGCCGCCGGCCGCGCAGACGTACGCGCTGGGAGCGGAGATCCGCATCGTCGCGCCGACCCGTGCATCGGGCCAGGTCAGCCGCACCGCGGGGTCGTGCAGCCCCGTCCAGGTTGCATCCAGATCCGGTGCGAGCGCTCCGAGCTCACGGAGGTCGTAGCGTCCGCTGACGGGCTCGGGCAGCGGGGTGCTTCCGACGTTCTCACGGAAGACCCCGTCGGCGTGGATCGCAACCCGCACGGGTCGCAGGAACCAGGGGTGGAGCCCGATCCCGGCCGGCATGGGCTCGTCGGACCGGTTGGCGACGGCAAGCACGAGATGTAGCGCGGTTGCGGCCACCGAGAGGTCCATCCGTACCTCGTACTCCCACGGCCAACCGTCGCCGCCGCCGGTGACCGCGTAGGAGCCGATGCCCAGCGGCGACCACGGGCGCGCGAAGACCTGGCCGTGGATCGCGGAACCGTCGGGGAAGTTCGCCGGGACCGCCAGGCGGCGCTCTCCGATGGCCGCCGGCTCGACGCTGATCCGGTTGGACCACGGCGCCATGATGTACGCGCCCCAGAAGAACGGCTCCCGGACGTGATGCTCGGGCGTGGGCGGGGTGCGCAGCAGGTCATGCCCGAAAACCCGCAGCCGATGGAGCCGAGCGCCGATCTGCGGCAGGAGCTCGACCTGCACGTCCCCGTCGCCAAGCCGGACGATCTCCGCGCTCATGGTGGAGCTGGTGTCCACGCCTGCGCGCTCGCGGCGCCGCGTTCCACGGTCGCGAAGGCGTTCGCGCTCACGGTCACCGGCGGGCCCACGCGGCCGTCGGGCCAGGTGACGGTCACCTGTGCCTGCGCGGCGGAGCCGATCCCGAAGTGGATCCACCCATCCTCGCCGCTGACGTGCCCGCCGCCCACCGTCACCTCCCGGTCGGCGGCGACGCCGCCGGCGGTCACGCTGACCCAGGCGCCCACCGCATCGGTGTTCGGGGACGGTTCCTGCAGCCGGATCGCGATCCAGTTGCCCATGGGTGCCGGGTGCGACGCGTCGCCCCACCCGACGTTGCGCCACAGCTTCACGTTCTCGTTGCGGTTGACGACGATCAGGTCGAGCATCCCGTCAAGGTTGAAGTCGACGAGCGCGGCGCCCCTGGCCTGGTCGAAGCTGACGATGCCGGCGGCCTGGCCCTCCTCGACGAAGGTCCCGTCCGGCTGCTGGATCAGCAGATCGCTCGGATCTCGACTGGCGAAGTCGGCCATGGCGTTGACGTTGCCCTTCGAGACGAAGAGGTCAGCCCGCCCGTCGTTGTTCACGTCGGCGAACTCATCGTGCCAGGCCGTGCTCGGGAGGCTGGTATCGCCGGTGTACGGCCGGGTCGCGGTGACACCGCGGCTCAGCGCGATGTCCTTGTAGTCGGGCTGCGACGGGCCGTTTGCGAGGGTCTGCAGCTTGTTGTCGCCCTGGCTGGTGAGGTAGATCTCCGGGTATCCGTCGCCGTTGAGGTCGTAGCTCGCGATGCCCATGCCCCAGACCCTGACGGTCTGCCAGCCGTCCGCCTGCGTGTAGAGCCGTGGCGGCTGGCCGGGCACCATGCGCCACAGCTGCTCCTCTCCCTTGCTCGCCTCGCCGTAGTAATGACGGTCGTTCGAGACCCGGAGGTCGCGGCGCCCGGATCGG
Source organism: uncultured Chloroflexia bacterium (assembly GCA_963787025.1). Taxonomy (GTDB): domain Bacteria; phylum Chloroflexota; class Limnocylindria; order QHBO01; family QHBO01; genus CAVXEH01. The sequence goes on from CAWBBG010000025.1 coordinate 42,540, forward strand.
TCCCAGTCGCTGAAGAGCATCGAGAGCGGGCAGAAGCTGGGCGTGAGCGGGATCGCCGCCGCATAGCGGGTGCCGCTGGCATCCGGCCTGACGAGCGTTGATGGGGCGCACGGCAATGATGTCGACCCGTCCGGCGCAAGGGTCAGGTAGCTGCCGATCGCGAGGGTCGGCAGGCTCGAGTCGCCCTCCCAGGTCGCGCTGAAGCCGGTCGACCAGGATGCTCCGCCGTCGAAGCCCCACGCCTCGTTGGCGCGCTCGAAGCGGCAGTCACCCAGGCCGCGCAGCAGCACGTTCTCCCCAAGGCGCATGACCGCCAGGTCCGTCAGGCCATCACCGTCGAAGTCGAGCGGGTAGGCGCCGGTGACGTTGCGCAGGTCCGTGGCCGGGTCCGGAATGGCCGTGAACCGCAGGGCCCCGCCCACCGGGCTGTCGTTCCTGTAGAGCGCCGCAGGATCCGCCCCGCCGGCGAGATACAGGTCCTGGCGGCCGTCGCCGTTGCAGTCGAATGCGGCGACGCCGCCACCCACGAGGAAGTTGAAATCCCCGGCGTAGCGGTGGTCGATGCCCGCCGCCGAGGCCTCTTCGACGTAGTGCGGCGGATCGGCGCTGCCCGCCTGGGCCGTTCGGAGCGGGCCGGGCCACCAGAACAGGGCCGCCAGCATGCCCGCCAGCACGACTCCGACGATCGTCAGCGTTGGCCAGGATGGTCGTCTCCGCCGGCCGCCCGTCGTGGGCGCGCCGGCGCCATCATCGGCGCTGGTCCGGGCAGCCATCCCTGTCCGACAGCCTCGGGCCTAGGTCCCGGGCTCGGCCGCGGCGAAGATCCGCTCCATGACCTCGAGGTTCGCGATCGGATCCGTGGACGGGACCGTTGGCGGCGCCCCGTCCAGCACCAGTTCCGCGAAGCGCTCGAACTCCGCGGCGTATGGATCGGCGGCCGGGAAGGTCAGCGTCTCGGTGTCCGGTGCCACGGGCGGATCGCCGCCGGCGGTCACCAACACCTCGGTCGGACGGTCGGGTGGGATGTTGAACGGGATCCCGATGCTGATCCGCCCCTTCGTCCCGTAGATGTGGACGCGCTGGTCATCCTCGGCGCGGGTCGAGCAGGTGAACGTCCCCACGCCGCCGTCGAACTCGAGGAGCCCGCTGGTCAGGATGTCGGTCCCACCGGTGGGATCGCGGGTGAGGGCGGCCTGCACCCGCGTCGGCTCGGACCCGAACAGCATTCGGGACAGGTTGACGCAGTAGCAGCCGACGTCGTACAGGGCCCCACCACCGACCTCGCGGATGTTCCGGATGTTGGCCGCGTCGTCGTTGTAGTAGGAGAACCAGCTCTGGACCGCGGTGAGCCGGCCGATCCTGCCCGCCGCCACCATCTCGCGCACGGCGATCCACGACGGGTGGTGGCGGTACATGAATCCCTCCATGAGATGGACGCCGGCAGCGCGGCATCCCTCGACGATGCGGCGGGCGTCGGCGCTGGTCATGGCCAGCGGCTTCTCGCACAGCACGTGCTTCCCGGCACGCGCCGCCGCCAGCGTCCATTCCGCGTGCAGGTGGTTCGGCAGCGGAATGTAGACCGCGTCGACCGTCGGATCCGCCAGCAGGGCCTCGTACGAGTCGTGCGCGGTGGGGATCGAGAGCTCGGCGGCCACCTGCCGGGCGCGCGCGCCGTCGCGCGAGGCGATGGCCGTCACCTCGGTTCGGGCGGCACGGCGCATGCCGGGGATCACCTTGGTCCTCGCGATGTCCGCCGTCGACAGGATCCCCCAGCGAAGGGCGCTCATCGGTAACTCAGCCCCACGAGGTCTCGCTGACCGGCCGGAAGGCGACCTCCAGGATCCGGAGGTTGCGGGGCCGCGTCAGCGCGAAGAGCACCGCCTCGGCGACGTCCTCGGGGCGCATCATGCCGGACAGCGCCGGCATCTCCGGCGTGCGACCCCGTCCCATGGCGAAGTCGGTGGCCACGCCGCCCGGGCAGACGTTGGTGCAGCGCACGCCCTGCTCGCGCAGCTCGTGATCGAGCGCGCTGGTCAGGCCGACCTGGGCGAACTTCGAGGCGCAGTACACGGCCTCGTAGGGCAGGCCGCGCCGCCCGGCCTCGCTGGCGATGGTGACGATGTCGGCCGCCTCGCTGCGCAGCAGGTGCGGGAGCGCGGCGCGCACCGAGTAGATCGCTCCCTTCACGTTGATGTCGATCATCTCCTCGAGGTGCTCGACGGGGAGCTCCAGGAAGGGACCGTAGGCTCCGACGCCCGCGTTCACCACGAGGATGTCAAGCTTCCCGAAGTGTTCCGCGGTCGCCGCCGCGATCGCAGCCAGGGCATCGGGATCGCGCACGTCCGCGGGCCGGGCGACGACGTCGGCCATGCCCAGGTCATCGCCGCTCCGAGATGCCAGGCCCAGGTGTACTCCGCTGTCCGCGAGCGCACGGGCCACGGCGGCGCCGATACCTCGGCTTGCGCCCGTGACCAACGCGACCTTGCCGTCCAGACTCTCCATCCGACTGCTCCTTGTCTCTTGACACGTGCCCGCGCGATGTACGAGTCTACGACAACCATTTGAAAAAGAGGATCACAAAACACCGGTGATCACGAATCGGGAGGCGATCGGCCAGCGCAGTGAGACGGTGCGCCGCGCGAACCTCAGCGCCATCGCGACGGAGCTGCACCTTCGGGGTCCGCTCTCGCGCTCCGAGCTTGTGGCCCGCACCGGGCTGACCCGGAGCGCGATCCGCGGGCTGATCGGTGAGTTCGTGTCGGCAGAGCTCGCGAGCGAAGGGCGCAGCACATCGCTGGGCATCCCCGGGCGGCCCTCACCGCTGGTGCAGCCGAACCCGGAACGCGCGGTCGTGCTCGCGCTGGAGATCGCCGTCGATTCGCTGGCGGTCGCCCTGGTGGGCTTCGGCGGGGAGGTCCTCGAGCAGCGTCGCGTGGATCGACCCAGGGGGCACCTTTCGGTCGACCAGATCGTGGGCGATCTCACGGAGCTGGCGCTGCCGCTCCTGGCCCACGTCCACGACCCGGATGCCCTTGTCGCGGTCAGCGTGGGGGTGGTGGGCCTGGTACGCCGCGCCGACGGCCAGGTCAGGCTGGCGCCCAACCTGGCCTGGCGGGACGTGCCGCTGGCGGCGGCGCTGTCCCGGTCGCTCGGCGTAAGCGTGGGCGACATTGTTGTGGCCAATGAGGCGGACCTTGGCGCGCTCGCCGAGCATCGACGTGGCGCGGCGATGGGGGTCGACGACGTCATCTTCATCTCGGGCGAGGTCGGGGTCGGGGGCGGCATCATCGTCGGCGGGCAGCCGCTCGACGGCGCAGAGGGCTACGCCGGGGAGGTGGGGCACCTTCCGGTGAACGCGAAGGGTGTGGCCTGCCGTTGCGGGTCAATCGGCTGCTGGGAGACCGAGATCGGTGAACGCGCGCTTCTCGCCCGTGCCGGGCGAGCCGAGACCGCCGGGCGACCCGGCGTCGACGCCGTCATTGCCGCCGCGGCGCAGGGCTCCGCGCGTGACCTGGAGGCGCTCGAGGAGGTCGGGCGCTGGCTCGGGCTGGGCCTCGCGGGGCTGGTCAACATCTTCAACCCGCGACTCGTGGTGCTGGGCGGCCTCTTCGGGCGGGTCCACCCCTTCGTGGCACGTACCATGGGCGAGGCAATGGATCGGCGCGCGCTCGGCGCACCCCGTGAGCTCGTGGAGGTCGTGCCCGCGGCACTTGGCAGCGAGGCACCCTTGCTGGGCGCCGCAGAGCTCGGGTTCGAGCCGCTGCTCAGGGACCCCGCAGGTTGGTTTGAACAGCACGAACGCCGGACACATGTCGCCACGGCGTGATAAGAGCAGGGAATGGGAAGGAGGTCATCGTCCACGGATGGGGCGTGCTGCAGAAGGGGGGAGCGCCGATTGACGAGCATGTAGCCTACCCGTGGCCCCATACAAGGACTGCGCGGAAATTGACAGCATTCGGAGAGAGGTCCAAACCATGAGCATTCGAAGACTGGCGGCCCTGTTGGGGATCGCCGTCCTCGTCCTGACTGCATGCAGCAGCAACAACGGCGGCGGGAGTGCCGTTGCCAGCGTGGGCAGCGACTGCGTCGTCGCCGTGTCCTGGAACAACTTCCAGCAGCCGCGCTGGGCGGCGGCTGACAAGCCGAATATTCAGAAGGTCGTCGAAGACGCTGGCGGAAAGTACATTGACGCCGACGCGAACCTGAGCAACGAGCAGCAGCTGACAGACGTTGACACCCTCATCTCGAAGGGCGCCAAGGTCCTGATCCTGCTCGCCCAGGACACCAAGGCGATCCTGCCGGCGGTCCAGAAGGCCCATGATGCCGGCATCCCGGTCATCGCCTATGACCGCCTGATCGAGGATCCGGCCACCCTGTACATCACGTTCGACAACGTGAAGGTCGGCGAGGCAGAGGCCAAGGCCGTCCTGGACAAGGTCCCGACCGGCAACTACGTCCTGATCAAGGGTGACCCGGGCGACCCCAACGCGTCCACGTTCCTGCCCCAGGGCTGGGACAACGCGGGCCTGAAGGACAAGGTCGCGTCCGGCGACATCAAGATCCTGAATGGACCTGACGGCACGTTCACCGACGCATGGTCGACGGAGACCGCCCAGTCCACCATGGAAGCCATCATCGACAAGGCAAAGGCGGACGGGAACAAGATCGACGCCATCCTTGCCGAGAACGACAGCACGGCGCTGGGCGTCGTTGGCGCCCTCACCTCCAAGAGCTATGGATTCCCGCCCCTGAGCGGCCAGGACGGCGATAAGGCCAACCTGAACAACGTCGCGCTGGGCAAGCAGTACGTGGACGTCTGGAAGAACGCCAACGAGCTCGGCAAGGCTGCCGGCCAGGCGGCGATCCAGCTGTGCGCCGGCAAGGCCATGGCCGATCTCTCGATCAGCATCGGTGCATCGGTCGCGCCGACCGCGGGCAACAGCCCAACCGACTTCGTCACGCCTGGGAAGAACACGGTGAAGTCGCTCATCCTGCAGCCGACGCCGATCACCGCCGACAACCTCGGCGATGTCATGTCGGCCGGTTGGTGGGTGACCAAGGCCGACATCTGCACAGGTGTCACCTCCACCGATCCAGGCGCCAAGGCCTGCGGCGTCTGAGCGTCGCTACCTGAGCGTGTGATCTAAGCCTCGCCTGCGCCCCCGGACCCGTCCGGGGGCGCAGGGCCCCACCTACTGCAGGAGGAGAGCTGTCGTGACGAACGCAGCCGGTACGGCATCTGCTCCCGGGAGGCTCCAGGCCTCGTCCGCTGCCCTGCGTCGAATCGTCGCTCAGACGGAGATCGACCTCCGTGTCTTCGGCATGCTGGTCGCGCTGGCGATCATCCTGCTCGGCTTCAACATCCTGAGCGGCGGCAAGTTCTTCATCCCGAACAACATGGTCACGCTGGCGATCCAGGGCACGAGCGTGGCCATCATCGCCACCGGGATGGTCCTGGTCATCGTGTCGCGGAACATCGACCTGTCGGTCGGGTCGCTGACGGGCTTCGTCGCGATGAGCTACGCGCTGCTGATGACCGACTGGCTGCCCAACATCCTGGGGATGGGTCCCGACTTTCCCTTCCGCTGGCTCATCGCACTGGTGTTCGGGATCGGCATCGGCGCAGCCTTCGGCGCACTCCAGGGATTCATCATCGCCTACATTGGTGTCCCGTCGTTCGTCGTGACCCTTGGCGGACTGCTCTCCATTCGGGGTGCCGTCTGGTATCTCTCCAACGGGGCGGGTGTTACCGGGCTCGACCCGACCTTCCAGCTCCTCAACGGCGGGTCCGAGGGATCGATTGGCGGGACGCTGACCTGGGCAGTCGGGATCATCGGCTGCGTCGCCCTCGTCGCCCTGCTCGTGAGCCGGCGCCACCAGCGGCGACGGTTCGGCTTCCCTCTTCGCCCGACGTGGGCGACGGTCGCGCTGGGGGTGGTCGGCTGCGCCGCGATCATGGGCCTGACCTTCTTCGCCAACGGAAACTACTGGCCGTCGGGCCTGGCGCACCAGTACGCGCTGGAGCATGGAATCACCGAACCACCGGGTGGCTTGAAGCTCTCGGCCGGCTTCCCGATTCCCATCATGCTGCTCATCGGCGTAACCCTGCTCATGACCTGGATGGCCAACCGGCGGAGCTTCGGCCGGTATGTCTACGCCTACGGCGGCAACCCGGACGCCGCCGAGCTGGCCGGCATCAACACCCGCTGGGCGATCATGAAGACCTTCATCCTCATGGGCGTCCTGTGTGCGCTGTCGGCGGCGGTGACTTCCGCCCGCCTGAACGGCGCGACGCTCGACATTGGCACGAGCTACGAGCTGTACGTCATTGCCGCCGCCGTCGTGGGCGGGACATCGTTTGCCGGAGGCATCGGCACCATCCCCGGAGCGGTGCTGGGCGCCTTCGTGATGGCCTCGCTCAAGTACGGCTTGAGCTTCCTGGGCGTGAACTCTCCCGGTCAGAACGTGGCGGCCGGCATCGTGCTCATCCTTGCGGTGGCGTTCGACGCCTACACGCGCCGACGCGGTGGCGGACGGTGAGCGAAGCAGGAGGGAAGACCATGACCGCTGCGACCGAGGCCACGCGAACACCCCTCGTCGAGATGGACAACATCCACGTCGCGTTCGGCGGTGTCCACGCCGTCGATGGCGTGAGCGTGGACCTCATGGCGGGCGAGGTGGTCGGCATGGTCGGCCACAATGGCGCCGGCAAGACGACCCTGATGCGCGTCCTCTCCGGAGCCCACACCGCCGACGCCGGTGAGATCCGGATCGAGGGCAAACAGGTCACGATCTCGAACCCCCGAGACGCGCAGCGCCTGGGCATCGAGACGATCTACCAGACGCTGGCCCTGGCCGACAACATCGATGCCGCGGCCAACCTCTTCCTGGGCCGCGAGATCTCGAGCTTCATCGGTGGGCTGGACGACAGCGCCATGGAGTCGGCGACGCGCGAGGTCATGCATCGTCTCAACCCGAACTTTGCCAACTTCAAGGTGCCGGTGAAGTCGCTCTCCGGCGGCCAGCGCCAGTCCGTGGCCATTGCCCGTGCGGTCTATTTCAACGCTCGGATCCTCATCATGGACGAGCCGACCGCTGCCCTGGGACCAGCCGAGACGGAGCAGGTGCGCGACCTGATCAAGCAGCTGAAGTCCGAGGGGATCGGCATCTTTCTGGTCAGCCACGACATCCACGACGTCTTTGACCTGTCCGACCGGATCAGCGTGATGTACCACGGCCGGCTGGTGAAGACGGTGCAGAAGACCGACGTGGATCCCGACGAGGTCCTGGCCATGATCATCATGGGCGGTAGCCAGGACGAGCCCACCGCGGAGGACCGCGAGTTCCCCTCCAGCTAGCGGGAGAGGGCCGTCAGACGGCCCGATGGAAGGTCGGAGCCAGCGCCGGATAGAGCTCGCGGAACGCCGCGTGCGCCTCGGCGTAGCGTGCCCGCGCGGGCCCGGGTGACGCCGCCGCGCTGGTCTGGACCAGGGCATCGGCCGCCGCCGGGACGTCAGCGAACCAGCCGGCACCCACGGCCGCCAGGGTGGCCGCACCAAAGGCCGCGCCCTCTGTCGTGGACGGCGTGACCAGCTCCGCATCCAGGACGTCGGCCAGGATCTGGGTCCAGACCGGGCTGGCCAGCCCGCCGCCTGAGGCGCGGATCTGGGTGGGACGTGGCATTCCCGCCGCCAGCATCAGGTCCAGGCCGTCGCGCAGGCCGAACGCCACGCCCTCGAGGACGGCCCGGGTCATGTGCCGTCGGTCGTGCGCCGTGGTCAGGCCCACGAACGCACCGCGGGCCAGGGGATCGGGGTACGGGCTGCGCTCGCCGGTGAGGTACGGGAGGAAGTAGAGGCCGTCGGCGGCCGCCTCCACGTCGCCCGCCGCGGCCGCGAGGTCGCCGAAGGGCTCGCCCGGAGCCAGCGCGTCCCGGAACCACCGCAGGCTCCCCGCGGCCGAGAGCATCACCGACATGAGGTGCCAGCGTCCCGGAACCGCGTGGCAGAAGGCATGGACCCGGCCGTGCGCTTCATGGACCGGAGAGCGGGTGGCGGCGAAGATCACCCCCGAGGTGCCCAGGGAGAGCGCAACCACCCCTTCATCGACGGCGCCCACGCCCACGCCGTTGGCCGCCTGGTCGCCGCCGCCGGCGACGACGGGTGTGCCCGCCCGCAGCCCCGTGGCGGCGGCGCCGTCGGCCGAGATCCGGCCGGTGACCGCGGGCCCCTCGAACGTCGGCGGGAACCACGCGGGATCGAGGTCCAGGGCGTCGAGGACCTCGCGCGACCAGGTCCGGGCGGCGAGGTCGAACAGCAGCGTGCCAGAGCCGTCGGCGACGTCCACGGCCGGCTCCCCGGTCAGGCGCCTGCGAACGTCGTCCTTCGGCAGCAGGACGAGCGCCAGCCGTCGCCAGAGATCCGGCTCATGGGTTCGTACCCACAGCAGCTTCGGTGCGGTGAAACCGGTCAGCGCATCGTTTCCCGTGATCTCGATCAGCCGCTCCGCCCCGACACGCGCCCGGATCTCGTCGCACTCGGCCGCCGTCCGCTGGTCGTTCCAGAGGATGGCGGGCCGGATGACCCTGGCCCCCGCGTCGAGGAGCACGGCGCCATGCATCTGCCCGGTCAGGCCCACGGCCTCGACGTCGGCACCCGTCGCCCCTGCGGCGGTCAGCGCCCGAGGGATCGCCTCCTGCGTCGCGGACCACCACAGGTCCGGATCCTGCTCGCTCCACAGTGGCCGGGGCGTGGAGAGGCCGTACTCCGCCGAGCCGGTTCCGCGGACGTGGCCGTCCTCATCGACGAGGATGGCCTTCGTCGCCGTGGTCGAAACGTCGATCCCGCAGACGAGCGCCATGGATCAGCGATCGTCGCCGCCGCGGACGCCCCAGATGTGCTGGTTGACGATGTTCTCGAGCCGCTCCTGGCGCCCCGAGACCGGGCGTGGATCGATGCCGCCCTCCGCGACCGCATCTTCGAGATCCGCGAGCGAGCGTTTGCCGGCCAGGATGGCGGTGCCCAGCTCGCCCGACCAGCCGGCGTAGCGCTCGTCACGCTGCTGCTGGAGGTCGCCCGCTGACAGCATGTCGGCCGCCACCAGGAGCGAGCGTGCCAGGGTGTCGATGCCGCCGATATGCGCGTGGAAGAGGTCGTCGCGCGCGAGGCTCTGGCGTCGGAGCTTGGTGTCGAAGTTGAAGCCGCCACTGCCCATGCCACCGGCCCTGAGGATCTCGTGGACCGCCAGGCTGAGCTCGTCGACCGAGTTCGGGAACTGGTCGGTGTCCCACCCGTTCTGGTAGTCGCCGCGATTGGCATCCACGCTGCCGAAGATTCCGTTGGCGGTCGCGTAGGCGACCTCGTGCTGGAAGCTGTGCCCGGCGAGCGTCGCATGGTTCACCTCGAGGTTGAGGCGATAGACGCTGTCCAGGTCGTGACGGACCAGGAAGCCGTGCACCGTGGCCGCGTCGTAGTCGTACTGGTGCTTCGTGGGTTCCTGCGGCTTCGGCTCGAGGAGCAGCGTGCCGGTGAACCCGATCCGCTCCCGGTGCTCCGCGACGAGGGTGAGGAACCGCGCGAACTGGGTCTCCTCGCGAGCGAGGTCCGTGTTCAGCAGCGTCTCGTACCCTTCACGGCCGCCCCAGAGGACGTAGTTCGCGCCCCCCAGGCGCTTCGTCGCCTCGAGCATGGTCTTCACCTGCGCAGCGGCATAGGCGAACACCTCCGGGTCCGGGTTGGTCGCCGCCCCGGCAGCGTAGCGAGGATGGCTGAAGAGATTGGCCGTTCCCCACAGGAGCCGGGCGCCGGTGCGCTCCATGTGCCCCTCGATGAGGCCGATCACCGTTTCGAAATTGGCGCGCGTCTCCACCCAGGTGCGTCCCTCGGGCGCCACGTCGCGGTCGTGGAAGCAGAAGAACGGCACACCCAGCTTCTGGATGAACTCGAAGGCAGCATCCAGCTTGGCCTGCGCCGCCTCCATCGGGTCCGCGTCCGCCCGGAGCCAGGGACGATCGAAGGTCCCCGCCCCGAACACGTCGGAGCCCGGCCAGCTGAACGAGTGCCAGAGGCAGACCGCGATCCGCAGCTGGTCTTCCATGCGCTTGCCGAGCACCAGCCGATCGGGCTCGTAGACCTTGAAGGTCAGCGGATCGGCCGATCCCAGTCCGCCGAAGCGAATCGGCTCCGCCACCTCGGAGAAGAAGCTCTCGCCCACCATCCACCCTCCTGCACGGATCCGATCCGATCCCTCCCCGGACCGGGCTCCCTCCTGTTTGTACGAGACTATCACGTTCGTTTGTTAGAGAGAAGCACAAATCCAGGTGGAGCGGGCGGGCGGGGGTCGCGAGCGGGGTCGCGAGGGGTGGGCTGGATGGGCGATCAGCGGCCCGGCGGCAGGTGACCTGTGGATCTTGTCCCCCGGCAATCGTCCGGCAAGGATGAGGTCATGACGATGACAACCCCGCTGTCCGGAGCGGCGCAACGCCTGGCGGACCTCGGCTTCTGGCTCGAGTCGCGCTATCCCGTGCATTCCGGGCCCTCACGGCTGCTGGTCGCCGTCCGGGACCGGCCGACGCTCCGCCACTACGATCCGGAGATCGTTCGCTACTGGACCACCGGCGAGCACGGTCACGGACATGCCGCGGGGCTCACCCGGCGCACGAAGGTCCCGTTCACCACCGGCTTCTCGTGGGGCAAGGTCGAGCTCGTGGACCGGCTGGGCGTGCAAAACGACTTCGTGACCCTGGGCGGCGAGCTGGTCACCGCACCCGAGGGGACCGATACCACCATCGCCGTCTTCACCTCGCCCGGACCCATCCTGCGCCTTGGCGGGCACAGCCAGGAGGTAGACCGCATCGCCATGGACCTGGGCGCCTTCTTCGGCCGGATCATGGTCCCCATCGATTTCCTGCCCGGCGTGGAGCAGGCCATCTCCCGCGCGAAGCCGCTCGACCGCTACGCAGCCTTCGTGGCCTACGAAGCGCTGCGGTTCGGGCGGCACCCGATCCTGGCCCGCGAGCATCCCCACCACGCTGCGATTCTCAGCGAGGAGTCGCGCCGGCTGGAGCGCGACGAGCCGTTCGCCTGGGCGGCAGGCAGGCGTCTCCTGGCACGGATGGGGCTGGAGAGCGGACAGGGCGTGGGGTCGGGCGCTCGGATATAGTCGGCGCCGATGTCGGACCGCCCACGCCACCGGATCGTCCCGTTCGCGGATGAGCACCTCACCCCCGCCGCCGCGCTCCTCGCCATCCGCCAGGCACGCTGGCGCACGTTCGAGCCGGACCTGTCCGCCCGGTACGAGGATCCCGCGACCGTCCGCCCGCTCCTCGCGGAGGCGCTCGCGGCCGACGGTGCGGGGGCCGTGGCGGCCATCGACGATGGGGGCCGGCTGGCGGGGTTCATGGTGGGCGCACCGCGCCTGGAAGAGATCTGGGGGCGCTCCGCGTGGGTGGGCCTGGTCCACCAGGCGCTGGCGACCGATGCCGATCCGGACCTGACCCGCGACCTCTACGCCGCCTGGGCCGATCCGTTCGTGATGCGCGGCATCCCCGGCCACTACGCCCTGGTGCCGGACGCCTTCGCGGAGACGGTGGACGCCTGGGTCCGGCTTGGGTTCGGGAAGATGCAGGTCCACGCGATCCGCAGCGCGGATCCGGGGGAGCTGCCGACCGCGGCGCCGGGCGTTCGGATCACCCGCCCCGGCCCCGCCGACCTCGACGCGGTGATGACCCTGGGTACCCTCATCTCCGACGCCCTGCTCGAGGCACCCACCTTCGCCATCACCCTCCCGGAGCGGCGCGCCCGCTACCGGGCGGACTACCTGGAGGAGCTCGAGGCCTCCGAGGGCGACCTGTGGCTGGCGACCGACGAGGCGACGGGAGTGCCCCTGGCCATGGCCGGCTTCTACGCCGCCGAGCCCGGGCCGGGCGTCCCGGATGACGCGGTGGAGCTGGGCATCGCCATGACCGCCGTGGAGGCGCGCGGCCGGGGCGTCATGGCGGCGCTGGTGGGGCACGGGCTCGCGGTGGCCGCGGAGGCCGGGGCGCGCCACTGCGTCACGGACTGGCGCGTCGCGAACCTCACTGCCTCGCGTGCCTGGCCGGCACTTGGCTTTCGTCCGCTCTACTGGCGGATGCACCGCATGATCGACGAGCGAATCGTCTGGTCCCGCGCCGCGCTGCGCGGCTGAGCGCCCGGGCGGGTCTCGCCCGGGCGTCGCCATCGGTCTACACTCCTCGGACCACCCGACTCACCCCGCAGCATGGAGCTTGCCAGCATGGACTTCTGGGCTCCGCTCGAGACCGAGGACCCGGAGATCGCGTCTCTCGTGCACGCTGAGGAGGAGCGCACGCGGTCCAACCTGGAGCTGATCGCGTCGGAGAGCTACCCCTCGCTCGCCGTCCTGCAGGCGGTGGGATCCGTCCTGACCGCCAAGTACGCGGAGGGGTATCCCGGCCGGCGCTACTACGGGGGCTGCGAGGTCGTCGACGAGGTCGAGGAGCTGGCTCGCAGCCGGGCCAAGACGCTCTTCGGTGCGGAGCATGCCAACGTCCAGCCGCATGCCGGCGCCCAGGCCAACATGGCCGCCTACCACGCGCTCCTGCAGCGCGGCGACACGGTGATGGGCCTGGCCCTCGACCAGGGCGGCCACCTGACCCACGGCTCCCCGGTGAACTTCTCCGGGCAGTACTACAACTTCGTGGCGTACAGCGTGGACCCCACCACCCACCTGATCGACATGGACGAGGTGCGACGCCTGGCGCGGGAGAACAAGCCCAAGCTCATCGTGACCGGCGCCACCGCCTATCCAAGGATCTGGGACTTCGCCGCGTTCCGGGCGATCGCCGACGAGGTGGGCGCCCTGCTCATGACCGACATGGCGCACTTCGCGGGGCTGGTGGCGGCGGGCGTGCATCCCAGCCCCGTCCCGTACGCGCAGATCGTGACGACCACCACCCACAAGACCCTGCGCGGTCCCCGCGGGGGCATGATCCTGTGCACCGCCGAGTACGCCAAGGCCATCGACAAGGCCGTCTTCCCGGCCATCCAGGGCGGGCCGCTGGAGCACATCATCGCCGGCAAGGCGGTCGCCCTGCGCCAGGCCATGAGCCCCGAGTTCCAGCGGGACGCGGCCCAGACGGTGGCGAACGCCCAGGCGCTGGCCGCGCGGCTGGCGGCGCGCGGCGGCGCGTTGATCACCGGCGGCACGGACAACCACCTGATGCTGGTCGACGTGCGGCCGTGGGAGGTCACCGGCAAGGAGGCGGACATCGCCCTCGGACAGGTGAACATCACGGTCAACAAGAACACCATTCCCTACGATCCCAACCCGCCGTTCGTGGGCAGCGGGATCCGGGTCGGCACCCCGGCGGTCACCAGCCGCGGGATGCACGAGCCGGAGATGGAGGCCATCGGGGACCTCATCGTGGACGGGATCGCGGCGCGGGGCGACGAAGCTGCCCAGGCCGCCGTCCGCGAGCGCGTCGCGGCGGTCGCCGACCGGTTCCCGGTGCCGGGCCTGCCCTGGACCGTGGAGCGGGCCCGGGGCGTCGTTTCGGCCGGGGAAGCCGCGCGCTGACGGATGCGACCCGCCGCGCAGCCAGGCACCGGGTGACGCATCGGTCGCCGGAAGGCCCGGTACGCAACCCGGAGGGGCCCGGCGACGCGCCGCGGTCGAGCGTGGCGAGGGTCGCCAGATCCGGGATGCTCCGCTATACTCCCGCCGTCCGACCGCTGTGAGTCGAACTCGCATGGAACAACTGACGCCTATCGGGCTCGTGAAGATCCTGGGCCAGGTGACCCTGATCCTGGTGATCCCGATGGCGGGTGGCGCGGTCGCCGGAATCGTGCTCGACGCGATCCTGGGGACCTCGCCCATTTGTGTGTTGAGCGGGTTCGGGGTCGGCAATGTGATCGCAATCACGGGAATCTGGCTCTACATCCGGCGCGGCCAGCGGCGGTATGGGGCGGGACCGGCCGAGGAGGCCCGGCACCGGCCGGACCGCTGACCGCAGATGGCGCCGGACCGATGACTCCGACGGACCCGGACCGCGACGGTGGCTCCGGCCGCGGGTCGTCGGGACCGCCGCCGAACTGGGCGCTGGCGCTGGACCTGGGATTGCGGCTCGGAATCAGCGTCATCGTCGGCCTGGGCCTGGGCCTGGTCGTGGACGGGTGGCTGCATACCAGCCCCATCTTCACGCTGGTCGGCGTGGTGCTGGGGGTCGCGGCCGCGATGTACACGATCTGGAGACGTGGCGCAGCAGGCGATGAGGAGGTAGGGAGTGCCGTTCTTCGCGGCCGGCGAGCTGGTGACGGTCAGCATCAAGGCTGAGCCGCTCTTCAGCATCGGCCCGTTCGAGTTCACGAACAGCATGGTCGGCGCGCTCCTGGCCTCTATCGTGCTGCTGCTCGCGGCCTGGTACTTCACCCGGCGTTCGACCCTGGTCCCTTCCCGCTTCCAGGCGCTCCTGGAGTTCCCCATCGAATGGATGACCTCCATCGTGCGGGACTCGGGCGGGAGCCGATGGCGCAGCTTCGTGACCCTGATCCTCACCTTCTTCCTGCTGATCCTGGTCGCCAACTACCTGGGGCTTTTCCCCGGGGTAGGCACCATCGGGCTCGTCCACCATGCCGAGACCGGCGACGAGCTGGTGCCGTTCGTGCGCTCCGCCTCGGCGGACCTGAACTTCACCCTGGGCCTGGCCATCGTCAGCTTCGTGACCTTCATCTGGTGGGGGATCCGGGTCAACGGGGTGGGCGACTACCTCAAGGAGTTCCTGGGGGAGCCACGCTACATGGCGCCGCTGATGGCTCCCATCCACGTCATCAGCGAGCTCTCGCGCCTCATCAGCCTCTCAATGCGACTCTTCGGCAACGTCTTTGCCGGGGAGGTGCTGCTGGCGACGATGCTGGCCATCACCACTGGCGATCTTCACGCTGCCCCTCGCCTTCTTCGTCCCGGCCGTCTTCATGGGGCTGGAGCTCATCTTCGGATTCGTCCAGGCGCTCGTATTCGCGCTCCTGGCCATGACCTATATCATCCTCGCCGTCGCGGAGCACGCTCACCACGAGGAGGGCGAGACGCCGCACGTCGACCTAGCGGCCTCGTCGCGAGGCTGATCACCAACCACCCGCCGCGGAGGCGGCGTAGGCACACCATCGCCCTGGGCCGAGATCCGGCGGGGCGTACAAGGAGGAACAGGTTCGTGACAGGTAATCTCGCAGCCGGTCTGGCGATGGGCCTCGGGGCGATTGGCCCCGGCATCGGCCTGGGCATCGCGGTGAGCAAGGCCATGGAGGCCCTGGGCCGCAACCCTGAGGCGTCGGGCGCGATCTTCGTGCCGTACGTCCTGGGCATCGCACTCGCGGAGGCGGTCGCGATCTACGCGCTCGTCGTTTCGCTGCTGCTCATCTTCGTCAAGTAGCGGAGCACCCCGTTTCGTGACCGAGTTCTTCAACGCCTTCGGCGTCGACGTCTTCAAGCTCGGCTTCCAGATCGTCAACTTCCTGCTCCTGCTCTGGCTGCTGCGCCGATTCGCGTACAAGCCGGTGCTCGGGATGCTGGACGAGCGACGACACCGGATTGCCAAGGGCCTGGAGGACGCGGAGGCGGCCGAGCGGGACCGGGAGCTGGCCTCCGCGGAGCGTGAGGCCGCGGTCGCGGAGGCACGCAAGGAGGCGCAGGCCATGATCGCCCGTGCCACCAAGATCGCGGACGACTCCCGCGCCGAGATCCTGGCCGATGCCAAGGCGGAGGCGGACAAGGTGGTGCAGCGTGCCCGCGAGGAGATCATCGGGGAAAAGGAGAAGGCCATGGCCGAGCTGCGCACCCACGTCGCCGACCTGGCGCTCTCCGCGGCCGGGAAGCTCGTGCAGTCCGAGATGAGCGGCGCGACCCAGCGCCGCCTGGTCGAGGAGTTCCTGTCCGAGGTCAAGCCGGCCGGGACGACGACGTCGAAGGGCTCGAAGAACTGACCATGGCACGCCAGCAGACCGCCGCGCGACGCTACGCAGAGGCCGCCTTCGAGATCGGACGCTCGGAGAAGTCGCTCGATGCGTGGGAGCGCGACCTGGGCACGCTGCGGACCCTGCTCGCCAATCCACAGGTGCGGGCCGTGGTGCGCCATCCGGCGATCCCGTACGCCACCAAGGAGCGGATCCTGGAACGCCTGGCGGGGAAGGAGGTCGCGGCCGGCCCCCTGCGCCTGGTGCTGCTCATGATCCGGCGCGGCCGTCCGCGGGTGATCGACGCCATGGTCGAGCACTTCGGGGCCCTGCTTCGCCGCGAGCGGGGCATCTCCCGCGCCGAGCTGCGCTCCGCGCTTCCGCTCGAGGAGGCGCAACGGTCCGCCGTCACCGCGCGGCTGATGGAGCTCACCGGCACGGAGATCGAGCTTCACGAACAGGTCGACCCGGCGCTCATCGGCGGGATCGCGGTGCGCATCGGGGATCAGCTCTACGACGCCAGCGTGCGCAGCCGGCTCGAACGGCTCCGCGCGCGCCTCACCGCAGCCTAAGGCGGACGCTTCACCGCATCGAATCGAAACGCCGACGCGAACCGCGGCGACCAGCGAGGGAAGAGGACAGAAACCAGATGGCGATCCGATCCGACGAGATCACCTCGATCATCAGGAGCGAGATCAAGGGGTTCGACGAGGGTGCCGATGTCGCCGGCGTCGGGACCATCGTCGAGGTGGGCGACGGCATCGCCCAGATCTTCGGCCTGTCCGGGGCGCTGGCCTCGGAGCTCCTCGAGTTCCCCGGCGGGGTGATGGGCATGGCCTTCAACCTCGAGGAGGAGACGGTGGGCGCCCTGATCCTGGGCGACTACACCGAGCTCAAGGAGGGCGACCAGGTCAAGACCACCGGTCGCGTGGTCGAGGTCCCCGTGGGCGACGCGCTCATCGGCCGGGTGGTGAACCCGCTCGGCGAGCCCATCGACGGGAAGGGGCCCATCGCCACGAAGAAGACGCGCCCGGCAGAGCGCATCGCTCCCGGCGTCATCGTCCGCCAGCCGGTCGACACCCCGGTCCAGACCGGGATCAAGGCCATCGACTCCATGATCCCCATCGGCCGTGGCCAGCGCGAGCTGATCATCGGCGACCGCCAGACGGGCAAGACCGCCATCGCCATCGACACGATCATCAACCAGAAGGGCCAGGACCTCATCTGCATCTACGTCGCCATCGGCCAGAAGCAGTCGACAGTGGCCCAGGTGGTCGCGCAGCTCGAGGAGCGCGGCGCCATGGAGCACACGATCGTCGTCGCCGCGGGAGCCAGCGATCCGGCACCGTTGCAGTTCCTGGCGCCGTACGCCGGCGTGGCCATGGGCGAGGAGTTCATGGAGGCGGGCCGGGATGCGCTGTGCGTGTACGACGACCTCTCCAAGCACGCCTGGGCGTACCGCCAGGTCTCGCTCCTCATGCGGCGCCCGCCCGGCCGCGAGGCATACCCGGGCGACATCTTCTACGCGCATTCCCGTCTGCTGGAGCGCGCCGCCCGCATGAACGAGGAGAACGGCGGCGGGTCCCTGACCGCGCTGCCCATCATCGAGACGCAGGCCGGCGACGTGTCGGCCTACATCCCGACCAACGTGATCAGCATCACCGACGGCCAGATCTTCCTGCAGACCGACCTGTTCAACCAGGGCCAGCGGCCCGCGGTCAACGCCGGCATCAGCGTCAGCCGCGTGGGCGGCAACGCCCAGATCAAGGCCATGCGGCAGGTCTCCGGCCGGCTCCGCCTGGACCTTGCCCAGTACCGCGAGCTCGCCGCCTTCGCGCAGTTCGCCTCCGACCTCGACAAGGCCACCCGTGACCAGCTGACCCGCGGCGACAAGCTCACCGCCATGCTGCGCCAGCCGCAGTTCGCGCCGGTCCGGGTGGAGAAGCAGGTGGCCATCATCTGGGCCGCCACCAACGGCTACCTCGACGACGTCGCCACCGCGCGGGTCGGCGAGTTCGAGGCCGGCTTCGATCGGTTCCTTGAGTCGACCTACCCCGACCTGCTCCCCGCCATCGCGAAGGAGCGGGCGTTGAGCGACGAGCTGATCGCCCAGCTGCGCACGGCCGTGGAGGCGTTCCGCGACCAGGAGGGATTCGGCGCCGGCCAGGCGCGGGACGCGGAGGAACAGGGCTAGCCCATGCCCAGTCTCAAGGAGATCCGCGGGAGGATCGGCTCCATCAAGAACATCGCCCAGATCACCCGGGCGATGGAGATGATGGCTGCCTCGCGGATGAAGCGCGCCCAGGACGCAATCGTGGCCGCTCGCCCGTACTCGGACGAGCTGCGCGACGCCCTGAGCCGCGTCGCGGCGGCAGTGACCGAGGAGGCGGATCCGCTCCTCGCGCGCCGGCCGGTGCGCCGCATCGGCCTGGTGGTGCTCACCACGGACCGCAGCCTGGCCGGTGCCCTGGACGGCAACGTGGTCCGTGCCTCGCTGCGCTGGATCGCCGAGCGCGCGGAGGCGGCGGACGGCGAGGCACCCGTGGTCGACGCGGTGACCGTTGGTCGCAAGGGACGCGACGGCCTGCGCCGAGCCGGCATCGCCATCGCCGCGCATTTCACGAACCTCGGTGACCGGCCCGCCTTCAGCGACGTGACCCCCATCGCGCGGCTCGTGACGGAGGACTTCCTTGCCGGCCGCTACGACGAGATCGCCGTCGCCTACACGACGTTCATCTCGACCCTGTCACAGCGCGCAGAGGTGCGACGCATCCTGCCCGTCGTGCAGCCGGAAATGGAGGAGGAGGCGCGCCTCTCGAACGCCGACTACCTGTTCGAGCCGACGCCGGAGCTGGTCCTCAGCCAGCTGCTGCCGCACTACGTGGCGGTGGACCTCTATCGGGCCGTGCTGGAGCACAACGCCTCCGAGCAGAGCGCCCGGATGATCGCCATGCGCAATGCCACCGAAAACGCCAACGAGCTGATCGGCGACCTGAGCCTCGTCTACAACAAGACCCGCCAGGCCACCATCACCCGGGAGATGATCGAGATCGCCTCCGGGGCGGAAGCCCTCGGCTGACAGCAAGGGAGTATTGAGAAGACCAATGGCCACCGGAACGGTGATCCAGATCACGGGCCCCGTCATCGACGTGGAGTTCCCCGCGGGCGAGCTTCCCGCGATCTACAACGCCCTCGAGATCAAGCGCCCCGCCGGGAAGGCGAAGGACGTCGACAAGACCCTGGTCGTCGAGGTGCAGCAGCATCTCGGGAACAACTGGGTCCGATGCGTTGCCATGTCCACCACCGACGGGCTGGCGCGCGGCCTCGAAGCGGTCGACACCGGCGCCGCCATCACGGTTCCCGTGGGCGAGGTGACCCTGGGGCGCGTCTTCGACGTGCTGGGCCATCCCATCGACGGCAAGGGTGCCGTGAAGGCGGAGGAGATGCTCCCCATCCACCGCCAGCCGCCGCCGTTCGAGGAGATGGAGACCGAGCTGCAGGTCTTCGAGACCGGCATCAAGGTGATCGACCTGATCGCCCCGTTCAAGCGCGGCGGCAAGGTCGGCGTCTTCGGCGGCGCGGGCGTGGGCAAGACGGTCATCATCCAGGAGCTGATCCGGAACATCGCCGCCGAGCACGGCGGCTACTCCGTCTTCGCGGGCGTGGGCGAGCGCTCGCGCGAGGGGAACGACCTGATCGGCGAGATGACCGAATCGGGCGTCCTCGACAAGACGGTCATGGTCTTCGGCCAGATGAACGAGCCCCCGGGCGCTCGCCAGCGCGTGGGCCTCACCGCCCTGACCATGGCGGAGTACTTCCGCGACGTGCAGGGCCGCGACCTCCTGCTCTTCATCGACAACATCTTCCGGTTCACGCAGGCCGGTTCGGAGGTCTCCGCCCTCCTTGGCCGCATGCCGTCGGCCGTGGGATACCAGCCCACCCTTGCCACCGAGATGGGCGACCTGCAGGAGCGGATCACGTCCACCAAGAAGGGCTCCATCACGTCGCTGCAGGCGGTGTTCGTGCCTGCCGACGACTACACCGACCCGGCCCCGGCCACCACCTTCGGCCACCTGGACTCCACCATCCGCCTCGAGCGCGCCATCGTGGAGATCGGCATCTACCCCGCCGTGGATCCGCTGACCTCCACCTCGACGGTCCTCGATCCGCGGGTGGTGGGCCAGGAGCACTTCGACGTCGCGCGCGAGGTGCAGCGCACCCTGCAGCGCTACAAGGACCTCCAGGACATCATCGCCATCCTGGGCATGGACGAGCTCTCCGAGGAGGACAAGGTCACCGTGCAGCGTGCGCGGCGGCTGCAGCGCTACATGAGCCAGCCGATGTTCGTCGCGGAGCAGTTCACCGGCCGCCCCGGCAAGTACGTGGAGCGCAAGGAGACGGTCCGCGGTGCGAAGGAGATCCTGGAGGGCCAGCACGACGCCCTGCCGGAGCAGGCATTCCTGATGACCGGTCCCATCGAGGACGCCATCGAGAACGCCGAAGGAATGAAGTAGACAAATGAGGACGCACTGATGCCCCTGCAGCTCGAGATCGTCTCCCCGGAGCGGCGCGCCTATGCCGACGAGGTCGACATGGTCATCGTCCCCGGCGCGGACGGCGAGCTGGGCATCCTGCCGCACCACACCCGGCTGATCAGCGCGCTGGGCACCGGCGAGCTGCGCATCAAGAAGGGCGGCACGGAGCAGATCCTGTTCATCTCCGGCGGCTTCGTGGAGGTACGCCCGGACAAGGTGGTCGTCATGGCCGATCTCGCCGAGCACTCGGACGAGATCGACGAGCAGCGGGCCGTCGATGCCCGCAAGCGCGCGGAGGCGGAGCTGGAGCAGGCCCGTGACCCGGTCGACATCGCGCGGGTGCGCGCCGCGCTGCAGACCGCTCTCATGCGGGAGCGGATCGCCGTTCGCCGCCGCTCGCGCGGGTAGCGGGTAAGCGCCGAGGTGGCCGACAGTCACGACCGCGATCCCTTCGCGCTGGTCATCTTCGACTGCGACGGCGTCCTGGTCGACTCGGAGGGGATCGTGGTCCGCATCCTGGGCGAGCTGCTCGCCGAGCAGGGCGCGCCCATGACTCCCGACGAGATCATCCACGTCTTCGTGGGCCGCAGCGAGCACACCATCCTCAATGCCGTGGGCGAGCAGATCGCCGCGCGCGAGGGACGGGCCGTTTCACCGGACATCGGCGACCGATTCCGGACCCTGTACCGCGACGCGTTCGAGCACGAGCTGCAGCGAGTGGACGGCGTGAGCGAGGCGCTCGAGGCCATCACCCTGCCGTCCTGCGTGGCGTCGAGCAGCACCGTCGCCCGCCTGCGCCACACGCTGGAGTTGACCGGGCTGCTGGAGCGCTTCGAGGGGCGGATCTTCTCAGCCGAGCAGGTCGCTCACGGGAAGCCCGCCCCGGACCTGTTTCTCTTCGCCGCGGCCACGCTGGGCGTGGAGCCGTCGGCCTGCGCGGTGATCGAGGACAGCCAGTACGGGGTGCAGGCGGCGCGGGCCGCCGGGATGCGCTCCTTCGGCTACGCCGGTGGCCTGACCGATGCGGACAAGCTGGCAGGCGAGGGCACCGTGGTGTTCACTGACATGCGCGAGCTCCCCGGGCTCCTCGCCGCAGGCTGATCGCCCCGCCATCGGCCTTGCCAGGTCGCAAGGGTGGTGACGGCGTTGGCCATGGCCCTGATCTAACCCATCCGCTCTTCGACGACGTCGACCATGCTGCCGGTCCGACTCGACCCGTGGCTTCCTCTCGACCGTCGTGGCGCGCCTGGTGCGCGCGTTAAGTGGCTCGGCAAGCCCGTCCGCGGGTGCAGCCCGGCCGTGCTGAGCACGATCGGGGGCCATCGCGCCGTCCCAGGTCCGCGGCGACGGACTTTACGCGACCACCAGTCGCGCCACGCAGGTCGGAACGGGTCAGGCGCCGTAACGCGACCACCAGTCGCGCCACGCAGGCCGGGAGGGCTCCCGTGGCGGGCGCGTGGGGCCTAGGGGGACACCACGGCAGGCGTGTCCCGGCAGGCGAGCCATACTCCGTCGACGCCATCGCGACCGCCGATGCGCACGCGATCACCCACCGTCGCCACCGCGCGCCCGTCCTGGTTGACCAGCTCGAGCGACGGCCCGGTGGCCCGCGCGGCGTATCCCCGCGGCCAGAGCACTCCCCGGATGGTGCCGGCGTCGGCCCCGACGGGCGTGAGACCGATGAGCCACCGCTTGGTGCTCGCGAGCGTGCCCTCGATGGTGGTCGTGCCTCCGCAGGCCGTCCCGCCACGTGGACCGTCCTGGACTGCCACCGCGTAGGACGTCGCCGACTCGCCGGCATTCGCAGCGCATCCCGCGGCAAGGAGCGCGAGCACGATGAGGCCGGCCGGCGTGATCTTTCGCATGATCTCCCCCCGGGGTGGCGTCCCTCCGTCCCTCCCTGGACCCCGATTTGCAGGACGTGACCGTCGTTACCGTCCAGGGCGCTGGCGACGCTCGTCGTTGCCCGGAAATTGTATCCAAGGCAAACCCGTGCTCGCGAGACCCGTGCGGAGCGCAACCCGCCCATCCTGCGCGTCGACAGCGGTCATCAGGCGCAAACCCGGGGACGGGGAACGGGGAACGGGGAGGGGGAAGGGGAACCGGAACCGGAACCGGGAGCGGGAAGGTGGGCTCCGGATCGGTCCGGGGTGCCGGATCGGTCCGGGGCGGCGAGCCAGGGCCGGTCGGTGAAGGTCCGCGCGGCGGCTGCTACCATCGGCTCGTGGCCGACCGCGACCCGAACGAGCAGCCAGCCGGAGCCGATGCGCCGATGACCGGCGAGGACGCCAACCGCGCCCATCTTCGAGGCGCGCCCGGGAACCCGGACCACGGCATGCGCCGCATGCAGGAGCTGCGCAAGATCGGCCGCGACTTCCCGTTCATCTGCCCGGTCGACTTCAGGCCGCACAAGGGCTCGCCCATCGGCTCGGATCCCAACAGGGACCCGGACTTCATCCCCCACCATCGCGAGGACGACGGCGCGCATTACCTCGGCTAGACCGATGGCGGCGCCCGGACCACCCACCT
This sequence comes from uncultured Chloroflexia bacterium, assembly GCA_963787025.1. Classification (GTDB taxonomy): domain Bacteria; phylum Chloroflexota; class Limnocylindria; order QHBO01; family QHBO01; genus CAVXEH01. Next base: position 65,548 of record CAWBBG010000025.1, read on the forward strand.
CCCATGCAGACCTGTGACCACTGCGGCGCGCGGATGCCGCAGCTCCCCGTGCGAATCGAGATCGTCCGCGAAGCGGGCCCCATCGGCCTGGCATCCGACCCTGCGCCCGGCGAGACGGTGAACTTCACGAAGCGCTACGCGTTCTGTTCTTCGGACCACCTCTACGCCTGGGCCCGGGAGCGGCGCTACATGCTCTGCAACCGCGAGCAGACCCCGTTCGAGGAGGGGATGCAGCCGTTCCTGCCCTCGCGTCACATGGGCGGCCGCGTGGGCCTCTGCGACGGGCATCACACCGGCCCCCACGAATGGAAGGAAGCCTGGCCCGGGTGAGCCCGGTTGGCCTCGTTGCGGGACACCGCGCCGACTAGACTGCTCGTGATGCAGAAGTTCATCGTCACCGGGGGGCAGCCGCTGATCGGCGAGGTACGGATCGCCGGCGCCAAGAACGCGGTGCTCAAGCTGATGGCCGCGGCGACGCTCACCGACGAGCGCTGCACCCTGCACAACGTCCCGCGCATCAGCGACGTGGCGATCCTGACCGAGACCATGGGCGACATCGGCTTCGACGTCCGCCGCTCGGACGGCGACTCGCTGGAGATCCAGGCAGGCGACGCGGAGTGGCTCTTCATCCCGCTCGAGGCGGCCATGAAGATGCGCGCCAGCTTCATCCTGCTGGGGCCGCTCCTCACCCGCTTCGGGCGAGTGATCATCTCGAACCCGGGCGGCGACCGGATCGGCAGGCGCCCGGTGGACCTTCACGTCGAGGCCATGACCGCCATGGGCGCGGAGGTGCGCTACAAGAACGGCTACTACTTCGCCGAGGCGCCGGAGGGCCGGCTGCATGGCGCCCATATCGAGTTCCCGTATGTCACCGTGATGGGCACGGAGAACGCCCTGCTGGCCGCCGTGCTGGCGGACGGCACGACGGTCATCGAGAACGCGGCGCAGGAGCCGGAGACGGACGACCTGGTCGGCATGCTGTGCGCCATGGGCGCCCGCATCGAGCGCACCGCACCGCACCGGCTGGAGATCGTGGGCGTGGACCAGCTGCACGGGGTGGAGCACCGGGTGATCGGCGACCGGCTGGAGGCGGGAACGTTCGCCATCGCCGCAGCGGTCACCGGCGGTGACGTGACCGTGCACGGGATCGCGCCGGAGCACCTGGGCGCCTTCCTCGAGGTGCTGGAGCGGATGGGCGTTCCATACCAGACCGATGCCGGCGCCGGCCCCGGCCAGGGCACGCTGCGCGTTCGCTCCGCTCCGGGGTACCGGGCCGCGGAGGTTGAGACGCGCCCCTATCCGGGCTTCCCCACGGATCTGCAGGCGCCGCTGGCGGTGCTGATGACCCAGGCCGACGGCATCTCCACCATTCACGAGACGATCTACGAGGACCGGCTCGAGTACGTCGACCGAGCTCAACAAGATGGGAGCCGTCATCGAGGTGGAGGACGACCGGCACGCGCGGATCGCCGGTCCCACGCCGCTCCATGGCCGCGAGGTGCAGATCGCGGACCTGCGCGCGGGGGCGACCATGGTGCTCGCGGCGCTGGCCGCGGAGGCGACCAGCGTGATCTCCGGGGTCGAGCACGTGGACCGCGGCTACGAGCAGATCGAGTCCAAGCTGGTGACCCTGGGCGCCCAGATCAATCGCATCGACGCCTGACCGGCCCGCCTGACCGGCCCGCCTGCGGACCCCGGCTGCCCCGGCCTGCGCGACGCGGCCCTCGCCGTCCCGCCCCCGACCTGCGCGACGCGGCCCTCGCCGTCCCGCCCCCAGACCTGCGTGGCGCGCCCACCAGTCGCGTCCACCCGCTCTCGCCTCCCCGACCTGCGTGGCGCGCCCACCAGTCGCGTTAAGTCCGTCGCGCGTGCCCTGATGGCCTCCCGGCGTCCAAATCCGTGCTCAGCTGCGCCGGCCGCCTGCGGACCCGTGCCACCCCCACGGACTTAACGCGCGCACCAGTCGCAGGACGCAGGTCGGAGAAGATGAGCAACCCATTCGCGGCGGTTTCGTCCAGCAGGGCCGGCCGGCGCAGTGCCGTGACCGCGGCTCGCCCACGGAGGTCGAATCCCTCGAACAGGGGTCCGAGCCGTCGGACCGCCTCACGCGCCGGGCTGCTGTCGGGAAGGAGGAGCAGTGGCAGGACCCGGCGTGGCCGCTGCCACCCGCGCTCGCGGGTGAGCCACGGTGCGAGCCGCCGCTTGACGTCGAGGCGGCCGAGGAGGTCCTGCAGGTCGACCACCACCGTCTTGACCTCAACCACCAGGACAGTCTGGGCCGCCGGGTGCCATGCAAGCAGATCAACTCGTCCGCGCTCGCCGTATCGGTTGAAGCTTGCCTCCGCCTCCACGACCCAGCCCCACCGATCGAGCCGGCCCTTCCAGGCAGCCTGGACGGTCGCATGCCGTGCGTCCAGCAGGCGGTCGAGCTCAGGTCCGCGCCAGCGCAGCGCAAGGTCTGCCGATGCCGCGAGGGGCGCGACGCACCGGCGAACGACGTCGAGCGTCAGGCCGCCCACCTGGCCCCGCTCGATGAGCGAGACCGTTGACCGATGGACCCCGGCCCGCCCAGCGACGTCCGCCTGGCGCCAGCCACGGCGCCGACGCAGCGCTCGCACGACGCGCCCGAGCTGAACGTCCTGCACCGGACCGATGGTGGCGGCAGAGGGGTTACTGGGCGCTTACCTCAGGGTTCGCAGACAGGGCACCAGTGGGTGTGCCCGGCCCCTGATCCCTGGCGGGCCAAGCGGATGGCCGTGCCGCAGCAACAAGGGACCGTCGCGGTGCGGAAGAGCGTGTCTCCCTCGGGCATCGGCGGCATGGTAGCGGCCGAGCGCTGCGGCGCCCGGCCGGTATACTGCGGACGCCCCCGCAATGACGTCCGCCGCGGGCGACGCGACGCGCAAACGGAGCGCCAATCCAACCACGCACGGCAGGCACCCCAGCCCAACCATGAAGATCGGCATTGACCTCGGAACCGCGAACATCCTCGTCTACATCAAGGGACGGGGCGTGGTGCTCAACGAGCCATCGGTGGTGGCCATCAGCGAGGACGACAACCGGCTGGTGGCCGTGGGTGAGGAGGCGCGCGAGATGATCGGCCGCACGCCGGGCAACGTCCGCGCCATCCGCCCCATGCGCGACGGCGTCATCGCCGACTATCTGATCACCGAGGCCATGCTTCGGTACGTCATCAACAAGGTGGCGCGGGTCCGGATCTTCAAGCCGGACGTCATGATCAGCGTTCCCTCCGGCGTGACCAGCGTCGAGAAGCGTGCTGTCCGCGACGCCGCCCTGAAGGCCGGGGCGCGGGACGCGTTCCTCATCGAGGAACCCCTGGCGGCAGCCATCGGCTCGAACGTGCCCATTGCGGGACCGTCGGGGAACATGATCATCGACATCGGCGGCGGCACCACGGAGATCGCGGTCATCGCCCTGGGCGGGATCGTGGTGAGCGACTCCGTGCGGGTGGCCGGGAACCGCTTCGACGAGGCGATCGCCAACTACATCCGCCGCAAGTACAACCTGATGATCGGCGACCGGACGGCGGAGGAGGTCAAGATCGCCATCGGCTCCGCGCTGGCCCTGGACGAACCGCTGTCCATGGAGGTCAAGGGCCGCGACCTGATCGCCGGCCTGCCGCGCACCATCCCCATCACCTCCGGAGAGGTGACGGAGGCCATCGAGCAGCCGCTGCAGCAGATCGTGACCGCGGTGCGCAACGTCCTGGAGCGGACGCCGCCGGAGCTCTCCAGCGACATCATCGACAAGGGGATGGTCATGTCGGGCGGCGGCTCGCTGCTTCGCAACCTGGACACGCTCCTGACCCAGGTCACCGGCATCCCCTGCCACGTCGCGGAGAACGCGCTGAACTCCGTCGCGGTGGGAACCGGCATGGCGCTCGAGCACTACGCCAGCTACCGCAAGAGCCTGGTGAGCAGCTAGTGACCGCCGCCGTACGACCCGTGACGGTGCCGGGCCGCTCATGAGCGTGGCGGCCTCCGCCGTCGCCGCGCGTGCCGAGACCCGGGAGAAGACGGGGGGTGACGATCGGCCGAACAAGGTCTTCGCGGACTTCCACATCCACATGCGCTACAGCCGTGACTCGGTCCTGACCGAGGAGCGGCTCATCCGTGTGGCCATGGAGCGCGGCCTGACCCACATCGCGGTCACCAACCACAACAACGTGGAGGGGGCCGTCGCCGTCCGCGACAAGGCACGCGAGATGGGCGTGGACGACCGGCTGACCGTGATCCTGGGCGAGGAAGTGAGCACCGCGGACGGCGAGGTGGTGGGCATCTTCCTGCAGCGCACCATCCCGCGCGGCCTCTCCGCGGAGGCGACGGCGGATGAGATCCACGCCCAGGGCGGGCTGGTGAGCATCCCGCATCCGTTCGACCCGTTCCGCTCCTCGCATATCTCCGAAGTACCACTGACACGGCTGGCGGAGGCGGGCAAGATCGACGCCGTGGAGATCTTCAACAGCCGCGTCACGTTCCAGCGCCACAACCTGCGCGCCGCGGAGTTTGCCGCTCGCTACGAGCTGCCCGGGATCGCCTGCAGCGACTCCCATTCGGCATTCGAGGTGGCGATGAGCTTCAACGCCCTGCCTCCCTTCGCCGATGCCGCCCAGCTCAAGGCCGTCCTCCCGGAGGGGGAGTGGCACGGGAGCCGCTCCTCCATGCTGGTGCACCTGACGACCCGCTACGCGGTGTGGAGCAACATTGCCCGACGCTGGCTGGGCCGCGAGGTTCTGCCCGCCCCGGGGAACCCGGACCACCGTGGCTGATCCGGACGAGCACCAGCACCACCCGCTCTACGAGGTCGAGGAGTATCTCGACGCGCCCGAGACGGAGGAGATCCCCGAGCAGGAGGTCAGCCTCTCGCGGCGGTTTCTCAACGTCCGGACCATTGGCTCCATCGTCTTTGGCCTGGCGCTCCTGGCCTTCCTCTTCATCTTCGTCCTCAAGCTCGACTGGGGGCTGCTCTGGCAGCAGATCCTGGGCGCCAACCCGTGGTTCCTGCTCGCCGCGCTGGGTGCCTACTACCTGACCTTCCCCATCCGTGGCGCCCGCTGGCGCTTCATCCTGCGACGCGCCGGCACCGTCATTGGCCTGGTGCCCGCAACGGAGATCCTGTTCCTCTCGTGGTTCGTGAACTGCCTGGTCCCGGCAAAGCTGGGCGACCTGTATCGGGCCTGGCTCCTCAAGGGCAACTTCGGCGGCTCTGCGTCCCGGACGGTGGGCACCGTCTTCATCGAGCGCATCGCAGACATCATCGTCATCTTCGGTCTGGCCCTGGCCGCGGGGTTCTGGAGCTTCCGTGGCCGCAACCGCCCGGAGATCGACACGCTCTTCTTCGCCGGCTTCGCGGTCGCCCTGGTCCTGGTCGTGTTCGTGGTTGCCCTGCGCTTCCTCGGCACGCGCCTGACCCGCTTCCTGCCGGAGCGCATCCAGGCCCTCTACGAGCGGTTCCACGAGGGCAGCACCGGCGCGCTCACGCTGCGCGCCATCCCGGTGATCGTGGCCCTGACCGGCACGATCTGGCTTCTCGAGGGCGCGCGTGTCTACTTCGTCATCCGCGCCCTGAACCTGCCGGACGCGCACCTGGGGATCAGCGCCTCGGTCTTCGTGGCCCTTGCCGCGGCCCTGCTGACCGCCATCCCGCTGACCCCGGCCGGGGTGGGCTTCGTGGAGGCCGGCATCATCGGCGCGCTCATCCTGTACGGCGTGCCCCATGACGCCGCCACGGCGGTTGCGCTGGTGGATCGGTCCATCTCCATCGTGACGGTCATCATCCTGGGTGGCATCGCCTACGCATTCAGCGGGATGGTGCGGCGAGCCCACGGCGTTTCTGGCGCTCCACCGGTCGACGGAGTGGGGGCGGAGCCGCCCGGCGCCACCGCAACCTGACGGGCCATTCGGCCCTCGGACCGTCGCCGCGCGCTCGGTACCTTCCTCCTATTGAGGCCTTTCCTGCGCGGCGCCATGCTTCAGGTGCTCGCACGCACCACCCATGCGCCCAGCACGGATGGCGTGCGCCGAACCGAACGAAGTGGCATGACGTTTCAATCGCCCCGCTCCTTCAACAGCTGGCTTCGCGCCCAGCTGAAGGAAAAGAAGATGAGCCAGCGTCAGCTCGCCCTGCAGTCGGGGGTCGACCACTCGACCATCTCCCGCCTGATCAAGGGTGATCGCATGCCGTCGCTCGGCACCGCGACCAAGCTGGCCCGTGGCCTCCGCGAGATTCACGACGACGCAGAGGGTCCCGCCTACTTCGCCACGGTCTCCTCGCGGCAGCTCCTGCCCACCACCCGCGTCGAGTACGCCCTGCGCGGCGACGACCTGCTGAGCGAGACCGACGTTCGCGAGCTGATGCAGGCCTACATCACCCTGCGCGCCCGGCGGGTCCGCTCGAACGGCACGAACGGCACGAACGGCACGAACGGGTCGAACGGCACGAACGGTCTGCCGCGCGGCGCCTGAGCCGCCTCAGTCCTCGGTCACCTGCCGCGAGGCGCGTCGGTTCAGCCTGAACGCACGCGGCGGCAACGTGGGGAGCGACGTCGCACCCGAGTAGAGCAGCCAGGATCGGCGCAGGTTCACCGCGTCGTACTCCTCATTCGTCCCCGGAGTCTCCATGATGAACGTGGTGCCTGCCGCAAGGCGAGAATCGCGGAGGAGGGCCGCCAGCCCCGCGTGGCCAATCTGCCCTCCGCCCACGTGCTCGTGCCGGTCGTTGCGCGAGCCGAGCGCAGATCTCGAGTCGTTGAGGTGGACGAGCGCCAGGCGGTCCAGGCCGACCAGGGCCGCGAAGCGGTCGAGCACGCCGGTGGCGCCGGAGGCGGTCGAGATGTCGTAGCCGGCGCCCCACAGGTGGGCGGTGTCCAGGCAGAAGGCAAGCCCGTCGGCGTCGCCACCACGCTGCGCGGCCACGCGCTCGAGGATGTCGGCGAGCTGCTCCAGCGTGTAGCCCAGGTTGTCCCCGCCGCCGGCGCTGTTCTCCAGCACCAGGCGCACGCCCGCCGGCGTTGCGTCCAGGACGGCGGCCACGTTCGTCGCGATGCGCCGCAGCCCGGCCTCGTGCCCGGTGCCGCGGTGCGAACCGATGTGGGTGTTCACGAGCCGTGCGCCGTACTGCGGCGCGCGGCTGACCTCGTGCATCAGCCCGTCAAGAGATCGGCTCGCGAACGGCTCCACGCTGCCGGCCAGGTTGATGAGATAGCTGGCATGGATCGCGACCGGCGCGATGCCCTCGCGGGCGGTGTACGCCACGAACTCCGCGGCGTCTGCGGGGGGCTCCGGCCGGCGCCGCCAGGCGGTGGGGTTGTCGATGAAGATCTGGAGCGCGGTGGCGCCGATCTGGCGAGCGCGTCGGGCCGTCTTGAGCAGCCCGTGCGCCACCCCAAGGTGGATCCCCACCCGAGGGGCGCCATCAGGCCAGGTCAGGCGGCGGCGAGGCTGCGGGTCTGCTACGGTGCGGGCCATGGCGCCACCTGAAGAGCCGCAGATGGGTCACGACCCGCTGAGCATCGCCCTCTTCGTGTTCTTCGTGTCGCTGATCCTGATCGTCGCCGTGATGCTCCTCCTGCCGGTGCTCGCGCACTGAGGCGCCGGGCCCGGCGAGGCACCGGGCCGGACCCGAGGCGCACCGTTCAGCGATTCCTGCGGCTGGGGCGCACCATCGGCTCAATCAGCCCGTAGGTCCCGTTCGCACGCCGGTAGACCAGGCAGAGCTGGTCGTTCTCCGCGTTGAGGAAGATGAAGAACGCGTGGCCCAGCTCTTCCATGCGGGTGACGGCGTCCTCCTCGAACATGGGGATCATGTCGAAGCGCTTGACGCGCGTGACCCGGGAGGAGCCGTGGACACGCTCCGGCGGCGGATCCAGCGTCCCGACGGCCTCTCTGGCCAGCACCTCCGTCGCCTGGTCGGCCATCCGCTCGCGCACGCGACGGGGCCTGGTCTTGGCCCGCACGACCTGGCGCTCAAGCTTGTCGAGCACGAGGTCGAGGGCCGCGATCGGGGTTGGCCCCGCGGAGACGGAGCGGACGACGTCCGAACCACTCACCAGGGTCACCTCTGCGACGTTGCGGGAATCCGCGGCGTGCGAGGCGTTGGCGATCAGCTCCACCGTCGCCTCCGCGTCCGGGTGTGAGATCCGGTCGAGCCTGCGCAGCTTTCGCTCAATGGTGGCCCGCAACCGGTCGCTGAGCTCAAGGTTTCGCGCCTTGATGCTGGTCTTCATCTCCGAGTGCCTCCCGAAGAATTCCTTGCAGTTCCCGTGGAGTTCTACGGTAGCACCCACATGGCCCGATGACGCTCCGACGAACGGCCCGTCTCGCGATGACGCAGGACCCTCAGACTTCCCTGCCGATGGCGAAGCCGTGGACCGATCTGACGCCGGCGGCCAGGAGCACGCCGGCGCAGGCTTCCAGGGTCGCCGCGGTGGTCAGGATGTCGTCCACCAGGATGACCACCGGCGGGGGATGGGCGCCCTGCCGGAGCGCGAAGGCGTCCTGCAGGTTCCTCAGCCGCGCTGCCCTATCCAGCCCGTGCATGCGGATGGTGGCTCGCCGGCGGACCAGGCAGTCGTCCACCTCGAGCACCGCCACGCGCGCCAGGGCGGACGCGAGGAGCCCGGCCTGGTTGTAGCCACGCCGGCGGAGGCGCGCGGCGTGCACCGGGACCGGCACCAGCGCGGCGGGTCCGGTGACGTTCAGCAGGCGCCGCAGCGCGGGAAGCGCGTCGCGCGCCAGCGGCCCGGCGACCGATGGCGCTCCGCCGTACTTCAGGCGGTTCAGCGTGCGCCGCAGGGCCCCCTCGTAGCGGAAGGCGGCCACCGCCAGGGTGAGCGACTCACCGACCACCACCGACGGGTCCGCCTGGACGAAGGTGACCCCGTCCGGGCCCGCGGGACGAAACGACGCCCGGCACGCCTCGCACAGGAGCGCGCCGTACCGGCCGCAGCCGGCGCAGGACGGCGGGAGCAGCACGTCGAGGAGCGCCATGGGCGAAGCGTGCGGCAGCGCCGCGTATCGGGGGCTTACCGCGCACTTACGGGGCGGGGATCTCCTCGAGCACCAGCTGGTCGCCCACCTGGGTGCCGGTCCCGACCAGGGCATCGGCGCGAAGCTCCAGGCAGTCCTTGCCGCCGTGTGCGGACCACACGATCCGCCACGGGACCATGTGCGGGACGAGGCGCGTGACTCGCGCAGATCCGTCCAGGAAGACGAGGTCGATGGCGTAGCCCATGAAGGTGGTATCGATGGTGGTGGCGCCCGGCAGGAGGAGCCCCTCCCCGGTCTGCAGGCGCGGGAGCAGGTGGAGCCCGAAGATCGTCTGGAAAAGGCCACGGGCGACCCGCACACGCTCGGCGATGGTGGTGTCGCGGGTGAGGTTGCGGACGCGCACGTATCGGTTCATGGCAGGCAGATCCTAGCGGGCAGAGAAACGCCCCGGTCCGATGGGATGGACCGGGGCGTTGTCAACCCCTGGCAGGGAACGGACACGCTCAGTGGATGAGCTGGACTCCCAGGAGACCGGTGTCGTGAGCTGCGCCAACGTTGCCGGTCACCGTGGTGTTGATCACGAAGTCGGTGAAGTATCCGGCGAGGCATGAGGTCGCGCCGTTGCCGGTGTCGCACACGGCCTTGTTGTTCCCGCTGATGTACGCGCCCTGGGTGTAGGCCGGGTGCGGGTTCGTGGTCGTGTTGGCAGGGCAGATGGTCGCGTCACAGAGCTTGAACGCGGCAAACTGGGGCAGGTGATACCACTGGTTCTGTCCGTTGCCGCCCAGGTTCGCCTGGGGGCACCCAAAGTTCGTGTCCGCGGGCCCGGTGGGCTGCGTGTCGCAGGTGATGTCGAACTGCGGGATCAGCACCACCGTGCCGTCGTAGCTGTTGATCGCGTCCTCAACGCCCGAGCTGTCGACGTTGCCAGTGGACGTGACGTACTGCCACGAGGGGACATAGATGGACGGGTTGTTCGGGTACAGGATCGAGTTGATCAGCTCTGAAGTTCCCCCGGCCGGCGGGGTCCAGTCGAGCCAGCCAACGTTCCCGGGGTTGTTCTTGCACAGAGGGATCACATAGGGATCCGACGTGTTCTTGAGGTACTGGAGGCCGTTCGGATCTGAGACTGCGTTTCCGCTCCCATCGCACGTCACGAGGTTGACCGGAAGCGTCACGGGCAGCACCGCGCATCCAAGGTCGGAGTTGCAGACGCCCCCGACGTATCCAGCCACGGCCGTGGCCGGGGCGGTGATGTTGAAGGTGTTGATGCCGATGACCCGGGCCAGGAAGGTGTTGATGGTCTTCTGCGCCTTGGCCTCGACCCCGGCGGCGCCGGTGGGCGGCGCCCCGCCGGCAAGGGTGCCGACAGCGATCGGCGCCCCACCGCTGGTCAGGACGTTGCCGTCGACATCGGTGTAGTAGGCGCAGATGCCCTGAACGCCGTTCAGTGGCGGGCCGCCTGCACAGTCGACCGCTGGATCAACGGCCGCGTACCCGTTCGCGGACGCCACCGCCTGAACGGAGGTCAGGACGTCCGTGTCCGTCACGGTCACGCCGGCGAGCTGCTGAACGAGCACGACGGCACCCGCCTCTGCGGTTGCATCCGTTGCATTCTGGGTGGCGCGCTGCTGGCCCCAGGCATATCCGCCGTCGATGACCAGCCCGACCATCGCGATCATCAGGATCATCCCGATCGCCACGATGACCAGCACCTGGCCGCGGGGGTCGCGAGGATGCGTTGCAGTGTTCATGAGTGGGCTCCTGCGGCCGTGCCGCGCATGCAATGACGGGATCATGGATACGTGCGCTCCACGGGCAATCTGCTGGTGGCGGAGATATTGATGTTCCCGACGATGTTCCCGATGATGGGTGTAGCTGCCGTGTACGTGTACGGGACGGTGACCTCGACGAGGCATCCGTTCAGCACCGGGGTGACGTCACAGGGTGGACCGGACGACCGGTCCGGGTTGACGAACCGAATCGTCACCGTGCTTGGATCGATGCCGAGCGACGAAGCGTGCTGGGCCGCCAGGTCCTGGATCTTCGATGGCTCCTGGTCGACGATCGCGAGGCGAACGGCCTGGCGCGCGGCGTTGGCCACCGTGTTGTAGGCGTAGACGGCGCGCCCGAAGTCGAAGATGCCCATCAGGATCAGCAGGAAGATCGGCAGGATCAGGGCCATCTCCACCAGGGTCTGGCCGCGCCGCTCTTTGCGTCGACGAATCATGGCTACGGCCCCACCGTGATGGTCACGTTATTGCAGTTGACCACGGCGTTGGCAACAATGCTCTGCGAGCCCACGGTCGCCCATGTACCGGATTCCACGGTGATCTTGTGCTGGTTGAACCCAAAGGCCACCCACTTGGCGGTCAGGTTCGTCGAGTTGTTCAGGTCACCCACGAACTGCGGAACCCGACATTGCCCTGCGGGCAGTGCCGAGGACGACGGCGAGGCCGTCGGGGTCGCGCCCGGTTCGGTCGGCGTGGCCGTCGGGGTGGGAATCACCGCAGCTATGGGGGCTCCGGCAATCTCGCCCTGCCGAATCGGGAAGACGGCGTCCGCCCCAATGGAGATGGTCCCGCCCAGCAGGTTGCTGACCAGTGGGGTGATGACGTGGAACTGGCAGGTGAGCTTCACCTCGGCGGCGTCTCCAAGCTCGTGCGGATCGCTCGTGCCGACCTGGTTGATGAACGTCGGGTTGGGAAGCGTCGACGGCAGCGTGCAATCGATGGCCTGCGCGTCCTGTGTCATGCGCAGGACGTAGCTGGCCTGCTTGGACGCGTCGCCGGGCGCTCCCCAGGCATTCGGGTTCAGAGCGGCGAAGTTCGCGCCTGCGCGGGCCATGTTGTTCAACGCAACCCAACCGAAGAACACTCGGCCGAAATCGACGGCCATGACCAGCAGGAGCGCGAGGATGGGCAGGGCGATCGCGAACTCGACCATGGCCTGACCGCGGGTGCGGGGTGCCTTGCGACGGAAGTGCAGCATCATGCCGCGCTCTACCTGGTGCGATTTATCAGTGCCCACACGGTACCCGGCGCACCTTGCGGCTCACCTTGCAGAGTCGCTTCCGGCGGCCCGTACCGCCACGGTACTTTCGGGCTACCCCACGGGGGAGTCATGGCCCCCGGTGCCGCCACCGGTAGCCGTCACTGTCTCGGCCGGCAGCTCGATGCGGACGCTCGTCCCCGAGCCCAGACGACTCTGAAGACTGATCCGCCCACCCATTGCCTCCACCAGTCCCCTGGCCGCGTACAGGCCGATCCCGCTGCCGTCCGGCGCATGGCGGGTGGCGTCCGGCGCCCGGTAGAACTGCTCAAAGGCGTGCGCTCGCGTGGTCTCGTCCATCCCGGTCCCTTCGTCGCGGATGGTCACCGCCAACCGCGCCTCCCCGCGCGGCGTTGCGCCGTCGACCTGCTCGAGCCGGACATGGATGGGGGTGCCGTCCGGGCTGTACTTGACGGCGTTGTCCAGGATGGCCCACAGGACCTGTTCGAAGCGATCCGGATCCGCGACCGCAAGCACCCCGGGATCCTCTCCAGCCAGGTCGATGGGCCTGTTGGAGCGCAGGGCGGTCCAGCAGCGGTTCACGACGGGCCCGGGACGGAAGACCTCCACGCGGGGCGTGACTGCTCCGGCCTCGAGACGTGACACGACCAGGAGCTGGCTGACCATTCGCCGCAGTCGGTCGGCCTGGTGGGTGATCGTCTCCAGGTCGGTGAGCACGTCCTCCGGAATCCCCGGCGCGTGCTGCAGCTCGGAGGCGACCGCGCCGATGCTGGTCAGCGGCGTCTGCAGGTCGTGCGTCACGCCGCGCAGGAAGTCGGTCTGCACCGCTGCCATACGGTTCAGCTCCTCCGTCTGAACGCGGAGGCGCGCGTAGAGGAGGGCGTGCTCGATGGCCGTGGCGCTGTTCTGGCCCAGGAGGCTCAGGAGCTCACGCTCGGCCCGGGACGGCGTTTCCCGGCCCTCCCAGGGCGCCATCAGGCTGGCGCGCAGCTCCTCTCCGGCTGCGACCTCCACGACGACGAAGGCGCCCCAGGGGCCCAGGGCGTGGGAGACGGAGGGCACGTCGGCGTCGTCGTGCTCGACGGTCGCAGCCCAGCGGTGCACGTCCTTCAGGGGACCGGGTGGCCCGGGTTCGGCGACATAGGCGCCTATGGGCAGGAGCGCCTCGTCCGGCGAGCGAAGGACGACCAGTGACCACGTGGGATCGTGGGTGACGGAAAAGGCAGATGCCACGGTCGAGCGCGCAACCGCCTGCGCGTCCTCCTCGATGGGCGCGGCGCGGACGTGGGCAGCCAGCTCCGCGATCTGGCGGTTGCGCTCGTCGAGCGCAGCGGCGAGCTGCTCGATGGCCGGTGACGTCGGGACCGGCTCGCTGGCGCTGCCGGTGGCGACCGCCACCAGCGCCCGGGCATCGTCCCGCATGCCGCGACCTGCCCAGGATGCTGATCACGGCTGCCCAGATCACCGCGAAGAAGGCAACACCAGGAGGACGGTGCCAGGGCCGATGCGCTCGAGCCAGTCGGTCGCGAAGGTCGAGAGCGCGGCGAACGCCACCAGGGGCGGCAGCGCGACCAGCACCAGGAAGAGGAAGAGGCGGAGAGCCGGCCGGCCGGCGCCCATGGTCAGGAGCTGGCCCGGACGGCCGGCTGGTTCTTGGCGGTCGACGCCAGCCGGTAGCCGACGCCGCGCTCCGTCAGCAGGTAGCGCGGGTTGTCCGGGTCCTGCTCGATCTTGCGGCGCAGCCGGCGGACGGTGACCCAGACGTAGGACGGATCCGCGCCATCGGCCTCGGACCAGACGCGCTCGAGGAGCGTCTCGGTGGGCACCGTTCGGTCGAGGGAGGCGACCAGGATCTGGAGGAACCGGACCTCGGTGGGGGTCAGCGACTGGGTGCCCGCCGCGGTCAAGGCCTGGCGCTGCACCAGGTCCAGCTCCAGCTGGCCGTCGTCGAACGAGGCGCGGCGGCTGCCCGTCGGCAGCCGGCGCAGCACGCGTTGCACGCGGGCGACCAGCTCATCGGGATCGAACGGCTTGGTGACATAGTCCTCCGCGTAGTCCTCCAGCGCCCGAACCTTTGCCTCGCTGGCGTCGACTGCGGAGAGGACGATGATGGGCAGGTCCGCGATGCGCTTGATGCGGCGGCACAGCTCGAAGCCGTCCATGCCGGGCATCATGAGATCCACGATGACCAGCGCCGGCCACCCGCGCTCGAGCGCCTTGAGGGCCGCATTTCCGGACGGTGCGGTACGAACCTCGAAGCCCTCGCGCGTTATCCGGCGCGCGAGGATGGCGAGGAGCGTGGGGTCGTCGTCGACCAGCAGGACCGCCGGCCGCAGCGCCGGCAGCATGTCAGATGCCGACGCCCTTGATCACGGTGAGGATCGCCGGGCCCAGGATGACGATGAAGATGGTGGGGAAGATGCAGCCCACCATGGGGAACAGCATCTTGACCGGGGCTTTGGCGGCAGCCTCCTCTGCCCGCTGGCGGCGCTCGACGCGCAGCTGCTGGGACTGGATCTGGAGGACCTTGGCGATGGGGACGCCAAGCTGCTCCGCCTGGACGATGGCGCCAATGAAGTTGTTGATGGGCTGGGCGTCCGCCCGGGTGGCCACGTCACGCAGCGCCTCGCGGCGGGTGCGGCCCATGCGGATCTCCGCCAGCGCCGTGCGGAACTCCGTGACCAGCGGGCCCTCCATCTTCTCGACCACCTTGGCCAGCGCCGCGTCGAAGCCCAGACCGGCCTCCACCGAGATGGTGAGCAGGTCCAGCGCGTCCGGCAGCTGGAGCACCATGGCCATCGACCGCGCGCTGACCCGCCGGCCGAGCCAGAACTCCGGGCCTATGTAGCCGACGCCAATGCCGAGCACGCCGAAGAGGAAGGCGACCGGGAACGACTGGGTGACGAGCAGCATGAGAGCCAGGAGGCCCACGGCGCCGACGATGGCGCCCAGCAGCTTCACGCCAATCCAGTCCGCCCCGCGCAGCCCGCCGGGGTACCCGGCCTTCTCGAGCTTCGCGTCGGTCCGGGCGACCATGCCGCCCTCGTCCCCGCTGCGCCGGCCCAGGCGTGCCAGGCGCTTGACCAGGGGCTGAACGATGCGCTCGTAGAACGGCTGCTGCAGCTCGAACTCCTCGAGCGTCTTGGGTTGGACGACCAGCTGATCAAGGCGCTGTTGGACCGCATCCTTCCCCGGCCGCGCGGCGAGACCCACCGTGATGAGGAGGACCGCCGCCGCGGCAAGGGCTGCAATGATGATTACAGGAGTCATCTGGACTATACCTTGATGTCGACGATGCGACGGATCAGCACATAGCCGAGGCCCATGCTCAGCAGGCCGATTCCGAAGAAGATGTAGCCCAGCGGAAGGCCGAACGCCTCGGGTGGCCGCTCGAGCATGGGCGTGATGTAGGTTGGGCTGATCAGGAACAGGATTCCCGCCAGGCCCACCGGCAGCAGGGTGATGACGTACCCGGAGTAGCGCTGCATGGCGGTGAGGGTCTGGATCTCGCCCTGGATGCGCACGCGCTCGCGAATGGTGTAGGCGATGGTGTCGAGGACGGTGGCGAGGTTGCCGCCAACCTGGCTCTGGATGTTGATGGCGGTGACCATCAGCTCCAGGTCCTCGCTGGCGACGCGGCGCGACAGGTTGTTCAGCGCCGGCTGCAGGGCCACGCCCAGGGACATCTCGCGGACGACGCGCTCGAACTCCTCGGAGATGGGCGGACGGGCCTCACGGGTCACGAGCTCGATGCCCTGCAGGAAGGACGAGCCGGCCCGCAGCGAGTTGGCGAGCAGGGTGATGGTGTCCGGCAGCTGCCCGCCGAACGCCTTGAGCCGCTGCGCCTGGCGGCGCTTCAGGTAGAAGCGCGGGAAGTAGGCACCAATCGCGAACACCGCGATGAGGGCGATGGGGTTCTTGAAGCCGGCGAATGACCTGGCCCAGGAGGAACGCCACCGCGGTGAACACGAACGGCGAGGCCAGCCACAGGATGACGAACTCCGACGGGCGCATCTTCAGGGCAGCCCGCGCAAGCTCGGTGCCCAGCCGGGCCGCCATGTCCTGGCGTTCGATGGCGCGCGACAGGCCGGCCATGAGGGCCGACTCGCCGTCGCCGTTCGAGGACGTCGTGGTCGTGGACTCTCCGCGCGCGGAGGCATAGCGCTCGAGGCGCGAGGCAACGCCACCCGAGCTGCCGCTCATCGCGATCCCGACCGCGATGAGGAGCACGGCGCCGGCCGCGAGCCCTGCAATGGCGAAGGGGAGCATCTCCATCCTCGTGCTTCCTCTCTAGAACGGGGAGCCGAAGACGTTCGGCGGCAGGTGGATGCCCGCAGCCTCGAACTTCTCGACAAACTTGGGACGGATCCCGGTCGGCCGCAGCCGGCCCTGGATCTTGCCTTCGACCACGGCGGTCTGCTCGAACACGAAGACGTCCTGCATGACGATGACGTCCCCCTCCATCCCCTGGACCTCGGTGATGTTCACGATCTTGCGCGTGCCATCCTTGAGGCGGTTCTGGTGCACGATGAGATCCACGGCGGACGCGATCTGCTCGCGGATGGCCCGCAGCGGCAGGTCCATGCCGGCCATGAGGACCATGGTCTCCAGGCGGGAGAGCATGTCGCGCGGCGTGTTGGCGTGGCCGGTGGACATGGAGCCGTCGTGGCCGGTGTTCATGGCCTGCAGCATGTCCAGTGCCTCGGCGCCTCGGCACTCGCCGACGATGATTCGATCGGGCCGCATGCGGAGGGCGTTGCGCACCAGCTCGCGGATGGGGATGGCGCCCTTGCCCTCGATGTTTGCCGGGCGCGACTCAAGGGTGATGACGTGCTCCTGCCGAAGCTGGAGCTCCGCCGCATCCTCGATGGTCACGATCCGCTCGTCGTCGGGGATGAAGGATGACAGGATGTTCAGCTCGGTCGTCTTCCCGGAGCCGGTGCCGCCGGAGACGAAGATGTTGAGCCGGGCCTTCACGCAGGCCTCCAGGAACTCGAACATCTCCGCAGTGGCGGTGCCGAATCGGATCAGGTCCTCGACCGTGTACGGCGTCGCGGCGAACTTCCGGATGGTGATGACCGGGCCCACCAGCGAGAGGGGCGGGATCACCGCGTTCACGCGGGAGCCGTCGGCGAGGCGGGCGTCCACCATGGGGCTCGACTCGTCCACGCGGCGGCCAATGGGGGCGATGATGCGCTGGATGATCCTCATCACGTGCTCGTCGTTCTGGAAGGTCACGTTGGTGAGCTCCAGGCGTCCTTCGCGCTCGATGTAGACCTGCTGCGGACCGTTGACCATCACCTCGGTGATGGTCTCGTCGCGCAGGAGCGGCTCCAGGGGCCCCAGCCCCAGGATCTCGTCCGTGATCTGCTCGAGCATCCGCACGCGCTCGGCGCGGGTGAGGGCCAGCCCCTCCTCGTCCGCGATCTTGCCGAAGAGCTCCTCGATCTGGCGCCGAACCTCGACCTGGTTGGTCAGGTCCAGCTTTGCATCGAGCTCGTTGATCAGGCGGTTCTGGACGCGGTACTTCGCCTCGCGGAAGGACTCGCGCGCGGGAAGGGCATCAAGGAACGGCCGGCCGGCCGCGGTCGTCTGCCCGCGCTGGAGCGGTGGCGTGGTCTGGCCTGAGCCGGACGGCACCGGCGTCTGGCTCGTCGTGGCCGGAACCTGCGGATCTCCCTCGGCAGCGGGCCGAGCCCGCTCGATCCTCTTCAGCAGAGACATGTCCTAATCCTTCCCATCAGTGGCGTGCGAAGAGTCCTCGCTTGGTTGGCTGTTCCGTGGCAGCGCTGGATTCGCCCGCAAGCGTCCGAGCGAGCTTGAGAATGTCCCGGGAGAGCGGCCCGTCCGGGTGGGATACGACGAACGGGACCCCGCGATTCGCCGCGAGGACCGCGAGACGTCCGTCCGAGACGATGGAGCCGTCGATGGGCCGGCGAATGGATGCCTCCACGTCGCCGATGCGGATGCCCTGCGCCGTGTCGGCGCGATTGATGACCAGCCGGATCTTGCCGCGGTCGTACTCCAGCTGGTCCGCAACCTCCAGGAAGAGGCGCACGTTCTTGATGGTCGTGATCTCCAGCGCGGAGAGCACGACAATGGTGTCGGCCGCGTCCATCATGGCCAGGGAGTGGTCACTCAGGGCGGAAGGCAGGTCCACGACCACGAAGTCGTGGGTGATCCGCAGGTGATCCACGATCTTGCGCAGGTACGGAGCGGTCACCATGTCCGCCCCTTCAGGCGAAGGGGGCGCCAGGAGCACGCGGATGCCCGTCGAGTGGTCGACGATGACGGAGTCGATGATCTCACCGTCCGGCTCGCCCCCCTCCACCGCATCCAGGATCGATCGGTTCTTTGGATTGAGGTTGAGCAGGACGCCGACGTCGCCGAACTGCAGGTTGGCGTCCACCAGGCAGACCCGTGTCTCCGTCTCACGCTGCAGGGCAATGGCCAGGTTGGTGGCAACCGTCGTCCGGCCCGCCCCACCCTTGGGTGAGAAGACCGCGATGACCTGGTGTCCCTCGACATCGGTCACGGATGCGTTTGCGGGCGCCGGCTGGGCGGGCAGCGCCGCCGCCAGCTGGGACCTGCGGGCGAGCTCGCGCTCGAAGACCACCTTGATGCTCTGGGCGAACTCGTCGCCGGAGAACGGCTTGACCAGGAACTCGCGCGCACCGACCAGCATGGCCCTGCGCAGGCTCTCCGCCTCGCCGTGGACGCTCATCATGATGATCGGGGTGGTGGGGAGCCGCTGGGAGATGATCTCCGACGCGGCGACCCCGTCCATGCCCGGCATGTTGATGTCCATGACGATGACGTCCGGACGCAGGTCCATGGCCATCTGGATCGCCTCTTCGCCGGAGCCGGCGGTCCCGGCCACGTCGACCTCCTGCTCGAAGCCCAGGAGCTTCGTCAGGTGGTCGCGCGTCTCCGGGATGTCGTCGACGATGAGGACCTTGATCACGGCATTGCTTCCTGTATCAGGCCTGGTGCTGACCGGGTGCTATTTGAACGGGCTCGGGGTGGGCAGAGCCACCTCTTGTGGCACGAGCAGCCCGTACTGCTTGATCAGCTCGTTGATGGTGATGCCCGTGGTCGTGGCGATGTCCGTGTCATCCGTGTTACGGATGGTGAGCGCCACCACCGCGGAGGTCCCCGTTCCCTGGAACTCGGTCTCGTCGCGCGCGGCGTAGCGCAGCACTTCCGCGTCCTGGTCGGTTCCGGCAACAATGACCACCGCTGAGACCGGGTTGGCCGGCGCCGGCGTGGCGGTCCCTGGGCTGGCACCCGGGACGGGCGTGGCCTGCGGAAGCGTCGCCACGTTGCGACCGCTGACGAACAGGACGCGCATGTTCTGCAGGACGACCTTGACCGAGCGCAGGCTCTTGCCGTCGGGATTCATGACGGCCGGGAGCTGCACCGCCACGAGGACATCCACGTGGTCGCCCGGCTGCACCAGGAAGTCGACGCCGGTGATCTTGTCGACCTGGATGGAGATGGCCTTCTCGCCGGTCTGCAGCATGCAGCTGATGCACACGTTGCCCACCCCGCCGAAGGTCTGCTGGTTGACCTGGGACCCGGCCGGGACGGCTACCAGGGCCGGACGCCCGCCAACCTGCGAGGGATCCGCATACCGGGTGCCCTCGACGGCGCCGGGATCGACACGCTTCACCTCGACGAGGTCAGGGGTCACTGCGTCGCCAATGGCGATGTCCTGTTTCGCCACGAGCACGGCCACCGTCGTCGGCGTAGGCGTCGCTCCACCCGATGGCGTCGACGTGGAGGTGTTGAGGACGATGACGATGCCCACGAACGCCAGGATGGCGAGCAGCACGCCAACGAAGATGACCAGGCGGTTCGATCGCTTCACGAACGTATTCCCCTTGCAGCTCGGAGGATGGAAATGACACCGGGGGTCGCGTTGGATTGCAGCCTATTGTGACTGTAGTCAACAGTCTAGATGCTGCTGTCACTAGGGTTCGACGGGACTTGTGGGCTACGCGAGCGTGGTACCTGGCCGGGGACCGCGGCCGCGGCTCGCCTGCCGCCCCGGAAATCACGGAGCCCCCGGCAGGCGCCGGGGGCTCCATATGTCGTTTGAACGCGAGGGCTTAGGCGCCCTGCAGGTTCGTGGCGACGTTGCTGAAGATCTGGCTCACGATCGGGCCCAGGAAGAGCAGGGCGACGATCACGATGATGGCGATGAGAGCGAGAAGCAGGCCGTACTCAACGAGCGTCTGGCCTTCCTCATCCTTGCGCCGAAGCTGCATGAGAAGAGTGCTGATGATCTGAAGCATGTGTGAAGGGACCTCCTTTCCTCGAGAATTGGTATGGGCAGCGTAGGCGCTCGAGCCGGAAGAATGAATGGCCCGATGGTCCCAAGCAGCCGCTACCTGTGCCGTACCTTCTACCACGCCTGCGCGCGGTGTCAAGAGATCCGTTAGGGGTGCCGGTGCACCCAAGCGCCGGAATCCGGGCAAAGAGAAGGGGAGCCGAGCCTGCTGCTGCTCGGCTCCCCGCACCGGAGGAGGAGACCCGGCGATCCAGCTCGTGGACCGCCGATGGATGAACATCTCCCGGGGATACCCGCCGGTCGACGTGCCATCAGCGTAGGGACGCCCGTCCCCGCACTCCATGGAACATCCGTACTGCCGTCGACGGGACTTGCGGCGGGATGCCGGCCGGGGATGCGGTGGCCCTCAGCGCAAAGGCTGATCTTCGGCGGTGACGTCGGCGAACCGTTCAGCGCGCTGCAGGTTGACGAGGGCGACGTCCATATCACGGTCCGCGATGACGCCGATCGTGCTGCGCACAATCGCGTTGGTAAGGGCCACGAACCGCGGACTGTTGCGCATGAGAAACCCGGTGGCCTCCGTGCCGGGCGGCACGTGCACGTCCCCGGTCACCTCGTAGGGGCCAATCCAGATGCGCACGGCTCGTCCCGGCCTGTGGAGCCGGCGGGCCCGGTCGACCTCCCGCGGCGGGGGGACCAGGAGCAAGAGATCCTCGATGGTGGGCGGCGCTCCGCCGTCGGTTCGCTCGACACGGATGCTGGTCTCGCGGTTGAGGGTGTCGCTGAGTCGACCGGCCGGGGCGTGGAGACGGAGCTGCACCGCGCCCGCTTCAATGAAGGCGTCGATGGGGACGCCGGCGGAGTCCTCGGAGAACGTGGGATCCGGCTGGGCGACGTCCGCCTCGCCGGATGGATGCTGGCGGCGGAAGCGGGAGAAGAGCGACCTTGGTTCGGGCATCAGCCCGGACGCTCTCGATGACCGTGGCTTGTGGCGAACATCGGAACTAACTGTACCGCGATGGCCGCGCCACCGGTCGTCGCGGAATGACGTACGCGGCAGCCCCGCAGGCGCGGGCGAATGGCGCCGGGAGCTGCCGCGATGACGAGCACCGTGGTTGTCGGTGGCTATGCCGGAGGCTCAGTCCTCCGGGATCTTGATCCAGCCCTGGCGCATGGCGTAGACCACGGCCTGGGTACGGTCATTGACGCTCAGCTTGCGCAGGATGGACGACATGTGGTTCTTGACGGTCTGCTCGCTGATGGTCAGCGCGTAGGCGACCTGCTTGTTGGTCATCCCCTGGGCGATGTTGTCCAGGATCTCAACCTCGCGCGGTGAGAGGGGCGCGAAGATCGGCTGGGCGTCGTTGCCGTAGACGGCCAGCTCGCGGAACTCCTTGAGCACCCGGGTGGCGACCGACGGCTTGGCGAAGACCTTGTCGTTGATGAGGTACTCGCCGGAGCGGACGCGCCGGATGATGGCGATCAGGTCGGTGGGGTCGATGTCCTTGAGGACATACGCCGCGGCGCCGGCCTTGATGGCCTCGAACAGCTGGTCCTCGTCGTCGTTCGAGGCGAGGACGATGATGCCGGTGTGCGGCAGCTCGCGCTTGATGCGCTGCGTCGTCTCGATCCCGTTGGGCGCGGGCAGACCTGCGTCCATGAGGACCACGTCCGGCGTGAGCTCCTCGACCAGGGCGATCGCCTCGCGGCCGTTTCCGGCCTCGCCCACGACCTCCATGTCACCCTCGAGCTCGAGGATGTTGCGGACACCCCGCCGAAAGAGCGTGTGCCCGTCCACGATGACGATCCGGCTCTTCACCCCTTCGTTGCGGCGGTCTCCGCCGCGCCGTCGCTCCTGTCCCTGTTCAACCACGGTGTTCTCCTCTTGCAAGAAAAGGCCGATGTCGTCGCGTCAGCGGGTCGCATCCGGGAGGCGGAGCAGAATCCGCGTCCCCTCGCCCTGCCGCGACTCGATCTGCAGCGTCGCGCCCATGAGCTCGGCCCGCTCGCGCATGAACTGCAGGCCGAAGTTCCGGCTCGCCCCCGCGAGCCGCATGACGTCGAATCCGCGTCCGTTGTCGGTGATGGCCAGGCGGTCGCCCTCCAGGGTGATGCTCACCTCGGTCGCAGCCGAGTGCTTGCGCACGTTCTGCAGCGCCTCCTGTGTGATGCGCAGGACGGACGCCTTGGCGTCCGGTGTCAGGAGCGCATCGATGCCGTTGACATCCACCGAGACGGCGATCCCGTGCCGCTCGCCGAACTCCTCGGCGCGGTCGCTGAGCGCCTGCGCCAGGCCCATGTCGACGGCCGGTGGACGGAGCTCGGTGATGAAGTTCCGAACCTCGTCGAGCCCGTCGCGCAACATGGTGCGCAGGAAGGCCAGCTCCGCGTGTGCGGACCGCGGAGCGGCCTCGAGGACCCGGTCGAGGTACTCGACCTGGAAGATGGCGTTGGTCAGGACCTGGGCCGGTCCGTCGTGGACCTCCCCCGCCAGGCGCTGCCGCTCGCCCTCCTGGGCCTCGATGACGCGCAGGCGCAGGCTCGCGGGCAACTTCTCCGTCTCGACCAGGGACGGCTCGTCGGCCTGGGGAGCGGTGCTGACGAGGTAGGTGTTGAGCAGGTCCAGGTGATGGGCGGCAGCCTGGATCCGCTTGAGCTGTTCCTGCTGGACGGCGAGCTCGCGGCCCAGGACCTCGTGCTCGTTGCGCATGGTCTCGATGGCCGAGCTCCGGCGGTGTTCGTTGGCCCGCCCGCCCGGACCGGGACGAACGGCGCCCCGGTTCTCGAGGCGGCTGCGGAGGGCGACCCAGGACTCCAGCCGGCGGCGGTACTGCTCACGGTACCGATCCGCGACGGTGTGGGTGGCGCGAGCCTGGCGGCGGAGCTGGTCCATCGCCTGGCCGTAGAGCCGTTCGAGGCTCGAACGAGGTGTCCTGGCTGTCGTTGCTGATCTCGCCACTGGGTGCCCTTTGGTCTCCATGGGTCCGTGGGTACTGGTCCCGGACTGGTACCCGGGCCGGTCGCCATCCTCCGCGGGCAAGGTGCGCGCGGTCAACAGTACTTCGGGCGCCGGAAGTACTACCCGGCGCTCGCGCGTCTCAGGTCGGTGGCGGCGGGATGACCCGGTAGACACGCACGCCGGGCGCCTCGAACGCGGGTGCGGCAGGCAGGAACGTGGCGTGGTTGCCGTCCGCATCCACCGCGGCCGCCCCGTTCCAGAATCCCAGCGGGTCCCGCGTTGCGCCCGTGGGCAGCTGGACGTAGATCCACTGCACGTCGTAGGCGCGGAGGATCTGCTCTATCACCGGGTACGGATCGAACGAGGGTGCCACGCCTGGATTCCCGCTGAAGTAGTAGAGCGAGGCCGGGTCGCTGCTCATGACGACATCGGTCGTGTGGCCGTTGTCGACGAAGAAGGAGGCAGCCGCGACGTCCTGGGTCCGGGACTCGTCCCATTGCCGGTACAGGGCGGCGGACCCGACCACGGAGAGCACCAGGGCGCCCGCCAGGCCGGCCGCGGCAAGGAAGCGGTGCGTGCGGGGTCTGCCCAGGAAGGGCCACCAGCGCGCCGCCCATCGCCCCGCGGCGGGGATTGCGGCCACCGACATGGGCAGGGCGAACGGCAGCCACGCCGTCGACGAGTGGTAGAAGGCGCCCTTGGGCGCATGGAAGGTGAACACCAGCGCCATGACCACGAACATGCCCCAGAAGTAGACGAGGAACGGCCGCAGGTCCGGGCGTCGCCATCCCGACCAGGAGCCCGCGACGAAGAAGACGACGAAGATCCCGCCCATGAGCACCGCCAGTCGGGCAACCAGCTCCAGGAACGAGAAGGCCTTGGAGCCGATGATGCTGCCGAGCCCGGAGGCCAGGTAGGTCGAGAGGCTCACCGGGTGGCCAATGGAGAACTGCTCGTTGTAGCTGGAGATCCAGAGCGTGTGGCCGCCGGTGGACGGCAGCAGCGAGCCGAAGACGGACAGGTCGCGCAGCAGCCAGGGCGCCAGGACGGCGAAGAAGGCGACGGCGCTGGCGGCTCCCCAGGCCAGGCGCCGCGGCGCGAAGAAGCGCGCCTCGTCCGCGGTGAGGGCCCACGCGGTCGCGGGCGCCAGAACCAGCAGGACGCCGTCGATGCGCGCCAGGGTGGCCAGCCCGGCCAGCGCGCCGGACAGCACGATCCAGGGACCCGGTCGCGGCGAGCGGACCGCGTGCACCGCGGAGTAGAGGGCCAGCGCGCCGCAGGTGCCGAACACCGCGAAGTTGTCGATGGTGGGGTACATGATCAGGAGCGGCCCGGGAACGATGGCCAGCAACGCTCCCACCAGCGCCACCGTCCGCGATCGCCACAGCTCCCAGCCAATGAGGTAGGTGAGCGGCACCAGGAGGGTGGAGAGGATGACCATGGGAACCTGGCCGGCGTGCCAGGTGGCCCCGAAGAGCACCATGCCGCCCCCGGCCACCAGTGAGGTGAGCGGCATCCAGTGGCCGTTGCTCGCCACGGGCAGGACCGCCGGGTCCGGGATCCGGCTCCCCACCTCCAGGAAGCTCCACAGGACCGGGACCGTGAATCCGTGTCCGGTGGCCAGCTGCCGGGCCACGAGCCAGTAGTAGGCCGGGTCCGTGTAGGGCGGCCAGTCCACGACCAGGGCGGCGATCACGCGTGCAACCAGCGCCAGGATCGTGACGACGAGCAGGTCCCGGGTCAGGTTGTCGCGCTGCTGAAGGTCCGACATCGGGCCGGAGTCTACTCGGCGGCCACGCTGCGCAGGACCGACCGAAGGTACTCGGGATCGCGTACCGTGCCCGGGTGAGGCGATTCGACCGGCGATCCAGCGTCGCAGAGCGCTGGCTGCGCCGCCTGCCGGGGCCGCTCGCCATCATGCTCGTCACGGGCACCGCGGTGGTGTGCATCGTGGCCGTGGTCCACGGCCTGTCGGATCCCGACTACTACTGGCACCTGACCGTGGGCCGGCTGATTGCCCAGAGCGGCCACGTGCCGGCCGTGGATCCCTTCTCGTTCACCTACAACGGCCAGCCCTGGACGGCACACGAGTGGTTGGGCGAGCTGCTGATCTACTGGCTCGTCACCGGCATCGGCCCCATCGCGACCATGGTGCTGTTCGGCATCGCGGCCATGGCCGGCCCGGCGGCGATGGCTGTCGTGGCGCGGCGGCACGGGGTCGGCCTGCCGGCCCTGGGCGTGGTCATCGTCCTGGCGACGTGGATCATGCTGGGCTACGCCACGATCCGTCCGCAGATCCTCAGCTGGGCGCTGCTGGGCGGGTTGGTCGCGCTGCTGTGGAGTGCAGATCCGGGCGCGAACCCGGCGCGGATGCCACGCCGCCTCCTCTTCCTGCCCGTTGCTCTTCGCGCTGTGGGCCAACCTCCACGGGCTGTGGGTCGCCGGGCTGGGAACCCTGGCCGTCTACGCCCTGTTCACCCTGGCGGGCCGCACCCCGCTGTCGCCGGTCCGCCTTCGCGTCGCGGCCATCACCGTGGCAAGCGCCCTGGCCTGCGCGCTGACCCCCGCGGGCATCGGCACGCTGACCTATCCGCTGCGGTACATCGACCCGGGGGACTGGGGCCTTGACCACATCTCCGAGTGGCAGTCGCCGAACTTCCACGACCCCACCTACTGGTCCGTCCTCGTGCTGGTGCTCCTGGTCGCGGCGGCCAGCACGTCGCGCTCCCCGGGGTGGCAGCGGGTCATCGCGGTGCTGGGCGTGGCCGGATCCCTGCTCGCCGTCCGGAACGGGCCGGTGGGCCTGGTTGCCGCCTTCGGCGTGGTGGCCGCGGGGCTGGGTGGCTGCCGGCATTGCCCGCGCGCCTGCGCGCGCGCGCGGCGGCCAAAACTGGTGGGGCCGCGCTGGGCCGGCGCCTGGCCATGATCGAGATCTCCGTGGGCCTGGTGGCGATCATGGCCCTGGTGACGCCCATCCTCCCCGCCGCACGCGGCACGTTTCCGTCCACGTACCCGGTCGCCGGGGTGGACCGCCTGCTGGCCGACCAGCCCCAGGCCCAGGTGCTGGCCGAATACGGCTGGGGCGGCTACGTCCTCTCGCGCATCTACGACGCCGGCGGCCGCGTCTTCGTGGACGGCCGCAACGACATGTACCCGCAGCAGATCCTGGACGACTACTCCGCGATCCGCGATGCCAGCGCCGGGTGGCCGGACCTGGTCCGCCACTACGGGGTGAACGCGGTCCTCCTGCCGCCCGACGCCGCAATCGTTCGCGGACCGCTGGCCGCGGCGGGCTGGTGCACGGCCTATCGCGATGCGGTGCAGGTCCTCATGCTCCGGACCTGCCCGTAGCGGACCGGCGGACCGATCCGCGGCGAGCGGGACGTTCCCGGGTGAATGCGGTGCTACCGTCTTTCGTGCTCCCGCAGACGGTTCGCACCTTGAGCTCGGCTCGGCTGTTACGTCTCCTGCCGCCTCCGACGGCGATCCTATTGATCGTGGCCGTGGCAACGGTGGCGATCATCACGCTCGCACACGGTCTCGCCGACTCGGACTACTACTGGCATCTCGTTACGGGCGGCCTGATCGCGCGGACGGGTCACGTCCCGTCTGCCGACCCGTTCTCGTTCACCTACGGCGGCCAGCCGTGGACCGATCACGAGTGGCTGGGGCAGCTTGTGCTCTACGAGACCGTGACCTCGCTCGGAGCGTCCGCGGCGCTGCTGGTCGCCGGCTGCGTGGCTGCCACCAGCCTGGTCGCGCCGGCGCTGGCGCTCCGAGCCGAAGGCGTACCCGTGTTACCGCTCGCCGTTGGCATTGCCCTGGGCGCCTGGATCATGCTGAGCTTCTCGACCGTGCGCCCCCAGATCCTGAGCTGGACTCTGCTCGGCATCCTGCTGGCTCTTCTCATCAGCGCAACCAGTGAACGGAGGAGACGGCTCCTCGGTGTGCCGGTCCTCTTCGCCCTGTGGGTGAATCTCCACGGGCTGTGGGTCATTGGCTTGGGCGTATTGGGCGTCTACGTGTTCTTCACCCTGCTCGGCCATACACGCCTTGCCGCGGCAAAGGGCTGGACGCTGGGGCTGGGCCTTGCGTCCTTCGTCGCCACCATTGCGAATCCGGCGGGGCTGGGCGGGATGCTCTATCCGCTGCGATACGTGCAACCCGGAAACTGGGGTCTGGCGCACATCTCAGAGTGGATGTCCCCGAACTTTCACGACCTGACCTTCGTGCCGCTCCTCATCCTGCTCCTGCTGTTCAGCGCGGTGGCTGCCCGCCGCACACCGGCCTGGGTGACGAGCGTGGGACTCCTTGGACTCGTCCTGGCCCTGCTGGCCCAACGCAACGCTCCCGTGGCGGCGGTCCTCTGCCTCCCGGCCACGACGATGGGGCTGAGGGGACTCAGGCTGCAGCCCGCCGGCCGGTCTTTCTGAGGCGCTCGCTCGCCGCGTTCTCGAGCTTTCGCTGGCGGCCGTGATCGTGGGTGCCTCGGTGATCGTGTCGCCACGCATCTCCGGCCTCGCTGGCGGCGTGAGCTCCTTCCCCGCGGCCGCGTTCGATGCGCTGGTGCAGGTGGAGCCAGATGCGCGTCTCTTCACCGAATACGAATGGGGCGGCTACGGCATCTACCGGCTGTACGATCGCGGCGGCAGGGTCTTCGTCGACGGACGGAATGACATGTATCCCTCGCGGATCCTGGATGACTACGTGACGCTCCATAACGCGGATGGGAACTGGGAGGCGCTCCTCAGCGGCTTCGGGGTCAACGCCGTCGTGCTTCGGCCGGCGGCCCCCCTCGTCAGCGGGCAGATCCAGGCTCTTGGCTGGTGCGAGGTCTATCGCGATGCCCTCGCCGTGGTCATGCTGCCCCGGTGTCCGTGAGTCGCATGGGAGACTCCGTCGCCGCCTCCATCCCCGCGAATGCGACCAGCCAGGCCGGCATCAGCGGGAAGACCAGCAGAGCCAGGGGAAGATCGCCAGCCGCCGTGGGCCGCGCAGCGGAGGATGGGCTCCGCTGCCACAAGGGTGCCCCGACAGGTAATGGACGAAGGTGTAGGGGCCCAAGCACGATGCCGGCGGTGATGGACAAGGCCCAGGCCCACGCCGTCTCTTCGGCCCATGGCCACCAGGCCGATGAACAGGGCGAAGACCACGCCCACGCCACGCCCAGCGGACCAAGTAGGCCAGAGAAGCCGATATTGGCGGTGAAGGTCCGTGTCAGCGGTTCGGTGAAGGTCCGGAAGTAGGCGACCCACGGATCCGAGGCCGAAGGCGGCGATCCCGCGCCACGAGGCCCACGACCAGCACGGCCAAGGCAGCGGCCGCATCGCGTCGGCGACGGACGCCAGCCACAGCGCCACCGGGATGAGATGGGGCTTGGGAGCCAGCAGCAACAGCAGACCAAAGAGGCTGCCTGCGGCGAGGCCGGGACGGCGCAGGAGGCGCCAGGAGCACCAGTACGGTGAAGACGCTCACGTTGCCCAGCACCAGGTCGTGCCAGAGCGGCGGGAAGAGGAGGACCATGCCGGCCACCAGCAGCCGCTGTGTGCCGCGCCATGGTGCGGAGAACCACGCGGCCAGGCCCACCATCACGGCGCACTTGAGCGCGAACCAGGCCCAGACCGCCTGGCCGGCGGTCAGCGCGCCAGGGGCGTGAAGGCCAGGGCCGCCCACGGCGAGTAGCGGAAGGTGTAGGTATCGGTCCAGGTGTAGAGCGTCGAGCGGTTATCCAGCAGGTGCTGGCCGGCCTGCTGGTAGCAGCAGGTGAAGTCGAACCCGAAATCGCCGTGGACGGCGATGACCACCATGGCGACGTCGGCCAGGAGGAAGGCAACGGCGGCCAGGATGACCAGGTTGCGCGGGCGGAGCAGCACGGATGGCATGATGCACCACCCTCAGCGCCGCCTGTCCACCATCTCCGCCGACGGCACCGCATCGGTACCTTCGTCGGGTGTCGGTGCGCGAGCGCACCGACTAGACTGCCGACCCGATGGTCGTCGAGACAGTGGATCGGTTGGTGACGCCCGAAAGCCGCCCTGCCCACGATCCTGCGGCGCATGCCCAGCCCTGCGCTGCTCTTCGCCGTGGCCATCGGTGGCGTGATGGCCGCCATCCACGTGGCCAAGGGCTTCCAGGACCCGGACTACTTCTGGCATGTCACCACCGGTCGGCTGATCGTCACGACCGGGCAGATCCCCTCCACTGACCCGTTCAGCTTCACCTGGGCCGGTCAGCCGTGGACGCTGCACGAGTGGCTCAGCGAGGTGCTCATCTACCTGCTGGTCAACGCCTTCGGCCAGCTGGGCGCGCTCATCGTCTTCGGCATCCTGCCGGCCCTGATCTTTGGCGTCCTGGTCCACGCCCTGCGCCGACAGGGCGTGGGGCTGATGGGCATTGGCCTGGCGGTGGGTCTGGCGGCGTGGTCGCTGGTTCCGTACGTCACCCTTCGCCCGCAGGTCGTCAGCTGGTTCCTGCTGGCGGTCCTGCTCAGCGTGCTGTGGTGGCTGGACGCCGCGCATCCGCGCCGATCGCTGTGGCTGATCCCGCTCTTCGTGGCCTGGGCCAACCTCCACGGCCTGTACGTGGTGGGCCTGGGCGTGGTGGCCGTCTACACCCTCTTCACGCTGGGCCGCGCCACGCCCATGGCCCCCGCCTGGCGCTGGATGCTGGTGGCCGCGGTTGGTGCGTTTCTCGCCTCCGCGGTGACCCCGGCCGGCCCGGCCGGCCTTCTCTATCCGCTGCGCTACCTGGGCATCGGCGGCGGAGCGGGCGCCTGGGGGCTCCGCAACATCGCGGAGTGGCAGTCGCCCAACTTCCACGATCCGGCGAACCTGGGGTTGCTGGCCCTGATCGTGGCGGTGGCGCTCAACAACCGGCGCGCCACGCCCGGGTGGCTGGCGGTGCTCCCGTACGTGGGGATCGCCATGGCCCTCGTCGCGCTGCGTAACACGCCGGTGGCGGCGGTATTCGCGGTGCCCACCCTGGCGTTGGGCATCGACGCGCGCCTGGCGGAGCGCCGCGCCGGACGCAGGCCCACGGTCTACGCTGCGCCGCTGGCGCTGGCTCGCCGCGGCATGGAGGTGCTCTTGGCCGTGGTGGTGGTCGTCGCCGCGGTCTTCATCGCGGTGCCGCACTCGCCCGGTGCCCAGATCGCGGCGAACATCGCGAAGCGCTTCCCGGTGGCCGCGGTGGACCAGCTGCAGGCGCAGGATCCGGCAGTCAACGTCCTGGCCGAGTACGGCTGGGGCGGGTACGTGATCTATCGGCTCCACGACGCCGGCGGGCGGGTCTTCGTGGACGGTCGCAACGACATGTACTCGGAGCAGATCCTGGACGACTACTCGGCCATCCGCGCCGCGGATCCGGACTGGCAGCGGCTGGTGGCTAGCCTACGGCGTGCAGGCGATGCTCTTCCCGCCCAGCGTG
>CAWBBG010000026.1:0-163453 GCA_963787025.1 uncultured Chloroflexia bacterium
CGGCGGCGTGGTGAGTTCCTGGCTCCCCGGGGCCGGGTCCATGTCCGCCGTCTTTGCGCCGTTGCCAAGCGCCACCAGGCCCACGCCGACATTGGTGGCGTCGCCCAGGCTGCCGTTCAGCGCGATGAGACCCACACAGGCGGCGTCGAGGGCCGTCCCAACCAGTCCGTCGCCGTCACAGTCACCGACCGATGGCTGATATGGGTTCACGGTCGAGGCGACCATGCTGCCGGAGACGTTGACGACGTACATGACGGTGGCGGTCTCTCCCTGGCCAAGCGTGGCCGTGGCGCCGGCGGAGACCGGCGTGCCAAGCCAGACGGGATCGTTGCCGGTGTCGAGGCTCAGCTGAACGCTGAGATCCTGGTTCGTGGTGGTGGTGTTCGACGCCGGATTGGCTGCCGATGCGAGGCTGCTCATCCAGAACGTGAGCACCAGGGCAGACAGCAGAGCCGTCGACCTCCAGAGTGCTGGCAATCGGCGCGTGGTCGCGAATCTCACCGGGGCTCCTCCTGTGCTGTTGGCGCACGGGAGAGCACACGACGCCTGGGTGGCGTCGGTGTCGCAGTCGATATCGCGGGTGCTCCTCCCCTGCTCCGCAGGGTATAGAGCCGTGCGGTGCCACCGACAATCGCCCGCCTGTACCGAGACGGGGATACTTTGGTCCCCGAGGTTGACCGGGTGCACCGCATAGCACGCAATGGTTGAACGAATCGCGGGGCTCTGGCTTGACCGTCGCGCACGACAGTGCGAAAGTGCGACTGTCGTACAGGGAGGCCAGCCACGTGACGCTCACGCGAGTTCGAGGCAAGGGGCAGCTCACGCTGCCGGAGGAGGTCCGCCGCGCCGCACGCGTGGGCGAGGGCGACTACCTGGAGGTCTCGGTGCGCGAGGGTGAGATCGTCATGCGCCCCAAGAAGCTGGTGGACGCCCACCAGGCCTGGTTCTGGACCGATGCCTGGCAGGCAGGCGAGCGCGAGGCGAGCGAGGACATCGCCGCCGGGCGCACGCGACGCGCGGCCAGCGCGGCGGAGTTCGTCGAGACCCTGGACGAGTAGCGGCGCCGCGTGCCCTCCCACGAACGCACGCGGCGGTTCGAGCGCGATGTCGCCGCGCTTACCCCTGCCCAGCGTCGCCGCTTCCGCACCGCCTTCCTCCGGTTCGACGAGGACCTGGGCGCGGGGACATTCCGGGCGGGACTGCGGGTGAAGCGCGTTGAGGGCACGGACGGGATCTTCGAGATGACCTGGGCGCCGGACGGCCGCGCGACCTTCCAGTACGGGGCATCCCAGGGAGCCGGAGCGCACATCATCTGGCGCCGCATCGGCACCCACGAGGTCGTTCGGAGGCCATGAGCTCGGCGGGGGAGGATCGGCTGGCGCAGGCGCTGGAGCAGCAGCTCCCCGAGCCATACGTCGTCTACCGCAACGCCGCCTGGCTCACCAAGCGACCCGGCGAGGAGCCGCGCGACGGCGAGGCGGACTTCGTGGTGGCCCATCCCGAGCTGGGGATCATGGTCATCGAGGTCAAGGGCGGCGGCATCCGGCGGGTCGGCGGCGAGTGGGAGTCCGTGGACCGCAACGGCACCGCCCACCGGATCAAGGACCCGTTCCGCCAGGTCACCGGCGAGATGCACTCCCTCAAGCGCATCGCGGAGGCACGGCCGGACTGGCCGGCCCACAGCGTCCGCTTCTGCCGGGCCGTCGCCTTCCCGGACACGACGTACGAGCAGGCGCTGACGCCGGACGGGCCGCCGGAGATCGTCATCGACGCGGACGACCTCGACCGCCTCCAGCCCCGCCTCGCAAGAGATCTTCGACTGGTGGTCCGCCCACGCGGAGCCGGAGTACCGGGGCGGAGCCCCGGGCGCCATCGGCCTGGAGGCATTGCACAACCTGCTGGCGCGCGACTTCGAGATTCGCCTCGCCCCTCCAGCTCCACCTGGCCGAGGACGAGCGCGAGATCATCCGCCTCTCCGCCCAGCAGTTCGCCATCCTGGACGCCCTCCGCGCCCAGCGCCGCGCCCTGATCCTGGGCGTCGCCGGCTCCGGCAAGACGCTCCTGGCCGCGGAGCAGACCCGGCGCATGGCGGAGGCCGGCCATCGGGTCCTGCTGACCTGCTTCAACCGGCCGCTGGCGGAGTTCCTGCGGGCCAGCATCGGCACCCTGCCCGGCGTGGACGTCTTCACCTTCCACGGCCTGGCGGAGGAGCTGGCCGCCCGGGCGGGGATCGAGACCAGCAAGCACCGCGATCAGTCCGCCTACTGGGACGAGGAGCTGCCGCAGGCGCTGTCCGACGCGGCCGCGGCTATGCCGGAGCATCGGTATGACGCCATCGTGGTCGACGAGGCCCAGGACATCGACAGCGTCTGGTGGCTGCCGCTCCTGGATCTGCTGGCGGACCCGTCGCGGGGACCTCTGTTCGTTTTTGGAGACGCGAACCAGGATCTTTATCACGCGGAGCCCGACGAGATTGGGGTGGTCATGCCGGAGCGCCCGCCCGTCTACCCGCTGGACGAGAACCGCCGCACCACGCGCGCCATCCACGACTGGGCTTCACGCTGGGTGCGCTCAGCTCCCATCCAGACCGATGGCGGCGCCATCACCATCCATCCGCGCGCCATCGGCCCAGAAGGCACCCCGGTGGAGCTCGTCACCTACACCGATGGCGACGCCACCGCGTGCCGACGCGCTCTCGGCCGGGTCCTGCACAAGCTGGTGGCTGACGGTGGCGTGCCGGTTGGGGACGTGGTGGTGCTCACGCCGCGCTCACCGCGGACCTCGTGGCTGATGGGGGAGGGCGGCGCGCCCGTGACGGTTGGCCGATTCCGGCTGATGCCCGAGTACGGACCGGAGGGCTCGGTGCTGCCGCCGCCCACCGGGGCCGGGGAGGTGCGGGTGGCCACCATCCACCGGTACAAGGGGCTGGATTCGCCGGTGGTGGTGTTGGCGGAGATCGACTCGCGGATTGCGGCCGCGGACCTGGCCGGACTGCTCTACGTGGGCGCCACCCGGGCCCGGACCCACCTGGTGGTCATCGGCTCATCATCGCTGGCGGAGTCCCTGGCGGCCTCGGCGGCCGACGGATTCTAGTCAGGCTAGCGCTACAACCCTCGGGCGACGCGGAACCCGCCTTCTGGCCGTCGCCTGGCCGTCGCCTGGCCAGCGTGGCTAGCCAGACGACTCCCCAAGACGCTCGCGGGCGTCGTACGGCTAGCACGGCTGGAATGCGGGCGAGGGGAGGAGGCCCCCCCGCGACCGGTTCGACCCAAGGCAGGGGGCCGATTGGGCCGCTCGGCACTTGGCCTGAGCGCAATGCCGGAGGCAAGGTCTGGGAACACGGGCGGCGGGAGCGCTGATGCGCTGGCCCAACACCGGTCGCTTGGACCGCGCGGACCCCTGGCGAGACCGACCCCGCCGCGGAAGGGAGGGGACTCATGCGACGCCTCGCGACGCTTCTCGCTGCTGCCGCGCTTGTGGCGACAGGCGCCTGCTCCACCGGATTCAGCCCGGGGCCGACGCTTGCTCCGGCGCTGTCGAACACGGAGATCAACCAGGCGGACGCCAGCATGCGCGATTTCGGCGAGCGCTACTTCAGCGCGTGGCCGATCAGCGATGCCGTCGCCCCCCAGTTGGCAGACGACGCCACCTTTACTGACCCCACCAGCGGCGACGCTCTCGCGGGAAAGGCGTCGGTCACCCGGATGGTCGGGGTGATGGAAATCGGATTCCCTGACCTGGACTACCGGGTCAACGGGGTATTCGTGTCGGCCGATGGCGCCCTGTACGAGTTGGAGGCCGATGGCCTGTGGCCGCCGTTCGTGCCCACGCCCGCCAACCATCCGCCCGTGGGCGAGATCCAGGCGACGCGGGTCGAGGGCGATCTGCTGAAGACGACAGAGCTTGCCTTCCCCGTCTCGGACCTCGAGATGTTCCCGCTCGGCTGCTTTGCCGATCACGGCTGCAGTGACCAGTACGAGATGCTGGTCAGCGACTACGTGTCGGCCTGGTCGTCTGGCGATGAGGGCAAGATCGCCGCGCTGTATCGGGACGACGCGGTCTTCACCGACAGCCTGCTGGGCATCAACGTGACGGGTGCTCGCGAGATTGGCCGGCTGGGGCAGACGCGCTTCGGACCGGCGACGGGCGTGCGGGATCGAGGTCCTTGGCCGGTACGCGCAGACCGACACCTACAAGACGCCCTACTCGGCGGATCCGAATCTGGGGGCGATCATCGGGGTCGGTATTCACTACCGCGCCACCATGACCATCGACGGCCAGGAGGTCAGCCTGGAGAGCTTCGCGCTCCTGCATTACGCGACGTTCACGCCCCTGGGCCTCGACGCGGATCCTGACGGGCGGATCGTGGAGGAGCGGGTCTTCCACGACGCGGCAAGCCTCATGTCCTGGCTGGAGGCCGCGGGTCTCGCGACCTAGTCTTCGCCGCCATGGGGGCAGCCCGTAGCTGGAGTCGCCGGTGGTGGTCCTGGCGGAGATCGGCTCGGGCATCGCCGCGGCGGACCTGGCCGGCCTCCGCTACGTGGGCGCCACCCGGGCTCGGATCCACCTGATG
The DNA here is from genome assembly GCA_963787025.1 of uncultured Chloroflexia bacterium. GTDB lineage: Bacteria > Chloroflexota > Limnocylindria > QHBO01 > QHBO01 > CAVXEH01. The sequence goes on from CAWBBG010000026.1 coordinate 4,574, forward strand.
GTCATCGGCTCATCCTCGGTGGGGGAGTCGCTGGCGTCCTCCGCCGCCGACGGATTCCAGTCAGGCTAGCGTTGCGGCCATCGGGCGGTGCGGAACCGGCCCGCTGGAGGTCGTTTGGCCAGTGTCGCTAGCCAGCCGACTGGCGCAGGCGCTCTCGGGCGTCGTACGGCTAGCACGGCGGGAACCCTGGGAGTCACGCAACCAGGGCGGGCGAGAGCGTCCCAACGAGGGTGCGGACGCCGTCCGGTCGAGGTCGCACGCGGCAGTGCGCTTTGCCGCGGGTCGTAGGATTCTGGCCACGGGCGCCTGGAGGGACCGAGCACCGCGCCCGACCGGGAGGTGAGGCCGCATGATTCTCTGGAAGACCCTGCACGTCCTGTCCATGATCACCATGGTCACCATGTTCATTGGAGCCGAGGTGTTCTACGCCGCCGCGATCCGGCGAGGCTCTGCCAAGGAGCTGGCCTGGGTCCAGCGGACCGTGGAGCAGGCGGGCGTGGGGATCATTGGCCTTGGCGCCCTCGGCGCGGGGATCGTGTTTGGCCTGCTGACGGCCGCCACGGGTGGTATCGACTTCACGGCCGGCTGGCTCGTGGTGGCGTATCTGCTCGTGCTGGCGTTCCTGGTCAACTCCGCGATCATCGGCCACGAGGTGGTCGCGGCTGGCAAGGCCGCCATGGAGGCCGAGGCGTCGGGGATCCTCGACGAGCCGGGAGCCCAACCGTTGGCCGCAAACCGGGGAGTCGTACTGGTCGCCATCAACGTGGTCATCTTCGCGACGGTCATCGTTGACATGGTGGCCAGACCGTTCTAGCGGCCCGGCGACGCCCCGCGCCTAACGCGCGGTGGCCACCGCCAACGGAAACCACCGCATCGGCCTGGTTGTGGGGGATGACATCGGGCAGCTCAACGACGGCATGCCACCGGGGACGTGGAACAGTGTGCGCAAGCAGGCCGGTCTCCGCTACGCGGGCGCCGCCCGGGCCCGGACGCACCTGGTGGTCATCGGTTCATCCTCGGTGGGGGAGTCGCTGGCGTCCTCCGCCGTGGCTGAGTCCCTGGCGGCCTCGGCCGCCGACGGATTCTAGTCAGGCTAGCGTTGCGGCCATCGGGCGGCGCGAAACCGGCCCGCTCAAGGTCGCCTGGCCAGTGTGGTTAGCCAGCCGACTGGCGAAGACGCTCTTGGACGTCATACGGCTAGCACGGCTAGAACCACTGGGGTCGAACCACTGGGATTGTCCAACTGGCCATACCCGGCGACCGAGAGCGGCAACGAGCCGCGCCTGGCAGGACACCCGAGCCTCAGGGGCCGCAGTAGTGGCAACGCTGGACATCCGATGGCGCGCGCCATCGGTCTCGACCGTGCCAACTTCGAATCGGTAACGATCGGCTAGACGCTGCGGGAGTGTCCCGCCCGGAAGAACCCGCCGAACAGGATGCCGGCGCCCAGCACGAAGCCGAAGTCGTACCAGTTGCCGCTGTTGTGCACCTCGTAAACGCTCACCGTTTCCGTGAAGAGCGAGACGACGAAGGTGATCGGCGAGATCAACCCGTGCCAGAGCCCCAGCCAGAAGCCGGCGGCGCTGCCTCCGGCGGCCGCGCTGCCAACCTCGGGGTTTGGTCCGGCCGCGCAGGCAACCAGCACCAGCACCAAGCCCAGGATCGCCACCGCGAGCTGCACGCTCCGTGCCTGGCCAATCATGGCGAACCTCCACCTCCTCCTTGTCCTGCATGAGCATACGGTCAACAGGGGGGCGTCGCGCGCGGACGCTCTGGGGATAGGGTCCAACCGGCGGTGATGCCGGCATGGTGCGCGGCACTCGCTGGCTGGTCGTAGACTTGCCGCGCAATGAAGCGACGACAGGTCAGCGAACGCGAAGACGCCGATGCCCGCGAGAAGGCCCTGGGGCATCGCGAGCAACTGCTTGCGGACCTGCAGGCACGTGAGGCTGCGCGCCGCCAGGCAGTGACCGATGTGGTGGCCGACGAGGTTGAGGCCGAAGCCGAAGCCGAAGCCGAAGCTGAGGCTGCGGAAGCGCCCGAGCTCGCATCGGCTCCCACCCCCGACGAGGGCTGATCCGGCCACACCTGCGCTTGTCACGCAAGCCAAACGACCGGTGGGCCGCCCGTCGGCGGTCACAGGGTTCGCCAGGCGAGCCATGTGACCGTGGAGTGACTCTCCGGGTGGTCTGTGGACCGCTTCAGCGGTCACAGGGTTCGTCAGACGAACCAATAGGGCCAGCGGAGGGGACCAGACCGATACCGGCCTCGGAATCCCGTCCCTCGCAGCGCTTCAGGCGCGCGGGTGGCGCTTCAGGGGCGCGGGTGGCGCTTCAGGGGCGCGGGTGGCGCTTGATCTCGCGTTCGAGCTGATCGGCGCGGCGCCGCGTCTCGAGATCGTTGGGGGCCTCGGCGCGGATCCGGTCGTTGGAGTCGAGCGCGTCGGACTCGCGGTCGTCGCGCTCCTCACCGGAGGAAGCGGGAAGGTCCGTCTGCTCCCCATCGTTCCCGCGCCATGCGCGGCGAAGGCTGAGGATGCGTCGCAATCGGCTCCGGTCGCCGGGTGGGCGACTCAAGCGCTCATCCGCTTGCCCGGTCGTCCTGGACCGGCGGGTCAGGTGCGGGCAGTGGGGTCGCATCCGCGGCATACCGCCCGTTGGCGCGCTCCAGGGCGACAAGCACCTTCTTGCGCGCCGCGTCGAGCCGTGTCCGGATCTTCTTGGCGCCCGCAACGTCCGCGTCCGGGCGTTCCAGCTCCGCGCGAATTCCGCGGCTGGCCCTGGAGTAGGCATGTACGGCGTCGTTCGCCGCGCGCGTGATGCGCATGGTGGTCGCCCGCAGCATCCGCATCCGCTCCGAGGGGCGTCGCTCTTTCGCCAGGCGGCGATCGAGCTCCACGCCAAGCTCGCCGATGAGCACGCTGGCGCGCTCCACCAGGTCGACGTCCTCCAATCGGCTCACCAGCCGTCGATGCCCGTTGGGCAACGGGAAGCGCCGGCGAGAGTGGGACGTCATGTGGAGTCGATCCATAAGGCCGCGGCGCCCGGCGCAGAACGCCGAACGCCGCAGAATTGACCTAGGCGGACTGGACCTGGACTGCGCGGGGGCCCTTGGGGCCTGCCTCCACCTCGAAGGTGACGGACTCGCCGCCAACCAGGCGGTCGAAGTCCAGCGAGCTCGAAAGCCCGTCCTTGTGGAAGAAGTAGTCCTTGCCGTCATCGGCCGTGATGAAGCCGAAGCCGCGCTCAGAAATCAGTTTCTTGACTGTGCCGTTGGCCATGGTGTGGAACCTCTGTCTCTTCTCGAACGAAACTACGGCGCGCGGCCGGTTCGAGAAGAACCCATCGACCAAGCGAGTCTGCCGGAGACGGCAGACTGTAAGCATACCCCATGTGGGGCCGATCCCACGGCGACGGACGGTGTCAGGTGCGGTCAGCGCTCCCTCGCGTCGAGGCAGGCGGCGCTGCCTGGCGTCGAGGTAGTGGAGGCCGTCGAGGCCGTCGAGGCCGTCGAGGCCATGGAGGCGGCAAGGCAACTCCTGCTAGCACTATGCCCATCGGCGGCGGCGCCATCGGTCAGGTGGCTAGCCCAGGTAGCACGCCGACCATGGAGCGGGAGTCCGCGGTTACTCGCTTGTCCCACCGCTAGTCCAGCTAGAACCCCAGCTGCGGGCGGTACCGAACCCTCGCCCCATCAGCGGATCAGGGCGGGATTGCCGTCAGTTGAGCCGCACCGGCGCGGGCGCGTAGCCGATCGACTGGAGGACGACCGCGGCCGCCACGCCGATCACCAGGACAACAACGGCGATCCAGGTCACCTTCCGCAGGCCAACCCCCGCGATCCGGGAGCCGATCAGGTACCCGGCCACCGCCAGCTGCACCGTCTCGCCGGCCCACCAGCCGATGAGCAGGACCGGATCCGCGGTGGTGATGGACCACATGCCCAGCAGGAGCGTGCCCCACAGCACGCCGCCGCCCACGGCCGCCACTCGAACCCCGCCCCATGCGCTCCGGACGCCGAGGCGGGGAAGCAGCCAGACGAGCGCGGCGGCCAGGACCAGAAACGCCAGGTAGCCGGCGGGAATCCGGACGAAGGCCTCCTGGGGCGACAGGAGGAACCCGCTCTCCCAATCGTAGAGCGGCGCCAGCAGGCCGCCGTGCAGGAAGAGGTCCACGCCCAGCGTGGCCACCCAGGCCGCCAGGGTTGTGCCAATCGGTCGGTCGATACCGATCATGGCGCCAGATGGCGTGCCGGACGATTCCTGCATGGATGGCAGGCTCACCGACCGTCGCCTCACGGCTCAAGGGCCGAACGTCATGTCCGCCGCGGGTTGGCGGTCGCGCGACGTGCCTGCGACGCGTGGCGCGACGCGCCTGCGACGCGTGGCGGCCAACCCAGGCCCCATTCCAGCCCAGCTAGCCATATGCCCTCCCGGGGCGGCGGCGATGGTCAGCTGGCTAGCCCGGCTTGCGCCCCGGCGGACGAGGGCCTGCCGCGATGGGGTTCGAGGGTCGTAGCGCTAGCAGGACTGGAATTCCGCCCAGCGCAAGCGCCAGCGCAAGCGCCAGCGCAAGCGCCAGCGCAAGCGCCCAGCGCAATGGCCGCCGACCGCGCGGGTCGGTCTCTCAGGCAGCGTGCACTCGGCGATACACCGCGGTCTGCCACACCAGGCCGCGCCGGGCGTGGATCCGCTCGAAGCCCGCGGCGCGGATGGCCGCATGGATCTGGCGGTCGGGATGGACATAAATGCGGAACTGCTGGCGCGTCAGGCGGAAGAGGGGATTGGCGACGGAGGCGGCCAGGCGCAGCCACCATCGGCTCACTGGATACACCAGGCCGTACAGGCGCTGCGCGTGCGCGGTCGATGCGCCCACCAGCCCGCGCCAGTCGGCGTAGCAGCAGAGTACCCGGCCCAGGGTGACCACCTGCGCCGGACCGATATCGCCGGCCAGCGCCACGTAGTCCCCCTCGCGGAACTCCCATCGGTCCAGGGTTCCTTGCCGCTCGGCCTCGTCCCTGGCGGCAGCCAGGTAGGCGGGAGATCCGTCCACATCGGTCAGGTGGGAGACTCCCGCAGCCACCAGGGCATGCCCGATTGCGCCGACGCCGGCACCGATGTCCACGGCGGTCGCGCCCTCCAGCCCCTCGCGCTCAAGGACAGTCAGCAGCTCGTGGGACTGGGCGTCCGCACCCTCCTCGCGGTAGCTCTCCAGGTCCTCACGCGCCAGATCCTCGTCGAAGACGGAGTAGTGCGGGCGGCAGCAGCTCGGATCTGGTCGTGTCACCCGGCCACGATACCCCAGCGGCCGGCTCACACCAGCAACACGCCCGTTCGAGGTCGGCAACACGCCGTTCTCACAGCAGCAACACGCCGTTGGAGTCCGGCAGCCGGCCCGCGCTCAGGTCCGTCAGCAACGCCCGGGATCCCAGCGGAAAGGCGGGGCGAATCGTCGCGGCACCCTCCAGCAACGCACGACGGTTGTGACGGGAATCGGCCAGCACCAGCACCATCCGGTCCAGCGAAGCCGATTCCTGCTTGAGCACGGCCGCACGCACCTGGGCCTGGGCATCGGTGAGGCGGCTGATGATCTCCAGGCCGATTCGCCCACCTGCGCCGATGACGACCGCATCCACCGCACGCCGGTCCAGGCGGTCCGTGCTCACTGGCATCTCGGTGCGCCAGGTCCACCTGTCGCCGATCCGGTCGCGCGCCCGGGCAAGGATGCGAAGCTGCGCGGCATCGCGCAGTGGGGACGGGCCTGGGTAGCCGCGGAACGGCACGTCCAGGCCCACCGCGGCGCTCCATCTCGCCAGGCTCAGCAGGTCCGGCCGTGCTCCGCCCAGCTCCCATTCCGTCAGGCGCGCGCGCGACCGACCGATGACCCGCGCCACCGATGCCTGGCTCAGCCCGGCGGCGAGCCGGGCCGCGCGCAGGTCGCGGGTGAGCGCCGCCAGCTGATGGCGAGCCCGCCGCTCCGCCTCGTCGACCGGATTCACACGCACCGGCATGCGGGTGATGGTGATGGGCACGGGTGTACTGCGTGGTTATCGGGGCATTACGTTCCCGTCGTGCCGTTCCCTGGCGGGCCCGTCACTGGCGGGCCCGCCCATCATCCCCGGCGCTTTGATCCCCTGGGGTGTTTGCGTGACGAGCCTTATGACCGTCGGGACCGGCTCGGAGCCCGGCGAGAGAGCGTTTGATGGTCGGGTGGCTCGTTGGGCAAGCCAAATGGCGCCCTGGGGGCGTTCATGCACACAGCCGGCGGTCGTACGGCTCGCTGGGCGAACCGGAGCGGGAGGAACGGGCGAACCGGAGCGGGAGGAACGGGCGAACCGGAGCGGGAGGAACGGGCGAACCGGAGCGGGAGGAACGGGTGAACCAGAGCGGGCAAACGGGCGAGACGGGAGAGGCGCGAAGAGCGGAAGGAGCGCGAAGAGCGAGAGTAGACCCGCTCAGCGGAAGCCGATGACGTTGCTGGCCAGGACGGGACGCGTCAGACCCTTGAGCGTGAGCTCGCCAACGGACTCCGACTCCACGACCTCCTCCAGCATGGTCTGGGCACGCGGGCTGAGCAGGATCTGGCCCCCCTCGGCCTGGCTGCACAGGCGCGAGGCGAGGATGGTCACGTTGCCGATGGCGCCGTAGTCCTGGCGCCCCTCGAAACCGATCCGGCCCAGGGTCGCGTAGCCAACGGCGACCCCCACGCCGAACCCCAACTGGTAGCCGCGCTTGCGCCAGGCGCTGGAAAGGTCCGTGAAACCGCTCCCGCATGGACACCGCCATGCGGACCGCGCGTTCCACGTGGTCCTCCTGGAGGAGCGGGTCGTTGAAGAAGACCATCACCCCGTCGCCGGCGAAGTGCTCGAGCGTGCCGCCGTGCTCGGTGATGGCCCGGCCCAGCATGCCGTGGTACTCGCCCAGCAGGCCGAACAGCTCCTCCGGATCCGCCTGCTCCGCGAACGAGGTGAAGCCGCGCAGGTCGCAGAAGACCACCGTGATCTCCCGCCGATGGCCGCCCAGCAGCTGCTCACCCTCGGGCGAGGAGATGAGCGCCGCGATCTGCGGCGAGAGGAACCGGCTCAGCTCCTCCTTCTGCCGCTGGATGGTCCGATTCAGCGCGGTCTGCCGCTCCAGCGACTCCTGCTCCACGTCGTGCAGACGCTTGGCCGCCAGCGAGGCGTTGATCCGCGCTGCGAGGATGGACGGGTTGATGGGCTTGGTCAGGTAGTCCGTGGCCCCCAGCTCGATGCAGCGCACCACGCTGTCCTGCTCCTCCACGCTGGAGACCACCAGGACCGGAATGTGCTTGATGGCCTCGTCGCCCTTCATGGCGGCCAGCGTCTCGTACCCGTCGAGCTCCGGCATGATCACGTCAAGCAGGACCACGTCGACGACGCCGGGCCTGGCGCCCAGCAGCTCCAGGGCCTGCATCCCGTTCTCGGCCTGGAGCACCTCGAGGTTCAGCCCCTCGAGCCGCTTGGTCAGCACCAGGCGGTTGACCGACGAGTCGTCGACGACGAGCGCGGTGCCGATGGCCATCAGCGCAGCTCCCGGGCGACCCAGGCGGCCAGCGCCGACGATGCGTCGTCCGCCCGGGCACGGGCGTCTTCCATCCGGGCTCGGGCCTGGGCGTCCAGCGTTCCGGATCGACCGGCCATCTCCAGCGCGCGGGCGACGGCCGACAGCTGCATGGCGCCCACCGTGGCGCTGCCCGACTTGAGCGTGTGCGCCGGGCGGACCAGGGCTACGGCGTCATCGGCCTCGACTGCGGCGGTAATGCCGGCCAGCTGCACGGCGACATCGGCGAGGTAGGTGTCGATCAGCTCGCGGACGAAGGCCGCGTCGTCATCGGTGGAGCTCAGCAGCTCGGCGAGCACCGACTCGTCGAGGACCGGGATGTCTGCGTCAGGCACGTGCGTTCCCCTTGCCCTTGGGCTTCGATGATCGTTTGCGGGGCCGATGGCGGCTATTGGGCGCCGCACCGCCTGGAACCCTCTGCAGCGCAGTGGTCAGCTCCGCAACGCGGATGGGCTTGCTGATGTAGTCGTCCATGCCCGCGGCCAGGCATGCTTCGCGATCGCCGGCCATGGCGTTGGCGGTCATGGCCACGATCCGCAGAGGCCGGTCCGGCCAGCGCGCCCGGATCCGTCGCGTCGCCTCCAGTCCATCCAGCTCCGGCATCTGGACGTCCATCAGGACCACGTCGAACTCGCCGGCTTCGAGCGCGTCGATGGCCTGCTGCCCGTCGCCGGCCACGGGCGCCTCGTAGCCCAGCTGAGCCAGCAGCCGCAAGGCGAGCTTCTGGTTCACCGCGTTGTCCTCGGCGAGCAGGATGCGAAGAGGATGCCGCTCGCCCAGCGGTCGGTCACCATCCACGGGCGGTGCGGGCGCCGGCGCCGGCTTGAGCGCGACATCGCCCAGCAGCACCGTGGCGATGGTGTCGTGCAGGGAGGAGGGCTTCACCGGCTTGGCGAGCCAGCCCGCCACGCCGCCGTCGTCACGCTCCCGAAGGCCGATGGAGGAGAGGATCACCACCGGGGGCGCGGAGCGGGATGGGTCCGTCCCGCGCAGGCGCTCGGCAAGCTCCGTGCCGCTCATCTCCGGCATCTGCAGGTCGGAGAGGACGATGTCGAACTGCTGGCCGCGCTTCAGCCAGCGCAGCGCCTCGGCCGGGGAGCCGGTCTCGCGGGGCACCATGCCCCAGCGCGCAGTCTGGGCCACCAGGATCCGGCGGTTCGTGGCGTTGTCGTCGACGATCAGCACCGTCCGCCCACCCAGGTCGGCCTCGATCCGGGGAAGCCGCGTGGACGACACGGCATCGGGCTTGCCTTCCGGGATGCGGGCCACGAGGTGGAACGTGCTGCCCTCGCCCGGGACGCCGCTGCTCTCCGCGGTCAGGGACCCGTCCATCAGCTCCGCCAGCCGCCGGCTGATGGCCAGCCCCAGGCCGGTGCCCCCGTATCGGCGCGCAATGGAGGCATCCACCTGGCTGAAGGACTGGAAGAGCCGATCCATGGCGGACGACGGGATCCCGATGCCCGTGTCGCGGACGTCGACCCGGATCTCCCAGGTCGCGGGCGTGCGACGCGTCCCCGCACGCAGCCGCGATCCGCCAACCGTGACCAGCACCTCGCCCTGCTCCGTGAACTTCACCGCGTTGGACAGCAGGTTGAGCACCACCTGGCGCAGGCGGCCACCGTCACCCACCAGCACCACGGGCAGATCCTCGTCGATGGCGTAGACCAGCTCCAGGCCCTTCTTGGCGGCGGTCGGGGCAAGGATGTCCAGGGACGCCTCCACCGCCTCGCGAAGGACGAACGGGTGCGCCTCCAACTCAACGCGCCCGGCCTCGATCTTCGAGAAGTCCAGGACGTCGTTGATGATGGTCAGCAGAGCGTCGCCGGAGGTACGGATGGTCTCCGCGTAGTCGCGCTGCTCCTCGTCGAGCGGGGTGTCGATGAGCAGCCCGCTCATCCCGATCACCGCGTTGAGCGGGGTCCGGATCTCGTGGCTCATGGCCGCCAGGAACGAGCTCTTCGCCTCGTTTGCCTGCTCCGCCGCCTGACGGGCCTCGCGGGCGTCCTCGAAGAGCCGGGCGTTCTGCACGGCGATGGCCGCCTGCTGCGAAAGCCCAATAAGGAAGTCCAGGTCCAGGGTGGTGAACAGCGGCTGCGCGCTGCCACGCCACACGGCGAGGATGCCGCCAACCTCGCCGCGAACGATGAGAGGAGCGCCCATCAGGCGATCCTCCTCGTCCTCCTCCGTCCCCGGAATGACGACAGCCCGCGGGTCGCCCGCCGCGTCGTTCACCATCTCGGCACGGCCGGTGACGATGACGTCTCCCAGGATCCCCGCGCCCCGCTGGAGCGGGAAGGTCTGCACGGTGTCCGCCAGCTCTCCCAGCGCGACCTCGGCGTGGAAGACGTCGGGATCCTCGCCCGCGAGGTAGATGACGCTCGAATCCGCCTCCAGCACCGTCCGCGCGCGCTGCACGATCATCTCCAGCACCGCGCGTCGCTCAAGGGTGGCGGAGATCTCGCGTCCAACGTCTGCGAGGGTCGCCATCTGGTCCGCGCGCTGCCGGGTCTCGTCGTAGAGCCGGGCGTTCTGGACCGCGACGCCGATGTTGGCGGCAATGGTCGCCAGCAGGCGGGCATCGGTCTCGCCGAAGCGGTTCTCCCGGGTTGTGGACTGGACGCTGATAACGCCGATGGCGCGCTCCCCGGCGAGGATGGGCACCCCCAGGAAGGAGCGGGCCGGCGTGCCGACCGTGGGGATGTGCTCGAGCTCGGCGTCGCGGTTGGCCAGGATGGTTTCGCGGCCGTCGATGATGCGCGAGGTGATGCCCTCGCCCATGGGCAGAGCGTTCTGCGGCTCGTGCACACCGTTCTCGACGTAGTAGGGGAACCGGATCATGCCCGATTGCTCGTCCAGGAGTGCGATGTAGGCAATATCGGCCTCGAACGCGTCCTGCAGCTTCGCGCCGACCACGGAGAGCAGGGGAGTGATCTCGGTCTGGGCGGTGAGTGCCTCACCCACGCTGTTGATGGTCGCGAGCTCGGTGACGCGCTTGCGCGTCTCGTCGATCAGGCGCCCGGTGCGCAGCGCCACGCTGAGGCTGGCGGCCAGGGTGGTAAGGAGCGAGAGGTCGTGCTCGGTGAAGGCATGCTCGCGATCGAGGTTCTGGAGAGAGATCACGCCTGCGGCCTCGTCGCCCACGATGAGCGGCACGAAGATCGCCGAGAGCGCGGGCTCCCCCTTGATCTGCGCCGCCTGCCCGTACTTCGTGGCCTCCGCGCGCAGGTTCTCGGTGATGAGGATGGGCTGGCGGGTCTCCAGGATGTGCTTGCGGAACCCCATGATGGGCCGCTCATCATCCGGGAAACGTTTTCCGCGCTCGATGGAGAACGGGAAAGCCATGGTCCCGGCTTCGGCGTTGAAGACGGCAATGTCCACGACCTGGGTGTCGAAGACATCGCTGGCTCGCTCGCCCACGAGCTCGTACATGGCCTGGGGATCAAGCTGGGCCGCCAGTCCGCGCTGAACGTCATTCACGATGGCCAGCTCCGCGGCGCGCCGATCCGCCTCCGCCAGCAGGCGCCTCGTCTCGTCGAAGAGGCGGGCGTTCTCCAGGGCCACGGCGAGGCTGCTGGCCAGCGTCATCAGCAGGCGAACGTCCGAGTCCGAGAACCCCTGCTCCCGGTCCAGGTTCTGGAGCGAGATGACGCCGCGTGCCTCGCCGCCACTCATGAGGGGCGCGTATACGGCCGACTTTGGCATTTCACCCTGCACGACGGTGGACTGGCCGAATTCCCGCACGCGGTTCGCCAGATCGTCGTTGAGGACCAGCGGTTCGCCGGTCTCGACCACGTGCTTCCGCGGGCCAATGAGCGCCATGGTCGAGTTGGGGAATCGCGCACCACGCTCGATGACATACGGGAAGCGAATCTGCCGGGCGTCGCGGTCCACGATGGCGATGTCCACGACCTGTGCGTCGAAGATGTCCTGGATCTTGTCGCCCACCAGGTCGTACATGGCGTCCATCTCCAGGTTCGCCGCGAGCCCCTGCTGGACGCTGTTGATGATCCCGAGCTCGGCGGCGCGCTCGTCGGTCTCGGCGAGCAGGCGCTTGGTCTCGCTGAAGAGACGCGCGTTCTCGAGCGCCACGCCCATGCTGGCGGCGAGGGTGGAGAGCAGCCGCTCGTCGGCCTCGGTGAAGGCATCAGGAGGTTCCGCGACGACCGAGAGGACGCCGAGCACCCGGTCGCCCGCGGGGATGGGGACGCCCAGGAAGGACTGCTTCATGGGCGTGGACACATCGCCCGTGATCAGTCCGCCGAGCGCCAGCTGATCATCCGCGCTGCCGACACGGAGCGACGCCCTGGTCTGGATGATCCGCGATGTCAGGCCCTCTCCGAGCGCAAAAGTCTCCTCGTCATAGCGCTTGCCATTCTCCACCGCGTAGGGCGTTGCGACGCGGTTCGCTTCGGGCTCGTAGATTCGGATGGCGACGTCCGGGTTGCCGAGAATCCTGCCGACCCGATCCCCGACGAGCTCGATGATCGCCTGGAAGTCGAGCTGTTTGGCAAGGGTTGCACCGATCTCGTTGATGATGGCCAGCTCGCCGGCGCGCGCCTCGGTCTCGGCGAGGAGGCGCCTCGTTTCGTCGAAGAGCCTGGCGTTCTCCAGCGCCACGCCCATGCTGGCGGCGATGGTCGCGACCAGTCGCTCATCGGCTTCCGTGTACACGTTGGGCTTATGGCTGCTGACGTTCACCACGCCGATGGCGTCGGACCCAGCCAGGATCGGTACGCCCAGCCATGACTCGTGCACGTCAATACCGGGCGCGAACGACGGGTTGAACGGGATCTGCTCGTCCATGGTCCCGAACCTGAGCGGCTTGCGTGCATCGAGCACCCGCGACGTGAGCCCCTCTCCGACCTCGAGCCCCGGCGTGACACGCCGCTCTCCCGCCTGGATGAGGTAGGGGAAGCTGATGCTTTCCCTCGCCGAGTCGAGGAGCGCAATAAACATGTCCTCTGCGTGGAGAATCGCGCGCAGCTGGTCGCCCACCAGATCGACGATGGCCTGGAAGTCGAGCTGCTGCGCCAGCGCCAGTCCAATCTTGTTGATGATGACCAGCTCGGCGGCACGCTCATCGGTCTCGGCAAGGAGACGCTTGGTCTCGTCGAAAAGCCGCGCGTTCTCCAGCGCAACGCCCATGCTCGAGGCGACCGTGGCCACGAGACGTTCATCGGCAGCGCTGAAGGCATTCTGTCGGGGTTCGCTGAATACCACGACACCAATAGCCTCGTCGCCGGCGAATACGGGGACGCCCAGCCACGACTCGTCGAGGGGGAGATCGCCCATTGGCTCCTCGTAGGTCGGAACCAGGCCGCCGGCTTCCATCTGGGCCGCAGTCGTGCCAAAGCGCAGGGGCTTCCCCGACGAGATGACCTGCCACGAGATACCCTGGCCGGCGGGCACAGCCGTCGGATGCAGGCGCTCTCCCTGGTCGAGGTCGAACGGGAAGGTGATCAGCTGAGTCGCACGGTCGTACAGGCCGATGGATATGCTTCGCGGGCCAAGCAGCCCCGAGAGCCGCTCCCCAACCAGGTCGATGATGGCCTGGAAGTCGAGCTGCTTCGCCAGCGCCGCGCCGATCTCGTTGATGACCGCCAGCTGCGCGGCGCGCTGATCGGTCTCGGCGAGCAGGCGCTTGGTCTCGTCGAAGAGGCGGGCATTCTCGAGCGCCACGCCTATGCTGGCGGTGAGGGTGGAGAGCAGGCGCTCGTCCGACTCGCTGAAGGCGTATTGGGTCATCCGCTCCAGGCCTATGGCGCCCAGAACGCGGTCACCGGCGAGGATGGGTACCCCGAGCCAGGATTCTGCGTCGTCGGATCCGTACACGTACGCGCCGTGCGCAACGGCCTCTGCGTTCGTGTTGAGGCGCATGGGAGCCCTTGTGGTGATGACCTCCGACAGGAGGCCGGGGCCGAACGGTCGCGAATGCGGCTCCAGCCGCTCGCCCTGATCCATGGAATAGGGGAGTTCGATGGTGTTCGTCACCTCGTTGTAGAGGCCGATGTTGCCGGTGTCCACGCCGAAGATGGCGCGGATCCGGTCGCCCACCAGGTCGATGATCGCGCCGAAGTCGAGCTGCTTCGCGAGCGCCTGGCCCACCTCGTTGACGATTGCCAGCTCCGCGTTCCGCGCGCGGGTCTCCTCGATGGCGCGTGCGCGGCTCAGCGCTGAGGCGACGTGCTGGGCGACGAACACGAGGAGGTCCAGGTCCGCCTTGGTGTACCGATGTTCGGCGGTGTAGCTCTGCACGACCAGGATGCCCAGGGACTGACGCTCTGTCCGCAATGGAGCACCAAGCCATTGGCTCTCGGGGTCCACTGGGCCGACCACCTCGACTTCCCCGGCCTCGAGCAGCCGCTGGAAGAGGTCGTGATCCACGAAAAGCGGCTCGCCAAGGCGAAGTGCGTAGCCCGTGACACCGTGGCCGAGCCCCGTGCCGATCGGCGTCCATGCCTTGGGGTCGGGGCTGTCCGTGTCGACCGCATCGACGTAGTACGGGTAGTTCATCCGTTCGCGCTCCGCGTCGTAGAGCGCGATGTAGAAGTTCTCCGCGTACATGATGCTGCCCACGATCTCGTGGATCGCCGTATAGAACGACGGGAGGTCCTGTGCCGCGGCAGCAGTCTCCGCAATGCGGTAGAGCGCGGCCTGGACCTGCGCGGTGCGCTGATGGGTGGCATCGCGGGCCTCGAGCTCCGCGATGCGGGCGCGAGCAGCCACAAGCTCAGCCGAGGCTGCCTCGGCGGGCGCGGGTCGCTTCTTCGCGCGTCTGTTCGCCTGGTCGCGGGACGTCACGGACTGGGGGATCCCTCACCTTGTGTCGCCCGCCCCCACGGCGAACGTGCGCCGTATTGTGCTCCCTCCCCCTGGTTGGCGCACGATGCTGCATGCCGTTCGCGGCTCCCGCGCGCGGCTCCCGCGCGCAGCAGTGTTCGCGTAACGAGCGCTGTGACCGACGGGAGCGTGCCCGGCCGGGTCAGGACCGGCTTCGGCGGTCGTGTGGCTCGTTGAACGAACCCGATGGCCCCCGGAGGCCGGCGCGTGTGGTCGCCCAACGGTCGCAAGGTTCGCGAAACGAACACTGTCAGCACCCGGGTGCTGACCGCGGAGGGGAAAGGCCGGCCGGCCGGCTCGGTCTCGGCCGTCGCGGTCGTCTACCCGCCGTCGGGCGCGCCGGGGAGCGAGCCGGCTGTGACCCGGCCGGCGCGGATCACCGCTCTCGCCGACAGGGGACCCTCTTGCGGATCACTGTCGAGAACCGCCAGGTCCGCCGGGCCGCCCACCTCGAGCGTGGCATCCGTGGGCCACGCAGGCTCCGCACCCGGGGCGAGCGGGATCACGGTGGCGCCGTCCAGGTCCACGAAGTGCGAGTCGCCCCGGGAGATGGCGCGCACCTCCGCATCGGCACCGATGGCCAGCACCGTTTCGCCCGCCCAGGCAATGGCCGTGGCGTCACCAGCCCGCACCCCCGTGACGACCCGACCTCCGGTCAGGACGGTGTACTCGTGAGTCACGTGGACAAGCGTAGCGCCGGACCCTGCGGTCCGCCCCGGCGCCTCCTCACTCACGCGTTCCGTTGCGGGCAGCGTTGGCGAGGATCGCGTCGTGGACGTACTGCGCCAGCCCCTGCGCGACCTTCTCGTAGTTGCCCGTGAACCGCGGATCGGCGATGTACATCTCTGCCAGCCCCCGGTGCATCTCGTATGAGCACTCGTAGAAGTCCCGCGAGATCTGCTGCCGATGCGCCTCCACGGCGTCCATCGCCTCGGCCGAATTGGCCGGCAGTCCGGCGGCCTAGTGCATCCGCCGCGCGCCGGGTGATGGCGTTCATCTCGTCGCGGATCCGCGTCCAGTCCGCCTTGGTGTAGCGCGCCGCGCGTCGCCGCGACTCGCGGTACGCGTCCGTGTCGCCCCAGCGCTCCTCCACCTCGGCGGCGTGCTCGTCCGGGTCGAAGTCGCCGAACACCTCCAGGCGCTCCTCCGGCGTGAGTGAGATTCCCATGGTTCGTGCCTCCAGTGCCTTTTCGACGGCCGTGGCCATCCGCTTCAGTCGCGTGATCCGGTCCAGCAGCAGGGCATGCTGCCGCCGGAGATGGTCGGACGGGGTGGTGCCACCATCGGTCTCGGCCATCAGCGAGCCGATCTCGTCCAGCGTGAACCCGAGCTCGCGGTAGAACAGGATCTGCTGCAGGCGCTCGAGGTCGGCATGGGTGTAGCGCCGATAGCCGGCCGGCGTCCGGCCACCCGGCCTCAGCAGACCGATCTGGTCGTAGTGGTGCAGGGTCCGCACCGTGATGCCGGCCAGGCGAGCGACAGCGCCGACGTGGAGCCCTGCCGCCGCCGCGTTTCGTCCATGG
The DNA here is from genome assembly GCA_963787025.1 of uncultured Chloroflexia bacterium. GTDB lineage: Bacteria > Chloroflexota > Limnocylindria > QHBO01 > QHBO01 > CAVXEH01. The sequence goes on from CAWBBG010000026.1 coordinate 20,516, forward strand.
GTTGGACTATGCACCCTGACGTAACGTCAACGTCAAGGGGCCCTATTGCGTGAACGCGGCCAATCAGCGCGCCGTACTGTCTTCGACGAACGAATGCTGGAGCGGGGGAATGGGACGACGTCTTGGCGCAATCGGCCTGGCGCTCGCCATCCTGGTCGTGGCCGGAGCCGCCTGGCTTCAGATCACCGGGACCAGCCTCTGGGTGCCGCCCGCCGTGCACCAGGCCTCCTCGGGCGACGGCTGGCGGCTGCTGGGCTCGGGAAGCTGGGGGACGCCCTACAGCGTCGAGTTCATCGATGACGAGCGAGCCCTGGCCATCGACGAGCGGCTGTACGGGCTGAACGACCTGGGGCCAGTGGACTGGGATCGGGAGGCCGTCGTGCTGCTGACCACGACAGTGAGCGGCTCGTGCCCGTGGGTGCGCTTCGACGGCCTCGGCCGCGACGGTGACCTGGTCTATGGGCGGATCGCAGACCAGCAGCAGCTCGTGATCGGGCCGCATAGCTGCACCGCGGACGCGAATCCGCACAGCTTCCTCGTGGCCGTGCGCCGGTCGTGGCTCCCGGCTCGCCCGTTCACCCTGCGGCTGACGAGGCAGATCCGGTGCGTTGGATGCGGTGGCTCCGAGGAGGTCATGGTCCACTGAAGCCCCGGCACCCGGAAGCGGGCTATCGCCACTCCACGGCGACGACGTCCATCGGCTCTGAAAGGCCCTTGAGCATCACGCTGCGTGGGGCGGAGGTCGGGATGGCGCTCTCCACCACGGTCGCCACGCTGGCCAGGATCTCGCCGCCGGTTGCCAGGGCGGCGATGCGCGCCGCCTCGTGAACACCTTTTCCGCTGAACGAGCCACCGGCCTGCGTGGCATCCGAAACGTGGATCCCGATCCGGACCTGCGGGGCGAACCCGTTCTTGGCTCGGTGCTCCGCCAGCCGCTGCTGGATGGCGATGGCCGTCGCGAGCGCCAGGTCCGGGGAGTCGAAGCCCACGAAGAACCCGTCACCGGTGGAGGAGACCTCCTCGCCCTGGTGGGCCGCGAAGACCTCGCGCAGGGTGTTGTCGTGCCAGCGCAGGAGTGTCTCCCAGGCCTCGTCGCCCAGCGCTTCCACCAGGTTGGTGGAGCCCACGATGTCGGTGAACATGAAGGTCTTGAGGACCCGGCGCGACGGCCCCGCTTTCCCACGCAACTGCCACGGCAGCAGCTCCTCCACGTCCTCGATGATGATCGCCGCGGTCGGGCAGGCATCCGCGGCGGCGCGCAGGAGCTCCTCCTCGACACTGCCGGGACCCACCACATCGGCCTTGCCGAAGTCTCCCTTCAGCCAGTCGAACGCGGTGGGCGCAATGGTGATGCAGTTGCCGGCACCGATGCACTTGTGCCGGTCGACGCGCGCTCGGAGCATCAGTCGTGGCTCATCAGGCTGGCACGCTGCGGAAGGCGAGCGAGGTCGCCTGGGCACGCGTGGAGGCACCGATGGTGGCCAGCAGCCTGGCGAGGCGCTGCGACACCTCGTTCTCGTCCAGGGAGAGCTCCTCGGCGATCTCGCGGTTGGTGCTGCCCTGGGTCAGGAGATGGAGCAGCTGCCGGTCGGCCGCGTCCAACGTGTCGGCCTTGTCTGCGCTCTTCCCGGCCGGCGCCGTTGCCGGCTCGTCCATGGGTCCGGCCAGCTCAGCAAGCTCGCGGCCAACCGGACCTCGCATCCACCGAACGCGCATCTCGTCATCGACGACGCCCTGCACGATGCCCGAGAGCTTCAGCTGCAGCCACCAGCGCGCCATTCCCTGGGCCTCAGGTGGACCACCGGCAAAGATGGCACGCGCCGCGGGCAGCAGGATCTCGAGGTTCACGTCCTCCTGGAGCGCCTCCTGGAGGGCGTGGATGGCTGCGCCGCCGGCTTCCGCTGCACGGCCCGCCTCGCCACGCGCGAGGGCCACGGCAGCAAGGGCCGCATGGGAGCGAGCCCCCCAGGGTGCATGCCCTGGCAGCAGGCCGGCGAGCTCCAGCGACTCACGGGCTGAACGCTCTGCGAGGTCCAGGAGCTCCGTGTCGTCGATGGATGCACCCAGACGGGCTGCGACCAGTGCCAGCTGCGAGAGGACTTCGCAGCGGGCTGCAGGCCTGCCCACGTCGGTTGCCATCTTCACCGCCTGCCCGAAATGCTCGCGCAGCCCGGCGCCGTCGCCCGACGCGGCGCTGCACAACCCACGCCACGTCGCGAGCTGTCGCGCCCGGAACGGCGTGGGGGAGGCGGCGACCGCCGTCGCGGCACGACCGACCCATTCCTCGCCTTGCGCCAGCTCGCCCATCTCCAGGTGGCTGAGCGCAACGCCGCCGGCGGCCAGAAACTCGATGGATCGGTCGCCCAGGATGCGTGCCAGGCGGTGTGCCTCCACGCCCCGCGCGATCATGAGGTCGGGGACCACCTTGGCTCGCGCGAACACGTGGACCCCGTACAGCATCTGCAGCTCCTGCCGGGATCGCTCGCTCTCGGTGACCAGCGCCGAGAGGCGGGACGTGACGCGCCGGATCTCCTCGAGGTGGCGGGCCGAGGAGCTGAGGTGGATGGTGGGCGCGTAGTTGACGTAGGCCATGGCGATCACGGTCGACATCACGCCGCTCCGATCGCCCAGCTCCTCGTAGATGCCCAGCGCGCGCTCAAGCGAGGCCTTGGCTTCGCCGACCGTGGGGGCGATCACCGTGGTGGCCAACACGGCATCCACGGCCTCGCCGGCCAGGACGCGCTGGCTGAGGGCGAAAACCTCGCCCGACTGGACCTGGGTCACGAACCAGCCCCGTACACGTGTGAGCAGGATCATGCCCAGCTCCCGGAGAGAACCCGCCAGGCTCCGCTGGTCGCCAAGGCGCTCGGCGAGTGCAACGGCCGCTCGGTAGGTTGCCTCCGCGGCGTCGAGGTCGACCTCGACGCCCGATGCGCCGAACGACTCACCCAGGGCACTGTGCATGAGCGCCTGCCCCAGCTCCAGGTCCGCGCGCAGCTCGGCGCGAGCGTCGCCATGCTCAATTGCCCGGGCCTGGACGCGGCGGGCAAGGTCCGCGGCGCCCTCCTCGTCATGCGCCAGCCGCAGCGCGGCTGCGCGCCGCAGCTGGACGTCGAGCTCCAGGCTGGGGTCGCCCATGGCCTCTGCCAGTGCCGCCAGCTCCGCGAGCCCCTCGAGCCGATCGACCGGGTTGCGCAGGCTGGCGTACGCGTCATCGCGGGCGACGAGCAGCTGGCGGCGATCCTGGGAGGTGGCCACGTTGGGGAGGGCCTGCTCCACGAGGCGCAGCGCTTCCTCGGGGGCGTTGGCCTGCAGCGCTGCGTGGGCGGCATCGATGGAGAGGCGCGCCGCGCGTTCGGTATCGCCGCCGGCCAGGGCGTGGTGGGCGATGAGCGGAAGCGCGGCGGGCGTTGGCTCTCCCGCTTCCAGAAGCAGATCCACGATCGTCCGATGCACCGCACGACGGCGAGCCTGTGACAGCTCGGTCATCGCGAATTCACGGACCTGCTCGTGGGTGAAGGTGTAGTCGGCTGGCGCACCCTCCGGATGGCGATGCAGGAGGCCGGCGTCGGTCGCGGGGGTCAGGGCATCGGCCAGCGCGCCCGGCGCGGGCGCCTCGTTGTCCAGGCGTGAACGGATCTCGCGCAGGTCGCGGAGGCTGAAGCTGCGCCCCAGCACGGCCGCATCGGACAGGATCGAACGGGTTTCGTCCGGAAGCCGTGCGGCGCGTCGCGAGATGAGCGTCCTGACAGCGGAGGGCACGAGCTTCGCCGCGTTGCGGCCCAGGGTCCAGGCGCCGTCGATCTGCTGGATCATCCCGGCTTCGCGGTAGGTGCGAACCAGCTCCTCGATGATGAACGGCACGCCCTCCGACTGGCTGTGGATGGCGGCCACCGACGCCGGGTCGATGCTGCCGCCCAGCACCTGCCGCGCCAGCTCGCCGCTCTCCAGCTGGCTGAACCGGCCAGGTCGCATGCGCTGCACCAGGCCCATGCGCTCCATGTCCGCCACGAAGTTCACCGCCTCGGTGACCGTCGCGAACTCGTTGGGGCGAATGGTGAGCAGCAGGAAGATCGGTCGGTTCGCGTCGGCGCGGACGACGTAGCGAAGGAGACGGAGGGTGTCGTCATCCGCCCACTGCGCATCGTCGATCAGGAGGGCCAGCGGCTGCTGCTGTGCCGCGGTGCCCAGCGCCATGCCCGCCAGGTCGAAGGCGCGCAGCACCTTGGAATCGGCGCCCAGCGCCTCGAGCCCCGGCTCGCTCCGTCCGGAGATGGCTTCGACGACGCGCTGGACCGCTTCCTCGGCCGGCGTGCCGGCGATGGCGTCCCGCAGCGAGGCTGACGCGAAGATGCTCTGCGCCAGGAGGAACGGACCGCGGATCTCCTCGTCGGCAGTGACCGCGATCACGGTGAAGCCGGAGCTGGCCGCCATATCGGCCGCGGCCAACAGCAGACGTGTCTTCCCGACACCGGGCTCACCTTCGAGGGTCAGGGCCGAGAAACGCCCGGTGGCCTCCTTGATCTCCTTGGTGATTGCGCTGAGCTCACTCGCTCGTCCCACCAGGGACCCGGTGACCCGGCGCAGCTGGACCTCGAGCGAGCATTGCGGCTGGACGAGCGGGTCGAGCGCGCCGCCGCCCAGGGTCTGGATCCAGGGAGTCTCGGAGGGCGTGCTGTTGTCCCCATTGCCAGGTTCGGTGTCGGAGATAGCCATGGCTCGATTATCCATCGAGCGGCGGCTGCCTTGCTGAGGGTGCCGGGACGCGGTCAGCCGGCCGGTGTCCTGCCCGTCTCCAAGACGGTCGGGCGGCTGCCGGGGGACCGGTTGGCCGACCCGGCCGCTGGGGTGGCGGCGTTCTTCGCGAGGGCGCGGTCGAGGAGGACCAGGAACGGCGCGGCGCCGATGCGCGTGAAGATCGCGCGCGCTTCGTCGATTGCCGCAGCCATCTCCGGGATGGACGGATCCATGAGCGCGGCACACTGGAGACCGACCAGCGCGATCTCGAAGTCGACCCCCAGCTCGTGGAGGCCGCGCAGGACCTCGCGATGCCCGGCGAGGGCGTCCACCGCGCGCCCCTCCAGCGCAGCGACTCCCGCCTCCAGACCGGCACGGCTGATGTCAAAGGCGCGTCCGTGGGTTCCCAGAGCGCGCAGGGCCGCCAGGTCTGCGGAAGCCTGCTCCAGGTCATGGGCGAGCAGGGAGGCACGGCAGGCGACTGTGAGGGCATCCGCCGCATTGAGCGGGGACGTCTCGGCAAGAGCCCGCGTCGTGCGGGCAGCATCAGCGAAGCGTCCCGCTGCCATGTGGCGCGTCTGCTCGAGGTCCAGGCGGAAGGGTTGGGCCTCCGAATCGGCCACGGGACTCACGAGCGCCTCAAATTCGGCTTCGAGTGCCGGATCCTCGTCACCGCTCTCGATTCTGAGCGCGATCACGTTGACCAGCACCTGAAGACGATCAGTGTCGTCGAGGTCCAGGCCCAGGGCGTACTCCGCCTCGCGGCGTATGAAGTCCCAGTCGCCGATCATCCTGGCGGACCAGGCCGCGTTCTGCAAGAGCACCTGCTCCATGCCGCGATAGCCGAGCCGGCGCGCGAGGGCGAGGCCTGCCAGCGAGTACTCGAGGTTCGCCCGAGGGTCCTCCAGCGCAAGGGAAGCGCTTGCGTTGGTTCGCGCGCGGAGGACCGTGGGCCAGGCCTCGACCGATTCGGCCAGGTCTCCAGCACCACGAATCAGGATGAGCCCCTCGGCGGAACGTCCAAGCGCGGCCAGGGCGCTGCCCTTGGTGACGAGCGCGTCGGCAATCAGCGCGGGCAGATTGGCGCGCTCAGCGAGCGTCGCAGCGCGATCGCCGACGTCGGCGGCCGCCTCCATCCGGCTGGTGAGCAGATAGGCTCGCGCGAGCTCGGTGTTGATCCGGACCGTACCGATGTCGGCCGGCAGATCGGCGAAGGCGGCGGCGGCGTGCTCCAGGGCAGCCACCGCGTCCTCCATCTCGCGGCCGTTGGTCAAGACGTGCCCCAGCTCCCCGGTGGCCCGCGCCAGCATGGCGCGATCATCCAACGACTCCAGGAGGGTGACCGCCCGCCGCAGGTAATCCACGGCCGGCTCGTGGCGACCGGCGTTCGAGGCGGCGATGCCGGCCTCCATCGATAGCTCAGCCTCTTCCGAGGGATCGCGGGTCACGCTCAGGGCCTGCCGCAGGAAGCTGGTGGCCTGGTCGGGGGAACCCAGCGCCACGGCGCGATCCGCAGCTGCCTTCAGGGCGATCCTGGCCTGCGAGGCGAGGGCATCGGCCTCCGCCCCCTCGGCGGCGTTCTCGTACGCGGCGATGTACTGCCCTGCGAGGGCGCCCGCCAGCTCATCGGTGGATAGCGATTCGAAGTACCGCGCCGCCGCGAGGTGCCGCGTCTTGCGATCCTTGCGGGCGAGGGTGTTGTAGGCGACCTCCCGCACCAGTGCCTGGACGAAGGCGTACTGCCCGTGATCGGGCGTCCGGGGATCCGCACGCAGGACCAGCAGCTCGCGATGGACCAGGGTTCCCAGGCGCGAATCGAGATCTGCGGACTGCATCCCGGCCACCGCCGCCAGCGCCTCGACACTGAAGGTCTGCCCCAGCACCGACGCGTCCTGAGCTAGCGCGCGATCGGCCGGCTCGAGCGCGTCGAGACGCGAGCCGATGAGCGCCGTGAGCGAGTCGGGCACCGACAGCTCGGTGAGGTCGCCGGTTGGCGCGTATCTGCCATCCGTCTCGACCAGGCGTCCCTCGGAGACGAGCATGCGCACCATCTCGACCGCATAAAGCGGCATGCCGCCCGCGCGAGCCACGATCGTGCGCGCGGCACGGTCCGGGAGCCCCGGAACCAGTCCGTCGAGCAGTTCGCGCATGGCGGCCTCGGGCAGCGGTTCGAGGTACACCGAGACGAACTGGCGCTTGCCGGCGCCCCAGGTTGGGACCCGATCGATGAGCTCGGGACGTGCCAGGGTGACGATGAGGATGCGCTGATCACGAGACCACTCGAGGAGGTGGTCGATGAATTCGACGGTCCCTGGGTCGGCCCATTGCAGGTCCTCGAAGACCATGACCACGGTGCCTGACGCCGCCAGCCGTTCGAAGAAGGTGCGCCAGGCGGCGAACAGCTGCTGGGATGCGCCGTTGTCTCCACCGATGCCCAGCAGGGTCAGGATGGCGGGCTCCAGCCAGCGCCGCTCAGCCTCGTCCGGTGAATGGCGCGCGAGCATCTCGGCCACGCGGGCGCGCGTCGTCCCCTCCTCGTCGTTCTCTGCGAGGTTGGCGCGCGCCCGAACCATTTCGCCCAGCGCCCAGAAGGTGATCCCGTCTCCGTACGATGGGCTCCGTCCGAGCTGCCACCAGACCGGGTCCACGACGCCGTCGAGGTACTTCTCGAACTCCCACGCAAGCCGGCTCTTGCCGATGCCGGCCGGACCCACGACGCTCACCAGCCGCGGCTTCCGCTCTCGCTGGACGGCCCCGAAGGCGTCTTTGAGTGTGCGCAGCTCCTCGTCGCGTCCAACGAAGGGCGCCTCGAGACCGCCCTGGCGGTTGCGACCGCCACGCTCGGCCACAACCCGCAGGGCGCGGAAGGCCGGGACAGGGCTGGACTTCCCCTTGAGCGTCGCCTCGCCGACCGGCTCGAACGCGATCGCGGCATCCGCGGCGTTACGCGTGGACTCACCCACGATCACGGTGCCCGGCTCGGCGATGCTCTGCAGGCGAGCCGCGGTGTTCACGATGTCGCCGGCGACCATGCCCTGGTTCGTGGCGCCGATGGTGACCGCCACCTCGCCGGTGAGGATGCCCACCCGGGCCATGATCTCCGGACCCAGGACGCGGACCGCGCCGACCAGGTCCAGGCCTGCCCGAACCGCGCGCTCCGCGTCGTCCTCCTGGGCGGTGGGGGCGCCCCAGACGGCCATCACCGCGTCGCCTATGAACTTCTCAACCGTCCCGCCGTACCGCTCGATGGTCTCGCGCGCCACGTCGAAATAGCGGGTCAGTGTGTCGCGGACGTCTTCCGCGTCGCGTTCCTCTGCGAACGGCGTGAAGCCCACCAGGTCCGCGAAGAGGACGGTGACCAGGCGGCGCTCAGCCTCGTGGATGGGAGCGGTCGCCGATGGGGCGCGTGTACCGACCGGGGACGAGCCTGCCGTGCCTCCCGCAGCCGTGGCCGGAGCCAGCCCGGTGAGCGGAGTCGCACACTCGCCGCAGAACTTGGCGTCTGGTTCATTCGCTGCGCCGCAATTGGGGCAGCTCGCAGCCAGCGGTGCGGCGCACTCCTTGCAGAACTTGCGTGCCGAATCATTCTCGGTGTCACAGCGGGTGCAGCGCAACGCGACTCTCCCTGACGAGAAGCGAAGGGCGGGTTACCGGAGCGGGACAGCTGCTGAAGGATACCCGCCCTCGCGCGGCTGCGGTTGTCCGTAGGGGCGCGAAATGGCCGACGAAGTACCGCAATTGCACACATCCTCCGCGCGTTGGTCAGATGGGCGGGCGGTCCGTGGAAGGAGGGCCGCATTCGCTGGCCCTCCCCCGGTGGTTCGTCGGCTCGGGCCGAAGCCCCGAGAAGGATGCGGCGACGAGGGGTCGCCGATCAGGCGAAGAAGTCGACGATCGCGGCGGTGTCGTCCGAGAAGGCCCAGCGGGCCGTGACCTTCCCATCCTTCACGTGGAGGATCTCCGCGGTTCGGTACGACAGATGCTTCCCGTTGCGATCCACCTCTGCGTTGACCAGGGCGACGACGTGGTCGTCGTTGGCCACCACGTCATGCAGGCTCGTCGTGATGGTGAAGTCCGCGACTTCGGCTGCGTACCTCGCAGCCAGGGCCTGGGCTCCGCGAACCGGTTCGGTGCCACCGATCTCGTGCCATTCGATGTCCGGTGCCATCAGCGCCGCGACGGTGTCGTTGTCGCCGTCGTTCATGGCGCCCATGAGCTGGCGGACGAGGGCTGCGTTCGGATGCTCGGCCATTGATCCCTTCCTCCTTGGTGGTGGCCAACATCATGGCATCCGCACTCAAGAGGGCCGATGGCGCCTAGCGTCCTCCGTCGCGGTCCGCTTCCGCATCGGCCTCCGCATCGGCCTCCGTTCGCAGGTCGCGCCGCAGGACCTTGCCGATCATGGTCTTGGGGAGCTCCGGACGAAACTCGATGGTCCGCGGCACCTTGAAGCGGGCCAGGTTGGCCTCGCAGTGCTGCACGAGCTCCTCGGGTGTGACCGTCGCTCCGGGTTTGAGGACCACGAACGCCCTGGGCACCTCGCCGTGGCGTTCCTCGGGCACACCAATGACCGCCGCCTCCCGGACCGCGGGGTGGGCCAGCAGCACCTCCTCCACCTCGCGCGGGTAGACGTTCATGCCACCCACGATGACCAGGTCCTTCTTGCGGTCGACGATGGTGAAGTACCCGTCGGGCGACATGCGCGCCATGTCGCCGGTGCACAGCCACCCGTTGCGAAGGGCCGCCGCGGTCTCCTCCGGGCGCTCCCAGTAGCCGGCCATGACCTGCGGCCCACGGACCTCCAGCTCTCCGACCTCCCCAATCGCGAGCGGCGTCCCGGAGGCCGGATCCACGACCCGCGCATCGGTGCCCGGGAAGGGCAGGCCGATGGTGCCGTTGCGTCGGTCGCCCATCACCGGGTTGCAGTGCGTGACCGGCGATGCCTCGGTCAGGCCATAGCCCTCCACGACGCGGCCGCCCGTCGCGGCTTCGAAGCCGTTCTGCACCTCGGGGGCAAGCGGCGCGGCGCCGCTGATGCAGGCACGGATGGAACGCAGGTCGTACTTGCCGGCGTCGGGATGGTTGGCGAGCGTCTGGTACATGATCGGCGCACCGGGAAAGAGGCTGGGACGGTGCTTGACGATTGCCGCGAAGACCTGGTGGGGGTCGAAGCGGGGGAGCAGGATCAGGGTCCCGGCAGCCAGCATCGCGTAGTTCAGGTCCACGGTCAGCCCGTAGATGTGGAAGAACGGGAGCGGGGCCAGGACCACCGGGAACTCCTCCGCGCCCGGGAACCAGACCGCAACCTGCTCCGCATTCGCCACGAGGTTGCGGTGGGTGAGCATGGCGGCCTTGGGGGTCCCGGTCGTGCCGCCGGTGGGCTGGAGGAGGGCCAGATCGTCGGGCACGGCCGCCGATTCGAAGGGCGTCGGCGGCGCCTCGCGCAGCAGGCGGAACAGGTTTGGCGTCTCCGGGGTGTGCGGCTGCGGATGCCAGGTGCCGTCACGCCGTGCCTTGATGGGGTAGAGCCAGCGCAGGGGAATCGGGAGCGAGTCCTGGATCCCCGTCACGATCATCCGGTCCGGCACGCCGGCATCCCCGTGGAGACGCCGGAGACGCGGGGCAAGGGCGTCGAGGGTGATGGCGATGCTGGGCCGGGTCTCCTCGAACAGGATCCCCAGCTCGCGCTCGACGTAGAGCGGCGACATGGCCACCACCACGGCGCCGGCGCGCAACGCGCCCATGAACGCGATCACGAAGGCCGGCGAGGTCGGCAGGTGCAGGCTGACGCGGTCACCGTGCTCGACGCCCATACCGCGCAGCACGTGGGCGAAGCGGTCCACCGCGGCATCCAGCTGGCGATAGCTGGTGCGCGCCCCGAAGAAGATGAGCGCCGTCCGATCCGGGTGTTCCGCGCCGGCCCGGCGCAGCAGCCCGTCCACGGTCAGCTCTGGGACCTGGATCTCCGCCGGGACGCCGGGCTCGTAGTGGGCCAGCCAGGGCCGATCATCCGAGGCTGGTCGCATGGCAGGTGGGCTGGCAGTCATGGTGTCCTCGGTCGCTAGACCGGATACCCTCCGCGCTCCACCACCGCCGCGGCGATCCGCCGGCCGATGGCGATGGCGTCCACCGGATCCGCGCGCAGGATGCGACGGATGCCGGCCACCAGGGTTCGCGCCTCATCCCCGGTCGCCACCGATGCCGCAAGTGCCTTCGCCCGCCGCTCCACCGCTCCCAGGCGCTCGGCAACGGTCAACCGGGCAAGGTCTGCGTGGAGCGAGGCGGACGCAAGTCCGTCCCGTGCCGCCTGATGCGCGCGTTCCACGACGCTCTCCATGGCAAACAGGTCTATCGCCAGGTCCGCCAGGCCGGCCAGCAGCTCCTGCTCCGCCTCGAGGGCGGTCGCGTGGCGCTGCACCGCTGCTCCTGCCAGGAGCAGCGTGACCGTGCGCGTGGCGGCGACCGCCGCCTCCTCGTCCGCGAACGGGCCATCGAACGACGGCAGCTCCCCGCCCATGAGCAGGTCCGAGGATCGGCTCGCCGGACCCAGCAGATCCAGGCGGCCGGTCACCGCCCGCTTGAGCAGCGTCCCCGGGATGAGGAGCCGGTTGATCTCGCTGGTGCCTTCCCAGATGCGGTGGATGCGCGCGTCGCGGTAGAAGCCCGCCGCGGGATACTCCTCGATATAGCCGTAGCCGCCGTGGATCTGGACCACCTCGTCCACCACGAACCCCAGCTCCTCGCTGGCGAGGACCTTGGCGATGCTGCACTCCACCGCGTACTCCTCGAGCGCGGTGCGAACGGCATCCGGCGAGGAGGCGTCCTCGGCGGCCGCCAGGCTTGCCTCCAGGAGGCCGGCGATGCGGTACACCGATGATTCGACCGCGTAGGTGCGCGCCGCGATCCCGGCCAGCTTGGCGCCGATGAGCGGGAAGGACGCCAGCTTGCGCCCAAACGCGGATCGGTCCTTCGCGTACTGGGTGGCGACCGCCAGCGCCGGGCGCATCCCGCCAAGGCAGGCTGCTCCCAGCTTGAAGCGACCCACGTTCAGCACGTTGAAGGCGACCCGGTGACCCTTCCCGGGCTCGCCGAGCAGGTTCTCGGCCGGCACGATCACCCCGTCCAGCGTGACGGGGCAGGTCGAGGCGCCGTGGAGGCCCATCTTCTCCTCCTCCGGCCCGATGCTCAGCCCCGGCGTGTCGCGCTCGACGAGGAACGCGCTGAACGCCTCCCCGTCGATCTTGGCGTAGACGGTGAAGAGGTCGGCGAAGGCGGCATTGGTGATGAACTGCTTCGTACCATCCAGGCGCCACGTCCCATCCGGCTGGCGCGTGGCCCGGGTGCGGATCCCCATGGCGTCCGACCCGGCGCCCGGCTCGGTGAGGGCATAGGCGCCCACCAGGCTGCCGTCCGCCAGCCCGGGAAGGAAGCGCTGCTTCTGCTCGTCGGTGCCGAAGAAGACCGTCGGCAGGGTGCCGATGCCGGTGTGCGCCGCATACGTGACCGCGAACGACCCGGCACCGGCCATGGCCTCGTTGACCACCAGGGAGCTGATGCGGTCCAGCCCGGCACCCCCGTACGCCTCCGGTACGTCGATGCCGAGGAACCCGTCACGGCCCAGCCGCTCCAGGAGCGCCCGGTGTGCGGCGTAGTCCTTGCCGCCCTTCCCCTCCACCGCGTCACGGCGGGGGACGACCTCCTTCTCGACGAAGGCGCCCACCGCCTCGCGGATCGCCCGGTGCTCCTCCGAGAGCTGCTCCGGGGTGAAGACGCTGCCGGCCGGCGCGGGGCCGGTCATGAAGGTGCCGCCCTTCGCGACGGCCGGGGTCGTCCGTGTCTCGGTGGTCATGCCGCCGCCTCCTTTTCTCCCGAAGCCGATGCCGCCACGCGCGCGGGCTGCCGACCGCCGAGCCATTCGATCACCCCCGCGGCGCCCTGCCCGCCGCCGACGCACATCGTCACCAGGCCGTACGTCGCGTCGCGGCGGGCCAGCTCGGAGAGAACCTGCACGGTCAGCTTGGCCCCGGTGGCGCCCAGCGGGTGGCCCATGGCGATGGCACCGCCGTTGACGTTCGTCGTCTCCTCGTCGAGCCCCAGCTCGCGGACCACGGCCACGACCTGCGCGGCGAATGCCTCGTTCAGCTCGGTGACCGCGATGTCGTCCAGGGTCAGGCCCGCCTTGCGGAGTGCCTTCGGGACGGCGTCCACGGGGCCGATGCCCATGATCGCGGGGTCCACGCCCGCGGTTGCGAAGCTCACCAGGCGTCCGAGCGGCTCGAGGCCCAGGGCCGCAGCCCGTTCGCCGGTCATCACCAGCAGTGCGGCCGCACCGTCGCTCATCTGGCTCGAGTTGCCGGCAGTCACGGTGCCGCCGGTGGCGAAGACCGGGCGCAGGGCCGCCATCTTGGCCGCATCGGAGTCATGGCGAATCCCCTCGTCAGCGTCGAACGAGACGTCTCGAGCGGCGGGCCGCCCATGGGCATCCACATCCGTGAGGTGGGCACTGACCGGCGTGATCTCGTCAGTGAAGCGCCCCTCGCGCTGGGCGGCCGAGGCACGCAGGTGCGAGCGAAGCCCCCAGGCGTCCTGGTCCTCGCGGGTCACCCCGAAGCGCTCCGAGACGTTCTCGGCGGTGAGCCCCATCGACAGGTAGACCTCCGGGCGCGTGTCGGTGAGGAGCGGATCCGGCGTGAACCGATGGCCGATCATGGGCACGAAGCTCATCGACTCCATGCCTCCGGCGACCACCACGTCGTGTACCCCGGCCTGCACTGCCTGGGTGGCGAGCGCCAACGCCTGCAGGCCGGATGCGCAGAAACGGTTGATGGTCATGGCGCTGGCGCTGATCGGCAGGCCGGCGCCCAGTGCCACCTGGCGGGCGATGTTGAGACCCTGGGCGCCCTCCGGCATGGCGCAGCCCAGGACCAGGTCCTCCACCTCGGCCGGATCGAAGCCGGGGGCCCGCTCCAGCATGGCCCGGATGGCGGCCATGGCGAGCTCCTCGGGCGGCGTTTCGCGCAGCGTGCCGCGCGGCGCCTTGCCGACCGCGGTCCGGGCGGCGGAGACGATGACGGCGTCACGCATGGTTCATTCCTCTTCAGTTGCGCAGCGGCTTGCCGGTCTTGAGGGTGTGGCGGATCCGGTCGCGGGTGAGGCGTTCACCCAGCAGGCGCAGGAACGCCTGGCGCTCCAGGCCCAGCAGGTACTCCTCGCTGACCTGCGTCCCCTCGGCGACGTCGCCCCCGCTCATGACCCGGGCGAGCTCGAGGGTGATCAGCCGGTCGTGCTCGCTCATCTGGCGTGCCACCAGCTGGTTGTAGGTGAGCGATTCGGCCGCGGCGATGCCACGCCGGCCGAGCACCGCGATCCGTGTCTCGCCCGGGGCGCGGTAGCCGTTGGCGGCCAGGTCGCGGGCGGTGCGCGCGGCATCGGCCCATTGGCGATCGGGGTCCGCGGTGAACGGGTCACAGTCGCGGAGGAGGAGGTACTCGCGTGCATCCGGCGCGCCCATGGCCACCCGGGCGGTGGCGATGCCGGTGAAGACGTGCTGGAAGACAGGGAAGAGGTCGGCCCGGGCGCCCTCCGGCAGTCGCTCGGCGGCGCGGCGCGCCATGGCCGTGGAGCCGCCACCGGCCGGGATGAGCCCCACGCCCACCTCCACCAGGCCGATATAGGTCTCCAGCAGCGCCTGCGCCCGGTCCGCGGCGAGCACCATCTCCGCCCCGCCGCCCAGGGTTCGCCCCCGCGGAGCGACGACGACCGGGATGGGGGAATGGCGGATGGCCGTGGTGGCGGCCTGGAAGGCGCGGATCGCGCGATCCAGCTCGTCCCACTCGCCCTCTTCCGCCTCGATGAGCATCAGGGCCAGGTTGGCGCCCGCGCTGAAGTCCGGTGCCCTGGTGCCGATCACCAGGCCGTCGTACCGGTCGACCGCGAGTTCGATGGCCCTGCGCACCATGCTGATCGTCTCGGGGCCCATGATGTTCAGCTTGCCGTGGAGCTCGAGGCCCAGGATCCCGTCCGGCAGCTCGACGACCGAGGCGGACGCCGCTGTCGGCAGTCCGGTCGCCGCCGCGCTGGCACGCGCTGCAGTCAGGTCCAGCGCTCCCGGGCGCGGCGTCATGGGCCGAAGCGCTCCTGCCGTGAAGCTCCACCCCGAGCCGTTCGCGTAGTACGCCGGTGGGCCGGCGGCGGCTTCCCCGAGCAGCAGCGTGCGCGTCTCCGGGCCCAGGGCATCCAGCAGCTGCAGCGGCCCCAGCTCCCAGCCGAAGCCCCAGCGCATCGCGTCATCGACGCTCCGCGCATCCTCGGCGATCTGCGGCCCGGTGGCCACCGCGTAGCCCATGGCCGCGCTGAATGTCCGCCGCAGGAACTCGCCCGCGGTGTCCTGCGCGGCCAGGAGCATTGCCATCCGGCGCGGCAGATCCTGTTCGTTGCGTGCCATCGCCACAGCACCCGACTGCACCCGACGCCTGGGCCGATAGTCGCCGGTGGCGAAGTCCAGGGCCAGGATCTCGCGACCGTCCTTGCGGAAGAAGCCGGCACCCGTCTTCTCACCCAGGGCACCCCGCTCCACCAGCGAGCGCAGGAGCGGCGGCACCGCGAAATCCTCGCGGCGAGGATCGTCCGGCAGGTCCGCGTGGCAGTGGTCGGCGACCGCCACGGCGACGTCAATCCCCACCAGGTCAAGGGTGCGGAAGGTCGCGCTCTTGGGCCGCCCAATGAGGGTGCCCGTCAGCTCGTCCACCTCGTCCGGGCCCAGGCCCAGCTGCTGCGCCACGCGCAGGCTCACCATCAGGCCGTGCACGCCGAGGCGGTTGGCGATGAACGCGGGCGTGTCGCGGGCGATGACCGTGCCCTTTCCGAGCAGCCGGGAGCCGATCTCCGCGAGCTGCGTGACCACCGCCGGGTCCGTCTCCTCGACGGGGATCAGCTCCAGCAGGCGCGTGTAGCGCGGCGGGTTGAAGAAGTGCGTTCCCAGGAACCGCCGGCGGAACGCGTCGCCCCGCCCGTCCAGCAGGGCGCGGATCGAGATCCCACTCGTGTTGGTCGAGACGATTGGCGGCCGCTCGCGACCCGCGATCGCCTCCTCGATCAGCGCCAGCAGGTCGCGCTTGGGCTGAAGCTGCTCAACGATGGCCTCCACGATCCAGTCCGCGTCCGCGACGGCCGCGGCCAAACCGTCGAAGTCATCGGTCTGGATGTTCCTCCGGTCGGTCGGGAGGTAGAACGGGGTCGGGCGCAGCTTCGCGGCGCGGTCCAGGCCACGGCGGGCGACTTCGGCGTCGAGATCGAGGAGGCTCACGCGGACGCCGTTCCCGGCCAGCAGCGCCGCAATCTGGGCACCCATGGTCCCGGCGCCCAGGACGGTCACGCGTCCGAGGCGAGGAATTTGGCTCACGCGCCACCTCCTCGTGGCGTCAGGCCGTCGAGGAAAAGGGCCACGAAGGCATCGGCGATCTGGTCGACACCCAGCTCGCCGCCCGGCCGGTACCACTGGGTGAACCAGTTGCAGACCGAGAGGATGCCGATACCCGCCAGGCGCACGTCAACCTCCCGAATGGCGCCGCTGGCCACCGCCGCGGCGATCGCTCGGCGCCAGGCCGCCTCGTACGCGTCGCGTCGCTCGATCAGCTGGGTACGACGCTCTGGGTCCAGCGAGCGAAGCTCGATCTGGATCAGGCTCATCTCGTCAGCGTGATCTGCCGCCACGCGCAGGTGGGCGTGGATCGCGTCCGTCAGGCGACCCAGCGGGGGACCGTCACCCTGCAGCAGCCGGACCACCTGCTCCTCGAGGAGGTCGAAGGTGCGGTCCAGGATCGACCAGAGCAGGTCGTCCTTCGAGTTGATGTAGTGGTAGAGGCTCCCGCGGTTCATGCCCAGCGCCTCGGCCAGGTCCTGCATCGAGGTCGCGTGGTAGCCGCGCTGCCGGAAGAGGCGGGTGGCGGCGGCCCACAGCTCAGTCTCGCGGGGACGGGTGATGGCGGTCATCGTCGGATCGCGGTTCTCCGGCACGGATCCCAAACGAACGTTTGGTTGACAAGGGAGATCGTAGACCCACGGTCAAGGGACGTCGAGCGGGACCGCTTGTGCCGGACGAGTCGAGTATCGTCGCGCGATGGTTGTTCTGCGGCCCCTCGGACGCATCTGGCGTTTCGTCAGGTCATTCGGCGCCTATCCGGGTGAGACCGACGTCCACCGAGGGAAGCGGCAGATCGTCGTCGGGTACTTCTTCTTTGGTGTGCTGGCACGGGTCCCGTTCGCCGCCGGGGAGTTCGCCGGGGGTACACCGTGGGCGGGGGTTGTTGACGTAGGGGCTGTGCTGGTCGGCCTTGTCGGGCTCAGCGCACTGCGAATCCGGCCCGGCTGGTTCACGTGGATCGTCAACGCAGGGCTGTTCTTCCTGCTCGCGGAGGTCCTCGCGGCGACCCTCGTCGTGGGCGGGCTGGTTCCGTCGGCGCTGGTGATCCTGTTCGGGCTGATCGCGGTGGTCGGCGCCCTGATCGTCCTCGACACCTGGGCCGCGTTCGCATGGTTCGTGGCCTTCCTGCTCACCCTCACCCTGGCGGTGGTCCTTCCCGGCGTGATCCCGCCGATCTACGTGGTGGAGACAACCGCGGGCGACCTCGCGTTCACCGTATTTGGCGTGGCTGCCTTCGTGTTCGCGGCAATGGCGTACTTCGTGCGCCAGCGGGATCGGTTGCAGGCCGAGTCCGACGGCCTCCTCCACAACATCCTCCCCGACGAGATCGCCGGGAGGCTCAAAGCCAGCCAGACCATGATCGCCGACGACTACGTCGCGGCCTCCGTGCTGTTCGCCGACGTGGTCGACTTCACGCCGATGTCGGCCGAGATGTCGCCGCCCGAGCTGGTGGGGCTGCTGAACGCGGTGTTCACGACCTTCGACGGCCTCGTGAACGAGCTTGGGCTGGAGAAGATCAAGACAATCGGAGACGCCTACATGGTCGCGGCGGGCGTGCCGCGGGAGCGGCCCGACCATGCGGACGCCATTGCCGACCTGGCGCTGCGGATCCGTGACTGCGTGCAGACCACCACGTTCGCCGGACACAGGATCAGCCTGCGGATCGGCATCAACTCCGGACCGGTCGTTGCCGGGATCGTGGGCACCCACAAGTTCGCCTACGACCTGTGGGGTGACGTCGTCAACACCGCCAGCCGCATGGAATCAGAGGGCGTCCCGGGGTCGATCCAGGTGAGCCAGGCAACCTGCGAGCTGATTCGGGATCGCTACCTGTGCGAACCCCGCGGCGGCATCCACGTCAAGGGGAAGGGAGAGATGAACACCTTCATCCTCGTTTCGAAGCGAGGCGACTAGGCCACGGTGGCGGACGCAGCCCGGTAGGCATGCGGGCCGCGGAGCTCAGGCGGGGGCAGCCAGCAGCTCGCGGATCACCTGCTCGGAGCCGGCGTAGTCCCCCTCGCCCCAGTGGGTGTGACGGATCTGCCCCTGCCTGTCGACGAAGTACAGCGCCGGCCAGTAGGTGTTGTGGTAGGCGTTCCAGGTCGCGTACCGGGGGTCGAAGGCTACGGGGAAGGTGACCCCGTCATCGGCCACCGCCTTGCGCACGTTGGCGATCTCCCGCTCGAAGCTCAGCTCGGGCGTGTGCACGCCTATGACAACGAAGCCGTCGGAGGCGTATCGGTCATACCAGGCCTTCACGTAGGGCTGGACGTGAATGCAGTTGATGCAGGCGAAGGTCCAGAACTGCACCAGCACAACCTTGCCGCGCAGCGAGGCGAGGGTCACCGGGTCGGAGTTGATCCAGTCCGTGATCCCGGTCAGCTCCGGCGCGGGACCCAGGTCCTGCAGCGGCACCGATGCCGGCAGTGTCGACGCCACGGGCGCCGGGAGGGGATTTCCGTCCGCGTCAGTCATGGGCGTCACCGCAACACCGGCCTTCGTTCCCATCTGCCCCAGCTGGTCCTGCACGGCGGGTTGCTGCTCGACCGAGAGCAGCGCGGTGCCCCATCCCGCCGGCAGCAGGTTGCTCACCGAGGTCTGGAGCGGGACGTCGAGCCCGCTGGCGACGACCAGCGCGACCACGACCATGGCCCCGCCAAAGATCCGCTGAAGGCGAGCCCGACGCTCCGGCCGTCCCAGGCTCGCGACCGCAGCGCGACCGGCTCCAGCCACCATGGCCAGCGGCACCGCCGCACCCGCGACGTAGGCGAGCGCAATGGCCAGCGCCTGCAGCGACGGGCCGGTGGTCACCGCCACGGCGATCACCCCGGCCATGATGGGACCCACGCAGGGAGCCCAGATCAGACCGATGGCGGCGCCCAGGACGACCCCGCCCCCAAACCCGGAGCGGTTCGTTCCCCCGGGCGATGCGGCTCCCACCAGCGATGCCCCCATCCGGGTCAGGCTCGCGGTGCGGGCCTCGAGCCAACGACCCAGTGCGGGAACCAGGAGCACCGCCCCGAACGCGCCGAGGAGCAGGGCGCTCGCCAGGCGAAGCCGATCCGTGGTGAGGCCGGCGGCCGCAAGGGTGGAGGCCAGGAGGACCGTCACCGCCACGAACATCGCCGCGAAGCCAAGGATCAGCCCCGCCACCCGACGCCGGCCGCCGGCGCTGGCGCTGCCGAGCAGGAGCGGCACGACGGGCAGCGTGCAGGGCGACAGGATGGTCAGGACCCCGGCGATGAAGGCGAAAGCAAGGACGACGCCCATGGGCGGCAGCTACTCCGTGACGGCTGCTCGATTCCTCACGACGGTGACGCGGACTCTTCCATCATGGCCTCGGATGGCGAGGCTGAGTGGTCCATCATCGCCTCGGAGGGAGAGGCCGATTCCATCATGGCTTCGGTCGGCGAAGCCGATTCCATCATGGCTTCGGACGGCGAGGCCGAGTGGTCCATCATCACCTCCGTGGGGGAGGTGGTCGCCCCGCCGCCGGCGGGCTGGCAGGCGGCAAGGGCAATGGCGACAGGCAGGGCCAGCGCACCCAGGACGCGCAGGGCGCTGCGCGAGTTCGTCTTCATCGCGGGGGTCCTCGTGCTTGTGTGGTGCGCCGAGGGTGCCGCAGCGTTGTGACGGGGCTATGACGCCCCGGTTACCGGTGCGCGACGGGGCGCATGGCAGGGCTGCCTGAGCGCGCTCGACACGCGTGCTACGCTGCGCCGCACCATGACGCGCTGGAACCCCCACTGGTCAACCATGGCGATGCCCGGGCGGCCCCGCTAGCGGAGGCTGAGGGTTCCTAGACCGACATCGGTCCACCTCCATCCGCGGCGGAGCGCCGCGCTGCCGCGTTTCACTTCCCCTGCGACAGACCGATGGAGGCACCACCATGGCCACCCGAGCAGCCCACCTCGTGGGCAGCACCCCCTTCGCCGATGCCGACGAGGCGATCGACATCGCCCTGGACCGCCTGGGCGGGCATCTGCACACCGTCCCCGACGGCGAGACCGGCGAGCGGCGGAACTGGATCATCCACATCGTCGAGGCACTGCGCGCTCATCCCGACCTCGAGATCGCCCGCGAGGGCGACTGGTCCGACTACGACCGAACGCCTGTCTTCCGCGTTCGTCGCGGCCATGAGCTGAGCGCCGACTCGCTGAACCTGCAGCACGTGGCGCCCTTCGAGGCGACGTACCCGGCGTTCGCCCGGCGACGCGAGACAGCCGTGACGGCCGGTGTTCCGGGCGCAGGGGACCTTGCCTTCCAGGTGGGGATTCCCGGCGACTTCGATATGGCGCTCTTCACGTTCGGACCCACCGGCCCGTTCCGTCACCGCCGGCCGTTCACCAAGGCAACGGTGGGGGAGATCGCGCGGATCGTGTCGCTGGCGGGCCGCGACGCATCCGGCCGCCCGGACGTGGTCTTCCAGCTCGAGATTCCGGCCGAGCTCGTCTTCGTGGCACGCTTCCCGGGGCCGCTGCAACCTCTCATCGCCAGCTGGCTGGCCCGCGGCGTCGCGCGCCTGGCGGAGCTATCCCCGCAGGGGACGCGGTTCGGCATCCACCTGTGCGTGGGCGACATGAACCACCGGGCCCTGGCCAACCTGAAGGACGTGACGCCCCTGGTGCAGCTGGCCAATGCCATCGCGCGAGCGTGGCCGGACGGACGCTCGCTGGAGTTCGTGCACGCGCCCTTTGCTGCCGCCGTCCTTCCGCCGCCCCCGCCGAGCACCGCCGCCGGCACGCGCTTCTACCGCCCGCTGCGCGGGCTGCGGCTGCCGACGCGCACCCGGTTCATCGCCGGCTTCGTCCACGAGGCACGCCCGCTCGAGGAGCAGCAGGAGACCCTGGCCCTCATCGAGTCGCTGGTGGGAAGGCGCGTGGACGTCGCCACCTCGTGCGGGCTGGGGCGCCGGGAGCGCGATGCCGCGCTGGCCACCATCGACCGTGCGCGTGAACTGGTGGCGGAGGCGCCATCGGCGACAATCGGACCATGAGCGGAGCTGACCGTCAGGCGCCGCGCGAGATTGCCGGGCTCCCCGTGGCGGAGTTCGCGTTCCCCGGGCCGCTCCGCGAGGAGCTGATCGCCGCCATCCTGCGCGGCGAGAAGACCGCCACCTCCGGCCTGTTGAGCGACTACGAGCGGGAAGGCGACGCGATCGCGCAGCCGGGCGATCGACAGGTGGTCATCGACTCGGATCTCAAGCCGGTGGCGATCATCGAGATGATCGAGGCGCGGGTCATCCGAGCCGGCGACGTGGACGAAGCGTTCGCGCGCGACGAGGGCGAGGGCTTCGAGTCGGTGGCGGACTGGCGCGAGGCGCACGAGCGGTTCTGGCACGGCTATGCCGACGAGACGCGCGCGTGGCTCGGGGATCCGGAATGGCACGTGACCGACGACACGCTCATCGTCGCCGAGCGGTTCCGCCTTATCCGGCGCATCGAGGCCTAGGGCAGCGCCGCCGGGGCATGCCCCCACGCGAGGGCATGCCCCGACTCCATCGGCTCGGCACTCCATCGGCTCGGATGGTTCGTTCAGCAAGCCCTGTGACCGCGGAGCCCCGCCGGGGATGCCCCTGGGCGGTCGGACGGTTCGTTCAGCAAGCCGTGTGACCGCGGAGCCCCGCCGGGGATGCCCGTGGGCGGTCGGACGGTTCGTCCAGCAAGCCAGCGCCGCGGCGAAGCGTCAGGCGGGGGGCGCCGGGAGGTGCCGGACCGCCCCGCGGTCACCGATCCACAGCGCCGGCGGAGTGACCCAGTACAGCGCCATCTCGTTCAGACGGGCGGCGTAGCCGGACCGAAGCATCACGAAGCGGTCCCAGCCGGCATCGGCGTCGCGGAGCGGCCACCCCGCTGCGGCCAGCCGGACGCGGGCCTCGTCAAACTCGGTGCGCTCGACCAGCGCCACCGGCACCTGGCCCCACCCAAAGGAGCTCGCGAGGTCCTCCACCAGGTGGCCGCCGACTCGCTGCACCATCGTGGCCTCCCCCGTGGGCCCGTCGTCGACGCAGGTCAGGACCAGAGCCGATGCGTCCAGGACCGCGCCAAGCGCCGAGACCCACGAGGCATTGTCGTGCGAGGAGCGGAAGTAGGGGAGGATCGGGTAGGCCACGTGGGTGTCGAGGACCTCCGCGGCCCACGCCTCCCACTCGAGGAAGAAGGCCGCCAGGCCGCCGCGCATGTCGGCGGACCCGTAGGTTTCCAGCATGGCCACGCCCGACGGAGGTGCGCCGGCACGGGGCTCCAGGCGCACCACGAGGATCTCCCGGCGCTGGAACGAGGCATACAGGCTGAAGAGGTACGTGATACCCAGGGCCAGGACGCCCAGCCCAAGCCCGCCTCCCACCACCGCAACGACGCGCGAGAGGCCGTCCGTCGCGCTGATGTCCCCGAAGCCGATGGTCAGCACGGACTCGCCGGCGAAGTAGAGCGCGCTCCCGAAGTCCGGCATCGGGACCAGCTCGGAGCGGATCGCGTACAGGATCAGGCCGAAGCCCACGATCATGAGGCCGATCCAGGTGACGAGCAGCAGCAGCACCACGGCGGGTGCGTACGAGCCCAGGATCCTCTCCTGGTCGGCGTTGGTGACCTTGCGGATGGCGCGGCGGCGCCATAGGGGCCAGGTGAGCCGGACCAGGTTTCGCGCGAGCCGCACCTGGGTGTGGGCCGGCCGGGGGAGGACCACCGTCTGGAAGATGTCCCACAGCACCACGGCGATCAGCAGCACGCCCGCTGCCGACTGGGCGCCTCCCGCCAGCCAGCCCATCAGGCGGCGTCCGTCGCGCGTGCCGCTTGCTGCACCATGGGTGTGTGGATGTCCTCCGGGATTCCTGGGGTCGGGTCAGGCGGGATCATGGCAGACCCGGCGGCCCGCGCGTGGGCCCTCACCTCGCCTCCTGCGCGGGCAACAGACGACGCGCTGCCCAGCATCCCGGCCCTGCGTGCGGCCACGCCGGACCCCTGTGGTGCCTCCGGGCACCACAGGTCGTCCCGAAGGTCTGGTACTTTTGGCCCCCATCAGGTAGTACCTATGGCACGTCAAATCGAATAGACTCCCCTGAACGTCCGAGCGGCCCCCGTTGTGCCACCGGTGAGACACACCCGGACTCGAGCTAACGCTGAGAGGAATTCATGCATCACCGCACCTCCCGCCTCCTTGGAGCCCTTGGGCTTGCCATTGCCCTCACCACTGGCAACCATCGCCAGCATCGCCGTTGCATCGCCGGCACCGTTGCTGGTGGACGGCACCAACCTGTCGCCCGACGTGGTCTCCAATGGCTCGCTGGGTGCATTTCAGGTCACCGCGACCAATCCTGACTGGAACACCAGCAACATCGCCCAGCTCTACCTGGTCGAGACGAGCGCCGCGTCGGTCTACACCGTGCACACGACCCAGGGCGAGTGCACCCAGACCGGCCAGCTGAAGTGCGACTTCGGCCAGCTGCGCGTGGGTGAGACGGTGACGGTCACCGTAGCCCTCACCGCCCCAAGTGCCCCCGCTTCGGACTGGAATGTCGATTTCGAGTTCGCGACCACGGGCTACGTGACGGACCAGAAGGGCAAGAACCAGTCACACGGCGACGCCTGGTCGGTCCCCTACACGATCACCCTGGCCGGTCCCAACTCCGACAGTGCCGGCACATACGTGGTGGACGGCAACCAGCAGACGATCCACAACGGGCTGGCGCTGGGGAACAGCAACAAGCAGTCGACGCAGATCACCGTCTTCGACACCCTGTTCCCGGCCAGTCTCCAGGACCATCTCCCCACGGGCTGCATCACCGGCAGCACGATCTGCCCATCCAGCTTCTTCGGGGAGGCCTCGCAGCTGAGCGTGGACGGGGGTGCGAACCACCTGATCCACGTGGTCATCGTCATGTACCGCCCCGGCGTGAACCCGAACCAGGTCCACGGGATCTACCACACGTGGGACGGCGGTCTGCAAGATCAGAACATCGTCACCGAATGCCCGGACAGTGGCACCCCGACGACCCAGTGCTTCACGGCGACGCGGGTTGGCCATCACAATCTGCAGCTCGACATCTGGCTCACCCACAACGGGAGAGTGATGGGCTGGTAGCTCCGGTCCATCTGGATCACGGACAGGCGCCGAGGCTTCAGGCCCCGGCGCCTTTTCGTTGCGTCTCCCGGATCCTGCCTGCCGACACCTCGTCGCCCTTCGCCTCGTACAGCGCGAGCGCCTGGGCGAGGGACACCTGAGCCTCAGAGTCGAGGCCGGCCGCGCGCTGCACCTCCGCGAGATCGGCCAGAGCGGACGCCTGCGTGCTCGGTGCATCCGGCCCACGCGATAGATCCACCGCCGCATTCGCAAGCTGGAGCGCCTCATCGGTGCGCCCGCGTCGCGCCAGAATCTTTGCTCGAACCGATCGCCACGCGACCTGTGGATCAACGTCCTCCGGGGCGGCAAGCGCTTCGGTGCTCTCGCTGATCGCAAGCGCGTCATCCAGCCGGCCCTGCTCGTACAGGACCTTTGCGAGCATGCCGGCCACGGACGATCGCAGGAACTGCTCGCCCAGCTCGCCCAGCGCTTCGTAGGCGGGCCGCAACTCGGCCTCGGCGTTCGACGGCTGATCGGCAAGCATCTCGATAGCCGCGCCCATGAGGGTGACGGACGAGGAGACTACGCCGGCCCCGAGTTCCTCCAGGTTCGCCCGTCCTCGACGGTACATTTCCCGCGCCTGATCGAAATCGCCGCGCATCGCATACAGCATGGCGAAGGTGGAGCTCAGGAGCCCCTCCGCGCGCCTGTCTCCGCGCGCCTGCCCTGACAACTCGTCGTAGCGGACGAGGAGGTCCGCTATCGGCATAGGCCCCAGTGCGGCGGCCTGCGCATAACCAAGCAGCCCGCGCGACTCGAGGCGCCGGTCATCCGCAAGACGCGCATGGTTGATGACCTGCTCCGCGGCGGCGGCGGCGGGGCCGTACCGCTCCGCATTGGCGTTGATCGCGTAGACCAGGCGGTAGGCCAACGCAAGGCCTGCGTGATCACCGAAACGCTCGAAGATCGGGATGATGCGCTCGACCTCTGCGTTCGCCGAGACCGTCCAACCATCCGATTCGGTGGAGTACAGCTCCAGGATCAGTCTGACGATGGTCGTCTCGGCTTCGAGGCGCTCGTCGCCAATGCGCAGGGCGGCACCGTGGGCTTCCTTGACCACCCGCTCCGCCTCCGCGAACTCGCCCAGTTCCATCAGGGCCTCACCCAGGTCCGGAAGCAGCGCCAGGCGCCCCGGATCGTCGAGCACCCTGGTGGCCGCCGCTCGGCGCAGCAGGCTCGCCGCGGCGGGCGTGTCTCCGCGCGCCTGCGCCCGGCGACCGGCGCTCGACAGCTTCTCGGAGGCGCGGATGCCGACCCGCCGCGCATGCTCGTCCAACGTGCCCAGCTCAGTCAGGTACCGATAGGCCTGCTCCAGGTGGTACCCGTGAATCTCCTCGAACTCGTGTCCGGCCCGACCTTGCCGACGGTTGAGCTCCTCGGCCCAGTCGACGAACCGCTCGTGGAAATCGGCCCGCGCTCGCTTGAGGAGACCGTTGTAGGCGGCATCTCGGACCAGGATGTGCGCGAAGCGGTACGCCTTCTCCTCGGCCGCGCTGCCGGGGGCCGCAGTGATGAGCTCGCGACGTGCGATGGTCTGCAACCCGTCCGCGACCTCGGCGGATCGCTCCGGGGGCACCAGCTCGATGACGGCAGCCTGGGCGAACGTCTGGCCGATGACCGAGGCCGGCTCGATGACGCCGCGCTCCGGTGGCGCCAGGAGGTCGAGACGAGCGGCGAGCAGCGCCTGGATGGTGGGCGGGACCGTCAGAGCGGTGAGGTCGCGAACCTGCTCCCAGCGCCCATCGGTCTGTCGCAGCGAGCCATCGTCGATCAGCATCGAGAGCAGCTGTTCCACGAACAGCGGGTTTCCGGCCGACGCGTCAACGATCCGGGTCTGCACCGCCTCCGGCAGGCCCGTGCCACCCAGGAGACCGGCGACCACCTGGCCGGCATCGGCGTCGGTGAGCGGCCGCAGGACCAGCCGCAGGGCACCGTTGCCCTGGCCCCACTCCGGATCGCGATCGAGCAGCTCGTTGCGGCTCGTGCACAGCAGGAGCACCGACGCACCTTCGACGGTCTCCACCAGGTGCTGCAGGAGCTCGAGGAACGTGGACTCCGCCCAGTGGATGTCCTCGATCACCATCAGCACGGGGCGATCGCGCGCGAGGTGCTCGAGGAACTTGCGCGCTCCCCAGTAGATCTCCGTGACCGGATACGGCGTGTCCGAGAGGCCCATGACCGATGCCAGCCGATCGACCACCTCGTCTGCTTCGAGGGCCTGCTTGAGCTTCGCCAGCGCCGATTCCGCGCCCTCGTCGACCCCGATCCCCGCCGCGTCGCGCGCGGCCTCGCGCAGCGGCCAGAAGGTGATGCCGTCGCCGTAGGGGAGGCAACGGCCGCGGATCACCCGGGCCCGCTCCGCGCTGCGTGCCGTGAACTCCGCGATCAGGCGCGACTTCCCGACGCCCGCATCACCGACCACGGTTGCCAGCCGGCACGTTCGGTCCTGCACCGCGGTGGCATAGAGCTGCGTCAGTCCCGCCATCTCTCCGTCGCGTCCGACCATCGGCGCGTCCTGACGGCGGCGGACCACCTCGTCCACGGCGGCGACGCTCAGCAACCGATAGGCGGGCACGGGCTCAGCCTTGCCCTTCAGGGTCAGCGGCTCGACCGCTTCGACCGTGACCGCGTCGCGGACGAGCCGATAGGTGAGATCACCCAGGAGCACCTCCCGCGCACCGGCCGACTGCTCGAGGCGTGCCGCCGTGTTCACGGCGTCACCGGTCACCAGGCGCTGACCAAGCGACGCATCCCCGGCGATCACCTCACCGGTGTTGACGCCCACGTGGTTCTCAAGCGTGACGCCCCACTCCGCTTCGAGGGCAGCGTTGAGAGCGGGCAGGGCCTCCTGCATGTCGAGCGCCGCACGTGTGGCGCGGAGCGCATCGTCCTCGTGCAGGAACGGCAGGCCGTAGACGGCCATCATCGCGTCGCCGATGAACTTCTCGACCGTCCCCCCGTGACGCTCGAGGATGGGATGGACGGTTTCGAAGTACCGCGACATCACGGCGCGGAGGGCCTCGGGGCTCGGCCGCTCACCGGACGGTGTGATCGGACGAGGATCGGCGAAGACCAGGGTGACCGTCTTGCGGCGCTCCGCCGCCGGCACGGCACGGTCGAGCGCCCCGCCGCACGTGCCGCAGGTGACGAAGTCCGGCAGGTTCTCCTCGCCGCAGTTGGCACACACGCGCGCGTCGGGGTTTGTCTGCGCTGCGCCCTCTCGCAGACGCTGCTCGGCATCCCCCGAGAGGGAGATCAGGCGGTACCCATCGACAGGAACCGGGACGCCCTTTACGGCGACGCCCGGCAGCCGCTCCACCTCGACATGGCCGGCGACCATCTCGTGGGTCGACGCTGCAAGGAGCACTTCCTGCGGCGGTGCATTCTGCTCCATCACGGTCGCCATCCTGACCGTGTCGCCGGTCAGCACATGCTGTCCCTCGCTGGCCTCGCCGACGACCACCTCGCCGCTGGCAATGCCGGTCCGGTTCACGAGCTCCACCCCGTACGCGCGCTCGAACTGCTCGTTCAGCGCACTCAGCGTCCTGAGGCTCTCGGCCGCCGCCGCGACGCCCCGAAGCGCGTCGTCGTCCCGCCGGGTGGGCAGGCCGAAGACGGCCACGATGGCATCGCCGATGATCTTCTCGATCGTGCCCCCGTACGACTCGAAGACGAGGCGCATCTCGTCGAAGTAGCGGGTGAGCAGCTCACGCAGCGACTCGGGGTCGAGCCGCTCCCCAAGGCTGGTGGATCCCTTGAGGTCCGAGGTGACGACGGTGACCGTCCTGCGGATCTCTCCGGGGGCGCGGGCGCTGTCCAGGACCGTGGCGCAGTAGCCGCAACGCCGGTACCGGTCAGGGACCGACCTGCCACAGCTCGGACATGGGATCGAACCCGGGATCGTCATCCGTCCGGAGTGTAGAGGCTCGTACCCTCGCGGCGCACCCTGGCCACGGTGTCGGTCAGCGGACGACGCCGGGGAGCCATCCTGCGATCCGATCGAGCACGGCATCGAGCACCGGGGCCAGGCCGTGGCGGACCCCGGGGTAGGTCACCAGCTCCGCATTCGCCAGCCGTTCGACCGCTTCCCGCAGCAGGCCGATGCGCGCAAACGGGTCGGACTCCCCGGAAAGCAGCAGCACGGGGCACCGGATGCGCTCCCAATGCGCCGTGCGTTCCCGCCACTGCTCCGGGCGACCGGGCCGATGGAGCGGATACGAGAGCAGCAGCAGCCCGGCCATCGGCTCCTCTGCCGCCAGCAGGCTGGCGACGCGGCCACCGAACGAATGCCCACCGATGACCGCGGCCGCGCGGTCCGCCACCGCGGCCCGGTAGGCCGGGAGCGCCCGCAGCGCCAGCCCACGGGGAAGGGAGACGGGCCGCGCATCCACGCCGCGCGCGGCGAGACCCTCAAGATGGCCGCGCAGCCCGGCAATGGAGCCGGACGCCCCTGGAGCCAGGAACACCAACGGTGGCACGTCCTCGACGATACCCCGGACGTTCCCACCTTCGCGGCGCTTTCACACGACCGTCACACGGACGGGGTTCAATGAGCTCCATGCATCGACCGTCACGTCTCGCCGGGGCCATCGCCGGGCTGATCGCCGGCGGCGCCGCCCTGGCGCTGGCCGAGCTGCTGGCCGGCCTGGTCGACGGCATCCCATCACCCGTGAACGCCATCGGCTCGATGGTGATCGCCCTGCAGCCGCCGGGGGCGAAGCAGATCGTGGCCGACACCTTCGGGACCAACGACAAGCTGGTGCTGACCCTGGCGGTGCTCGTCGTGGCCCTGGTCCTCTCCGCGGGGCTCGGAATCCTGGCGCGTTCGGGACGGGGCGACGAGGGTCCGAGCACGATCCGGTTCCGGGTGGCGGTTGGTGGCTTCGTGGTGGTGGGCGTCGTGGCGGTGGTGGCGTCGCTGACCAACCCACCGGTGAACCCTGTCCTGGCGATCGGCTCCGTCGCGATTGCCATCATCCTGGCCTGGCAAGTGCTCGCGCTGCTGCTGCGGCGTGCGGCGGAGGGAGTCCGGCGCGAACCCGTGGCGGAGATGCCGGACTGGTCCCGCCGCCGATTCATCGGCACAAGCCTGGTCCTCGGCGCAGGCGCCGTCGCCGGGGGAACCGTCGGGCGGCTCCTCATCAACTACCGGAACGCCGCCGCGGTGCCGATCGCCGATGTGCCGGCCCCGGCCGCGACCGTGGCTCCCGTCCCGTCGGGCGCCGGGCTGGACGTCGCGGGCATCTCGCCGCTCGTCACGCCGAACAAGGACTTCTATCGCATCGATACCAAGCTGATCACGCCGCATGTGGACGCCTCGACCTGGAAGCTGACCGTGACCGGCATGGTCAACAACGAGCTGAGCTTCACCTACGACGATCTGCTCGCCATGCCGCTCTACGAGCAGTACGTGACGATCCAGTGCGTCTCGAACGACGTCGGCGGCAACCTCGTCGGCAACGCGCTGTGGCGAGGCGTGCGCCTCCGCGACGTCCTGGACCAGGCCGGCGTTCACGCGAACGCCACGCAGATCGTGGGACGGGCCGTCGACGGCTGGACCTGCGGCTTCCCGACCGCGTGGCTCACCGAATCGGACCGCGAGGCGCTCATCGCGGTCGCCATGAATGGGGACCCGCTGCCGGCGGCGCACGGCTTCCCGGCCCGCCTGATCGTCCCCGGCCTGTACGGGTACGTGTCCGCCACGAAGTGGCTCACGAACATTGAGCTCACCACGCTCGAGGCGTTCGACGCCTACTGGGTGCCCCTGGGCTGGTCGAAGCTGGGGCCCATCAAGACCACCTCGCGCATCGACACGCCGCGCTCCGGCTCCTCACCGCAGGCCGGCCTCGTCCCGGTGGGGGGCGTCGCGTGGGCACCGGACCGCGGGATCAGCAAGGTCGAGGTCCAGGTCGACGACGGCGCCTGGCAGGCCGCCGACCTGGCCACCGCCATCTCCGACGCGACCTGGGTGCAATGGGTCTACCGATGGCAGGCGACGGCAGGACGCCACACCCTCCGCGTGCGCGCGACCGATGGTGACGGCAACCTGCAGGTCGCTACGCCACACGACCCGGCCCCCGACGGGGCAACCGGCTACCACCAGGTCAGCCTGCAGGTCTCCTGAAGGAGCGCCGGACAAGCAGGACCGCCGCCGGGTTGCCCGGCGGCGGTCTCCACGTGGTCGGCCACCGCCCCGAGGAGCGGCAGCGGTTCAGATCACGGTCGGTGCGAAGGTCCGTCGGTGGCTGCCGAGGGATCGGCCGGGGTCGATGCGGCCTTCCGGTTGGTGGCCGCGGTCTGCTGGCCCCAGCCCTTGGCAATGGAGCTGACGTAGGCCCCGTGGTTGGCCCAGCTCACATCCGTCGGGGTCGGGTTCTGTGCCGCCTGCGAGACGGTGTAGCCGTGCGTGTCCGTCGGGGCACTGGTGGTGTCGCCGTTCTGGCTCGGCGTGCTGTCGGTGAACGAGCCGTCGACTCCCATCGGCACGTTGCGGGTTGAGGCAGCGCCGGCGGTGGCGAGGCCCTGGTCGGACGCAGTGGGCATCACGTGCGCGGTCGCGATTCCCGCCGTGAGGGCGAGCGATGCGATGGCGGCGACAATGGTGAGGCTACGGTGACGATGCATGCGATGTACATGTCCTCTTGCTTGAGGGCGGGTCATTCTGCGTGGGTCCTTCACCACCCTGAAACGGCTGAGCCGGCTGCGTGTTAGCGGACATCCGACCCGGACCCGGGGGTACTTACGTCCTGCGCACGGTTCGCGGCGTGCAGCTGAACGTGCACAATCCGCAGCATGCCGATCGCATCCACGCCGCTCCTGATCGTGAACCCGGTGGCCGGGGACGGCCGCGCCCTGCACCTGGAGCCGTGGCTTTTGCGCCATCTGGCGGTCGCTGCGCCGTCGGCCCGCCTCATCGAGACGGAGGCGCCCGGTCACGCCCGGGAGCTTGCCCTCCACGCCGCGGCGCAGGGGCATGACCGGGTCGTCGCCGTGGGTGGTGACGGCACGGTCCAGGAGGTCATCAACGGCCTGATGGACTCCGCCTCCGGCATCGGCCTGGGGATCCTCGCGGGAGGAAGCGGCAACGACCTGGCTCGCTCCCTGCGGCTGCCGCACCGGGGCGAGGAGGCCCTGGCCGTGGCCCTGGGCGCAGACCTGCTGCGAATCGATGTGGGGGTCGCCATCCGCGGCGACGGCCCCTCGGGCGAACGTCGCTACTTCGGCGCCGCAGGCGGTGCGGGCTTCGACGCGCAGGTGGCCGCCGCCATGTTTCGGCGCAGATGGTGGCAGCGCGGTCGCCTCGGCTACCTGCTGTCGACGCTGTGGGAGCTCCAGCGCTTCCACAACCGTGCACTGCGCATGGTCCTCGAGACTCCGCTCGGAGACGTGACGCTGGAGCGCACGGTCCTGTTCGTCGCCTTCGCCAACGGGATGTACTACGGGGGCGGGATGCAGATCTGCCCCTCCGCGACGGTCACCGACGGCTGGATGGACCTCTGCATCGTGGGGGACATCTCGCGGCGGGAGGCGATCCGTCAGCTTCCGGGCATGTACCACGGGGCGCACGTCGGCCATCCGGCCGTGGAGTTCCAGCGTGCGCGCAGCATCACCCTCGAGGGCGACGACGAGACACGCGTTCACCTCGACGGAGAGCCCTTCGGCCGGGTCCCGCTGCGGCTGGAGCTGCGCCACGCCGCGCTGGACGTGGCTGCACCTTCCGCCGCCGCCCCAGGGGAGATCGGGTAGGGTAGCGCCAGCATGAACGTCCGCCCCGTGCCACCCATCTCGGCCGGCGCCCGTGTCTTCGGCGCCGACGGGCGCCTGGTGGGCACCGTGGACGCCGTCTTCGCCGATTACCTGCTGGTTCGCAGCGGCGGGCTGGTCCCGGTCGACCTGTACGTCCCGCTGAACGCCGTCATCGACACGGGGCGCGACCGCGTCCTGCTGGGGGAGCCGGCGGAGGGCGCCTACGGGCGCTGGCATCGTCCCCTCAAGCGCGCCCCGCACGACTGACGGCCCGCGTCCACCCGCGGCGCCCGCCACCTGCGGCGCCCGCCATCCGTTTCCCCGGCTGGTACGCTTCGGTGATGCCGGACCAGTTCCCACCCGGGACCCTGGCCCTGCTGCGTGACGCGGACGAGATCCGGATCGAGACCACGTCGGCAGCGGGCCGGGTCCACAGCACCATCATCTGGGTGGTGGTCGACGATGGGGGCCGCGCGCTCATCCGCTCGTACCGGGGGCCCACCGCCCGCTGGTACCGCGAGACGCTCGCCCGCTCGTCAGTCGTGCTGGAGGTCAGCGGACGGCGCATCGACGCAACGGCCCAGGTCGCGACCGACGAGGATCGGATCGGCGCCGCCAGCCGCGGGTTCCTGCAGAAGTACGCCGGTGACTCGGCGACGCCCGCCATGGTCGCCGATGCCGTCCTCTCGACCACCCTGGAGCTCATTCCGCGCTGACGCGCCCGCATGGGGCATGCGGTACCCTAGGGCGAGACCCGAGGAGGTGCATTCGTGACCGCGACGACCGATGAGTCCGCCCGCGCCGAGGCTTTCTACGCGCACGTCTCGAGTGGCGGTCGGGTCGAAGCGGACGACTGGATGCCGGACGACTATCGTGCCGCCATTCTGAAGTTCGTCGAGATGCACGCCAACTCCGAGCTGATGGGCGTCCTCCCGGAACGCGAATGGATCCTTCGCGCGCCAACCCTGAAGCGCAAGCTCGCGCTCACCAGCAAGGTCCAGGACGAGGTCGGTCACGCACAGCTGCTCTACCGGGTCGCAGAGGACCTGGGCAAGCCCCGCGAGGTGATGCTCGCGGACCTGCTCGCCGGCAAGACCAAGTTCCACAACGTCTTCCACTACCCGACGGAATCGTGGGCCGATGTCGGCATCATCGCCTGGCTGGTGGATGCGGCCGCCATCGTCAGCCAGCAGGCGCTGCGGGACTCCTCCTACGCGCCGTACGCGCGCACCATGAAGAAGATCTGCTGGGAGGAGAGCGTCCACATCATGCACGGGCGCGACGTGGTCCTGACCATGATGAACGGGACCGATGCGCAGCGTGCGCTGGTCCAGGATGCGCTGGACCGCTGGTGGGGCCCGCTGATGCAGATGCACGGTCCCCCGACCGATCCGGCGAAGGACCACGACCTGATCTGGAAGATCAAGGCAAAGAGCAACGAGCAGCTCCGGCAGGAATTCCTCTCCATCTACGTGCCGCGCATCCGGGAGCTTGGGCTCTCCGTCCCGGATCCGAACCTGCGCTGGGACGAGGCGGAAGGACGCTGGCACTACACGGAGCCGGATTGGGACGAGCTGCGATCCGTGGTGACCGGACATGGGCCCCGCTCCCAGGAGCGGCTGGCATTCCGCCGCGCCAACCACGACGCCACCCAGTGGGTGCGCGACGCCATCCTGGGAGCCGCACCCGCCGCCGCCTGACGGTGCGCCGTGCGCCGCGAGGCGGTACGCTTCGGACCGTGAGCACGCCCGAAACGCCAGGGTCCCGGGATCGGGTCTGGGAGGTCTTTCGCCAGGAGGCGGAGGGCGATCCCATGGTTCACTCGGGCAACGTGCGGGCCCCCGACGAGGAGCTGGCGCTCCACTACGCGCGCGAG
Organism: uncultured Chloroflexia bacterium; assembly: GCA_963787025.1. Lineage (GTDB taxonomy): Bacteria > Chloroflexota > Limnocylindria > QHBO01 > QHBO01 > CAVXEH01. The sequence continues at coordinate 54,415 of CAWBBG010000026.1, forward strand.
TTCTACGGGCGACGCCAGGAGAGCAACCGGCTCTGGATCGTCGACCGCGCCGGGATCAGCGAGCTGGACGACCCGGATCTGCTGAAGCCGCCCTTCGACCGATCCTTCAAGCGGCCCGGTGGCTACATCATCAAGCACAAGCTCGAGGCGGCCAAGGCGCGGGCCGAAGAGCAGCCGTCCACGGCAGACGACCCGCGGGCCAACCGGGATCCCGCCCCGTGACGACCGCGCCCGCCCCGGATGTCACCCTCCCGCGCGCGGCGCTGGCCGAGCTGCTGCTGACCATGGCGGACGACGAGTTCGTGATTGGCTTCTGGGACTCGGAGTGGACCGGCATCGCGCCCATGCTCGAGGAGGACGTGGCAACCAGCTCCATCAGCCAGGACGAGATCGGCCACGCAAAGGCTCTCCATGAGCTGCGTGCCCAGCTCACGGGGGAGGACCCTGATGCGGTCGCCTTCGGGCGAGCGCCGGAGGAGTATCGCCACGCGGCGCTCCTGAACCATCCCCGCACGGACTGGGCCTTCAGCGTCGCCCGTCGCTACCTGTACGAGACCGCAGACGCCGTCCGCCTGGAGGCGCTGGCTTCCAGCACGTACGAGCCGCTCGCCCAGGTCACGGCGAAGATGCGTCGCGAGGAGCGCTATCACCTCATGCACCTGGGTGCCTGGCTGACACGCCTGGCGCGAGGCGGACCCGACGCCCGCACGCGCCTGGTCGACGCCATCGCCGAACTCTGGACCGACGCGCAGACGGTCTTCACGCCGCTCGACGGCGAGGAGGCGCTCGTCGCCGCGGGGATGCTGGGCGAACCCATGGAGGCGCTCCGGCAACGCTGGGCGCACGCGGTTGCGGAGGCGCTGCGGGCACTGGACCTCCCGGTGCCCAAGCCCGTGCCCGTGCCGTCCGCGGACGGGCGCAGTCGCCGCACGGACGATTTCCGCTGGCTGCACGGCGAGTTCACGATGGTCGCCCGCTCCGACCCGGAGGCCACGTGGTAGCTACCCGAGACTCGCGCGAAGCGGTCGTGTGGGCTGCGCTCGACGAGGTACCCGATCCGGAGATCCCCACCATCAGCGTCGTGGAGCTGGGCGTGATCCGGGGCTTCGCCTTCGAACCCGCCTCCGGTGGTGGTGAGCGCCTCAGGGTGGAGCTCCTTCCCACCTTCGTCGGCTGTCCGGCCATCGAGGTCATGCGCGAGCAAGTGGGGGAGCGACTGCGCGCGCTGGGCATCGCGGACGAGGTGGTCGTGAAGCTGAGCTTCGCCGAACCGTGGACGTCGGATCGCATCTCGGCGGCCGGCCGCGACAAGCTGCGCTCCAGCGGCTTCGCCCCGCCGGCCCTGGCCACCGGCGGCCCGCCGGTCGTCCTCGGCGATCTTCTGACCATGGTCGACACCGTGCCGTGCCCGTACTGCGGTTCACGCAACACGACGCTCGACAACCCGTTCGGACCCACGCTGTGTCGCGCCATCTACCACTGCGACGAATGCCACCAGCCATTCGAACAGTTCAAGGCGGTCTGAGCAGATGCCGCCCCGGACGGCGCGGCTCGGAATCGGCCTGGCGGCGGCCGGTATCCTGATCGTCATGAGCGCCTGTGGTGCGGTGTCGTCCACCACGCCGGGCAGCACGGCGACCGCCGCCCACCCGGTCGCGTCGTCGAGCCCCACGGCGGGCAGCGCACAGTTCAACCTGTTCCTGACAGAGCCGGCGGCGCACACCACCTCGTTCGGGCTCTACCTCCAGACCGACCCTGCCTCCATTGGGCAGGATCAGCTCGAGTTCTGCGGGTCCGGCACCCTCGCACCCCGGCCCTGCGATCCCGGGCGACAACCGCTCACCATCCTGGTCGGCGACCTCCCCGCCGGCACGGTGCTCGTGTACCGATTCGAACGCATCGACGACAGCGGCACCATCGAGGTGCTCAACGAGGGGCGGGCGGTGCTCGATCGCGCGCTCGTGCGCGAGGCGACCTACCCGGAGCCGTCGGCAACCCAGGCGATCTCCACCACCATGCAGATCCGCTTCCTTCCCGGACTCGTAGGGTTGGCATGAGCCAGACCATCGCAACCGCCGCTCCGCGCCCGTCGGGATCGCCGGACGCCGCGCTCATGCGGCGCATCGGCCGCCTGCGCATCTACAACCTGATCATGGGCCTCCTGCACGCGGTGCAGGGAGCCGCCATCCTCGTCCTCGCCAACGACTTCGCCCTGCCGGTGACCGCCACCTTCATGGCGGGGCCACCCGGCTCCGGGCTGGTTCGCGACGCGACGCTATTCGACCTGCGCTTCGGATGGGCCATCGCGGCCTTCCTGTTCCTCTCCGCCGCGGCGCACTTCCTGGTGGCGAGCCCGGGGATCTTCGGCTGGTACCGGTCGAACCTGCTCCGCGGACGCAACTACGCGCGCTGGATCGAGTACGCCTTCAGCTCATCGCTGATGGTGGTGCTGATCGCCATGCTGCCGGGGATCAGCGACGTGGCCGCCCTGGGGGCCATCTTCGGGGTGAACGCGGCCATGATCCTCTTCGGACTGGTCATGGAGCACTACGAGCAGCCCGGACGGCCGAACTGGATGAGCTACTGGTTCGGGGTCCTGGCCGGTGCCGTGCCGTGGGTCCTCATTGGCATCTACCTGTGGAACCCCGGCTCCGAGGTCGCCGCGCCCGCGTTCGTGTACGCGATCTTCGTCTCGCTCTTCGTCTTCTTCAACAGCTTCGCGCTCAACATGGTCCTGCAGTACCGGCGCGTCGGGCCATGGCGCGACTACCTGTTCGGCGAGTCGGTCTACATCGCCCTCTCGCTCCTCGCCAAGTCGGCGCTGGCCTGGCAGGTGTTCGCGGGGACGCTGGCACCCCGCTGACGCACGGGGCGGAGCGAGCAGGGCCGATGCGCTACGCTTGCGCGCACCATGGCCATCGATTCTGACGAGTACCGCAGCGCCGCGGAAGAGCTCCTCGACGCGGGGGCGCACGACCCGCTGGACACGATGCGGCATTCGGCCGCCCACATCATGGCCGCCGCCGTGCTCAAGCGCTTCCCGGACGCGAAGCTGGGCATTGGGCCGGCCATCAGGGACGGCTTCTACTACGACTTCGACCTGCCCCGGCCGTTGACCCCGGCCGACCTGGAGGCGATCGAGGAGGGGATGCGCGACCAGGTGGCCGCCGACCTGCCGTTCGAGCGCACGGAGCTGGACCGCGCGGCGGCGCTCTCCCGCCTCGAGGCGGAGGCCCAGCCCTTCAAGGTGGAGATCGTGCGCGAGCTGCCCGACGAGGAGGCCCGCATCGTCAGCTTCTACCGGCACGGCGACTTCAGCGACCTGTGCCGTGGGCCCCATGTCGCCTCCTCGGCACTGCTGGGTCCCTTCAAGCTGCTCAACAGCGCTGCCGCGTACTGGCGTGGTGATGAGAAGCGGCCCATGCTCCAGCGCATCTACGGCACCGTCTGGGAGACCCAGGAGGATCTCGACCGCTACCTGTGGCGGCTGGAGCAGGCCCGGGCACGCGACCATCGGCGCCTGGGACGCGAGCTCGACCTGTTCACCTTCCACCCGGAGTCGCCGGCGGCGCCGTTCTGGCATCCGAAGGGGATGGCCCTGTATCGCACCCTCGAGGACTGGTCGCGCCAGGTGCGTCGAGAAGGTGGCTTCGCCGAGGTGCGAACCCCGTCGCTCGTGCGCCGGGAGCTGTGGGAGCAGTCCGGTCACTGGGACCTCTACCAGGACAACATGTACGTCCTGGACGACCACGACCATCCGTCCGGCCTCAAGCCCATGAACTGCCCGCAGGAGATCCTGATCTACCGCACCCGGTCCCGCTCGTACCGCGACCTGCCCATGCGCTTCGCGGACTACTCGACCCTGTTCCGCAAGGAACGGACCGGGGCGCTGGCCGGGATGTTCCGCGTCCGCCAGCTCACCCAGGACGACTCACACGTCTTCTGCCGGGACGACCAGGTGGCCGATGAGCTTCGCCTTGCCCTCTCGCTGGTGGGCCGTCAGTTCGCACCGTTCGGGTTCGAGCCGCGCTTCAAGCTGGCCACGCGTCCGGACAAGAAGCTGGGCAGCGACGAGTTCTGGGACATGGCTGAGGGCCGCCTCCGCGACGCGCTCGAAGCCGACGGCCTGCCGTTCACGATGGACCACGGCGGCGCCGCCTTCTACGCGCCGAAGATCGACGTCTTCATCGAGGATGCCCTGGGACGCGAGTGGCAGATGGCCACCGTCCAGCTGGACTACCAGCTCCCGCAGCGCTTCGACCTGGAGTACCGCACCGCCGACGGCGGCTTCGAGCGGCCGGTGATTCTCCACTACGCGATCTACGGGACCTTCGAACGCTTTACCGGGATCATCGTCGAGCACTTCGCTGGGGCCTTCCCGTTGTGGCTGGCGCCCGTGCAGGCCATGGTCATCCCCATCGCCGATCGCCATCTCGAGTACGCCGCCACGGTTCGCGATGCGCTCCTGGCCGCCGGCCTCCGCGCGGAGATCGACGATCGCTCCGAGCGGATGCAGGCCAAGCTCCGCGACGCACAGGAGCAGCAGATCCCCGTCATGCTGGTCGTGGGCGACCGCGACCAGGAGGCCGGTGCAGTCAGCCCGCGCCTGCGCACCGGGCGGACCCGCCAGGGGGTCCCGCTGGACGAGTTCGTGGCGCACCTGCGCGGCCGCAGCGAGGCGCGCGAGCTGTGGCCGTACGAAGACAACGCGTCCGCGGACTGAGCGACAACCATGAGGAAGATGCGCGGCATCGGCCAGCTGGCCCTGCGCTCCACCAATCCCGCGCGCTGCGCGGAGTTCTACGAGCATGCCTTCGGCTTTCGGCTGCGCGCGAGCGACGATGGCGGCGCCGATCTGGAGCTGGGCGGCTTCGAGCTGTCGTTCCGGCGGGGCGAGACGGCGACGCGGGACGGGATCCAGATCGGGTTCCGGGTGGAGACGGCGGCCGAGGTGGACGGATGGGCGCAGGATCTGGGCCGCCGAGGGTTCGCCCTTGTGGCACCGCCCTCCGGCGACCACTGGGAAGGCAGCCGCTCCTTCCGCGTCGCGGACCCCGACGGACGCCAGGTGGCGGTCTTCTTCGACTGGCCGTCCTAGCCGCCCGCTCGTTGACTGAGAACGTCCGTTCAGGGTATAGTCTCGCGGCGTTTTCGCGTTGGATGTAGGCCTCCGACCATACCGGCCGGTGGCCTGTTTGTTGAAGGAGCTGGACTAAGATCGCACGCGACCTCAGAGTCAACGAGATGATCCGGATCCGCGAGGTGCGGGTCATTGACGATGAAGGGCAGCAGCTTGGCGTCATGCCAACGCCCAAGGCATTCGCCCTGGCCCAGGAGAAGGGGCTGGACCTCGTGGAGGTTGCGCCCACCGCGGCGCCACCGGTCTGTCGGATCCTCGACTACGGCCAGTACAAGTACGAGCTGCAGAAGCGCGACCGCGAAGCAAAGAAGAAGCAGAAGTCGCAGACCTTCAAGGAGATCCGTCTCCGGGTCAAGATCGACACCAACGACCTGCGGACCAAGACCCGTCGGGCGGCCGAGTTCCTCGACGACGGGGATCGGGTCAAGGTGACGGTCCAGTTCCGGGGACGGGAGATGACGCACGCGAATCTCGGGCGTGATCTCCTGGACCGGGCGGCGGAGATGCTCGCCGAGAGCGGAACCGTCGAGCGCCAGCCGCTCCTCGAGGGCCGGAGCATGTACATCGTCATGGCCCCCATCGACAAGCGGGCCGAGAAGAAGAACGACAAGGCAAACGGCGAGGCGGCCGATGCGTCGAACGGAAACGGCGACACGATCGGCGAAGCGCTGGCAGCGAAGGGCATGACGCCATCCGCGCCAGCGCAGCCGGCCCCGGCCGAGGAGCCACCAACGCCACCCGTGGAGCAGTAGAACAGTGCCAAAGATGAAGACCCACAAGGGGACGGCCAAGCGCTTCAAGAAGACCGGGTCCGGGAAGTGGGTCCGGCCCAAGGCGTGGCGAGGCCATCATCTCGAGATCAAGTCGAGCCGCCGGACGCGTCGCTACGCGGGCAAGGCGATCGTTAGCAAGACGCATGACGCGCAGCTGAAGCGCCTCATGCCGTACGAGTAGGTCCAAAGAATGGCCCGAGTCAAGCGCGGCGTCACCGCGCACAAGCGTCACAAGCGGCTCCTTGCCCAGGCCTCAGGCCGGCGCGGGACGCGGTCCACGCTGGTTCGCCCGGCGCGCGAGGCGCTCTTCCACGCCCTCGTGTACGCCTACCGGGATCGGCGCAACCGGAAGCGGCAGATGCGTCGCCTCTGGATCCAGCGCATCAACGCCGCGTCACGCAGCCACGGCCTGCCCTACGGTCGCCTGATCGCGGGCCTCAAGACCGCGGGCGTGGCCGTCGACCGGAAAGTGCTCGCGGACCTCGCCATCCGGGATGAGGCCGCCTTCGGCAAGATCGTCGAAACGGCCAAGGCCTCCTTTAGCAGCTAGCCGGCGTCCGCGAGACGCCGGCTACCGACCCTGCTCCGTTCGCGGAGCGGGGTCGTTTGTTTTCGCGCGACAATTCGACGTGCACGGCCAACGAAGACACGGGAGACGCAAGCGATGGATGCGACCGAGCTGAGGACCCGCCTCGAGCAGGTTCGTGCCACGGCCGCGTCCGGCATCGAGGCGGCTGCCGATGCGCCGGCCCTCGAGGCGCTGCGCGCCGAACTCCTCGGTCGCTCCGGGAGCCTGACCGCCCTCCTTCGGGGCATGGGCAGCGTGGATCCAATGCAGCGTCCGGCGCTCGGCGTGCTCGCCAACGACGTCCGCGCCGGGGTCGAGTCCGCGATCGGCAAACGGCTGGCAGCTCTCCACGGACAGAACCTGGCTTCCCGCCTGGCCTCGGAGCAACTGGACATGACCGCCCCGGGGCGGCCCGTGCGCATCGGCCACCTGCACCCGACCATGACGGTCGATCGCGACCTGCGCGAGGTCTTCCACGCGTTCGGCTTCGAGATCTTCGAGGGACCGGAGATCGAGGACGACTGGTGGAACTTCGAGGCCCTCAACATTCCTCCGGACCATCCGTCGCGAGACCTGTGGGACACGCTCTACGTGGCCGAGCCGGGTAGCTGGGAGTCCGGGGCGGTCCGTCCCGCGGACGACGGAACCATCCTGCGCACCCACACCAGCCCGGTGCAGATCCGGGCCATGAAGGCGCTCACCCCGCCCATCCGGGCCATCATGCCCGGGCGCTGCTTCCGCTACGAGGCGGTCGACGCCAGCCACAACTTCGAGTTCTTCCAGGTCGAGGGCCTCGTGGTGGACCGCGACACCTCGCTGGCGGACCTCAAGGGCATGCTCGAGGAGTTCGCCCGGGCCATCTACGGGGCCCATACGGCCACGCGGTTCCGCCCGGGGTACTACCCGTTCACGGAGCCGTCGGTGGCGTTCGACGTCGCCTGCCTGGTGTGCGGGGGGCCGGGCTGCCCGGCCTGCGGCCGAACCGGGTGGATGACCATCCTGGGCGCCGGCATGGTCCATCCTGCCGTGCTGCGCAGCGGTGGCCTGGATCCCGAGGAGTACCAGGGCTACGCGTTCGGCATGGGGCTCGACCGCATGACCCTCCTTCGCTACGGGATCCCGGACCTGCGCCTGTTGATGGGCGGCGACCTGCGATTCCTCGAACAGTTCACGGAGGGCCGCTGACCGTGCGCGTCCCACTCTCCTGGCTTCGCGACCACGTCACCTTCGACCTGTCGCCGCGTGCGCTCGCGGACCTGCTGACCCTGCGCGGCATGGAGGTGAGCAGCATCGAGATCACCGGCGCGGAGTGGAGCGACGTCGTCGTCGGCCGGCTGCTCGAGGTCCAGCGCCATCCGAATGCCGACACCCTGTGGCTGACCCGCGTCGTCACCTCCGACGGCGGCGAGCCCATGGAGGTGGTCTGCGGTGCGCAGAACCTGCAGGTCGGCCAGCTCGTCCCCGTGGCGCTGCCGGGGGCGGTGCTGCCCGGTGATCGGCGCATCGAGCGCAGCAAGATCCGCGGAGTGGTGAGCAACGGAATGCTCTGCTCGGCACGCGAGCTCGAGCTGGGCACCGACGCCGATGGGATCCACATCCTGGGCACCGGCACCGAGTACGCGCTGGGCACCGACCTGCGCACGATATTCGGCGAGGTGGTCCTCGACGTGGACGTCAAGCCGAACCGCGGCGACGCCCTCTCGATGGTCGGCCTGGCCCGAGAGATCGCGGCCTTCACGGGGGCCGAGGTGCGGGCGCCATCGGTCAGCCTGGTCGAGACCGATGATCCCGCCGCGAACCACGTCAGCGTCGCGATCGAGGACCCGGACCTCTGTCCGCGCTTCACGGCCCGCTGGTTCGACGGCGTTCGCAACGGCGACTCCCCGGAGTGGATGCAGCGACGGCTGCTGGCCGCGGGGATGCGGCCCATCAGCGCCGTGGTCGACGTGACCAACTACGTGATGCACGAGCTGGGCCAGCCCATGCACGCCTACGACGCCGACACGGTGCCCGATGGACGCATCGTGGTGCGACGCGCGCGAGCGGGAGAACGGCTGGTGACCCTCGATCACGAGGATCGGATCCTGGACGAGCGGATGCTGGTGATCGCGGACGGGTCACAGCCCATTGGCCTGGCGGGCATCATGGGCGGCGAGGCGACCGAGGTGGGGGAGTCCACCGCGCGCGTGATCCTCGAATCCGCCGTCTTCCATGGACCCACCATCCGCAACGCGGCGCGGCGCCTCGCCCTGCGCTCCGAGGCGAGCATGCGCCACGAGAAGGGCATCGGCTGGGATCTGCCACGCTTCGCCGTCGATCGCGCCGCGCAGCTTATCGCGGAGATCACCGGCGCATCCGTCGCGTCCGGCATCGTTGACAACGACCCCGACCCCAAACCATGGGTGCGCGTCGAGGTGGACCTGGCGCGCACGGAGCACCTGCTGGGCATCCCGCTCAGCGTGCCCGGGGTGCAGGCGCTGCTCGCGCCGCTCGAGTTCGAGGTGGCCGACCTGGCGCACGGCAGGTTCGAGGTCGCGGTGCCCCCGCACCGCCTTGACGTGGCGCTTCCCGCGGACGTCGCGGAGGAGATCGCGCGGGCCTATGGCTACGACGCCATCCCGGGCCGCCTGCCGGCGCCCACCCTGCCGCCAATCCGCCCGGATCCCTCCGGGCCGCGGCACCGCATCCGCCGCATCCTGGCCGGGCTGGGTCTCGATGAGACCATCACGCACGCGCTGATCGGCCCCGATGCGCTGCGCCGCACCGGCTACGACCCCACGGACGTCCAGATCGTGCGGGTTGCGAACCCGCTGTCGGAGGAGCACGCACTGCTCCGACCTGTGCTCTACCCCTCGCTCCTCGCCTCGATGGCCGAGAACGTGCGCCAGCGGCGCGGCGACCCGTGGATCTTCGAGATCGGCAAGACCTACCGCTACGACCCGCAGGGCGGACGGGAACAACGGGGTGCCGAGACCGCCGGCAAGGGCCGGTACGAGACCTGGCACGTGGGGATCGGGATCCTGGGCCCGCGCACCCCGCCGACCATCGGCCACGACGCCGGCGATGCCGGCGTGAGCGATCTGAAAGGGCTCGTCGAGGCGCTCCACGCCGCCCTGGGCGCACCGCCGCCGGCGTACCGGCCGGAGCAGGACGAGGACCGCCACCCGCACCTGCATCCGGGTCGTGCCGCGCAGGTCGTCGACGCCGCAGGGCACCCGTATGGCAGCCTGGGCGAGGTCCACCCGGCGATCGCCGAGGCGTGGGGCATCTCGGGTCGGCCCGTGGTCGCCGCGCTGAACCTGCCGCAGCTGCTGGCCCTGGTCCCGGAGCAGATGCGCGCCACCCCCATTCCCGCCGCCCAGCCCGTCGATCGCGACCTCGCCGTGATCCTCGAGGAGAGCACCCCCGTCGGGGAGCTGCTGCGCATCGTCCGCATGAACGCCGGACCCATGCTCACCGGCGCGCGCCTCTTCGACGAGTATCGCGGGACCCAGGTGGGGGAGGACCGCGTGTCCTACGCGATCGCGCTGCGCTTCCAGCCGGAGACGGCCGGTGACGAGAAGGCGGTCGAGAAGGCCATGAACCGCATCCGCGGCTCGGTTCGCCACCACCTTGGCGGGGAGATCCGCTGAGGATCCGCCCGGGCGACCTTGTCCGGGCCTGAACGAGCCTGCTACGCTTCGCGCGCCCGAGCGGCGGTTGCCCGGTCCGGGTCGTGCATCACGAGGGGCTGACTGTGCTCGATTTCATCGGGAATCTCAACTGGGTCGACTTCGCACTCATCATCATCCTGGCCGGCGGGGCGTTCGCCGGCTTCCAGCAGGGGCTGATTCGCTACGTCCTCAGCTGGGTCTCCCTGGTGGTCGCCTTCATCCTGGCCGCCCAGCTCAAGGGCCCGGTCACCGATGCCCTGTCCACCGTCTGGACCGCCTTCGACCCGAACGTCCGCGAGTTCTGGGTCTTCGTGGTGCTCTTCGTCGGCTTCGCGGTGGCCGGCTGGTTCATCGTTCGCTGGTTCTACCGGACGACGCGCCTGCCCATCGTGAAGGAGCTCGACGAGGTGGGGGGCGCGCTCATCGGCATCACCTTTGCCGCGACCTTCATCGTTCTCTTCCTGGTCGTCTTCGACTCCCTCTTCAAGGGCGCCGCGACCCTTCCCGGGGGCGCCGGCCTGCCGGCGGGCCAGACGGACTGGCTGCGAGGCTTCTACAACGCGATGAATGACTCCGTCCTGGTCGGGATCTTCAACCGGACCGTGATCCCCATCGCCGGAACGCTGGCCAGGCCGTTCGTCCCTGCCGAGATCGCGCAGTTCCTGAAGCTGTGACCGCGCCGGCCGCGGCAGCGCCGGCGGTGCCGGGCGCCGCGGACGATCCGCCCATCACCGATCGCGCCTGGTTCGACAGGCCAGCCCTGGACCTCGCACCCGATCTCCTGGGCCGGCGCCTGCGACACGCCACGCCCGACGGGGTGGTCAGCGGCCGGATCGTCGAGACGGAGGCGTACACCGGCCCCGAGGATCGCGCCGCGCACTCCGCCCGCGGGCGAACACCTCGCAACCAGTCGATGTTCGGCCCCGCCGGCCACCTGTACGTGTACCTGGTCTACGGCATCCACCACTGCATCAACGTCGTGTGTGGCCCGGGTACCAAGCCGGAGGCGGTGCTCATCCGTGCCGTGGCCATCGACGAGGGCCTCGCCCTGGCGCAGGCCCGCCGCGGGCCGGGCGTGCGCCGCGCCCGCCTTGCGGCTGGTCCGGGCAACACGGCCCGCGCGTTCGGCATCGATCGCAGCCTGGATGGCAGCGACCTGCTCGACGGCCCCGTCTGCATCCTCGACGGCCCGCGACCGTCACGCGTGACCCGGCGGCCGAGGATCGGGGTCGACTACGCCGGGGCCTGGGCGCAGCGGCCCTATCGCTTCCTGGTGACCGATGACCCCCACGTCTCCCGCCCCTGACCCGGCGCGCAGCCCCGCGCCCGGCACAGCCGCCGATCCCGGCACCCTGCGCGCCCTCGAATTCGCATCCATCGTCGAGCGCCTGGCGGCACGCACCGCCTTCGCACCCTCACGCGAGCTGGCCGAGGCGACGCTGCCCGTCGGCAACGCGCGGCATGTCGAGCTGCTCCAGGAGCAGACCCAGGAAGCGGCCCGCCTGCTCGACGAACAGGCCCAGGTGACCGTTGGCGGGGCGCGCGACATTCGCGGCGCGCTCGAGCGTGCGCGGCGGGGAGGGCGTCTGGCTGCGGCCGAGCTCCAGGAGATCGCCGACACCCTGCGCGCCACCACGCTCTTCGCCTCCCGCCTCTCGGCGTGGCACGGCCGTCATCTTGGCGAGCTGCGCGACCTGCTCGACGACGCGCCCGCCCTCCGCGAGCGGATCGAACGCAGCATCGACGAGTCAGGAGAGGTGCTCGACTCCGCATCGGCCGAGCTGGCGAGCCATTCGCAGGCGGATGCGCACCGCCCAGGATCGCGTCCGCGAACGCCTGAACGCCATGCTGCGCTCAACCGACCTCGCCAACGTCATCGGCGAGGCGATCGTCACCGTGCGCGCGGGCCGCTACGTCATTCCCATCCGTGCCGAGGCAAAGGGAAAGGTCAAGGGCATCGTCCACGACCAGAGCGCGTCGGGCGCCACGCTCTTCGTGGAGCCGCTGAGCGTGGTGGAGCTGAACAACACCTGGACCCAGGCATCCCTGGACGAGGCGCGCGAGGTGGAGCGCATCCTGGACGCCCTCTCTCGCGACGTCGAGGTGGAGGCAGAGGCGCTGCGCGCGTCGCTTGAAGCCCTCGCCCGCGCCGACCTCTGGATGGCGCGGGCCCGGCTGGGGGCAGAGCTGGACGGGGTTCGTCCCGCCGTGGCGACCGACGCCGTGGAGCTCCTCTCGGCCCGCCACCCTCTGCTCGGCCCGGGTGCCGTCCCTGTCGACCTGCGCCTGGGCGAGCGCTTCGGGTACGGGGCCATGGTCATCACCGGGCCGAACACCGGCGGCAAGACCGTCTCGCTCAAGACCCTGGGGCTGCTGGCGCTCATGCACCAGGCCGGACTCCATGTGCCAGCCGCCGCCGGGGCCCGGCTGCCGGTCTTCGTGCGGATCATGGCCGACATCGGCGACGAGCAGAGCATCGCGCAGTCGCTCTCCACCTTCTCCAGCCACCTCCGCAACGTCGTCCGCTTCGTCGACGCGGCTGAGCCCGGGACCCTGGTGCTGCTCGACGAGGTCGGCGCCGGCACCGATCCGACGGAGGGCTCGGCCCTGGCCATGGCCATCGTGGAACGCCTGCTCGCGGCCGGCGCCACGGTTGCCGCGACCACGCACTACGCTGAGCTCAAGACCTTCGCGACCGACCACCCCAACGTCACCAACGCGTCGGTCGAGTTCGACGTGGCGACCCTGCGACCCACCTACCGGCTGACGATCGGGCTGCCGGGCAAGAGCCAGGCGTTCGCCATCGCCGAGCGCCTGGGGCTGCCCGCCGATGTGCTGGAGGACGCGCGGCTTCGCCTCTCGGCCGAGCACCTCTCCATGGAGGAGACGCTGGCCGCCATTCAACGCGCCGAGCTGGCCCGCGGAGAAGAGCTCGCCCAGGCCCAGGAGGACCGGGAACGGGCGCGCGGCGAACACGAGAAGGCGCGTTCCGGGGTTGCGCGCGCGCGACGCGAGGCGGCCCAGATCCTGGCCGACACTCGCCATGCCGCGGACGAACTCCTCGCGCGCGCCGAGCGCGAGGCGGCCGAGCTGCGCCGCGAGATGCACCGCCTGGAGAACCTGACCCGGGGACGGACGCGCGGACGAGGTCCGGCAGAGGTGGGGCTCCACGCACTGGAACAACGCGCCGCCGCAGCCCGTGACGCGGTTCGCGAGGCACCGGAGCAGGCCGTTCCCGATGCCGATGACGCGCCGGGCAGCCGGCCGGCCGGGGAGGAGGCCGCCCAGCCCCGCGTGGGTCTCTGGGGCCGGAGCCGGACACTGGGCCAGGTCGGGCGGATCGTGGAGCGTTCGGGCCGCACCGGCCGGCTGACCCTGGAGACGGAGGGGGCGCGCCTGGTGGTCCCTGCCGACGACGTGGAGGTCGTGCCGGAACCGGTCAGCGGCCCGCCGCCGCGCGACGCGGGCGCAGATGAGCTTCGTCGCCGCGCGGCCGCCCGGGTGTCACCGACGCTCGATCTCCACGGTGAGCGTGTCGCAGCGGCGCTCGAACGCGTCGACGAGTACCTCAACGACGCCCTGCTGGCAGGCATGGACAGCGTGGCGATCATCCACGGCGCCGGCACCGGGGCGCTGCGTCGCGCGGTGCGCGAGCGTCTCGCTGAGCACCCGCGGGTACGCGCCACCCGTCCAGGTCGCCGCGAGGAAGGCGGCGACGGGGCGACGATCGTCGAGCTCTAGGGGGCGACGATCGGCGTCGGGGTCGCGGTCGGGATGGGGGTCACGACGGGCGAGGGAGTGGGGGGTCCCTGCGGGGTCGGCTTGGGCGTGGGCGTGAGGGTGGGCCCCGGCGTGACGGTCGCCTCCGGCGTCGGACTGGGCGACGGCGATGGGGACGGAGTCGGGGTCGAGGGCGGCACCTCCCCCGGCGTGCACAGCTGCGTCGGCGCCAGTGGGGCGTCCAGGGTCGGGGTGGGGAAGCGCGGGATCCTGGATTCCTTTCCGCGCCACGTGTCGATCCATTTCACGTTCGCGCTCACCCAGGTGGGCTGGTCCGCGTTCCACTTCGACAGATCCAGGTAGACCGTGCCGGTCACATCCAACGGGCTGGCAGCCGGGCTCGCCGATCCGGCCGGGGGCGGCGTGGCTCCCAGCTGATCCCCGCAGCCGGGCTGCCAGATCTTGCCGGTCGCCGCCTCGATCGTCAGCTGCACATGCGTCGTGTCCTGCTGGGTGGGGACGTCATCGGCCTTGAAGACCTCGGTCACCGTCTTGGTCGTGAACGGGCCGGGCACCATCCCGCTGATGGCGTCAACCTGCTTCTCGACGATGCCGTCGGGCCGGATGAAGTCATTCACCGGCAGGCTGTTGTGGGCGGCAACCTCCGCCATGTAGTCGTGCCAGATGAACGTCGGGCCGTCGGCCGCAAAGACGCCCTTGATGGCGGAGGCGTCGCTGTTGCCGACCCAGACCCCGGTGACGATGGCACCGGTGCTGTCGGCCGGATCCTTGCTCGGCGCGAGGTAGCCGAAGGCCTGGAGATCCTTGAAATCGTTGGTGGTGCCGGTCTTGAGCGTCGCCGGACGCCGGCCTGCGCTGCCCCCCGGGAGCTGGAAGCTGGGGCCCCACCACGGATTCGTGCGCGGGTTCGTGTTGTCGGCCAGGATGCTGGTGGTCAGGTAGGCGGCCTGCTCGGAGAGGACGCGCTTTGGCTGCGGCCCGTCCGTGGCGTGGTCGTAGATGACCGTCCCGTTGCGGTCGGTGATCGTCTGGATCAGGTACGGCGTCGCGAGCTCGCCGCCGTTGGCGATGGCCCCGTAGGCGCCGGCGAGATCGAGCATGTGGACGCCAATGGTGCCCAGGGTGAGCGAGGGGACCGCGACGTCGCTGGCCTGGCGCGGATCCCAGCGGATCCCCATCTTCTCCGCCTCGGCGACCACGTTGTCGGTACCGATCACCTGCTGCGCCTTGACCGCGGGGATGTTCAGCGAGTACTTCAGCGCGTCGCGGATGCGGACCGGGCCCCGCTCCTGGTTATCGGCGTCGGGAACCGAGTATCCGTTGACGATGTCGCCTCGCACGTCCATGAACATGGTGGCGGGAGTGATCTTGTTCAGCTCGAAACCGGTGGAGTAGGTGATCGGCTTGAAGGCGGAACCTGCCTGGCGATAGGCGGTGCCCACCACGTCGTAGTTTGGCTGGAATGTCTTGGGCGTCGCCTCGCCGTAGTAGTTTGCGCTCCCCACATAGGCGAGCACCGCCCCGGTGCGGTAGTTGACGGTGACCATCGCGTCGTTGTGAATGTTTCGGTCACGGCCGGTCGCGGGGTCCTTCTGGAGCTTCCGGATCCAGGACATGGCCGCCGTGCCGTACTTGGCCTTGAGCTGCGCATCGGTCATGTGGTTCATGTCGTACGCGATTGCGGCCCACTTCTCCGCGTAGGCCTGGTAGCCCTTGTAGTCGAGCGTGGTGGCGATGGTCAGCCCGCCCGAGTCGAGCAGCTGCTCGCCGCCCAGCAGGTCGTTGGCCGCCGCCCGAACCGCGTAGACGAAGTGGGGTGCCTTGAAACGGTCCGCCTTGGGCGGCGCCAGGACGATCGCCTCCTGCCGTGCGGCGTCGGACTGGGCCTGCGTGATCAGGCCGCTCGCCAGCATGTTGTCGAGGACGAAGCCCTGGACCCGAATGGCATCCGCGGTCGCCGGCACCACCAGGACCGTCTTGCCATCGACATCGGTCTGCTGCACCACCGCCTTGGTCGGATCCAGCGCCGATGGTGCGCGCACCAGGCCCGCCAGCATGGCCGCCTCGCCCAGGGTCAGGCTGTCGGCCGCGTCCGCCTTGGTGATGTCCTTGCCGAAGTACGCGTTCGCGGCCGCCCAGATCCCGTAGGCGTTGTCCCCGTAGTAGACCTGGTTCATGTACATCTCGAGGATCTTCTGCTTCCCGGCATCGCCGCTGTAGCGGTCCCCGAGGCGCAGCGCCAGGATGGCCTCCTTGAGCTTGCGCTCGACCTGCCGGCCGGGATCCGCGAGCAGCTCGGCACTGAAGAGGCGCATCCGGACGAGCTGCTGGCAGATGGTCGAGGCTCCCGACACCTCGCGCCCGGCGCTGATGTTCTGCACGAAGGCCCGCACGATGCCCCGGAAGTCGACGCACGGGTTGGTCCAGAAGGTCTGGTCCTCCGCGGCCACCTGGGCGTCGACCATCACCTGCGGGATCTGATCGAAGCTGACGGAGCGGCGTTCCTCGGCGGCGAAGGATGCCAGCTCGACGCCGTCCGCGGAGACGACCTGCGATCCCTCCGACAGCTGGAAGTCCTCGACCCCGGCCACGTTCGGCAGGTCCGTGGTGTACGAGACGTAGACCGCCATGACCCCGATGAACAACCCCGCCGCGAGGACGGCGAATACGCCCAGGATCACTGTCGGGAGGGCGGCGACGGAGCCCGGGCGTCCGGCACGCGTCGGGCGGTGGGTCGCGACGGCGCGGCGGCGCGCCTGACTGCGTCGGGTCATCGGCACCGCAGAGTAGCACGGAGCGTGCCGGGTATACTCCACCGCCCATGAGCAGCTCCGTGTTCGACGACCTGGCGTGGCGCGAGCTCATCGCGCACAGCACGGACCCCGAGGCCCTGCGCCAGGTTCTCGAGGGACCGCCCATCGTCTTCTACTGCGGCTTCGACCCGACGGCGCCAAGCCTGCACTTCGGCAACCTCGTGCAGCTGGTGACCATGCGCCGCCTGCAGCTGGCCGGGCACCGGCCGATCGCCGTGGTCGGCGGCGCGACGGGGCTCATCGGCGATCCGAGCGGCAAGAGCGCGGAGCGCCCCCTGAACGCCGAGGACGTGGTGGCCGACTGGGTCGGGCGCATCCGCCGTCAATGCGAGCGGTACCTCTCCTTCGAGGGCGAGAACCCGGCCCGCATCGTGAACAACCTGGACTGGACCGCGGCCCTGCCGGCGCTCGAGTTCCTGCGCGACGTCGGCAAGCACATGAACGTGAACCGCATGCTCGACCGCGAGGTCGTCAAGGCGCGGCTCGAGGGCGCGGGGATCAGCTACACGGAGTTCAGCTACCAGATCCTGCAGGCGATCGACTACCTGGAGCTCCACCGACGCTACGGCGCCGTCCTGCAGACCGGCGGCAGCGACCAGTGGGGGAACCTCACCGCCGGTGTGGACCTCATCCGTCGCGCGGACGGGGACACGGTCCACGCCATGGCCACCCCGCTCATCACCAAGGCGGACGGGACCAAGTACGGCAAGACCGCCGGAGGCTCGCTGTGGCTCGACCCGGAGATGACGAGCCCGTTCGCCTTCTACCAGTACTTCCTCAACCAGGCGGACGCGGACGTGGGTGCCCTGCTGCGAACCTTCAGCTTCCGGTCCCGCGAGGAGATCGTCCAGCTCGAGGGCACGACCCGGCAGCACCCCGAGGAACGTGCCGCCCAGCGGGCGCTGGCGGGGGAGCTGACTGCGCTCGTCCACGGCGAGGAGGAGGCCGAGCGGGCGATCGCCGCCTCCTGGGCCCTCTTCGGACAGGGGGACCTCGGGGCGCTGGATGCCGCCACCCTGGCCGCAGCCAGCGCCGAGCTCCCACGAACCGAGGTGGCTGCCGCGGAGCTGCCGTCCATCGTGGACCTCCTGGTGGCGACCGGCCTCTGCGAGAGTCGCGGTGCCGCGAAGCGTGCGGTGGCGGAAGGCGGTGTCTACCTCAACAACACGCGCGTCAGCGATGCCGGCGCGTCACCGGGGCCTGCCGACCTGCTCGCCGGTCGGTGGCTGATCCTGCGCCGCGGCAAGCGCTCACCGGCCGCCGTCGAGGTCCGCTGAGGCCGGCTCAGCCCAGGAGCTCCTCCACGAGCTGAGTGGCGACCTCGTCGGCGCGGGCAGGGTAGGGAAGCTCCAGCCGGATCGCCAGGTCCGTCGCCTGGTGCCGGAAGAGATCCATGGTGGAGCGCAGCCCGCGGACAATGTCCGCGGTGTCGTAGTGGGCGAACGCCCCGCTCAGCGCCGAGACCGTCTCCGGGTCCGCCCAATACTCAAGGAACCGGCCAGCGAACCACGCTTCCGCCTCTCCACCGTCACTGCTGCGCGCCCGCCACTCCAGGACGGCCAGCAGCCGGCGCTTCATATACCCGTCGAGGCAGTCCAGCGCGACCCACCGCTCCCCGCGACGCAGCTTGCGAGCGGTCCACACCGCGTGGTACCAGAAGTCGGACACGAGGTTCTCGAACTCCACCAGCTGCGGCGGCCAGTCGTCGTCCCGGGGCCGGCTCGCCACCCACTCGGGCAGGCTGGAGAGCAGCCCTTCGGGATCGAAGACGATGCGGAAACCACGGGCCAGCACCTCCAGGCCGGCGAAGCCGGGGAGCCCGGCGCGGACCTCATCGACCGAGATGGGCACCAGGTCGAGATCGGTCCCGTCGACGAAGAGGACCCGCCGCTCGCGCCGTCCAAGGCCCGTCTGCTCCAGGAAGGTGATCGCCACCGCCCCCAGGTGCGCCGGCCAGCCCGCGTCGGCAAGGAAGGAGTCCGGGTCGTCGACGACGAGGACCAGGTCCGTGTCGGACCACTCATCGGCGGGGTGACGCCGCCGAGCTCGCGAACCGAGCAGAACGATCGCGTGGATGGCCGGGTCGCTCCGGGCGTGGTCGAGGATGCGTTCCAGGATGCCGTCCGGGTCCGGTGCGAACCGGACGCCGGCACCTACGCGGAAGGCGGTGCGCGGGCTCATGACATCCTCCTCAGTGCTTGTCGCCGGCGGCCACCTTCGCGTGGTGATCGCCGATGATCCGCTCCGCGACGTTGTGCGGGACCTCCGCATAGTGGTCTGGACGCCAGGTGAAGCGGCCGCGTCCCTGGGTGATGCTGCGCAGCTCCGTGGCGTAGTGGAACATCTCCGCCTGGGGGACCTGCGCCCGCAGGCGCTGGATGCCGTCCGCGGAGTCCATGCCGAGCACGTGCCCGCGCTTGGCGGTGAGCTGGCCCATCACGTCGCCCATGTACTCGTCCGGGACGACCACCTCGACCTCGATCACCGGCTCGAGCAGGATCGGATCCGCGTCGGTGAAGGCTCGCTTGAGTGCCTGCGAGGCCGCGATCTTGAACGCCATCTCGGAGCTGTCCACGGTGTGATACGAGCCGTCGACCAGGGTGGCCCTGATGTCGACGATGGGGAAGCCGGCCAGCGCACCCTCGTCGAGCGCCTCGCGAAGGCCCTTCTCCACGGCCGGGATGTACTGCTTGGGGACGGAGCCGCCCACGATCCGGTCGCCGAAGTCGAAGCCCTGGCCGGACTCCAGTGGTTCGAACTCGATGACAACGTGGCCGTACTGCCCGTGCCCTCCGGTCTGCCGCTTGAACTTGTTGTCGACCTTCGCGCCGCGCCGGATCGTCTCGCGGTAGGGGACCTGCGGTGTGCCGGTCAGAACGGACGCGCCGAACTTGCGCTTCAGGCGCTCGACGATGACGTCGACGTGCGCGTCCCCCATGGCGGTGAGGACCGTCTCACCCGTCCCGTCCTGTCGGTCGACCCGCGCCGATGGCTCCTCCTCGAGCATGCGGCCCAGGGCCTGGCCCAGCTTGTCGAGGTCCGCCTTGGACTCTGGCTCGATGCTCACCTGCAGGCTGGGCTCCGGGAAGGCGATGGGCGGGAGCTCCACGCCCTGACCATGATCTGCGACGAGCGTGTCACCCGCCTGGGTGCTGGTCAGCTTGGCGACCGCCGCGATGTCGCCCGGGCCCACCTGTGACAGGTTCTCCTGCTCCTTGCCCAGGACGGTCAGCAGGTTGCCGATGCGCTCGTCCTCCTTGCGGGTGGCGTTGAAGAGGTGGCCCTGTGAACTGAGCGTGCCGGCGATGACCCGGAAGTAGGTGAGCCGGCCGACGAACGGATCCGACGTGGTCTTGAAGACCTGCGCAACGAACGGAGCCTGCGGATCGGGGCTGATCTCCTTGCCGTCGGTCGTGGTCCGCGCGCCGACCTCGGCGGGGGAGGGGACGTGCTTGACGATCATCTCGAGGAGCTCGCGCACACCAATGTTCTTCAGTGCCGAACCGACGAAGACCGGCACCACGGAGCCCTCGCGCGTGCCCTTGTGAAGCGCCGCCCCGACCTCCTTGTCGCTGACCTCCTCGCCCTCGAGGTATTTCATCATCAGCTCGTCGCTGGCCTCGGCAGCGGCTTCCACCAGCGCGTCTCGGCGAGAGTGCTCCGCGCCCTCCATGTCGGCGGGGATGGGCACCTCCTTGGGCTTGCCATCCTCGTAGACGTTGGCGTGCTCCTCGATGACGTCGATGTAGCCACGAAACGCGTCGGCAGATCCGATGGGCAGGTAGACCGGGGCGATCTTGGGTCCGAAGCGCGCCTTGAGCTGGTCGAGCGCTGCGTCGTAGTTCGCGTTCTCACGGTCCATCTTGTTGATGAACACGAAGCGTGGCAGGCGGCGCTGATCCGCCAGCTTCCAGACCTCCTCCGTGCCGACTTCGACCCCGGCACTGGCATCGACCACCACGATCACCGCATCGACCGCAGCCAGCGCTTCCACGACATCCGCCTGGAAGTCCGCGTATCCGGGCGTGTCGACGAGCGTCACGCGCACCCCGTCGTGCTCGAGCGAACCAATCGCGAGGTTGATGCTCTGCTGTCGCTTCTGCTCGTCCGGATCCCAGTCGAGCGTGGCGGTGCCGCCGTCCACGCTCCCAAGACGCTGAATCGCGCCGGCGTCGAAGAGCATCGCCTCGGCGAGGCTCGTCTTGCCGGCGCCGCCGTGGGAGATGAGTGCGACGTTCCGGATCTTGTCGGGCGTGGTCGGCTTCATCAAAGCTCCTCGTGCATGCGGCAGCCAGAGCCGAGGCCGATCAGCATCCGCCCCGGCGATTCTCAAAGCCTGAGTTGAGCTCCCATTCTAGTGCGCGGCCTGCCCCGCCACGCGCACCGACGCCTGCTCGCCTCACGGTCATGATCCCATCATCGGCGGCGATGGCAGGCGTGGGCAGGGCCATTGGTACAATCCGGGCTGAACCCACCGTTTCCGATCACGCCCGGTCGGAGTGCGCCATCGGTCGCATCGGTCCGGGCAGACCCGTGAAGGAGGACCGATGTCCGGCCACAGCAAGTGGTCGCAGATCAAGCGACAGAAGGGCGCCAACGACGCGAAGCGCGGCGCGCTCTTCACCAAGTTCACCCGCGAGATCATCACCGCCGCGCGCCAGGGTGGCGGTGACGTGGATGCCAACTACCGGCTGCGGATGGCCGTCGACAAGGCACGCGCCGGCTCCATGCCCGCGGACAACATCAAGCGCGCCATCGAGCGCGCGACCGGCGGTGGCGCCGACGCCGAGCAGTACGAGGAGATCACCTACGAGGGCTTCGGCCCCAGCAACGTCGCGGTTATCGTTGCGGCCATGACCGACAACCGCAATCGCACCGCATCGGAAATCCGCTCGATCTTCAACAAGATCGGCGGCTCGCTGAGCCCGGTCGCGTGGCAGTTCGAGCAGAAGGGCCTCATCAGCATCTCGCTCAACGGCCGTGACCCCGACGAGGTGACGCTGGCCGCCATCGACGCCGGCGCGACCGACGTCGGAACGCCGGACGGCGGTTCCATCACGCTGACCACCGAGCCAACCGAGCTGGAGAAGGTGCGCACCGCCCTCGCCGGGGCAGGCTACGAGGCGGAGTCGGCGGAGCTCTCCATGGAACCCACCACGTGGGTCGAGATCACCGACGAGAAGGCGGCCAGGCACGTGCTGGACTTCGTGGAGCGGTTCGAGGATCTCGACGACGTCCAGAACGTGTACGCCAACTTCGACATCCCCACCGAGCTGATGGAGCAGCTCGAGGCCTCCGTCGCCTGAACCATGCCCGGACCCATGCCGGGCACCCTGGGCTCCAGCGGCGGCTACGATACGACGGTGATCGTTCTCGGCATCGATCCGGGCACCGCCAGCCTCGGCTTCGGGGTGGTGGCGCTCGAAGGCAACCAGCTGCGGATGCTCGACGCCGGCGTCGTCCGCACCGGCCCCGAGCGGACCGATGCGCAGCGCCTCGCAGCGCTGGAGTCCGCCCTGCGCGCCCTCGTGGCCCAGCATCGGCCTGAGCGGATGGCCGTCGAACGGCTCTTCTTCCAGCGCAACGTGCAGACTGCCATGGCGGTCGGCCAGGCACGCGGGGTCGCCCTCTTGGTGGGAGCGCATGCGGGGCTGCACATCGACGAGCCGACCCCGAACGAGGTGAAGCAGGCGGTCTGCGGCAACGGCGCGGCCGGCAAGCGCCAGGTCGCCACCATGGTCGAACGCCTGCTGGGCGTACGCCTCACCGGCGCGGCGGACGACGCGACCGACGCCCTGGCCTGCGCCATCGGCTGCCTCTACCGTGCACGCTCCGAGCCTCGGGTCGTGGCTGCGCCATGATCGGATCGCTCCGCGGTCGGGTCACGCACCTCGGTCCCGATTTCGCGCTCGTGGAGGTCGCCGGGGTCGGCTACCGCGTGGTCGCCGGCCCCTCGCTCCTGGCCCGGCTGCGACCCGGAACGGAGGCATCGGTCTTCACCCACCACCTGATCCGGGAGGACCAGCAGGCGCTCTTCGGATTCGCCACGCTGGACGAGCTGGGCTTCTTCGAGCTGCTGATGACCGTGTCGCAGGTCGGCCCGCGCGTCGCACTGGCGATCACCGCCGCGCACGCCGTCACCAAGCTCCAGCTCGCCATCCTCAACGACGACGTGGACGTCTTCACCTCCGTCTCCGGTGTGGGCCGCAAGACCGCCCAGCGCATCATCCTCGAGCTTAAGGAGAAGGTCCATGCCGCCGGCCTGGCGGCAGGGTCGGGCGGGACGAGCGCGGACTCCGACGTGGTCGCCGCCCTCGAATCCCTGGGCTACACCGCCGCCGAGGCCCGGCGGGCGGCGGTAGTGGTGGCAGGTGGCGAGGGAGGGCTGGACGCCCGCATCAAGGCGGCCCTGCAGCAGCTCGCCCGCGGGCGATGAGCAGCGCACCCGGCGCCGAAGCGTTTGCGAATCCCCGGGAGATCGAGCGCGTGCTGCGCGAGACGCGCACCTGGGCCGTCGTCGGCTGCTCCTCGAATCCCGGCCGGCCCAGCCACGGCGTATCCCGGACGTTGATGCGCTTCAGGTACGAGGTGATCCCCGTCAACCCACGTGAGACGGCGGTGCATGGGCTCACCGCGTACCCGGATCTGCGATCCGCGGCGCTGGCGGCCGCAGAGCGCGGAGGACGGATCGACGTGGTGGACATCTTCCGGCGTGCCTCGCTGGCCGGAGCACACGTGGACGAGGCGATCGAGATCGGCGCTCGCGCGGTCTGGATGCAGCTGGGGGTCGTCGACGACGACGCCGCGTCGCGAGCCCGGCGGGCGGGCCTTCTGGTGGTGATGGATCGCTGTCCGGCCATCGAGCTTCCCCTGCTGAGCCCGCCGCTCGAGCACGATCAAGCCTGAGGCGGGCGACATGGGCCGAACACAGGCCCGGACAACCTCGGCTGCGATATCCTGTCCCCATGGCCACCGATGACAGGTTCGATCATCTGCGACAGGTCCCCCTCTTTGCGGGGCTTGGCAAGCGCGAGCTGACGGAGCTGGGCACCCTCGCCGACGAGATCGAGGTCGCGGACGGCCGCGCGCTCACCATGGAGGGCCAGTCCGGGCACGAATTCTTCATCGTCCTTGAAGGCCATGTCTCGGTCGACGTCGGCGGGCGCGAGGTCGCGCAGCTGGGTCCGGGCGACTTCCTGGGTGAGATCGCCCTGATCGACGGCCGGCCGCGCTCCGCGACGACCCGAGCGGTCGGGACGACGAGGGTCCTGGTCGTCGGTCACCGCGAGTTCCACCAGCTGATGGCAGACTTCCCCACGGTGCAGACCGCGGTGCTCCAGGCGCTCGCCGAGCGGGTCCGTCGCAACGAGCAGCTCGGCTAGCGGCGCCACCCCGCCGGCTCAGGGCACCCGGAACAGGTAGATCCCGAACCCCAGGCAGTCGCGACCGCCCCGCAGGTACCGGTCCCGGATGCGCCGGGCCTCCTCCACAAACGCCTCGCGATCCGGGTCGTCCGCATGGGCCGCCGCCCAGCGATCCACGGTCGCGAAGTAGCCGAACTCGTATCGGTCCCAGTCCTGCTGGCCCGCGGACCCGCTCCACAGCGGCTGCATGCCCAGGTCCACGCCGGCCATGGTGTTCAGGTCGTGGGTCGTCATCTCGTCGCGTCGCGCGCCCAGCAGGGTCAGGTACTCGGCGCTGGGCTCCGTCCGCCAGTAGCCATCGGCAACCAGGAGCAGGCCGCCGGGCGCGACGTGGGGTTCCAGGTCATCCAGCAGTGCCGCAAACCCCGCATGCTCCCATCCGGGGCCGACGCACAGCACCAGGTCGAAGGGTTCGGCGGCCGTGTAGGTTCGGGCATCACCCTCCACGATCTCCGCGGTGCCCGCCGACACGGCGGCGACGCGCTCCCGCGCCGCGGCCAGCAGATACGGCGAGCGCTCCACGCCCACGCCTCGCGCGCCGTAGCGCTCGACGATGCGGGCCAGGAGCTCCGCCTTCCCACAGCCGAGGTCCAGGACGCGCGACCCGGGCGGCAGCGCCAGGGCCTCCACCGCGCGGTCCATGGTGTCTGCGGAAAGCGGGTTCATGACCGCCATCTCCTCGTGGGCGGTGGCCGAGAAACGCTGGCGGAGCGCCTCGTCCATGGTCATTCCCGCCGCAGCACCAGGCCGATCCTCCCGAACGGCGGACGCGGGTCCACGTAGACCTTGACCTCCGCGTCGTTTGTGGATTCGGCGCCCACGTCCCAGAGCCGGTTCTGCCCATCAAACGAGACGGACGCCAGCTGCGGCCAGCGGTCGAGCATGCGCTCGCCGATCTCGTGCAGGAGGTGCTGGATCGACAGGCTCACGAACCGATGGAAGACCGATGCCGCCAGGTCGGCGACCTGCTCCCCGGCGACGTAGCGATCCGGTTGCTCGCCAAGGGCATCGGCGGGGTCCGTGTAGGTCCAGCCGATATCGCACCAGACGTAGAGCGGGCGGTCCCGTCGCTCGGGGAGCGTCGTGTAGTCGTCGCGCGCGAAGTCGGCGAACGACGACCCGGTGGTCTTGATCATCTGCAGGTCCGTCCGCGCGCACGCATGATCGGTAACGCGGACGTGGCCGTCATCGGCCCGCTCCAGGTTCATTCGCGCCGTGGAACGGTCGCAGCGGTCGCGCGCGAAGAGCACCTCCGAGAGAGCAAAGGACCCGGGCTCGTCCCCGGGCACCACGGCCGCCGGGAAGGGGAGCTCGCGTCCCAGCATGGTGACCGACTCCATCTGCGGATACGTCGCAAGGAACCGGGAGCCCACGTCGTGGATCCAGCCCTCCAGCGTGGACGCCTCCGTCTCCAGCGAGACCGACTGGATGAAGTTCTTCATCGTGTCGGTGGCGACGACCATGCGGTTGTCGCCCCGGGTGTAGGACTCCCAGAAGGCGTCGCCGTGGACGACCACCTCGATCTCCGCGCCCATCAGGCGGTTCTCCCGTCCGGCGAACACGGACTCGGGGATCGTGGTCACGCCCCGCAGGGGTGTCCCCCGCGTGCGATACACGCGGACCTCCGCCTTCCCGTAGTGGATCTCGTGTTTCACGCCCACTCCTCCGGCTCCGGTGGTGGCCCGCCGCGCAGCGTCAGGAGCCGATCCGCGGCGATCCGAACACAGTCGTCCACGGCCCGGCGCAGTTCCGCATCGCGCTCGTTGCGCAGGGCCCTCTCGATCAGCGGGATGATGGCGGTGCGCGGGCGCCCCGCCACGAAGACGGCGAACCGGAAGCCGAAGCGAGCCTCGTAGACCTCGTTGAGTCCCGCCAGCTCCTCCGCGACCCACGGCGCGTCTGCCTGGGCCTCCTGGTCGTGGCCCTGCTCCGTGCGGCTCAGGCCGGAGATCGACGCCGGATCCGCACCGATCGGCGGGTGCGCATCGACCAGCTCGATCGCCTCGTCCTCCGGGATGGCCCGTCCCACGCCGGCGGCCGTGGCCACCAGGCCTTCGTCATCGGTGAACGGTCGCGCCGCCACCAGCCGGGCCAGGAAGCGTGGCGCTCCCTCGAAGAGCGGTGCGAGCTCCTCCGCCGCCGCTTTGGCTGGTAGGAGGTCGAGATCCATCATCTGCGGGAAGGCTACGCGCTCGACCGGCCCCTCGGTGGGGTCGAGCGCGAATTCGACGAGGTCGCGGATGGGCAGCCCATTCTCCGGGTTCACCGCGGGGATCTCCGGCTTGAGCGCGCGGTCCGCGTTCACCGCCCACTCGTGCACCCGTGCCACGTGGAAGCCACGTCGCAGGTAGAAGTGGATCGCGGGCAGGTTGTCGTTGGTCGTGACCAGCCAGAGCCGATGGTGGCCGCTCGCCGCGGCCACCTGCCGGGCCACTTCGACCAGTGCCGTCCCGGCCCCGGCTCCGCGTGGATCTGCGTGGAGCGTGACCACCTCCAGGCCCGCGGTCTCGCTCTCCTGGACCGTGGCCAGCCCGAGCGGCTGCCCGTCGCGCTCCGCGACAAGGCCGTCGAGCGCAAACGGATCGATCAGCTCGCCCAGGCGGGCAACTTTGCGGATGCCACCGCCGAGGTCGCCCAGCAGCCGCTCGGCCCAGGGACGATCCGCGGGCGTCATGTCCCGCACCTCAACGCCGCCCAGTACGAGCGCGTCCACGGGACCGCGCTAGCCGCCGCGGTACGTGGAGAGCCCAAACGGGGTCAGCAGCAGCGGCACGTGGTAGCTGCGTTCCGGGTCGTCGACGCGGAAGCCGACGGCCATGTTCTCAAAGAAGCCGTCACGGTCCTCCGCGTCGAGCCAGGCGGCCACGTCGAAGATGAGCTGGTAGCTCCCGACGGTGAGCGGCGTCCGCAACAGGGAGCGGACGCGACCGTCGCCATCGGTCTCCAGCTCCGCAAGCAACTCCGGCTGGCCGTCGTCGCCCAGACGGAAGAGGGCCACCGGGAACCCGGCGGCCGGTTCACCGGTCTCCAGGTCCAGGACGTGGGTCGAGATGGTCGGGCGCTCGTCGGCCACGGTATCCTCCGCACATGGGCGCGCTACAGATCCGGGTTGGCGACCTCCACTTTACCGCCCGCTGGGAGCCGGATGCTCCGCGGACGGTCGAGGCGGTGCGTCGCCTGCTCCCTATCCGCAACCGGCTGATCCATTGCCGCTGGAGCGGGGAGTCGACCTGGATCCCGTTCGGCGACCTGCGGGTTGAGGTCGGGTACGAGCACCACACCTCGCATCCATCGCCGGGCGAGCTCCTGATCTACACCGGGGACATTTCCGAGTGCGAGATCCTCTTCCCGTACGGCGCCTGTGCCTTCTCCTCCAAGCTGGGGCAGCTGGCCGGCAACCACTTCGCGACCGTCGACCCCGATGAGGGCTGGCGGCCGCGGCTGGCCGAGGTCGGACGCAGGACCCTCTGGGAGGGGGCACAGGAGATCGAGATCACGGAGGTGACGTGACGCGGTGACCGACCTCGTCGTCGCGGGTGGCACCGTGGCCACCGCGTCGCGCTCCTTCGCGGCTGACGTGGCCGTGAAGGACGGCCGCATCCAGGCGGTCGCTCCGGGCCTGGTCGCTCGCCATCAGGAGGCAACCGTCCTGGATGCCGGCGGCCTGCTGGTGCTCCCGGGTGTCGTCGACGTCCACACTCACACCAGGCTCCCCACCGACGAGCGACCGGACCGGTTCTTCGACGACTCCTTCGCGGCCGCGTTCGGCGGCACCACCACGTTCCTGGCGTTCAACAACCCCGGGACCGGGATCAGCGAGGCCGGCGCCGGCTCCCTGCTGCGAGGACTCGCCGAGTTCCGATCACGGACGGAAGGGGAGTCCGCCGTTGACTTCTCGGTGTCGTCGGTGATCACCGGTCAACAGCCGGATCCGGCGGGTGAGCTGCCCGCGCTCATTGCCGCCGGCGTGCCGACCTTCAAGGCCTTCATGGTCTACGACTTCCGTCTCAGCGACGACCGGCTCTTCGACATCCTGCGGGTCGCCGGACGCCATGGCGGCATGCTGCAGGTCCACTGCGAGAACGCGACAATCATCGACGCCCTCACGGCCGACGCGGTTGAGGCAGGGCACGTGGCCTGCCGGTACCACGCCGCGACCCGTCCGCCCTACGCGGAGGCTGAGGCCACCCATCGGGCCATCGCACTCGCCCGCGCAGCGGGCGCATCGGTCTATATCGTCCACCTCTCCTGCGCCGATGCCCTGGCCGAGGTCGCGGCCGCCAAGGCGCGCGGCTGGCCGGTCTACGCGGAGGCCACGCCGCCCTACCTGGTCTACACCGATGACCGCTACGAGTCCGATGACGAAGCCCAGGTGATCCGCTCCGTCATCTCGCCGCCTTTGCGCTCGGAGGCGGATCGCTCGGCGCTATGGCTGGGCCTGCGGGCCGGTGGCCTGGATCTGGTCGCGACCGATCACGTTCCTGACCGGCTGGACACCGACAAGCGTCTGCCGGCGCCACCCTTCCCGCAGATCAGCAACGGGGCGCCGGGGATCGAGACCCTGCTGTCCGTCGTCCACGGCGAGGGCGTGGCCCGCGGTCAGATCACGCTGGAACGCATGGTGGACCTGCTGTCGACCACCCCGGCCAGGCTCTTCGGCCTTGCGTCGAAAGGCTCCGTCGAGGTGGGGAAGGACGCGGACCTGGTCCTGTTCGATCCGGACGCCTCGCGCACGATTCGCCAGGCCGACCTGCACCACAGCTCCGACTTCACCCCGTTCGAGGGGCTGCGCGTGAACGGGGCCGTACGGACGGTCCTCCTTCGCGGGCGGCCGGTGATCCGGGACGGGATCTTCGTTGGGCGCCGCGGCGCGGGTCGATTCCTCGAACGTGCCCTCCAGTGAGGCGAGCCTCGCGCATGCCAGTCTCTGCTAATGTTCCCTGGTGCCGAAAGCGCGCTGCGATCTACGCCCGAATCTCCTCGGATCGGGAGGGGGACCATCTCGGGGTCACGCCGTCAGATCGATGACTGCCGCGCGCTGGTCGAGCGCCGCGGCTGGCCGCTCAGCGCCGCTCTACGTCGATGACGACATCAGCGCCTGTACGCTGGGCAAGACACGCCCGGAGTACCGCCGCCTGCTCGCCAGACATTGCGGGCGGGGAGCGTGGACGCCGTGGTGGTCTGGCACCTCGACCGCCTGCATCCGCTACCCCAAGGAACTCGAGGAGTTCTTCGAGGTCTGCGCCGCGCGCTGGGGTCACCGACTTGGCCACCGTCACCGGGGACATCGACCTCGGCGACCCATGACGGGCAGTTCCTGGCCCGCATCCTGGGCGCCGTGGCGCGCAAGGAGAGCGACGACAAGAGCCGCCGCATCCGGCGCAAGGCCCTGGAACTGGCCCAGGCTGGGAAGGTCGGCGGGTGGAGGGACTCGCCCCTACGGTTACGCACGCGATCGGCGAAGCATCGTCCCCGAACGAAGCGCCGATCCTGCGCGAGGTCGCCGCCCGCATCCTGGCTGGAGACTCGCTGCGCTCGGTCGTGCACGGACCTCAACGAGCGAGGCGTACCGACCGTGACCGGCGGCGCCCTTGGATTCCGACCAGCCTGCGCCTGATGCTCACCTCAGCCCGGCATCAGCGGTCAGCGCGAGCACCGCGGCGAGATCGTGGCCAAGGCCGAGTGGCCTGCCATCATCACCTCCGCACAGACCGCCCGACTCCGCGCCCTGTTTGCCGACCCGGCACGCAGGACCAACCGGGTCGCCCGTCGCTACCTCCTGAAGGGACGACTGCGCTGCGCCCACTGCGGCGCGATGCTGCAGGCCCGTCCCAGGGCCGGTGGCGAGCGGCGTTACTTCTGCGCCAAGGGTCCCGGCTTTGCAGGTTGCGGCGGGACCGCGATACTCGCCGAGCCGACGGAGCACCTTCATCACCGAAGCCGTGCTGTACCGCCTCGACACCCCGGACCTGGCCGCGGTCCTGGCGGGGAGAGCGCCCAGCCGAGGACGCCACCGCCGCCTTGCACGCCGACCTCGACGCCGACCAGCAGCAGCTCGACGAGCTCGCCCAGGCATACGGAGAGCGGGCCATCACCCTGCGCGAGTTCCTGACCGCCCGCAAGCCCATCGAGACCCGCATCGAGGCTGCCCGGCGCACGCTGAGCCGCCAGCGGGGGGACCAGCGCCCTAGACGAGTTCGCGGGGGGCCCCGGCCTCCTCCGCGAGCGCTGGCCGTCGCTGACCCTTTCGCGGCAGGCGGCGATCATCGGGGCGGTCCTGGAGCAAGGTGACGGTTGGGCCTGCGGTCCGCGGCCTCAACCGCTTCGACCCGCGGCGGCTCACCCCGCTCTGGCGGGTCTAGCCCCACCGGCCCATTTTCGTCAATGTCAAGGTCGCCACCCGCAGCAGCGTCAGCCCGATCCGTGACATGCGGTGTCAGGCCCTGCGCGGCGCAAGGTCCGCGTCACCCAGGCGTGCGCCTGGTGGCCCCTGCGGCTACCTGCGCTCACGCGTCCCATGACGCCCACACCGCCGCCGGACCCGCCCAGCGTTGCTCCTCGGACGAGTACCAGATTTGTTTTCGTTGGCTCACGTCCCATCACCCCGCAGGCCCTGATCAATGGCCTCGTCGGCCGTCTCGCCCCGGCAGCAGCAGCCCCCTGGGCTGGAAGCCCTGGGCGACCTCGTATCGGTGCAGGGCCTCGCTCTGGCTCCCCTCCGGAGACGCACCACCCGGCCCGAGCCCCTTGGTCACGTACTTGGCCAGGTACCGCGCCACCCGGCGCGATTCATCCAGGGCCGTCGAAGTGGCCGACAGGTCCCCGAGCAGCTTGATGTGCACGAAACCGTGGGCCCAGGCGGCTTCGATTCTTTGACGGGGGAGGGAAACGGCCGACCGCGTAGTGGACATGGAGGCCGTGCCCACCGGGGTGCCATTCCGGGACCCACAGGTACGGGAAGGGCCGCCCCAGCGACCGACGCAGCAGCCGAAAGAACAGCCCCACATCGGCCCGGAGGCGGCGGGGATCGTGGTTCCCAGCGCCCGAGTAGGTGAGTGTCCCCAGCCGGTTCAGGCGGTTCGCGGCACAGTAGCGGCGGACCTTACCCCGTGCGCGACGGGCGGCTTCCTCGGCGGACCGGTTGGGATGCGGTCCCAGGTCCGCCACTCCCGTGCCGGTTGGGGGGCAAGGTCGCCGGAATGACCCGCTCGCCTCCGCGGCATCGGCGTACAGGGTCAGGAGCCAACCGGCTCGACCAACCCATCCGAGTTTCGTTGATACTTCAAGTGAAGAGGCCGCCTGCGGCGGCCTTTGCTGAGACACAGCCGGACCCCGTTAAGGGTGGGGTCCGTTCGCCACAGCTCACAGAACGTATGTCTCACGGAGTTGCCTCCGAGTGGCGGTTCGGCGAGACATCCTGTGACGCTCCTAACTCGCCTAGGTCCTTGCGGCCTCCGCTCCGACCAAATCTTGCCCGCCTCCACGGAACTCCTGGTCGACCCCACGTCGACGTCGCAACTATACGCCTCCTTCGGCCGGTCCAAAGCGCTACGCTCCTCGTGGCTGTCCATGCAGTGGGGGTGTCCGATGCGCAACTTGGACCGAGGTCCTCTACGAAGCCCAGAGCACGGCGCCGCAAGGTCACGCATCCGGATGGGACATTCGTTCGGCGCAGAGATACCTCGCGCAGCTTGCCGCGCTAACCGGTCGGCCGGTGGTCGTGTACGCAGCCTGCTGGCAGGACACCACCAGCCCGAAGGTAGCCTCCGACATCTCGATCCACGGCGGAGACAAAGACGGTTTTGTCGAGGTCACCCGCCGTCTTCCCCCGGGGCCCTTGGATGTCATCCTCCACTCCCCAGGCGGAAAAGCGGAGGCTACCGAGGGCATCGTCACCCTGTTGCGCAGCAAATTCACGGACGTCCGCTTCATTGTTCCGAATGCCGCAAAGAGCGCGGCGACCATGCTCGCGCTATCTGGCACCACGCTCGTAATGGACGCCGGATCCGAACTCGGACCGATTGACCCTCAGCGCCAGTGGGTTCGACGCGTCGGTGGCACCACTGAACCGGTGACGTCTCCAGTGTGGGCGATCGAGCAGGAATGGCGCCTCATCGACGAAGAGATCACCAAGGACCCGACCAAGGTCAACAAGTGGTACCCCATCATCAATCAGTTCGGCCCGTCCCTACTAATTGAATGCCAGACGGCCGCCCAGCTAGCCCGGACACTCGTACAGGAGTGGCTGCAGACCGGCATGTTCGCGGCCGAGGAGGACCCCGCTGCCAGTGCGACCCCGATCGTCGATGCTCTTGCCGACCACGGACGATGGATGTCTCACAGCCGGATGATCTCGATCGACGCGGCCATCAACCTGGGCCTCAAGGTCCTCGATCTCCGCGACCCTCTCAACGAGGCTCTCGGAGACGCCATCCGCACTGCATGGCATGCGATCGATCTCACATTGGAGAACACGGCCACGCTCAAGCTATTCGAGAATAACCTCGGTGACTGCCGTCTCAGCCAGCTCCAAGTACTCGAAGCCAGGCAGTCACAGGCAACCCCGGCGGCGCGCCCCCAGCAGCCGAATGTTCCGATGAATAGAGCCGAGCGCCGACGTCAGGCACGCGCTAAGTGATCGTCTTGTCTAGCGATTACCCCTCCGGACCCGACGACTGCCGGAAGACAACCACGGGCTCACCCGCCCCGCGTACGCCGTCCTCGTAGTCCTCTGTCCGGATCCCCAACGCGTCTAGTCCCCGCGACAACTCGGGATTCTCTGCTCGAAATCGATCTCGGGCGGTAGCGATCCTTTCGGAGACGCCATCCCGATGTGCCCGCTGCCGTTCAGCGGTCGCCATGCGATACCCCTCTCTGCTGGCTCGGCCACCTAGCATTCTCGCAGAACCCACGCGGCGGTCAAGGTGCAGTCCTCACTACCTCATTCAAGCACTACCCCCTCTGGTGACATTACCGAGCACTGGCGCACGGAGCCTTCGCCGCGCGGCGACGATGGGATCTTGACCGGCTTATCCGCTCGGCGCAGATTTCGCAGCGAGGGGAGGTCTCTGATGAGCGACCCGGACGACAATTCTGCGCGTGAGCGCTGTGCCGGATGCGAGGAACCGACGGCCGTTGGCACGGCACTCTTCTCCGATCGGCGAACCCTGCCCGACGGCACCCACCTCTGCAGCCTCTGCAATGCTCGGCTGGCCGCGGCGCACCGCAAGCGCCGGATGACCGATGAAGAGGTCCGGCAATACATCAACAACGGCGTGATGGCCGCGATCGTCTGGGCCAACGGCGGCAGGATATAGAGGAGACCGCGCCGCCTGCTCGGGTGACATTACCGAGCACTGGCGCACACAGCCCCGCCGCCGCTTGAGACCCGGTAACGTTGTCCCGATGTCGAGGATCTTGGTGACCGGCATGTCGGGAACGGGCAAGTCGTCCGCGCTCGCCGAACTTGGTCGACGCGGCTATCGCGTCGTCGACACCGATGATCCGGGCTGGCGCGAATATCGGAAGCACGTCCAGCCGCCGGATGAGTTGCACCGCGGAGAGTATCTCTGGGTCAAGGCGCAGATGGCCAGACTGCTTGACTCGGGTGATCCGCGCTCGCTGTTCGTTGCAGGCGGCGCGGCGAACCAGTCGGAGTTCTACGACCGTTTCGATGCGGTCGTCCTCCTCAGCGCCCCTGCCGACGTGATCCTCGACCGGGTCGCGCACAGAACGACCAACGAATACGGGAAGAGCCCATTGGAACGAGCGGAGATCATGGCTGACCTCGCCGCGGTCGAGCCGCTCCTCAGGGAGGGCAGCACGCATGAGCTGGATGCCAGCCGACCGCTCGATGAAGTCGTCGGAGACTTGATCGCGATCGCGTCGCGCCCGATGGCGACGTCCTAGGCCGCCCGGCCTTCGAGGGACATTACCGAACACTCGCGCAGGCGGCTGATCGCGACCTAGGTGTCGTTCTCGTCGACCTTGTTGACGAGGACCGATAGCGGCGTCCGGCCGTCGAGCCCGGCGTGGGGACGCCTGCGATTGTAGGCGTCGACCCAGCCGGGCAGGGTCGCCAGGCGCTCGTCGTTCGAGCGGAACAGGCGGGCGTACGCCCACTCCCGCTGGATCGTCCCGATGAAGCGCTCGGCCTTGCCGTTGGTCTGGGGACGCCGGGGCCGGGTCCGGACATGGCGGATGCCGAGATCGGCGAACAGGGCGGCGAGGCGGGTTGAGTGGGTGTACGTCCAGGCGTTGTCGGTCATCACCCGCTCGACCCGGACGCCCTGCCCGGCGAAGAACGCGACGGCCTCCTCGATGAAGCTGACCGTGCTCGCGGCCTGCTCATCCGGCCGCACCGCGACGTACGCCACCCGGGTCGCGTCGTCGATCGCGACGTGGAGGTAGTCGTATCCCGCCCCGACGTGCTTGCGGGCGTCCTCGCCGAGCATCCGGTGGCCGCCGCCGGGCGGCACCCGCCCGAGCCGCTTGACGTCGACGTGGATCAGCTCGCCGGGACGCTCCCGGACGTAGCGGACCGGGACGCCGGTCAGCCGATCGGCATGCGCCAGGCGGCTCACGCCGTGGCGGCGGAGGACGCCGTACACCGTCGAGCGGGAATGGCCGAGGAGCGGACCGAGACGGTGGGGCCCGACCCGCAGCCGTCTCCGGGCGACCAGGATCCGGCGGACCTCGCGCTCGGGCAACGCCCGAGGCCGGTGGAGCGGGCGCGCGGAGCGGTCCTCGAGACCGGCGTCGCCCTCGGCTCGGTACCGCCGCAGCCACTTGTACGCGGTCGCCCGGCTGACCCCGAGCTGCTCGGCGGCGGTCGCGGCCGGCCAGCCCTCGAGCAGGACCCGATCGACCAGGAGCCGTCGGCCGAACGGCGTCAGCTTGGCCGTACGATGGAGCATGAGAGCCCTCCGTCGGAATGGAGCTTCGACAACCCCATACCGAGCACGAGGGCTCTCAACTTGTCAACAACGTGAGCGGGAACGACACCTAGGCAGCCTGCCGCTCGGGTCTGGCGGCCACCATGATGTCCACGCACAGCGCCAACCACGCCATCGGCAGCAGAGCACTGCCCCAGGGCACGTAGTCCGCAATTAGGTACGCGCTGATCCCAAGCGCTCCTGCCAGGACGGCAATGGCCATCAGCGGGAGGCGTGACAGGGTCCCGTCCACCATCATCACCACGGCGAACAGCGCCTCAGCCCCAAGGCCACCCACCGCGACTGCCGTTGCCCAGGGGCCTGGAGGGTTGCCGAATAGGACGGCGACCTGCAGGCCGGCCGCGAGCAACAAGCCTGCTGCAGCCAATGCAGCCGACAGAACCACCCACCGGCTGCCTCCCGAACGGAAGAACCCGAGTCCCAGAATCCCGATCGCCAGCATCGGCATGCCGACCGAGTAGGCCGCGAGCACCCAGCGGCCGGCTGGCAGCAGGCGAACACCTGCGAGCGCCGCAACCAGCCACAGGAGACTGCCGACGGCGATGGCCATGACAGATTCCCCCAACCGATGATTTGCCCTTGCGTGTCTCACGCCGCTACCCCCAAGACATCGGCAACGGACCGGATCGTCCTCGGTCGTGCGGCCCCGGTCAAGGGCCAGCGGGTGGGTCGGGCATGCGGCCTCGGACGGTGTCCCCGCGAGTGACATTACCGAGCACTCGCGCAAGAGGGCACTCGCTCGCAGTTGATCGCAGCGCCAGGAGTCGCTCAGTCAAGAGACATTCATGAACGCTCGCCCTGGGCAGGATGCTTGCGCCGCCCGAATCACGAGATCCGCGTCGGCTGCTCAGCCCAGAAGAGCAAAGACCTCGAGGGGGGTCGGGAGCCCCCTGAGTGGCTGCAACCCCCGCGACTCAAAATGAACGCCACCATCCTGGACGAGACCACGCGTGGTGGACGAGACCATGACCTCCGAGGCCCCGCCGAGGGCCATCACTCGCGCGGCCGCGTGGACCGCGATGCCGCCGACGTCTCCCGGAAGGAGCTCAACTTCGCCGGTGTGAATACCGATCCTGACGGGTAGCCCGATCCCGGCGGTGGCGTCGCGGATCGCTTCCGCACACCGAATCGCTCCAATCGCGCTGGCGAACATCGCCAGAAAGCCATCGCCAGTCGTGTTCACCTCGTGGCCGAGATACCGCTCGAGTCGGGATCGGATGAGACGGTTGTGCTCGCCTAGATTCTGCTTCCAGATCGCGTCCCCGAGTCGGCTCGCGGTCGCTGTCGAATCCACAATATCGGTCATGAGCAGCGTGGTCACGATGCGATCCTTGCTTGCAGGCCGGCCGAGCTGCTCGATGTTGCCGAGGAAGTCGACGAGGACGACCGGCTCATCGCCGAGCACCCATACATCGTGGCCGGGCGGGACTTCGAAGAGGTCGTTCGGCTCGATCTCGGCATACTCGCCATCGTCCATCTGCACGGCGAACCGCCCCGACAGCAGGAGCTGCACATGGTGGATCTGGCAGAGTGGTTCGTCGGTCTCCTTCCGCATGTGCGT
This sequence comes from uncultured Chloroflexia bacterium, assembly GCA_963787025.1. Classification (GTDB taxonomy): domain Bacteria; phylum Chloroflexota; class Limnocylindria; order QHBO01; family QHBO01; genus CAVXEH01. The sequence goes on from CAWBBG010000026.1 coordinate 91,043, forward strand.
GGACCATCGCCAGCCTGGCTGCAACGTTCCATAACCGACGGTTAGCGACCCTATGTGAACCATGTTCACGCTCAGCATCGGCAGGGCAAGGACCTCGTCGGGTTCGTGGACGCTCTTGCGCACGATGCGGCCCATTGCCTAAGCGTCGTGGTCGGGGATCGCTTCGTCAAGGCCAGCGGCGGAGACGGGCGAGCGCTCACCTCTTCTGGAAGGCCGCCAGACAGCCGCCCTCTCACTACTACACGGCCTCCGCGTTGACGGGGTAGGTACGAGATCGTGCCCCCAGGATGCTCCACTTCGTCATCTGGCACGTGACCCTCCGTGCGCGAAGCCCAGACGAATCGCCTCAGAGCAGGAGCAGAGCGCTCGTGATCGCTAGGGTTCCTACACGCGGGCCGATCCGTTCCTGAACGGGCGACGGAGGCGCGCCCGCATGTCAGGTAGGCGCCATTCGGCTCGATCCGGTTCGCTGACGCCGCTGGCTGCATCGATCGCGAGCCTGAGGCTGCCATCGGGTTGACGGCGGTAGACCACGACGTACTTGCTGCTTGGGCCTGCTGATCCAATGATCTCGCCAACGTCGATCACGAGCGCGCCACCGGTCATCACGTCGCGTGATTCGAAGCGGAGGCTGACCGGTCCATCCTCGACCCGCGCCCGCATGATCGCCTCCACAACCTCACGCCCGCGGAGGATGGGCTGCCGGGCATAAGCAAGGGTGATCGCGTAGGGTTTGCATCGTGAGCCGCGACGTCGAGGACCTGAACCGGCGCCTGCTGCGCGCCCGCGACGCCATGGACCGCGCCTATGCCGAGCCGCTCGACGTCCGCGCCGTGGCCGCGGTGGCCCACATCTCGGAGGCGCACTTCATCCGCAGCTTCCGCGCCGTCTTCGGCGAGACGCCGCACCGGTATCTGCAGCGGCGGCGGGTGGAGCGCTCGATGTTCCTGCTGCGTGAGACCGACCGCACCATCACCGATATCTGCCTCGATGTTGGCTTCACCAGCCTGGGGACCTTCAGCCGCACGTTCCGGGAGATCATCGGCCAGACCCCGTCCGACTACCGCGCCGGGCATGGACCGATGGTGGCGCCCAACTGCATCCAGATGTGGGCCATGCGGCCGCGCGTTGCAGCGAGCGAACCGGGCCGATTCAGCAGTTTTGGAGAAGCCCGCGTCTCGGTCCCTCCCGTAACCTGATCCTCGTTCCTCCCGACCCTCGCAACGGAGCAGGTCCAATGATCACCAGGCTGAACGTCGCCTCCATCTACGTCCTCGACAAGGACGAGGCCCTCGACTTCTACGTCAACAAGCTCGGGCTCGAGAAGGCATCGGACTTCACGCAGGGTTCCTACCGTTGGCTGACGGTGCGGGTCCCGGGTCAGCCCGGCATCGAGATCTCCCTCGAGCAGCCGGGCCCGCCCCTCCACGACGACGCAACCGCCGAGCAGCTCCGCGAGCTGATCACCAAGGGCGCCCTGAGCGGCCTCGTCTTCCACACCGATGACGCCCGCGGCCTGTACGACGCCCTGCGCGAGCGCGGCGTCGAGGACTTCACGCAGGAGCCCATCGACCATTTCTACGGGACCGACATCGGCCTCCGCGATCCGTTCGGCAACGCGATCCGAATCATCCAGCCGAAGGCCGCCCGAGTGGCGACCGCCTGACCCGATAGCGAAAGGAGCCACAGCATGGCTGACACCAAGCCCGCCACCGGGCGAAACCGAACATCCCGCACGTCCACCAGGGTCTGGACGGATGAAGAGCGGGCCGCAATGGAGGAGGGCGCCCGGGAGCGGAAGACCACCTCACGACGCAGCCCGGTCGACGAGCGGGCCCAGGGCGAGCGCGAGCTGCTCGCCAAGATCGCCGGGTTGCCCGAGCACGATCGGGTCATGGCCGAGCGGCTCCACGCCCTCGTCACGGCCACGGCGCCGACGCTCGTGCCGCGGACGTACTACGGGATGCCCGCCTACAGCAGGGACGGCAAGGTGGTCTGCTTCTTCAAGCCTGCCTCGAAGTTCAAGGAGCGATACGCGACCTTCGGCTTCGAGCAGAAGGCGAACCTCGACGACGGCTCCATGTGGCCGACCTCCTTCGCGCTGACCGAGCTGACCGCGGACACCGAGGCGAGAATCGCCGCGCTCGTGAAGAAAGCGGCGGGCTGAGCCCTGGCCGGCAGCTGGGGCGCAATCGAGGTCCGCGGCGCCCGCGAGAACAACCTTCGGGACATCAGCCTCGACATCCCGAAGCGCCGGTTGACCGTGTTCACCGGCGTCTCCGGATCGGGCAAGAGCTCGCTCGTGTTCGGCACCATCGCCGCCGAGTCGCAGCGGCTGATCAACGAGACCTACAGCGCCTTCGTGCAGGGGTTCATGCCGACCCTGGCCCGTCCCGACGTCGATTCGCTCGACGGGCTGACCACCGCGATCATCCTCGACCAGGAACGGATGGGTGCGAACGCCCGGTCCACGGTCGGCACGGTGACCGACGCGAACGCGTTCCTGCGGGTCATCTTCAGCCGGATGGGGCGCCCGCACATCGGCGGACCGCAGGCGTTCTCGTTCAACGTCCCCTCGGCCCGCGGAGCCGGGGCGATCACCGTCGAGCGCGGCGGCCGCACCACCGAGCGCCGGACCTTCAGCATCGCCGGCGGCATGTGCCCCCGCTGCGAGGGCATGGGCACCGTGACCGACATCGACCTGACCCAGCTCTACGACGAGCGCAAGTCACTGGCCGAGGGCGCCATCACCGTGCCCGGCTATACGGCCGACGGCTGGTCCACGCGGATGTTCAGCGAATCCGGCTTCTTCGACCCGGCCAAGCCGATCTGTGACTACACCGAGACCGAGCTCCACGACTTCCTCCACAAGGAGCCGACGAAGGTACGGATCAACGGCATCAACCTGACCTACGAGGGACTGGTCCCCAGGGTCCAGAAGTCGGTCCTGTCCAAGGACGTCGACACGCTCCAGGCGCAGATGCGCGCTTTCGTGGAGCGCGCGGTCACCTTCCGCGCCTGCCCGGACTGCGGCGGCACCCGGCTCAACGAGGCTGCTCGGTCGTCGAAGGTCGCGGGACTCAGCATGGCCGACGCCTGCGCCATGCAGATCAGCGAACTGGCAGGGTGGGTGCACGGCCTCGACGAACCGTCGGTGGCTCCACTGCTGGCGGCGCTGGGCGCGAGCCTCGACTCGTTCGTCGAGATGGGTCTCGGGTATCTCAGCCTCGATCGGCCGGCGGGCACGTTGTCCGGCGGCGAGGCGCAGCGGACCCGGATGATCCGCAACCTCGGGTCCTCGCTGACGGATGTCACCTACGTGTTCGACGAGCCGACGATCGGTCTGCACGCGCATGACGTCCAGCGCATGAACGCGCTGCTCCGGCGGCTGCGCGACAAGGGCAACACGGTCCTCGTCGTCGAGCACGACCCGGAGGTGATCCGGATCGCCGATCACGTGGTCGAGATGGGGCCGGGCGCCGGCCCCCACGGCGGCACGGTCGTCTACGAGGGGCCGGTCGAGGGCCTGATCGCATCGGGGACGGCCACGGGCCACCACCTCGATGTTCGGCAGGAGCTGAAACCCGAGACTCGCGCGAGGCGCGGCTCGATTCGCTATCCGGAATGCGCGGCTCCACAACCTCCAGGACGTCTCGGTGGACGTTCCGCTGGGCGTGCTCGTGGCGGTCACGGGAGTCGCGGGATCGGGCAAGAGCTCGCTGATCCATGGCTGCATGCCCCGGACCGAACCATCGGTGACGGTCATCGACCAATCCGCGATCCGCGGCTCGCGCCGCTCGAATCCTGCCACCTATACCGGCATCTTCGATCCGATCCGCACCGCGTTCGCGAAGGCCAACGGCGTCAAGCCCGCCCTGTTCAGCGCGAACTCGGAAGGCGCATGCCCGGCATGCAACGGCCTGGGCAAGATCTACACCAGCCTCGGGTTCATGGCCGAGGTGGTCAGCGTGTGCGAGGTGTGCGAGGGCCGGCGCTTCACCGATGACGTCCTCCACTACCGCCTGCGCGGGCGCGAACATCGTCGAGGTCCTCGCGATGCCGGTGGAGGAGGCACGCGACTTCTTCACGCGAGCGCCGGGTGCGAGTCGACGCTCGAGCGCCTGGCGGACGTCGGGCTCGGCTACCTGTCGCTGGGTCAGGAGCTCGGCACGCTGTCGGGTGGCGAGCGCCAGCGGCTGAAGCTCGCGATCGAGATGTCCGGCGACACCGAGGTCTACGTCCTCGACGAGCCGACGACCGGGCTCCACATGCAGGATGTCGACAACCTCATCGGGCTCCTCGACCGGTTCGTCGATTCCGGTCGGACGGTGATTGTCATCGAGCACAATCTCGACGTGGTCGCGCGCGCCGATTGGGTGATCGACCTGGGGCCGGGGGGCGGCCACGACGGCGGGCGGGTGATCTTCGAGGGGCCACCATCCGAGCTCGTCCGGGCCGAGGGCTCACTCACCGGCGAGTACCTCCGACGCCGCCTCTCCCGCCTGGAGTCGTTCCCAACGGCCTGACCGTTCCAGCGTCGAGAGACCGGGCGAGTAGCCGACGGCCGCTAGCATCCGGTCATGACGCTTCTGGTCGTGGGCTGGCTCGTCCTGGTCCCGGCGCTCCTCGTCATCCAGATGCGCTTCTACGACGCCCACCAGCGGGTCCATGAGCTGTGGACTCCGCGGTCCGACGCCTGGATGTTCCCGCGCACCGGGCACGAGTACCGGGCGATGATCCGTGCAAGGTCTACCTCTTCGTCGGCTTTCCGCTCGTCGCCTTGTTCCTGGTCTAAGACCCCGCGAGGCAATACGTCAGACGGAGACCTGCCGGGATCCGCGGCCCTGATCCATCACACGAGGCGTGCGCCCATGCTCGCCGAGTTCCCGGTCTTCCCGATCTTGTAGGCGGCGAGCACGGCCTCGAGCTTGGTGAACGCCTCGGACCAGCCGTTCTCGGTCGGGGACACCAGGTGCTCGGGCAGCCACTGGCGGATTTCGAGCCGGGTGCGTCCGTCGGCCTCATCGTGGAACTCGACTCGCATTCTCGTCTCGAACGGCTGGAAGCCCCCCGGGAGCTGGCCGGTGATGTGCATGATGCCATCGAGCAGCTCGCCGTCGACAACGTCCGTGAGGTCGATGCTGCCGCGGGTCCACGTCGCCGGATCGGCGGGGAAGAGCTCCTTCCATCGCAGGTAGCCGCCGGGGCGCACGTCGAACTCGATCCCGTCGCGAGGCAGGGCGTTGCCGATGGGGCCCCACCACGCTGCGAACTGATCAGGGTCCGTGAACGCCCGGTAGACGAGCGCGCGCGGCGCATCGACGATGCGCGTAAGGGTCAGCTGTGGGGCGGTCGTCGCGGTCATGGCGTTCCTCTCCTGGTCTTCGTGTCGGTCCGGCGCCTGGGCTCCTCCGCGGTGAGTCCAGCGAGGTGGTCGTCGAGCCGGTCAAATCTCTCCGCCCACACCTGCCGTTGTGCCGAGAGCCACGTCGCCGCGCTGGCGAGCGAGGTCGGGGAGAGACGCGCGCTGCGCCACCTGCCCTGCTGGCTCCGGGTAATGAGCGATGCGCGCTCGAGCACCTTGAGGTGTCGGGAGATCGCCGGCAGGCTGATGGAGAAGGGGGCTGCGAGCTCGGTGACGGTCGCCTCACCCTCTGCGAGCCGCTCGATGATGCCCCGGCGAGTGGCATCGGCCAGCGCGCCGAACAGCAGGTCGAGGTCGTCGCTTGTCCGCTCGGGCATTACAGTTAACATCGTGGTTAACTATAGGCCTGACGCGGAAGCATTGCAAGCAGGGGAGGCACCCGATTCGGGGCAGGCCCAGTCGGTGGGCGGGCGGTTCGTTTGCGGCGAGAGCTGGTGGGCTGTGGTGAGCCGCTCGCGGCGCTTTGGGCACCCTACGGTCCCGGTCTCTACACTGGCGCGACATTCCTCACCCATGCAGCCAGGGAGGCTCAGCATGCTTCGCGACCATCCGGTGTTCCCGATCCTTCTATCGACGGACCTGGCGATCAGCCGGACCTTCTACCGCGACACTCTGGGCCTCGAGCTGGCCCGGGAGGATCCCGACCGGCTCGTGTTCCGCGCCGGCGGCGAGACGACGTTCATCGTCACCCTCAGCACGGTCGGTACGTCCGACACCCAGACCCAGATGGCCTGGCGCGTCCCGGACATCAGGGCGGCGATCACGGACCTGCGCGCGCGGGCGGTCCACATCGAGGAATACCAGGCGCCGGATCCGGTGACCACCGACGGGGTCGCCGACATGGGCCACTCCTGGGCGGCATGGTTTGTCGATCCAAGCCAGAACGTGCTGGCGGTCGTGGAACCCAAGAGCTGAGCAGGTGGACGGCATCGACCCCGCCAATCCGATTGTCCAGCTGCTGGGCCGGGCGGCGTCGCGCGAACACGTGGATCCGGAGGGCGCCGCGGCGGCGTATCGGCGCGCGTGGGACGAGGCGAGCGACGACTACGAGGCCTGCATGGCGGCCCACTACATGGCACGCATCCAGCCATCGGCCGAGGAGCGCTACCAATGGAATGCCGTCGCCCTGGAGCGCGCCACCGCGGTCGGCAGTGAGCGGGTGACCGGCTTCCTGCCGTCGCTGCACCTCAACCTCGCGCGCTCGCTCGAGGACCTCGGACGGCTGGAGGATGCCCGGAATGCGTACGCAGCCGCGGCGTCGGCGCTTGCGAAGCTCGAAGAGGGCGCCTATCGGTCCAGCATCCAAGATGCGCTGCGGCGCGCCCGCGAGCGCATCGGTCAGTAGATTTCGGGCACGAAGTTCTGGTCGGACAGGGGTGGGCGGATGTATCCGATATCCGGCTCACGCGGAGGCAGGACGATCTTCTTGGGCGTGAGGTCGGTGTAGGGGACCAGGCTCAGCAGGTGGGCGATGACGTTGAGGCGGGCCCGCTTCTTGTTGTCCGCGTTCACGACGTACCACGGCGCCTGCTTGATGTCGGTGAAGGCGAACATGGTGTCCTTGGCCTTCGAGTACTCCACCCATTTCGCGCGTGACTGGAGGTCCATGGGGGAGAGCTTCCAGCGCTTCGTCGGATCGTCGATCCGCGCCTGGAATCTGCGCTCCTGCTCGTCGTCGCTCACGCTGAACCAGTATTTGATGAGCTTGATCCCGGAGCGCACCAGCATCCGCTCGAACTCCGGGCAGGAGCGCAGGAACTCCTGGTACTCCTCCTCCGTGCAGAAGCCCATCACCCGCTCGACGCCCGCGCGGTTGTACCAGCTGCGATCGAAGACCACCATCTCGCCGGCTGCCGGCAGGTGTGGCACGTAGCGCTGGAAGTACCACTCCGTCTTTTCGCGCTCGGTTGGCGTGCCCAGGGCCACAACGCGGGCGTAGCGCGGGTTCAGGCTCATGGTCATACGCTTGATGGCGCCGCCCTTCCCGGCGGCATCGCGACCCTCGAAGATCAGCACCAGGCGCATACCCTCGTGGCGGATCCACTCCTGCATCTTGACCAACTCGATCTGCAGCTTCGCCAGCTCGCGCTCGTAGACCTTGGTCTTGATCCCGGGGATCGGCTCCTCTGCGCTCTCGGCGGTCGGTGCCGGGCTGGGAGGCGTCCCACTGGCATCACCGGCCTTCTGCTTTGCCATTCAGCGCCTCCTTTCGAGTGGCAGGGACACGCGGCCCGTCAGATGGAGCCTCCATTGTGCCCCCGCGTCCAAGCAGGTGTGTCCAGACGGCCGCCTACGTTTGGTCCAGCGCCTGAAGCACCGGCCCCATCGCCTCCACCGCGGCCATGGTCTGCGGCCAGGTCATGACCTCCACGCTCGTCACGCCCATTGCCGCGAAGCCGCGCAGCTCGTCTGCGATCTCGGTGGCGGAGCCACGGATGGGCTCGCCCAGGTCCCATTCGGCCGTGCCCGTCTCATTGGTGGGCTCGACGAGGACACCGATGGAGCGACCGATGCGCGCCGGATCCCGGCCGACCTCGACGCAGGCCTTCTCCAGGTCCGCGATTGGCTCAACAAAGGCGTCCGGGTGGCTGCTCTCCGTGGCAAACCAGCTCCAGATGTCGGCGTGGCGGGCGGCCAGGCGCATCATCTTCGGGCCGCGGGCGCCAAGGAGCAGGGGCACGCCGCCCGGTCGTGGGCCGCGGGGCCGCAGCTCCAGGTCGGCGGCGCGGTAATAGGTGCCCTCGTGATCAGCGTGCCCGGTCTTCAGCAGGGTCAGGATCAGGCCGAATGCCTCCTCGAAGCGCGCGAAGACGTGGTCCTGCGCATAGCCGAAGGCGGCCATCTCGTCGCCGCCGTTCCCGGCCCCCAGACCAAAGACCAATCGGCCGCCGGCGATCTCGTCGAGGGTGTCCACGATCTTCGCGGTGAGGGTCGGGTTGCGGTGCGGGTTGGAGAGGGTCCAGGTCCCGACCTTGATCCGGCTCGTTGCCTCGGCCACCGCTGCCGTGATCGCGACGCATTCCCACCATCCGCGCGGCCCGGGCCAGGCCGGCACGCGCCAGTACAGCTCATCAGGGATCCAGACCGTGTCGAACCCCAGCTCCTCCGCCCGCAGCGCCATGGCCCGCAGGGTGTCCCACGAGCGAGCCTCCCCTGTGACGACGTCCTCATACGTGGGCAGCACCAGCCCAACCTCGAGAGGTCGCATCCTCGCCTCCGTGCACAGCAACTTGCCAAGCATAGGATGACACTCGTGGGTGCACGCGGACCACCGGACGTACGCGACCTGCGGGGACGCGCCGGTCCGAGCCCGCGCCAGCCGTGATCGCTCGGGAGGATCCGTGGTCCAATGACGGCATGACCGGATGGGTTGCGTTGCTGCGCGGGATCAACGTCGGCGGGCACCACCGGGTGCCGATGAGTGAGCTTCGCGCGGTCGTCGAGGGACTCGGGTACCGCGACGTCGCGACCTATGTCCAGAGCGGCAACGTGGTCTTCGCGGCGGACGAGAGCCCTTTGGGTGTTGCGGAGACGCTGGAGGCGGCACTCCGCGAACGGTTCGGGTTCGAGATCCCGGTCATCGTGCGGGATCTCGCCGCGTTCGCGCGCATCGCGGCGCGGCACCCCTTCGAGGACCGCGAGAGCGACCGCGCCCGGCTGCACGTCTTCTTCCTCGCCGGCGACCCGGATGCAGCCAAGGTGGCGAGCTGGCATCCAGAGCGGTTCGCCCCGGACGAGGTGCGGATCCAGGGCCGCGAGGTGTATGCGCACCTCCCGAACGGGATGGGTCGCTCGAAGCTCAGCGTGGAGCTGGGAACCCCGGCGACCGCGCGCAACTGGCGCACGGTGCAGGCCATCCGTGATCTGCTCGCGTCGGTCGACGCGGGCTAGCTCACGCGATGCGGGGATAGGCCAGCAGCGTCAGAAATTCAGGGAACGACTCGGCGAGCACCAGCTCGTCGAGCAGGGCGGCGGCATCGGTCCAGAGCGCGTCGGGGAAGGCCTCGCGAAGCCGAGCCATCTCCTCGTCGCGCACCGCGGCGTACAGCTCGGCCGACATCGGCCTGCCGTCGTTGAGCTCCGCCGCGTGGGTCCGCCACTGCCAGAGCTGCGAGCGGCTGATCTCGGCGGTCGCGGCGTCCTCCATGAGGTTGCTGATCGCCGCCGCACCGTTGCCGGCCAGCCAGCTGGCCAGGTAGGCCAGCCCCACGCTCACGTTGGACCGCACCCCGCGCTCGGTTACCCGGCCACCGGGGATGCGCATGTCAAGCAGATCTCGCGCGGTGACCGTGACGTCCGGGCGCTGCTTGCTCTTCTGGTTGGGCTGGTCGCCCAGGACCCGGTCGAAGACCTCCTGCGCCACGGGCACCAGGTCGGGGTGGGCGACCCAGGTGCCGTCTGACCCATCGCCCGCCTCGCGTTCCTTGTCCTCGCGCACCGCGGCCAGGGCACGCTCCGTCACCTCCGGCTCGCGCCGGTTCGGGATGAAGGCGCTCATGCCGCCGATGGCGTGGGCACCACGGGCGTGGCAGGTCTTGACCAGGAGCTGCTGGTAGGCGCGCATGAAGGGGACCGCCATGGTGACCTGGCCGCGATCCGGGAGGACCATCTCCTTGCGCGACCCGAACTTCTTGATGAGGCTGAAGATGTAGTCCCAGCGTCCGGCGTTCAGGCCGGCCGCGTGCTCCCGCAGCTCCCACAGGATCTCCTCCATCTCGAAGGCGGCCAGGATCGTCTCGATCAGGACCGTGGCCCGGATCGAGCCACGGGGGATCCCCGCCGCGGCCTGGGCGGCCACGAAGACCTCGTTCCAGAGCCGTGCCTCCGTATGCGACTCCAGCTTCGGCAGGTAGAAGTAGGGACCCGACCCGCGATCGAGCTGCTCCCCGGCGTTGTGGAACAGGACGAGGCCCAGGTCGAAGAGGCTTGCCGAGATGGGGGAGCCGTCCACGAGGACATGCGCCTCGTCGAGATGCCAGCCCCGGGGGCGGACCAGGAGGGTCGCCAGCGAGTCGTTCAGGCGGTACTGCTTGTCGGGAGCGTCGAAGACGAGCCGATGGCGCACCGCCTCCCGGATCGACCACTGGCCGGTCACCACGTTCTCCCAGGTGGGGGAGAGGGCATCCTCGAAGTCGGCCATGAACACCTTCGCGCCGGAGTTGAGGGCGTTGATCATCATCTTCGGCTCCGCCGGCCCGGTGATCTCCACCCGCCGGTCGGCGAGATCCGGTGGCGTGGGCGCCACCTGCCAGGACGGGTCCTCCCGGATCTCGGCCCACTCCGCCAGGAAGCCCGGCAGCTCGCCCGCATCGAACGCTGCCTGGCGTTCGTGACGAGCGGCGAGCAGCCGCTGCCGCTGCGGGTCGAAGGTGCGGTGGAGCTGGGCAACGAAGGCGAGCGCCTCCGGCGTGAGGACATCGTCGAGGTGGGGGAGATCGCGGCGCGTGACCTCGATCCCCGGCGGCAGATGGGTCATCTGAACACCTTAGCGCTCACGGTTCGTCCACGCGGCGGCGGCCGTAGGTGAATGGCTTGACCATGCGCCCGGCCGCCGAGTCGACCAGGAGCGTGGCCAGGCGCCGGTCCCGCGTAGCCGGCTGCTTCGCGCTGATGACCCACCAGGTGGCTCCGCGCCGATAGCCGGGGGTCTGCGCCCGCCACCACGCCCATGCGGCTGGGTTGGCCCTGAGCACCGCGAGGTACGCCGCGGGAAGGTCCGTCGGGCGGTTCTCGTAGGAGTAGATGCCGGTGTTGTCGACGTTCCTTGCCTCGAAGGCGGCAAGTCCGGCCGGGTGCATCCGGCCGGCTTCGATCAGCTCCTGCACCCGGCGCACGTTCGTCGCGCTCCAGGTGGAACGCTTCTGCCGGGGAGTGAAGCGGTTCGTGTAGATCTCGTCGGTCACGCCGTAGCCGATGCCGTCGATCCACCCGAAGCAGAGGGCCTCGTCGACGGCCTCCGGGTAGCGCATGCAGGTCTTCGGGACGCTCTTCCGGTAGTAGCCGACCCAGGCCTCGGACCGGTCCGCGTGATGCGCCTCCAGCCAGGTGCGGAAGGCGCCGGCATCCGGAAAGACGAGCACGTCGTCGCGGGTTGGCCGCTTCACCAGCCTCCCTCGTCGCGGATGAGCCGATGGAGGACGCGCGCGGCGACCGCCCGCCGGTAGGCGGCCGTGGACCGCACGTCGTCGATGGGGTGGATCTCCGCCTCCAGGGCCGCGGCCGCGGCATCCGCCACCTCCTGGTTGGGCGATGCGCCCTCCAGGACCGCCTCCGTCGTCCGTGCGCGGATGGGGACCGCGGCGACGGAGCCCAAGGCCAGGTGGACGTTGCGCCAGGTCGCGGCAGCGCCGGTACCACGGGGTCGCCAGGAGAGCGCCATGACGACCTTGCTGATGGCCTGCGCGCGCCGCGTCCCGATCTTGCGGAAACGGATCTGCCGCTCGGCGTCGAGGGGGAAGTGGATGCCGAGGATCAGCTCGTCCGCGGCGCGTGCCGTGCGGCGGTACGCCACAAAGAAGTCCTCAGCCCGCACCGTCCGCTGGCCCCGCAAGCCTCCCAGCTCGATCGCGGCGTCGGCAGCCAGGAGCAGCGGCAACGTGTCGCCGGCAGGTGATGCGTTGGCGATGTTCCCGCCGATGGTCCCCCGATTCTGGATCTGGGCGGCACCGATGGTGGCCGCCACCTCGGCCAGCACCGGCAGGTGCTCGGCGACGAGCGGCGAACGTCGGATCTCCGAGTAGGTGGTCAGGGCGCCCACCGACAGCGCGCCGCGCTCGACCCGGATCCCGCGCAGCTCGTCGAGCGCCCAGAGGTCCACGACCCGCTCCGGCGGCTCGCCGAGCTCGCCGGTGATCTGCACCATGAGGTCCGTGCCGCCGGCCAGGGGACGGACGCGACCGTCGGAAGCGCCGTCGAGCAGGCGATACGCCTCCGCGAGCGTTCGCGGCGAATCGACGGCGGGTTCGTACGGGCGTGGCATGGAAATCCTCAGCCGCCCGCGGGCCGGGACGTTGAGCGGCGCTCCGCCGCGAGCGCGACGGCCTCCACGATCTTCGTGTAGCCGGTGCAGCGGCACAGGTTGCCGGCGATGGCGGTCCGTATCGCCTCCTCGTCCGCCGTGGCCCCGGGCCCAAGCGCGTCGAGATAGGCATGCCCGGCCATGAGCATCCCGGGGGTGCAGATGCCGCACTGAGCGCCACCGGTCTCCAGGAACGCCGCCTGCAGGAGGTCCAGCTGCGCGCCGTCGGCGAGATCCTCGACCGTGCGCACGGAGGTGCCGGCAACCTGGCAGAGGGGCACCAGGCACGCGTCGACGACAGCGCCGTCGACGAGCACGGAGCACGCCCCGCATTCGCCCTCTCCGCAGCCCTCCTTGGTGCCGGTCAGGCCCAGGTCCTCGCGGAGCACGTCGAGGAGACGCCGCATGCCGGGTGCCTCCACCTCGACGGCATCGCCGTTCACCAGCAGGCGGTAGCTCATGCGGGCTCCTCCTCGCGGCGAGCGCTGATCCCGGGCGGCGGAGGCGCGTCGATGCCGGCGAGCGCGGCGAGGATGCGCTCGGGGGTCGCCGGGAGGTCCGTGATCCAGGCTCCCGTCGCATCGTGGATGGCGTCGACCACCGCCGGCGCACCCAGGTCCATGGGGAGTTCACCCACGCCCTTTGCCCCGTGCGGCGATCCGGAGAAGGGCTTCTCGATGAGGATCGTGTGCATCCGCGGTGCGTCGAGGGCGGTGGGGATCAGGTACGTGGCCAGTCGATCGTTGACGTAGCCGCCATCGGCCAGCTTGATCTCCTCGATCGTGGCGTAGCCCACCGCCTGGAGCGTGCCTCCCTCGACCTGGCCCTCGCAGAGGATCGGGTGAATCACGCGACCCACGTCATCCGCCGCCGTGACCGTCTTGACCGTCACCTCGCCCGTGTCCAGGTCCACGTCGACTTCCGCCACGCAGGCCGCCCACCCGAAGCAGGGGTAGGCGTCGCCGGTGTACGTCTCCTCGTCGAACGGCTCGCCGGCGTACGGGGTGAACTGCTCGTCGATGTGCAGCCCGCCGTGCTCCCGCGCGTAGTCACCGAAGCCGGACGCGAACGTCGCGCCGGTCGTCTCCTCGACCTGCGCCCGCAGCCGGCGCGCGGCCTTGATCAGCAGCCCGCCCACGATCATCGTGGTGCGGGACGCGACGGTCGGCCCCGAGTTCGGCACCATCGAGGTGTCCTGCGGCGCGACCTCGACCTGGTCCGGATCGACCCCGAGGGCGTCGGCCACCAGCTGCGGGAAGATCGTCTTCGTCCCCTGGCCCATCTCCGTGGCAGCGGTGAGGACCCGGATCCGGCCGTCGTCGGTGAGCTCGATCGACGCGACGCTGGCGAGATGGACCTCGCCCGCCCCGGTGAAGCCCGCGCCGTGCCAGGCCATGGCCAGGCCGATGCCGGAGGCGACCCGCGCGCCACTCGTCCGCTGTGCGCGTGCCTGGGCAGTCTGGCGTCGACGGCGCTCATACCCGGCCGATTCGGTCGTGGCCTCGAGCACCTCGTGGGCCGCGACGCTCTCGCGCAGCACCTGGCCGGTGGGCGTGACATCGCCCTCGCGGTAGGCCCAGCGACGGCGCAGCTCGAGCGGCGACACGCCGAGCGCCTCGGCGACGCGGTTGACCTGCATCTCCGCGGCGAACTCGACCTGCGGCGCACCGAATCCACGGAAGGCGCCGTTCGGCGGCGTGTTGGTGGCCATGGTCCGTCCGCTGATCAGGACGTCGTCGCAGGCATACGGTCCGCCGGCGTGAAGGACGCCGCGCGACAGGACGACGGGGGAGAGGGTGCAGTAGGCGCCGGCGTCCATGAGGACGTCGATCACCTGGGCGACCAGCGCGCCGTCGTGACTGACGCCGGTGCGATACCGGACGGTGGCCGGGTGGCGCTTGGTGGTGGCGCTGATGTCCTCGTGACGGTCGTAGATCATGCGCACCGGCCTGCGTGCCTTCAGCGACAGCAGCGCGGCGTGCAGGGCGATCATGGAGGGGTACTCCTCCTTGCCGCCGAAGCCGCCGCCGGTCTCGGACTGCACCACCACCACCTGGTCGGCGGTCATGTCCAGGGCACGGGTCATCGCGGTATGGATGTAGTACGGGCACTGGCAGGAGCCGTGGACCGTCACGCCGCCGTCCTCGCGCGGCACGGCGATCATCGCCTGGTTCTCGATGTAGAGCTGCTCCTGGTGCCCCACCCGGTAGGTCCCCTCGATGACGAGATCCGCGCCGGCCATGGCGGCCTCCGCGTCTCCGCGGGCGATCCGGTAAGCCGCGAAGCTGCTGTCCGAGGCGGCCGGATCGAAGACCGGCGGCAGCGGTTCGGTTCGCAGCGTGACGTGGCGTCGGGCGTCCCGGAGTCGGTCCCGATCCGCCGAGGCCAGCAGGCAGACCGGCTCCTCCCGATGCCGGATCTCGCCACCCACGGGGACCAGCACCGGCTGGTCGTCACTGATCAGGCTGACGATGTTCACCCCTGGGATGTCGTCCGCGGTGACCACCGCGATGTCGCCCCAGGAGAAGTCGGGATCCAGCTCGATCGCCAGCAGGCGCGCGTGCGGCTCCCGCGAGCGGACCGTGGCGCCGAACCAGGCACCGGGGAAGACGAGGTCATCCGCATACAGCGCGACGCCGGTCAGCTTTGCGGGCCCCTCGCGGCGAAGCGGCAGACCTCGCTCGGCGCGCCCGGGCGTCGGGACACCCGGCGGGACGATCAGGGGAGCTTGCGCGGGAGCTCCGCCCGGCAGGGTTCGCGTGGTCATGGCCGCTCCTGGCACCTCCTCCGGCGGGACGATAGCACCCCGACCTGCGGCTCGGATACGGTGATCAGCGTGCCTCGCTGATCTCGAGCAGGTGGCCGTCCGGGTCGCGGAAGAAGCAGCGAATCTCGCCGCCCCAGTCGTACGGCGGGGTGAGGAACACGGCTCCGCGCGCGCGGAGCGTCTCGTAGGCGCCCTGGCAGTCCGGGACCCGGATCGTGAGCTCCGTCGACACCCGTCCTGGATCGTGCGGCGGCGCGAAGGTGACGCCCGGCTTGTCGGCGGTCGGCTCGCCACCCGTGACGAGCAGGATCCAGCTCCCCGCGAAGGAGAAGACGGCGGAGCTGCCGCCGTACTCCCGGTAGAGCGATGCGCCCAGCACGTCGCGGTAGAAGCCGACCGAGCGCTCCAGGTCGGAGACCACCCGGAGCACGGTTACCGCCATGCCCTCGGTCGGAAATTCGTCCGTCATCCTCAGTTCACTCCTCTCCGCAGCGCGCGCCCGGGAAGGGCGCCGGTGTGCCGGCCATCGCTCACCACCCGGGTCCCGTTGACGATGACATGGTCGATCCCCAGCGGGAAGCGGCGTGGCTCGTCAATCGTCGCGCGCGACGCAACCCGGTCCGGGTCGAAGACCACGAGATCCGCCACCATCCCGTCGCGCAGCAGGCCCCGGTCGCGAAGGCCCAGCCGGGCCGCAGGGGCGGACGTCAGCTTGCGGACCGCCTCCTCGAGACCGACCGCCCGGCGCTCGCGCACGAACTCGCCGAGCACCCGCGGGAACGAGCCGTAGGTGCGCGGCGATGGGCGTGCGCCCAGGAAGGTGGAGTCCGTGCCGATCATCGCCGCCGGGTGCGCGAAGTAGCGCGCGAGCGTCTCCGTCTCCGGTCCGGAGGTCACCTGGGTCACCCGCAGGTCCTCGGAGAGGAGCAGGTCGCAGATCGCGTCGACCGGATCGGTGCCGGTGTCGTCCATCACCTCGGCGAGCGTCCGGCCCTCCCACCGCGCGTTGCCCGGCTCCGCGAAGTACCCCAGACGCACGTCGCTCCAGCCCGCCGCGCTGGCGTACGCCGCCCCGCGGGCCGCCATCTCCCCGCGGAGCCGATCACGGACGCTGCCGTCCGCGATGCGAGCCAGCAGCGCGTCCGGACCGCCGGCCTGCACCCACTGCGGAAGCTGGATCAGGAGACGGGTGGCGGCCCACTCGTAGGGGTACATGTCGAAGGTGACGTCCAGCCCCTCGGCTCGGGCGTCGTCGACGAGCTGGAGCAGCACTTCCGGCCCTCCCGGGTAGGTCGGCCGATGGTAGAGGTGGGTGATGTGCACCGGCCCGCCGCTCTCGCGGCCTATGGCAATCGCCTCGCGGAACGGGTCCAGGAACCGATCGCCAAGGGGATAGCGGACATGGGTGTGGTAGAAGCCCCCGTGGCGTGCCGCCTCCGCCGTCAAAGCCGCGAGCTCCGCGGTGGATGCGTACGAGCCGGGCGGGTAGTCGAGGCCGCTCGACAGCCCGAAGGCGCCCTCCTCCATCGCCTCCCGGAGCGTGGCGCGCATGCGGTCCAGTGCCCGCCCATCCGCCGGCACCGCGTCCCAGCCCAGAGCCCCGATGCGCAGCGCGGAGTTGCCCACCACGAAGGCCACGTTCACCGCGACGCCGCGGTCGAATCGGTCGAGGTAGCTCGCGACGCTGTCCCAGTCCAGGGCAAGGTCGGGACGGCCGTCGAGCCCACCGTTCAGCCGGACGAAGGCCTCCAGGTCCGCGCGCGAGCGGAACGGCGCATAGGCGTTTCCGTCCACCCCCACCACCTCGGTCGTCACGCCCTGGCGCACCTTGGGCTCATGACGCGGCTCGGCCAGGATCCACAGGCCGGCGTGGCTGTGCAGGTCGATGAAGCCCGGCGCCACGATCCGTCCGGTCGCGTCGATGGTCGCGCTCGCCGGCGTCTCCCCGGGCGCCCCGGGATCCCTGATGACCCGCACCTGCCCGTCGCCGACCGCAACGTCGGCCCGGAAACGGGGTTCGCCGCTGCCGTCCACCACGATCCCGCCGTGGATCAGCAGGTCGACCGCCGATCCCATCAGGCCGCGGGTGGCCCTTCCAGGCGCCGCCCACGGACCCACGCCGCGCGCACCATGGCGGGGTGCGTCCGGAAGATCAGGCGGCTCGCCAGCTCGTCCCCCTCGTCGGCGTCGAGGCCGGGAACCGGCAGGGTCAACGACGGGTCGACCGCAATCAGGTCCGCCTCCTTGCCGGTCTCAACGGAGCCGATGACGGCGTCCAGCCCCAGCGCCTGCGCGCCCCCCAGGGACCCCATGCGCAGCCACTCGACGGGGGTGAGTGGAGGATGCTGGTCGCCGAGCATGGCCCGCAGGCTGTTCTGGGTGTAGGCGCCGGCGCGCATCACGCCGAAGAGCGAGAGCTCGGGACCCGCAGAGACGTCGGAGCCGAGACCCACCACCAGGCCGGCCTCCAGGTAGCGTCCCAGCGGCATGGTGCCGCTGGCCAGGAAGAGGTTGGATGCCGGGCAGTGGGCGATGCGGGTCCGGGTCTCGGCCAGGCGCGCAATCTCGCGATCGGCGAGGTGAATGGCATGGGCCATGATGCTGCGCGGACCCAGGCCGCCTGCGCGGTCGTAGACATCGGTGTAATCGGCTGCGTCGGGGAAGAGGCGGAGCACCTCCGCGATCTCGTTGCGGTCCTCGGCGAGGTGCGTCTGCCAGTAGGTTCCGGTCTCGGCCGCGAGCCTGGCCGATTCGCGAAGCATGGCCGGCGAGCAGCTCACCCCGAATCGCGGGGTGACCGCGTAGCGCAGCCGCCCGTCGTCGCGTCCGTCCCAGCGCGCGATCAGGTCGGCGCTCTGGCGCAGGCTCGTCTCGAGGACGACCGCATCCGCCAGCGTGGGGTCGTAGCGCAGGCGATCCATCATGACCTTGCCGATCACCGCCCGCAGGCCGTGGGCTTCCGCAGCCTCGAACGCGGCGTCGAGCGAGTCCTCGTACACCGCGCCGTACATCACCGCCGTCGTGGACCCGGCCGCGGCAAAGGCGCGGCAGGCGGCCGGGCGCAAGCGTTTCGGCCGCCGGCCGATCGAAGCCGCGCTCGAGGGGGAAGATGTAGCGATCCAGCCAGGTCAGCAGGTCGAGGCCGGCTCCCAGGCCGGCGCTGGGCAGCTGCGGAAGGTGGGCATGGAGGTCCACCATCCCCGGCAGCACGACCCACGGCCGCAGGTCGACCGCCGCTTCACCAGCGGTTGACGAGGACCATGGCTCGACGGCGCCCAGGAGCCCGTCGGCCCCGACCTCGATGCGCGCATCGCGCTCGTACCGATGCCCCCCGGCACCGAGCGGGGTCAGCAGGCCGGCGCGCAGGGTGAAGGGCGGCGCAGGGGGAACGGGCGGCATGCGCACCAACCGATCCTACCCCCGGGGTCCGCCGCTCAGACCACGATTGACGCGTCGGCCGGCCGCACGGCGGCCAGGTCGCGCTCAAACGATCGTCGCAGGGCTGCCTTGTCGCCGTCGTCCAGCCACGTGGCCTCGACCCCGTCGAGCGCCACGGCCTCGACCTCGGACCACGGCATCCCGAGGGCGCGCGCAACCGTGCGGTACTCCTTTCCGAGATCGAGGTTGGTCATGGCGGGGTCATCGGTGTTCAGCGTCGCCAGCAGGCCCGCCTGGCGCATGCGCCGGAACGGATGCTCCTCGAGACTGGCGTAGCGGTTGGCGATGACGATGTTCGAGTTGGGGCAGACATCCAGCGGGATGCGCGCCTCGGCCACGCGACGGGTCAGGGCCTCGTCGCCCAGGATCGCCAGGCCGTGATCGATGCGCTCGATGCCCAGCGCGTCGAGGGCGGTGGCGATGTTGTCGGGACCGGTGTCCTCGCCGGCGTGCGACGTGAGCCGCAGCCCAACGGAGCGGCCCAGGCGGAACGCGTCGGCGAAGTCGCGAGGATCCACGCCCCGCTCGGTCGAGTCCATGCCCATGCCGATGACACGCTCCGCGCGTCCGGCGCCGCGGAGCTCCGCCAGGCGCTCGATGAGCTCCAGGCCGGCCGCGCCCCCGTAGGCACGGTCGACGTCGCAGATCAGCATGCAGCGCGCCGCGGTCTCCGCCTCCGCGCGCTCGATGCCCTCCGAGAGGCCCGCGACGATCTCCCCGAGGTCCTGTCCCGCGGCGAGGTGCCGGGCCGGGGTGAAGAACATCTCGCGGTAGCGCAGGCCGTGTGCCGCGGCGTCGACCACCGACTCGTACGCGGCGCGCGCCCAGTCGTCGCGATCGGCGAGGAGCTCCTGCACAAGCCAGAAGATGGCCAGGAACGAGTTCAGCGAGGTGTATCGGTACAGCTCGGTGGGATCGTTGGTGGGCAGCGTTCGGCCGTTCTTGCGGGCCAGGTCCAATACGGTCGAGGGGCGAACGGTGCCCTCGACGTGGCAATGCAGCTCGACCTTTGGGATCGTGTCGTAGATGTCGCCGTGGGTCACGCCGGCACCCTCCGTGGGCGGTTTACGCCAGTATATGGACCGATGCCGCCCGCGCAGCCGCCTTCCGGCCCCATCGCCGCCGTGATCCTGGCGGCCGGTCGGTCGCGCCGGTTCGGCGGCGCGAAGCAGCTCGCCCTTCTCCACGGCAGGACCCTGCTCGAGCACGTCCTCGAGCGGGCCTGGTCCTCGGGACTCCGGCCCGTCGTCGCGGTGGTGCCCGTCTGGCTGTCCCGCCCGGCCTCCGCGGACGAAGGTGTGCTCTGGGTCCGCAACCCCGACCCCGCGCTGGGGATGAGCCATTCGCTGCGCCTGGGGCTGGACGCGCTTCCCGCGGAGAGCGAGGCGGCCCTCATCCTGCTCGGGGACCAGCCCGCCGTCGACCCGGCCACCATCGCGCGGATCGTGTCCGGCCGCGGCGAACGGCCCATCGTCGCAGCCTTCGCGGATGGGCACGCCGCACCGCCGGTCCTGGTCGAACGCGCCGCCTTCGCGCTGGCCGATGCGCTGCGCGGGGACGTGGGCCTGCGCGAGCTGATCGCCGCCCATCCCGACCGGGTGGTCCGCGTCCCGGTGGCGCACCATGCGGTCGATGTCGACCGTCCCGACGATCTCGACGTCCTCGAGCGACCGAACGCCTGATCGGATCGCCCGGGACCGCGCGACGGGTAGAATCGGTCACATGTTCGATTCCGCGGTGACCCGGCGCCACACGGCGGAGCCGGCGTGACGATCGAGCGGGTCACGGCTGCCGAGGTCGCGCCCGAGGAGCTCGCGCTCGAGTCCACCGTCCGGCCGCGCCGTCTCGACGAGTTCGCGGGACAGGATCGCGTCAAGGAGAACCTGGCGATCCTGATCGACGCCGCGCGGCACCGATCCGAGCCGGTGGACCACATCCTGCTCTACGGACCGCCGGGCCTGGGCAAGACGACGCTCGCCAACATCGTCGCGGCGGAGCTGGGAGCGCAGATCCGGACCACCAGCGGGCCGGCCATCGAGCGGGCCGGGGACCTGGCCGCCGTCCTCACCAGCCTGGGCAAGGGCGATGTCCTGTTCATCGACGAGATCCACCGGCTGAGCCATGCGCGTCGAGGAGATCCTCTACCCGGCCATGGAGGACTTCGCGCTCGACGTGGTCCTGGGCAAGGGACCCGGCGCCCAGACCGTCCGCCTCCAGATCGAGCACGTGACCGTCATCGGCGCCACGACGCGCGTCGGGAGCATCACCGGGCCCCTCCGCGAGCGCTTTGGCGCCACCTACCGGCTCGACTACTACGCACAGGCGGAGCTGGAGCAGATCCTGCGCCGGAGCGCCGGGATCCTGGGCATCGACCTCGAGAGGGAGGCCGCCGTCATCGTCGCCCAGCGCAGCCGCGGGACGCCGCGCATCGCCAACCGGCTTCTGAAGCGGGTGCGGGACTTCGCGCAGGTGCGGGGGAGCGGGGACGGCCGGGTCACCCTGGACCTCGCGAACGCCGCGCTGGACCTGATGGAGATCGATCGCCGCGGCCTGGACGCCATGGATCGCCAGCTCCTGCGCGCCATGGCCGAACACCACGCCGGAGGACCGGTCGGGCCTGCAGACCATGGCCGCCACCATCAGCGAGCCGGTCGAGACCCTCGAGGACGTGATCGAGCCGTACCTGATGCAGATCGGTCTGCTGGCTCGCACCTCGCGCGGCCGCCAGCTCACCGCCGGCGGGTGGGAGCACCTTGGCCTGACGCCACCGCCATCGGCATCGGCGCAGGCGCAGCAGCCCGGGCTCTTCGACTGACGGGCACATGTCTCCAGAGATCGGCCGCCTGGTCCTCGTCATCGGCCTGGTGCTGGTGGTCGTGGGCGGGCTCTCGATCCTGGGCGTACGGCTGCCCATCGGACGCCTGCCGGGAGACATCGCCGTCACCGGCAAGAACGGCGGCGTCTACTTCCCGATCACGACCATGATCCTGGCGTCGATCGTGCTGACGCTGCTCTGGAACCTGTTCACGCGTCGCTAGTCCGCCAACCCGCAGGGAACCGGGCATCCGGTGGCAAAAACGGGCGTTGACCAGCGGGTCGGGACGCTACGATCCGCGCAGGTCGCGCCGCGGACACGGAACGCGGCAAACCGAGCGACCGCAGACAGGCAGCGGAGGGCCCAGGCCAGTGGACGCAATCGCGTCATTCTTCAAGTTCCGCGAACGGGGCACCAGCTTCGCCACCGAGACGCGCGCGGGCCTGACCACCTTCATGGTCATGGCCTACATCATCTTCGTGAACGGCAGCATCCTGACCGCCGGCTTCGGTGACAAGGATCCCGCCTTCACCGCGGTCGCCCTCGCG
The DNA here is from genome assembly GCA_963787025.1 of uncultured Chloroflexia bacterium. GTDB lineage: Bacteria > Chloroflexota > Limnocylindria > QHBO01 > QHBO01 > CAVXEH01. The sequence goes on from CAWBBG010000026.1 coordinate 113,054, forward strand.
GCCGGCACGGCGCTCGTCGCAGGCCTCATGACCATCGCCATGGGCGTGGTGAGCAACTACCCGTTCGCCTTGGCCGCCGGCCTGGGGATCAACGCCATCGTGGCGTTCACCCTCATCGGCAAGGGGCTGAGCCCGGCGGGCGCCATGGGGGTAATCGTCCTCGAAGGGCTCGCCGTCACCGCCCTGGTGGTCGTCGGCCTTCGAGAGGCCATCATGAACGCGGTGCCCATCTCGCTGAAGCGCGCCATCGGCGTGGGCATCGGGCTCTTCATCCTCTTCATCGGCTTCGCCAACGGAGGGCTCATCGGGGGGCAGGAGTCCAGCTACGGCAGCGTGCCGGCTGTCTTCTTCCAGTTCCCGACCGACCCGAAGCAGTGGGTCTTCCTGGCGGGCCTGCTGATCACGATCGTCCTGTGGGTGATGCGCGTGAAGGGCGCCCTGGTGATCAGCATCCTGCTCACCACGGTGCTGGCACTGCTCGTGGGCGTCACCAGCCTCCCGGACGGCGGCCTGATCGCCACGCCCAGCTTCGACACCCTTGGCAAGTTCGACCTCGGACAGGTCTTCAGCCAGCTGCCGCTGATCACCGCGCTCCTCACGATCTTCGCGATCATGCTCACCGACTTCTTCGACACGATGGGGACGGTGACCGGCGTCGCGGCAGAGGCCGGCCTGACGCGTGACGACGGCAACGTCCCCGGCGTGGGCCGCGTCCTCTTCATCGACAGCCTGGCCGCGATCGCCGGCGGGGCTGCGGGCGTCAGCTCCAACACGACCTACATCGAGAGCGCCGCGGGCGTGGCCGATGGCGGCCGGACCGGCTTCACCTCGGTGGTGACCGGCGTCCTGTTCCTGCTCGCCGTCTTCCTCTCGCCGATCGCCGGCATCGTCCCGGGCGTCGCCACCGCTCCGGCGCTGGTGCTGGTCGGGTTCCTGATGTTCACCATCGTCAAGGACATCCCCGTGGGCGACGTGGAGGAAGGGCTCCCCGCGCTGCTGACCATGATCCTGATGCCTCTGACCTACGACATCACCGTGGGCATGGGCGCCGGATTCATCACGTGGGTCGTCATCAAGGTGGTGCGCGGCAAGATGGCGGAGATCCACTGGCTGATGTGGGTGGTCACCGTCGCCTTCGTGGTCTACTTCGCGCAGGACTGGATCAACCTCCTGATCAAGTAGCACCGCTGGTCTGCACCGATGGCGCCCGGCCGGGCAACCCGGCCGGGCGCTAGTCTTTCCGTCGATGCCCCTGCACGACCCCGATCCGCCGCTCCGCCTGCGGGTCGACGACTTCGACTACCCGCTGCCCGAGTCCGCGATCGCCCAGACGCCGGTCGAGCCGCGCGACGCCTCGCGCCTCCTCGTCCTGGATCGCTCCCGGTCCGCGCCCGGTCGACCGCAGCTCGGCGCACGGCACGTTCCGCGACATCGGGGATTGGCTGCGGGCGGGGGACCTGCTGGTCGTCAACGACTCCCGGGTGATCCCGGCCAGGCTTCGTGGACGCCGGGCGGGCGGCGGCGAAGCTGAGCTCCTGCTCCTGCGCGACCTGGGTGACGACCGGTGGGAGGCCCTCGTCCGACCCTCGCGCCGTATGCGGGTGGGCGACATCGTGCGGCTCACCAGCGGCGATGCGATCGAGGTGGGGGAGCGCGGTGCGGACGGCACCCGCGCCGTCCGCTTCGAGCGTGATCCGGTGGCGGTGATGGCCGAGGCCGGGGAGACGCCGCTCCCTCCCTACATCCACGACCGATCGAGCCCGCCCGAGCGCTACCAGACCGTCTACGCGCGACCGCCGGGGTCGGCCGCCGCCCCCACCGCAGGCCTGCATTTCACGCCGCAGCTGCTCGACGCGCTGGGCCAGGGCGGGATCCGTCGGGCATCGGTGACCCTGCACGTCGGCCTCGACACCTTCCGTCCCCTGGAAGGGACCTGGATCGACGAGCACCGTATCCACTCGGAGTGGTACGCCATCCCGCCGGAGACGAGCGCCGCGCTGGCGGAGACCCGCGCCCGCGGGGGCAGGATCGTCGCCGTGGGGACCACCAGCGTTCGGGTCCTGGAGACTGCTGCGCAGCGCTCGGCGCCATCGGGCTGGACGGACCTGTACCTCACTCCGCCGCACGCGTTCACCGCCGTGGACGCCCTCGTCACCAACTTCCACCTGCCCCGCAGCTCCCTCCTGCTGCTGGTCACCGCCTTCGTTGAGGACGGCTCCCGCGTGGCGGGCCCCCGCGAGGCACGCGACCTCCTGCTGGGTGCCTACCAGGCGGCACTCGACGCGGGATATCGGTTCTTCAGCTTCGGCGACGCGATGCTCATCGTCTGAACAGGGGGGTGGCCGCGGCGTGAAGGTCGTCCTCAAGACGACCGTCGAATAGCAGAAGCACAGCGCCGGCCGACGATCCGTCGCGATCAGCCGGTCGGCAGCCCCGAACGATCAGCCGGGCCAGCGGGCAACGGGCGTCCCGCGCTCGGCGGCTTGCGAATTGGTCCGTCCGGTACGGGGAAGGAGCGGGTGGTCCCCGGCGCCTGGCCGGTGTCCTGCTCGTCCGGCACGCCCTCGTCGCCGGGAGGAGGCCACCCGGAAGGTTCCGCCATGATCACCGCCACCTTCGCGAAATCCGCGAGCGCCAAGCCCAGCTTGGGATCCTCGGTCGCGGTGCGGAAGCGTGGCCTGGCCATCCCCAGCGACCAGCGTGTCCGGTGCTCCAGGGCCCAGAGCCGGAAGGTCTCCACCCGAAGGTCCACACCGCGAACGGCCTGCCACGGGAAGATGCGGCCCGCGATCGCGAAGCGCGCGGTCGAGGCGCGGGGACCGTACCGGTAATCCATCAGCCCGATCTCGGTCGCAACCAGCACCCGGCGACCATCGTCATCCCGGCCATCCTCGATGGCGTAGATCGCCAGTTCTTCGACGCCGAGCGTGGCGAGGTGCTCGTTGATCCAACCGCAGAGCTCATCGCTCAGGAACGGCATCCGCGGCCATTCGGACAGGCGCACGCGTTCACCTCCGGCGCAACGGTAGCGGATCGACGCGCAGAGCGCGACCGATGCGGTCCGCGCGACCATCGGGCTGGGTATCCTCAGCAGCCGATGCCGTCAGCGATCCACTTCACGACCCGCAGCACCACGACCGGCCGTGCCCGCCTCGGGCGCCTCGAGACGCCGCACGGCGTCATCGATACGCCCCAGTTCATGCCGGTCGGTACCCAGGGCACGGTGAAGTCCCTGACCCCCGGTGACCTGCAGCGAGCCGGGGTCCAGGTGATCCTGGGCAACACCTATCACCTCAGCCTGCGACCCGGGCGCGGAGCGCATCGCCCGGCTGGGCGGGCTCCATCGGTTCATGGCCTGGGAGAGACCCATCCTCACCGATTCCGGCGGCTTCCAGGTCTTCAGCCTGGGACACCTGGGCCGCATCGACGACGACGGGATCACCTTCGCCAGCCATCTCGACGGATCACCACAGCGGCTGACGCCGGAGCGGGCCATGCAGATCCAGGCGCTGCTGGGCAGCGACATCGCCATGGCCTTCGACCAGCTCGTCGACCCGACCCTGCCACGCGCCGAGGTCCGTGAGGCGATGGAGCGCACGCATCGCTGGGCGGCTCGCTCGCTCGCGGCCCGCTCCCGATCCGACCAGGCGATCTTCGGCATCGTGCAGGGCGGCGTGGACCCGGAGCTGCGGCGCAGGTCCGTTGCGGCCATCGCCGGCCTCGACGTCGAGGGGATCGCCATAGGCGGCCTGTCGGTGGGGGAGTCGAAGGCGGAGATGGCGGCCACCCTGGAGACCGTCGCGGAAAGCCTGGGTGACGATCCGCGCGCACGCTACCTGATGGGCGTCGGGTCGCCGCTCGACTTCTTCGTGGCCGTGGAGCGCGGCATCGACCTGTTCGACAGCGTCCTGCCCACCCGCGTCGCCCGCAACGGGCAGCTGTGGACCTCCGAAGGGCGGCTGAATCTGCGCAACGCCCGGTTCCTGGACGATCCCCACCCGCTGGACGCCGAGTGCCGCTGCGAGACCTGTCGCGAACCACTCGCGCGCGTATCTCGCGCACCTCTTCCGGGCGGGGGAGCTGCTCGCCTACCGCCTCGCGACGGTCCACAACGTCACCTATACTCTGGACCTGATGGGGAAGATCCGCGCCGCGCTGGCGGACGGGTCCTTCGCGTCACTTCGGGGCGCCGTCAACGCGCGATACGGAACAGCCGGAGCCGACGAGAAGCCGCCGGTAACGGGCCCGTAAGGGGCACCGGGCAGGCTTGTCGTCGCCGATCGGTTCGGATCGGAGGGCCTCACACCATGGCCAAGGGCCGGGATCGACCGCGTCACCAGGAGAAGCGCAAGCCGAAGGAGAAGGCACCCAAGAGCCTGCCGACATCGGCCTTCGAGCAACCGCCGATGTCGGTCGAGCTGATCAAGAAGAAGCGCAAGCCGCGCAGCGAGCCCGAGCAGAGCGAGTGACCTCCAACGCCGGCCGGGAGCGAAGAGGGAAGGAGCCCCAGAAGACGATGGATGCCCCGGTGGCACAGGAAGAACCCCGAGCGGAACGGCGAGCGCGGCCGCGCGGTCGATGCCGCCATCCTGCAGATCGAGAAGCAGTTCGGTCGAGGCGCCATCATGCGGCTCGGTGACCGCGGCGTCATTGCGGTGGAGGTGATCCCCACCGGATCGGTCGCCCTGGACCTCGCCCTGGGGGTGGGTGGCGTGCCGCGCGGCAGGATCACGGAGATCTACGGCCCCGAGTCGAGCGGCAAGACGACGCTCTCCTACCACATCATGGGCAACGCCCAGCGCAACGGAGGCGTCGCGGCATTCATCGACGCGGAGCACGCGCTCGACCCGGGCTACGCCAAGAACGTCGGCGTCAACGTCGACGATCTCCTCGTCAGCCAGCCGGACACCGGCGAGCAGGCCCTGGAGATCGCCGAGACCCTGATCCGCAGCAACGGCGTCGACGTGGTGGTCGTGGACTCGGTCGCCGCGCTGGTGCCGCGCGCCGAGATCGAGGGCGAGATGGGGGACAGCTTCATGGGCCTCCAGGCCCGGCTCATGAGCCAGGCCCTCCGCAAGCTGACCGGCGCGATCAATCGCTCCAATACGGCGCTCGTCTTCACGAACCAGCTCCGCGAGAAGATCGGCGTCATGTTCGGAAACCCCGAAACGACCCCCGGCGGGCGCGCGCTGAAGTTCTACGCGAGCGTTCGGCTGGACATCCGCCGCATCGAGACCCTCAAGGTCGGGACGGATGCCGTGGGCTCGCGGACCCGAGTGAAGGTGGTGAAGAACAAGGTCGCCTCTCCCTTCCGGGTCGCGGAGTTCGACATCATGTACAACGAGGGGATCAGCCGCGAGGGCGGGCTCCTGGACGTTGGCATCGCCGCGGGGATCCTGTCCAAGACCGGTGCCTGGTTCAACTACGGGGAGACCCGGCTGGGGCAGGGCCGCGAGAACGCGCGCGAATTCCTGAAGTCGAACCCGGAGATCGCAACCAAGATCGACGACGAGATCCGCGGCAAGGTCGCCTCCATCGAGGTGGGTGTCGAAGGGATCAGCGAGGCAAAGTAGAGGACGCCGCATGTCGGGCGAGCCACCCGGCCCGGAGGCCGCCCTCGAGCTGGCCGCCGGCTACCTCGCCAGCCGTCCCCGCAGCCGCTGGGAGGTGACGCGCCGGCTCCGTCGAGCCGGGGTCGAACCGCAGGTCCTCGATGCGACGCTGGCGCGCCTTGGCGAGCTCGGGTTCATCGACGATCTCGCCTTCGCCCGCTGGTGGCTTGAGCAGCGTGATCGGCACGCACCACGCGGCCGTCGCATGCTCGAGGCGGAGCTTCGGCAGCACGGCGTCGGCCGCGAGGAGATCGAGACGCTGCGCGAGGAGATGGCGACGGCCGAGGGGGCCGGGGGCATCCCGCCCAGCTGGCAGGGCCCACTCGAAGAGCGGGACCTGCCGCAGACGGAGCGCCAGCGCGCTCGCATTGCGCTCGGGCAGCACCTCCGGGGACGTCCGGTTCCAGCAGAACCACGCGCGCGGCAGCGGCTGGGAATGTACCTGGTACGACGGGGCTTTGACCCTGAGACGGCGCGAACGGCCATCCGCGAGGCCGCCGATGGGAGCCGGCAGGAGGAGACGCCGGAGACCGACGCCTGAGCGAGCGACGATTACCATCTGATCATGCGCTTCGCACTCATGACCGAGCCCCAGCAGGGGCTCAGCTATGCCCAGATCCTGGCCGCCGCTCGCGCGGCGGAATCGGCCGGGCTGGAGGCATTCTTCCGTTCCGACCACTACACCTCCTTCCCGGGGGAGGCGGGGCGGCAGACCACGGACGCCTGGGCGACCCTCGCCGGCCTCGCCCGCGAGACGGAGACGATCCACCTGGGAAGCCTCGTGTCGCCGACCACCTTCCGCATCCCCGGCAGCTTCGCCAAGGTCGTCGCCACCGTCGACGAGATGAGCGGCGGCCGGGTCGAGGTCGGCATGGGGGCCGGCTGGAACGAGCAGGAGCATCGCGAGCTTGGGATCCCGTTCCCGACGCTCCGCGAGCGATACGACCGCCTCGAGGAGTCGCTGGCGATCGTGCACGGTCTGTGGACGAAGCCCGACGGGTGGAGCTACACGGGAGCGCACTGGCAGGTCCGCGATGCGCGCTTCCGTCCGCGGCCCGCGTTCGGCGGGGCGCCGCACCCGCACCTCATCCTGGGCGGCGACGGCGGTCCGCGCCTCTCCCGCCTGGTGGCCACCTACGCCGACGAGTACAACCGCGGGTCGGCCACGCCGGAGCGCGTGCGCAGCGCCTACGCCAACGTTCGCCATGCCTGCGCCGCCATCGGTCGCGATCCGGGAACGCTGGTCTACTCGGCCATGGTCGGCGTGCTGCTGGGCGAAACCGAGCGCGACGTCACGGACCGTGTCCACGCACTGCTCGCCTTCACGGGGGCCAGCGACGATGCTGACGCCTGGCTCGCAGAGCGACGGCAGCGCTGGATCATGGGAACCCTCGACCAGGCCTGGGAGCGCATCCGCGCGTTCGAGACGGCCGGGGTGCAACGCATCATGCTCCAGGACTTCCTGCCACTGGACCTCGAGATGGTGGCGCTCATGGGCCGGCTGGTCCGCGGCTGAGCGTCGAAACAGGGGGTGCGGAGGCGCCGGGTTGAGCCCGGCAAAGCCCCACCGGGCAGTTGGGGTACACTCGGCCGAAGAATTTGACCGTCCGTTAACCATCCGAGTCCGGTTGACGTGACGTCGACGAGCAAAGAAGTGGGCGCCCGCGACACGCGGGCGCAGAGTGCCCACCTGGGGCTCCACCGACGGAGGGAGCCAGGATGCCGGAGTCTATCCTCGTCCTCGTGGTGGCGGTCGTCGCAACCGCCATCGGAGCCACGCTGGGCTATTTCGCCCGTCGCCTCCTCGCGGCCAGCAAGGTTCGGCACGCCGACTCCTACGCCGAGCGCATCATGGCCGAGGCGCGTGCCAAGCAGAAGGAGCTCGTCCTCGAGGGCAAGGACGAGGCGCTCAAGCTCCAGCGCGCGGCCGAGGCCGAGGCGCGTGAGAAGCGGGCCGACCTGCAACGGCAGGAACGGCTGCTCCTCGACCGTTCCGAAGGAATCGAGCGCAAGACGGAGGCGATCGAGCGGCGGGAGGGCATCATCGAGACGCGCCTCGCCGATCTGGAAGTTGAGCGCGGCGCGGTAGCGGAGCTCCGCGAGCAGCAGCTGGCCGCGCTCGAACGAGTCAGCGGCCTCACGACCGCCGAGGCTCGCCAGGCGCTCATCCAGCAGATCGTCGACGAGGCCCAGGCGGAAGCACACCAGCGCGTGCGGGAGATCGAGCGCAGCGCAACGGAGGAGGGCGAGGAGCGCGCGCGAAGGATCCTCACCACCGTCATGCAGCGCATGGCCTCGGATCTCACGTCGGAGGCGACCGTCACCGTCGTGAGCCTGCCGTCCGAGGAGATGAAGGGCCGGATCATCGGGCGCGAAGGCCGCAACATCCGCGCGCTCGAGCAGGCCACCGGCGTGGACCTGATCATCGACGACACGCCGGAGGCGGTCGTGCTCTCCGGCTTCGATCCGGTCCGGCGCGAAGTGGCACGCATGGCGCTCACCAAGCTCATCTCCGACGGCCGCATCCACCCGGGGCGCATCGAGGAGACGGTTGCCAAGTGCCGAGCGGAGATCGAGGTGGTCATGCGCCAGGCCGGCGAGCAGGCGGCCTACGACGCGGGCGTTCCCGGCCTGCATCCCGAGCTCGTCAAGCTCATCGGCCGGCTCAAGTACCGCACCAGCTACGGCCAGAACGTCCTGAACCACTGCGTCGAGACGGCCCGGCTGGCGGGCATGCTGGCCGGTGAGATCGGCGCGAACATCGCCGAGTCGCAAGAAGGGCGGACTGCTCCACGACATCGGCAAGGCGGTCGACCACGAGGTCGAGGGGCCGCATGCGCTCATCGGCGGCGAGATCGCCCAGCGCTACGGCATCAACCCGGTCGTCTGCAACGCGATCGCCGCCCACCACCAGGAGGTGGATCAGGCGAGCATCGAGGCGGTGGTGGTCCAGATCGCCGACGCCATCAGCGCCTCTCGCCCCGGCGCCCGCGGTGAGAGCCTCGACAACTACGTGAAGCGCCTCGACGACCTGCAGCAGATCGCGGACAGCTTCCCCGGCGTGGAGCGCAGCTTCGCCATCCAGGCCGGGCGCGAGATCCGGATCATCGTCCGTCCCGAGGAGATCGATGACATCGCGTCGAGCGGCTGGCGCGCGACGTGGTCAAGCGGATCGAGGAGCAGCTCCAGTACCCGGGCCAGATCAAGGTGACCGTCATCCGCGAGACGCGGGCGGTCGACTTCGCGCGATGACCGACCGCGCCGGACTGGTGCGGGCGCTGCTCATCGGCGACATCATCGGCAAGCCGGGGCGGATCGCCGTCCGGCATGCCCTGCCCGACCTCCGCCGTGAGCTGGACGTCGACCTTGTGATCGCCAACGGGGAGAACGTCGCTGCCGGCATGGGTCTCACACCCTCGCTGTCCGAGGAGCTCCTGGGCGCCGGAATCGACGTCATCACCTCGGGGAACCATATCTGGGACAGGCGCGAGATCTACGCGTACCTCGAGGACGACCGTCCGGTCCTCCGCCCCCTCAACTATCCCCACGAGGTGCCCGGTCGCGGGTGGCTGATCCACCGCCTGCCCGATGGCGGCAAGGTGGCCGTCCTCAACATCATGGGCCGGGTTTTCATGAACCAGCTCGACTCGCCGTTCACCGCCATGGACGCGCTCCTCGACGAGGCCGCCGAACCGCTGCCGCCGGTCCGCCTGGTCGACTTCCACTGCGAGATCACCTCCGAGAAGAACGCCATGGGCTGGTACCTCGATGGCCGGGTCAGCGCCGTCGTGGGTACCCACACCCACGTGCCGACCGCGGACGCGCGACTCCTGCCCAAGGGGACGGCCTACATCAGTGACATCGGCATGACCGGCCCGCGCGACTCGATCATCGGCTTCAAGGTCGACACCGTCCTGCCGCGCTTCGTGCGCCACCTCCCGACCCGCTTCGAGGTAGGGGACGGCCCGGTCAGCCTGAACGCGGTCGTCGTCGAGGCTGACCGCGTCACGGGACGGGCAACCTCGATCGTCCAGGTTCAGCGGACCGTCGAGGTCGGCTAGACCGATGCCGCCGGCCGCCGGCCGGAGAGCTCCGGGCGCACCGCCCCTGGTTGCCATCGTGGGGCCGACCGGCTCGGGCAAGTCCGCGCTGGTCATGGCGCTCGCGCAACAGCTGCCCGTCGAGGTGCTGGTCGCCGATTCCCGCCAGGTGTATCGAGGCATGAACGTCGGCACCGCCAAGCCGTCGCGTGCCGACCAGGCGCTCGTCCCGCACCACCTGCTCGACCTGGTGGACCCCGACGAGCCGTTCACCGTCGCCGAATGGGTGGCCCGCGCCCGCCCGCTCGTGGACACGATCGCCGCCCGTGGGGCGCGGCCGGTGCTCGTGGGCGGGACCGGGCTGTACGTGACCGCGCTCGCGGACGGGTTCGACTTCGTTGCGCAGCCCTGGTCGCCCGCGGTTCGCGAGCAACTCGCGGCCGAGCTCGAGGCGGAGGGGTTGGCGACCCTGGCCGGGCGCCTCGCCCGGCTCGACCCGACCATCGCGGCGCGCACGGATCTGCGCAACCCGCGCCGGGTGCTGCGCGCGCTCGAGCGCGCCGAGGCCGGTGGGGCAGGGGAACCGCCGCGCATGGACCCGTACCCCGGCCGGCTCGCGCTGCTGGGGCTCACGCGTCCACGGGAGGTCCTCTACCGGCGGATCGACACGCGCGCGGCGGCCTTCTTCGCGGGTGGGCTGCTCGACGAGGTGCGCGGGCTGCTCGAAGCGGGCTATGCGCCGGACCTGCCACCCATGACCGGGCACGGCTACCGCGAGGCCGCGAGCCACCTGGCGGGGGAGCTCCCGCTCGAGGAAGCCATCGCCCGCACGGCCCTGCACACGCGTCAGTACGCGAAGCGTCAGCTCGGCTGGTTCCGGCGTGATCCGCGCATCGTCTGGATTCCTGCCGGCGAAGACCCCGCGGATGATCCGCGGATCGTGACGCGCGCGCTCGACTTGATCCGGCGGCTCACGGCCTGAGGCCGAGCCGCGATCAGCCGCCGGCCGGGGTCGGCAGCCCGATCGACTGGCGCCAGGCCATCATCGGCTCCGGCAGCTCCGGCAGCTCCGCCGCCGTCCCGGACCCCAGCGCCGCAATCTGGCCGTTCCCGGTGAGGAGCGGGCTTGGACGGCCGAACAGGTACCCCTGGCCGGCTCGCACCCCGAGCGCGACGAGGCGGGCGGCATCCGACGGTTCCTCGATGCCCTCGCCCACCACGAGGGCGCCGGTGCGTCCCGCGAACGCGACCACCGAGCTCACCACCGCTTCCGACGGTGCACCGGGAGCCGAGCGCTGCACCAGGCTCAGGTCGACCTTGAGGATGTCGAACCGCAGCTCGGAGAGGAGCCGCAGCCCCGAGTTGCCCGCACCCAGGTCGTCGGCCGCCAACCGGATGCCGGCTCGGCGGCAGGTCTCCAGCTTGGTCCGCACGCGTTCGACGTCGCCGATCTCTTCGCGCTCGGTCAGCTCCAGCACGATCCGGTCGGGGCGAACACCGTGGCGGGCGAGAATGCTCAGCAGTGCGGGGCCGCTGAACTCCGGCGCCTCCACGGTCCGGGGCGAGACATTCACGCTGAGGAACTGCCCCGGCGCGAGGGCCACGGCGCCGGCAACGATGGTCTCGATGCAGGTCATGTCGAGCGCCGCCAGGTGGCCGCTGGCGGCCGCGGCGGCGAACAGGGCGGTGGGATCAGCGAAGGGCGCCGGCGGCACCGGGCGAATGAGCCCCTCATGCCCCAGCACGGTGCCGCCGTCGAGGTCGACGATGGGCTGGTAGACGGGCCGCAGCTGCCCCCGCGCGATCACCTCCGCGATCGCGGCGCCAGCGCCACTCCCCGGCGGCGACGAGGCGGCGGCTGGATCGAAGAGGGCCACGTCGGTGCGCCCGGCACGCTTGGCGGCGTAGAGCGCCGCGTCCGCCTGCGAGTAGAGCTGCTCGCGGGTTGTCGCCAGCTCCGGAAGGCAGGAGACCCCCGCTGAGAACGAGATGGGCGTGTCGCCCTGGTCGCGCAGCGGCGGCTGCAGGGCGGTGGCCAGCAGCCTGCGGCCGACGACCCAGGCGCCTGCGGCGTCGGTATGCGGAAGCAGGACCGCGAACTCGTCACCGCCAATGCGGAACGGGCGGTCCACGCGCCGAAGGCCGGCCTGCATCAGCCGACCGAAGTCGGCGAGGGTGCGGTCGCCCGTGGCGTGGCCGCGCTCGTCGTTGATGGACTTGAACGCGTCGAGGTCGAGGAGGACGAGGGAGACGGGAACGCCGTAGCGATGCGCCTGCTCCACCTGGCGATCGAGCTCCTCCTGGAACGCCCGGTGGTTCCCGAGCCCGGTGAGCGGGTCGGTGAGGGCGTCGGCCAGCGCGGCCTCGTAGCGGTGTCGGAGCTCCGCCCGATCCGCGACCAGCGGCCGCACCACGGTCATGTGGAGCATGGCGCCCGCACCGCCCGCCGAGACACCGGTGGCGAGGATCGCGCGGAGGGCCAGGTCGGGGACGCCGAAGGAGAGCAGCCAGTAGGCAACCACGGCCGCCAGCGCGCTGCCGGCCAGGACGATCCCCAGCCGGCCGTTCAGGTGGCGGAGCCTCCCCGATTCACGGCGCATCGCGGTTTGATCGTTCACCGGGTCCTCCGGCATCAGCGTCTCCCGTCGTCCCCCGTTTTGGTGCGGATAGGTATCGCACGGTGTGGTGTCCTCGCGCACTAGCCTGAAAGTACCGGCGCGCCCGAGGCGGTCCAGCCGGTGCCGGCGCGTCATCGGCTACCATCATTCCTGCACGATGACGAACCGCTCCCGCCTGATCGACCTCACCACGCCCGAGGAGCGCGCCTTCCTGATCGGTCTCGACCGCCATGGCGGCTGGCCGGTGGCGCGCTCGCTGGCGGAGCTCGCCGCGCTCGCCGAGACGGCCGGGGCCCTCGTGGTGGGCAGCGCCTTCCAGCGTCGGCCAACGGCGGATCCGATCTGGTACTTCGGCAAGGGACGAGCCGCGGAGCTCGTCGAGGAGAAGGCGGCCAGCGATTTCAACCTGCTCATCGTCGACGACGAGATCACGCCCACCCAGCAGCGCTCACTCGAGAAGCTCGTGGACTGCAAGGTCCTCGACCGCTCGGCGCTGATCATCGACATCTTCGCGCGCCACGCCCGCACCCACGAAGGTCGCCTCCAGGTCGAGCTGGCCCAGCTGGAGTACCACCTGCCTCGCCTGACGCGAATGTGGACCCACCTGTCGCGCACCGGGGGCGGCATCGGCACCCGCGGTCCCGGCGAGACCCAGCTCGAAACCGACCGTCGGGTCATCCGCGACAAGATCAAGAAGCTCCGCTCCGAGATCGACGAGGTCAAGCGCCAGCGCACCACCGCTGCCCGTCAGCGCGAGCGCAGCGAGGTCGCCACCGTGGCCCTGGTGGGCTACACCAACGCGGGGAAGAGCACCCTCCTCAATCGACTCGCCGAGGCCGATGTCTACGTGGCGAACATGCTGTTCGCGACGCTGGACCCCACCTCGCGCCAGGTCACGCTGCCGAGCGGCAAGCGCGTCGTGGTCACCGACACCGTGGGATTCATCAACAAGCTCCCGCACGACCTCGTGGATGCCTTTCGGGCCACGCTCGAGGAGGTCCTGCGCGCCGATCTCCTGCTCGAGGTGGTCGACGCTGCGGATCCCGACTTCATGGCCCAGCAGGTCGCGGTGCAGGCCGTGCTCGACGAGCTTGGCGCGGGCCGCAAGCCGCGCATCAGCGTCTTCAACAAGATCGACCTCCTCGACGCAGACCTGCGCCGCGCGGCCCCCGTCTCGGAGCGCGCCATCTTCGTCTCGTCGACGACGGGGGAGGGGATCGCGGAGCTGCGCGAGCTGGTCGCCGATGCGCTCCGCGACCAGATGGTCCCGGTCGACGCGGTTGTCCCGTACGCCCGCGGTGAGCTGGTGAGCCGGGCCCGCACCAGCGGCGACGTCTCCGAGGCATACACGGAGGGCGGCGTCAGGATCAGCGGCCACCTCCCCGAGGCGGTCGCCGCCGAGATCACCGCTGCGACCGAGCCGCGACGACCCCGCTCTCGCCGCGGCCGGAGCTGAGAGGCCCGCTCGCCATGCCCGCACGAGCCTCCCGCGCCGTCGACGCACCGGTCGTCCTCGAGGGACGCGTCTCCATCGAGGCAGCGCTCACCGCCGGAGTGCGCCCCGTCGACGAGATCCTGGCCATCACGCCAGGCGACCGACGCCTTGCCTACCTGCGCCGCCTCGCCGCGGAGCACGAGGTGCCCATCAGCCGTGTCACGCCGGGCGCGCTTCGCGGGCTCGTCACCGGCCAGACCCACGGGGGCGTGGTGGCTCTGGCGGGGGAGCGGACCTACCTGGCCCTTCCCGAGCTCCTCGACGGCGCCGGCCCCGACGGCCTGGTGGTGATGCTCGACGGCCTGGAGGACCCATACAACTTCGGCCAGGCCGTGCGCTCGATGTTCGCGTCGGGCGTCGACGGGCTCGTGGTCCGCCCGCGCTCGTGGGAGTCCGCGACGACGATCGTCACCCGGTCATCGGCCGGCGCAAGCGAGCTGCTTCCCACGGCGGTGGCAGAGACCCCCGAGGAGGCCGCGGCCGCCTGCCGGGCAGTCGGGATGCAGGTTGCCTGCGCCTCAACCCGCCCCGACGGGACCTGGATCCACGACGCGGACCTCGTCCGGGGCACGTTCCTGCTCGTGGGCGGTGAACGGCGCGGGATCACGAGATCCTTCGTCGACCAGGCCGACCTCCTGCTGCGCATCCCGTACGGGAGGCGCGGGGCCCACGCCCTGGGGGCCGCCGTCTCTGCGGCCGTCATCGGCTTCGAGGCGCTCAGGCAGCGACGTGCCGCCGGTCGCACGCTGGTGCCCGGCGGCGAGGACGCGAATTCGTCCGACTAGCGCTGGCTACCGTAGGCAGGCACCGGGCGCACGCTGTGGGTCCGGTGTCGCACACGATCCCGGATCGCCAGACCGGCCAGCAGGTACGCGGCGCTCACCAGCACCAGGCTGCCGTAGCCAGCGAGCATGCCGCCCAGCTCACCGGTGAATGGACCGGCCACCAGCGCCGCTACGCCGACCACGAGGCCGATCATCCCGAATCGCCGCATCATTAGCCCTCTGTGCATGGGACAGCAGCCTACCGAAGCTCGTGCGCACGCGATACGGTCCGTTCGTCCGGGGCGTCCCTGGTACTTCGATTCCCATGGCTTCCGCAAATGGAAGTTATGTTGCGTTGCGCTGGCCAACGACGCCACAGAACGCCTCAGGAGTTCTCGTCAGCCCGTCGTCGGGGCGACGGTGCTGACTCGCCCGTTCCATCCTGACCGGCCCCTATCCCTCGAACTGAAAGAGGCGTTCTCGGAGGCGCAGGGGCTCCGGCTGTCCCGTAAACCTGCCCACCCAGACCGAGTACAGCTCGTCCGGCGGTGCGATGAAGGTCATTTCGTCGACGCCCGCGGACGTGAACCAGCGCCGGATTGTCGGCGTGAGGTCCGGCGCTCGGCGGCTCCGGGTCCAGATGACCGTGGCACCCGCCGCACAGAGCATGGGCGTGGCCTGCGCCGTGCGCTCGATGTCCAGGTCAGGGACATTGCCGAAGATACCGGCAAGGAGCAGAAGAGAGACCGGCGCGATCCCCGCCGCGGCGTCCGACGTCCCGGCGTCCGCTTCCACGACGTCGATCCGTGCGCCGTGAATGGCTTCCGCCGAGGCACGGGAGACCGCCGCCAGGTGCGGGTCGAGCTCCACGAGGCGGGCAACGACATCGGTCCGGCGCGGGTGATCACGCAGCACCTCGAGGAGGTCTCGGCCCTGCCCGGCGCACAGGCTCAGCACCCGGATGGGACCGGTCGGGGCCACATCCAGCATCAACCGGATCTGCTCCTGGACGAGCTTCAGTCGCCGCGTCTGGGCCGACGTCGGATCGTCATACGCCTCGTGCCAGCGCAACCAGCGGTCGTCCGGTGCAGTCATGCGCCCCTCACTCCCCCACTCCGACGGGCTGCGATGTGATGGCGGGCGGGTGTCAGGATTCCACGACGGTGGTGGGCGTGTTGTGCACCGCCGGGACCTGGCCCAGCCTGCCGGCCTGGTAGTCGTTGAAGGCCTGCACGACCTCCTCGCGGGTGTTCATCACGAACGGGCCCATCCAGGCGACCGGCTCCCGGATGGGGCGGCCGCCAAGGATCAGCACGTCGAGCGCCGGGCTGCGGCTCTCCTGCTCGCGCGAGCCGGTGACGGTGAGCGCATCGCCGGGGCCCAAGACCGCCAGCTGGCCGGTCCTGGATCGGCCAACCCTCGGTGCCCACCCGTCCGTGGCCGGACAGGACGTACACGAGCGCGTTGTAGTCGGGGCGCCAGGGAAGCTCCAGGCGCGCATCAGGGCTGATCGTGGCGTGGACGAAGGTCATGGGCGTGTAGGTCGAGCCGGGGCCGGCATGCTCCCCCACCTCGCCGGCGATCACCCGCAGGAGAGCGCCCCCGTCGGCGGATGCCAGGAGCGCAACCTCGCTGGCGCGCAGGTCCTGGTAGCGGGGCGGGGCCCATTTCTGGGCACGCGGCAGGTTCACCCACAGCTGGATGCCGTGGAAGAGTCCCCCGCTGACGACGAGCGCCTCCGGCGGCTTCTCGATGTGCAGGATCCCGGCGCCCGCGGTCATCCACTGGGTGTCGCCGTTGGTGATCACTCCCCCACCGCCGTTCGAGTCGCTGTGCTCGAAGACGCCATCCATCATGTACGTGACGGTCTCGAAGCCGCGGTGCGGATGCCACGGCGTCCCCTTGGCCTCCCCCGGGGCGTATTCGACCTCCCCCATCTGGTCCATGTGCACGAAGGGATCGATCTCCGACAGGTCGACGCCGGCGAAGGCGCGGCGCACCGGGAAGCCCTCCCCTTCGAAGCCACGCGGTGCTTCAGTCACGCTCTTCACGGGCCGCTGGCGGGCGGAGGCTGGATCGGGTCGCGGGATGCGCGGGAGGACGGTGATGTCCTCGACGGTCACGGCTGGCATGGCCGGATCATACCACCGATAATTGCACGAGCAACGACCTGCCGTTGACGCCCGGCTCGATCACCGCTCGGCGGGGACTCCCAGGGTGACCGCGGCCGCGATGGTGGCCACGACCAGGGCAAACGCCTGGTTCGTGTCCAGCGCCGCGCCGCCGGAGAAGAGATCCGTCGCAGCGCTGGGGATGGCTCCGAGCAGCGGTGGGACCAGGATCCAGCCCAGCACCAGCGCCGTCGGTGCCGTGGCGCCCGGCAGGCGCAGCATGCGGGTGATCACCGCGGTGAGCACGCCCAGGAAGGCCGCCAGCAGCAGCACGAGGATCAGGGCAGGCTGATCCTTGGCCCCGGAGGCGTCCACCAGCCGGACGAGCCCCTGCTCGCAGATGGCGACGGCAAGGGCCAGCACGGCACCCATCAACCCCGCCCGCGCGCCGCTCATGCGCCGTGCCCCGGCAGCTCCAAGGACCGCGGTCGGACCAGGACTCCGGCGGCCAGCTCCGCGGCGAGGCCCAGGGCGATCCGGTAGGACTTGCCCGCCCCCATGACGAGGACGGCGTCTCCCTCGCGCAGGTGATCGGCGACGTAGGCGGCGGTGGCCTCGGTGTCGCCGGTCGCGATGGCGGGAATGCCGGAGGCGCGCTCGATCGCGTCCGCCAGGTCGGCCGCGTTCACGGCCCGCATCGCCTCGGCGGTGTCCCGGCTCGCGAAGATGTCGGCGATCACGACCTCGTCGGCATCGGTGAAGGCTTCCGCGAACGCGTCGAGGAAGAGCGCGGTCCGCGAGTACATGTGCGGTTCGAAGACCGCCCACAGGCGTCGGTCCCCCACCTTCTGGCGGGCCGCCGCCAGCGCGGCACGGACCTCGGTGGGATGGTGGCCGTAGTCGTCATAGACCAGCACGCCGGCAGTATCGGCGATCAGCTCCATCCGGCGCCCGGCGCCGGGGAAGGTCCGCAGCCCCGTCACCAGGGCAGGTACGGGCGCTCCCACCTCCCGGGCCAGGGCCAGGGCCGCCGTGGCGTTCAGCACGTTGTGCTCGCCCGCCAGGGTCATCTCGAATCGCTCGCCGAACAGGTCGAAGCGGGTCACCTCCGGCAGGAGCTCCACGTCGGTCGCCGCGATGTCGCCGCCTGGACCATAGCCCACGATCCGCCCTTCCCAGTCCGCGAGCCGATGGCGCAGCTCCCGGGTGCCCGCATCGCCCTCGGCGACCAGCAGCAGACGTCCGCCGATGCGCTCGTCCTCCCCCATCCCGCGTACGAAGCGCTCGAAGGAGTCCAGCACCGCCGCGCGGTCCGCGAAGTAGTCAGGGTGATCCATCTCGACGTTGGTGACGATGGCGCCGGCCGGACGGTAGTGCAGGAAGTTGTCGCCGAACTCGTCGGCCTCGACGACGAACGGCGCTCCCCCACCGGGGCGCACCGTGGCGCCCCAGTCCGCGATGAAGGCGCCAACCTCGACGGTGGGATCCAGGCCGGCGCTGATCAGCAGGTGCCCCAGCAGCGCCGTGGTCGTGGACTTTCCGTGCGTCCCGGTCACCGCCAGCCCCAGGCGCCCGGGCGCGCCCATCAGCTCCCCGAGCAGCGCCTGCCAGGGCAGGACCGGCAGTCCCGCAGCCTCCGCAGCGGCGAGCTCCGCGTGGTCCGCAACGACGCGGACCGCCGGCGTGATCGCCACGCGGTCAACGCCGGCCAGGTGGGCCGGATCGTGCCCGGCGACGAACGACACGCCCGCAGCTGCGAGCGGTGCCGTGTACGGCGAGGGCGCGTCCAGGTCGCAGCCGTCAACGAGCGCCCCGGCCCGATGCGCAAGCAGGGCCAGCCCCGCGGCTCCGGAGCCGGCGATGCCGATGACGTGGATCCGCTCGCCGGCCCGAACCATGGGCCTAGGCCGCCGCCTCCCGGATCGCCAGCTCGAGCGCCGCCGCAGCCGCCGCGCCGCGGTTGCCTTCGCGCGCGAAGCCAAATTCGTGACGCTCGACGACGGGCGGGTGGCCCGTCTTGGCCACCGCGATGTAGTGGAGGCCGATGGGCTTGCCCGGCGTGGCGCCCTCGGGTCCCGCAATGCCGGTGACGGCGATGCCCATCTCCACGCCGAAGCGGTGCCAGACGCCCTCCGCCATGGCCGACGCCACCTCAGAGCTCACCGCCCCGCAGTCGGCGATGAGCGCCGGATCGACGCCGAGCTCGCGCTCCTTTGCCAGGTTCGAATAACAGATCACGCCGCCGACGTAGTACTCGCTCGCGCCGGGGATCATGGTGATCGCGTGACCGATCAGCCCGCCGGTCGACGACTCCGCGGTCGCGACCCGCCAGCCTTGCGGTCGGAGCACCTCCCCAAGCTGCGTCGCGAGTCCCGCGAGCGCGGCGTCGTCCGGAGCTCTCATGACCGTCATCGGTACCAACTCCTCAACGGTAGTTCGTGAACTGCAGGGCGACCGGGTAGTCAAGGCCGCGCAGGTGCGCGATGACCGCCTGCAGCTCGTCCCGGCTCTTCGCGGAGACGCGCACCGCGTCTCCCTGGATCACCGGCTTCACCTTCGGGAACTTCTCGCGGACCAGCTTCGCGATCTCCTTGGCCTGCTCCGAGGTGAGCCCTCGCTTCAGGCCGATCTGCTGGCGAACCGTGCCGCCCGCGGCCGGTTCGAGCTTGCCCCAGTCGAAGATCTTCAGCGACAGGTTGCGGCGAACCGCCTTCGACTCCACCAGGTCCCGTACCGATTTTGCGCGGAACTCATCGTCGGCCAGGAGGGTGACCCCGTCCTTCCCGAGCTCGAGCGTGCACCGGCTACCCTTGAAGTCGAAGCGGGTGCCGATCTCGCGGCGCACCTGGTCGAGCGCATTGACCAGCTCCTGCTGATCGAAATCGCTCACGACGTCGAACGTGGAATCGCCTGCCATCTGTTCCTCGCTACCGTGGTTCGCTGTGGCCTATCTTCCGACATCGGCAGCCCGCCGTCGCGTGCCGAAGGACCTCACCGGTCTCAGCCACCGGCCTGAACGTGCCACTCGATGACCTCTCCGGAGCCGCCCATGGTGCCGATGGTGATGCCGTTGATGGTCATCGTCACCGCGCTGGCGTTGCCGGCCCGCACGACGAGGGTCTGCTTCGCGCTGAGCGCGACCGACTTTCCGGCGGTCAGGGTGCGGCCGGAGATGCCGGCCAGCGGCACGTTGTCCTGCAGCACGAGCAGATACGAGGGGCCGCCGGCGATGACCAGCGTGCCGGTCAGGTTCGCCGCCGCGGTGACCTTGACCGAGATGCTCGCACCCGGGGCCGAGGAGGCCGCCGTCGTCGGGCTGGCCGTGGGCGCAGGGCTTCCGGATGGGGTCGCCGACCCCGGTCCAGCGGAGATCTGCCAGGTGCCGGGGGTGAGCATGAGCGTCGCGCTGAATGTCCCGTCCGCTCCCGCCGTGGCATCCGCGGCCACCAGGCTGCCGGGCGCGGGAGCCGGAACCTTCACGGCCTGGCCGGAGAACGTCTTGATCGAGAAGCCGGGGGCGCCCGCCGCGCTCAGCCGCGCCTCGACGTGCACCGCGGTCCCCGCGGGCGCGCTGCCGCTCAGTGCGACCGCGCCGCTGAGCGTTGCGCCGTCGGTGGGTGCGGTCAGCGCCACCTGTGGCGCAGGTGATGGCGATCCGCCCGACAGGTCCACCTCGATGGTCCGCGTCTGCTGGGCCGAGTCCCGCTGCGTCACCGTATCGTTGGCGACGATGGTGAACACGTTCGAGCCGGGGACCAGCTGCACCTTGACGCTGAAGTGGCCGCTGGGCATCGGCCACCGCGTCCTGGCTCATCGCGCGGCCCGTCCACCGTGACCCTGGCGTTCGGTTCGGTGGTGCCGATGATGGTGAAGGACAGCCTGGTCGGTCGCGACGTCGCCCGCCGGGCTGGTGATCTGCAGATCGGGCGTCCGGGCGAAGGTGACGAACTCGTAGACCAGGTACCCGACGAACGCCACCACCGCGACGGTCAGGATGGCCGCCGCGATGGCTCCGGGGGTCACGACAAAGGTCCGGGACCGCCGCACGCGGATGGGACGCGGCGGTGCGGGCGACAAGCGCTCGACCGCCCCATTACCGGCCGCCTCGAGCCGGTAGAGGTCGACGAGGTACTCCGGGTCGAGATCCAGGAACTGCGCCGTAGTTGCGCAGGAAGCCCTTCGTGTAGACCGCGCCGGGGAGCTCCCCGTATTCCCCGTGCTCCAGCGCGGACAGGTAGCGAACCCGGATCTTCGTCTCGCGTTCGACCCGCGCCAGGTCGACGCCCTTCGACTCGCGCGCCGCGCGAAGCACCTCGCCGAGCTTGTGGAGCGGTTCTGTCACCGCTCCTCCTCGTCCGGTCCCGTCTCGCCGCCCCAGCCGTCGCTCGTCACCAGCACCTCGCGGAAACGACTGCCGTCCGCGGTGCCCACGATTCCGCGGTCCTCCATCTGGTCCAGGATCCGCGCCGCTCGGGCATAGCCGATGCGCAGGCGCCGCTGCAGGAGCGAGGCGGATGCCTTGTCCGAGCGTCGCACGATGTCGATCGCCTGCCGCAGGAGCGGATCCGCGCCATCATCGGCGTCCTCATCCCCGGGATGACCGCCGCCCTTCCCGTCACGCTTCGGCGCGGTGATCTCCGGGCGGTAGCGCGGCCCGCCCTGGCCGCGCCAGTGACGCGCCAGGGTCTCGATCTCCTCGTCGGTGACCAGGACGCCCTGCAGGCGGACCGCACGCGGCGCGTCGATGGGCTGGTAGAGCATGTCGCCGCGACCCAGAAGGTCCTCGGCACCCGTCGTGTCCAGGATCGTGCGGCTGTCCACGCCCGAGGTCATGGCGAAGGCGATGCGACTCGGGATGTTGGCCTTGATGAGCCCGGTGATGACCTGCACCGACGGGCGCTGGGTGGCGACCACCAGGTGGATTCCGGTCGCCCGGGCCAGCTGCGCGATCCGGGTGATGGTGGCCTCGACCTCGTAGGCGCTCACCATCATCAGGTCCGCGAGCTCGTCGATGACCAGCACGATGTACGGCATGCGCGGTTCTCCCGGGCGGAGCGACTCGTTGTAGCCCGCGATGTTCCGCACGCCGCGTTGGGCGAACTCGTGGTAGCGGCTCTCCATGGTGCCGACCGTCCACTTGAGGGCGTTCACCGCCTTGTCGGTCTCGGTGATCACCTCGCACAGGAGGTGCGGAAGGCCCTTGTACTGGGCCATCTCGACGCGCTTGGGGTCGACCAGGATCAGCTTCACCTCGGTCGGGTCGGCGCGCATCAGCAGCGAGCAGATGATCGCGTTCACGCACACGCTCTTGCCGGATCCGGTCGCGCCGGCGATGAGCACGTGCGGCATCTTGGCCAGGTCCGCGCTGAACGGCTGGCCGGCCACGTCCTGGCCGAGCGCGAAGGCCAGCTTGCTGCGCGCGCCGAGCTCGTCGAAGTTCGGCGAAGCCAGCACCTCCTTGAGGGTCACCAGGTCGAATGCCGAGTTGGGGATCTCGATCCCCACGTACGGTTCGCCCGGGATCGGCGCCTCGATGCGGATGGAGCGCGCGGCAAGCGCCAGCGCCAGGTTGTCCGCCAGCCCCTCGATACGCGACAGCTTGATTCCGGGTTCGACGTCGAGCGCGTACTGCGTGACGACCGGTCCCTCCTGGATGCGCGCCACCTTGACCCCGATCCCGAAGTGCGCGAGCGTCTCCCGGATCCGCTGACCCTTGGCGGTGAGGTCCATCTGCGCCGCCGTGGACGGCAGGGCCTCGGCGAGGAGGTCCATCGGCGGGAGCTCCCAGGTGCGCTCCGCCCGCTCCAGGGCCGCGTCGGCGCCGCTGGCGGGCTCCCCACCCTCGGCGGCCGATGCGAGCCGCTCAGACTCCGCCTCGTCGGGCTCTTCGGCCGGGTCGTGGCCCTCGATGGCACCCGTCACCGGCGGGCGGCCCGCGGCGACGTCGGTCGGCACCGGCCGCTCCGCGCGCGGTGGGCCGGGCATCGGCGACACCTCGGGTGGTCGCTGGCGGCGCACGATCAGCGGCGGCTCATCGTCCTCCGCAGGCCCCATCAACGCCTCGCGCACGCGCCCCAGCAGACCCGGTCGCTCCGGGACCGCCACCGGCTCCAACTCGGGATGCCGCTGCGCGGGGCTCGCCGCGCCGCCGCGCCGCGGGGGCTCGGCCGCCACGCGTCGCTCGTCACGCTCGGCGAGATAGGCGGCGACCAGGTCGCCGACGGTCATGTTGAAGTACAGGAGCAGCCCCACCACGAGCAGGAGCGCGAGGACGGCCCAGGCCCCGGGAGTCCCCAGCGCCCCGCTCAAGGCGACGCTCACGCCATAGCCAACCACTCCCCCACCCTCGTAGTGGTCTGCGGTCTGGATACCGCCGCCAGCCGCGAGATGGAAGGCGCCAAGCAGGGCCAGGGCCACGAGCGCGGCGCCGGTCGCCGCCATCCAGCGTTCCGCGGGCATGGTCTTCATCCACAGCATCAGCGCGAACCCGGCCAGCAGCGGCGGTGCAAACGCGATCCCCCACCCGAGCAGGTACCCGAGCAGGTTGTGCCACGGCCTGACGATGGCGCCCGCGTTCGGCGCAAAGAGCGCGATGGTGCTTACGATCGCGAGGAAGACAAGCACGAGCGCGAGCAGCTCGCGCGCCACCCGCCCGCTGATGCGGACCGTGGTCGTCGCGCGGCGGCGTCGCGGCGATCGGCGACGGCGGCTCGGGCGGCGCGTGCTCACTCCGGTGTCAGACCTCCATCACCACCGGCATGATCATCGGCCGGCGTTTCGTGCGCTGGTAGAAGAAGCGGGACAGCGTGTCGCGGATCTTGGCCTTCAGGTAGCCCGACTCCGCGGTGTGTTCCTCGCCGAGCGGCTGGGCAAGCGCCTCGGCAAGGTAGATGCGCGCCTGCTCCATGACCGGATCGTCCGGACCGGAGAGGAAGCCGCGCCCCACCAGATCCGGCCCGCTGATCGGCCGCCCGGTCGCCTGCTCGACGGTGAGGGCCACCATGACCACCCCGTCCGCGGCGAGCGCGCGTCGGTCGCGCAGGATGACCCCGTCGATGCCGTCGATCGCTGCCATCCCGTCGACGAGAACGGCACCGGCCTGCACGCTGCCGGCAATCCGCGCCCGCGTTCCGTCGAACTCGACCACCTGCCCGTTCTCCAGCACGAAGATGCCGTCGGGGCTGACGCCCACGTCCTCCGCGAGCAGCCCGTGCTGGACGAGCATGCGGTACTCGCCGTGGATCGGGATGAAGTTCTTGGGGCGGAC
This sequence comes from uncultured Chloroflexia bacterium, assembly GCA_963787025.1. Taxonomy (GTDB): domain Bacteria; phylum Chloroflexota; class Limnocylindria; order QHBO01; family QHBO01; genus CAVXEH01. Next base: position 136,961 of record CAWBBG010000026.1, read on the forward strand.
GAGGGAGAGCATCAGCTTGAGCTCCTCGCGCGACCCGTGGCCGGAGACGTGGCAGTGCTTCAGCGGCTCGTAGTGCACCATCGCCCCCTCCTTGAAGAGGTTGTCGATGGTCTTCGCGACCGCCTCCTCGTTCCCCGGGATGGGCGAGGCGGAGATGATCACCGTGTCACCCGGCTCGATGGTGATCGAGCGATGGTCGCGGTTGCTCATCCGCGTCGAGCCCCGACATCGGCTCACCCTGCGACCCGGTGGTCATGACCACCAGCTGGTCCGCCGGGAGCTTGCCGAGCTGGTCCTTGCGCGCCAGCGTTCCCTCCCGATCGATGAGGTAGCCGAGGTCGAGGGCGATGGCAGAGTTCTGCTCCATGCTCCGTCCCAGGACGACCATCCGCCGTCCGAAGGCGGCCGCCGCGTCGAGCACCTGCTGGACACGGCCGATGTTGCTCGCGAAGGTGGCGACGATCACGCGTCCGGTCGCATCGCCGATGAGCTGGGTGAGCGACTCGCCCACCGTGCGCTCGGAGAGCGTGTACCCCTCCTTCTCCGCACGCGTCGAGTCGCTGAGCAGGAAGTCCACACCCTGGTTGCCGATCTCTGCGAGGAGGCCCAGGTCCGCCCTGCGGCCATCCGGCGGCGTGAGGTCGATCTTGAAGTCGCCGGTGTGGACGATGGTGCCGACCGGGGTCTGGATGATGTAGCCGATCCCGTCCGGGATCGAGTGATTCACGCGGAAGCCCCGGATCGTCGAGGATCCGACGCGGAAGTCGATCCCCGGCTCGATGGTGCGGATCGTGGTCGCGTCAAGGAGCTTGTGCTCCTTGAGCTTGCCGGTGATCAGGCCCACGGTCAGGCGGGTCGCGTAGATGGGGACACCCGGCAGGAGCGGGCAGGACGTACGGCAGCGCGCCGGTGTGGTCCTCGTGTCCGTGGGTGATGAGGATGCGCCCGCACCCGGTCGCGGTTCTCCGCGAGGTACGTGGCGTCCGGGATGACGAGGTCGATCCCGAGCATCTCCGGCTCGGGGAAGGCCAGGCCGCAGTCGACGACCAGGATCTCCCCGGCCGCCTCCACGACGGTGATGTTCTTGCCGACCTCGCCCACCCCGCCGAGCGGGATGATGCGCAGGGAATCTGTCATGTCATTCTCGTTAGAAGAGGGTGAGCTGCTGATCGTCGTCTTCGGCCGACCGGGCGGCCAGCTGAGCCGGCGCAGCGGAGTCGGGCTGGACTGCCGATGCAGCCGCCTGGATCGATGCCGTCCGTTCCTCCTCGATCGCCTGGCGGGCGGCCAGCAGAGCCGCCGGCAGCCCGCGGATGTCCCGGAAGAGCGTCTCCCGCAGCGATGACTGGTGCAGCGCCGCTGCTGGATGGTACATCGGGAAGACGAACCGCCCGCCGCTGCGGCGCAGGCGCCCGTGCGCCTCGCCGATGCGTGCGCCGGGCAGGTAGCGCTGCAGCGAATAGCGTCCAAGGGTCACGATCACGGCAGGATCCAGCGCCTGCTCCTGCCGCGTGAGATAGGTACCGCAGGCTGTGATCTCCACCGGCTGGGGATCGCGGTTCCCGGGCGGCCGGCACTTCACCACGTTCGTGATGAAGACGTCCTGCCGTTCCCAGCCGATGGCGCGCAGCAGCTCGGTGAGCAGCTGCCCGGCGGGACCCACGAACGGCCGACCGGTCGCATCCTCGCGGCCCCCGGGTCCCTCGCCGACGAGGAGCACGTCGGTGAGCGGGCTGCCCTCGCCGGGCACCGCGCGGGTCCTCCCGGCAGCGAGCGGGCAGCGAGCACAGGTGCGAACCTCGTTCGCAACCTCGTCCAGCCGCGCCTCGGTGCCCATCGGCTGCGTTCAAGGACCTCCCGTCGTCTTCGATTCGGCGCCGCCGTCGTGGAACGGACCACAACGGCGGGCCGTGGCCGGTGACTATGACTCCGCGTTCGACCCGGAGTCGGCGCCGGTGCGGGCCATGTGCCGCTCCATCGCCGCCCGGCGGCTCAGGTTGATGCGGCCCATGCGGTCGATCTCGGTGACCACCACCATCAGCTCGTCGCCGATCGACACCACGTCCTCGACTCGCGGGACCCGGTAGTCGGCGAGCTGGCTGATATGGACCAGCCCCTCCTTGCCGGGCAGGATCTCCACGAAAGCGCCGAAGTTCATGATGCGAGTGACCTTGCCCAGGTACTCCTTCCCCACCTCCACGTCCCGGGTCAGGCCCTCGATCCACTTGATCGCCTTCTCTGCCGACTCGCCGGACACAGCAGCAATCTGGATCGTGCCGTCGTCCTCGACGTTGATCTGGGTCCCCGTCTCGGCCGTGATCTGGCGGATCACCTTGCCGCCGGCGCCGATGACGTCGCGGATCTTGTCGACCGGGATCTTCAGGGTGTGGATCCGCGGCGCGTACGGGCTCAGCTCGCTGCGACTGGCGCTGATCACCGCGGTCATCTTGTCCAGGATGAAGAGGCGGCCGATGCGTGCCTGCTCCAGGGCATCGCGCATGATCTCCGGCGGTGATGCCGCCGACCTTGATGTCCATCTGCAGGGCGGTGACCCCCTCCGCGGTGCCGGTCACCTTGAAGTCCATGTCGCCGTACGCGTCCTCCTTGCCGGTGATGTCGGTGAGGACCGCGTAGCGACTGGTCGCCGCATCGGTGATCAGGCCCATCGCGACGCCGCCGACGGGCGCGGAGATCGGTACACCGGCATCCATCAGGGCCAGCGTGCTGCCACAGGTGCGAGGCCATGGAGGTCGAGCCGTTCGAGCTGACCACCTCGGAAACGACGCGGATCGCGTACGGGAACTCGTCGGCCGGCGGCAGGACCGGGACCAGGGCGCGCTCGGCGAGGGCGCCGTGGCCGATCTCGCGACGGCCGGGGCCGCGCATCGGTCGGGTCTCCCCGACCGAGTAGGGCGGCATGTTGTAGTGGTGCAGGTAGCGCTTCTCCGTCTCCGGGGAGATGGTGTCGAGGCGCTGGACGTTGCTCGAGGGACCCAGGGTCGCGATCGAGAGCGCCTGCGTCTGACCGCGCGTGAAGAGGCCCGACCCGTGCGTGCGCGGCAGGACACCCACCTCGACGCTGATGGGACGGATCGTCTTCGTGTCGCGTCCGTCGATCCGGATGTCCTCGCTGAGCGACCAGCTCGCGCGAGGTGGCCTTGGTGAGCACGTCCATCAGCCCGGAGCCGATGCCATGACGGCGGCGGATGTCCTCCAGGCGGTCGCCCTGCTCGCTGCGGTTGTAGCCCTCTCGTCCGCGACGGATCTCGTCGGCGATATCGGCACGGACCGCGTCGAGCTGCTGGGCAAGCCCGCCGATCATCTCGATGAACAGCTCCGCCGTCGCCTCGGCGTCGGGCATGGCGCGGTGGGCGCTCGCGTGGTCCCTTCCGAAGACGAAGCGGATGAGGTCGCCCAGCTTCCAGCTGCCCGCGTCGGGGTAGAGCTGGTAGGCCATCTCCAGCGTGTCGTAGACGGCCTTCGGCTCCCACTTGACGTCGTTCGGCAGGTGCCGGAGCACGAACGGCAGGTCGAAGCTGATGTTGTGGGCCACGACCGGCGCGTCGCCGACCCACTCCGCGAACTTCGGAAGAATGTCGGCGGCCGTCGGCGCGGAGGCGACGTCGGCATCGGACAGGCCATGGACCTGGTGCCCGACGATGGAACGGCCCGGATTGACCAGCGACTCGAAGCGATCGACCACCTTGCCGTCGCGAACGCGCAGCGCGGCCAGGTCGACGATGTAGCCGTTCTCCGGCTTCATCGCGGTGGTCTCGAGGTCAAAGATGACGAACTCGCCGTCGCCGTGCGCCAGCGCCTGGCCCAGCTTGACGACCGAATCGGCCTTGGGGCCGACGAAGGGCATCTTCTTGGGGCTCCCGGCGGTCGCGACCAGCTTGTCCTGGAGCTCGATGCTCTTCTGGAGCTCGGCCTGCCCGTAGACGATGGCGTCCGCCATCACCGACTCCGGCAGGATCTTCGCCCCTGCCTCAACCATCATCACCGCGTCGCGGGTCCCCGCCACGACCAGGTCCAGCTCGCTCTCGTCGAGCTGGCTGTTCGTGGGATTCGTCACGAACTGGCCGTCGATGCGACCGACGCGCACCGCGCCGATAGGCCCCACGAACGGGATCGAGCTGATCGACAACGCCGCCGAAGCGCCGTTGATGGCCAGGATGTCCGGGTCGTTCTCCTGGTCCGCGGAGAGGACCGTGAGGACCACCTGGACGTCATTGCGGAAGCCCTTGGGGAAGAGCGGACGGAGCGGACGGTCCGTGAGGCGCATGGCCAGGATGGCCGCCTCGGACGGGCGCGACTCGCGCTTGATGAATCCGCCCGGGATCTTGCCAGCGGCGTACATCCGCTCTTCGTAGTCGATGGTGAGCGGGAAGAAGTCGACGCCCTCGCGCGGTTTCTTGCTCGCGACCGCGGTCGCGAGGACCACTGAGTCGCCGTAGCGCACGATGACGGCGCCGTCGGCCTGTTCGGCGAGCTTGCCGGCTTCGAACGAGAAGCCCTGGCCGCCGATCTCGGCCTCAACCTTGATTGCCACTGATTCCTCCGATGATCTGTTCATTCTTCTGCGCGTCCGTTGCGCGGACCGGGAGCCGGTCTCGCCAGCTCAGCCGTCGTCCACGGCGGTGCCGAACGCAACGATGCGATGGGGCGCGAGCGCGAAGCGGCCCGGGCCGGTGGCGCCAATGCGCCGGATGTGCGAGACCCAGGGCCGATGCGGCTCCTGGGTCAATCGCAGGTGCTCGATTAGCGGCGCAGCCCCAAACGGCCGATCACCTCGCGATACCGATCGACGTCGTTGCGGACCAGGTAGGCCAGCAGACGCCGTCGCTGCCCGACCAGCTTGAGCAGGCCGCGCCGCGAGTGATTGTCGTTGGGGAACGTGCGCAGGTGGTCAGTCAGCGACTTGATCCGCTCGGTGAGAAGCGCGATCTGCACCTCGGGTGATCCGGTATCGCCCTCATGGGTGGCGTAGTCCTCGACGATCGCGCTCTTCGCGTCTTTGGCGAGCGGCACAGATTCCTCCACAATCACATTCCATTATTTGGACGCATGGTACCAGACTGCCGCCCCTGACGTCCCGCTGAGCGCTTTCCGTACGCCCCGCGCGGGCGGACACCAATCAGTCCGCGTTGAGCTCAAGGGTGACCGCCCCCGCCTGCGGCCCCCCGGCGAGCAGGGCGTGGCCGTCGGCGGCCACCTGCAGCTCGGCGCGGACCGGCACCCCGCTCCCGCCCGGCCGCACGATGGCCGGGTAGCGACCCGGCGCGGGAAGCGCCGCGGGATAGTCGAATCGAAGGAGAGCGTGGGCGCCATCGGCTGCCACGGCGGTTCCCTCGAGCTGCAGGGGGTGCCCGAGCAGACGGACGACCTCGCCCAGGTCGCCTTCCTGCAGCAGGGCGCGGATCCGCGCAGACGAGATCGGCGCCCCGCCGTCCTGCAGGATGTCGTCAGCAAGCACGAGATCGAATCCCGCCCGCGGACCCAGCTCGCGCATGGCGGCCGGCGTCCCGGCGCGGTTGCGGCCGAACGCCGACTCGGGGGTCATGATCAGTGCCCGAAGCGACAACGCCGGCGCCATGGCAGCCAGGAATGCCTCTGGTTCGAGCGCCCGCAGCGATGCGTCGAAGCGGACCACGAGCGGATGCTGGATACCGGCCTCCGCGAGGCGGCGCAGGTTCTCGGCGAGGGGGGCCAGGCGCGGCACCACGGTGCCGGGACGCACGACCTCGTCCGGGTGCGGATCGAACACCAGCGCAACGCTCTGCGCGCCGTGCTCGCCTGCCGCGCGTGCCGTCACCCGGGCAAGCGCCACGTGCCCGCGGTGGACGCCGTCGAAGGCACCCATGCACACGGCAGCCGGACCCACACGGGGCAGCGCCCCGATGGCATGCACCCTCGGGGCGCCACTCACGCCGAAGTCTCCGCGACGACCTTCTCCGGCTGCAGCAGCCCGGCCTCAAGCCGGCCGATCCCCAGCAGAGCGCCCTGCGTCAGCACGACGTGGCGCCCCATCGCCATGCCCTCCATCCCGATCGCCACCGCCGACCCGTGCCGGAAGAGCGCGGCGTTCGCATCGTCAAGGTCCAGGCGGGGCAAAGGCAGGAGGTCCGCGACCGGGACCAGCGCATCTTCCAGGCGACCCGACGACGCGAGCGCCTCGAGCCGATCCGGGGGAAGTGCCTCGTCTGCGCGCAGGCCGGCCGCCTCGGTCCGACGCAGCGCGGCGAGGTAGCCGCCGCAGCCGAGCCGATCGCCCAGGTCGCGGGCGATGGAGCGCACGTAGGTTCCCGGCCCGCAGCGCAGGTCGATCCGCAGGTCCAGTCCGTCGCTCGTCGCCGCCTGGTCGAGCAGATCGATGCTCTCGATGGTCACCCGTCGAGGCGGCAGGTCGAGCTGCGTCCCGGCACGCGCCGCGCGATGGGCGGTCTGCCCGCCCAGCTTCCGCGCCGAATAGACCGGCGGGCGCTGCTCGTGGCTTCCCACGAACCCCGCGAGCGCCGTCCGCGCCGCCTCGGGATCGGGCAGCGGCCGCGCTCCCGCGCTCGAGCGGGCCCTGGGCATCGTCCGTCGCCGAGCGCCAGCCAAGGCGGATCACGGCCTCGTAGCGCTTGGGTCCGCCGGTCAGCTCCTCGCTGAAGCGGGTGGCCGGGCCGACGAGGATGGGCAGCACGCCCGATGCGAGCGGATCCAGCGTGCCCGCGTGCCCGATCCGCCGCATGCGGTCAGGCGCCGGACCAGCCCGACCATGTCGTGCGAGGTGGGGCCCACCGGCTTGTCGAGGTTAATGACCCCATCATCGGCAGGATCGCCTCCGTTGAGCTCGCGCTCGCACGCCGCCAGCACGCGTTCGCGAGCCGCCTCGAGCGAGCCCTCCACGGTGCAGCCGGCGGCGCGGGCATGGCCGCCGCCGCCGAACTGCCGCGTGATCGCAACCGCGTCGGCGCGCTCGGTGGTGCGCACGCTGACGCGCACCTTCCCCGGCTCGGCCTGCTTGAAGAGGACGTTGATGACGGCGTTGCGGGTCGAGCCCAGCAGATCCACGAACCCCTCGGACGCGCTCGGCTCGCAGCCGGTCTGCTCGAGCATCGCGGTCGTCATGGCGGCATGCACGATGCGCCCGTCCTGCCGCTCGTCGATCGCCGCCAGCATCAGGCCCCACAGCTGCAGAACGTTGAACGGCTTGTCCGCGTACACCGCGCGGTTGATGGTCGACAGGCGCGCCCCGGCCTCGACCAGCTCGGCGAGACGCGCAGGGTGCGAGGGGTCGCGTTCGGGTGAGCGAAGGTGTGCGTGTCCTGGACGATACCCGCCATCAGGGCGGTGGCCAGCTCCTCGTCGAGGGGGACGCCCAGCTCGGGCAGGAGCAGGGCGACCATCTCGCAGGTCGCGGCCGCCTCCGCGTCGATCGAGCACCGCGTCCCCGAAGCCGGGGTTGCTGACGTGGTGGTCGATGTTCACGATCCGCGCCTTCGCCAGCCAGTCCCCGTGCTCGCGGGCCACGCTCCCGGTGCGGGCCAGGTCGCCGGCGTCCAGGACCACCGCCACGTCCGGCTCCAGCTGCGGAGCGCGCCGCACCCGCTCGACGCCGGGGCAGGAACGCCAGGAAGGGCGGGATCGGGTCCCCGAGACGACCTCCGCCTGCTTGCCCAGGCGCTCCATGGCAGCGACGGCGAGGGCGAGCGCCGCCCCGAGCGTGTCGGCGTCGGGGTTCTCGTGGCAGATGGTGGTCACGCGCTGGGCTCCGCAGGAGGGTCTGCACCACGTCGCGGGTGGTCGCGTCATCCCTCGGCGCTCCTCCTCCAGCTCGTCGAGGAGGTGGAGCACCCGATCGCCCCGCTCGATCGAATCGTCGTGCCGGATCGCGAGCTCCGGCACGTGCCGCAGCCGAATCCGCTCGCCCAGCTTGCGACGCAGCCACGGGGTCGCGGCGCGCAGGGCGGTCATGCTCGCGGCTTGCTCCTCCTCGCTGCCCAGGATCGAGACCCATGCGCGTCGCGTGGCCCAGGTCGCGCGACATCTCCACCCGCGTCACGGTGGCGAAGCCGAGGCGCGGATCCTTCATCTCGCGCTGCAGCAGCTCCATGAGCTCCTGCTGGATCTGGCTGTCGAGCCGGTCGGTGCGCTTGGCTTTGGGGTCAGGCGCCATCGGCGTCATGTCAGGCCGGCTGCTCGGAGACCATCTGGAAGCACTCGACCACGTCTCCCTCCGCGATCTCGGTCGACCCCGAGAGCCCGATGCCGCACTCGAAGCCGGTCGCAACCTCGCGAACGTCGTCCTTGAAGCGCTTGAGCGACTCGATGCGGCCCTCGGCGACGACCTGCCCGCGCGCGCAGGAGCCGATAGCTGCCCGGCGCGCAGGATCCGGCCGTCGGTGACGTAGGAGCCGGCGATGTTCCCCGCCTTCCCGGCCTTGATCACCATCCGGACCTCGGCGTGGCCCTCCACCTGCTCGACGAGCTTGGGCGCGAGCATGCCCTTCAGGGCCGTCGCCGATGTCGTCGGTGAGCTTGTAGATCACGTCGTACAGGCGTACGTCGACGCCCGTCGCATCGACTGATCGCTGCGCGCCCGGGTCGAGCCTGGTGTTGAAGCCGATGACCACCGCATCCGATGCCGAAGCAAGGTTGATGTCGCTCTCGTTGATGTCGCCCGCCGACTCGCGGATGATGTTGATCCGGACCTCGCTCGTGTTCAGCCTGTCCAGGGCGTTGCGGATGGCGCCCAGCGAGCCCTGGACGTCGGTCTTGAGGACGACGCGCAGCTCCTTGAGCTCCGAAGCCTGGATCTGGGCGCTGATGTCCTCCAGTGAGAAGGCGCCCTGGCCCTCGTTGCCGGCCGCTTGCCGACCCTCGGCCTCGGCGGCGTCTCGCGCGGCCTTCTCGTCGGCCACCACGCGCAGGATGTCGCCGGCCTGGGGAAGGTCCTGGAGACCGATGATCTCGACCGCCGTCGCGGGCTCCGCCTGGCGCACTCGCTTGCCCGCCGCGTCCTGGAGCGCGCGTGCCCGCCCCCAGGTCCGCCCAACGCTGACAACGTCGCCCACGCGCAGGGTGCCGGTCTGGACCAGCACGGTCGCGACGTTGCCGCGACCCTTCTCGACCTTGGACTCCACGATGGTTCCGACGGCCGGGCGCTTCGGGTTGGCCTTGAGATCCTGGAGGTCCGCGACCAGGAGGACCATCTCCATCATGGTGTCGATGCCGGTGCGCTTCTTGGCGCTGACCGGCACGGCGATGACGTCGCCGCCGTACTCCTCGATGAGGATGCCGATGTCGGCCAGCTCCTGCTTGACGCGGTCCGGGTTGGCGTCCGCCTTGTCGATCTTGTTGATGGCCACGATCATCGGCACCCGCGCCGCGCGGACATGGTCGATCGCCTCGCGGGTCTGGGGCATGACGCCGTCATCGGCCGCGACGACGATGATCGCGATGTCGGTCACCTGCGCCCCGCGCGCCCGCATGGCGGTGAAGGCCTCGTGGCCGGGCGTGTCGAGGAAGACGATCCGCGCGCCCGTTGTGCTCGACCTCGCTGGCGCCGATGTGCTGCGTGATGCCGCCCGCCTCCCCCGCCGCCACGCGGGTGCTGCGCACGGCGTCGAGCAGGCTCGTCTTGCCGTGGTCGACGTGACCCATGATCGTCACGATGGGCGCCCGGGTGACCAGGTCTGCGGCATCGTCCTCGGTCCAGAGCACCGGCTTGCCGGCGCCCTCCTCCTCGGATCCGGGGGCGACGATCTGCACCGGTCCGGCGGCCTCCGCTGCCGCACGTTCGGCCGCTCCGCGCTCGACCGCCTCGAACCCCAGCTCACCGGCGACCAGCGAGGCGGTGTCGAAGTCGATGGCCTGGTTGATGGTCGCGAAGATGCCGTTGCGGATCAGCTCCTTGATGATCTCCGCATAGCTCACGCCAAGCGTCTCGCCCAGATCCTTGACGGTGATCGACGACGGCAGCTCGACCGGACCGCTCGGGCGTGCGGCAACAGCCGACGCCGCCTCGGCGGTGGCCGAGGTCGACGACGGCCGGCGGCGCTGCGGACGCGGCCCGCGGCGTGGACGATATCTACGTGGCGGCATGCTTCTCCTCGAGCTCGAGCGCTCCCGGCGCGATCGTCACGCCCAGCGCCCGGTTGATCCCCTGGACCAGCCGGGCGGGTTCCCGGCAGGCGGGGCTGTCACAGATGTACGTCCCCCGACCGGCGGCCCTGCCGCCGAGGTCGAGGGCGATGGACCCGTCCGGTCCACGGACCACCCGGGTCATTGATTGCTTTGGGCGAACCTCTCGGCAGACCGCGCAGGTTCGCATCGGGATGTGGTCAGGTCGTCGCTTCGGCATCGGCCGGCGCCTCCGCTCCCGCGGCATCGGGCTCGTTCCCGTCACCACCGGCGGCCGCCGCAACCCCCGCGTCGGACCGGATGTCGATCCGCCACCCGGTCAGCTTGGCAGCCAGGCGCGCGTTCTGGCCCTCCTTCCCGATCGCCAGGCTCAGCTGGCGCTCGGGTACGACGACGTTGGCGATCTTGTGCTCCTCGTCGATGCGGACGTTGAGCACCTCGGCGGGAGAGAGCGCCTCAGCCACGTACTGGCCCGCGTCCTCGTGCCAGAGGACGACGTCGACCTTCTCGCCGTTGAGCTCCGCCACGATCGCCTGGATTCGTGACCCGCGCTGGCCCACGGCCGCACCTTTCGCGTCCACCCCGGGCTGCCGCGACTCCACGGCCACCTTGGAGCGGCTGCCCGCCTCCCGGGCGATGCCCCGGATCACGACCGTGCCGTTGTAGATCTCCGGAATCTCCATCTCCATCAGGCGCCGCAGGAACCCGCGATGGGTGCGGCTGGCCACGATGACCGGCCCGCGAGTCGTGCGGCGGACCTCGAGGACGTAGGCCTTCAGGTGCTGGCCGATCCGATAATGCTCGCCGGGCAGCTGCTCCGTGACGGCGAGCACCGCCTCCACGCCCTTGCCCATGTCCAGGATCACCGCCGACTCGGTGGTCCGATGGACCACGCCGGTCATGATCTCGCCCTCGCGGCTGGCGTACTGCTGGAAGACGACGTCTCGTTCCGCCTCGCGAAGCCGCTGGCGGTACACCTGGCCCGCGGTCTGCGCGGCGATGCGTCCGAGCTGGGCCTGGGTGACATTCTCGGGCACGCGAACCTTGCTGCCCACGCCGGTGGCCGGATCGACCTTCTGCGCCTCCTGGACGATCATCTGGAGGTTGGCGTCCTCCACCTCCTCGGGCGTCGCGACCACCTCGTACTCGCGGTAGACGCTGATCTCACCGCTGTCCGGGTCGACCTTGACGACCACGTTCTCTGGTGCGTCAGCGTTTCGCCGGTAGGCGGATTCGATCGCCTGCTCGAGGGTCTCGATGAGCACCTCTTTCGGCACGCCCTTCTCGGCGTTCAGCTGGAGCAGCGCTCCGATGAAGTCTCGATTCACGGCGCACCATGCCTCCGGGACAAAGAAACAGGACGTGGGATGGCGAACCGACCCACGTCCTCGTCAGCTCGATATCAATTCGGTCCGCAAACAACCGGCCGGCGAACCGCACGGAGTATAGCAGCCGGACCCCTCACCCGCCAACGCGAGGCAGGGCCAAGCAGGCCCATCGGCCCTTCGTCGAGCCGGGCCGGGCGCATCCCGGGACCGCCGTCGCCTACGTTCCGGGCAGGCGGGCGATGTCCTGAATCGAGATGAGGATCACGAGTGCCATGAGCACCAGGAACCCGGTGACGTAGATCAGCGCCTCCCGCTCAGCCGGAAGGCGACGACGGCGCACCGCCTCGAGCACCACGACGAGGATCCGGCCTCCGTCGAGTGGCGGAAACGGCAGCACGTTCAGCACCGCGAGGTTCACCGACAGGAGCCCCATGAAGGCGAGCTTGGTGACAAGAGGCTCCTCCAGGACCTGGCCGGTCACCTGGGCAATGCCGATAGGCCCGCGCGCATCGCCTGAGTTCGGCGCCAGGCCCACGAGGCCGGCGACCGTGTCCGCCAGCGCGCCGGGAATCTGCACGGCGATGTCGGCGGTCTGCTGGACGCCCTGCACCACCGCCTGGACCGGATCGGCGGCGCGCGGCGCCACGGTGACGGTGTCAGCGGTCCACCCGAAGCCCACCGGACCCATGCCTCCCTGCAGCTGCGCGGAGGTCAGGACACGCGGCGTGACCGTGACGGTCAGGGTCCCGCTTCCGCGCTGCAGGGTGAGCGTCACCGGGCTACCGGCATGCTCGGTCACGTACGAGGTGAGGTCGCTCGAGAAGTGAAAGTCCAGGGACCCCTGGCCGAACGAGCGCCCGTCGGCGGCGACGACCTGATCTCCGACCTGGAGCACGCCGACCGCGGGGGAATTGGCCTCGATCGAGGTGATCGTCAACGGGCCGACCAGCGCCGGAGCCGGCATGCTCAGCGCCGCGGCAAAGAGGACGATCGCGAGCAGCGCGTTCATGGCCACGCCGGCCAGCAGCACGATGATGCGGATCGGGATCGGCTTCCTGTTGAACGCACCCGCCATGGCACGGTCAATGGCCGTCTCGCTCATCCCGGCCTCGCGCATGCGGTCGGCCTCGATCTCGCCGTCCTCCCCGAGCATCTTGACGAATCCACCGAGCGGAATCGCGTTCACCGAGTACCGCGTACCGCGCCAGGTGACCGACGCGATGCGCGGCGGAAATCCGACGCCGAACTCCTGCACCGTGATGCCGGCAAGCTTGGCGACGACGAAATGGCCCAGCTCGTGGACCAGGACCAGGACCACGATGACGACGAGAAAGGCCAGGACGGTGCCGATGACCCCCATCAGCGCGCACGACTCCGGGAAGTTCGTGGGGTCGCGGGAAGATCGTGGGGTCGCGGGTAGGAGCCGTTCACACGCGTCAGGCAGGCGTGCACCGCACTCCGCGGGTCGGTCACGCAGCCGATTCTAGAGGACCGGCGCCCCGCCTGCTGCGTCACCTCCAGCCCGCAGGCGCCAGGCCGTGACCGCTCATACCACGAATCCCGCGACGAGCAGTGCCCAGCCGGCGAGGATCGGTGCGGCGAACAGGAACGAATCGATTCGATCGAGGATTCCGCCGTGCCCCGGCACCAGGAAGCCGGACTCCTTGCGCCCGGCAGCACGCTTGAGCATCGACTCCGCGAGGTCGCCCGCCTGCGCCGACAGGCCGATGAGCGGTCCGAGGACGAGCGGGTGCCATGCCGGGAGGCCCACGAGCCAGCTGCCGATGCCGGCCGCAATGGTCGCCGCCACGAGACCGCCCGCCAACCCCTCCACCGTCTTCGACGGGCTGATGTGGTCGATGAGGCGTGTCCTCCCCAACCAGCGCCCGGTCAGGTAGGCGCCCGTGTCGTAGCCCCACACCACGAGGACGAGGAGCAGACCCCAGGCCGTTCCGCTGCGCAGCGAGAGTCCCCCGATCCCGGTGTCGGCCGAACCGCCCACGGGGGCCAGGTGGGTGACCAGGATGATGATCGGCGCCAGGATCCCGACGTACGCGACACCAAAGCTGGTGACCGCCCAGGTCGTGAATCCCTTGCGCGGATCCGCGCGCGTGAAGCCCGCGAACCCGAGCAGCAGCAGCGCTGCAACGAAGGCGCCTGCCACCAACCCGATGGGCTGGGTGAGGCGCAGCAGGTCGGCCGGCAGACCGGAGACATTCTCCGTGTTGGCCGCGATGATCCCCGCCGCGCCGACCGCCACGCCGGCGATCAGGGCCAGCATCTGGGGCGGCTCGAAACCGCCGGCGTCGAGAAGGCTGATCAGCTCGGTCAGGGCGAGGAAGATGACGACGGCCATGACGATCGAGACCCAGGGCTCGCCCAGCACGACGACGGCGATGATGATCGGCGCCAGGATCGCGGAGGTCAGCAGGCGGGTGCGGAGCATCGGTCCCTCGCTGCTATGAGCCGAACCGGCGATGACGGCTCGCGAACTCCTCGAGCGCGGCATCGAGATCGGCCTCGATGAAGTCCGGCCAGAGTACCGGGCTGAAGACCAGCTCCGCGTACGCGCTCTGCCAGAGCAGGAAGTTGCTCGTGCGCTGCTCACCGCCGGTCCGGATCAGCAGGTCGACCTCCGGTTGACCGGCGGTGTACAGATGGCTCCCCACGCGGTCCTCGTCGATCTCCGCGGCCGGCGTCCCCGCTGCCTGGAGCGATCGCATGGCGTCCACGATCTCCGTGCGCCCGGAGTAGTTGAACGCGATGTTGAGGGTCATCCGGCCACCTCCGCGCGTCCGGTCCTCCGCCTCGCGGATCGAGCGCTGGATCTCCACAGGAGCCTCGTGGAGCCGCCCGATGACGTGCACCTCGACGCCTTCGGCGATCAGCTCCTCGGTGTTCTGGCGCACGGCGCCTTCGATGAGGGCGAAGAGTCCGGCGACCTCCTCTTCGGTCCTCCGCCAGTTCTCCTGGCTGAACACGTACAGGCTGAGCACCTCGATCCCCCGGTCGGGTGCCACGCGCACGATCGGCTTGATCGCCTCGACGCCCTGGACGTGACCGGCGATGCTGTGCAGCCCATGGCCCGCCGCCCATCGACGGTTTCCGTCCATGATGATCGCGACGTGTCGCGGGCGGTCACGGACAGGCAGGGCCTCAGACCTCCATCACGTCGGCTTCCTTGCGCTCGCTCCGGGCGTCGATCATCTCGATGAACCGGTCGTGCAGGCGCTGGAGCCCGTCGAGCTCACGGTGCTCCTCGTCCTCGGAGATCTCTCCGTCGCGGAGCCCCTTCTTGAGCTGGTCCGCCGCCTCGCGACGGTGGTGCCTGATCTCGACACGTCCCTCCTCGGCCCGTTTCCGAACCATCTTCACCATGTCCCGTCGGCGCTCCTCCGTGAGCGGCGGCACGTTGAGGCGGACGACGGCGCCGTCCACGTTGGGCATGATGCCGATGTCGCTCTTGGTGATCGCCTTCTCGATGGCGGTGAGCACCGAGCGGTCCCAGGGCTGGATGACGATGAGATGCGGATCCGGGACGCTGATCCCGGCCAGCTGGTTCAGCGGGGTGGGAGCCCCGTAGTAGTCGACGTTGATCCGCTCGACGAGCGCGGTCGAGGCACGGCCGGTGCGGATCCCGGCGAAGTCGCGCTCCATGGCCTCAACGGACCGCTGCATCTTTGGTTCGACTGCGAGGACCGCTTCATGGGTCATCGGGTCACCTCCCCTGTGATGAGCGTTCCGATCTGCTCCCCTCGGCTTGCGCGAACGATGTTTCCATCCCGGGTCATGTCGAACACCACGATGGGCATCTCGTTGTCCATCGCCAGGCTGACGGCCGTCGAGTCCAGCGCGCCGAGCCGATTGGCCAACAGATCCGTATAGCCGATCTGGCTGTACCGGATCGCGTCCGGGTGCAGCTCGGGATCGGCATCGTACACCCCGTCCACGCGGGTCGCCTTCAGGATCACGTCGGCGCCGATCTCGACCGCCCGCAGGGTGGCAGCCGTATCGGTGGTGAAGTACGGATTGCCGGTCCCCGCGACGAGGATGATCACCCGGCCCTGCTCGAGGTGGCGGATGGCACGCCGCCGGATATACGGCTCACAGACCTCGTTCATGGCGATGGCGCTCATCACCCGCGTGGGACAGTCAGCCTGCTCCAGGGCATCCTGGAGCGCGAGCCCGTTCATCACGGTGGCGAGCATCCCCATGTAGTCGCCCGTGGCGCGGTCCATGCCGCGCGCCGCGGCAGCCAGGCCGCGGAAGATGTTCCCGCCGCCGACCACGATCGCCACCTGCTGACCTCCGGCGAGCACCTCGGAGACCTGCGCGGCGATGCTGCGCATGACGGCGGGGTCCACCCCGTACTGCCGGTCGCCCATCAGGGCCTCGCCGGAGAGCTTCAGCAGCACCCGGCGGTAGGGACCGGTAGTCGGCGTGGGATCCGTCATGCCCTCGATCGAGCCCCCGTCAGCCTGCGTTCTCGCCGACGCCCATCCGCGCGAAGCGCGCGACCTTGATGTTCTCCCCGAGCAGGGCGATCTTCTCGGTGATGAGGTCGCCGATCTTACGGTCGGTGTCGCGGTACGGCAGCTCCACCAGGCACGCAGTCTCGTACCACTTGCTGAGCTTCCCGTCGACGATCATGGGGATCACGTTCGCCTGCTTCCCATCCGCCTCAGCCTCGGCGGTGAAGTCCCGACGGAGAGTCTCGAGGATCTCGGCGGGGACGTCGTCCCGTGAGACGTACGACGGGTTGTGGCCGGCGACGGCCAGCGCGAGATCTCGAGCCAGCTGCTGGAAGTCGTCGGTTCGCGCCACGAAGTCCGTCTCGCAGTTCAGCTCGAGCAGGACGCCCAGCCGGCTGCCGTGGTGGATGTAGCTGGTCACGATGCCCTCGCGCGCTTCGCGGTCCGCCTTCTTGGCGGCCGTGGAGAGCCCCTTCTCGCGCAGCCAGGCGGTGGCCTGCTCCACGTCGCCACCGCTCTCGGTGAGCGCGCGTTTGCAGTCCATGATGCCGGCGCCCGTCAGCTCCCTGAGCTGCTTGACGTCCTCGGCCTTGATGGTGATCGTGGTCATTCGTTCCTTCCTGGGCCGGTACCGAAGGCGCCCGGTCGACGCCCATCGGTCTCCATGACTATTCGGACGCGGTGGTCGGCTCCGCCATCGGCTCTGCGGTCGGCTCCGTGGTCGGCTTGGCGGTCGGCTCGGCGCCGCTCCCGTCCTCGCTCTCCCCGGCGTCATCGCTCTCTTCGCGCTCTTCGCCCCTGGACTCAGCGGTCCGCCGGGCGCGAGCTCGGCGTTCCTCGTCCTCGTCCTCCTCGGGCTCGGGCTCGAACACGAGCGCCTCGCCCGCGGCGAGGGCCGCGCTGTAGCTCGTCTCGTCGCCGAGCGTCGTCTCGTCGACGGGCGGCAGCGCCTCCGCCTGCACGAACTCCTCGTCGAGCTGTGCCTGGCGCTCGCTCTGCGCTTCGAGGACCGCATCGGCGATCTTCGAGGCCACGAGCTTGACCGAGCGAATGGCGTCGTCGTTGGCCGGGATGACCCAGTCGATGAGATCGGGGTCGCAGTTCGTGTCGGTCATCGCCACGATGGGGATCTCGAGGCGCAGGGCCTCAGCCACCGCGATGCGTCTCGCGATGGGGATCGACGATGAAGACCGCGCCGGGCAGGCGCCGCATGCGACGGATGCCACCCAGGGCGCCGTTCAGGCGGACGATCTCCTCGCTCAGCTTCGACGCCTCCTTCTTGGTGAGGCGCTCGAACTCGCCGCTGTCGCGCCGGGCCTCGAGGGCCTCCAGGCGCTGGATGCGTCGCTTGATGGTCGTGAAGTTGGTCAGCATGCCGCCCAGCCAACGCGTGTTCACCCAGTGCTGGCCGCAGCGCTCGGCCTCGAAGGCGATCGCCTCCTGGGCCTGCTTCTTCGTTCCGACGAAGAGGACGCTGTCGCCGTCGACGGATGGTCTCGCGCACGAAATCGAGCGCGGCGTCGAGCCGGCTCACGGTCTGGGCAAGGTCGATGATGTGGATCCCGTTGCGCTCGGTGAAGATGTACTCGCGCATCTTCGGGTTCCACCGGCGGGTCTGGTGTCCGAAGTGGACGCCCGCCTCCAGCAGCTGCTTCATGCTGGTGGCCGTCATTGGATTCCTCCGGTTGTTCCTCCGCCCGCGGTCATCTCCGCGAGATCGACCCGTCGCGGCCGGCGACGGGCACCTCGATCCCAGGATCGGCGAGCGTGTGTGATGGGACAGGCCGGCATCCGCAACCGGGCATGGGCCGATGCTGCGGAGCCGGGCGGGAGTATAGCACGGAGCGTCGGGCGCCTCCTGTCCGAGGTCCTGGCGAGCCGGTCGCTCCCCTGCTCCCCACCGCACGGCCCGCCACCGCACCGTACCGGTACGAAGGTACCACCACGTCCCCCCTTCGTACCTTTGACCCACGAACGGCCCCCGGTGAGCATCGGCCCACACCGATTCACGCACACCCGGAGGATGCATGCCCCGCCGACCCGGCGCTCTCATCACTGCTGCCGGCGCCCTGGCCATGGCCATGGCCACCATTGCGCTCCAGGCGCCGATCGTCCGTGCGGCGGGCGGGTCGGTGGTGGTCCAGCCCGGCGACACCCTGAGCGGCATTGCCCTGCGCCACAGGACCACGGTCGCCCGGCTGGTTGCGCTCAACCACCTCGCAGACCCCGACCGAATCCTCGCCGGGCAGCGCCTCGTGCTCGACGGCGGCTCCGCGACGGTCTCCACCACGACCACAGCAAAGCCGCCCGCGAGCACCCCGCCACCGGCAGCACAGGTCCATGTCGTGCGCACCGGTGAGCACCTGACCGGGATCGCCCAGCAGTACGGGACGACGATCGACGCGATCGTGCGCCTCAACCGCATCGCCAACCCGAACCGGATCTTCGCCGGACAGAAGCTCCTGGTGCCCGCCGGCAGCGTCGCCGCGGCGCCGGCAGCGCCCCACGTGGCGCCAACGGTGCAGCACCGCGTGGTCGCCGGCGAGAACCTGACCGTCATTGCTGCCCACTACGGGACCAGCATCGCCGCGATCGTCGCACTCAACCACCTCCCCGATGCGAGCTACATCCGGGCCGGCGACATCCTGCGCATCCCCGATGGCCGCAGCGCCGCCGCCGCACTCGGACCGTCGCTCGATCGGCTGGAAGCCAACGTGGTGCGTCTCATGGCCGCCCGTACCGCGGTCCGGAACCTGATCGTCGCCGAGGCCCACCGTGCCGCCGTGCCGGCCGCCTTTGCGCTCGCCGTGGCATGGCAGGAATCGGGATGGCAGCAGGCGGTTGTCAGCGACGCCGGAGCCATCGGTGTCATGCAGCTGCTGCCCGCTACCGGCGACTGGGTCGCCGCAGCCATGCTCCAGGCTCCGGTGAACCTCCACGACACGCGACAGAACGTCCGGGCCGGCGTGACCCTGCTGGCCCACTACCTGGCTCGGTATCACGGGAACCGATCGCTGACGCTGGCCGCCTACTACCAGGGCCAGCGCTCCGTGGAAGAGCACGGCATCTACGCGGTGAGCCGCCCCTACATCGCCTCGATCCTGGCGCTGGAGGCCGTGCTCGGCTCCTGATCCCCGGTCACCACGCGCCGACGTCCGGGGTGCGGACCGCGCGCCACCGGCCAGCAACCCGCTCGACGCTGACCAGGTCCACCCTCAGGCCTCGGTGCGCCGAAGGCTGGCTGCTCGCAAAGCGGGCCAGCGCGCGCTGCACGCGCGCGACGTGCGCCGGGTCGAGGCTCTCCGCGGGGCTCCCCGCTCGCTTCGAACGACGAGCACGCACTTCCACCGCCACGAGAACCAGGTCCGGGTCGAGGCAGGCGAGGTCGATCTCCCCCTCCGGGACACGCCAGCGGCGAGCGAGGATCCGCCAGCCGGCCGCCTCCAGCGATGCGGCAACCACCTCCTCCGCCCTCCGACCCAGGTCATGCCGAGGATCGCCCACGGCGAACCTCCTTTCCGGAGGCGACTCGTCTTGTTCCTGGACCCGTCAGCGATCCGCGGGCGGCGGGTCCCCGATGTCGAACGGCTCGTCGCCCGCGGCCGGCTCGATCTCCTCGTCGCGCAGCAGGGGGAGGTCGTCGAAGGCAAGATCGAGTGGCAGCTGCGTGCCCGCCAGGAGCATCCGGACGGGGGCGAACGAACGTCGGTGCCAGGCACAAGGACCTTCGGCCAGGAGCGCATCGTAGTGGCGGCGGGTTCCGTAGCCCTTGTTCACCGCGAACCCGTAGGCGGGATATCGCACGTCGAACTCGGCGCAGATCCGGTCTCGGGTCACCTTGGCGACGATGCTTGCCGCAGCGATCGAGGCGCTGATCGCGTCCCCGTCGATGATTGGCCTCTGGGGCAGATCGACGTACGGCAGGCTCAGGGCATCGATCACCAGGTGGTCCGGTGGCGGACTCAGGCGCGCGACGGCCTCGCCCATCGCCATCTTCGTCGCCTGCAGGATGTTTACGCGGTCGATCACCTCGACCTCCATGACACCCAGCCCGACCGCCTCCGCACGATCCAGGATCTGCTCGTAGAGCGCCTCGCGGCGGCGCCGGGTCAGCACCTTGGAGTCGCGCAGGCCCTTGATGCGGTGGCGCTCCGGGAGGATCACCGCGGCGGCGACCACCGGGCCCGCGAGCGATCCGCGGCCAACCTCGTCGATCCCGGCGATTCGCCGGAAGCCGGCGGCCCGCAGCTCGCGCTCGTGGCGCATGTGGGCGTCGCGCGCTCGCGTCGCGCGCGGTTTCGTCCCGGTCGTGCGACCCATGGAGACGCTCCCGGCGGACGCGCTGCGGAGGTCAGCTGTTGACGCGACGCTCCCGGAGCGTGGCGGCCTTGCCGACGCGGCGGCGCAGGAAGGTGAGCTGCTTGCGTCGCGCCACACCGTGCCGAACCACCTCGATCTTTTCGACTCGGGGAGCGTGCACCAGGAAGGTGCGCTCCACGCCGACGCCACTGGCGATCCGTCGTACCGTGATGGACTGGTTCAGGCCACCGCCGCGCATGCGCATCACGGTGCCCTCGAAGACCTGCACGCGCTCACGACTGCCCTCCACCACCTTGACCGATACCCGCACCGTGTCGCCAGAAGCGATGGCCGGACGGTCGGTTCGGAGCTGCTCGCGCTCGAGCTCAGCGATGGCGTTCATTGTCGGGAACCCTCGTTACTGCGGACTGCGCCACGGCTTACCGGAGCGAAGTGCACGGTGCGACACACGAACGCGACCGCCCGCAGCGGCCGCGACCGGCGGAGTATAGCAGCGGCCGGCGGGCACCAGCAACACGCTGGCATCCGCCGGCCGGTCTGCCTTGCGAGCCGGCAGGTCCGCCGGGCCACCACCCGTCAGTGCGGGAGGATGTTTCCCCAGGCTTCGTTGATCACGTTCTGCGCCGAGGCGTACCACGCGGCGATCGCCGTCACGATGCCGACGTACCCGCCGATCTGGGTCAGGCCGGCGCCGGGAGCCGCACCGTTGAAGGCGCCCACGGCGAGGAGGACGAAGGTGACCCACAGCAGCAGGAAGGTGACCATCACCGGCCACGCGTGCTTGAGGGTCGCGATCCACATATAGAACGTGAAGAACCCCCATGCCAGCAGGTACCAGCCCACCTCCGGACCGGCGTCCTTCCCCGCGAACACGACGACGAACACCGCGAAGCTGAGCCAGAAGCCCCCGTACGAGCTGAACGCCGTCGCGCCGAAGGTGTTCCCGTTGCGGAACTCCCAGAGACCCGCGACGATCTGTCCGAGGCCCCCGTAGGCAAGGGCGCAGCCGATGACCAACGCCAGCGAGCTGTCCTTCACCAACCCGGCGTTGATGACCGACAGGAGCAGGGTGGTGAGCGCGAACGCGGCAAGCCCGAGTGGTGCCGGATCCGCTCGCGGCGCCGCCGTTGCCGCTGCTGTGGCCTCATCCCGCTCAACCGGCATCACGCCGGCGCCAGGGACAGCCTGCGCTTGGGACATGTCGACTCCTTTCCGAGTTCTGCCGTTCTCCGCTCCGTCACGAGCGGCTGGGACGACCAGGGTCAGACGAGCTGATCCGCCTCACTGGACTGCGCCTTGTCGCGAATCGTCTCGACGATGCCTGCATCGGCGAGGGTCGTGACGTCACCCAGCGATCGCTTCTCGGCGATGTCGCGCAGGAGACGACGCATGATCTTTCCGGAGCGGGTCTTGGGCAGCTCGGGGGTGAACATGATCTGCTTGGGCCGGGCGATGGCACCGATCTTCTGGGCCACGTGCTCGCGAAGCTCGGCCGAGAGCTCGTCGGACGGCTGCGCTGACGCCTTGAGGATCACGTAGGCGAAGATCGCCTCGTTCGTCACCGGGTCGCTGCGACCGCACACCGCGGCCTCGGCGACCGCGGGGTGATCCACCAGCGCGGACTCAACCTCGATGGTGCTGATGCGATGGCCCGAAACCTTCATCACGTCGTCGACGCGACCGAGCAGCCAGAAGTAGCCGTCGGAATCGATCTTGCATCCGTCGCCGGCGAAGTAGTAGCCGGGGAATCGGCTCCAGTAGGTGCTCACGAATCGGTCGTGATCGCCGTAGATGCCGCGCAGCATGGAGGGCCAGGGTCGGGTCAGGACCAGGTAGCCGCCGCCGGAACCGTCCGCGACGTCATTTCCGTCGGCGTCCACCACCTTCGCGCCGACTCCGGGGAAGGGACGCGTGGCGGACCCGGGCCGCAGGGTCGTGACCCCCGGCAGCGGCGTGATGAGGATCATGCCGGTCTCCGTCTGCCACCAGGTGTCGACCACCGGGCACCGTTCGCCGCCGATGTTCTTCCAGTACCAGAGCCATGCCTCGGGGTTGATCGGCTCGCCGACCGTTCCGATGAGTCGGAGGCTGGTCAGGTCGTGCCCGGCCGGATGCTCCTCGCCCTGCTTCATGAAGGCACGAATCGCGGTCGGTGCGCAGTACAGGATGCTGACCTTGTACTTCTCGACGATCGACCACCAGCGGTCGGGTGCCGGGAACATCGGCGCCCCTTCGTACATCACCGACGTCGCGGCATTGGCGAGGGGTCCGTAGACGATGTAGCTGTGGCCGGTGACCCATCCGATGTCGGCGGCGCACCAATAGACGTCTTCGTCCGACTTGATGTCGAACACATAGTGATGCGTGGTGCTGGTGCCGACGAGATAGCCGCCGGTGGTGTGCATGATCCCCTTGGGCTTCGCGGTGGTGCCCGAGGTGTGCAGCAGGTAGAGGAGGTGTTCCGAGTCGACCCAGACCGGATCGCACGCGTCGGACTGGTCTGCCACCAGCTCGTGATACCAATGGTCGCGACCGGCCTTCATGGGGATCTCGTGCGCGGTGCGGCGCACGACCACGACGTTCTTCACCGAGGGAGCGTTCTCACAGGCCTCGTCGACCGCAGCCTTGAGATCGAGGACCTTTCCCCCACGCCACGAGCCGTCCGCCGTGAGGATGGCGACCGCTTCCGCGTCGAGCATGCGCCCGGAGAGCGCGTCTCCGGAGAAGCCGCCGAAGACGACGACATGCGGCGCCCCGATCTTCGCGCAGGCCAGCATGGCCACCGGAAGCTCGGGGATCATGCCCATGTAGATACCGACGCGATCGCCGGTCTGGACGCCCATCTGCTTCAGGGCGTTCGCGAGCCGGTTGACCTCCCCCTGGAGATCGGCGTACGTGATCGTCCGCGTGTCGCCTGGCTCGCCTTCCCAGTAGTAGGCGACCTTGGTACCCAGGCCGTTCTCCACGTGGCGATCGACACAGTTATAGGCCGCGTTCAGCTGGCCGCCGACGAACCACTTTGCGTATGGCAGCTTCCACTCGAGCACCGAGTCCCAGGGCTTCGTCCAGGTGATCCGCTCTCGTGCCTGATCGGCCCAGAACCCCTCATAGTCCGCGTCCGCCCGATCGTAGATGTCGGGCTTGGCGTTCGAGCGCGCGGCGAATTCGGGCGGCGGCGGGAAGTCGCGGCGCTCGCTGAGCAGCGCCTCAATCTCGGGGTTCGTGTCGACGGCCATCGCAGCTCCTCCTGATTGACGTCCCGATGGGTAGCAAGCATCGGTAGCATGCACCTGGCATCGTGGGCGTCGTCGAGGAGTCGCGGTCTGCGGGCAGATCAGGCCGGGGGCTGATCGACCGGTGTCGCACCGACTTTACTCGGCTATGGGCGAAAGTCAAGCATTGTCGTACGTTAATGGAACATGGGCCCGGTCAGGAGTCGTCGGTTCCTCCAGGCTCCTCGAGCAGGTCGCGATCCGCGCTGGTGAGCGGCGCCCGGTCCAGCAGGTCCGGCCGACGCTCACGCGTCCGGCGCAGTGACTCCCATCGGCGCCAGCGCCGCACCGCGCCATGGTCACCGGAGAGCAGCACGGCCGGCACCCGCAAGCCGAGGAACTCCTCCGGTCGCGTGTAGTGCGGGTGCTCGAGCAGTCCGGTCGCGAACGAGTCCTCCTGGTGGGACTCCTCCTCGATGACACCCGGGACCAGGCGCGCAACCGCGTCGATGACGACGAGCGCAGGCAGCTCACCGCCGGTCAGGACGTAATCGCCGATGCTCACCTCGCGATCGACGAGATTCCGCACCCGCTCGTCCACCCCCTCGTATCGTCCACAGACCAGCGCGAGGTGCGACTCGCGTGCGAGTGCGCGCGCCAGCGCGTCGGTGAGCGGCTCTCCGGCGGGATCGAGCAGCACCACGGTGGCGCCCGCCGCACGCAGCGGCTCGATCGCCGCGTAGAGGGGTTCCGGGCGCAGGACCATGCCCGCTCCCCCACCGTACGGGTAGTCGTCCACGGATCGGTGGCGTCCCAATCCATGCTCGCGCAGATCGTGGATCTCGAAGGCCAGCAGACCACGTTCCCGGGCACGGCCGATCACGCTCGTGCCAAGGGGCACGTCGAAGAGTTCGGGGAAGAGCGTCACCACGTCGATCCGCATGGGAATCAGCCGATCTCCTCGACCTCGTACCGCACGATCATCCGACCCCTGTCGAGGTCGATCTCCCGCACGACGTCACGGATGCCCGGCACCAGCATCTCGCCGCCATCGGTCCGATCGAGGCGATAGACCTCGGCCCCACCAGCGCGGAAGACCTCGCGAATGGTCCCGAGCTCCGCCCCGGCCTCATCCTCCACGCGCAGGCCGACGAGCTGGTGCCAGTAGTACTCGCCCTCGGGCAGCGGAGCGGCCTCCACCTCGAGGTAGCGCCCCACGACAGCCTCTGCCTCGTCGCGGGAACCGATCCCCTCCAGCGTCAGCACCGGGATGCGGCCGCCACGCTCGGCGGCGTCGATGCGGCGCAGCTGCTCCTCGTCTTCGAGGTACAGGCTGGCGCCCGGCTCGAGGTGCTCCGGCCAGTCGGTGAGCGGCTCCACCTTCACCGCCCCGCGAAGGCCCTTGGCGGCG
The DNA here is from genome assembly GCA_963787025.1 of uncultured Chloroflexia bacterium. Lineage (GTDB taxonomy): Bacteria > Chloroflexota > Limnocylindria > QHBO01 > QHBO01 > CAVXEH01. Next base: position 161,835 of record CAWBBG010000026.1, read on the forward strand.
ATGATACGGGCGACCGCCACGCGCTCAGTCGTTTGCCACGATCTCCAGCTCGACGTGCACGCCCGTGCGGGTGCCCATCACCCGCAGCAGGCTGCGGATCGCGTTGGCGATGCGACCGTCGCGACCGATGACACGACCCATGTCCGCCTCGTCGACGACCAGGGTCAGCTCGACGTCGTCCCCCTGCTGGTCGACCTCGACGCTCACTGCATCGGGGTTCTCCACCAGCGAGCGGGCGACGTACTCGAGGAACTCCTTCACGCCGACGCCTTCGCGCCGCTCTTGGCGGCCGCCTTGCGGGTCTTCGGCTTCGGCGCCTCGATCGCCTCCACGGCCTGGCCGCGTGCGTCAAGGCCCACCTGCCGCAACAGCTTGACCACCGTCTCGGACGGGAGGGCGCCCTTGCCGATCCATTCGCGAATCCGCTCGCTCTCGAGCTTCACGGTTGCCGGATCGGTGAGCGGGTCGTAGAAGCCCAGGATCTCGAGCGCGCGTCCATCGCGCGGCTTTCTGCCGTCGATGGCGACCACCCGGTATGACGGGCGTTTGGTGGCCCCGACGCGGGCCAGCCTGATGCGTACTGCCAAGGGTGCGTTCCTACCTTCCTCGTCTGCGTGGCGGCGCGGTTCGGCCTAATGGACCGTCACCGTCGCGTGGATTCTGATCTCGTTCTGTTGAGCGGGCACCGAGATGGCTACCGCGTCGACGTGGCCGAGGACATCGCGCAGATCCGCCGGGAGGCTGTCGGCGGACCGACCTAGAAGCCCCAGGATGAAGTCCGCAGCCCTGGGTCCGTCGAGGTACAGCTCATTCCCGCCGCGCCCTCCGGCAACGTCGAATGCCGCACGATACCCTGCCGAGGCCCCGAGCGTCTTCCCCGATGCGTGGGCGGTCAGCGCGGCCGACACATCGTCGCCGCTCAGCCCGGCCACCACCACCCCGTCCTGCACGGCGTAGGCAACCTGGCCCACCTGGGGAACGGTCATCACCGTCAGGGTGACGCCTGCCAGCTGCTGCTGGCTGACCGAGGACCCCCGGGACCGCAGCGCATCGGCCATCCTGGCCAGTGCATCCGCCGCGGCGGTCGCGTCGCTCGGACGCAGGAGCAGGACCCCGTGCGGCGTGCTCCCGCTCAGGCTGGTGACGGCGATAGCGGCCTCGCGATCGAAGAGTGGCAGCAGATCGCGATCCAGGTCGATGCCCAGGCCCAGGGCGGCCAACGCGCGCAGCTGTGTGATCGCCTGTGCGGCGTCCTGCCCGCCCGGAACCGATCCCAGCTGGCCGACGATGGTGGAGAAGGTCTGCTGCGCTCCAAAGAAGACGAGCTCTGCCTCGGTGTCGGCCGGCATCCAGTCCGGCAGGCTGGAAGGCTCGCTGGCGAGGGCGAAGCTCTCCTTTGTCGACGCCGTCGCGGTGCCCGGGTCGAACGGCGCGCTGCCGATCACCTGCAAGCCGCCCGGCTTGGCGATCACCGCCAGCGCCGCCACGCTGTACCCGCTGGTCCCGATCAGCGGCCCGGTCCCGGCGATCACCCCGGAGATGTCGACGTAGACCGAGGCAAGCCGGTCGGCCGGGAGACGGGCCATCGCCCCGGAAGGCCGCGAGGTCTGCGAGCCGGT
>CAWBBG010000027.1:0-66983 GCA_963787025.1 uncultured Chloroflexia bacterium
GGCGTGACCGGATCCGAGTCGGCGTCCGGGACGGCTGGCGGCTGAAGAACGAGGGGGGTGGTACGTCCGTGACCGCCAACACCATCGCGCGTGGGGTGCTGGTTGCCTCGGGATTTTCGTCGTCGCGTTCCTCGTCCTCTTCTTCGCCGGGATGCTCGGTCCCCTCGGGCCATTCGGCCTTGCGGCTGCCAACGGGCTGGTCATCGCCCTGTGGGTCCTCGCGCCCGTCGTCGGCGGTCTGCTCCTGGTCAGTGCCAACGAGCGCGATGTGCTGACGGCTGGAATCGTGCTCGGCGTGGCGCTGGGTCTCGCCATGGTGTCCGCGCTGTTCCTGTTCGGCGCAGGAACCATCTCGGGCGCGGGCCCCTGCGTATTCGATCTCCACCGGAGTGCTCCTGCCTTCGTGCTGGGCATCCTCGCCGTCAGCACGCTGGTGGGGGCGGGGGCGGGCATGAGCCTGATGGCCACGGCGCTGCTCGCTCGGCGGGGACGTTGGCTTGGCGGATCGGTCGCCGGCGGCCTCGTCAGCCTGGCAGCCGGGGCTGCCGCCAACTTCGGGCGGTCTACTCGATCGTGACCTGCCTGCGGCCCTAGTAGCCACGACCTGTCGCTGCCTCGTTGCCGATCAGCCCCCGGTGAGCCACAGCAGCAGGTACTGGATCACGTACGGGACGGCGAAGAAGGCCACGATGCCGAGCAGGACCAGCCCCACGTAGATCGCCAGGTGCATGTCCGGCGCGGCGGGCCGCTCCGGGGGCGGATCCGTGCGGAACGGCAGGTGGCTCGGCCGCTGCGGCCGCTGGTGCTCGTAGGGGTGCTGCTTGAGGTCCGGCACCGCTCAGCCGCCACGCTCGACGGCCGCCAGGAGCTCTGCAGACGCAGCAGCCGGACCTCGCGGTCCGCGGCGTAGCGCTCGATCCCGGCCAGGATCTGATCCGGGCCCAGGTGCGCCTCGTCCATGACCTCCTCGAGGGTGCCGCCGGTCCGCCAGCGGTCGTCCCAGTCGGACGAGAGCGAGTATTCCGCGGCGATCGGCCCATCGACCCAGTCCCGCATCAGCTTGAAGGCGCGGTTGGTGACCGCCATGCCGTCCAGCGGTCCGCGTCGGAGCAGATCCGCTCGCGGTAGGCGGCGTCCTGCCGCCGGAACAGCTGCGGGCTGATGGCGGCCACGATCCGGACGTTGATGCCCCGCGGCATCCAGCTCGGGCAGGATCTTGACCAGGTTCGCGGTGGACACGGTGCCCTGCACGTACACCGTCCCGGCCACGGGGCGCTCCGGATCGCGCGTCGCGCAGCAGGTAGGCGCCGCGCGCCGCCTCGAAGTGCGAGTCCATCCCCAGCGCCGCCCGGTCCGGGATCTCGACCGCCGGCCGGGTCAGGTGCAGCGCCACGATGGGCACGTCGGTGGCCAGGGCGGCCGCGCAGCACCACCGGCACCTCGTTGTACTCCCACGGGTGCAGGTCGATGACGTGGCCCTCGGGGAAGAGCTGGGTCACGCCGGTGGCGAAGATGCCGAAGTGGGTGCGGGAGTCCTCCGCCGTCTCGGGGCCGGAGTGGCCGGCGACCCAGATCACCTTGCCCAGCTTCAGCTGCGTGTCCTGGGCCAGCTGGCTGAAGAGGCGGAATCGCCCGTACTTCAGGTAGCTGAACGAGCCGTAGGTGGAGCAGGCGCCCCAGAAGCCGTTGAAGGTCGCCAAGGGGTCATCGGCCAGGTTGACGGTGGCCATGCCCGCCATCAGGCCCGCGTTGGTGAACTCGGTGATCTCCTGGGGCAGCAGCGTGCCGCGCGGGTTCGTCTCGCGGTCGTACCAGCCCCAGCCCGGCATGCCCTCGTAGTCCTTGGCGAAGCCGGAGATGTTCGTGGAGTCGGCGAGGTCCGCGGAGCAGGCGATGACCAGCGGGCCGACCGTACTCCCTGCGCGCGAAGGCGTTGACCCAGGCGCCCCAGCTGGCGAGCGCCGCCCGGTTGGGCGCCTTCTCGCCGGGCGCCTTCCAGAGCGACTCGGGGTAGCAGCGGACGTCGGTGATGCGCGGGTCGTCGAAGATCTGCGGCGCCGGGTCCGCCCAGGTTCAGGCCCTCGACGGTGTCGGGCACCGATGTCGGCCAGCTCCACGAGCCGGTCGCTGATGGCGTCCACCACCTCGGTGTGCGCGCGCAGGACGCCCATCGCCACCGCGAAGTTGTGGCGCGCCTGGGCCTCTTGCTCGGCCGGATCGCTGGCGCCGGCTGGTCGACCCCGGCGTACTCGACCCCGTGGCGGGCCATGAACTCCTTGCGCACCGTCCAGAACTCCGGGGCGTTCATGGGCCAGGGCGAGCCGTGGCTCTTGTTGTCGTACTTGCCGTAGCCGCGGCCCTTGCGGGTCTTGAACCAGGCCGCCGAGGGCACGCCACGCGGGTTCTCGCCCCGCGCCGCCTCGAGGACCGCGCGGGTCACCGGCTCCCACTCGGAGCCGTACAGGGTGCCGGTCACCCGCCAGTCATAGGCACCGAACCAGGTCTCCGGGGTGCCCGGCACAACACGGCTGATGGCCGTGTCGTCGATCCCGTAGTCGTTCCAGTCGATGAGGAAGACCAGGTTCGAGAGGCCCAGGCCCCAGGCCGTGTTGCGCGTCTCGTGGCTGGCGCCCGGGGGTCAGGCCGCCCTCGCCCTCGACGGCGAAGACCTTGACCTCCTCGCAGCCGGCCAGCTTGAGGGCGATCGCCTCCCCGGCCGCCGGCGGCATGCCGTGGCCGGAGGGTCCGGTGTTGAACTTGAGGAAGAGGGTCTTGCCCTCCATCTCGGCGTGGCCGGCCAGCCCGCCGCGGCGGCGGAGCGTGAGGAGGTCCTCCCAGGTGAGCGCCCAGCGTCCGTCGTCGGGGAAGGCGAACTCGTCGCGCGGGTCACGCTCGTGCCGTGCGCGCAGCACCTCGTTGAGGACCGCCAGCGTGCTGTAGACCAGCGGAATCGGTGTGGCCTGCGGAGAGGACGAATCGGTCGGCGAACGGACGCCACGGGCGGCGGATGTCCCAGCGCATGGCGCCGGAGAGGAGCAGCGACAGGAAGAGGTGGACCTTGGACCGCGAGCCGCCGGGATGGCCGCTCTGCCGGTAGTTCAGCGAGAGGTCGATGCACTCGTCGATGACCTCGCGAAGCAGCTCCCAGTGCGCGAAGGAGGGCGCCGCCTGCTCGGCCAGGCGCTCGACGTCGTCGGACTGGACGGCGGTCATCGGCTCGTCTCCGCCGGGGCAGAGACGAGCTCCCCGGTCCGTTCGAGCTTCGCCAGCGATTCCCCGACGCGGTCGAGCGCCTTGGTGAGGTTCTCGCGGGAGTTCGCGTAGCTGAAGCGCAGGTACCCCTCGCCGTGGGCGCCGAATGCCGTGCCCGCGAGACCGCAGACGCCCGCGTCGTAGAGCAGGTGATCCGCGATCTCGTTGCTGCTGCGGCCGAAGCTCTTGACGTTGGGGAAGGCATAGAACGCGCCATGGGGCATGACGCAGCTGACCCCGGGAATCGCGTTCAGCCCTTCCACGATGAGCGACCGGCGCCCGATGAACTCGGCCCGCATCGCGTCGGCGGCGTCCTGTGGGCCGGTGAGCGCCGCGACCGCGCCCACCTGGGCGAAGGCGTTGGTGCAGCTGACGCTGTTGATGACCAGGCGGCTGAAGGACGGGACCAGCCACTCCGGCAGGATCCCGTACCCGAGGCGCCACCCGGTCATGGCAAAGGTCTTGGAGAATCCGTCCAGGGTGATGGTCCGCTCCGCCATCCCGGGCAGCGTGGCGATCGAGAGCAGGGAGCCCTCGTACTGGAGCCGGCCGTAGATCTCGTCGGCCAGGACCACGAGGTCGTGCTCGGTGGCGATCCGCGCGATCTCGCGCACGTCATCGTGGCTGAGGGTCGAGCCGGTCGGGTTCTGCGGTGAGTTGAAGACGATCATGCGGGTCCGGTCGGTCACGAGCGACTCGACCTCCGCGATGTCCATCCGGAAGTCGTTCTCCTCGCGCAGCGGCGCGGCGACCGGCGTCCCGCCCACGTAGCGCGCCATGCTCTCGTAGATCGGGAACCCCGGGTTGGGATAGATGACCTCGTCGCCGGGGTTGATCAGGGCGAGCATGGCGTAGAACATGATCGGCTTGGCGCCGGGCGTGACCACCACCTGCCCGGGACTCGTCTGGATCCCCTTCCAGCGCTTCACGTCGGCCACGATCGCCTCCCGCAGCGGGGCGATGCCTGTGGCGGCGGTGTAGTGCGTCATCCCCTCCTCGAGCACGGCGTGCGCCGCGGCCTCGGAGATGTGGCGGGGCGTGTCGAAGTCGGGCTCGCCGATCTCGAGGTGGATCACCTCTCGACCGGTCGCCTCCAGGGCCCGGGCGCGGGCGGCCGCCTCGAATGCCGTCTCGGTCCCGATCAGGTCCATGCGGCTGGCAAGCTTCACGACGGGTGCCTCCCTGCGCGATACGTATTCTCGGGTCGTCTGCCAGAGTGTACCGATGGCGCACGCGGCCCGCCGACCGCCATCGGTCCCGTCGCGGCCATGCCGATTAGGCCCATTGCGGAAAGGCTGAGCGCCGCTGGTATACTTTCGCGAGCGATGCCACGACCATCCGTCGCTCACCGAGCGCCGAGAGGAGAATTCTGAGTCCCATGACGATGTCCGAGACGACGCCGCAGGCGATCCCGCAGACCGCCCCGGCCCCCGCTGCCGAGCCGCTCGTCACGCTCACCGACGCCGCCGCCGCGAAGGTCCTGGACCTGCGCTCTCGCGAAGGCAAGGCCGATGCCCGACTCCGGCTCTTCGTGAAGAGCGGAGGCTGCTCCGGCTTCAGCTACGGCCTCGCGTTCGACGACCGCCTCGCGGACGACGACCGCGTCGAGGACCACGCAGGCGTGCCGATCGTGATCGACGCCTTCAGCGCCCAGTACATCGACGGGGCGGAGATCGACTACGTCGATTCGCTGATGGGGTCCGGCTTCGCAATCAACAACCCCAACGCCGTCTCGAGCTGCGCCTGTGGCTCCAGCTTCAACACCGACGGCTCGCCGGCACGCGCAGGCGGCTGCGCTCACTGATCATCCTCCCCCGGCACGTCATGGAGCCCCGGAGCGATCCGGGGCTTCGTCGTCTCCGCGGGCCAGATGAGTGGGCACGAAATCTGCTACCGTGCGCCACCCAGTAATCACGGATCAGCACATGGCGGCAAGCATCGAAAAGGCCCCCGTCCCGATCAGCGCCGTGGAGCGCATCCGGCGGGAGTTCGCGCAGGCATGGGGCGCCATCGGCGCTGCCTGGGGCGTGGCCCCCTCGACCGCCGCCGTGCAGGGCTACTTCCTGGTCCACGGCGGCCCGCTGACCGAGCCGGAGATCCGCCGCGCCCTGGGGCTCTCGCACCGCGCCGCAGCCATGGCGCTCGCCGAATGCACGGAATGGGGCCTCATCGAGCGCACCGAGGCGGGCCGGCGCACCGGCCGGCGTGGGCCGCAGGCGGCCGCCTACCTCGCGGTCGGCGATAACTGGGAGTGGTTCCGACGCGTCGCGCGGGCGCGGAAGGAGCGCGAGACGGACCCGGTGGTGCCCGTCATCGCGCGCTGCGCGGAGCTGGCGGCCACCGAGGCGACGACGGGCGGCCCGGACGCCGCGGAGCTGAGCGATCTCAGCGATCGGCTCGAGGGGCTGCTGCGCTTCGTCCATCTCTTCGACCGCGGGGTGGGGATCTTCGTGGACGCCTCCCCCACCGCCACGCAGCGGCTCTTCGCCCTCCTCGACGAGCTGGACGACGCCAGCCTGCGGCGGCTGCTGGCCATCCTGGAGACCGTAGATCCCAACGACCTGGCCCGCGCAACGGACGCGCTCGCCAGCCTGCCGCCGTCCGCCGCGCGCCGGCTGGTCGGCATGGCCGGCACACCCGGGCTCGCCCGTCTCATCGGGCGCTGACCGAGGAGCGCCCGGGCGCTACTCGCCCGATCCGTCGTCGTCGAAGACGCCGGCCCCCGCCATCGCCGCAGCCCCGGCACCACCGCCGAGCGCGGCCGGCAGCGGCCGGTGCATGGGCGCGGCCGTCACGTGCTGCGCAACGAGTCCCCGCGTCCCGCGGATCTTGAGCTGGTCGAAGAGGAACCCGAACTTGTCGCGCAGATGGCCCGCGACCTCATCGGCGGCGGCGGCGGGCAGGTTCCACAGGTCCGCCTTGAACGGACCGATCGCCTTCTTGCGGGTCTTGTAGAGGAACTGCTCCTCCGTCTGGCCCTCCTTGCGCTCATCGGCACAGTGCTCCGCGCACCAGGCCATCATCCGGTCGTGGAGCTCGGCCGGGAGGCCGCCCTCGTCGTACAGGATGTTCTGGAAGCCGGTCGCCAGGTGGATCTCGGCGGTCCCGTTGCCCGGGAAGTGGTGGAACGCCTCGTCGGGTAGCGTGGAGGCACCGTGCTGGACGCAGCCGGCCAGGCCGTACTCGTCGCGCGCCACTGCAGAGAGGCGCTGCATGGTGTCGAAGTCGATCTTGACCGTCGCCACCGTCCCGTCGGGGAGCACCACGCCGCCATGGCTGGTGCCGGTCTGGATGCTCACCTTGCTGACGCCCGCCGTCCCGGACCCGTGGAGCAGCCCGAGGTACTCGTTCAGGTACGCGCGCAGCTCCTCCTCCGTGGAGTTCGCCTTGCCCACCTCGCCGATCTCGCCGCCGACCGAAACGGTCACCCCGTCCGGCTCAAGCTCGCGGATGAGGCGGGTGAGCTCTGCGGTGTTCGTCGCGTTGGTGTGCTGCTGCTCACGCACGGTTGGCAGGGAGAGGTCCACGAGTGTGCTCGAGTCGATGTCGATGTTCAGGAAGCCCGCCCGCACCGCCTCTGTCGTCAGCGCGCGGAGCCCGGCCATCTCCTTCTCCGGGTCGGCCGCCCACTTCGTCGCGTTGAACTGGAAGTGATCGCCCTGGAGGAAGACCGGACCCGGCCAGCCGGTGCGGATCGCCGCGGCGAGGATCACCGCGGCGTACTCGGCGGGGCGCTGGTCGGTATAGGCCATCTCGCTCTTGGCGATCTCGAAGATGACCGTACCCGCGTCGCGTTCCATGGCGGCGGCGAAAGCCTGACGAGCGCTCAGGTACGCGGCGGCCCGGACATTGATGGCCGGGACGGTGAAGTCCGTGGGTGGGAACTCGCCCCGCCCGCGAGCCATGTACAGCTCGTGGATCGAGGCCGATGGGCATCCGAGCGCCTGGCTGGCCTCCCAGATGACCCAGCGCGCTGCATCGCGCAGCCCGCCGTCGGGGTTGAAGACGGCCTCGCGCACGAGGCGGTCGATGATCTCCCCGCGGAAGCGGGCGGCATCGGTGATGACGAGGCGGTCGCCCTCGATGGCAGCGGCACCTGAGAGCAGGGCCAACAGCTCCTTGGAAGAGGAGACGGTCATGATCGGATCACTTCTCCTGGTGGTACGCCACCCATCCTAGCGAAGGGCGGAGACGGTGGTGAATGCCAGGAGGAGGGAAACCGGCAGGCCGATTGTCGCAGCCAGCAGGTACCAGTCGCGCGCAGCCCGCCCGTCGGCCACCCGCCGACGCTGCAGCCTGGCCACCCAGAGGAGCACGGCGCTGAGCCCGGCGACGTAGAGAACGGCTGCGGTCGACACGACGGCGATCGCGAGGGGTCGGACCGATGCGCAGCTGCCGAAGGCGAGCGGTCCGCCACGGGGGCAGGCGCTCGCCAGCTCAGCGACGACGAGCCCGCCGGCACCCAGGAGCACGGCTATCGACCACGCGACGTGGGCGATCAGCAGCTCCCGCGAGGGGCCTCCGTGCCGTGTGGGCCTGCCGCCGGTGGGGGTCAGCCGGCCAGGTAGGCGGCCGAGGTGGCCTCGGCCTCACGAGCCTCGCGACGCGTGACCCGGCGGTACTCGATGGCGAAGAAGGCGAGCGCCGCGACCCCCAGCCCCGCGACCAGGGCGCCGAAGGCCAGCGCCTGGATCGGGAACGCCTCCGTGCCCGCCGGCGGGACGAACGTGCCGCCCGCCATGTTGAAGGCGAGGAGCGGGATCATCACCAGGTAGACGAAGAGCAGCTGCAGGAAGTCGACGATCCGGATGAGGGCCCAGGCAAAGCCACGGCGGCCGCGGGCTGCCTGTGTCCAGAGCGCAAGCGCGATCAGGATCACGAAGTTCCCACCACCCACCCCGGCCGCGAAGAGGAACCCGGTGTCAGGGGAGAGCTTGAGGAAGGGAATGTACTGCGTGACGCCGTAGTAGACGTAGTTCGGCACGTAGGCGATCAGGAAGTAGATGTAGAGGAAGAGCGGCACGCCCTTCAGGACCGCCACCAACCAGGTCTCGTACCCGAAGAGCAGCCAGCTCATGAAGTCATCGACCTGGCGGATGAGGTTGGCGCCGATGGTTCGCGATCGCGGTCGTGTCTGGCTCATGGGTGCGTCACTGCTTCTGCGTCAGGAGGAATGTGATCAGGGCCTGGAGCTGGTCGTTGGTCACCTGGGACTCCGGGAAGGCGGGCATCCCCGTCGCCGTGCCGCCGTTGTAGTTGTTGGAGGAGTCCCGGATCCACTTCGTGAAGAAGGTCGCCGGATCGGCTCGCGTAGTCGGACTTCATCTGGGCCAGGCCGCTGGGCGGATTCGGGAGGCCGGTGCCGATCTCGTTGCCCACGTTCTGCAGGCTCGGGAACGTGCCGGGAACGCCACCCAGGTCCGCCTGGTGGCAGCTCACGCAGCCGACCGAGTTGTAGACCTGCTTACCTGCCTCGGCCGTGTTGGCCACGGGCGCCTGGCTGGCGTTGGCGTTGGCCTTGGCCCAGCCGGTGACCAGCGCGGTGAGCGCGTCGATCTGCTGGACGGTGAGAGGCCCGCCCACCTCGGTGCTCCAGGCGGGCATGATCGAGCTCACGTTGCCGGACACCACTACGCCGCCGAAGCGGATGACCAGGTTCACGTAGTCGGGATTGACTTTGAGCTTGTTGGCGATGCTGGGGCTGTGGAGGTTCGGGGCGTTGAGACCCGGCTGGCCCGGGACCGGACCGCCCGTGCCTTCCGGCCCGTGGCAGCGCGCGCAGCCCGCCGCGGCCGGGTCGTTGGGGTTGTTGGCGAAGACCTCCTTCCCGAACGCGAGCTGCGCCTGCTCGGCACTGGTCTGGCGACCCACGAGGCGCGCGGAGTCGGTGAGCCAGTAGAACATCGTGAAGAGCGCCAGGGCACTCACCACGATGACGCCGAGCGTCTTTATTCGCATTGGCTCAGCCTGCGCAGTGCTTGCCGGTCAGGTCGGCCGCCGTGCGTGGGTCGAAGGTCACGGTGCCGACCGGCGGACCGGTGACCTTCTTCCCGGTGTCGACGGTGTAGACGCCAGAGCTCCCGACCGAGACCGGGAAGTGATCCATCCCGCGAGGGGCGGGTCCGTCGCGCTTCTCGCTCAGGATCGTGTACTTGCTGCCGTGGCACAGGCACTCGAACCAGTGGCTCTTCTCGCACAGCGGCGGGATCTGGCAGCCAAGGTGCGGGCACTTGCGGTAGAGCGCCATGACGGAGCGGTCCTTGAAGGCCAGGGACTCGTCCACCTTCGTTCCGGGGTCGGGGATGTTCGCCGGCTTGCCGTCGACGAGATCCATGCCCGCCGGCACGTTCACGAAGAAGAGCCGGGCCTTCTGGTACGTATACGGCTGGCCCTTGGCCCAGTCCGGCCAGACGGTCAGGATGTCCTGTGCCGAGCCCAGCTCGACCTTGCCGCCGAGACCACCGCGTCAGGTTCGGCCAGAGAAATGCGAAGGTACCGCCGAGGAATTCCAGGCTCAGGAGACCCATCCCGGCACCCAGCATGCGGCGCATGAAGGTACGGCGGCTGATCTCGCGGGCCGGCTGCGACGTGACGGGTCCATAGGAGAGGTTCGTGTTGCTGCTCATAGGTTGAAGAAGATTCCCTCCCATGGCCAGACCCAGTTCCATCCCGGGCCTCTGAAGAAGGAGCCGATGAGGGTGACCAGCAGACCGCCGACCATCAGGCTCATGAAGAAGACCCAGATCAGCTTGCGGTCGCGGGCCGCCTTGAACGGTGATCGGTCGACGAACGGGATCAACGCCAGGCCCACCAGGTAGAGGGTCGGGACCAGCACGCCGGCGACGGTCGGGTTGAAGTAGCTCAGGATCTCCTGGAGGCCCAGGAAATACCACGGCGCCTTGGCAACGTGCGGCGTGTTGCCGGCGTTCGCCATCTGCTCGAGCGGCGCCTGGATGAGCAGGGAGGTGACGACGAGGAGCCCCATGATGAGCGCCGCCATGAGGAACTCGGCACGGAGCAGGTGCGGCCAGGTCAGCACCGTCTCGTCGGGTCGCTTGTCGACCCGGACCATCGACTCCTGCTTGACGTAGGCGAGCAGCCGGAACCGCTCGGTACCCGGCACTCCCGGGGGCCCGGGAAGCTTTGGCCCGCCTCCGCGCTCGACCATGGGTACCCGTGGCGCCTGGGTCGGAGCGTTCTTGTCGGCGGTCGCGTTCGGCCGCTTCTCGATGGTCATGGGTCTGCCGTTCCTATCCTACCGCGCTCAGACCGGACCGCTGATGCCGCCGTCCTTCCGGATCCTCCAGAAGTGGACGATCATCAGAATCGCGGCGATGAGCGGGAAGGCGATGACGTGCATCACGTAGAAGCGCAGCAGGGTCCCCTGCCCGACCTCGATCCCGCCGAGAAGGAAGAGGGACGACTGCTGCGAAAGCAATGGGGCGTAGGTGGCCATCTGGGTGCCCACGGTGACGGCCCAGAACGCGATCTGGTCCCAGGGCAGCAGGTAGCCGGTGAAGCTGAGCCACAGGGTCGAGAAGAGGAGCAGGACCCCGATCACCCAGTTGAACTCCCGCGGCGGCTTGTAGGCGCCGTGGTAGAAGACGCGGATCATGTGCAGGAAGACGGTCAGCACCATGAGGTGCGCGCCCCATCGGTGCATGTTGCGCACGAGCTCGCCGAACGCGACCGAGTTCTCGATGGAGAGGATGTCCTGGTAGGCGCGGCTCACCGACGGTACGTAGAAGAACATCAGGTAGAGGCCGGTGACCGTCAGCACCAGGAACAGGAAGAAGCTGATGCCGCCCAGGCAGAAGGTGTACGTGTAGCGAACCGCGTGCCTCTTGACCCGCACCGGGTGCAGGTGGAGGAACACGTTGTTCATCACCGCCAGGGCACGGGTCCGGCTGGTGGACGGATAGGGCTGGCGGAAGAGGGAGCGCCAGATCTGCGTCTCCTTCAGGCCCCTGTACAGGTCGCCGGGTCCGGGGAAGCTCATCGGCGCACCGCCATCCCCGCCTGCTGACCGATCTGCCCCAGCACGTTGTCCTTGTAGCTCTCCAACAGAACCTTCCCGTCAGGCGTGAACCGCTCCAGCTCGAGGCGGTCCATCGTGATGCAGTTGGTTGGACACCGTTCGACGCAGAGGTTGCAACGGATGCAGCGCTCCTCGTCGATGATCATGGCAATGCCGCGGGGCCACGACTGGAACAGGTCGATCTCCGGATCGTCGCCGCCCACCTGCGCCTTGTCGATCATGTAGATCACGCCCTCGGGGCAGACATCGGCGCAGAGTCCGCACAGGATACAGCGTGGCCCGTCGATGTTGATGTTGTGGTTGCACTGCAGGCAGCGCGACCCTTCCTCGATCGCGGTGCGCGTGTCGTAGCCCACCTCGACCAGGCTGGTGAAGTCGCGCCGCAGCTCCGGGGGCGCCATGGGGATGTGGTGGCGGGTGAACGCCTCGTAGTCCTTGGGCATGTCGTGCTCGAGGGCCTGGGTGACCACCGCGCGGTTGATGACCGGCAGCTCCTCGAGGGCCGCGCCACGCTCACCCCGGAGCCAGCGGTCGATGGCCCGTGCGGCGCGGCGGCCCCGCCCTGCCGATTCGATGATCGTGGCCGGGCCGGTGACGAAGTCGCCGCAGGCGAAGACGCCCGGGGTGCTCGTCTCGAACGTGTCCGGGTTGATCGTCAGGTATCCACGCTTGAACGCGAACTCGTCGCCATCGGCGCCGTTGCCGGTGGAAGGCGGCGGGGTGCGCCAGGCGGAGACGGAGCCGCCGCTGAGCACCGAGCGGCTGTCGGTCACGCCCAGATGACGGTTGAGCTGGCTGCCGTACTGGCCCAGGACGTTGTTGTCGGCGGCCTGGCTGGTGCACGGGACGACCATGTCGCAGGGGACCACGAACTCACTGCCGGGGATCGGCTCGGCCGAGCGGCGGCCGGAGGCGTCCGGCGGACCCAGGCGCGTGCGGAGGAACTTCATCCCCACCACCTTGCCGTGCTCGTCGCCCACGACCTCGACCGGCGAGGCGAAGAACTCGAAGCGCACGCCCTCGAAGCGCGTCTCGTGCTGCTCCTCCTCGTCCACCACCATCTCGTCCGGTCCGCGCCGGTAGAGGATGGTGGAGGTCTTGGCGCCCAGCCGCAGCGCCGTCCGCGAGGAGTCCATGGCGGTGTAGCCGCCGCCGATGACCAGGACGTGATCGCCCACCCACTGCTCCTGGCCCAGGTTCGCGCGCTTGAGGAAGTCCACGCCGTAGATGACGCCGTCGAGCTCCTCGCCGGGGACGTTCATGGCCACCGGGAACATGCAGCCGGTTGCCACCACCACCGCGTCATGGCGCTTGCGGAGCTCGTCCAGCGTGATGTCGCGGCCGATCTCGACGTTGTAGTGGAACTCGACCCCGTGCTTCGCGACCCAGGCCACGTCGAGCTCGATCACGTCGCGCGGCAGGCGGAAGGCCGGGACGCCGATCAGCGTGGTCCCGCCGCCGGACGGGAGCGCCTCGTAGATGTGGACCTCGTGGCCGTCGGCCGCCAGGTCCTTCGCCACCGAGAGGCCCGATGGCCCGGCGCCCACGACCGCCACGCTCCGGCCCGTGGATGGGGCCACCTGCACGTGGTCGGGCATGTTGTTGCCGTAGTGCCAGTCGACGAGGAAGCGCTTCATGGCGCGGATGGCGAGCGGCTTGTCGATGTCCGCGCGGCGGCAGGCCTTCTCGCACGGGGCGCTGCACACGTACCCGCAGATGGCGGCCACCGGGTTCGGGTCGCGGGCGAGGATGTAGCCCTCTTCGAAGCGACCCTCGGCGGCCAGCATCAGGTAGCCCCGACAGTTGGTGTTGACCGGGCAGCCTTCCTGGCACTCGATGTTGCACTGCAACCAGTCGACGCCAACCTCGGCGGTCTGGAACCGGAGCGGAATTGCGTTCTCGGAGATCAAGGGCGTCGTTCGCTCATGCTGAGTTCCGCGCAGCGGATCATGGGGGCGAAGTCGCGGCGCGCTCGATGCTACCGTCCGCGCGCTCGGCGTGTCAAAGCATTTTCTGGTCCGGCCCCGCTCGCCGCGGGACGGCGCGACCCGCGGTCAACGGAAGAAGTGGGCCTCCATGATCCTGCGGGTGATGGGCGCCGCGAAGTCCCCGCCGTTCCCGAGCGGGACGGTGACGACCACCGTGGCGACGGCGATGGTCGGGTCGTTCATGGGCGCGAAGGCGGGGAACCACGCATCGGGGTCGGGCCCACCCGTCTCCGCGGTGCCGCTCTTGCCGGCGACCGCGATGGGGAAGCCCAGAAAGGCGCGATGGGCGGTCCCCAGGGAGGAGGCCACGACCGCGCGCATGGTGGTCACCACGTAGTCCATCACGTCGCGCCGCAGCTGGATGACGTGGTGGTAGGTGGGGTGGCTGTCGTAGACCAGCGTTCCATCGGGAAGCGTCGCCTTGAGCACGATCCGGGGCTGCCAGAGGATGCCGCGGTTGCCCCAGGCGGCATAGGCGGTGGCCAGCTGCAGCGGGGTGCCCAGGTACGAGCCCTGGCCGATGGCCAGCTGTATCTGGTCGAACGGCCCGTAGGGGGAGTACTGCCCGTTCCAGCGCTGGTGCGACTCGAAGTAGGCCGCATCGGGCAGGATCCCGGCGCTCTCCACCAGGAAGGGGATCCCGGTGGCCTCGCCGAACCCGAAGTTGTGCAGCAGATCGGTCAGCGCGGTCCGGTTCTTCTCGTAGACCCGGACGCTGAGCGGCATGTAGGTCGTGTTGCAGGAGAGGGCCATGGTGTCGACCCAGGTCCGCAGCCCCGGGAGCGTCTCGTACATCCAGTTCTTGAACGTGAAGCCCGAGTAGGTCCAGGTACCGGGGCAGAGCATGCGGTCGGTGGTCTTCACCGTGCCGGTCTGCAGCGCCGCGCCCAGGGTGAACGGCTTGAAGTCCGATCCTGCCGGATAGGCCCCCAGCACCGCCTTGTCGATGATCTGCTCCGACGATGGCTGCGCCAACGGCGCTCCGCCCAGGGTGGTCCCCAGGGTCATCGCGTTCGGATCGAACCGCGGCAGGGAGGCCAGGACCCAGACGTCGCCGCTCTTCGGATCGATGGCGGCGCTGCCGACGCGTGGATAGCGGGCCATGGCGGCCTCGGCGGCGCGCTGGAGCTTGGGCTGGATGGTGATCGTGAGGTCGGCGCCCGGCGTCATGTCGGTGTGCAGCACCGTCGTCGGGTCGCCACCGGGTCGAACCGCTGAGAGGGTGAACCCCGGCGTTCCGCGCAGGAGGTCCTCTGCGCCGTGCTCGAGCCCGCTGCGGCCCACCCAGTCGCCAGCCTGGTAGCCCCTGGCGGCGAGGGTCTTCAGGTCATCGGCGGTGATCTTGCTGACGTAGCCGATGGCCTGTCCCGCCAGGTACTCCTGGGGGTAGACCCGCATGCCGTCCTCGCGGGTCGTGGCAAAGACCGTGCCGTCGGTGGCCACGATCTTGCCCCTCGGCGAGGTCTGACGGCTCAGCTCCAGCGTGCCGTCCGTCCCGAGCGCGCTGAACAGCGACGCCGGAGTCCAGCGAACCTGCCAGTCACTGGCGCCCCGAACCAGGAGCAGGGTCCTTGACAGGGTCACCGCACCGAACAGGTCCGTGGTCAGGTCGATCGTCGCGTCGACCGCCATGGCCGGCACCGGCCCCGGGATGATGGGTCCCGGGCTCGCGGGCGCGAATCGGGGATGGCGACGGCGATTCCGACGCGGATGCCGGGGGAGAGAGGTCCGGGGAGGGGGCGCCCGGCGCCGGGGAGCCGGCGGAAGCGCCAGCGGAGCCCGCCGGGGTGGCTGACGGCGGCGGGGCGAGGTCCGGCGGCATCGGCTCGGGCGGGAGCGCGGTCGGCACCGCGTCGCCTGCGGTGGCGCTGACCTTCGTCAGGCGGACGAGGCTGGAGAACCGGGTGTAGAGGCTCACGAACTGCTCGTGACCGTAGGCGGCCTGGTCCGCCGGCGCGACGAGCTCCCACATGCGCTCGATGTTCCCCGCCATCCAGGCCGCGAGGAACTTGCGCGCCACGAGACCCGCCCGATCGGTGGGCGGAACCGGGGCGGGGGTCGGGTACGGGGTGGGGCTCGGTCCGACCGAGCAGGCGGCCAGCACGAGGACCACGCCCACCATCGCCACGGCTCCCCGGCGCAGGCTGCTCCCCCGGCGCGGCATCATCGGGCCAGCATCACCCGGCGGAATCCCTCGGCGGCCCGATAGCCGGCCCGCTCGCCGAGCTCCTCCGATGTGCGGCGCAGCCAGCGTTCGGTATCCGCGAACTCCCGGAACTGGCTCTCGTGGCAGCGCAATGCCGCGATCTTGCGGTCGAGCGTCGCACCGATGTCGACCAGCTGGTTTGCCTCGTTCGTGCTCCACAGGTACAGCTCCGCCACCTTCCAGGGCTGCAGCCCGGCGTCGAGGTGCTCGCGCAGGTTCAGCGGGTCGCGCGCGGTCGGGAAGACCGCATCCACGGTGACCATCCCCACCGCGCGGTGGTCGGGATGGTTGACCCACTCGTTGTTCACGAAGAGGACGGTGGGGTCGTGGGTCATGACGATCTCTGGCCGATATCGGCGGATGGCGTACGTGATCCGCTCCCGCAGCCTCAGGCCGGGCTCCACCTGGCCGTCCGGCTCGTCGAGAAAGTCGACGCCTTCGACACCCAGCTCGGCCGCGGCGTGCCGCTGCTCCGCCTCGCGAAGGACGCCCAGGCTGTCGGGGTCGACCGTCGGGTCGTCGCTGCCCTTGTCGCCGCGGGTGACCAGCAGGTATCGGACGCGTGCCCCCTCGTCGATCCAGCGGGCAACCGTGCCGGCGGCACCGAATTCGATGTCGTCGGGGTGAGCCGCAACGACGAGCACGCGTTCGGGGGTCGGAAGGCGATCAGTCGGCATCGGGTATCCGTGGGGTGCGGTGTTCGGTCCGTGCGGGATGCGCGGCGCTCGGGCGGGCGCTCTGCGGGCTGCGCAATCCTAGCAGCCGCCCCTGCTCGTGCCGGGCCGGCGCCCCACCGGGTGGAGCCTCGCCGGCGTCATGCCGGCAGCTTCGCCGCCTCCCGCGGTCCGTCGACCCCCGTCTCGCCCGAGGAACCTGCGGGAAGATCCCGGCCGTCCGCGGCCGAGTCCTTCGCCGGCTTTGGCGCCGTGCGCGACGGGAGGCGGACGAGCCGGTCACGCGGCTCCGCCAGCACCCGCTCTGCCCAGTCCGCGACCGCCTCGTCGTGGCTGAAGAGGACGACCTGGCGCTCTTGGCTCAGCTCGTGCAGGACGCGGAGCAGGCCGGCGCGCCGCTCCGGGTCCGCCTGCGCGGTCACCTCGTCGAGCAGGAGCGGTGCCGTCTCGCCGGTGGTGACCAGGTGCTGCGCCATCGCCACCCGCAGCAGGAGATAGATCTGCTCGCGCGTGCCGGCCGACAGCAGCCGTGCCTCGCGCCACGCCCCGCTGGCGGCTTCACGGACCCGGATCGACAGGTCGGCCGGATCGACGCTCACCTCCTCGTAGGCGCCACCGCTGACGACGGGCAGCCAGCGCTGCACCGCCGCCGCCAAAATCGGCGCCAGGTCGCGGTGGACCCGGTCCTGCGCGGCCTTCAGGAGCCGAAGGGTCTCGTCCACGGTGCCGGCAAGCGCCAGCACGCGGTCGAGCTCCGCGGTCGCGGAGGCGACCGCCTCCTCCGTCTCCGTGACGTCCGGGAGTGCCCCGCGCAGGACGTCCAGCGCGCCGCGCAGCTCGTGCGCGGCGCGATCCGCCACGGCAACCTGCTCGCGTTCGTCCGCCACGAGGGCATCGAGCTCCGCGCGACCAACGAGGCGCTCCACTTCGTCCGGGCCGAGGTCGGCGGCCAGCCCCGTCGCTTCGCGGAACTGCCGATACGCGTCGGCGCGAAGCGTTTCGAGCGACCGGCCGTCGAGCAGGTCGCTGAGCTCGCGCCATTCCTCGATGGCAGACTGGTTTGCGCCCATTGCGTCAGCGCGTCGTCGCTGCCACGCGCGCAGCGCCTCGACCAGAGGCTCCGGGTCCGGGTCCGCACCAGGCGAGACCTCGACCCGCGACGCGACATCGACCAGGGCGCCTCGCGCAGCCTCGATCGCCCGTTCGACCGCGGCCGCCGTCTCCTCCGCCGTGCGGCGCGTGGCCAGCTCCCTGCGGATCGAGTCGGCACGCGCGGCCGCCGCGGCCTGGGTGGCCCGCCGCTCGCACGTCGCCTCGTAGGCGGCCCAGGCGGCTCGCGGGTCGGACTGGCCTGAGACGCCGCGCTCCGCCAACGCGGCCAGCAGCGAGCGCACGGCCGAGCGCGCCCGTTCGTCGAGCTCCTCGTGCCGCACCCGCCATTCCGCCGCGAGCGCCGCTTCACGGATCCGCCCGAGCGTGCGGTCCGCCAGCGTTTCGAGCGCCGCCGGCTCGTCGGGCCACCCATGGTCGCGCGCCTCGGCGGCCGCGGCGGCCCGCTCCGAGGTGGCGCGCGCCTGCGCGTTCCGGTATGGCGTCAGGGCGGCCTCTGCGCTCGCCACCCCGCGCTGAGCCGCTCTGCGCCCGGCGCCCGAACGCCATGCCCAGGCGACCAGCCCGAGGCCGGCTGCGGCCAGCGCAGCGCCGGCGAGCACGAAAAGCGTTGCCGCGACGAAGACGCCGACAGCCACGAAGGCCAACCCGAGACCCGTCGCAACCAGGGAAGAACCGCCCGTGGTCGACGCGGCGCCGCGCGCGGTCGCGAGCTGCTCCTCCAGCGCCTCCACGCCGGCCGGCATGGGGGCCGAGAGGCGACGGGCGACGGACCGCATGGTCTCGGCCGTGCTGACGTCCGCCGGGTCGCCACCATCCGGCTCCTCGCCGAGCATGGCGATCGCCTCCTCGGCGCGCTCGAGGTCGCGGAGCAGCGCGCGCGCGGCAGGGTCTGGCTGGAGTTCGCCGAGCGGGGGCTCCGGGAGCTCCGCGAGCTCCGCGGCGAGCGCCTCACTCGGAGCACCGGCGAGGACCACGGGAGCGGGGCGCCGCTCCCAGCCGTCGATCGCGGCCGCGACCGCGTCGGCATCCGCGTCGCGTGCGCCGAGCGTGGGCGGCGCCACCGGGTGGCGCGCCGACAGCGCAGCGGCGCGATGGGCCACGTCCACGGCCCGGCGGGCCCGGCCCAGGGCGCGGGCGGCGGTGACGATGGCCAGCGCACGACGGGCATCCGCGAGTCCGTGCTCCGCCTCCTCCGCACGTCGGGTGTGCTCGAGGTGCTCCGCGTGGCGCGCTCTCGCCACGGCGAGCTCCTGGGTGGCGCGCTCAAGCCGCACGCGCGCCATGCGCAGGGGGCCCTTGGCGGCAACCGTGTCCGCACCAACAGCCTCCCGACGGAACTCGACGAGGCGCTCGATGGCCTGTGCCGCGGTGGCATCCGTGCCGCGCGTCGCCGCCGCCCGCTGCATCTGCTCCTGGAGCTGGTCCGCGGCATCCGCCACGGCCATGATCTCCGCCTGGCTGACGGACACCGTCGCGGCGAAGGCATCGCGGTCGAGGCCGAGCCAGCGCGACGCGTCCGGCGTGCCGTCGAGGATCTCGTCGGAGACGTCACGGCCGAGGACGACGTCCACCGCCCGGCAGGCCACCTTCCCCGCCAGGTCCTGGTGGATGTCGATGGTGCGACCGTCGTCGAGGTCGAGACGCGCCTCCACCTCCCAGCGATCGGGGATGTCCCACGGCCGGTGGCGGTCCGACAGCGCGGTGTCCGCGTTGGTTGTGCGCCCCCGCCCGCGACGGACGCCGGTGATGGCCAGGCGCGTCGCCGCGTGCCAGCTGGACTTCCCCGCCTCGTTTGGCCCCGCGACGACGGTCATCCCCTGGGCCAGCTCGAGCGTCTCGTTCTCGAAGGGACCGAAGGCCCGGGCCACGACCCGCTGGATGCGCACCGTCAGGCGACCTCCAGGTCGCGCCGGCCCTCGAGCGCACGGAGGCCGGTGAGGACCACGCGCCGGCGCTGGTCCGCGTCCTCGATCGCCTCGGCGGCCCGCACGAAGTGGCCGCGCACCGTGGTCTCGCGCTCGATCTCCGCCAGGTCGTAGCCGGTCTCCAGCCGCCCGACACGAAGCACAAGGTCCGGAATGGCGCCGGCGATCCTTGCCAGCTCGCGGCGATCGAGCTCCAGGCTTGGCGCCACCTCGCCGTCGAGGGTGATGCGAATGCAGCCGCTTCGCCCCTCGCGCGCCGCGTCGATGGCGCGCTCCACCTCGTCGAGGTGCGCGGCCCCGTCCAGGGTCACCACCAGGTCATGGACCTCGCTCACCGCCACGATGCGACGTTCGCGGCGCACGCCGCCGTCGGGGGCGACCTCCGCCAGGACGGCGCCGCGCTCGCCCTGCTCCCCGAACTCGAGCGGGTCCGGATTGCCCGGGTAGGTGTACCGCTCGGCGTCGCGCGGCAGGTGATAGTGCCCGAGGAACGCGTGGTGGATCCCAGCAGCGTCCAGCTCCGCGGCGTCGAACGGCGCGTGGGGCTGCTTGCCGCTCTCCTGCCAGCCGAGGGCACCGCGCTCCGATGCATGTGCCAGCGCCAGGTGGACGCCGCCACGATCCGGGCGGAAGCCGGTGAAGAACGGGTCCGTGTTCGCCGGGGCCCGATGCGCCGCACCCCACAGGGTCAGCCCATCGGCGAGGGTCACCGCCTCCAGCGAGGCCTCCCGGAAGACGCGCACGTTGGGGGACCACTCGGTGAGGACGTACGGGCTGCGCGGCGAGAGCCAGTCATGGTTGCCCGGCGCCAGGAAGACGGGGACCGGTACCGCGGCGAAGCTGGCGCGCAGGAACTCGACGGTGTCCGGGCTGACGCGATCGTGTTCGAACAGGTCCCCCGCGCAGAGCACGGCGTCCACGCCCTCGTCGGACGCGAGGCGCAGGATCCTGGTCAGCGTCTCGCGGCGGTTGCGACGGCGGACCCGCGCCGTCTCGGGGCTGGCCCAGGCGAACGGGGCGTCGAGGTGGAGGTCGGCGAAATGGAGGAGCTTCATGCGCGATCGGTTCGAAGCGTAGCCGATCGGCGTGACAGCTCACCTGTCGCGTGGACACGACGACGAGCCGCCTGCGCGGCCGCGCGCCGTGCGCAGGCACCCGCCTCAGCCGGGCCGGTCCTCGCGCTCGTTGACCACCTGCACGACGAGCAGGATGGCGGCGATGACCAGAAGCAGGTTGACGATGGCCCCGATCTGGACCAGGAGCCCCACGAGCCAGAGGACGAGAACAACGGCGACGGCGACCCAGATCATGGCCTGGGGAGGACCTCCAGCAGCTGGTCGAGATGGGCCTCGGGGCGGACGCGCGGAAGCACGTGCTCGACGCGCCCATCGGGCCCGATGACGAAGGTCGTGCGCTCGTTGCCCATGTAGGTCCGTCCGTAGCGGGTCTTCTCGATCCAGACCCCGAAGGCATCGGCCACCCGGTGCCCCTCGTCGGCAAGGAGCGGGTAGGGCAGCCCGAACTTCTCCCGGAACCGCACGTGGCTCGCCACCGAATCGGGAGAGACGCCGTAGAGCACCGCCCCCGCCTCCTGCAGGCGCTCCCACCCGTCACGGATGGCGCACGCCTGGGTCGTGCACCCGGGAGTGTCGTCCTTGGGATAGAAGTACAGGACGTAGCGCCGCCCGGCCAGGGTCTGGTTGGTGACCTGCTCGCCCTGGTCGGTGGTCAGGCTGAAGGGCGGGACAAGGTCACCGGCGATGGGTCTGCTCATGCGGGCATCGTAGCGTCAGGGCTCCATCTCCTCCAGCGCCACGAGCACCGGCGGCAGGTCGCGCGGCTGCAGCCGGTCGACGAGGTCGCGGGCAATCGCCTCGATGGTTGCGTCCGCGGCCTCCGACAGGGCGTGACCCGCGCCGGGGATCAGCTCCATGGACGGCTCGTCCCCCACCCCGCGGAGCACCTCGTAGAGCAGCCGCGACTCGTCCGGGTCGGCCCACGCGTCTTCGGCTCCGTGCACCAGGCTCACGGACCGATGGAGCATGGTCGCCAGCGCCATCGGCGGCGTGCGGAATGCCTGCTCCCAGGCGGCCAGGTTGAGCCGGACCGATCCCGCGGTCCCTGGGAGCGACAACGGCATGGCCCGCTCGTGCCGGGCCACCCGCTCGATGAGCTCCTCGCTCGATCGATCCAGGGCCGCGACAAACGGATGCTGACGATCGGTCCCCGTCCGGTCCCGTGCCGCGGCGCCGTGGCGCAGGAGCTCCCGACCGGAGCGGGCGGATCCGCCGACGAGGGTGAGCGCTCCGATCGCCGGGTCCGCGACGGCCACCGAGAGGCCGATGGCCACTCCCTCTCCGTGGGCCACGATCGCCGGTCCGGGACAGGTCGAGCTCGCGGCGGCCGCGCATGGCACCCAGCGCGTCACGCGCATCGTCGATGCGCGTGAAAAGGTCGGCGGCGGCCCAGTCACCCTCGGACGCGGCGCAGCCGCGGGCGTCGTAGCGGAACGACGCGACACCCACGCCGGCGAGCGCGCGGGCGAGGCGGTCCAGGAGACCCGGGCGGACGGGCGCCATCGGTCCGGATGCGAACCATCCAGGATGACCCCGGTCGTCGAAGACGCCGTCGCGGTCCCTCGGCAGCCAGGAGGAGAGGAGCAGCGCCCAGGGGTACCGACCGCGTCGATCTGCCGGCGCCGGCGAATCCGGCAGCAGGAGCTCGCCGGCCAGGGTGATCTCCCCGGCCCGAAACGCAGCCTCCACCGGTCGCGGCATGCGTCGAGGGTACACTCGGCCTCCCATGGACGCGCGTTTCCGTCCGCCGCCCGAGCCGGTCGCCTTCCGGCCCGACCCGCGCAGCGACCTGCCCGCGACGGCCGAGGTCGTGGTGGTGGGAGCCGGGTTCGTGGGGGCCTTTGCGGCGTACCACCTTGCCCGGGCCGGGATGCGACCGCTGGTGATCGAGGCCAACACGCCGGCATCGGGGGCCAGCGGACGGCTCTGCGGCCTGGCGCTGACCGGGATCGGCGGGCACTTTGCGCGCGTCACACGGCTCGTCCACGCGGCCGGGGGCCGTTCGATCCTGGAGTACACCCGGCGCTCCCTGGATCTGCTGGAGGCCCTGGAGTCCGAGATCCCGGGCGGCATCGAGTGGGAGCGCTGCGGCTCGCTCGATCTGCTCACCACCGAGGCGGAGGAGGCGCACGGCCGGTCCCTGGCCGCCGGGCAGGCGGCAGAGGGCCTGGCGGTGGAGGTGATCGGCCCCGGTGCGGCGGTGGATCTCGCACCGGCCCTCGATCCGACGTCGGTTCGCGCGGCGAAGTGGACCCCCGACGACGGGCAGCTGAACCCGTTCAAGCTCATCTACGGGCTGCTGGAGGCGGCCGTGGCGCGCGGCGCGCGCGTCGTGACCGGGGTCCGCGTGGAGCGGATCACGGCCCGCGGCGGCCGCGTGGCGGGGGTCGAGACCTCGCACGGCCCGGTCAGCGCCGGCGCGGTCCTCGTCGCGGCCAACGCCTGGACACCCTTCCTCGTCCCGGCCATCGCTGGCAACCTGACGCCGATCCGGGAGCACGTCATGGTCACCGAGCGCCTGCCACGGGTCCTGCGCATCGGCTTCGAGACGAACCTGTGCAACGAGTACTGGCGGCAGGAGCCGACCGGCGAGGTGGTCATCGGCGGATACGCGACGGCCGACGAGGACGCGGGGATCGGCTCGTACTCGATGACGGTGCGCCCGCGAATTCCACCCCTTCTCGCCGGCCTGCTGGGTCGGTTCCACCCGACGCTCCGCGACGCTCGCGTGGTCCGCGCCTGGGCAGGGCTCCTGGATTTCGCCTCGCTCGAGATCCCCATGGCGGGCGGGCTGCCGGCCGCAGATGGGACGCCGGTTCCCGGCGGGTACGTCGTCTGCGGCCTCACCGGTCACGGTCTCCCGTACGCCCCGATCCTGGGGCTGCTCATGGCCGAGCGCATCGCCGATGGCGCACCGCGCACGCTGCCGCTCGATCCGTTCGACCCGGGCCGCTACACCGGCACCGGCCACGCCCCGACCTGGACGGAGGCGTTCGAGGGCGCTCCGGGCTGACCCCCGGTCACCCGAGGAGCGGCCGGTAGGCCCCGACCACCAGGCTCACCGCGGTCGCCCCGGCGCCGACAACGAGAGCGGCAAGAAGCAGCAGCCAGTCACGTCGCGCCATGCGCTGCGGGCGCGCAACCGTACGGTCGCCGCCGGACAGCCCACGGGCCTCCATGGCGCCGGCGAGCCGGGTGGAGCGACGGATGGCCCCCACCAGCAGCGCCATGAGCCGGCTGCCCTGGAGCCGCAGCCAGCCGCCGGGCGATCCGGCGGTGACGCCGCGGGCACGCCGGGCCAGGCCGAGGAGCTGCCACTCGTCGGCCAGCAGCGGCACCAGCCGGAGGGCGGCCAGCGCACCCAGCGCGAATCGTGCCGGTACGCGCAGCTGCTGCACCAGGGCATCGGCCAGGTCGGTGGGGTCGACCGACGCAAGGGCGACGACGCCGGCCAGCGCGATCCCCAGGATGCGGATCCCCAGCGCGGCGCCGGTCGCCAGGCTTCCGGCCCGCAGCGCGACCGGCCCCAGGCTGACGAGCACCGAGCCGCGTGGCTCTCCGAGGACCGCGTTCAGCAGACCGATGGCGACTGCCGCGGCCAGGAGCGGCCAGGAGCGGCGGAGCAGGGTTCCCGGGGAGAGGCCGACCAGCGGAACCGCCACGAGCACGGCGGCCAGGATGAGAGTCCCGGTCACGGCATCGACGGCGGCAAAACCGAAGATCATGAGGATGGCGGCCGCGCCGATGCGTGCCAGCGGGCCCGTGCGGCTCAGCGGCGCCCGCGGATCGGGAGCGATCGGGACCAGGAGGCGCATGGCTGCTCAGTGCGCCCGCGCGGCGAGGCGGAGGGTGCGGTCGGCGAGCGCGGCGACGAAGTCGCGATCGTGGGTCACGAAGCAGACCGCGCTACCCCCGTCGCGCAGCGCCGCGAGGAGCCCCAGGAGCTCGGCCCAGGTGCGGCGGTCCTGCCCGAATGTCGGCTCGTCGAGGATGATCGCCGCGGGCGCCGACGCCAGGGCCGTCGCCACCGAGAGGCGCCGCTTCTCGCCGCCGGACAGGGTGAACGGGTTGGCCGCGGCCAGGTGCGCCAGGTGCAGGCGCTCGAGGAGATCGGTCACCCGGCCACCGATCTCCGCCGCCGGAAGGCGCATGCGGCGCGGACCAATGGCAAGCTCGTCGAGCACGGTGCCGGCAAGGAACTGGTGCTCCGGCTCCTGGAAGACGCTCCCCACGGTGCGCACCAGCCGGTCGGCCGGCCAGTCCGCCAGCGGCTCGCGACCGTGGCCCGCCTCGAGGGCCTCGCCGGAGAGGACCGAGCCCCCCGATGGGCGCAGCAGGCCGCCCAGGAGCAGGGCGAGGGTCGTCTTGCCTGAACCGTTCGGCCCCGTGATCGCCAGCGCCTCGGACGAGCGGACCTGCACCTCGGCCGGGCCAACCGCGAGGCCCGACGTCCCGGGGTAGCCGAAGGTCGCATCCTCGGCCAGGATCAGGGTTTCGGGCGCCGGCCGCTCCCGGGTCGCCGGCGGCGGGACCCGGTGGCCCGGAACCCATACGCCGGCCTCCGCCAGCGCCGATCCACGCCGGCGGAAGATGTCCGTTGGCGCACCGTCCGCCACGACCCCGCCGCCGCCCTCCAGGACCACGGCGCGGTCAACGAGCGGAAGGGCAGCCTCGACGCGGTGCTCCACGATGATGATCGTGGCTTCCCGGCGCTCCGCGATGCTGCGCAGGACCACGCCAAGCTGCTCGGCGCCTTCGGGATCGAGGTTCGCCGTGGGCTCGTCCAGGAGCAGCAGGCCCGGGCGCAGCGCGAGGACGCCGGCGAGTGCGAGCCGCTGCTTCTCCCCGCCCGAGAGGGCCGAGGTGGATCGGTCGCGCCCGTACGGGAAACCGACCGCGGCGAGAGCGGCATCGACCCGGGGCCAGATCTCTCCGCCCGGGACGCGACGATTCTCGAGCCCAAACGCGACATCGTCACCGGCGCGGCCCATGACCAGCTGCGTCTCAGGGTCCTGGAAGACGACGCCCACCCGGTCGCGCGCCACGCGGGGCACGAGCCCGTCCAGCCGAAGCGTGCCCGACTCCGCCGCGCCGCCTTCGGCGTCGAGCAGACCGGCCAGGGCCAGCAGCAGGGTCGACTTGCCGGCGCCGGACGGCCCAAGCAGGAGCACGCGTTCGCCGGCGTCGATGCGCAGGTCGACGCCCTGGAGCGCCCAGGACCGGCGGCCGGCGTGCCGCCAGCCCCAATCCCGCGCCTCGATGGAGACCGGCGGGCTCATGCCCGCAGCGTAGCCCGTGCCCCGCCGCTCAGACCGGCTTCTGGAGCCGCCCGGCCGGGAAGACGGAGAGGACGCCGGTCTGGGCCAGCGCCCGCACCAGCAGCCAGCCGCCGATGCCCGCCACGACGGCGGCGCTGAAGGCGACGATAACCAGGTAGGCAATCTGCCAGCTCGCGTTCCAGCTCGCGTAGTAGAAGCCCAGGTCGAGGAGGGCGCCGCCGACACCGGAGGCCGCCGCGGCCGCCGCCGACACCGGCAGACTCCAGCCGCGATACAGCAGGAAGGCGAAGATCAGCTCGGCGCCGGCGCCCTGGACGAGCCCGTACACCAGGGTCCCCACGCCCCAGGGCGACCCCGCCACCATCTCCACCACCGCTGCCACGGTCTCGGCGAAGATCGCCGCACCCGGCCGTCGCACGACGAGGGGTGCCACGACCGCTGGAAGCATCCAGACTCCGTAGATGATTCCGCGCGCGGGTGCGAATCCCCAGATGGACGCCTCCCAGACGACGTTCCAGACCTGGAAGACGACCCCGAAGACCACCGCGATGACCGCCACGGTCACGATGTCGACCATCCGCCATCCGCTCGCCGGTCGCCCGAACTCCGTCATCGTTCTCCTCCACCTTCTGTTGCGATCTCGATCACGAGGAGCGTCCCGTCGGTGACCCGGACCGATGCGCCGATCTCCACGATCTCGTTCGAGAGGCCGCGCGAGCGACCCATGCGTAGCGTCTCCCCGGTGAGCGGGAAGCGAAGCCCCGACGTCCGCACGCCGGTCGCGTCACCGCCGATCGGCAGCAGCGTCACCGTCGTGCCCACTGCACCGTCGAGGTTCTGCGCTCCCGGCCCGCACAGGACCCGGACCGTCGTCGGTCCCCGCACGATCCGCAGCGCTACGGGCGCGAAGGCCGGATCCGCGAGCAGGAGCAGGTTCGCGAGCTCGTGATCCAGCCGCGAGCCACCGATCGCCCCGATGAGCACGACCTCCGTCGCGCCCCTCCGGACGGCCTCGGTGATCGCGAGCTCCGTGTCGGATGCGTCCTTGTCGCGCGGGTGGCGGATCACCACGGTGCCGTTGGCCGCGAGGCGGTCGACGAGCGTCGGGTCCACCGAGTCGAGATCACCCACCAGGAGGTCCGGCACGACGCCCGTCTCCGCGAGCCAGCCCGCTCCGCCGTCGGCGGCGACCACGAGCTCTGCCGCGGCCACGAGGTCCCGGTCTGCCGGAGACGGGGCCCCATCGGCCACCACCACGGCTCGCATCCCGGTCCGTCGCTCCCTTCCATGCGCCCTGCCGCCACCCGGGCGGCACGACATCCATCGGCTCGGAAGAACGACGAACGGCGCACCCGGGTGGATGCGCCGCGAAGGTGAACACCGACTCCCTGCGCTGGCATGATCCAGATCAGGTTGGAGGGTCTGCGGTCGCCCGCACTCTCAGCGCTTCGCGCGCTCCCCTGTCGCTCTTGAGCTGTCACATGCAGCCTAGCACGCGTGCGATGATCCAGCCATGACCGATGCCGCCACGCCACCCGACGCAGCGCCCGACCACCGCAACATCGACCGGGTCACCCGGGCCGCCACGGATCGCGGCCTCGAGATCCGTGTGCTCCGCTACCCGGCAGGGACACGGACGGCGGAGGACGCGGCGCGCGCGGTGGGCTGCCACGTGGCCCAGATCGTGAAGTCGCTCGTCTTCGTGGCCGACGGCCAGGTGGTGATCGCGCTCGTCTCGGGTGCGGATCGGCTCGACACGGGGCGGCTGGCGACCGTGCTGTCGGCATCGGCCGTGCGCCGCGCGAATGCCGACGAGGCACGCGAGGCGACCGGCTACGCGATCGGCGGCATCCCGCCCCTCGGCCACGCGTCGGCGGTGCCCGTGGTCATGGACGAGCACCTGCTCGAGCACGACACGGTCTGGGCGGCGGCGGGGCTGCCCGACGCGGTCTTCGCCGTGGCCCCGGCAGCCCTCGCCGGGGCCGCCGACGCTCGGGTCGCCGCCGTGGCCGTGGATCGGCCCTAGGGTCGGTCCGTGCGCAGCGTCACGCGGGTGCCACCGTCGCGGTGCTCCAGGAGCAGCTGCCAGATCGTCCCGATTGACACCTCGAACCGGACCAGCGCCGCCTGGTCGGCCGGATAGCGACCCACGATCGGGTAGCCCGCCGCGGGGAGCGCCTCGAGGTAGGACTCGTACGGCGCGGACCCCTCGACGTTCAGCATCCAGCGCGCGATGACCGAGGGATCATCCGCCGGGAGCGGAAGTGCCACCGCGTCCGCCGGCACCGGGAAGCCGGGCGGCAGCGACGGCCGTCCCTGCGGCGTGCTGGGATGGGGGGTCACGGCAGCAGACGCGCTGGCAAGCGCCGTCGCCTCGAGGGTCCCGGTTCCCTCCGCCGCGCAGGCCGGGAGGAGCCCCAGCAGGGCGACGAGCGCCAGGCTCGCCAGCAGGCGAACGCCACCGGGAGCGTCCGCTCGTCGCCCACCCGGCGCGCGTCCGGGCATTTTCGCCATCTCGTTCTCCCTCATTCCGTCTGGCTGGTCTTCACCACGATCGGCACGTAGAAGGACCCCAGTCGCGCCCAGTCGAACCACCGCACGCTGCTTGCGAACACGTTGAAGGCCTCCGCGTAGCTCCCAGGAGGCACGGTCGCCCGCAGTCCGAACGTAAACCGACCGACGCCGTCGGGTGGCACCGAACGCTGGTCGAGCACGGTGGGCACCCAGTTGTACGGCCAGTCCAGCGCGGCGAAACCGCTCGCGTGCGCGGGCGGGTTCCAGGTCCCGAGCATGATCCGCCCCTTCGACACGTCCGACCGCCAGGTCCGCCCGCCGCGATTCCAGAACTCGACCCAGTGGGTGACGGTCGTGTAGCGCCGGATCACCTCCGTCCCGCTGTTGGACTCGCGTCGATAGGCGGCCAGGAACGGAACCCGTCCGGGGTTCGTGGTGAAGAGGCCCGTGTAGATGGGATCGACGGCCCTCCAGGCGCCTCCGGACCGGGCCTGCATCTCCCAGTGGAGGTGCGCGCCGTAGCACTGTCCGCTGCAGCCGGAGTCCGCGATCCACTGCCCTGCCACTACGGCCTGGCCAACGGAGACCCGCGCGCCGTGGTACGCGAGATGGTAGTAGAGCGTCCTGCGGCCGTCGGCGTGGGCGAGGAGCACGAAGTTCCCGTACGTGCCGAACTGCACGGTCCCGTAGCCCTCGTAGACGTCGACGACCGTCCCATCACGCGCGGCCGCGACCGGGCTGCCGAGCGCCATGGGGTAGTCCATGCCGGTGTGACCGTCGTAGACACGGCCGTAGTGCAGGTTGCAGTCGTTCCAGAGCGTGTTCGCCCAGTCACGCTGATGGCAGGCGCGGCCGTCGCGGTCGACGCCGTAGCTCAGCGAGACGGAGGGGTCGTAGAACGGCAACGTGTAATCGTCCGCGGCTCGCGCGCCGGTCGCGGAGCCGATGACGGCCACCACCCCGAGTGCGAGGCCGAGGAGAAGCCGGCCGATCATGATGCGCATCCTCCACAGACAGCCCACCGCGCGAGCGGTGACCGGAGTCGGTCCAGCACGTGGCCGGCGTCGTCGACGACCACCGTCTCCCCGTCGCGGAGAACGGCGACCGCGCGGCCATCCGGCGCGATCCGCGGCACCGCCCCGTTACCGAGCGGCCGCACACCGTCGCCGTTCGAGCGCACCAGGTAGGACCCGCCGCTCGCCAGCGCGTAGGCGACCACCGTCCCGTCCTCGCTGATCGACGGATCGGTCGCCTCCGGGTCCAGGCTCGCCAGGAGCACGGAACGCCCGTCCTCGACGCGCAGCAGCAGCACCCCCGCTCCCGGACGGTGAGCGACCACGGCGATCGCCCCATCCGCCAGCTCGCGAGCGGCGAGGACCAGGTCAGGCTCCCGGGTCCCCTCGACCGGCCGCGAACGGCCCGATTCGGGGTCGACGCTCACCAGGCCGGCGGCGTACGGCGCCTCCGCCGAGGGCAGCGAAACGGTGAGGAGCGCACCGTCGGCCCGGAACGCCACCGCACCGGCGAACGGACCGTCCGCGATGGGCGATGCCGACCCGGATGCCGTGTCCACGCGCCACAGCGCCCCGGCGGCGTCCACCAGGGCCAGCCAGCCGCCCGAGGGGGCGAACGCCGCTCCGGCCGCTCCGTGCACGGCGAGGTGCAGCTGGTCTCCGTGGGCGTCCGCCAGGGTCAGTCCGCCGCTCGGATCACCGATGTCATCGGCGATGGCTACTGAACCGTCGTCGGCGACGGCGAGCAGCCCCATGGCATCCCGCCGCGAAGCCTCACCTGCGTCCGCGGTGCCGTTCGCGTCGAGCGGTGAGAGCGTTGGGGCGATTGCCGCGGCACGGACCTCGAGCAGCGCCTGGCTGCCGAACATGCGCGGCACGACCGCGATGGCCCGCCCGGCGCGATCGGCGTCGCGTGCGTTCAGGGCGGTGACCCTGGGCGGTGGCTGCGCCGCCACCGAAGAGACGAGACCAAGCGAGCCGGCGAGACCGGCGGCCAGAAGCGCGCCCGCAGCGCCCCGCACTCGGCGCGGGGCGGAACGATGTCGTACGGACATCGGAAACCTCCGTTCGGATCAGATGGATGACAACCGTTCACGGAGCTCTGCGGGGCTTGGATCACCTCCGGGTTCGTCTGGCGCCGGGCAGCGCGGCATCGAGCCACGGTAGTGGGGCCTGCTTATCACGCCCTTACCGCCCCGTATACTCGGCCGGATGTCCCCGATCGACACCCTCCTCGCCGGCCTTGCCGTGCTCGGCGCGGTGCTCCTCGCGGCCGGCGCGGTGTGGATGCGCGCCATCGGCGCCGACCCCGACCGTGCGCGACGGCTGGCGGGCGCCCGCAGCATGGCGGTCGCCGACATCCTGGATCTCACCGACGCTCCGTCACGGCCGGTCCGCGTCTCGGGACGCATCCGGTGCGCCGACCCGCTGGTGACGCCGGAGGACGAGCGCCTCGTGGCGTTCCATCGCGACGTCTCCGTGCGCCTGGCGAACGGCCGCTGGCAGACCATCGAACGCGTGCGCGAGAGCCGCTCATTCGAGCTGTGGGACCACGCCGGCTCGCTGACCATCGACCCCGCCGAGACCGCCGAGCCGCTCATCACCATCCCACTGGTCTGGGAGGGCAAGCCACAGGAGCTGGTCGATCCGCACGCCGCCGCGATCCAGCGCCTCGCGGCCCAGACCGGCGCCGCCCCCACCGCCGCCCGGGCCGTGACACGAACGATCTCCATCGTGGACCCGCTCCTGGTCCTGGCGCAGGTCCGCATCGGCTCCAACGGTGCGTACCTGGAGCCGCCGAACGGTGGCTACCTCGTCTCCGCGCTCGAGCTGGACGCCGCGATGCGGCTGCTCGGTGGATCGCGCCACCGCCAGCTCGTCTCAGCCATCGGGATCCTGCTGGCCGGCGGCGCGCTCGTGGTCAGCGCCCTCATCGCCCTTGTGCTGACCTGGCTGCTGCGAGCCTGATACCTCGTCCCGACATACGGAGTCGTACCAACCGCATCGGTACTAACGAGCCATGGTGCCCAGCAATTGCCAGTTCTAGCATCCGATGCACTGTTCCTAACAGAAGCTCCATCGAGTTTCGCAGGGCGACGGACACGACCAGACGAGCACAGGAGCAAGAGCATTGGCATCCGAGAGCCGCGACCGGGCGGGCGACCCTCAGGCGCTGATCAGCGTGGCGCAGGCCGCCGCACAGCTGGGCGTCCACCCCAACACCATCCGCTCCTGGACCGATGCCGGTCGCCTGCCCGCGTTCCGAATCAACGCCCGCGGTGATCGCCGGTTCCGCCGCGCCGACGTGGAGATGCTCCTGGCCGAGGGCAGCCAGCAGGCCACGAACCCCATCGTCCCCTCCACCGCACCAACGCGCCGCGACCAGGAGATGGCCGTGCTGGCGCGGCTCGCCCAGGGCGCCGGGGGTCCGAGCCCGGTGGCCGTCTGCCGGGTGGCCATCGACACGCTGCGAACCCAGCTGGGGTACGAACGGGTCGCGATCTACCTCGCCGTGCGCGGCGAGATGTGCCTCGAGACGCATGCCGGCTACCGGTTCGCGCCGCCCGCGACGCTCGACGCGACGACGGTCCAGGCCATCGTGGACACACCGGCGCACCTTGCGACTGCCGCTCCGGTGGCCCTCCCCGATGTCCGCGTGCCCCTCCGCGCGGGGTCGGAGCTGGTGGGGATCCTGGTGGTGTCCAGCACCGCTGAAGGCGGCCTCGACGCCGAGGACCTGCCGTTCCTGGAAATCGTCTCGGATGCGCTGGGCACCGCTGTCCAGAACGCGCGCATGCTGGCACGGGCACGGCGTGAGCTGACCCGTGCCCGCGCCCTGCGCGGCATCGTGCAGGAGGTCATCGGTCAGCTTGACCTGCCGACCGTGCTCGACTCGATCGTCGATCGCAGCCGC
This sequence comes from uncultured Chloroflexia bacterium, assembly GCA_963787025.1. Classification (GTDB taxonomy): domain Bacteria; phylum Chloroflexota; class Limnocylindria; order QHBO01; family QHBO01; genus CAVXEH01. Next base: position 31,993 of record CAWBBG010000027.1, read on the forward strand.
GCCCTCTTCGGAGCGGACAAGGTGGGGCTCTGGCTCGTCCTCGACGAGGACCCACCCTTCCAGCTGGCCGCGTCGCGATCAATCGGCGATGCGTTCCAGGCACGAGTCCGCTCGCTGACACTGGACAGCCCGGCCGCGGGCGTCCGCGCAATCCTCGAGCGACGAACGCACGTGGTGCAGCACGCCTCCGCCGACGCGACCGTGGGCACCATGCACGAGATCTATGCCGGCGAGGGGATCGAGACGGCCTGCCTCGTACCGGTCGTCAGCAACGAGCGGACGATGGCCGTCATCGGCCTCTACCACACCCGGCCGCACGACTGGCCCGCGGACGAGCTCAACCTGGCGCAGGCACTGGCCAACCAGGCGGCGGTCGCGATCAGCAACGCCCGGCTGTACCACTCCGTCGCGGACCAGGCGGCCCGCATGCGCTCCATCCAGGATCTCTCTGCGCGCCTGAACCGGCTGACCGACGTGCGCGCCATCGCCGAAGCGATCGTCGCCCAGGCGAGCACCCTCGCCGAGTACCACGACATCCGCATCTACGAGGTCGACTGGGATTCGCACACCTGCGAGCCCATCGCCTTCACCCGGCGCCTTCTCGGGGAGGGCGGCGACTTCGTCGAGAAGCTTCGGGTCGAGATCGGTCCAGGGTCCTTCACCGGCACCGTCGCCGAGACGGGCGAGGCGCTCCTGATCAACGATGCGATGGCCGATCAGCGCGGACTCACCATCGACGGGACCGACGACGTCGAGGAGTCGATGCTCGTGGTCCCCATGCTGTTCGAGGGCCGCGCGATCGGCGTCCTGGCCCTCAGCAAGCTCGGCACGGACCAGTTCACCAACGACGATCTCCAGACCATGTCGATCTTCGCCGGCTACGCGGCGCAGGCCATCGCCAACGCGCGGTCCTACGCGCAGCTCGAGCGCCAGTCGGGCGAGCTGGCCCGGCAGCTGCAGTCGCAGCGCCGCCTGCTGGAGATCAACGAGCGGCTCCTCCCGACCTTCGACCAGAAGGACGTCCTGGAACTGATCGCCGACGGGCTGCAGAGTGTGGTCCACTACGACAACCTGTCGATCTACCGCGCCGATCACACCGACCGAGTCCTGCGGCCCATGCTGAGCCGCGAGCGCTATCAGGCGGCCGTGTCGCGCTATCTCATCCCCTTCGGCCGGGGGCTGGCGGGCTGGGCGGTCGACCACGGCGAGCCGGTGCTTGCCAACGAAGCCCTGACCGATCCACGCGCCGTGCAGATCCCCGACACCCCGGCCGACCCCGAGGCGCTGTGTGTCGTGCCGCTGCTGAGCGATGGGTTCGTGATCGGCTCCCTGAACATCTCGCGCATCGGCGGCGAGGAGGCGTACTTCTCGGCGTCTGACTTCGACCTCATCAAGCTCTTCGCCAGCCAGGCCTCGATCGCGCTGCGGAACGCCGCCGCCCACTACGAGGTCAGCCAGCGGGCGGAGACGGACGCCCTGACCGAGCTGGGCAACCACGGGGCCTTCCAGCGCTACCTGGCCGAGGTCTTCGACAGCGTCGACGCGGAGGCCGGCGAGCCGCCGTTTGGCCTGCTGATGATGGACCTGGACCAGTTCAAGGACTACAACGACGGGCTCGGCCATCAGGCCGGCGATGCGCTGCTCACCGCCATCGGCAAGGCGATCGTCAAGGCGGCCCGCGGGAACGACCGTGTCTACCGCTACGGCGGCGACGAGTTCGCCGTCGTGCTGCAGGACGTGGACCCCGCCACAGCGGCGCTGGCGGGCGATCGCATCCGTCGCGCGGTGGCGCGGATCACCGCGGGGGAGCCGCACCCGGTCACCATCACGGTGGGCGTGGCCACCTATCCGGGCGACGCCCGGGACAAGAACGCGCTGATCAACGCCGCCGACACCGCCCTCTACTACGGCAAGCAGGCGGGCGAGAACCGCGTCGTGCGCATTGCCGACGTCCCCCGTGAGATGCGCGCCCTGCGCGGCACCCTGGACCAACTGGCCCGGGCGGCCCTCCGGCATCCCGAGGAGGCGGGGTCAATGGAGCAGCTCGTCGAGCAGGCCGCGCGGCTGGGATCCGGGATCGACGACGAGGCGTCGGCGCTGCGCGACGCGGTCCTGGCCATGGTCCGCGTCCTCGACGCCCAGAGCGCCGCCGGCCGCGGTCACGCCGACCGCGTCGCCCATCTCGCCCGCGCGGTGGCGGACCGGCTCGGCTGCCCGCACGACGAGTCGGACACGATAGAGCTGGCCGCGCGGCTGCATGGCCTGGAAGAGATCCCCGCCGAGGCGCTCGAAGGCGTTCGGTCGCTGCACGGTGTCAGGGAGATCCTCGGCGCCGAGCGCCGCCTGAGCGACGTCTCGCGTCGTCGGGCGCGAGGCCCCGTCTCCCTGGGTGCGGAGATCGTGGCGGCCGCCAACGCCTACGACGCCCTGGCCGGTGGCCGATCCACGACCCGACGCTCCGCCTCCGCCGCGCTGGCAGCGCTCCCGGGGAGGGCCCCGGCGGTGCGGCGTGAGGTCCTCGAGGCGGTGGGACGGATCGTCGCGGGGTCGAGCGTGCGGCCCATCACGCGCGGCCGCCGTCGAGTGGACCGCGACGCGGAGCGCGGCGCCGCCTGACCCGGAGCCCCCCAACGGATTCCCGGGTGGGGACTGCTATCATCGCGACTTCCATGCAGATCCCCGTCCTGGCTGCCCTGCGCCGGGGTCGACGGCCACTCCGGATCCTGGCGACCATCCTGATCCCGCTGCTCCTGGTCGCCTGCGCCTCCGACGCGACGCCCAGCCGAAGCGCACCCCTGCCGTCTGCGAGCGGAGACGCGCCCGCGTCGACCCCCACTTCCACCCCGACGCCCACGCCACGGCCGACGCCGGACTACACGAACACGCCGGACCCGACGCTCTCCGCGCTCATACCCGACACGCTCGGCAGCGCGCCGGTCTACAAGCCCGACCCAACCAGCTACGGCGTCTCCCCCGGCGATGTCGCCCAGCCCTTCGGCGAGGTCGGCCTGCGCTTCCGCTCGCTGGTCATCGCCTACGTCGTCAGCCCGCGCCTGTCGCTGTACGCCATGCGCGTGGATGGACCCCCGGTCGATACCGGCGACCTGCGGCCCTACCTCGCCGCGGCGGGACGCTATATCGGCGTCAGCGGCCTTCAGCCCGACGCCTGGAAGGCGGCGGTCGTCAACGGCAACCGGGTCTGGACCCGGGGCGAGGACGAGGCGACCCTGCCAAAGACCACCTTCTACTGCTGGAGCGCGGGCCAGTACGTGTTCCTCATGACCGGGTCGAGCGACGCCACCAACCGCGCGATGGTTTCCGCGCTGCCCGGTCAGCCGGCTCCCACCCCGGTCCCCACGCCGTCGTCGATCGGGAGCGGCTCCCCCGCGCCTGTCGGTTCGCCGGCCGGGTCCAGCCAGGAGGCCAGTGCCAGCCCGACGTCCGCGGGCTGAGTCGGGACGGCTCCCCGGTCGGCGGCTCGGTGAACGAGCGCGTACCATCGCCCGCATGACGGGCATCGAGCGTTCCGAGGCGGACCGGGGCTTCGACGCCGACTCGGACGACCGCATCGGGCGCAAGCGCGACCGTCTCGCGCGTCTGCTGCGGGTGGCCTCCATCCTGTACAGCGCGGGGAGCGGAGAGCAGGGCGTGCCGGTGACGGAGATCGCACGCCTGACCGGCATGACGACGCGGACCGTCTACCGCGACATCAACGCACTCGACTCGGAGCTTGGCGTCCCCATCTTCCAGGCGGGTCGCGGACGGTACGGGATCGAGCGCAAGTACTTCCTGCCGCCCCTCCGCCTCTCGGTACCGGAGGCGATCGTCCTCTTCCTTGCCGCGCGCCTCATCGCCCGCTGGAGCGACGAGTACGACCAGGCCGTGGTGAGCGCCTTCACCAAGCTCGCCGATCTGCTTCCCCAGCCGATCGCCCGCCACGTCGCGGCCACCATGCTGGCGGTGGGCTCCCACTCGCCCAACGAGCCGTTCACCCGGACCTTCTCGACGGTGGCGCGCGCCTGGGCCGAAGGCCGGGTCGTGGAGATCGACTACGAGCCCGGCGAGGGCACCCGCCGGGTCACGCGCGTCCGGCCTTACTTCCTGGAGCCCGATGCGGCCCTCCGCAGCGTCTACCTCATCGGCTTCGACGACGGGGCCGATGCGATGCGCACCTTCAAGGTCGAGCGCATCCGCTCCGCCACGCTGCTGGCCGACCGCTACGAGATTCCCCGCTGACTTCGACCCGGATCGATGGCTGGCGAACTCCTGGGGCATCTGGTCGTCCGACACGACGCCCACCGCGGCAGGTGCGCCTGCGGTTCGACTCCGGCGTGGCACATCGCGTGCGCGAGGCGATCTGGCACCGATCGCAGCGGATCACGGAGCTGGCGGACGGGGGCGTGGAGCTGAGCGTGACGGTGGCCGGCATCGTGGAGATACGACCGTGGATCCTCTCGTGGGGAGACGGCGTGGAGGTCCTTGCGCCGACGGAGCTGCGCGATTCGGTGGCCGCGGCGGTTCGGGCTGCCGCGGCGCGCTACGGTGAGCACCACCCTCGTGGCTGACGCCGACGAGGTCGAGCTCAAGTACATCGCGGCCGACGCGCGGCCGCTCGAGGCACTGGCCCTGCTCTCGGACCTCGGTCCAGCACGGCTCGGCGCCGTGTCCGTCAACGACGAGATCGACCGCTATCTCGACACGGCCGACGGCCGCCTGGCCCGCGGCCGCTGGGCCTGCCGGCTCCGGACGCGAGGCGGCCGGACGATCGTCTCGCTCAAGGGCCCCGCGCGCGCTACCACCGGGGCCGATGCCGCGCTGCACCGCCGCCCCGAGCGGGAGGGGCCGGCTGAGGAGCGCCTCGAACCGGCGGCGTGGCCGCCGTCCCCCGCCCGAGACCTGCTCCTCGGGCTGGCCGAGGGAGGGTCGCTGGTTGAGCGACTCGTGCTGCACCAGCAGCGAGCCGAGCGTTCCGTCCTCGTCGCCGGCAAGCGGGTGGGCACCCTGAGCCTGGACCGGGTCGAGGTCCTCAAGGACCGGGAGCCGCTGGGCCGGCTCTTCGTCGTGGAGCTCGAGCTGGCCGTTCCCTCGGCGGCTGACGCTGCGCTCGTCGACGAGCTCTCGGCGGCGCTCGTGGCGGTCGACGGCCTCTCCCCGGACCCGTCCAGCAAGCTGGAGCATGCCCTGCACCTGGTCGATGGCGCGGCGGCCGGAGCCCCGCGCACGCCCCGGCGGTGATCCGCAATGGATCTCCCCGGCTCTCGGCCGGCGAGGTCGTGGCGCTCGTCGCCGGGCTGGTCGTCTTCGGCTATCTCGCCTGGGACGAGGCACTCTGGGATCCTCGCCTGGAGACGCCACTGCACCTCATCGCGGCGGGCGCGCTGGTAGGGCTTGCCTACCTTGCCCTCCGCCGCCGTCCCCTGCCGCGCACGAGCCTCGAGATCCCCATCCTCGTCCTCCTGGTCGCGATCGGGGTGGCGACCATCGCCAGCCAGAATCCGGGGCTCTCCGCGCGATCGCTCGCCATCAGCCTCACCTGGGCGCTCCTGCTCGGGGTGGCCCTGGTCGTGGTGCATCGGCGCCCGACCCTGACCGCGGTGACGGTCATCGTCCCGATCACCATCCTTGCCCTGTTGACGTTGGCCGAAATGATCGGCCGGCGCATCGGATGGGCCACGGCCGGTGCACCGGGGCTGCCTCCCATCCGGCTCATCGGCGAGTCGACCCCGTTCGGCTCGGTCGCGGTCGCCCCCTTCGTCCTGTCCGCGTGCTTCGCGCTCACCCTGCTGGTGCCGCGGCGCAGGATGCGGCTGACGCTCCAGGCGGCGGTGCTGGCGGTCGGTCTGCCGCTGACACTGCTCTCCGGTTCGCGCTCCGCCTGGCTCGCTCTCGCCGTCGCCGGAGTGGCAATGCTCGCTCCCGCCCTGCGCCGCCTTCGCTTCCGGATCCGCCCGCCCATCTCGCCCGGCGCCATCGCGGGCTGGATTGTCGCCGCCGTCGCCGCCGTGGCCGTGGCCGTCTACGCGGAGCCGCGGCTCACCGCGGTCAGCTCGCTCCTCTACCGTGAGCACCTGTGGCGCGACACCCTCCGCGCCTGGTCGGCAGCTCCCGTGCTGGGCATCGGACCAGGGGTGATGCCGTACGCCCGCCAGGCGGCGGCGCCGGCGGGCAGCTTCCCCGTGCACCAGCCGCACTCGCACAACCTTGCCCTGGGCGTCCTGGGCGACGCGGGGCTCGTGGGCCTGGTTGCCGCACTGGGCCTGGTCGCGGCCTTCATCTGGGTCGCCGGACCGCATCGGTCACGCTCGCTCCGCGGGCGCGCGGCCTCGTCGCTGCTCATCGGGTTCGCGGTCGCCGGCCTGTTCGAGGATCTCACGTTCGTGCCGGGCTTCGACCTCCTGGTCCTCCTCCTGGCGGCCGTGGCACTCCACGATGCCGGAGCGATCCGCTGGGCACCCCTGCGCGGGGCCGCCGGCCCTGCGCCGATCCGGCGCGGAAGCCGCACCCTCACCGCGTTCACCGTCGCCGCGCTGGGGCTGGGCGCCATCGCCCTCGTCGTCCCCACCGTCCTCGTCGACACGGCCGGGATCGTCTATCGCGTGGCATCCGACCACGCCTGGGCGGGCGAATGGTCGAGCGCCGAGGCGGGCTACGAACTCGCGGTGCGCCTCGATCCCTGGCATCCGGCCGGCCCCAAGTCGCTGGCGGTCGCCGCAGACTACGCCGGAGACCCCTCCCTGGCCCTCGGCGCTGCGCGCCGGGCATCGCAGCTGAATCCGGGCGACGCCGCGACCTGGGCGAACCTCGCGATCCTGTGCCAGGCCGCCGGTGACCGCGGCTGCGCGCTGACCGCGGCCGGACGGGCAGTCGCCTATGCGGCGGTCGGGGGTCGCGAGGTGATCAATGCCGCCATCGTCTACGAGAAGCTGGGCGAGCACGCGCTGGCCGATGCCGCCTACCGCCGCTCCATGCTGACCACGGTCGACACGACGCTCACCCTGTCGTGGCCGCGCCGCGTCGATCCCGGCACGACCATCCCGGCCGAGGTCAACCAGACCACGGGAGCGCTGGACCTGCTCGTGGCGCGTCGCATGAACGGCGAGGCGATCTCTCCGGAGCGCTACACGGTGCCTGCCATCCGCGCCCTGGCCTACGCGATCCTGGGCGACCGACGCGCGGCATCGGATGCGCTGGCCGCCGCCGAGCGCATGGACCCGGCGGACGTCATGACCTGGGACATCGCGGTCCTGCTGCAGCGGCACTGGGGCGAGGACGCGACCCGAGCCGCGCAGACCGGGGCTGCGCTGCGGGGCGGCCCGCTCGCGACCGGACCATCGGCGCCGCGCAGGATGGTCTGGGACATCGCCTCGTTCCGGCCCTATCCCGGCGACGGCCTGATCAGCAACGCCGAGCGGCTCCTGCCGAAGACGCCCTGGCCCGCGATCCTCGAACCCCTGCTCCCGACCCCCTGACCGACGGTCCGCGCACGGGTCAGCCGCGCACGGGTCAGCCGCGCTCGAGCGGCAGCCGCAGCAGCAGGGCCAGCGTCGGACGGGGACGCGGCTCGGGTGGGACGACGGGAACCCGCAGCCAGGCGTCGCCGCCGGGACCGCCGCGGTAGCGTGCGTCGAGGCGGCGCGCCGACAGCCCCTCGATGCCCAGCAGCGCGAGCGCCTCGGCGACCAGCGTCCCCTCCCCGGGGTAGCCGTGCCCAACGATGGCGCGGTCACCGGGGGGCAGCACCTCGTTCAGGCGCGCCCGCCGCGTGGAGAACGGCCGGCTCAGCAGGGAGGCACCGCCGCTCCACAGCAGGTCGGACGCAACGTAGGCGGGACGCCCCGGGGAACGGCGCACCCGCGACCCGCGACCGAGCCGCTGCCGGAGCAGCCCACCGTCCGGCCGTCCCGCCTCGTCGAGCACGAGGAGGGTCCCGTCGAGCACGACGCCGTCCGCGGTCAGCTGGCGAGAGAGGTCGCCCAGCTCCGGGAACGACGCGAGCGCATCAGAGAGCCCGGCCACCTGGAGACGCAGCCGGCCGCCCTCGACGAACGTCACGCATCGCACGCCCGGCCACCAGGGCTCAAACCAGAACGCCGGGTCGTCGAAGGGCGCGTCCACGGTCGTCGCCTGCATCGGCCGCAGGCGCTCGGGTAGCTGCGCGGTCGTTCGGTTCGTCTCGAGTGGGAGGCTGAGCTGGTCGTTGGTCACGCCCGAAAGGCTACGCGGTCTTGCGCCGGCGGACCGGCCGCTTCTCCTCCGCCGTGGTTGCCTTCCGAGCCGATGCGGGCCTCGCGCGACCGCGCGACGTCGCGGACTTCGGCGTTCGCTTCGTGCCCTTCTCGGCCGGCGACGCGCGCCGCCCCTCGCGCGCCTTCGCCACCGATGCCTCCAGGGCGGCCATCAGGTCTGCGATATGCGTCGGCTCCGCATGCGCCGCGGGTTGTGGCGCCTCGCCGGCGACCTTGGCCTCGATCACCCCCATCAGCGCCTCGCGGTACTCGTCGCGGTACTCCGTCGCGTCGAACGCGCCGGTCATGCTCGCCACGAGCTGCTCGGCCATGGTGCGCTCGCCCGGCTTGATCTCGACCTGGTCCTCCGGCAGGGTCAGCTCGTCCAGCGCGCGGACCTCGTCGGGCCAGTGCAGGGTGGTGAGCAGCATGGTGCTCGCGTGCGGGCTGAGCGCGGCGAGCTGCTCGCGGTCCTTGAGGACGATCTTGCAGATGGCGGTCTTGCCGGCATCGGCCAGGACAGCCTTGAGCAGGTAGAAGGCCTTGCGGCCGATCTCGTCCGGCTCCAGGTAGTACTCCTGCTTCACGAAGCGGGCGGAGGAGTCATCGGCCTCGCGGGCATCGACGAACTTCTCGATCTCGATGGCGCGGACCGTCTTGAGCGGGACCGACGCGAGGTCCTCCTCGGTCACGACGACGTACTTGCCCTTGCTCCACTCGTAGCCGCGAACCGTCTCCGAGCGCGGGATCACCTCGTCGTGGTGCGGGCAGTAGATCTTCATCTGGATCCGGTTCAGGCAGCTGGCGTGGAGCAGGTTGAAGCCGATGCTGGTGCTCTCGGTGGCCAGGTACAGCTTGACCGGGATGGTGACCAGTCCGAACTGGATCGCCCCCCGCCACATCGATCGTGCCATCGATCGTTCGTCCCTCGCGTTTCGCGGCCGCGCCCTCGCATGGCCCCGTGGGGACGGCGCGGGCGGTGACTATACACCGGCGCACCAAGCGATCCGGACCCTCCGTCAAGGTCGGGTCGAGCGTGCCGGCCCCGGACCCCGGTACGCCGGAGGTACCACTCCGATGGGCCCATTCCGCCATTGCCGCGGACGGTGCGCGGCCGCCACACTCTCTTCATGACCGCGTCGCCGTTCTCCATGACACTGCCCGCAACCCGTGCCTCCGTCGAGGAGGAGCCGCTGCGCGCCTATGTCCTCGAGGATGATCCGGACATCGCCGCGCTCGAGGCCGACCTGCTCCGCGAGCTCGGCTACACCGTGGTCACCTGCTCACGGATCGTGGAGCTCGGGGATCTGATGGCGGTGGCCCTGCCGCATGTCCTGGTCGTGGACGTCATGCTGCCCGACGGCGACGGCGGCGACATCGCGGAGCTCCTCCGTCAGACCTGGCCCGGCATCCCGGCCGTCTTCGTCAGCGCGGTCTCCCATAGCCGGCTCTCCGAGCTTGAGCGACTGGGTCCCATCCTGGCCAAGCCGTTCGACATCGATCGGTTCCGCGACGCCGTGGCGGACGCCGTCGAGGCGCCGTCGGAACGCTGGGCTTCGCGCTGACCGGATGCGGTAACCGCCCATGCGCGTGATCCGGCTGGCTGACACGAACGTCCTTCGGCGCGGGCCGGCCGTCCTCGCCGCCCTGATGCTCACCGTGGGCGGCGTCTCCTCGGTGCTCGCCATCGTTGCCCCGGCGCGCCGTCCGGAGGCGAGCGCCCTCCTGGCGATCGTCGCCGCCCTGGCACTGGGCGTCGGCGCCGGGTGGTTGGGGCAGCTGGTCCGCCTGCATCGCAGCGGCGCACCCGAGGACCTGGTCCGCCTCCTTTCCGGCTCGCTCGACGACGCCTATCTGCTCCTCCTCAGCCCGCGCCTCCCCGGGGTCCCCGCGGAGGTCGAGGCGCTCCTGGTCGGGCCGCCGGGCGTGCGCACCGTGATCGTCCGGCGCTGGCATGGCCGCTACCGCGTCCGAGGGCACGGCTGGGATTTCGACGCACGCGGACACAGGGGCTGGATCCCCTGCATCACGAACCCCTCGTTCGAGGGCACCGCGGCCCGCAACGCTGTGGCGACCTGGGCCCGCGGCGCGGGCCACGAGAACCTGCCCATCGAGCCGGCGATCGCGTTTCCCGACCGGCACAGCCGGCTGGTCCTCGAAGAGCCGGAACCGGAGATCATCACCATCCACAACGTGCCGTGGTGGGCGAACGGCATGGGACGGGTCCAGCGGATGAACGCCGAGCGGGTCATCACCTTCGCAGAGGCAGTGATCGACGCGTCCCGGGCCGGTGGCGGCAACGGGCCGATGGCGGCCGACGACACCCGTCTCACCCACCACGCCAGCTGACGGGGTCTATCCCTCCTGCGTTCCCGCGGGACCCTCTCGACCGTGGTCGCGCGCATCCCGCGCCGTGAGCCAGCCCCTGGCCGTCTGCTCGTCAAGGATCTCCGCGAGCAGCTCGTCAGGGCGCTCATCGTCGGCGACCAGGAGAACATGGGCGTGGCGGCGCTGGACGGCGACCGCCTCGACCGACCGGGCAACCTCCGGATGCTCGGCCGAGACGATGGCCGCATCGGTGACGGTCACGAACCGGTCCGCCGCGTTGAGCAGCCCGTCCACCGGGCGACTCCCCTGTGGGACGTGGATCGTGCCGGTCACCCGGAAGGGCGGGACCCCGATCTGGGCCTTCACGGCTCGCTTGGGGATGCGCATCTCGGGGCGCGGGGTTCCCTCCGTGGCCGCGACGCAGAGGAGCACCTCGTCGAGCGCGACATGTACCTGGCGCGCGCCGAGCGTCGCGGTCGGGTCCGCGAACTCTGAGACGGTCGCCTCCTCCACCAGCAGGTGGGTCGACGTGACCTGGTTGAGGATGTCGCCGACGCGCGAGAACCGCGTGGCCGTGGAGCCTGAGACCCGGTAGGCGGCGGTGTAGAGGTCCAGGCTCACCCGCGGGAGGGCCGCGTCGAACGGGTCGGCAGCGAACGCGTTCATGGTCCGCCGATCCTAGCAGGCCCGGTGGCAGCGCCGGGACCGACGCAGGTGTTGACGGGCACCATCGGTCCGTGCTCTGCTTCCGCCGTGCTCCCCTGGCAGAAGCGGACCCGTGACCCCGATCTCCTGAAGCGCATCCCGCCCGGGCAGGTGCTGACCGAGAAGTTCCCGGTGCTGCACTTCGGACGGACCCCCGAGTACCCGGACCTGTCCGGCTGGGACTTCCGGGTCTTCGGCGACGTCGAGAGCCCGTTCCGCCTGAACTGGGCGGAGTTCCGCGCGCTGCCGACCGCGGAGGTGACCCTGGACATCCACTGCGTCACGCGCTGGTCCAAGCTCGATACCAGCTGGGAGGGCGTTCCCTTCACCCACGTGGCGGAGGTCGCCCAACCGAAGCCCGGGGCGTGCTTCGTGATCTTTCACGCGGAGTCCGGCTACACCGCCAACGTGCCGCTCGAGATCGCCATGCAGCCGGAGTGCCTCCTTGCCTGGAGCTTCGGCGGCGAGCCGCTGGAGCCGGAGCACGGATACCCACTACGCGCCATCGTGCCGGGCAGGTACTTCTGGAAGAGCGCGAAGTGGCTGCGCGGCATCGAGTTCGCGACGGAGGACCGGCTCGGCTTCTGGGAGCGCAACGGCTACAACAACAGCGCCGACCCCTGGAAGGAAGAGCGGTTCGCCGACTTCTGACCGATCACCGCCGAGGGCGTCCGCCTGCCCCGTCCGGCGTGGCCGCTAGAATCGCGCAGCAGATGCATCCGTTCGTCCGGTACCTGGTGGTCGGCGTGGTGGCGATGATCGTGGTCGGCGCCCTCATCGCCGTTGCCCTGCTGGCCCGAGACACGCACGTCTCCGTCCTGTCCCTGCTCGCCGCCGGGATCATCAGCATCGTCACCGGCGTGCTCATCTTCGTGGAGGCCTGGATCTGGTCCCAGCGTTCGTGGCGCAGCGGCTACAACGGTCGATCCGCGGCGATCGCCACCGTGGGGGGCCTCGCGATCGTGGCCGCCGCGGGGGCCTTGGCGGCGACCGTGATCCTGGTGCTCACCTTCGGGCTGGGCTGAGCGCGGTACGATCTGTGCGCGAGGCGGACGATCGCCCAAGCCCGGCTCGCCCCGGCGCCCCCATCGTCTAGAGGCCTAGGACGCCACCCTTTCAAGGTGGAGATCACCGGTTCGAATCCGGTTGGGGGTACCACGCCTCCCCCGCCCGTGGGCTCCTTCCACGCGCGCTCGATGGTCAGCCGGACGAGCCGTGCGACCGTCGAATTCGTGATCAGGCGCCGCCGACGGTCATACGGGTTGATGGACGAGCCGTGCGACCGTGGAATACGTGACCGGGCGCCGCCGACGGTCATACGGGTCGCTGGGCGAACGATCCTCGCGACCGCCTCGTCAGATGTGGTTGATCTCGACGCGATCGCCGCAGTTGGGGCAGGTCATGATCAGGAGCTTGGGATCCTCTGGAAGTGGCCGCCAGGAGGTGACGCAGGCCTCGTTGAGGCGCTCGCCGCAGTGCGGGCACTCGGAGCCGATCTCCAGCCACTGGTCCCGGGGGACGTTCTGGCGGCCCATCAGGCGCGCTCCCCAGCATCCGGGGCGGGCGTGGCGCTGCCCGACGACGCGGGCGGCGGCGGCTCCCACCCGGCCTTGCGGGCGGGGGCGTCGGCACCCTCCGCCTCCATGATGGCCGCCCGGGTCTCCTCGTGGCGCGCATCCTGGGCGAGGAGCGGGTACGCCCGCGCCGCGTGCCCGGGCCAGAGACCCACGCTGCCGTCGCGGATCATGACCATGGTCCTCGTGTAGGTCGAGGTCACGTCCCGGGTGGAGCGGTCCAGCACCTCGTAGGTGTGGCCGGTCACCTCGCGCAGCGCGTCCGGCAGGGTTTCGACCAGGTAGGCCGGATCGGGGTTGCGGCGCAGCGCGATGTCGATCGCCGCGAGCGCCTGCTCGTCGAGCAGGCCGCGCGGCAGCGGCCGGCTGATGAGCGCCATCCGGGGATCGCGGCTGGGGCCTTTGAGGGTGCGAACCAGCGACTTGAGCATCGGAAACCGATTGTAGCGTCGCGCGCCGCCCGCCGGCGGCGCGCCATCGGTCCGGCCGGAGCGTCGAGGGCCATGGGCGACGTACCCGGGTATACTTCACCCCCCGTGAGGAACCCCGAGAGCCCCTTGAGCACCGGAGCCGCGTGACTCGCTCCGGAGGGCGCCGTTCCGCCATCTGAGCAACAAGGAGACAGCCCTTCATCGTGCGTGTCAGAAAAGCCGTCCTGCCCGCGGCAGGCTTCGGCACCCGTTTCCTCCCGGCCTCCAAGGCGACCCCCAAGGAGATGATGCCGCTGGTGGATCGCCCAATCATCCAGTACGCCGTCGAGGAGGCGGTCGCGTCCGGGATCGAGCAGATCATCATCGTGATCGCCACCGGACACAGCGCGATCGAGGATCACTTCGACTCCAACCCCACCCTCGAGCGCTGGCTGGAGGAGCGCGGCGATATCGAGATGCTGCGGGCCGTGCGCCGGATCAGCGAGGTCGGGACCATCGCCTTCGTGCACCAGAAGGAGCAGCTGGGCCTGGGTCACGCGGTGCTGATGGCCAAGGAGCTTGTCGGCGACGAGCCGTTCGCCGTGCTGCTCTCCGACGACGTCATGCTCAACCCCGGCGGTCCACCGGTGACCGCGCAGCTGATCGACGCGCACTACGCCCATCGCGGCTCCGTGCTCGCGCTGCAGCGCGTCTCCCCGAACGACGTGAGCCGGTACGGCATCGCCGCGCCCCGGCACGAGGAGGGGCCCCTGATCGAGATCGAGGACCTGGTCGAGAAGCCGGCCGTGGGGGAGGCACCGTCCGACCTCGCGGTGCTGGGCCGCTATGTCCTCTCCCCCAAGATCTTCGACATCCTGGAGACGACGACCCGGGGTGCGGGCGGCGAGATCCAGCTGACCGACGCCATCCGCGCCCTGAGCCATGAGCAGCCGGTCTTCGGCTACCAGTTCGCCGGTGAACGGCACGACGCCGGGACCCGGCTGGGGTGGCTGAAGGCGACCATCGCCCTCTCGCTGCAGTCCGACGACGCCGACGAGCTTCGTACGTTCGTCCGCGGGCTCGACCTGCGAGACTAGAAACCGATAGGATCGCCCGACCGTCCCCATCGGGGCGGCACATGGGAGGACTGATCGCGTGGAGATGATCGGCCGGGAGATCGGAGGCCGCTACCGCCTCGAGGCCCCCCTCGGCGAGGGCGGGATGGCCACGCTGTGGCGCGCGGTCGACCAGCAGCTCGACCGCGAGGTCGCGGTGAAGATCCTCCGCCCGCAGTACTCGGCCGACCCTGGATTCGCCGGGCGCTTCCGGCAGGAGGCGCGGGCCGCCGCCTCGCTCTCGCACCCGAACATCGTCAGCGTCTATGACTACGGCACCGACCCGGACGGCGAGACGCAGTACATCGTCATGGAGCTGGTGAACGGGCAGGACCTGGCCGCCATCCTGCGCGAGCGCGGCCGGATCTCGACCGACGACGCGGTCCAGGTGGCGATCGCCGTTGCGTCCGCGCTGGAGGCCGCCCATCGGCGCGGGATCGTCCACCGCGACGTGAAGCCCGGGAACATCCTGATCACCGACGAGGGTGATGTGAAGGTGACCGACTTCGGCATCGCGCGTGCCGTGGCGGAGGCCTCCATGACGGTGACCGGCACCACCCTGGGCAGCGTCCACTACTTCAGCCCGGAGCAGGCGCGCGGCGACGAGGTGACCGGGCGGTCAGACGTCTACGCCCTCGGCATCGTCCTGTACGAGATGCTCACCGGCCGTCGCCCCTTCGAGGGCGACTCGGCCGCGGGGGTCGCGCTCAAGCGGCTCACCGACGATCCGCCGCGGCCACTGGTCGCGGGCGTCCCGCTGCCGCCCGGCCTGGAGGCGGTCCTGCGCCGCGCCCTCGAGCGCGAACCCGCCCGGCGCTTCCCGGATGCGGGCTCGTTTGCCGAGGCGCTGCGCACCTGGCGACAGGATCCCGGGTCCGCACCGGCCGGCCTGGTGGGCACCTTGCCCCCGCCGCCCGCCGCGCTGCCGCCTGCCGGAGAGCCGACCCTCTACGTTCCGCCGCCCGTCGCACGCCCCTCCGACCGGGCTCCGTATGCAGGCCCACCCCGCATCCAGGCGCGGCCCGCCCGCCAGCAGGGCCAGCCGTGGTGGATCTGGCTCCTCGCCGTCCTGGCAGTCCTGCTCCTGGGGGTCATGGGTTTCCTGGGGGCGCAGATCTGGGCCGCCCTGAGCCCAGGCAGCACGCCCGCGCCATCGGTCGCCACCTTCGACCTGCCCAACTGGGTCGGAGGAACCATCACCCAGGCAAGGGCCGATGCCAGCCAGCGTGGACTTCTGGTGGATCAGCAGACCCAGAATTCCGACAGGATCCCGGTCGACGAGGTGATCAGCACCAATCCGGCCGCCGGGTCGGCCGTCAGCCGTGGTGACACCATCACGGTGGTCGTCTCCGCCGGAACCGAGACCGTGAGCGTCCCGCGCCTGGTGGGCCAGACCAGCGCGCAGGCGCAGGCCACGCTCAACGGCGTGGGCCTCCAGCTGGGCAACGTGAACCAGGAGTACTCGGCCGACCAGCCTGAGGGCGCCGTGACACGCTCCGTGCCGGGCGAAAGCGAGACCGTGCCGAAGAACTCGCAGGTCGACATCTGGCTCAGCAAGGGCCCGGAGCCCACCCCGACGCCGTCACCGTCGCCAACCCCCACCCCGACCCCGGTGCCCACCCCCACCCCGACGCCGACGCCGGTGCCCACCCCGACGCCGACGCCGATGCCGGGGCCGTAACCCGTAGGTATCGCGCGCGGCATCGGCTCGGCCGGACGGGTCCGGTGCTAGCATCACCGCACTGCCAGTGACCCAGTTGGCATATCGCGGAGGCACACGACCAAGACAATGACGGCCCCGATCACGGTCGATGAAACGACCTTCGAGGCGGAGGTTCTGAACGCCGAGAAGCCCGTACTCGTGGACTTCTGGGCGCCCTGGTGCGGCCCATGCCGGCTCGTCTCCCCCGTGGTGGAGGCGCTCGGCCAGGCGCACTCGGAGAAGCTGCAGACCGCCAAGGTGAACACCGACGAGAACCAGCAGCTGGCGATGCGCTACAGCATCTTCAGCATCCCCACCCTGATCGTCTTCAAGGATGGCCGCGAGGTGACTCGCCTCGTGGGCTACATGCCGCAGGAGGCCATGGAGGAGCGTCTGTCCCAGTATCTCTAGGGCGGCCACCCCGCGACGCGCACGGCCCAACGAGCCGGCCCCGGCAGGGCCGGCTCTCGACTTAGCCACACGGCCCGGCGCCGCCGCGCCGACGGGCGCGTCCCGAGCCGTTACACTCCGAGCACGGAGGAGAGCGCTGCCCGTGATCATCAAGACCGATCGACGGACCGGGACCGATCGTCGCCAGACCGGCGCCTCGGTCTCACAGGACCGTCGGAGCGGGGACCGTCGCACGATGTGCTGGGAGGTCGAGAACTGCGACCTCTCGATCCGCTACCGATGCCCGGCCTTCATCCTGCGCCGCCCGTGCTGGGAGCTCTGGGCGGTGGAGGGAATCGGGCCAGCACGTGCCTGCTGCCATGACGGGAAGGACTGCGAACCGGGCCGCTGCGCGATCGCCGAAAAGCGCTTCGAGGGGTCCGCTGAACCGCTCACCGTGCACATCGGTCGGCGCGGCATGCCGCTCGGCTACAACCGGCCGCGGCGCCATTCCTGCCCGCATTTCTACCTCACCCACGGCAGCAAGGGGCGCGTCCCGGTGCAGGCGCCACAGATGCTCCGCACCCTGATGCGCCAGGAGGGTGTCGTGAGCCGATGCGAGCTGCGCGCCGGTGTTCATCTCGACACCGGATACGTCACTGACCTGTGCCTCACCGGCCAGTTCCCCGACTGTGTCTTCCTCGAGGACGAGAACGGGTGAGCGCGCGCTGACCACCCCACCGCCCGCGACGCTCGACTACGCCGCGGCCGTCTCCCAGCTCCAGGCACGGGGTAGGTTCGGCATGAGCCTGGGCCTGCAGCGAATCGAGCGCCTGCTCGCCGAGCTGGACCATCCCGAGCGCCGGCTGCGCGGAGCGCTGGTCGCCGGCACCAACGGGAAGGGCAGCGTGGTGGCCATGGCACGCGCCATCCTGCAGGCATCGGGACAGCGCGTGGGCACCATGCCCAAGCCGCACCTGGTCAGCTACCGCGAGCGGATCGCGGTGGACGGCGAACCGGTGTCCCGCGATCGGTTCGCCGCCGCGGTGAGCGAGGTGCTGCCCGCGATCGACCGGGTGGCCGCGGCGGTGGGAGCGCCCACCGAGTTCGAGGCGCTCACCGCGGCGGCGCTGCTGGAGCTCTCGCGGAGCCGCATCGACCTGGCCGTCATCGAGGTCGGCCTGGGCGGACGCCTCGACGCGACCAATGCCGCGGACCTGGGCGTGGCGGTCGTCACCAACGTCTCGCACGATCACGAGCGCCACCTGGGATCGACCCTGGCCCGTATCGGCGCCGAGAAGGCAGCGATCATCAAGCCGGGGAACCTGGCGGTCACCGGGGCCGCCGGGCGGGGACTGGCACCTATCGTCGCGCGAGCCGACGCGGTGGCGGCCCGGCTGCGCCGCGCAGGCCGCCACCAGCCATACCAGGCGACCCTGCGCTCGGTGGGCTGGGACGGCATCCTCGTCGACCTGACGACTCCCACCGCGCACCTCGGCGAGGTCGCCATCGGCCTCCTCGGGGCGCACCAGGCGGCGAATGCCGCCGTCGCCGTCGCGGTCGCAGAGGCGATCGCGGAGGACGCGGCGCGGCGCGGGACGGCGATCCGGGTGGGGGAGGCCCAGGTGCGACGAGGTCTCGAAGCCGCGCGCTGGCCGGGCCGGCTGGAGCTCCTGGACGGGGCGCGCGCGGGCGTGGGTCCGGTGCTCCTCGACGGCGCACACAACCCCGCTGGAGCGGCCGCCCTGGCTCGCGCCCTCGCCGACCTGGGCGCCACGCGCAGCCCGCTCCTCTTCGGGGCCATGCGCGACAAGCGGGTCCGTCGCGTCCTGCGGCCGCTTGCCGGCGCCGGGCTGCGCCCGGTCTTCACCGCGGTCGAGGATCCCCACGCCCGGCGGCCGGCGGAGCTGCTGCGTGCCTGGCGGGCCATCGGCGGGGAGGGCGGCGCGGCGGTCGACGGCGTGGAGAGCGCGCTGCGTCGGGCGGCATCCCTTGCGCACGGCGACCAGCCGGTCGTGGTGGCCGGCTCCCTGTACCTGGTGGGCGCGGTGCGCAGCCTGCTCACCGGCGAGCAGGAGGGCTGATCCGCGTGGAGCTGCACCTCGGTGAGAAGACCCTGATCATGGGGATCGTCAACGTGACCCCGGACTCGTTCTCCGGCGATGGCCTGGCGCCAATCGACCGTCCGATACACGAGGTCGTCGACGCGGCGCTGGCACAGGCTGCCGCCTTCGTCGAGGCTGGCGCTGAGATCCTCGACGTCGGCGCGGAGTCGACGCGGCCCCGATCGATCTACGGCGATCGCCCCGAGGTGGACCCGGCGACGGAGGAGGCGCTGGCGATCCCCGTCGTGGCGGCGCTGGCGGAGCGGTTCGCGGGACGGGCGCTGGTCAGCATCGACACCAGCCGCGGGCCGGTCGCGGAGGCCGCCCTGGCAGCGGGCGCCGCCATCGTGAACGACGTCTGGGGGGCCCGGCGTGACCCGGGGACCGCGCGGGCCGCCGCAGAGGCCGGCGCCCACCTCGTCCTGATGCACAACCAGGACGGCGCCAACTACGAGGACGGCGTGCTCGAGACGGTCGTCGCTTGGCTGCGCGGGGCGGTCGACGCGGCGATCGAGCTGGGCGTGCCGCGCCATCGGCTCATCGTGGATCCCGGCATCGGCTTCGGCAAGACGGTCGCACAGAACGTGGAGCTCCTCCATCGGCTCGGCGAGCTCAAGTCGGCCCTCAAACTGCCGGTGCTGGTGGGGACCAGCCGCAAGCGCTTCATCGGCGAGCTGCTGGGCGGGCTGCCGCCCGAACAGCGGGCGGAGGGCACCGCCGCCACCGTGGCCCTGGCCATCGCCGGGGGAGCCGACATCGTGCGGGTCCACGATGTCGCGCACGTGGCACGCACGGTGCGCGTCGCGGACGCCATCGTCCGCTTCGTCCGGGAGTAGGGTGCCCCGATGACCGATTCCGACCGGATCACCCTGCGCGGCATGCGCTTCCTGGCCCACCACGGGGTCACGCTCGACGAGCGCCTGGAGCCACAGCCCTTCGAGGTCGACGTTGAGCTGGAGATGGACCTCGACCGCGCCGCGACGAGCGATGAGCTGGCCGACACGGTCGACTACTCGGCCATCTTCAGCCTCGTGGCACGGATCGTCGAGGAGCGCAGCTTCCGCCTGATCGAAGCGCTGGCCGGCACCATCGCCGACGAAGTGCTGGAGTCCACCGCTGCCCACCGCGTCCTCGTCCGGGTTCGCAAGCCGCGGGCACCGCTGCCAGGCCCATTCGAGTCGGTCGAGGTGACCGTCCGCCGACCCCGGGACACCTAGCGCAGGACCACCGGGCCGCACGCCCGGGGGCCGGTGCGCTCAGGGTGTCTGCTTGGGCAGGGTCCCCAGGGTGACCTTCACGGTGCGCTCGGTGCCGTTGCGCAGGATGGTCAGGGTCACGGTGTCGCCCGGCGCGTGCGGCACGATGAGGCTCGACAGGTCGTGGTTCGCGTCGACCCGGGTACCGTCGAGCGTGAGCACCACGTCCCCCTCCTTGAGACCCGCGGCGGCGGCCGGGCTGTCGACGAAGACGGCCGGGCGGCCGGGATCCGACGAGCTCACCAGCGCGCCGTAGTCGACGGATAGGTTTCGCTCCTGGGCCAGGCCCTTGGTGACGGCCGTGTAGAAGACGCCGATCCAGGGCCGCGAGATGGGCTTGCCGCCGAGCGCCTGGGCCAGGATGGGCTTGGCAATGTCGATGGGGATCGCAAAGCCGATCCCCTGCGCGTCCTGGTTCACCGCGGTGTTGATACCGATCACCATGCCGCCCGAATCGACGAGCGGCCCGCCGGAATTCCCCGGATTGATGGCGGCGTCGGTCTGGATCAGGTGGTTCAACGCCTCGGAAGACGCGCCCCCGGCATCACCGGCGGTGATCTGCCGGCCGAGCCCGGAGACGACGCCGGTGGTCACCGTGTTCTCGAAGTCGCCCAGCGGGTTGCCGATGGCGATGGCCACCTGGCCGGGCTGCAGGCTGGCGGAGCTCCCAAGCCGTGCGGTCGGCAAGCCGCTGGCCTGCACGCGGACGATCGCCAGGTCGGTTAGCGTGTCGATGCCGTAGAGCGTGGCAGGAAGGGTCCGCGTGTCGTTGAGGCGCACCGACAGCGTGTCGGCGCCGTCCACGACGTGCCGGTTGGTGAGGATCCAGCCATTCGCGTCGAAGATGAAGCCGGAGCCGATACCGTTGCCGGCAGCGTTCGTCCCGCTCTGCGAGATGATGGTCACCACCGCGGGGGTTACCGCGCGCACCGCGTCGATCACCGCGGACGACTCCTGCAGGGTGTTGCTGACCAGGTTCGAGCCCGAAGTCGTGGCGGTGCCCACCGTCGAGTTCTGCAGCAGGTCCGAGACGGCGACGGCGCTCAGCGACCCGGAGACGATGCCGACCACCAGCGCCACCACGACGACCGGGACCAGGCCGGGACGGCGCGGCTCGGGCTGCAGCTCGGGCACCGGCGGCCGAGAGGACCACGCGGGCGCCGACCGCTGCCATTCGGCATCGGTGCCGTTCGGCGGAGGGCCGTAGTGCTGGTATTCCACGGGATTGGTCTCGCGCTGCTCCTGGGTCATGCGGGGCTCCTGATCGTCACCCGTGCCCGTTGCGGCGGCGGAGCGCGGAAGGTGAAGATTCATTCATGTTGCCCGATCGGCTCCAGGCCCGCCCTCGGGGCTCCTGCCGGGATCGCGCCGGCCGCGGCGGGTCGGAGGAGTGGGCTCGGGCGCCGGCTCGGCGACCGGCTCCGCGCTCCGCGGCAGGGTGACGGTGAAGACGGTTCCCTTGCCCACGACGCTGGCCACGGCGATGTCGCCCCCGTGCATGTCCACGATGGATCGCGCAATGGCGAGCCCCAGCCCGGACCCGGAGGCGCGCGCCTCCCCGACGTTCGTGCCGCGGTAGAAGCGCTCGAAGATGCGCGGGAGCTCCGACTCGGGGATCCCCGGGCCGCTGTCGCGCACCGTGATCTCCGCCGCCTCGGGGGCGTCGGCCACGCCGATCGCGACCTCGCCGCCGGGCTCGGTGAACTTCAGGGCGTTGCCCACCAGGTTGTCGACCAGCTGGACCACCCGCTCGCGGTCGAAGCGCAGGACCACCGGCTCCGACGGCACCGCGGAGGTCAGGGTGACGCCCCGCTCGTCGGCATCCTCGGCGTGAGCCTCGACGACCGCACGGATCGGCTCGCGCAGGTCTCCCTCGCGGACGTCGAGCGGGAAGATGCCGGCCTCGATCCGCGACAGGTCCAGCAGGTTGGTGGAGAGCCACTCGAGGCGGTGCAGCTGCTCGCTGGAGCGGGCCAGGAACTCCTGGCGCGTCACCTCGTCCACGGATCCTTCGCGCTGCAGCTCCGTGAAGGTGCGAAGCGCGGCGATCGGGGTGCGCAGCTCGTGTGAGACGTCGGCGACGAACTCGCGAAGGCGGTCCCTGTCCGCCTCGAGGAGGCGCAGGGACTCGGATAAGCGGTCGGCCATCACGTTGAACTGCGACGCGAGCTGGTCGATCTCCACCACGCCCGAGGGAGGAACGCGCTCCTCGAGATGGCCCTGCGCCAGGCGCGCGGAGACGATGCGGAGATGGCTGATGGGCCCTGTGAGCTGCCGCGACGCAACGAAGCCCAGCAGGATCGAGCCGATGAGCGCGATCACGCCCGCAGCGACCAGGGTCCCGCGCACCTGGTCCAGCGTCGCGGCGCGCGATGTGTATGGGTCGGAGACGGTGACCTCCAGCGTGAACTGGTTCTGGGGCTGGCCCGGCGACTCCGGGGCCAGATCCATCGAGAATTGCTTGACCTGCTTCCCGACGTCGGGATCCGGGGCCAGGCCCTGCTTGAGGAGCGATGCCGCGGCCGGTGAGGCGTTGATCGTGTAGCCGCTGCCCAGGTCGCGGATGGTGACGGTTGCCCTCGCGATCTGCACGCCGAAGGAGACCGCCGGCTTGACATACGCGTTGTCGCGCAGCTCGGGGTCGTTGACGTTCGTCAGACCCTCCTCGATCGCCTGGTTCATGTTGCTCGTGATGTACAGCTTGATCGACTCCGCCGCGGAGACGAGCTGCTGCTCAGCCTGCTGGACGAAGTACCCGGGAAGGATCTGGCTCAGGGCGATGCCCGAGAGCAGGAGGGCGGACAGCGCGACGCTCGCCAGGGAGAGGACCAGGCGGACGTCGAGGCGGCGGAGCAACCCGGCCGTGGCGTCAGTCCTCGGAGAAGGCATAGCCGACCCCGCGCACCGTCACGATATACCGTGGCTGGGCGGGATCCGGCTCGATCTTCTCTCGAATGTGGCTGACGTGAACGTTGATGGTCCGTTCGTCCTGGTCGAGCGCGTCGTAGTCGCGGACGAGCTCCAGGAGCTGGCCACGGGTGTAGACGCGACCCGGCTTCGACGCGAGGTGGCGAAGCAGGTCGAACTCCGTGGTGGTGAGGGCGATGCGCGTCCCGTCGCGGGTGACGCGGCGGCGCTCCAGGTCGATCACCAGGTCGCCGCGGCGCAGGACGCGGCCGGTCTGGGTGTCGGCGAGCTCGCCGTAGGCCCGCCGCAGGAGCGCCTTGATGCGGCTCGCCAGCTCGCGGATGCTGAACGGCTTGACGAGGTAGTCATCCGCACCGATCTCGAGACCGACGACCTTGTCGACCTCGTCGGAGCGCGCGGTGAGGAACAGGATCGGCACGCGCGAGTCGTGGCGAATGCGGCGACAGACCTCGAACCCGTCGATACCCGGCAGACGCACGTCGAGCACCACCAGCTCCGGTGCCAGCTCGGCGAAGCGCGCGATGGCGTCCTCGCCGGTTGGGGCGAGGGAGACCGTGTGACCCTCGCGCTCGAGGGCGACCTGCAGGCCTCGAGCGACGGCTGGCTCGTCCTCGACGACCAGGATGTTGGCTGCCATGGCCCACGGATTATAGGGAGGAATCGGCGGGCGCCGGTCCGGGTGGCCCGGAACGACGCCTTGCCGCGGTCGCGAGCCGCTGGTACCATCCGGGCTCGCACCCGAAGTGATCGCACGTTGCCCGGCCATGCCCCGGGCCGTTTCGAGGAAGATCTGAGCACCCATGGCCAACGAGATCGCCGTTGACGCGCGCGTCGCGCTCGGCAAGCAGAACCGCCGCCTTCGCCAGGAAGGCAAGGTCCCCGCCGTCGTCTACGGCAAGGGCAAAGGGTCCACCGCCGTCGAGATGGATGCCAAGGCGTTCGAGCAGCTGTATCGCGCCGTCGGACGTTCGACCCTCGTCCAGCTCACCATCGGCGAGGGCCGCGCGGAGAGCGCAATCATCAAGTCGGTCCAGCGAAACCCGCTCACCGGGAACCCGCTGCACGTCGACTTCTTCCTCGTGGACCTGAAGGCGGCCATGGAGGTCGAGATCCCGCTCACCTTCACCGGCACCGCCCCTGCCATCGACCTCAACGGCGGAACCCTGCTGACGAACCTCAGCCGGGTCAAGGTCCGCGCCCTGCCCGGCAATCTGCCGCATGAGATCGAGGTCGACATCTCACCGCTCGTCGACCTCGAGGCGGCGATCCACATCAGCGACATCCTGACCGACGAGAACGTGCAGGTCCTGGGAGACCCGGACGAGCTCGTCGCCAAGGTGCTGCCGCCGCGGATCGAGGAGGAGCCGGTCGTCGAGGCCGGGGAAGCGGAGCTCGCGGAGGGCGAGGTTCCCGCCGAGGGCGAGGCGGCGGAGGCAGCCGGCGGCGAGGGTGCGGCAGCGGCCAGGGACGAGGGCGCCCCGGAGGGCTGACCCTCGTCTACCGCTCCTGCGAGGTCTCCGGGTCGAACGCGTCCCGCAGGCCGTCGCCCAGGAGCGTGAAGCCAACCAGGCTGACCGCCAGGGCGACCATGGGCGGCACCACGAGCCAGGGCCAGGTGGTCATGTGCCCCGCGCCGTACTGGATGAGGCTTCCCCACGATGCCCGCGGCATCTGCACGCCCAGGCCCAGGAACGACAGGGTCGACTCCAGGATGATGGCTCCGGGCAGGCCGACCGAGACCCCGACCACGACGGGGCCGATCGCATTGGGCAGGATGTGCCGTGTCACGATCTGCCAGCCGGGCACCCCCATCGCCCGTGCCGCGTCGACGTACTCGCGATGCTTGATGCTCAGTACCTGGGCGCGGACCAGCCGGGCCATGGTCACCCAGGCCGAGAGACCAATCGCCACGAAGACGATGAACAGGCCGTTGAGCCAGCGGAAGAGCTCGGTCCCCACCACGGCCGACGTGACCAGGATCACGAAGAGGAGGTCCGGGAAGGCGTACATCACATCCGTGAAGCGCATGAGCAGGGTCTCCGTCCGCCCGCCGCGCCAGCCCGCCACCGCACCGATGGGCACCCCCACCAGGAGCACCACCACCTGGGCAATGATCGCGACCGTCATCGACACCTGGGCGCCGTCGATCGTCCGGCTGAAGAGGTCGCGGCCCAGCTCGTCGGTGCCGAACAGGTGCCCGGG
This sequence comes from uncultured Chloroflexia bacterium, assembly GCA_963787025.1. Taxonomy (GTDB): domain Bacteria; phylum Chloroflexota; class Limnocylindria; order QHBO01; family QHBO01; genus CAVXEH01. The sequence continues at coordinate 56,933 of CAWBBG010000027.1, forward strand.
CGAAAACGGCGGCAGCGGGCCCTTGTTCGCGACGACCGCCTGGAGATCCTGCACGCGGTAGTCCCACGGCGCCAGGATGGGACCGATGATTCCCAGCAGCACCAGCCCGGCGACGATGCCCAGGCCGGTCACGCCGGACCGGCTGCGGAACAGGCGGACCACGGATGCGGTCCAGTACCCCCGACCGTGGTGCTCGTTCCGCGCCCGGCGCGCGGCCGCCAGCTGGGCCATCAGCCGGATGCGGTCTGGTCGCGCAGGCGCGGGTCGATGAACCCGTACGCGATGTCGACGGCCGCGTTGAGGACGGCCACCAGGGCCGCGTAGAAGACGGTGATCCCCATCACCAGGGTGTAGTCCCGGAAGCGAATCGCGTTCCAGTACAGGTTGCCGAGCCCCGGAATGCGAAACACCTGCTCGATGACGATGGAGCCGGTGATCACCACGCCCAGGAGCGGCACGGCGATGGTCAGGAGCGGGACCATGGCGTTGCGGATCATGTGGAAGCGCACGATCCGCTCCTCCTCGAGACCCTTGGAGTGCGCAGTGCGGATGTAGTCAGCATGGATGACGTCGAGCATGGAGGCCTTCGTCTGGCGTGCGATGGTCGCCATCGGCAGGCCGGCCAGCGCGATGGTCGGCAGCACCCAGGCCCGCGGGCCGTCCCAACCGAAGGACGGGAACGGTCCCGCGTCGGGCCGGAACTCCGGGGCCCCCAGGAAGAGCTGGAGCAGCGTTCCCAGCATGAAGGCCGGCGCGGCCATCCCCAGCATCGCGACCGCGGTCGCGGCGTAGTCGTAGAAGGTCTTGTGGCGGATCGCGGCGATGAGGCCCAGGGGAACCCCCAGCACCACGGCCAGGCCGAAGGCCATGAGACCCAGCTGGATTGTGGGCCACAGGCTGTTGCCGATGAGCCGGGCGACCTGGTAGGGGCGTTCGGTCACCGTCAGCCCCAGGTCCCCCGTGAGCAGGCCGCCGACCCACTTGAGGTACTGGACGGGCAGGGGCTGGTCCAGGCCGAACTTCACGTCCAGCGCCGCTCGCTGCGACGGCTGCATCTGCCGGCCCTCCCGGTTCCAGGGGCTGCCCGGCGTGTTGTGCATGACCAGGAAGGTGATCATGGTCGCCACCAGCAGGACCGGGACGATCCACAGAATGCGCCGGACGGCGTAGCTCAGCACGGATCCCTCTTCACCAGCGAGCAGCAGGAGACGCCGCGGCGGGCGAGCGCCGGGCGTCCACTACACATACCCGCGAAAGGCGCGAGGGGTTCAGGCGCATCGGCGTCGGCGGCGGTCACATGTCCGCGGAATAGCGGCGCTCTCCGGTCGCGGGATCCACGTAGACGCGCATCCGGCGCCCGGAGGTCGGGTCGACGAAGCGCTCGTCCGTGGGTCGGAACGGCGGGCCAGGCGGTGCCGGCTCGCCCCCGCCCGGGCCGGGCTCGCCGCTGGTGTGCTCGGACGCCGCGGATCGGTAGCGCGAGCGCTCCAGCACGACGGCGAGGATGCCCGCGGCACCCACAACGACGGCCCACAGACCGGGCGCCGGGTTACCGGACGCGATGGCGGCCAGGCCACCCACGAAGACCAGCGCCGCCACGACAGCGACGAAGAATCGCACGGTAAGGAGCATGGACGGTTCGCTCCTCTCCGCCTACTCGAGCGGCTGCGGCGCGTTGGCGTCCGCCACCAGCGTCACAGCCGTGCCGTAGGCCACGATCTCCGTCATCGTGTTGCCGAGCTCGCTCGAGTCGAAGCGCATGCTGATGACGGCGTCGGCGCCCATCAGGGAGGCGTTCTCCACCATCCGGTCGAGCGCCTGTCGACGGGTGTCCTCCAGCAGCTCGGTGTATTCGTGGATCTCGCCGCCCACCAGCGAGCGCAACCCGGCGGCGATGTTGCCGCCGAGGCCCCGACTGCGGACGACAAGGCCAAAGGTCTGCCCCTTCGTCTCGGCGATCCGGTGGCCGGCGACGAAGGGGGCGGTGCTGACGATCATCGAATGTGCTCCTTGACGTATTCGGGCGAGCGTAGGTGAGTCTAGTCATCCGGCAGCCTCCAGGCCGCGCCGCAGGCTCCCCCCAACGGAATCCTGCCGTGAGGAGCGCGGAGTCGATGCTGGTCGTCACGATCCACGGGCGCCGATCTGCGGAGGACGCGCGCCACAATCGTTGACCCGGTACTACCGAGGCACCGATACTTCCCCCTCACGACCGTCAGGGAAGGCCAGCTTCCGCATGAACTGCGCGCAATGTGGAGCCGCGAACGAGGCCGGCAGGAAGTTCTGCCTGGACTGCGGCACGCGGCTCGTGGTGAGCTGCGCCGTCTGCGGAAGCCCGAACACGCCCGGCGCCCGCTTCTGCGGTGAGTGCGGGTCGCCGATCGCCGAGGCGCCGGAGGAGACGGCACCGGTCCCCGATGCCACCGCGACGCCCATGGAGGCCCCCACCGCGGAACGGCGCACGGTCAGCGTCCTCTTCGCCGACCTGGTCGGCTTCACCACCATCTCCGAGTCACGGGACGCTGAGGCAGTCCGGGACCTGCTGAACGGGTACTTCGAGACCTGCCGCGAGGTCATCGGTCGGTATGGGGGCACGGTCGAGAAGTTCATCGGCGACGCCGTGATGGCGGTCTGGGGCACGCCGATCTCCCGCGAGGACGACGCGGAGCGTAGCGTGCGCGCCGCACTCGAGCTCGTCGACGCGGCGGCGCGCCTGGCCGAGCAGGTCAACGTTCCGGAGCTGGCGCTGCGCGCCGGCGTCCTGACCGGTCAGGCGGCGGTGACCCTGGGCGCGACCGACATGGGCATGGTCGCCGGGGACATGGTGAACACCGCATCCCGCCTGCAGTCCGCCGCGCAGCCGGGGACCGTGCTGGTCGGTGAGGCGACCCTGCGCGCCGCGTCGGAGGCGATCGCCTTCGAGCCCGCCGGCGAGCTCACCCTCAAGGGGAAGTCCGCCCCGGTCCCCGCCTTCCGGGCGCTCCGGGTGGTGGCCAAGCGAGGCGGGGTCGGGCGCGCGGAACAGCTGGAGCCGCCGTTCGTGGGCCGCGACAGCGAGCTGCGGCTCATCAAGGACTTCTTCCACGCCACCGCGCGAGAGCACGGCGTCCGCCTGGTGTCGGTGATGGGCCAGGCCGGCATCGGCAAGAGCCGCCTGGCGTGGGAGTTCCACAAGTACCTCGACGGGCTCACCGAGACGGTCTACTGGCACCAGGGCCGCTCCCCGTCATACGGCGACGGGGTGAGCTTCTGGGCACTGGGCGAGATGGTGCGGATGCGCGCCGGCATCGGCGAGGGAGATGACGAGGAGCAGACTCGGACCAGGCTGGGCGAGACCCTCCGCCAGTTCGTCCCAGACGCCGACGAGCGCAAGCGCCTGGAAGGCCCGCTCCTCCAGCTGCTGGGCATCGGCGCCGCGCAGGGGCGTGAGCGCAGCGAGCTGTTCAGCGCCTGGCGCACCTTCTTCGAGCGCCTGGCTGATGCCAACACGGTGGTCATGGTCTTCGAGGACCTCCAGTGGGCCGATGACGGCCTGCTGAACTTCATCGAGGAGATGCTGGCCTGGGCGCGTGGACGTCCGATCTACATCATGACCCTCGCCCGCTCCGAGCTGCTGGACCGGCGGCCGACCTGGGGAGCCGGGCAGCGCGCGTTCACCTCGCTAGGCCTGCCGCCGTTGACCGATGACGAGATGGCCACCCTGCTCAACGGCATCGTCCCCGGGCTGCCGGACCCGGTGGTCGCGGCGATCGTGGCGCGGGCAGAGGGGATTCCGCTCTACGCCGTCGAGACCGTTCGGACCCTGCTGAACGACGGGCGCATCGAGCGCGACGGGGACACGTACACGCCCGTGGGAGACCTGAGCCAGATGGCGGTCCCCGAGTCCCTGCACGCGCTCATCGCGGCCCGGATCGACCACCTGGCACCGCGGGAGCGGACCCTGATCCAGGATGCATCGATCCTGGGCCTCTCCTTCAGCGTGGCGGCGCTCTCCGCGGTGACCGCGGAACCTGCCGACGCGGAGACGGTGCTCCGTCACCTGGTGCAGCGGGAGCTGCTCTCCCTCGACGACGATCCACGCTCGCCCGAGCGCGGCCAGTTCCGCTTCGTGCAGGGGCTGCTCCGCGAAGTGGCGTACGGAACCCTGTCGCACAAGGACCGACGCGCGCGGCACCTCGCCGCGGCGCGCTACTTCGAGACGCTCGGCGACGAGGAGCTGTCCGGCGTGCTGGCCCAGCACTACCTTGACGCGTACCGCGCCCAGCCGGAAGGGCCCGAGGGAACCGCCGTCGCCACCCAGGCACGCATCGCCCTTCGCGCGGCCGCCCAGCGCGCAACGGAGCTCGGGTCGCTCCGACAGGCCCAGCGCTACCTGGAGGATGCCCTCGAGGCGGTCACCGATCCCGCCGAGGAGCTCGAACTCCACTTCGCCGCCGGCAACGCGGCGGCCAACGCCGCGTACCTCGAAGAGGCGGAAGCGCACATCCTGCGTGTGATCGAGCTGGCCACCGAGATCGGGGACGACGGCGCACGACGGCGCGCCATCGCGCGGCGCGCAGGGCTCCTGGTGGAGGGGCACCAGGAGCAGGGACGCAAGCTCCTCGTCGACGCACTGGCGGAACCGGGACTGCAGCCCGCGGATCCCGGCTTCATTGAGCTGTCCATGCAGCTGGCGACGCTCGAGATGCGCCTGTCGAACGCTACCAAGGCGATCGAGGTCGCAGATCGGGCCCTGGCAGCCATGGAGGCTGCAGGCGCGGAGGACCTGGTGGTCCAGACGCTCATCACCCGCGGCGTGGCGCTGGCCAACATCAACCGGCAGATCGAGGCGGTCGTCACCCTCACCGGCGCCAAGGCGATCGCGGAACGCCACGGCATGCTGGGCGAGGCACTGCGGGCAGCCGTGAACCTTGGCTACGTCCTCGAGTCCGAGGATCCGCTGCTGGGCTTCCAGGTCTCCAAGGAAGGCTACGAACAAGCGTCGCGCTTCGGCATCACCTGGGCGATGCGCTACCTGCTCGGCAACGCCTGCGACGGCGCGTTCGCGGTGGGCGACTGGGACTGGGCTCAGCGCGAGGTGCGCAAGCAGCTGGACCAGGGTGTCGAGGCCCGGGAGCGGCTCTGGTACGAGTCCATCGACCTGATCATCCGCGCCCTGCGCGGCGAAGAGGTCCGAGCCGCAGGAGAGCAGCTCCTCGAGCTGGCCGGCGGGTACGACGACGTCCAGTACCGGCTCTTTCCAACCAGCGTGCTGATCCAGGCCGGTCTTGCCCACGGGCGGCTCGCCGACGTGCGCCGCCTGGCCGACGAGACGCTGGCGCTCGGGTTCCACGGCCTTGAGGCGGCGGTGGCCGGTGCACGGGCCTCGATCTGGGAGGGAGATCCCGCGGCGACGCGGCGCTACCTTGCGGCGTACGAGGGTGCCCGTCCCGGCCGCAGGACCGACGCCATGCGCACGACCATCGAGGCCGGAGCCGCCATGCTCGAGGGTCGTGCGGCCGAGGCGCGCCAGCTCTACGCCGACGCCCAGCGCCGGTGGGACGAGCTTGGCCTCACGACGTTCCTCGCCCTCTGCCGGATCGACCTGCTGGAGACCGGCGCCATGGAGCCCGCGGAGCGCCGACGCGCGGCCGACGAGGCACGGGCCTTCTTCGAGCCCCTGGGTGCGGCGCCGCTGCTGGCCCGGATCGACGCCGCCGAGCGGCGCACGAGAGCCACCCCATCGGCCGCCTCCGTCCGTGGCCCGGTGGCGGAGACCACGACCCTCGTCGACGGGCGCTGATCCGGCGCCAAGCGCGTCAGAGAGAACGCCTCTCGTAGCGCCTGTGCACAAATGGCCCGATGGAACTATTGCCAGACGGTTAAGGTTGGGCTACAACTGGCACGCGTCGCCGACGTTTCTCCCGTCATCCCACAGGAGAGAGGGCGACCCGCGACGGAGGAAGGGTCTCCTGAACCCCTTGCGCGCGCTGCCCAAGCGCACGGCCGGTCGATTCGTGATCGTCGGCGTTGTCGCGCTCGTCCTGCTCGGCGCGGGGCTGTGGGTCGCCTTCCCGAAACCGGCCCCGGCCATCACGGCCACACCTCCGCATCGCCCCTCGATCCCGATCCTCGCGAGCGTCGGCCTGTCCGGCCGCACCGCCCCCGCCACAGCCTATCCCGGCGAGAGCGTGATGGTGACCGGGCACGCCCTCGGGACCGCCCCGCTTGTATGGCTGGAGCTGTGGGACGGTTCGACCGAGGTGGCGGCCACCCGGCAGGTCGGCTCCGCACCCGCGTTCCACGCGGTCTGGGACTGGCACCCGACGAGACCCGGCGAGCACATCCTCTTCACGCGGGCCGTGGACGCGGACGGGCGCGTGGCGCAGTCCGATCCGGCTCGCCTCACCGTTGGCGGCGACGCTCTCCCCGACACGGGGGGGCAGGCGTCGGGATCACCAACACTCGGTGAGCCAGCCGGATCCGGTGGCGGGCCGACCGCAGCGCCGGCATCAGCCCTGCCGCCGCCCCAGGCCACGGCGAGCGTGGACGGGTGTACTGCGACGGTGGACGTCTCGCCCCAACCGGGGACCGCGACCGGCTTCGCGTTCCTGGCGCTGGCGCCTGGGGCGACGACCTTCCTCCCGCTGGGAACCGTCGCGGCATCATCGGGGACGCCCGGACGCCTGGTGGCTGCGCTCCCCGCGGGAGATACGCTGCTGACCGTGACGGCCTTCAACGCCAGCCTGGAGACCTACGGGACGCCCGTCATGGTGCACGCGCCCGAGAGCTGCGACGTGGCATCGGGCTGGACCGGAAGCCTCAGCCTCGACCATGGTGTGCTCATGCCGGCTCCTCACCCGGACCGGGCCTATCTGTATGTAACGCAGGACAGCGGCACGGCCCAGCGTGTTCCCGAGGATCCCACGGCGTTCATCGAACCCACCGACGGCGCATTCGACTTCAGTCACGATCTTCCCGCGGTCACCGGGGAGCACCTCCACATCGAGGCGTGGGGCTGGAGCGCCGGCCAGCTCGCATCGCTCGGAACCGGCGACTGGAGCGCGCCGCCATCGGCTCCGGCCTCGACGAATGCGTCGTCGAATACGGCCGAGGCGTCGGCGACCTGGTACCTGGGCGCCACTCCTGCGATCGGACTCTCCACCAAGCTCGACGTGCTGCGCCACGCGATCACCACCGGATGCGGGCGCGAGTTCTGCGACGGACAGGAGCCGGTCACCCACGACGAGCTGCAGCGGCCGGAGCAGGGCTCGACCGGTCCCGATGCGCGCAACTTCTCCTGGTCCACCTCGCTTGCCGATGTCAGGAGTCTGGTCTGGCAGGTCCTCCCCTACCCGGTCGGTGGCACGCCCGACCTGGCGCCGCCGTTTCTCGTCGATTCCGGAACGGTGCCCGTCGACCCGGGCTCGACCTCGGGCGAGTTCAGCATCGACTTCCGGCCGCATCTCGTCTCCGCTCCCCTGTCGCAAACGGACATCGGTGACACCGCCAAGCTCAGTGGATCGGTCGCCAGCTCGATCTTCGGGGCGGCCTCCAGCGGCGGGGGAACGGCGACTCCTTCAGCCAGCGCGTCTGCCCCGCGGGCGGCGCGCACCGGCGGTGCCGTGATTCCGGGCTCGTTCGACTCGGCCACCACCGACGCACAGCTCAGTCGCGGCCGGTTCCTGCTCGGCTTCTCCGGGCGGTTCTACGTGCGCATCATCCCGATTGCCGGGGGACGCCGGCGCCGCCGTCAGGCATGGTCACGCTGGACGTCGTCGATCCGCCGCCCCCGCTCGACCTGGGCATGCCCGCCGAGGTTCCGGACCCGGGCCTGCTGAACCTCAGCGCGAGCGTTACCCTGCCGCGCTCACCGGATCCGCACTACGCCCGCTGCGCGCTGGTCAGCAAGATCACCGGCGATTACGTCAGGAATCCGATCGTCGACTACCCCGCGTACCGCGACAGCCAGCAGCCGCTCTGCTACCAGCCGCCGGACGACGGGTGGAGCATCACCGACGCCTTCGACGCTTTCGTTGAATTTGTCGGCGACGTGTGGGACGCAATTTCGTCGGGGTACGCCTGGATCAAGGAAAAGGTCGTCGAGCTGGCGCTCGACGCGGTTCCGTGCAGCGCCATCGCCAGCGACGACGTCTGCAAGGCCATCGCCACCACGGCGCTCGACGCTGCGCTCACTTCGTTCGGCATCCCGCCCAGCCTGCCGAACTTCGACGCCGTGGTGGCCGCCAGCAAGGGGGAGCTCTCGACCTTCGTCGTGCAAGCTGCCGGGAGCGTTCCGGGGGTGCAGGACGCCTGCGGATTCGCCGATGCCGCGCACGCGGTCACCTCCAAGCTCGACAACTGCGACGAGCTCGCCTCCGACGCCATCGACGCGGTCGTGGCGCAGGTCGTGGCGACGCGCAGCCAGACCACGGCGCAGACGGCCGGCCAGCTTCCCTGGCCCGGCGTGGTCTTCACCCCGGATCCGCGGGGACAGTGGCAGCCGCCATCGGTGAAGTTCACCGTGACCCGGACATCCGATCCGTACCAGGTCGCCGAGTGCCACCTCACCTTCTCGCTCGACTCTGTGCTCGACGACTGGACGTGGACCGAGCTCAAGCCGAACAAGGGCCCGGGCGCCTCCATCACCGATGTCTCCGGCACGGTGCGTGGATCTCCGTTCCTGCCGGCCACGGCCACGGTCCCTCAGCTTCAGCCGGGTCAGTCGTACAGCGGCCAGCTGTGGCTGACGCGGCCGGCCGAGTGGACCGAGTCGAGCTACGCATACATCTACTGGCATTACTACGAGGCCATCCCGCACCCTGATCGATCCTGGGTGCTCCTTGAGCCGGGAGCGCATCTGACCTTCCACCTGACGTCGAACTGCGCGGCCGAGTACACGCAGACCGTCACCCTCACGACATCGGGGTACAACCCGTGAGTGCCCGCTGATGCGCCCGTTCCGTGTCGCCGCGCGGTCGCCGCTCAGAGCCGCGACCCTTATTGCCGTGCTCGTGACGCTCATGATCGTCGCGCGGGGTGCATCGGCGCAGCGGACGGTTGGCGGCGCCTGGATCGATGACCCGGTCGGCAGCAGCCGGCTCCCGCTGGGACCGGTGACCGTCACGGCACACGCGACCGATGCGTCCGGCGTGGCAAGCATCGAGCTGTACGTGGACGGCGCCCTGGTCGACACGCAGCCGGCGAGCGCCGCAGGGTCACCTGCGGGGAGCACAACGAGCTTCGCGATTGCGACCCTGAGCTGGACGCCGGGTGCGGCCGGCGGCTACCGGCTGGCCGCGGACGGGATCGGCACTGACGGGACGCGGACGGTGAGCGAGGTGACCTACGTGTTCGTGGGCGACGTGGATACCCGCGCCTCAGCGGAGCCGACGCCGTCGCCATCCCCGTCAGCGAGCCCAACGCCTTCCGAGACACCGACGCCATCCCCGAGCCCGTCCGAGACACCGACGCCATCCCCGAGCCCGTCCGAGACGCCGGGGCCCACCCCCACCCCGGACACGACCAGCCCGCACGTGTCGATCAGCATCGTCCCAACGGCGCCGTACACGACCAGCGTCGTCACCTTCACCGCCACGGCGAGCGACGCCGGCGGAATCGCGAAGATCCAGATCTGGGTGAAGTTCCAGCCGTCCGAGCGGCGCACTCCACTTCTGGGGGAAGGAGCAGGAGTGCCTCGGTACCACGACCTGCTCCGTGGCGAAGGGACCGTACGGGCAGACCGGCGTCCTGAGCTACTACGCCGTTGCCTGGGACAGTGCCGGGAATCGCGCGTTCACCGCCACGTACTCGGTCAACGTCGTCGTCGAGATCAAGTAGCGGGCGCCACCCGCGCGTCGGTGTCCTTGACGACCGCCCCGCGCTGCAGGACCAGCCGGACGTTGTCCGGGTCCCGAACAGCTCCACGTCGTCGAGCGGCTCACCGCGCAGGAGGATCAGGTCCGCGTCCTTGCCGACCTCCACGGTCCCGATCCGGTCGGCCAGGTTGAACAGCTCGGCGTTGGTGCGGGTGGCGCTGATGATCGCCCGATGGACGCCCAGGATGGGCGCC